>NZ_JAFICQ010000005.1:0-607498 GCF_017833835.1 Herbaspirillum sp. 1130
AGGACCGTGAAACGACTTCGCGCCGATGATAGTGCTGCAACCAGTGTGAAAGTAGGTCATCGTCAGGCTTGTTACTCCCAAGAACCCTCGTTACGCAAGTAGCGAGGGTTTTTGCTTTGTGCGCTCCGTTTTCATTTGGTCGGCAGGCGAAGCAAATTCCGGTGTGGCCAGAGCTGCCGATGCTGTCTTCTCGGTCAGAAAGCCATGAAACGCGCCAGGCCGTTGATGCAGATGGCTTGGCGAAACTCCGGTTCTGTCCGCCGCACTGACAAAACGGCGACTTGCTTCATCTTTTCCACAGGCGTTCTCTGCGCATCGTCCGCATATCGGGCCGTCCTACCCTCCTTCTTCATATCACCTCTGAACCACCCAACACCGGGCGCGGTTTGTCTTTTCCACAGGGCAGCAACAGGAAAGCCAGCTTATGTTTTCCACAGGGCCAACTCCTCTTCACTGGCCGTGGATGAATTGTCCACAGCGATCCTGCTGAGTCACGTCTTGCGCTTCTCAAGTCAACGTCATTCCGTTGCAGAACAAGGTAATGGATCATTTTCCAAGTTTCCTGGAGTATTCGAGACAAAACCCAACACCAAAAGAAAAGCCGGCAAAGCCGGCTTTTCTAACAAATGAGTGATGACAGCATCTTCGCGGGAAGCCAATCAACTTATCCCCAATTCCGCCACGGATGCGACGCAAGCTACTTTGTCCACAGCCTGAACTAAGTGGAAACAGTGTACAAAATCTTATACACAGGCATTCGAGGTGGCCATCCCATGCTGTGCTGAATGACGAACGAGGCCGACAAAAAACTAAGTTTTCCACACCCTCCACATTCCTGCGACTCAACGCTCACCCCGCAACAGATCTGAAATGCACCAGCGCATTCAAGCCTTCAACCGCCCCCTCCTTGCTGATCCGATTGCGCAAGCTGATGGTCGCCTGCATCGAATCGACAATCTCCCCGCAGATGGTCAGCCCCAACCCCCCGGCTGAAGAGACATTGGAAGAAAACGCCTTGAACACATTCTCCATCGCCTGGTCATCGATCCCCTCTCCGCTATCCCAGATCAGCAGCTCCGCCACATCTTCCCGAGCACTGATGCGAATGCCCAGCTTCCCATGCACAGGCGTATGCCGGATCGCGTTATGCAGCAGATTGGAAATCAGCTCCCCGATCATCCACGGATGACCCATCACGAGTATCTTCTCCCCCTCCAGCTCGAAGTCCAGATCCTTCTCCGCAATCAGCGGCGACAGATCCACGGCCGTCTCGCGCGCCAGCATGCCCAGGTCACACACCTCCTGCGCACCGCGACCGCGTATCTGCTCGACCTTGGCCAGGGACAACAATTGATTGGCCAGCGTCGTGGCCCGCTCGACGGTACCCGACATCTCCTGCCAGATCACCGGTGCCGGCGCATCACCCCGCAAACCTGACTGCAGCTGCGTTTTCAGCACGGCCAATGGCGTACGCAACTGATGCGAGGCATTGGCCACGAAACGTTGCTGGTGATCCAGCAGCCGTCGCAAGCGCGCCATCAACTGATTCAAGGCATCGATGAACGGCTGCAATTCACGCGGTGCCATCGGCGGCGCCACGGGCGAGAGATCATCCGCCGGCCGCTCATCAAGCTGCCGCCGCAAGGCATCCACCGGTTGCAGCGCACGTCGCACCACATACAAGGTCACCGACACGATCACCACCAGCAAGGCCGCCTGACGGATCAGCGTCTCCCAGAAAATCTTGCGCGCCAGTGCACTGCGGTTCTCCATCGTCTCGGCCACCTGCACCAGTGCCGCGCCGCGCGGATCATTGGTCACCACCGGCTGGAACAGCGCTGCCACCCTGACCGGCACGCCGTTATAGGTATCTTCGTAGATATGCGCCAGGGCCGGATAGATGGCCTCCTTGTCCGCCTTCCCCTTGTAGGAAGGCAGATCCTGATCCCCCTCGAAGAACTTGCCGTCCAGGCCGTTGATGCGGTAAATCATGCGGCTCGAATAATCGGCCTCATAAATTTCCAGCGCCGCATAAGGCAGCGAAGCCTTGAGCTCGCCATTCTCGATGCGCAGCAGATCGCCAATCGAATGCACCGAGGCAATCAGCATGCGGTCATAAGCGGTGTTGACCGACTCCAGCGTATTGCGATAAAGCGAGAAGGAATCGATGACGATGAACAGCGCAATCGGTGAAATGATCCACGCCAGCAGATAGGCACGTACCGAGCGCCGCCGCGAAAACAGATGTGCCACGTCCTCAGCCCTCGCCACCCTGCTGCTGCCGATCCCGCAGCAGATACCCCAGCCCGCGCAGTGTCATGATCTCGGCACCGGTCTCCATGAGTTTCTTGCGCACCCGATGCACCACCACTTCGATGGCTTCGAGCTGCGTGTTCTCCTCCATCGGGAAAACCAGCCTGAACAATTTCTCCTTGGTCACCGCATGTCCGGGCTTGGCGATCAATGCCTTCAACAGCGTATGCTCGCGCGGCGTCAACTCCAGCGGCTCATCGTCACAATAGAAAGCCCCCGATGCCCGATCAAAGCGCAAGCGCCCGCAGCGCTGCCCACCGTCATCGGCATTGGTACGCCGCCGCAGCAGCGCACGGATGCGGGCATCGAGCTCATCCAGATCAAAGGGCTTGGCCAGGTAATCATCGGCACCGGCATTGAGGCCCACCACGCGATCGCCCACCGCGCCGCGCGCGGTCAGCACGATCACCGGGGTACCGATGTCCTGCGAGCGTATGCGCTGCAGCAGGTGCAGCCCGTCCAGTCCGGGAATATTGAGATCAAGCACCACCAGGTCGCCGATCCCATCCTTGATGTGCGAGAGCGCACTGATGCCATCGCCGCAATGCGTGACCTGGAAGCCGCGCCGTTCCAGCGCGCGTACCAGGGCGCGCGACATGTCGATGTCATCCTCTACCAGCAGGATATGCATGATCTCCCGTGTCGTTATCGTTGTGCAGCCGCCTTTATACCGCCAATCCACCCAGGGCGCGAGTCCCGTCTCCCCACGCTTTGAAAGCAGATTGAAAGCCGCTGGAAAGGCAGCTGACAGGAAACCCCCTCCTCGGCGGCCTCGCCCCATGGCAAAAGCCGCCTCCCTCGCCTACACTCCCGCACATCGCCGGCCACGCACCGATCAACACCGCCGTCGCGACCGGCACCAAGACCAAAACCATCTCCAGGAGACAGCATGACCCCACGTCTGATCAAGACCCTGTTGGCACTCGCCCTGGCCGCTCCGGCCATCGCCTTCGCCCAGGACACCTGCAGCAATCGCGGCGACCTCGACCAGCAATACTGCGACGCCAATCACGACCTGACCGCCGACACCCCCACCGATCCCAAGAAGCTGAAGAACCCCAATACCCTGGTCTTCACCTTCACCCCGGTGGAAGACCCAGCCGTCTACGACAAGATCTTCAAGCCCTTCACCGACTACCTGTCGCAATGTACCGCCAAGAAGGTGGTCTTCTTCCAGGTGCAATCCAACGCCGCTGAGATCGAAGCCATGCGCTCGGGCCGCCTGCACGTCGGCGGCTTCTCGCCGGGACCGACCAACTTCGCCGTCAACATCGCCGGTGCCGTGCCGTTTGCCGTCATCGGTGACGCCAAGGGTTATCAGGGTTATACCCTCAACGTGATCGTGCGCAAGGACAGCCCGATCCAGAAGATGACCGACCTCAAGGGCAAGAAGGTCGCCCACACCGCGCCCTCGTCGAACTCCGGCCACATGGCCCCGATGGCCTTGTTCCCCAAGCTGGGCGTGACCCCGGACAAGGACTACAAGGTCATCTTCTCCGGCAAGCATGACCAGTCCATCCTGGGCGTGAACTCGGGTGACTACGATGCTGCCGCCGTGGCCTCCGACGTGTTTGACCGCATGGTGGAGCGTGGCGTCATCAAGGCCGAGAACTTCCGCGTCATCTGGCACAGCGAGAAATTCCCGACCCAGGACTTCGCCTATGCGCATGACCTGGAGCCGAACTTCCGCGACAAGATGCTCAAGTGCTTCTACGACTATCGCTTCACCGATGAGCTCAAGAAGGCCTTCGCCGGTTCCGATCGCTTCTACCCGATCAACTACAAGAAGGACTTCGAGATGGTGCGCTTCGTCGCCCAGTCCGCCGGTGAGTCCTTCAACCGCGCCGCCTACGACAAGCAGAACGCCGGCAAGAAGTAAGCATCACCGAAAGGCATCCGTGACCTCCGGTCCGGATGCCGCAAGACGATTCCATCCAGCACAAGCAACACGGCCCCTGCCCATCGGCAGGGGCTGCGGCCCCTCGCATCCCGCAGTCCGCCGCGCACCACCAGAAACATCACCAGAGAAAGCGTCTCCCATGTCACACGCCATCGAAATCCAGGGCCTGGTCAAGGAATACAAGCCCGGTCATCCCATCCTCAAAGGCATCGACCTGAAGATTGGCGACGCCGGCCTGATCGCCATCATCGGCCCTTCCGGCACCGGCAAGTCCACCCTGATCCGCTGCATCAACCGCCTGGTCGATCCCAGCCGTGGCGCGATCTGGTTCGAGGGCGAAGGCAAGCGCGTGAACCTGGCCGAACTGCGCGGCCGCGCCCTGCGCGAACAGCGCCGCCACATCGGCATGGTGTTCCAGGAATACAACCTGGTGGAACGCCTTTCCGTGATGGAGAACCTGTTGTGCGGAAGACTGGGTTACGTCAATGCCTTCACCGCCTGGCGCCGCAACTTCGCCAAGGAAGACATCGCGCACGCGTTTGAATTGCTAGATACCGTGGGCCTGGGCAACTTCGCCAACCAGCGGGCTGACGCGCTCTCCGGCGGCCAGCGCCAGCGCGTGGGCATTGCCCGTGCCCTGATGCAGCGCCCGCGCCTGCTGCTGGCCGATGAACCGACTTCCTCGCTGGACCCCAAGACCTCCTTCGAGATCATCTCGCTGCTCAAGGAACAGGGCCGCGCCCAGAAGATCCCGGTCATCGTCAACATCCACGACGTGGAACTGGCCAAGCGCTATGCCGACCGCATCATCGGCATGTCCGGCGGCCACGTGGTCTACGACGGCAATGCAGAGAACCTGTCGGATGACTTCCTCAAACAGATCTACGGCGGCGAGGACTGGCTGGCATGACGACCTCCTCCACTTCCTCCACGCCCCGCGTGAGCCTGGCCTTCAAGCCGCAACTGGCCACCCGCGTGGTGATCTGGCTGATCGCCCTGTATGCGATCTACGCAGCCACGCAACTGGGTTTCTCGTGGGAGCGTTTCTCTTCGGGCCTCGGCAATGGCGCCAAGTTCCTGGGCCGCATGTTTCCGCCCGATCTCTCCAAGGGCGACATCCTCTGGGGCGGCATCAAGGAGACGCTGCAGATTGCCGTGCTGGCGTCGCTGTTTGGCATCCTGTTCTCGCTGCCTATCGGCTTGATGGGCGCACGCAACCTGATGCCCTCCTGGATCTCCTGGCCTGCACGCGCGCTGGTGTCGGTGTGCCGCTCGCTGCATCCGGTGATCGTGGCCATCCTGTTCGTCAAGGCCGTGGGCTTTGGTGCGCTGGCCGGCGTGCTGGCGCTGATCGTGGCGTCCATCGGCTTCATCGGCAAGCTCTTTGCCGAAGCCATTGAAGAGATCTCCATCAAACAGGTCGAAGCCATCCGCGCCACCGGTGCCTCCTTCATGAACGTGATCCTCTTCGGCGTGCTGCCTCAGGTGATGTCGCGCTTCGTCGGTTTCTCGACCTACCAGCTCGACTCCAACCTGCGCAACTCGACCATGGTCGGCATCGTCGGTGCGGGCGGTGTGGGCGGCGTGCTGTTCTCCGCCTTCCAGCGCTTCGATTACGACTTCGTGCTCACCATCCTGGTCACCATCATCACCATCATCGTCGTCGGCGAATTGCTGGCCAATTCGGTCAAGAAGGTCTTCAATGTCTGATACCGTCCTCCCCCGCCCCGCTGCCGCGCTCAACCCGGCCGAGCGCGAATGGCAGCGCCATACGCCCCTGCAGCGCATCCTGCGTTTCACCGTGTGGCTGGTCATCGCCCTGGCCGTGGTGCAATCGCTGCGCTACATCGAGATCATCCCCGAGTTCCTCTACGATGCACCCGAGCAGATGAGCGACATGCTCGCCCGCATGTGGCCCATCGACTGGGCCTACTTCAGCAGCGACGTCCAGGCCGGACTGATCGAGACCCTGCACATCGCTACGCTCGGTACCCTGCTCTCCATCGTGCTGGCCATTCCCTTTGGCCTGCTGGTGGCGCCCAACCTGACCCGCCATCGCGGCCTGAACCTGTTCGCCCGCATCGTGCTGGTGGCCAGCCGCTCGGTCAATTCGCTGGTGTGGGCGCTGCTGTTCCTGGCCATCTTCGGACCCGGTCCGCTGGCGGGTACGCTGGCCATCGCTTTCCGCTCGATCGGCTTCGTCGGCAAGATGGCCGGCGAGACCATCGAGCAGATGCCGCGCGGCCCCATCGAGGCGCTGCAGGCGTCGGGCGCGAGCAAGTTCTCCGAGATCTGGTATGGCTACTGGCCGCAATTGAAGCCCGCCTTCATGTCCATCGTGCTGCTGCGCTGGGACATCAACGTGCGTGAATCCGCCGTGCTGGGCATCGTCGGTGCCGGTGGCGTGGGCATGGTGCTCGATACCGCGTTGAACCTGTTCCAGTGGCCGCGCGTGGCGACGGTGCTGGTTTCCATTTTCGCCATCGTGATCGTGACCGAAGTGGTGGTCACGCAAATCCGCAAGCGCATACTCTGACCGGGAGCCAGCATGAAAGCACGTGGCATGGAAGGCATCACCTATCCTCCGCAATACGATGTGCTGGTGGTCGGCGGCGGCATCAACGGCGCGGGCATCGCGCGCGATGCGGCCGGGCGCGGCCTGTCGGTGGCGCTGTGCGAACAGCACGACCTGGCGCAGCATACGTCGTCGTCCTCCAGCAAGCTCATCCACGGTGGCCTGCGCTACCTGGAACATTATGAATTCGGGCTGGTGCGCAAGGCGCTGATCGAGCGCGAAGTGCTCTTGCGCAGCGCGCCGCACATCATGTGGCCGCTGCGCTTCGTGATGCCGCATGACCAGGGACAGCGCCCCGCCTGGCTGATCCGTTTGGGCATGTTCCTCTACGATCACCTGGCCCGACGCGAATTGTTGCCGGGCTCGCGTGCACTGGACCTGCGCCGCCACGCCTCGGGGGCGCCATTGAAAGCGCAGTTCACGCGTGGCTTCGTCTATTCCGATGGCTGGGTCGATGATGCCCGGCTGGTGGTGTTGAACGCCATGGATGCCGCCGAAAAAGGCGCGCACATCATGACCCGCACCCGCTGCGAATCGCTCACGCGCCAGGACAACGGCTGGCAAGCGGTGCTGCGCCGTGAAGACGGCCATGCCATGCAGGTGCGCGCACGCTGCGTGGTCAATGCCGCCGGCCCGTGGGTGGCGCAGTTCCTGGGCGGTGCGGCCCACGTGCATTCGAGCAAGTCGGTGCGCCTGGTCAAGGGCAGCCACATCGTGGTGCCACGCCTGTTCGAACACGATCACGCCTACATCTTCCAGAACCCGGATGGCCGCATCGTCTTCGCCATTCCCTACGAGCAGGACTTCACGCTCATCGGCACCACCGATATCGAGTACCAGGGCCGGGTGGAAGACGTGGCCATCTCCGAGGATGAGACGGCCTATCTCTGTCAGCTGGCCAATCGCTATTTCGAGAAGCCCATTACACCGGCCGACGTGGTGTGGTCGTATTCAGGGGTGCGCCCGCTGCTGGAAGACGCAGCCGCCGACGCCTCGGCCGTCACGCGCGACTACCAGCTCGACCTGAACACGCAAGGCGCCCCGCTGCTCTCCATCTTCGGCGGCAAGATCACCACCTTCCGCAAGCTGGCCGAGGAAGCGGTTGACATGATCGCGCCGGTGCTGGGCAACCAGCGCGGCGCGTGGACCGAGCACGGCTGCCTGCCGGGTGGCGACCTGTATGGGGCGCAGCCGTCCAATCGCTCGGTGCGCCAATTCGGTCATTACGTGGAAGGCTTGCAGCAGCAGTATCCCTGGCTGCCTGCCGCATTGTTGCAACGCTATGCGCGTGCCTATGGCAGCCGCACGCACGCGCTGCTGGAAGGAAGAAAGAACTTGGAAGAGATGGGAGAAGAAATCCTGGGCGGGCTCTATGCCGCCGAGGTGGACTACTTGTTGCGCCACGAATGGGCCACCAATGCGGCCGACATCCTGTGGCGGCGTTCGAAGCTCGGCCTGCATTTCCCCAAGGGCAGCGAGGCCGTGCTGGACGCCTGGCTGGCCGCGCGCGGCGGCCAGTCTTCCGGTCAGGAACCACCCGCCGAAGCGGGCGAGTTGCTTCAGGCAGCCAGCAGGTAAGCACCCACGGCGGCGATACCGACGCCGCCGATGCGCACCACGCGGTCAGCCATCTGCTTGCCCGCGATCAGGCCGATACCGAGGCCGGCGGCATGCAGCAGTGCGGTGGCGGCGATGAAGCCGGCACCGTACAGGGCGGCCGAGCTGCCGTGCGGCAGTTCAGCGCCGTGTGCGTAGCCATGGAACATCGCGAAGACCGACACCACCAGCGTGCTGCCCCACAGCGGCAGGCGCACGGCGAAGGCGATCAGCAGGCCCAGCACGGCCACCGAAGCGGCGATACCGGTTTCCACGGCCGGCACTTGCAGGCCGGCGAAGGCCAGCAGCGCGCCAGCCACCATCATCAGCGGGAAGGCCAGCGGCAGCACCCACAGGGCGCGCTGCTTGTTCTGTGCCGCCCACAGGCCCACGGCCAGCATGGCCAGCAGGTGGTCGATGCCCGAGAACGGATGGGCGAAGCCGGCGGCCATGCTGGCCGAGGCATCCATGGTGGAACCCGGATGGCCGGGGTGCGCCAGGGCAGTGCCGGCCGCCAGTGCGGTGACGGCTAGGACGCCCAGGCGGGCGCGGGTCTTGGTCGAGAGGGTCAACATGTTTTCTCCTTGGGCTGATACGGCAGATTCTTGAATCGGGGAAGTGACAGGGTTCAGGTTCAGTTCTTCGGCTTCTCGTCCAGCAAGCCCTGCTTGCGGATGTATTCGATGACCTTTTCCACCCCGTCGCCACTGCGCAGGTTGGTGAACACGAAGGGGCGCTCACCGCGCATGCGCTTGGCATCGGCCGCCATGATATCCAGATTTGCGCCCACATAGGGAGCCAGGTCGGTCTTGTTGATGATGAGCAGGTCCGAGCGGGTGATGCCGGGGCCGCCCTTGCGCGGAATCTTTTCGCCGCCGGCCACGTCGATCACGTAGATGGTCAGGTCCGACAGTTCCGGGCTGAAGGTGGCGGCCAGGTTGTCGCCGCCGGACTCCACCAGGATCAGGTCCAGGTCCGGGAAATCGGCACTCATGCGGGCAATGGCTTCCAGGTTGATGGAGGCATCCTCGCGGATGGCAGTGTGCGGGCAGCCGCCGGTCTCCACACCCATCAGGCGTTCTGCCGGCAGCGCATCGGCGCGCAGCAGGATTTCCATGTCTTCCTTGGTGTAGATGTCATTGGTGATGACGGCCATGTCGTAATGGTCGCGCATGCGCTTGCACAGCATTTCGCACAGCGCCGTCTTGCCGGAACCGACCGGGCCGCCGATGCCCACGCGCAGCGGATTGGAAGTGGAGTTGCTCATGGTTGGTCTCTTGATCTCTTGGTCGTGTTGAAACGAAAACGATATAAACGATATAAATAATCAGGAACGATAGATGCGGCTGTACTGCACCTCATGCTGCATCGACAGCAGCGACAGGCCCGGTGCCCAGTTGCACAGCTCGTCATCCTCCAGCGTCAGCGCGGTGGCCGCGGCCTTTTCCAGTTCAGGCTGCAGCGACAGCAGGATACGCTGCCCCGCCACCTGGCCCAGCGGCACCGTCTTCACGCAGGCCAGCACCTGGTTCTCGGCCCAGGCGAACAGCATGCCCAGCACCGCCGCCTCGCGCGGCACCTGCAGGGCCACGGTAGCAAAGGCCAGCGAGGTTGGCAGCGGCAGTTCCGGCTGCGCCTGCAGGATGGCCAGCAAGGCCTCATCGCCCAGCTTCAGGTCGGTCGCCAGTTTGCCCAGCGAATAGCCCATCTGAATGGTTTCGGCACGAAACTCGGAAGTATCGCGGGCCGCGATGAAGCGTTCGGTCCACAAGGTAACCTTTTCTGCATCACGGGCTTCGAAGGCCGCTACCAGCCGCGCAAAGATGGGGGCCTCGAAACGCGCCACCACCTCATGCAGCGCATGGCCTATCCAGGCACGGGCCGTGGCTTCGCTGCCCACGCGCCCGCACTCGATGGCCGCCTCCAGCCCTTGCGAATAGCTGTAGGCGCCGATCGGCAAGGACGGGCTGCTCAGTTGCAGCAGGTGCAGCAAGGCGGCAGCTTGCATGGGGTCAGCCCTCTTCCTTCTTGTCGCCGGGACGATGGATTTTCTGGCGCAGCGGAATCGGTGCCAGCGGATTGTGGTGATGGTCATCGCCATGATGGTGATGACCGCCGCCATAGGCCCCCGCTTCCGGCTCGAAGGCCGCCAGTTCTTCGGAGACGCGCGCGCCCAGCCCTTCCAGCATTTCCTTCAGCACCGGGTCCTTGCGGATGCGCAGGAAACCGGCGCCCCCTTCGTGGCCCACATGCGCCTGGGTGTGACGATTGCCGAGGTGGAAGGCGCAACGCAGCAGCAGGTGCGCATCGGCCGCATCGACGCGATAGGTCGCTTCGGCCTTGGCGATGATCCTGACCACGCGGCCATCATCGCCGCGCAGCAGGTCGCCATCGCGCAGCACCGTACCGCGCACGGTGAACACCGCCACGTCTTCACCGGAACGCAGGGTGGCACGCAGGCGGCTCTTCTCGCGCTGGTCATAGGGCAGTTCCAGTTCGCCGTCGATCTGCTCGGCCTGGGCTATCTTGGTATTGAGAGTGAGCATGAAAAAATCTAATGAAAATCAGAACAGGAAATAACGTTGTGCCAGCGGCAGCGAGACCGCCGGTTCGCACACCAGCAGCTCGCCATCGGCGCGCACTTCATAGGTCTCGGAATCGACTTCCATCTTCGGCGTGGCACCGTTGTGGATCATGTCGCGCTTGCGCAGGTTGCGCATGTTCTTCACGGCCACCACCGGCTTGTTGAGTTTGAGCTGTTCACCGATGCCGGCATCGAAGGCCGCCTGCGAGACGAAGGTCATCGAGGTCTTCAAGCCACCGCCATAGGCACCGAACATCATCCGGTAATGCACTGGCTGCGGGGTCGGGATGGAGGCATTGGGGTCACCCATCTGGGCGGCCGCGATCATCCCGCTCTTCAGGATCATCGAGGGCTTGGCCCCGAAGAAAGCCGGCTTCCACAGCACGATGTCGGCGATCTTGCCCACTTCCAGCGAGCCCACCACGTGCGAGATACCGTGGGTGATGGCCGGGTTGATGGTGTACTTGGCGATGTAGCGCTTGATGCGGAAGTTGTCGTTGCGCGAGGTATCTTCCTTGAGCGAACCGCGCTGCACCTTCATCTTGTGCGCGGTCTGCCAGGTACGCAGGATGACTTCGCCCACGCGGCCCATGGCCTGCGAGTCGGAAGACATCATCGAGATCGCGCCGATGTCATGCAGGATGTCTTCGGCGGCGATGGTCTCGCGGCGGATGCGCGATTCGGCAAAGGCGATGTCTTCGGCGATGGCCGGGTCCAGGTGATGGCAGACCATCAGCATGTCCAGGTGTTCGTCCAGCGTATTGACCGTGAAGGGACGCGTCGGATTGGTCGAGGACGGCAGCACGTTGCCCTCACCCACGGCCGCGATGATGTCCGGTGCGTGGCCGCCGCCCGCGCCTTCGGTGTGGAAGGTGTGGATGGTGCGGTCCTTGAAGGCCGCCAGCGTGTGCTCCAGGAAGCCGCCCTCATTGAGCGTATCGGTGTGGATGGCCACCTGGATATCCATGCGGTCGGCCACCGTCAGGCAGTTGTCGATGGCCGCAGGCGTCGAGCCCCAGTCCTCGTGCAGCTTCAGGCCGATGGCACCGGCGCGGATCTGTTCTTCCAGCGGCAACGGCAGGCTGACGTTGCCCTTGCCGAGGAAACCGAGGTTCATCGGGAAGGCGTCCGCTGCGGCCAGCATGGAGTGAATGTGCCAGGGACCGGGTGTGCAGGTGGTGGCGGCCGTGCCGACGGCCGGACCGGTGCCGCCGCCCAGCATGGTGGTGACGCCGCTCATGAGCGCTTCCTCGATCTGCTGCGGACAGATGAAGTGGATGTGGCTGTCGATGCCGCCGGCGGTGACGATCATGCCTTCACCGGCGATGATCTCGGTGGCGCCGCCGATGGCCATGGTCACGCCGGGCTGGATGTCGGGATTGCCGGCCTTGCCGATGCCGGCGATCTTGCCCGACTTGATGCCGATGTCGGCCTTGACGATGCCCCAGTGATCGACGATGAGCGCATTGGTGATGACGGTATCCATCACCTCGGCATGGGGGCGCTGCGACTGGCCCATGCCGTCGCGGATCACCTTGCCGCCGCCGAATTTCACTTCCTCGCCATAGACCGTGTAATCCTTCTCCACTTCCAGGAACAGCGCGGTATCGGCCAGGCGCACGCGGTCGCCGACGGTGGGGCCGAACATTTCGGCATAGGCCGAACGGGAAATCTTGCTCATTTGGTTTGCCCCTTCTTGTCGTTGCCATGCCGGGCCTTCAGCTTGCCCATCACCAGTGCATTGAAGCCGTAGACGCGGCGGTCCCCTGCCAGCGCCACCAGTTCCACCGTGCGTTCCTGTCCGGGCTCGAAGCGCACCGCCGTCCCGGCCGCGATGTTCAAGCGCATGCCATAGGCCGCTTCGCGTTCGAAGCGCAGTGCCGGATTGGTCTCATAAAAATGGAAGTGGGAGCCGACCTGGATGGGACGGTCGCCGCTGTTGGCCACCGTCACCGTCACGGTGGGGCGGCCGACATTGAGTTCGATGTCGCCGGGTTCGACCAGCATTTCGCCTGGAATCATGACGCGCTCCTCAAGGAATCGGATGGTGGACGGTGACCAGCTTGCTGCCATCGGGGAAGGTGGCTTCGACCTGGATGTCGGGGATCATCTCGGGCACGCCTTCCATGACATCGTCGCGGGTCAGGATGGTGGTCCCCTCGGACATCAGCTCGGCCACGGTCTTGCCGTCGCGCGCGCCTTCCATGATGGCGGCGGTGATCAGCGCCACCGCTTCCGGATAGTTGAGCTTGAGGCCACGGGCCTTGCGGCGCTCGGCCAGCAGGGCAGCGGTGAAGATGAGCAGCTTGTCTTTTTCTCTTGGTGTCAGTTCCATGTTGGCTCCTGGCCGTTGGATGGCCTTCAGGTTCTATAACGCAGGGCGAGGCTTGATTCAGTTTTCCTGATGCAGCGTTTTACGTCGTATTCATGTATTCCAGATGCGCGGAATGGCCGCCGGCTTGCCGGTGACCGCCGGGCGCAGCACATGCCAGGCCGCATGCAGCCACTGCCGCGCCACCAGGCTGGATGGCCCCATGTAGCGCGCGATCAGCACCTGCTTCATCAGCGTGGCACCGCTGCGTCCTTCCAGCTGCAGGGCGCCGATGGTCTCGCGCAGCCGTCCGAGCAGTGCCGCATCCATGCCATCGCCCACGGCGATCAAGGTGCCACAGATGGTCTGCCCGTCCAGCGCCAGCGGGCCTTGCATGGCGCCTGCCTCCGCCTGCAGGCGGCCCTGCTCGAACCACACCAGCTTGCCGCCGCGGCGGATGCTGGTGCGCTGGCTGACGGCACCGGTGTCGAAGGTTTCGCCCGACGCGGTACGGCCGAAGCAGAGGATTTCCGCGCCCAGGTAAGCGGCGTCGGCGGCCAGGGTCACTTCATGTTCCATGCGCACGTCGGCGCCATCGAAGAAGATGGTTTCCTGCGGCAGCCATTCCAGCGTGGCCCCGGCTGCTGCGTCGAGCCTGACGGCCTGGCGCGAGGACTGGCCGTTGGCGCGATACCACTTGCCCGCACCGGGCGTGGTCAGCAGCGCATGGGCGCGCTCGCCCACCTCGGCGGTGATGGAGAGCTGGTCGCCACCGACGATGCCGCCCGGCGGGTGGACGATGATGGCGTGGCAGATGGAGGGATCTTCGGGATAGAGCGGCTTCTGCACGCGCAGGGGGCCGAAGTGCTGGCGGCGCATGAGGCGCGTGGTGCCCTTGTCGTCGGCAAAGCCCAACGCCAGGCGTGCCTGGTCCGGCGCATGCCGCAGGGGCGCGCCTGGTGTCGCGGGAGCCGGCATGCTGGCGGGTTCCGGATGGCCGGGGAGTCGTTTCATACCTGGTTCTTCATTGCGTGGAAGGCGGCGTGTGCAAGCGGACTGCCTGGCCGCGAACATGCGACTTTATAGCAGACCCGCTGCAAACGCGCAGCCTTCCTGTGCGACGGCCTCAGACCGCCAGATGCTTCTTCACGTCCTCGCCATCCATCTGATCCTGGGTGCCGGCCGCGACCACTTCGCCGCGCGACATCACCACGAAGGTATCGGCCAGTTCGCGGGCGAAGTCGAAATACTGCTCGCACAGCAGGATGCCGATGTCGCCGCGCTGGCGCAGCAGGCTGATGACGCGGCCGATGTCCTTGATGATGGAGGGCTGGATGCCTTCGGTCGGTTCATCCAGGATGATCAGCTTGGGCTCGGCCAGCAGTGCCCGGGCGATGGCCAGCTGCTGCTGCTGGCCGCCGGAAAGATCGCCGCCGCGACGATGCAGCATTTCCTTCAACACCGGGAAGAGTTCATAGACCTCGCCCTTGATGGTGGAGGCACGGCGGCCCGACAGCGTAGCCATGCCCATGAGCATGTTTTCTTCCACCGTCAGGCGCGCGAAGATCTCGCGTCCCTGCGGCACGTAGGCGATGCCCAGCTTGGCGCGCTGGTGCGGCTTGAGACGGGTGATGTCCTGGCCTTCGAAGCTGACGTTGCCCTTGGCCACCGGCAGCACGCCCATCAGGCATTTCAGGAGCGTGGTCTTGCCCACGCCATTGCGGCCCAGAAGGGACAAGACTTTGCCCTTCTGCACATCGAGCGAGACGCCGCGCAGCGTATGCGCCGCGCCGTAGTACTGGTTCAGTTCATTGACTTGCAGCATGGATGATGGTCTCCGCTCTTATCGTCCCAGGTAGACTTCGATGACGCGCTCGTTGGATTGCACCTGGCGCATGTTGCCTTCGGCCAGCACCGATCCTTCATGCAGCACGGTCACTTTGCCACCTTGGGCGATCTCTTCGACGAAGCCCATGTCGTGTTCCACCACCATGATGGAATGCTTGCCGCGCAGCTCGTTCAACAGCTCGGCGGTGCGGGCGGTCTCGGCGTCGGACATGCCGGCCACCGGTTCGTCCAGCAACAGCAATTGCGGTTCTTGCATCAACAGCATGCCGATTTCCAGCCACTGTTTCTGCCCGTGCGAGAGCAGGCCGGCCACGCGATGTTCCTGGCCGTTCAGGCGGATCAGCTTGAGGATTTCCTCGATCTTGCCGATCTGCTCCGAGGACAGTCGCGCAAAGAGCGTGGTCTTGACGCGCTTGTCCATCTTCATCGCCAGTTCCAGGTTTTCGAACACGGTGTGCTGCTCGAACACCGTCGGGCGCTGGAACTTGCGGCCGATGCCCGCATGCGCGATCTCGTATTCGGTCATCTTGGTCAGGTCGATGGTCTGGCCGAAGAAGGCGGTGCCGGACGTGGGCCGGGTCTTGCCGGTGATGACGTCCATCATCGTGGTCTTGCCCGCACCGTTGGGACCGATGATGCAGCGCAATTCACCGACCGAAATATCCAGGTTCAGGTTGTTGATGGCCTTGAAGCCATCGAAGGACACCGTGATGTTTTCCAGATAGAGGATGGCACCGTGGGTGGTATCGACGCCTTCGGGTTTGATGCGTTCGTAGGATGCGCCGTGGTCGGCGCGGGGCGTATCGACGTTGCCGCCCAGGCCGCCGATGGCGACTGGATTCTTGCCGGGTTCGATGGCACTCATGCGGCCTCCTTGGATGCGCTGCCCTCAGCGGACGCGGCATCGCGTTTCTTGAATTTCTGCACCAGGCCCAGGATGCCCTGCGGCAGGAACAGCGTGACCAGGATGAAGATCAGCCCCAGCGCATACAGCCACAGGTCCGGGAAGGCCGCAGTGAACCAGCTCTTCAAGCCATTGACCGTGAAGGCGCCGATGATCGGTCCGATCAGCGTGCCACGGCCACCGACGGCCGCCCAGATCACCATCTCGATGGAGTTGGCCGGCGACATCTCGGAAGGATTGATGATGCCCACCTGTGGTACGTACAGGGCACCGGCGATACCGCAGATCACGGCCGACAGCGTCCACACGAAGAGCTTGAACCACAGCGGGTTGTAGCCGATGAACATGAGGCGTGATTCGGAATCGCGCACGCCCTGCAGCACGCGGCCCAGCTTGGAGGTGACGATCATGCGGCACAGGACCAGGGCACCGAACAGCAGCGCCAGCGTCACCAGGTACAGCACCGCCTTGGTGGCCGGTGCGGTGATGGTGAAGCCGAGGATGCGCTTGAAGTCGGTGAAGCCGTTGTTGCCGCCGAAGCCGGTATCGTTGCGGAAGAACAGCAGCATGAAGGCGAAGGTCATCGCTTGCGTGATGATGGAGAAATACACGCCCTTGATGCGCGAACGGAACGCGAAGTAACCGAACACGAAGGCCAGCAGACCCGGCACCAGCACCACCAGCAGCATGGAGAACCAGAAGTGGTCGGTCATCCACCAGTACCAGGGATAGGCCTTCCAGTTCAGGAACACCATGAAGTCAGGCAGGTTGCTCTGGTACACGCCGTCACGGCCGATGGCGCGCATCAGGTACATGCCGTGGGCGTATCCGCCCAGTGCGAAGAAAACGCCATGCCCCAGCGAGAGGATGCCCGTGTAGCCCCACACCAGGTCGAGGGCCAGCGCAGCCATGGCATAGCACATGAACTTTCCGACCAAAGCGACGGTGTAGGAGGACACGTGCAGCGCGCTATCTGCGGGGAACAGCAGGTTGCACACCGGCAGCAGTGCCAGCACGATGGTGCAGATGACGATGCCGGTCCAGGACGGGCGATTGAACAGCGAGGGGCGCATGATCATGGTGCTCATTCCACGCTCCTTCCCTTGAGTGCGAAGAGGCCTTGCGGACGCTTCTGGATGAATACGATGATGAAGACCAGGATGGCGATCTTGGCCAGCACGGCACCGGCCATCGGTTCCAGGAATTTGTTGACTTCGCCCAGGCCGAAGGCTGCGATGACGGTCCCGGCCAGCTGGCCCACGCCACCCAGCACCACCACCATGAAGGAGTCGACGATGTAACCCTGTCCCAGGTCGGGACCGACGTTGCCCAGCTGCGAGAGGGCCACGCCACCGAGACCGGCGATGCCGCAACCGAGGCCGAAGGTCATCATGTCGATCTTGCCGGTGGACACGCCCACGCAGTCGGCCATGCGGCGGTTCTGGGTGACGGCGCGCACGAACAGGCCCAGGCGCGTCTTGTTCAGGATCAGCCACACCGCGAACACCACGAAGAGCGCGAAGAACACGATCACGATGCGGTTGTAGGAGAGCACCAGCGAACCCAGCACGGTCACGCCGCCCGACATCCAGCTCGGGTTGGCCACTTCCACGTTCTGCGCACCGAAGATGGAGCGCACACCTTGCATCAGCATCAGGCTGATGCCCCAGGTGCAGAGCAGGGTTTCCAGCGGACGGCCATAGAGCCAGCGGATCACCAGGCGCTCCAGCGCGATGCCAACCGCTGCGGCCACGATGAAGGCGGCCGGCAGTGCCACCACCAGATACGCATCGATGGCACCGGGGAAGAATTTGCGGAACACCAGCTGGCACACGTAGGTGGTGTAGGCACCGATCATCAGCAGCTCACCGTGGGCCATGTTGATGATGCCCATGAGGCCGAAGGTGATGGCCAGGCCCAGCGCGGCCAGCAGCAGCACGCTGCCCAGCGAGACGCCATAGAACAGCTTGCCGGCGAAGTCGACGATGGCCAGGTGGCGGTCCAGTGCGGAGAGGGTGCGCACTGCTTCGATACGCACGCCTTCATCGGCTTCGACGTAGGAGCCATCGGGATTCTTGGCCAGCATGTTTTCCAGCACCGGCTTCAACGAGGCATTGGTGGTCTCGGCCAGTTTCTTGACGGCCGCGCGGCGTGCCGCCGGGTCGGCCGAATGCAGGTTGGCGGTGGCTTGCACCTGCTGCAGCACGTCCTTGATCTGCGGATCGCTTTCCTTGGCGAGCGCTTTTTCGATCAGCGGGATCTGCGCCGGGTCGGCATTCTTGAGCAATTCACCGGCGGCGGCCAGGCGCTGGTCGCGCTGCGGTGAGAGCAGCTTCAGGCCCGAGAGCGCGCCATCGACAGCACCGCGCAGGCGGTTGTTGACGGTGATGCCTTCGGCGTCATCGGGCGCCGGGCCGGTCTGGTCATTGGCCGGATTGAACGCCTTGCCCGCGTCGTCGACGATGAGCACGTCACCGGCGGGGGTGACGTAGAGCGCGTCGCTGTTCAAGGCGTTGAGGATCTTGAGCGCGTCTTCATTGGCCAGCGCGGCAATCTGGTTGACGGCGTCGATGCGCGCGTCGGGGTCGTCTCCGCCAAGGGGCTTGAGCAGGGCCGGATCGATGGCTGCGAACGCCCCCAGGGCGTGGACGCAAAGCCAGGTCGCGAGCAGCCCGCGTAGGAACTGGATGGCTGGTTTCATGGTCGGTGTGCGCCTCGAAGCGCGGGCCGGTCAATGCGGTGGCCGGGGCGAGTCGTCGGGCGGTTTTCTTGTGGAGGGAGATGCATTGCGGCGGACGGAGCGCCTTCCATACGCCGTCCGGCGGCGTACGGAAGGCGCTCCGAAGAACGCCATGAACTACAACAACCGCAAGCTTAGTTCTTCTGCTTGCTTTCGTTGCCCGGGATGTACGGGCTCCAGGGTTGTGCGCGGATGGTGGTCTTGGTCTTGTAGACCACGTTGAACTGACCGTCCGCCTTGATTTCGCCGATCATGACGGGCTTGTGCAGGTGGTGGTTGGTCTTGTCCATTTCCAGCGTGTAGCCCGACGGTGCCTTGTAGGTCTGGCCACCCATGGCGGCGATCACCTTGTCGGTGTCGGTGGACTTGGCCTTTTCCACGGCCTGTGCCCACATGTGGATGCCGACGTAGGTGGCTTCCATCGGGTCGTTGGTCACGACGGTATCGGCGTTGGGCAGGTTCTTGGCCTTGGCGTATTCCTTCCACTTCTTGATGAAGGCGGTGTTGACCGGATTCTTCACCGATTCGAAGTAGTTCCAGGCGGCCAGGTGGCCCACCAGCGGCTTGGTATCGACACCGCGCAGTTCTTCTTCACCCACCGAGAATGCCACCACCGGCACGTCGGTCGCCTTCAGGCCGGCGTTGCCCAGTTCCTTGTAGAAGGGCACGTTGGAGTCGCCGTTGATGGTCGAGATCACGGCCGTCTTGCCACCTGCGGAGAACTTCTTGATGTTGGCCACGATGGTCTGGTAATCGGAGTGGCCGAACGGGGTGTAGACCTCGTCGATGTCGGAATCCTTCACACCCTTGCTGTGCAGGAAGGCGCGCAGGATCTTGTTGGTGGTACGCGGATAGACGTAGTCGGTGCCCAGCAGCACGAAGCGCTTGGCGCCGCCGCCTTCCTTGGACATCAGGTATTCCACGGCGGGAATGGCTTGCTGGTTGGGGGCAGCACCGGTGTAGAAGACGTTCTTCTCCAGTTCTTCACCTTCGTACTGCACCGGGTAGAACAGCAGGCTGTTCAGTTCCTTGAAGACCGGCAGCACCGACTTGCGCGACACCGAAGTCCAGCAGCCGAAGACTACCGAGACCTTGTCCTGGGAGATCAGCTGGCGGGCCTTTTCGGCGAACAGCGGCCAGTTCGAGGCGGGGTCGACCACCACCGGTTCGAGCTTCTTGCCCATCACGCCGCCGGCGGCGTTGATTTCGTCGATGGTCATCAGGGCCACGTCCTTCAGGGACGTTTCGGAAATCGCCATGGTGCCCGACAGCGAGTGCAGGATACCGACCTTGATGGTGTCGGCAGCGAAGGCCGAAGGCAGCCAGGAGGATGCGGCCAGTGCGAATGCGCCCAGAGCGGTGGCTTTCAGTACGGTACGACGTGACATGTGGTGCTCCCTCGAGAAAAGTTTTGGAAGATTTTTTTCACTGCCCAGTCGCTTTAGCAGATTGCGTGCCAATGCCCCGCCAAGGGCCTGCGGGCTGCATCAAAGCGGGGCGGGGAGGGGCACGGTGCGGGAAGAATGTTGTCAGGCACGCCAGGATTGCGCACCAAAGCCGAGCGCCATTGTCGACAGTCCCATGTCGCTGCGGCAACACTCACCAGCCTGGCGCTCGGCGGTGCGCGATCTTGGTGCGCCGCGCAAAGCGCCAGTGGAGGCGGGTTTGCGGCAAGTGGATCAACTTCCTGAGGGGTGAGACAGATTGTTCACAATAGTGAGCACATCCTGAACGATGGGGCAGCAGGCGGCGTGATCCATTGCGGTGCCTGCCCGGCGCTTGGGCCGGAAGATGGTCCTGGCGGACCACCCTCCGGCGCGGGATCAGCGCAGCAGCACGTGCTGCATGAACTGGCGCAAGGGGAATTCGATCATGTTCTGCAGGGTCACCGGCAACTCCAGCGGCCGCATGATCATCTTGATGGTGGTTTCGGGCTTGAGATTGACGCGCACGGTACGGCTCATGCGCGAGGCCAGTTCCTTCACGCGCGCCGGATCGGCGGCCAGTTCCGGCTTGTACACCATCACCACGTGACGGATGGCGCAATCGGCGTCCTCGCTCTTCAGTTCCAGGGTGCGGCGGCTGAGGGTGCCGAAGACGCGCGAGCGGCCGATGTTTTCTTCGCGGCGATAGCGGCGGAAGTACTGGTAGAAATGCTTGTAGTGATTGACCTCGTCATTGGCGATGAGCCCGGCCAGGTGCTTCAGGACCGGCTCGTCGGTGGCCCGCGCCAGCGCCCGGTAATAGGTGGAGGTGCCGGTCTCGACCACGCAGCGCGCGGCCAGCTCCTGGGCCCGTGTCGGTTCGAGCAGCTCGACCTTGCAGTATTGCGAATATTCGTTGAGGAAGCCTTGGTAGGCGCGCGGCCAGTCGAACTCCGGCCAGACATGCTCGACATAGGCGCGCAGGGCCGCGCCGTGCTGCAGCTCTTCCTGTTCCCATTGCTCGCGCAACCAGGTCTCGACCTCGGCATCGCCTTTGTAGAATTCCACCAGGTTGTGGGTGTAGAGGTCGGAACCGCTTTCGACGAAGGAAGCGCAGGCCACCAGGTAGAACAGGTCTTCATTCTGCCGCACCCGCTCGCGGTCGATGCGGCTCAGGTCGATGTCATCGATGGTCCAGTGTTTTTTTTCTTGGCGACTCGGGTTCATCTGCTATACCTCTCTTCTCAAAGTGATGGTGGGCATAGCGATATGATGCAGCGCGATGACATTGGTTCAGGGCCGCCGCCGGCGTCTTGACGCAACTTTGCAAAGCGTCGCGCGACGTCAGCATTTCGTCAGGTGGACCGGTCCGGGCGACTCTACCCGATCACAGGTTGCTGGTCGCGTCACTGCCCAGCACCACGCGGTTGCGGCCCTGGTACTTGGCGTGATACAGCGCCTGGTCGGCCACGCGCAGCAGTTGTTCGGCGCTGGTGTGCTCATCCGGCTGCAGCGAGGCCACGCCGATACTGGCCGTGATGTAGCCGAAGGGCGAATCGGCATGCGGCAGCTTGAGTTCGAAGATGGCCTGGCAGATGTGCTCGGCCTGCTGCAGGGCATGGGCGGTATCGCTCTCGGCGATGATGACGCAGAACTCCTCGCCGCCATAGCGTGCTACCAGGTCGGTAGCGCGGCGCGAACTCTTCTGCAGCACGCGCGCCACGATGCGCAGGCATTCGTCCCCGGCCACGTGGCCGTAGCGGTCGTTGTATTTCTTGAAGTAATCCACGTCCAGCATCAGGAGCGCCAGCGCATGGCCGGAGCGCACCGAGCGCCGCAGCTCGCTGTCGAGTACTTCGTCGAAGCGACGCCGGTTGGCCACCCCGGTCAGGCCATCGGTGGCCGAGAGCGCTTCCAGCTTGCGATTGGCCAGCTCCAGCTCGCGCGTGCGGCGGGCGACCTGGTCTTCCAGTTCTTCCTTGTTCTGCTGCAGCTTGCCGGCCATCTCGTTGAACTTGCGCGAGAGGATGGCGATCTCGTCGCCGCCGGCCTGTTCCACGCGCACCGTGGTATCGCCGCTGCCGGCTTCCTTCATGGCCGCCACCAGGCGCTGCAGCGGCACGCTGATGCTGCGCGCGATCAGCGCCGAGAGCAACAGTGAAGCGGCAAAGCACAGCAGGCCGATGGCGATGATCTTGTCGCGCACCGAGCGGGTGTCGGCGTTGAGCTTGTCGCTTGGCGTGGCGCTGACTACCCACCATGAGGTGTGCGGCAACTGGGCGATGGCGGCGTAGTAGCGCGTCTTGTCGGCGCGCGTGTAGGCGATGAAGTCGCTGGTGCGGCGTTGTCCCACGCTGGCCGTGATGCCCTCCAGCAAGGCCGGATCGGCACGGCTGAAGCTGGTATCGCGTCCCTGCACGACTACCGTGCCATCGCTCGCATCCACGATGAACAGACTGGAGTCATAGCCCAGGTCCACACCCTCGAAGATGCTGAAGAAGTAGCTCGGCCGCACACCGACGAAGAGCACGCCGGCAGCGCGGTTGTTGCCGGTGAAGCGGATCTCGCGCAGCATGGCCACGCTCTTCTGGCCATGGCCGCCGTTGTAGAGCGTCCACCAGCCGCGTCCGCCGAGGTCTGGCGCCTCCTCCGCCACGCGGGTGATGTTGCTGGCCAGCGGCGCAAAGATCTGCGGATCGATGACCTGGCGCTTGCGGTCCAGCAGGTATTTCTGGTTCACGTCCGGCAGCGATCCATAGGTGTCCAGCAGCACGCGCGCCACCCCGCTGCGGGCCGCAGCACTGGTGGCTTCGTCGCCGCTGTAATAGTCGCCCAGCAGGCGCTGCAGCTTGTCGGAGAGCGCCAGCTCCTCGCTGGTGTCCTCGATCTTTTCCATGCGCAGCATCAGGTTCTGCGAGATCTGCTTGACCATCTGGACCGAGTAGGTGTGTACCTTCTCCTGGGTGGCACGGGTGGTTTCGCGATAGGCCAGCAGACCTGAGATCACCAGCGGCACCAGCGAGACCAGGATGAAGGAATTGATGAGCCGGTAGCGGATTTCGATCTTGCGCAGGAATCCCAGCCAGAAAAAGTCGAGCCGTTTTTTCATCGAACGCGCTCCCTTACCTGGCCGACAGGCGTGCCTGTTCGGTGATGGAGTCCTGCAGCAGGCGCGCGGCCCGCGCCGGGGTCTGGCTGCCCGACAGCACGCTCTGCAGGAGTGGATGCAGGACGTCTATGGTATTGACCGGCAGCACCGAGTAATACAGTCCCGGGGCATTGCTGGCGGCGGCATCGCGCGTCATCTGGTCGACCAGCGCGAAGAGCGCGGGATCGCCTTTCACATCGGCCGCGATCACGCGGAACGGCGGAATGTTCTGCCGCTTGGCTTGCCAGATCGGCATCCCCGGACCGTAGAGGAAGTCCAGGAACTGCACCGCCGCCTGCCGTTGCCGCGCGCCGCTGTGCTGGGCCACTGCAAAGCCGGTCTCGCTGCCCAGCACCGGTTTGAGCGGCTGGCCCTTGTCATTCCATGGCGGCACGAACACGCCTACCCGCATGCCGCGCGCATTCATCAGCGTGCCGGCGGCCCAGCTGCCCTGGAAGGTCATCGCTGCGCGGCCTTCGGCGAACTGGCGCAGGGTCGTGTCGTAGCCGGCGCGCAGACAGTCGGCCTGCACCATCTTCTGCTCCACCAGCGTACGCAGGCGCGCAAAGATGGCCGCGCCGTCCGCATTGTCCAGCTGCAGGGTGCCATTGGCGATGCGGGTGCGCCAGTCGGGGACCTTGGCTGCGATCTGGTTGGCGAAGCCGTAGCTGAAGGGACCATTGCCCAGCATGTTGGGGAAGCCACCCGGCAGCGCCAGCGGCACCAGGCCGGCCTTGCGCAGTGCGGCGCCGGCCGCCAGGAAGGACTCGAAGTCGGCCGGTGGTGCAGTGATGCCGGCGCGGTCGAACATGTCGCGGTTGTAGTAGATCAGGGTGGTGGCCACGCCCGAGGGAATGCCGTAGCGCCGCCCGCCCGGCGAGGTCCATTCGCGTTGCAGGACCTCCAGCATGTTGCCCCAGGCCTGGGTATCGCCGATGTCGGCCAGCAAGCCCTGGTCCGCCAGGGTGGCCGTATACGGATTGGCGTTGACCGAGACGATGTCGGGCAGGCTGTCGGTGGCGGCGCGCGGCTTGAGGTTTTCCTCGACGGAATTGCCGATCATGAATTGCAGGTTGATCCGCACCTCGGGATGCTTGAGCGAGAAGGCATCGGCCACGCGATGCATTTCCTCGGACCAGTCGGGTGCCCAGACCAGCGCGGTGAGCACCACCGGTTCGGCGGCTGCGGTGGCTGTGGTGGCCGTGGCAGTGCTGCCGCTGTCGTCGCCACGCTCGCAAGCCATCAGCAGGAGTGCTGACGCCACCCCCGCGATGAAGATTCTGAGTCCGCGCTTGGCGTACCCTGTCATGCCTGACTGCCCGCAGCTGGAGTGGCAACCCGGATCAGGCACGCCTGTTACTGCTGGCGTATATCGGCCACGCATCGATTTCCCCTGCGGCTAAACTTTTCTTGTTTTACAGCAATGCGCATGGTGCCGCGTTGACCTTCGCGCAGTCATGGTGATCTGTGTCACCTGACCCGCTGCAGCCCGCGTTGCGCCTACCTGCCGCTCCCTTTGCACGATCCTGGCATGTGAGAACAATGACAACAAGTTTGCCAGCTTTTACATCGTCCTGCACGAACCGCGTGTGTATTTCTTGTCTTTGTTCAGCTTTTGCCACGGCGCAATTACGTCCGCCTTGATGTGCCGCCTGAACGAAAATGAACAGGCCCTTATAATGTGCCCCTCACGCCTTTCGGGGCGATCGCGCTTCACCTTGCTTCAACCTGTTGGCATCGTCCTCACTGCCGGCGATGCGGCTGTCTCACCGAATTCCACATGCACAACAAAGATACTTCGCTCTCCATGGGCAAATTTCCCCCATGGCTGGCCGTCCTGGCAGCCTTGACTGCGCTGGGTGCGCTGGCCATCGACATGTACCTGCCCAGCTTCACTGCCATCGCCAAGGAACTCGGCGTGGGCACCAACCTGGTCCAGCTCACGCTCGCTTCTTTCCTCGTCGGCCTGGCCGTCGGGCAGATGTTCTATGGTCCGCTGTCGGATCGCTTCGGCCGCAAACCGCCCTTGTTCTTCGGGATCGCCTTGTATTTCGTATGCTCCCTGCTGTGCATTTTTGTACAGAGCATTGAGACACTGATCGTGCTGAGATTGTTCCAGGGGCTGGGCGGCAGCGCCGGCATGGTGATCCCGCGCGCCATGGTGCGTGATCGCATGGGGGCCGAGGGTTCGGCCAAGGCGTTCTCGATGCTGATGCTGGTATTTGGCCTGGCACCCATCCTCGCTCCTTTCATCGGCGGCCTGATGCTGGTCTTCGCCAGCTGGCGCGGCATTTTCGTGGTGCTGACGATCTTCGGCCTGCTGTGCATGCTCGGCACGCGCAAGTACCTGACCGAAACGGTGGATGTCTCCCGTGCCGAACCGCTGCATCTGGGCCGCACCTTGCGCCAGTACTGGGGTTTGCTGCGCCATCGCCAGTTCATGTCCTTCGTGCTGTGCGGAGGATTGGTGCAGGCGGGCATGTTCGCCTACATCGCAGGCGGTCCGTTCGTGGTGATCGAGCTGCACGGGATCAAGCCGCAGTATTTCGGTTTCGTGTTTGCCTCCAACGCCATTGGCCTGATTGCCGCTTCGCAGATCAATGCGCGCCTGGTGGTCAAGCGCTCGGCCGAACGCGTGCTGGGCAAGGTGCTGTGGGTACCAGCCGGTCTGTCGCTGGCGGTGGTGCTGGCCGTTCTGGCCGGATTGGAGAGCCTGCCGCTGTTGCTGTTCGGTTTCTTCGGTTTCCTGACGGCCTATGGCTTCACGGGTCCCAATGCCACTGCCATTGCGTTGAAGCACCAGGGCCGCCAGGCCGGTACCGCAGCGGCCTTGATGGGCACGCTGCAATTCGGCATGGGCGTGCTTTCGGGGGTGGTGATGAGCCTGTGGCATGACGGTACCGCCTTGCCGCTGGTGTCGGTGATGGCCATCTGCGGCGTCAGTGCCTTCCTGCTGTATCACTTCGTGGCCAAGCATGAGCCGGTGACGCCGGCCCTGCATTGATCCTCGGGAAACGCTGATCCGCCATGCTTCACGCCGTTTGCGCCTCCATCCTGTGGGGCCTGTTCCCGCTGTATTTCAAGTTGCTCAAGGAGATTCCCTCCTTCGATATCGTCGTGCATCGCCTCTTCTGGTCCTGCGTGTTCCTGGTGGCCGTGCTGGCCTGGCGGCGGCAATGGCGCTGGGTGGGCGAGGTCATCAAGCGGCCCATGGTGGTGCTGGGCTTCCTGCTCTCGGCCCTGCTGCTGACCGGCAACTGGACCCTGTATGTCTGGGCCGTCAACGCCGGGCGCATCGTCGATACCAGCCTGGGCTACTTCATGAGCCCGCTCATGAGCGTCTTCATGGGCTACCTGATCCTGAAGGAACGCATGCGTCCCCTGCAATGGCTGGCGGTCTTCCTGGCACTCGGTGCCGTGATCTGGCTGACCTTCGCCAACGGCAGCCTGCCGTGGATCTCGCTGCTGATCGCGCTGACCTTCGCCTTCTATGGCCTGCTGCGCAAGACCGCGCACCTGGGCGCGCTTGAAGGCCTGTCGCTGGAAACCTTGCTGATGCTGCCGCTGGTGCTGGCCATCCTGGGCGTGGATACCTTGCGTGACAGCAATGCCTTCACCCATGCATCGACCACAGCCAAGATCCTGCTGGCCCTGTCCGGCCCGATCACGGCGGTGCCGCTGCTGCTCTTTGCCCATGGCGCGCGCCGCATCCCCTTGTCGATGCTGGGCCTGATGCAATACATTTCGCCTACCATCCAGCTGCTGGGCGGCGTGCTGATCTACGGCGAGCCCTTCACCGGGGCGCGCGCCATCGGCTTTTGCGTGATCTGGGTGGCGCTCGCGGTATACTCCGCCGAAGGCTTGTGGCGCTACCTGCGCACCCGCGCGCAAAGCTCGGCAGAGCCCAGCGCCGGCGGCGCCTGACGCCGCCTCCTATCGTTTCCCTCTCACTGGCAACTCATACCATGGCTCAATACGTCTTTACCATGAACCGCGTCGGCAAGATCGTGCCGCCGAAGCGGCAGATCCTCAAGGACATCTCGCTGTCCTTCTTCCCCGGCGCCAAGATCGGCGTGCTCGGCCTGAACGGCTCGGGCAAGTCCACCCTGCTCAAGATCATGGCCGGCATCGACAAGGAAATCGAGGGTGAAGCCATCCCGATGCCCAACCTGAACATCGGCTACCTGCCGCAGGAACCCCAGCTCGACGCCGAGAAGACCGTGCGCCAGGAAGTCGAAAGCGCGCTGGGCGAAGTCTTCGAAGCCCAGGCCAAGCTGGACGCGGTCTATGCCGCCTATGCAGAAGAAGACGCCGACTTCGACGCCCTCGCCACCGAACAGGCGCGCCTGGAAGCCATCATCGACGCCGCTGACGGCAACAGCCTGAACCAGCAGCTGGAAATGGCCGCTGACGCCCTGCGCCTGCCGCCCTGGGATGCCAAGATCGGCGTGCTCTCCGGTGGTGAAAAGCGCCGCGTGGCGCTGTGCAAGCTGCTGCTCTCCAAGCCTGACATGCTGCTGCTGGACGAACCGACCAACCACCTGGATGCCGAATCGGTGGACTGGCTGGAGCAGTTCCTGCAACGCTTCCCCGGCACCGTGGTGGCCATCACCCACGATCGCTACTTCCTCGACAACGCCGCCGAATGGATCCTGGAACTGGACCGCGGCCACGGCATCCCCTGGAAGGGCAACTACAGCTCCTGGCTGGAACAGAAGGAAGCCCGCCTCAAGCAGGAAGAGGCCAGCGAATCTGCCCGCCAGAAGACCATCGCCAAGGAACTGGAGTGGGTGCGCCAGAACCCCAAGGGCCGCCAGGCCAAGAGCAAGGCGCGTCTGGCCCGCTTCAACGAGCTCTCCGAATACGAATACCAGAAGCGCAACGAGACCCAGGAAATCTTCATTCCCGTGGCCGAGCGCCTGGGCAATGAAGTCATCGAATTCAAGAACGTCAGCAAGGGCTATGGCGACCGCCTGCTGATCGACAACCTGAACTTCAAGATTCCGGCCGGTGCCATCGTCGGCATCATCGGTCCCAACGGCGCCGGTAAATCGACCCTGTTCCGCATGCTGGCCGGCCGTGAAACCCCGGACAGCGGCGAACTGGTGCTGGGCCCCACCGTCAAGGTGTCGCTGGTGGACCAGTCGCGTGAAGACCTGGGCAACAAGAAGACGGTCTTCGAAGATGTCTCGGGCGGTGCCGACATCCTCACCGTGGGCCGTTTCGAAATGCCCTCGCGCGCCTACCTGGGCCGCTTCAACTTCAAGGGCGGCGACCAGCAGAAGGTGGTCGGCAACCTGTCCGGCGGTGAGCGCGGCCGCCTGCACCTGGCCAAGACCCTGCTGCAGGGCGGCAACGTCCTGCTGCTGGACGAACCGTCCAACGACCTCGACGTGGAAACCCTGCGCGCCCTGGAAGATGCGCTGCTGGAATTTGCCGGCACCGTGCTGGTGATCTCCCACGATCGCTGGTTCCTGGACCGTATCGCCACCCACATCATCGCCTTCGAAGGCGATTCGCAGGTCACCTTCTTCGACGGCAACTATCAGGAATACGAAGCCGACAAGAAGAAGCGCCTCGGCGAAGAAGCCGCCAAGCCCAAGCGTATCCGTTACAAGCCGGTTACGCGTTGATGGTTTGACTGAAATGGTCGGGAAAACGCCGCTGCTTCCAGCGGCGTTTTTTTTCGTCCGTGCAGTGGATCGTCAGCGGAGGTAAAGAGTTGTAGGGACGCATGACGCCACCCATCGCGCTGGCTACCATCGTGGATCACAAGACCAAGGGAGCCCCGATGACAATCCGCCTGATGCCGACGCTGTCCCTTGCGATGGTGGCCGCACTGGCCGGCTGCGCCTCCTCGCAACCGGTCACGCAGATCGACAAGGACACCTACCTGCTGGTGGCCAGTTCACGCTGGCACGGCAATGACGGCGTGGCGGCACAGGGATTGCAGCAGGCCGATGACTGGTGCCGCCAGCAGGGGCGCCGTGCGCGCATCATCGGCAGCGAACGTTCGGAAGGCGTGATCGGCGTGATGCCGCCCAAGGTGATGCTTAGTTTCAAATGTGATCTTATTCGCCAGTAGGCCGTCCCACGGCCCGGGAGCCGGCAGGAATCGGCCTGCGCGGGTAGAATCACGCCCTTGCCGCGCCCACAAGGCGCGTGATCGAGGATAGAGAAGAGACCGCCACCGGACCTGGTGCACGAAGCCTCTCCGCCGCAGTGTGCGTCATCCGCGCAATGAACATAACAAACGCGCCATCCCGGCATGATCTTCATCCTGCACGGGCCTGTATTCATCATTCATCCATTGCCATGCTTGCCACCATCACCCGCCTCTTTCCCGTGTGGGCGCTGCTGCTTTCCGCCGCTGCCTACTTCACGCCGCCGACCTTCACGCCCATCGGCAAATACATCACCCAGCTGTTGACGCTCATCATGCTGACCATGGGCGTCACGCTCACGGTGGACGACTTCAAACGCATCATCAAGCGCCCCGCACCGGTGGCTGCCGGCATCATCCTGCACTACCTGGTCATGCCGCTGGCCGCCTGGGTCATCGCCAAGGTACTGCGCATGCCGCCTGACCTCACCGCCGGCATGGTGCTGGTGGGCAGTGTCGCCTCCGGCACTGCCTCCAACGTGATGATCTATCTCTCGCGCGGCGATGTGGCCCTGTCGGTGACGATCTCCACGCTCTCCGCGCTGGTGTCGGTGTTCGCCACGCCGATGCTGACCGAACTCTACGTGGATGCCTCCATCCACTTCGACGCCCACGCCATGCTGATGTCGATCGTGCAGATCGTGGTGGTCCCCATTGCGGTCGGCCTGGTGCTGAACCTGTTCGCGGGCAAGCTGATCCGCCGCATCGAGCCCTACCTGTCGCTGGTGTCGATGGTGGCCATCCTGCTGATCATCTCGGCGGTGGTTGCGGGTAGCCAGGCCAGCATCGCTTCGGTCGGCCTGGTGGTGCTGGTGGGCGTGATCCTGCACAACGGCCTGGGTTTGCTGGGTGGCTACTGGGGTGGCCGCCTGCTGGGCTTCGACGAAGCAGTCTGCCGCACGCTGGCCATCGAAGTCGGGATGCAGAATTCCGGTTTGGCGGCCGCCCTGGGCAAGCTGTATTTCACGCCGGTGGCGGCCTTGCCGGGCGCACTGTTCTCGGTGTGGCACAACCTCTCGGGGTCGCTGCTGGCCGGTTACTGGCGTGGCCGTCCGCCACGTGACTGAAGCGCACTTGCAATGATGCAGCGCTGAATCCAACGGCCCGCTTCGCCTTGAGGCGGGCCGTTGTCGTTGGTGCGCAGCGAAGCGCAAAAACTGATTACAATCCGCCATCACCGCACGTCCCATCCATCTCCATCAGGAGGGTTTTCCATGCAAAAACGCAAGTTCCTTGGCTTCGGTGCCTCGCTGCTGGCCGCACCCGTGGCCCTGCCTGCATTGGCTGCCGACAAGAAGTCCGGTGCTGCCGCAGGTCCGGTATTGCTCACGGTGACCGGCGACATCAGCAAGGCCAATCGCGGCCCGCTCGATCCGGCGCTGGACCAGATGATGGCCAAGCAGAAGCTGGCGTTCGACAAGGCCCACACCTTCGATTTTGCCGCGCTCGCCGCGCTGCCTTCGGTAGAGATCCGTCCCACGCTGGAATACGATGGCCGCCGCCACAGCCTGCGCGGTCCGCTGCTCTCGGAAGTCTTGCGCGCCGTCGGAGGTCCCGCCACTGTGCAGAACTGTGCCCTGCGCGCCGTCGATGGCTACGCGGTGCTGGTCTCGGCGGAAGATATCGCCAAGTACCGCTTCATCATCGCCACCCATCTGGATGGCAAGCCCATCCCGCTGGGTGGACTCGGTCCGCTGTGGGCCGTATATGACGCCGACAGCTTCCCCGAGATGAGCGCGCGCCCCTTGCCGGAGCGCTTCGGCCAATGCCCGTGGGGGCTGTATCACATCGCCGTGCGCAAGGCCTGACGAGATGCGCAGGACAGCACCTCAGACGTTGATGGCGCTGTCCGACTTCATGCGCTTGCGCAGTTCGAACTTCTGGATCTTGCCGGTGGACGTCTTGGGCAGCGGACCGAAGTAGATCGCCTTGGGCACCTTGAAACCGGCCAGGTGGCCCCGGCAGAACTCGGTCAGTTCTGCCGCATCGATGTTGGCCCCGTCCTTGAGTTCGACGAAGGCGCAGGGTGTCTCTCCCCATTTCTCATCCGGTTGCGCCACCACTGCGGCGGCCAGCACGGCCGGATGGCGGTACAGCACGTCTTCCACTTCCACGCTGGAAATGTTTTCCCCGCCGGAGATGATGATGTCCTTGCTGCGGTCCTTGATCTTGATGTAGCCGTCCGCATTCATCACCCCCAAGTCACCGGTGTGGAACCAGCCCCCGGCAAAGGCTTCGTGCGTGGCCTTGTCGTTCTTCAGGTAACCCTTCATGCAGATGTTGCCGCGGAACATGATCTCGCCGATCTCCTCGCCATCGGCGGCCACCGGTTCCATGGTGTCCGGCGAGAGCACCGTCACTCCGCTCTGCAGGTGATAGCGCACGCCCTGGCGAGATTTCTGCACCGCGCGTTGATCCACCGACAGCGCGTTCCATTCATCCTGTTCCGCACACACGGCTGCCGGTCCATAGACTTCGGTGAGTCCATACACGTGGGTCAGCTCGAACTGCATCGCCTCCATCTTGGCCAGCACGGCCGCTGGCGGCGGCGCACCGGCCACCATCGCCTTGACCGGACCGCGGATGCCGGCGCGCCAGCCCTCGGGCGCATTGGCCAGCGCCGCATGCACGATGGGCGCGGCGCAGTAATGCGTGATGCCATGTTCGGCGATCAGGTCGAACACCAGCTTGGGGTCGAACTTGCGCAGGCATACGTTCACGCCTGCGCGGGCGGCCACGGTCCACGGGAAGCACCAGCCATTGCAATGGAACATGGGCAGCGTCCACAGGTAGACCGGATGCTTGGGCAGATCCCATTCGAGGATGTTGGAGACCGCATTCAGGGCCGCGCCGCGATGGTGATAGACCACGCCCTTGGGGTCGCCGGTGGTGCCGGAGGTGTAATTCAGCGCAATCGCATCCCACTCGTCGGCGGGCCATTGCCATTCGAAATTTTCATCGCCATCGGCCAGCAGGGCTTCGTATTCCAGATGGCCGAAACGCTCGCCGGGCACCGGCGGCGGACCCAGCACGTCGAACACCTCGACGATTTTGAGCGCCGGCAATTGCGTGCGCAACTGCTGCGCCAGCGCGGCGAATTCGCTGTCGATCAGCAGCACCTTGGCTTCGCCATGGCGCAGCATGAAGACGATGGATTCGGCATCGAGCCGGATGTTGAGGGCATTCAATACCGCACCGGCCATGGGCACACCGAAGTGCGCCTCCACCATCGCCGGGGTATTGGGCAGCATGGCCGAGACGGTGTCGTTCTTGCCGATGCCCAGACGCTGCAGGGCGCTGGCCAGGCGGCGCGTGCGGCGATAGGTCTGGTCCCAGTCCTGGCGCAATGCGCCGTGAATGATGGCGGGACGCTGGCCATAGACGGCGGCGGCGCGCGCGATGAAATCGATGGGGGTGAGGGCCGCGTAATTGGCGGCGTTGCGGCCAAGGCCGGTGTCGAAATCTGCCATGTCTGTCTCCTTGCGGCGGGGATGAGGGGCGCGGCCTGTGCATTTTTTATCAGCCGCCTGTTATTTTCTGCACTAGGGTAGCACCGAAGCTGTCTTGCGCTTTGTCATCACGACGACAAGGCTGACATGCGACAATGTTTGCCGTTTCCTTCCCTCTCTGACTATCCCATGAGCAGCCCGATGGCGCAGCTTCTGCAGCAATACGACTGGTTCGCCGCACTGGCTGGCGAACATCGTGCGCTGGCCGCCGCCACCACCCAGTTGACGCGCTTGTCGGCCGATGCCTTCGTGGCCCGGCGCGGCGAACTCTCGCAATACTGGATCGGCGTCCATGAGGGCTTGATCAAGCTGGCCGTCTACAACATCGATGGCCGCAGCAGTACGCTCTCGGGCGTACCCGAGGGCGGCTGGTGCGGCGAGGGCAGCGTCATCAAGCGCGAGCCGCGCCGCTATGACGTCATCGCCATCCGGGCGTCACAGATCCTGCTGGTGCCGGCCGATACCTTCCACCGCCTCATGGCCGAGAGCCTGCCCTTCAACGCCTTCGTCATCGGCCAGTTGAACGAACGCATGGGCCAGTTCATCGCCACGGTCCAGAACGAACGCCTGCTCGATGTTGACGCCCGTGTGGCGCAGGCCATTGCACAGCTGTTTCATCCGATGCTGTATCCGCGTACTTCCAAGGTGCTGGAACTGTCGCAGGAAGAGATTGGCCTCTTGACCGGATTGTCGCGCCAGCGCGTGAACCAGGCCATGCGCCACCTGGCCGAGCTGGGGCTGGTGGAGATTTCCTACCAGAGCATTCGCGTGGTCGACCTCGATGGCTTGCGCGCCTTCGGCATGGCCTCGCTGTGAGCGGCCTGTCACCACGATGACAGTCAGGCGCAGGCTACCGGCTTAAGATCGGGCGAACATTCCGGCGTTGACACTGCATCGATTCATCCATGGCCATCATCACCCATCATCACCTGCTGCTGCGTGAACTGCGGTTCGCCGCCCCGGCGCGCGTGCGGGTCTGGAAGGGGGCGGCCACCTTGAAGAGCGGGGGCGTAGCGGTAGAGCTGCAGGAGGGCGAAAGCTTCACGGTGCCGCCCTTCGTGCGTTTTTCCTGCCTCGCGCATCCGCGCGTGACGGCACAAGGCATGCGCCCCGCAGTCTGGTCGCTGGCGCTGGAGGCACAGGCCAGCGCCGACATGGAACGCGCCGCCGACACCAGCAAGCCCCACGCCCGCCGCCTTGCCGCCGCCATCTTTGCGCAGCCCAGCGCCGACTGGTGCGCCGAGCGCATCGCAGGTCAGTGGCAGATCTCCACTGCCCGCCTGCGTGCCTTGCTGTTTGCCGAGGGCGAGTCATTGCGCAGCCTGGTGCGCGAGCAGCGCGTGGCCTGGGTGCTGGCGCAACTGGCGCGGATGGAAGATGCCGGTGCCAGTCCCGCCGCAGCCGGGTTTGCCTCGCTGTCGGCCCTGCAGCGCGCCTGCCAGGACCTGATCGGCCTGCCGCCCGAGATTGCCGGCCGCGCCCTGTCGCTGCTGAGCAGCCATCCCCGTCCGGCCGTTGCTGCGCAGGATGACCCGGCCCGCCAGCCGCGCTACCGCCCTTATTTCTGAAGCGTCTGCGGCCGGGTGGCGGCAAGTTTGCTACCATCTGCGCTTTCCCTCAATTCTGTGTGGCCCGGTCCGGGCTGATTTCTCATGAGCAAGTTCTGGAGTCCCATCGTCAGCCGCCTGACGCCCTACACCCCCGGCGAACAACCCAAGATCGCGCGCCTGGTCAAGCTCAATACCAACGAGAGCCCGTATGGCCCGTCGCCGCTGGCCCTGCAGGCCATCGCCCGCGAGGTCAGCGACAACCTGCGCCTGTACCCCAATCCCGACGCCGAACCGCTGAAGCTGGCCATCGCCCGCCGCCATGCCGCAGACGGTATCAGCGCGCGCGAGGTGTTCGTGGGCAACGGCTCCGACGAAGTGCTGGCGCACGCCTTCCAGGCCCTGCTGCAACATGGCAAGCCCATCCTGTTCCCGGATATCACCTACAGCTTCTATCCGACCTATGCCGGCCTGTACCAGGTTGACTATCGCGCCGTGCCGCTGGCCGAAGATTTCACCCTGCGCACCGAGGATTACCTCGGCCATGGCGATGCCATCGGCGGCATCATCTTCCCCAATCCCAATGCGCCGACCGGCTGCCTGCTTGGATTGGACGAAGTGGAGCGCATCCTGCAGGGCAATCCGGAGCGCGTGGTGGTGGTCGATGAAGCTTATATCGATTTCGGCGGCGAGAGCGCCATCCCGCTGGTGCAGCGCTATCCCAACCTGCTGGTGGTGCAGACCTTCTCCAAGTCGCGCGCATTGGCCGGCATGCGGGTCGGTTTCGCAGTCGGCCATGCCGACCTGATCGATGCGCTGGAACGCGTCAAGAACAGCTTCAACTCCTATCCGCTGGACCGCCCCGCCATTGCCGGTGCCACCGCCGCCATCGAGGACGAGGACTATTTCCGCAAGACCTGCGACATGGTCATCGCCAGCCGCACCGCACTGGTGGCGCAGCTGGAAGCACTGGGCTTCGAGGTGCTGCCTTCGGCGGCCAACTTCGTCTTCGCCCGCCATCCGCAGCGCGATGCCGCCGAGCTGGCCGCTGCCTTGCGCAGCGATGGCATCATCGTGCGCCACTTCAAGAGCGAGCGCATCAAGCAGTTCCTGCGCATCACCATCGGCACCGATGAGGATTGCGGCACCCTGGTGGAGGCATTGCGCCGCCATCTCGGCCAGCAGTAAGTATCCCCTCTGCGGGCCGCGCCGGTGTTGGCCGCGCGGCCCGATGTGCAGAAAACGTCAGACGCCTGCGGTGCGTCCCTCGCCCGCGCCCAGCGGCCTTTGCCGCCACGCCACCAGCGCCCCCGCCAGCAGCATCAGTGCAGAAAACGTCAAGCCGCGTTGCAGGCCGCCGGCACCATCGGCGATCCATCCGACGATGGACGGGCCGATGATCTGCCCCACGGCAAAGATGATGGTGAAGGCGCTGATGCCGGCTGGCCAGTCCGATGGCGGGAGGTTGTGACGCACCATGGCCGTGGTCGACGCCACGGCCGACAGGAAGCAGCCGCCAAACAGCAGCCCTGAGGCAAACACCGCCACCGGCGCGTCCGTCATGGCCGGCAGCAGCGTGGCCAGGCACAGCAGGCCATTGAGGATGGCCAGCGATTGCCCGCCCCGGAAGCTGTCCAGCATGCGTGCCCAGATGCGTGAAGACGCAAAGGTCGCCGCGCCCAGCAGCGCAAAGAACAGCGTGATGCGCGCCGGTGCCATCCCTTCTTCCTTCAGCAAGGCGATGACGAAGGTCATGTAGCCGATGTACCCGAGCCCTTTCTGTCCTCCCAGCTAAATTTTTCAATCAGCAATGCTTATTTGCTTATTGGCAATAGGCGGCGTTTCTGTACCTGATAGCGAAACTTCTATGAACTTAGAAGTTGTTCGGGATCATTTGTCAGGCGTGGTGGTTGGGGAAGAGCTTTTTTTGGGTTTGGTGATGTGTGCGTTGTAGTACACCTGAATGATTTCCTCAAGCGTAGTTCGGTGCTTCGCAGAAAGAGAGCGCATTTTCGTCAGGAGAACGGGATCCGGAAAACTTGCCGTCAAATCTGTAGGAGTAAATAGAGTCCAAACAGGAACGTTGAAAAAGGTCGCAAAAATATCTACCTGATCCAATGAAGTATTTAAACGTCCGTTCTCGTAACGCGAGATCGTTTCGATTTCGACGCCAAGAGCCGCTGCGAGCTGATGTTGAGTAAGAGAGCTTGCTTTCCGCAGCGCGGCGATATTGTGGCCAAGCGACTTGGCTGCTGAGATCGGAGATTTTTGATGTGGTTTTTTTTTCATGTGCAAGCTCAATAGCTTTCACATGGTCTCTTCATTCAGGCATCGGGAACAGGGCGCAGGAGATCAATATTATTGACTTGTTGCGTCAAGTTATCTAGTATCCGCGACGTCTTTATGCACTAGAAATGCCTTTGGGACGGTCGTCTCAGGCAGCTAAACGTCTCCTTATGTTCATCACTCACCCTACCTGGCAGACTGAAGGTGTTCCACGCGCTTTGCTCTCGCCAGCTATTCCCTGGCGTTCGGCCTTGCTGGACATTTGTCAGCCTTGTTTTTTGGTTTCTCCGCAAATAGATTCCCCTGTTCCTCAGACACATGTTCGGCTCTTCTCTGATATCGATGAGCTTCTGAGTCATATTAGAGAGGAGCATAGCGGTAGTTGCATGGTGTATGCCTTGTCTTTTCTGAACGACGCATTGAGTGTGACCGCAGTTACAGCAATAGGCTCCTATCCGTGTCTCCAGACAGGCATCAAGCTCAGAGTTTATTTTGACGATCATGGGCATGCATGGCCTGCCCATAGTGGTCAGCCCCAGTTTTCAAAGCAACTGACCTTCGATATTGAGGCAAATTTCGTTTGATTCGAAGAACATTAGCAGGTGCTGAGCCTTGATTTAAATTCATTATTAGGAAAGAAAAAATCTTCTGGCGTTCTCAAGCACGGCAGTGCATCTTTCAATTTATCAACTTTTTGAATAGCAAGACGAGATATTTACTGCCCAAACTCACTGGTGAGAAAATGAAAAATCCGAGCTCATAGGGAGGCTCTTTCTAACATCCGTGTGATCGAATTTTCCAGCGAAAAAGGGCAAGAAGAACATGTGTGACGATTTAGATCTAACAATAGCAATCCGGAAGCTGCATCGACTGCAGTTAGAGGAAGGAGATTTAGGAGCTGCATACTGGCTCTCGATCAGCAATCTACTTAAGCAGGCGAAGGAATATCGTGATCGCGCGCTTACCGCCGAAGCAGCGCTTCAGGAACGAACAGAGATTAGGGCTAGGCGTAAAACGCATGCTTCATATTCTTCATCACCAGGAATTGGAGCATTACGTCGAGCCCGTGCATTGCGTTAGATAGACATCTGGAAACGCGACCAGTAGGTAGGATTTTATTGCTCGCTGAATTACCCCTCTCTCCATTTGACCCACCTTCCGTTGCCTCCCGAAGGCTGCCACGCGGTCAAACGCCCTTCCATATCCCTGTTTCCTTAAAGCTCAGGAACAACTGTTTCAAGGGGCGTCTGTACTTGCGGGATTTGACAGGCTCTCCCTCTTCTCTTTGAAGGTGAATCTTTTTTGATATATGCCAGGTTTGCGCATGAATTCCCCCTCATGAAGAGTCCTCTCTATTTTCTCTTGGCGAGCTGTTCGTTGCTTCTGGAGAGCGAGAGTAACTACATTGATTGCTTCAGTTCCCTTACCGGATTCGCATAGCACTTGGCGCGCCCCTTTTCCTCGAGTTGGCGCGAAGACTCCGCTACCACCGTAGGACGATACATTACACATCACGATATGTTGGTAAAAACGGTGTGAATCAGCAATGCAACTTGAGCGATAAAGCTCGCCGAACGGGTTATGTGCCACGACGAATAGCACATCGACAGCCTCGACAGGGCTTTGAGCTTCGTTGATCTGCTTAATGAGTTCCAGATGGCTGTAGTCGTAACATATCAACACACCAAATGTATGCCCCTTTTTATTTTTGAAGCGAAGAAGTTCATTTCCCCGCTCTATAGGAAGGCGCTCGTCACCGTCATGATTTAGCGCGTCGTATTGGGATCTTGTGACCTTCGTATAAATATGTATATCTTGCTCAACAGAGTCGATGATGAAGCACTGATTCTTGCGCGCATGCGACGGGTAATCCACTCCCGCAATGATTACCGTTTTATGCAATTTGCTAAATTCTTTCAGTTTCTCAATATACGAGCGCGGAACGAAGACCTCAGGCAGTACTAAGAAATCGAGTTTTTTATTTTTTGATTGAATACGGTTGGTAAGTTCTGCCAACATTCCGTCTAGCACCTTACAAAATTTCTTGACTTCATCAGTCTTATCGTTATCTAGCCGATACTCGGTTTTAAGATAAATTTGTAAAGGCATTGATTCAAGCTGACAAACCGCCACGGTAGGTGCCTCCGATTCCCATTCCATGTCAATTTCTTTGAGCGTCACCGTGACTTTGCCCGTAGCAGCATTATCATCGGATTTGTAATACCGCTGTGACGGATACGTGGTGGTGATATGCCCCCTCTGCTTCTTCAAAGCAGCACCGTCAGATTGAAATTTCTCTCTCAGCTCACGTAGATACCCGATATCCAGATTTTCAAGCACGCTAACCTCGGCACTCCCCTTTGCACCAAATAACTGTCCCCCGGCATTCAGGCTCGCATGTTCACCTGCGCCTATCCGTCGAAAGGGTGCAAATATCCCGGAGCCGCCTAGCTCGGCCACATTAACGATAATGACAAAGCAAAACAACCTGTGAACATCTGATACGGCATATTCCCAATATAAACGGGTAGCGACGTTATATGTAACCACTACTAATAGTTCTACGTTTAGGTCAAGCAGCTTCTCTAGAATATCGACATGAGTGTACTCGTGACAATTTAAGACCGCCCAAGATACATTGGCGTCGTCTCCTTCAAAAAAATGTAAAGTTTCACCGCCCTGCACTCCCAGACCAATATCCTCTGAGGCTAACGATAATTTTTTAGCCCTGAAAAAATCGTCTCCGCTACGAATTAAAGTTACATTTTCAATCTCACCACAATGCCCGCCGATAGGGCTTCGCGTTGGTCCCGCTAAGGCAATAACATGACTAGTCTGGGCTCCATATTTACGCATTTCCTTTTCGAGCCCGCTAATGCCAGGATGATAGGACATGATTGTCAGCTGATCTTCGCTTCCCCTGCCGAGTAGCTCACGCAGCTTTTGAACTTCTTGTTCCTCAATTTTCGATTGAGATAGTGTGTACGCCAACCCGTCCCTATCTCCGATAGTTACGCATCCACACTTTGCCTGCAGCAGGCGAATTCGGAGGCCTGACTTCGTCAATGCCAACTTTGATTTTTTCACCTCTAACGAAATGATCTTTGAATCCATGCAAACCTCGTTTCGATTGATATGTGTCGTCATAATATCCTAGCGGAGAACGCTCAAATTGTTACCTTCCGTTTAGAAAAATATTCCACCTGTTATCTTGTGAGTGTCATCGACTTGGTTCGGAGTTGAGGCTCAAAATGATAGTTTGAGTGCGCGCTTTCGCTTCGAATCACCTGACCTGAAACAACTGATCAGACTTGAAAATTCATATGCTATTGAAAAAAGGAGTCAGAACATGCCCAAAAAGCGAGTCACATCGAAAGGGATCATCCACAAATTGCGCGAGTTGGAAGTCATGTCTGCACAAAGCAAAACGGTGGTCGAAACCAGCCGCCAACTTGGCGCGTCGGAGCAGGATTACTTCCGTTGGCGCAAGGAGTATCTGAGCTCCAGCAAGATGAGTAGATAAATCTGACCTTTGGTAACAATCAAACTAGTTACTTCCAATTACCGATATTGCTCACGATTAATTTGCAGGGCAGGGCTAAGGAAAAGTGCCGTTACGTTTGCATCTTTCTATATTTTTTCAACGTTGCGCGTAGCGCAAATCTCTTCATAGCTAGTCGACCAGTCTAGAGATACTTCCGTTGAGTTCCTCGATTCGCGAAGCTCCATCGCGGAGTCATTCGAAACAGCCTCCACTTTTCACAATCCACGCCTACTTCCCTCAGCGGGTTCTTGGCTGATAAGCTATTGCAAAATTGAACATTAAATAGAGGGGAAAACATGGACCGTTACGACATTGGAGACCTTTTAAGCAAAATCCCGCTAGAGGGCGTCGTTACGAGGCTTGGTATCGAGACGGAACGGCGGGGAGCGCAGATTCGCGCATTGTGTCCTTTCCACCAGGACACCCGGCCATCTCTGAATCTCTACCCTGCAGACGGTACTTCCCCCTCACACTTTCATTGTTTTGCTTGCGGCGCGCACGGGAATGCGATTGATCTGGTTAAACAAGTTGAAGGGCTTGAGTTCTTACCCGCAGTACAGTGGCTTTCAAAGCAATTCAATTTGCCCCTTGCGTCTTCTCGATCAGATTCAGAGAATAGCAAAAGGGAAAGCAATCAAGCCGCCTTAGATTTTGCACTTCATGTCTTCGACTCTAAGCATGACGCGGAAAGATTCCAAGGTTGGTGCGATGTCCGTAAATTCAGCAGCGACTTTCTCTATAGTCGCGGCCTCAGATGTATCACCCGAGGAGTGCTTGTAGAGGCCTTACAGACTCTGACTATAGATGCCCGAGTCGAGTTAATCGACGGGCTAGAGCGCCTCGGGCTAATTAAGCGTTTGCGAGCGCGCTCCCAAACGGAGCAACTGAAGCTAAATCTAATTGACCAATTTCAGGACTGCTTCCACGACGGAAGAATCATCATTCCTATCCACGATGTGGCTGCGAAGCAGATCGTGACGGTCGGCTTTTCTGGACGAGCGCTTCAGAACGTTCCCGCCGACGGCGTAGCAAAGTATCTTTTGAATTCTTCGTTCAAAAAGAGCCTGCATTTGTTTAACTCTCCAAATGCGTTTAAGGCGATCAAGCAAAGATTGGCGCAAAACGAACCCGCCACGTTATTCATAGTTGAAGGCTTCCTTGATGCACTTCGACTGGAGTCTTTGGGACTTCCCGCTGTTGCGTTGATGGGAGTCAGTCTGAGTAATGAACAGTTAGAACTACTTAAATCGGCAGCTGAAGATCCAGCTAGCAATGCCGAATTGACCTACAGCCTGTTCTTGGATGGTGACGCAGCGGGAACGGGTGGAACCAATCGGTTAGTACGTCGCCTATTGGATCTGCCCGGAGTGGATCTTCGCTGGGTAGGTCTTCCGTGGCGAATTGAACCCGCTTTGGGAAAAGACCCAGACACCTGCTTAAGAGAATTTTCCACAACGGAGCAAGCTCTAGAGTGGATGCAACGCTTTGATATGCCAGCAGAAGGAGTAATTCTGGCCGCAAATCTAGGTAGCCAGGATTCATCAGTACTTCAGTCGACTCGATGGAATCTTTTAGCACCAACAGCGCGTGAACGAGCCCTTTTCAGATCAGCACTTACGGTCAAGAGCCTATATGGAAAACGAATAATCAATGAATCTACTGGTGGACGACTTAGTAGTAGCGCTTGGCCTTGGAGTCAGGAGTTACAGAAGGTTTTGACGGAAGGAGGGCGCCCTAATGCAGCTATTGGGCGGGGCTTCTATCTAGACGGAGATCTGCCGAGAGCTGCGCTGGCTCGAAGGCTTGCATACCATGGGGCTCGTCGTGGGGAGTTGCCGTGTGACGATGAGGCTTGGCAGACCTTGAACGGCAATGAGTCACTATTTGATCAAACCGTACTGGACCGTCTGAGAGCAACTCTCAATGGATCTCCTTGGCATCAGGCCGCTCCTTATGACGCCGTAAATCTTCCCAGAAAACTTACCAGTGACAGAGACGCATTAGATGATCCACGACGAAAAGTGATGCCGCATCCTGCTGATCTGCACGCGCAACAGCTATTCCTTAATGAACTGCTCACCCAGAGACACGACCAGCTAACTGCTACCGGCCAAGTTTTCTCAGACCGGATTCCAGCGGTGCGTTGGTATTCATCTCGACAAGAAGCAATTGTTACTGGCCCGTACAAGGATCTTAATGAGCCGAACCTCGAATGGGATGAGCCTAAGACCTTAAGTTTTGGCTATCAGATCGATATGGACGTAGTGGAGGGAGACAAAACTCCTACCGATCAAGGTATGTTCCGTCCATTTGGGCATTGTTGGCGCGACTTTATGGCTTGTCTTGCGCGGCAAGCTCACGCTATTGGCCCCCGAGTGCATGTACTACGTCTTGATGCTAAGCGTTACTACGATTCAATTCAACGCTACGTCGTACGTCAGGAGCTTCTCAAGCCGTTATCAGAGGCGTTGCGAGACTTCAATCCAAATACTTTCAGCCGAATTCTGGGAGTACATATTGAGTCGCCAGAATATGAGGGCGCATTAGAGCGTCTTCTTACGGGGTTCATCTTTGACCATGAGTATCATGATCCAAATTCTGAAGAGCGGACGCAGCGCAGTGATGAGGTTATAGGTATTCCACAAGGTCCTGTCCTGTCTGCATATATTGGAACGATTGCTCTGTTCCCTGTAGACGATGAAGCACGTAAATTCATTAGAAAAACCTCTGAAGTTGGACCTAATGATACCCGGCATCCGCGTGCTGGTTATGCACGTTATGTGGACGATATTGTGATCTTCGGAGAGAGTGAATCGCTCCTAAAGGAGCTGCGTGAGAAACTGCAATCGAAAGCTGCTGAAAGCTCCATCTCGTTAATCCATAAGGGTGAACGCGTAAGGTCTGGCACACCTGACCAAATAATGCGTCAACTAAACGAAGGGCGGGGACTAGCGGTGTCTGTTCCCGCCTGGGAGGCCCCCATAGTCGGGGATGGAGAGGTTGACTGGAGCTTGGGAAATGATCTGCCGAATGTAGACCGCCAATGCGCGTTGCAAATGCTGCGACACCCGGGACTCATGGATCGCCCCGGAGACATTCTGAAACAAGTGCAAGCGGCGATAACCGCTCCTGACCTGCGTCCGGGCGATATGGCTCTATGCGCTCGTTGGCTCTGGTGGCAGGTTGCGGCGGTTATGCAGCCGGACAGCGTTGAATCAGCTTGGGGACAATTTTGGACTTTATGGGATAGCGCGTGCGGTGAGCGCGATTGGGCCGCAGCCTTTAGAGAGCGTGGCTATTCCATGCTATTTGCGGTTGAGGGATTAGATAGATTACTTGACGCTAATCCATGGCAAGCGAATGGCCAGCATCTTGTCGAGCGAGAGCAGAGCCGACACAAGCGGATGCAATTAGCAAAATTGGTTGCTGACCACAATTTCTTCGGCAATCCGAACCTTGCTACCAATCGTGCACATGTAAGGAGGCGGGCGCGGTTAGTAACCAGAAAGGCCATACGTTTAGTTGGCGGAGATGGAGGGAGAGTGATTGTTGCGTCACAAGCCGGTCGCGCAATTACCGCCATTGAATGGCTTTGTTTGGCAGGCGCCGAACTGATGAACCCATCAGATGCTGATCCTATAGCGGCTCTCCGAGAGCGTGACCTTGATCATCATGATGAATTGGTTCTTGCACGGAGTATCGTTGAACAACTAAAAGGGGCTCAAGCTAACAATATCAGTGACGTTAGTTTAGCGCTTGATTTTGTCGTATATAGCGCCCCACAATCACAAAGACTCGCCGTACTCGCAAAGTTCCCGAAGTTACTTACAAGCTTCAAAGAATGCCAATCTGCTCGTCTCCTTCCCCACTTGCCTTTACTTAGACGGCAAGACGTCATGCTTTTTGCTGTTGACGAAAAAGTCTTGCCCAAGGGTAGAAACCTATATCGATATTCGCTCCGAAATACTGAGAGAGCAACGCAGGAAGAGGTTTCTCAATTCGCACATGTAGAGCTACGCGCTGACGCCGTTGGTACTGCAAAAATAGCGCAAATTCGCTTCGATACAATTGATACGAATTCTTCGTCGGTATGTATAGGAAAGAGCGATGATCTATATAAATGGGAGGACCTAGATTTTTCAAGAATGTCTTCTCTGAAAGGCAGAGCTCAATTTGCTGCAGATCTCTTCCAAGCACTCCTTTTGGTGCACCAGCTTAAGATTGGCGATGAAGGAAGCTCGGCGTATGTTCCCGTCAAAACGCAGCTTCTCCAAGAGTCTTTCTCCGATAAGACGGTGCTTCACTTGATAGCTGATCCAATCCCTAGGGAATTGCTGGGTGTGAGTGCTTGGTATCACGATCGCGATGATCGTGTGCAATCGGAGAACGTGCCACTAGCAGGCGCAGACATCTGGCGTGTGGGATGGTCCGTTGCGGATATTCTTGGTGTGGCGGCAGATATGGCAGATGAGACTGGCGAACGAGATGAGCTTCTGGACGAAACTGACGAGACACTTGAGGAGGAGCAAGCCAAACGGGCGTTAGAAAATTACGTATTGCGGCAGCAGTTACGAAAATTGCAGGGAACCTATTTGTCGGCAGCGCAGATTGATCTAACAGCAGATTCTTTAACATCTATTCCTGGCACCGTAAAGAGGGCGCTTGACCTGTTGAGGAGATTTCCTACCGAAAAGAGTCTGGATGAACAGGTTCGACATGTTCTTCAAGTTGATGCGGAAAGTCGCGCAATGGCACTTCGCATCCAGATGCGAAGTGGAGAAGATCTTCGCCATTCGCTGCATCGTGTATTTCCAGACACGCTCGCCAGGTTGCCGTTATGGGTTTTGGAAGGGCTTAGGTTGACGCCTCTAGAGGGTTACCATGGGTTGCTGCGCCCAGAATTAGCGTTGATGATCTCCCTATACCACGCAATGCATCGACCTCCCTTGGAAGCCGAGATTGATCGCCCCGCGCCCCCTCTGAGAATAGCGCTGGCACTATCATGCCTCGGTATCGGCTTGCGTGGCAGCGTGGCGGCACTCTGGGGTTACACGTCGTCTCTGGGGTCTCGACGAATGCCTGAAAACTTAAATCTGCCGGCTTCATGGGCAACGCCTGATATGGCGCGTCTGGATCCACAGGGCGATTACAATGCCATGCGTAAGAAGTTGTTTGACGGTGATTGGACAGGTCTTAATATGGCTAGTCCTTGGCAGTGGATGCTCGCGCTGATTGGGTTGTTAGATACCAGCTTCGCAAAAATTTTTGATCTTCCCGAGTTGAAGGAAGTCTATGTGTTCTTGAGCGCCTGGCAAACGATTTCCGTCAGTACGGACGATACAAATTCAGACGCGTCACTTTGGCCATTCGATACCCTACCTTCTTTCTCTTTTCAGCAATGTGATGCCCTGATGAGAGCTTTGCCAAAGGCTCTTCGTGAGGTCGATCGCGAACGAGGTATACGCGTTCTTACTGTGCGCGGAACGACCTTTGGGCGAAGTCGCGATAGTGACGAATTTGTGGATGCAGGGCAAGTCAGCTGGCAACTGAGCAAGCCACAATATACTAGTCTATATGCTAATTCGGTGGAGGAGTGTCGCGCTCCTAGTAGCAGCAGGTTGTTCAAGGTCTGGACTGAATCCAGGCGTATCGTGGACGACGAACTTCTTGCGATACATACCTTGGATGTCAAGCTCGGGAAGTGGTCGCCGTCGCTGCTCACCGAACTCGGTGAAGCTGAATCTGCTTCTTTAAAGCCTCGTGATGCAGCGCAGACAATGGGCGTTGGCTCCAGAGTTTTAAATGAGAACGCATTGTCACCGTTACTTCCGAGTGAAGACGATAGGGCTCCTTACGCTCATGACATGGCGAACCAAGCTGAAAGTTTATCGTCTTCGGTGCTTTTCCAGCGACTGTACGAATGGCAGAGAGAGTCATGGAGAAGGCTGGGAGGGAAAATAGATGGGGAAGCTGGCGAGCTTTTGGACAATCGCTTCCGGGTAGCCCTCTTTCAGTGGAGGATCGAGGAAAGCTACGCCCATCCTCTTGCCGAGGTAGGGTTGGCAGCTTTGCCGTTGACAAAATCCGCGCAGGAGGAACTACGGCACCATCTTGCACCAGGCAGTGATTTTTACGAGATTAACAAGACTGGAAAGCGTAACGCCGAATATCTTTGGAGCGGCGATCGTGCGGTAATTTCGTGGCCTGAACATCGCAGGCGGAGAATGCTTACTCAGGCTTTGAAAGCTTCTCATGATTTGAAGGTTCAATTACTGGTATTGCCGGAGGTTTCCGTTCGTCCCGAGACAGTCAAGTGGTTAAAGGATGAACTACGACATTATCCTGGATTGGCCGTTTTAGCCGGAACGTACCGGCAGTTTGAGGCGAGCGCCGACGAGCAGCATTTGAGAGAACAACTAACTCTACTTTGGCGGCCCGATGAAAAGCAGTCTGTGCCGCTTGGACTCGAAGGTTCCGCAGAGCCGATCGAGTTCCAGCGAGGGAAAAAATATCGTGCAGTAGCTGTTCATGAATTGTTCAGACCTGATAATAGTGCCCTGGAGCCGTTATATACAGAGGAGAAATTGCTTCAAGCATTAAAAACCATTCGCGCTCGTGCAAAAAAAGCCGAATGGTCAAGCGACCAGTTGATTGGCCTCATCCAGGAACTTATCCATGGACCGCAGAAGCTACGTTATTGCATGGAGCTAGTTTGCTCTGAGCTGTTCTTGCTAACAAGCCCAGCTAACCGAAAGCCTCTGGAGCAAGATTTAGCAAAAATTCTTCAGCATTTTGGCCGCGGACCGAACGACGCCGCTGAATTGGTGAATAGGGATATCGAAGCGCTGAGCAGATTATTGAGCGTTTCGCAAGAAGACCGCGAGCGCCGATCGGTGCTTATTGTCCCTGCATTTACTAGCCGAAGCAATGATTATTGGCACGCTGGACAAGCCAGTGTTCTAGCATCTGGAACGGCGACCGTATTCTGTAATGCCGCTAATAAGAAGATCAGCGTTGGAGGTAGCTGCTTTATTGGCATTGATTCTGTTAGTAACCAACCACCTGATCACACAGGAATAGTGAGGCTATTGACCCCTTACCATGGATGGCAAAAAGGGATTCTGCAACCTAATGGTACAGGAGCCCTCAATGAAGCTGATCAAGCATTGGTCGTAGTGGACCTCGATCCAGTACATGTGGTGAGTGGCAAGCCTCGTCCTCAATTGCTGCCTGAACCGATGTCTTTGGTTGCCTACCTACCTGTAATAGAACTTATCGATAAGCGGGCTAACGCCGATGGACTTGCAAATGCCTTGCAAAATGAATTCACGCCTGGCGGGCGCGAGATTCTCCATGCCAAGCTAACTGAGCAACCATTTCCCCCAGCATGTGGCGGTCTACATAAACAAGAAGATTTTATTAATGCATTTAGTGGACTTCTTCTCGCCAAACAAGATGGTGGTCTGACCCCTAAGAGTGGTGGTGCAGCGCTAGACACATTCGCGGAACTCTTCGGGGATCCGAATGCAGTACGTGAGCGCATTATGTCTTGGTTGAGAGATCGCCATCAGCAACCGGCTCCCAAAGTTGGCGAAGAGCGTCTTGAACCGGCCTGGATAGACTTCCTTGTTTCAGACCTCACGTGGCGACATAGTCCAGACGGATCGCCTTCGATACGCGTTCCGCCATGGCTTAGCGTATCTCCGCATGATCCAAGTACCCGGTAAGCTCCTTACTGAGAAAATTCGTCTTGTTTCTTGAGCCCACTTGGTGAAGTAAGTTTATTCCTAAATCAAATTCGGATCGTGCGTGAGCGATTCCATCGATTAGAAGGAGGTATTGTGGCAATTGATTGGCTGGGTATTATTGGGGCAGCAGCTTGGTTGGTTCCAATTATTGGCTGGATTAAAAAATCTGTAACTAAACCAGAGATTCAGATCTTTACCGCTCCCGCCCCAGAAATAGGCTTCACCATGAATGGGCCGATATTCAATATTCGTATGGCACTCGCTGTTCGTTATAAGGAAATTGTCGTCACCAGAATAGGAATTCGGCTGACTCATGAAAGCGGTAGCTTTCACAAATTTGAGTGGCGTGGAATGACTCAAACGATGGGCCAGATGCGTTCACCACAAGGACATATTCCATTCGAGCGCGAATCTGAAGTACTGGCGTTGAAGGTCACTCCAAATGCGGTCGAGGAGCGCTTTATTCGATGCCAAGATACCGAGTTCTGGACGAGAAGAGCCCCACTTTCCGCTGCAGCGAGTCGGAAGCTAGCTTATGAGAGAAAAAATGGACTCAGCGACGAGCAATTTTATACATCGCTCGAAATGACGGAGCTCTACCAGTTCACTAAGCAGTATTTCTACTGGCGTCCTGGGAGCTACAAACTCGATTTCTTACTAGATGCTCCCGAACGCTTCAATTTGAAGAATGATTCCTATCATTTTTCTCTCTCTCATCAACAGGTGTCAGAACTCGCTACGAATAGGGACAATATTGAAGATGCATGGCAGTGGACGATTACTAATCCCGAAGATAAAGCCGGTATGCCCGCGAATTGGATTTATCCGGAATTGCGTAGGCGATGACGAGGATCAATGAGAGTCTTTGGCATTCAAGTAATCACAACCGTTTATGTGATTCCCTTTGGCTAGCATATGGTGCCACTTGGCCTCTCTTTGATCTTCTCGATGTTTTGATATAAAAATATCAGATGACCAGTGCAAAGGATATCCAATAAGACTGCGCAAAATTTAGAGCTTGCCGCTCTCGGGCATTTTTCCCTACGTGCAGCGCGATCAATCCCAGGAAGCGCCAAATCCGCGTGCACGTAAAGTGCTTAGCACATCCCATGCTGGTGCAATTTCCGCAGCTGCAACAGTCAATGGCCTTAAGGCGCGAAGTGCTACTTGTTGCGATTCGGCAGGATTCTTCGGCCGCGCTTCTAATCCTTCTCTTAGCATGCGAATGCTTTCTAGGACGTTTACTTGAACCGATACCAAGCGCACTGCAACATGCTCGTCTAGCGGTAGTAGTGGCGTGACATCGGACGGCTCCCACAGCCTCATTAGCTCTAAGTCTTTGAGAATCTGGTCAATGAGCGTGCTAGACCCGCGCACAGATTCCTCAACCAATCGCATGCGAATAGGATCAAGGCCGATATACACAGCCTCCACCTTTGGACGCAATTCTACCCACCGAATGAAGGCAGCATCATACTCCGCTCGCCGTCTTGCACGCTGGTCCGAGGTAGAAAGCCAGATGGCCCAGCCGAGCGCTAATGCGGTTGCCATCCCGCCGAACCAAGTGGCGGCATCCCCTATCTTGTCCTTATCAACTGTACGCGAGAAATATGCGAAGGCCATTGCAATACACACCAACGCACCAGCAAAGCAGATCAAAATTAATCCGACTTCCACCCAGGTCAACTTTTCTTTCATCTTCACCTCGTTTTTCTCGGGGTGATCCTAGCATAGAGTCAAATTCTTCCACGACATAATCGATGATGTTCACATCGTCAACTAATCGCTATAGATTCCATAGAGAACGTGTGTGCGGGATATTTCAAAGGGTCATGGACGCTCGGTTCTGTGAAAGTTAAACGTTCAATCCGAAACCAGATGGATAGTGCGACGGCCTCCTTTTGATAACTCTGCGAAACCGGCCAACCTTAACTAGGGTCTACGCTCCAATGGGTTGCGCCGATGATCGCCCGTATGCCTCAGCCGCTGCTGGACTGGGGAAAAAATCGCCGAGGTCGATAGCGGCGAGCGGGATGGGGTCAGCACGGCCAAACGTGAGCGTATCGAGGCGCTGGAGCCTGAGGTCAGCGCTTTCTCCCTTCTTGGTCTGGCAGGTTTTCATCGATCAGATAACGTCTTGTAGCACTGATCGATCTGGGCGAGGTGGGTCGTGACATTCAGCGCCAACACACCAAAGCTGTGCGTGAAGAGTGCCCTACGCATCTTTGAGTCACTTGCTGCCTCCAGCGCCGTAGACAACTCCGGGTCCTGAGCGGGTCCCTTAATAAGTATCTCTACGGCCCTCCCCAGAAAGACCATTTGATCCGTCAAAGCCAGCATAGTAATCACTGCATCTCGGCGTCCGAGTTCATGCAAAGGTACCGACTGCAACGCTCTAACAATGCCTTCGATGATCGGCCGATCGTAAGCATCCCATAACGAGATACTCAGTTCCGCACGTTCAAAGTCGGATCGTGAAATCGCAGCTCGGATATTCTGTGCGTGCGTGTATGCGGCTTCGGCAACGGCTACCGTCATCTCTCCCTAGATGATTTTTAAAACCAGCGCAGCTTTACGCTTGGCTCTCCGTCGCCCGAATTCTGCTTCCATGGCATTGCTCATTTTTCTTCCTTTACGGGCTCATCTGCGGAGCAGGTTTTAGGGAGGTATTACATATATGAGATGGCTCGTGAAAGAAAGATCTTTTGATCCCAAGAACGTGTGAGCGTCCACGCAGTGGTCAAAAAAGACTAATAATGGATCATAAGATTTTTTACTCGCATTTATGTTGGTGAAATCAGACTGTGAAATCACGCCCAATTAAATCGCTAATAATCCTAATTTATGTAGTACAAAAAGTCGAAAAATGCATGGATAAGCGGAGACGATCCGCATCGATAAAAAAGTAAAAAATTGAAGTTAACTTGCATTTGTGCGACGTATCTTCTATACAAAGATAGTGGCAATTCAATCTCTTCGGATGAATTAAACAACCGTGAAATGAATATGCGATTGACTAAGGTTGATACACAGGTTCGTTACTGGAAAAGGCTAGCGTAGATACTAGGCAGGACGAGTAAAGAAATCGTGGAGGAGACAGATGAAGAATCCACAAGCCGCTATCTCATATGAGCAACTGCATCTTTTTCGGCCATCTACGGCGGCGTTAGAGGACGCGGGATATGGAATGGTGGCGCACGTTCCATCCATCTTCGATTCGAATTGGGTCTATCAGCGTGACTTCTCAAGCTATTTACATGAACGCTCAAGAGGTTTAGTTGACTCTTCGTTTATATGGGCTGCGGCAGAAGCATTAGAAGGCATGGGGCACCATGAGCACTCCAGTCGACTGCGTGGTTCGGCGAGAGCCGGGCGCATATTGACTGAGCAGTCCATCGTAACAACTGCGCGTAAGCTAATAAACTTCCTTGAGTGGTGTAGCTGGATAGGCCGATATCGAAAGTCGAAATACCGACAGTCTTACAAACAAGAGGAGGAAGGCTCATATTGGAAGTGCGTAACTTATAACGATCTAGTCTGCCTATATGCCGATCAGATGAGTAAAGGAATGTGGGGTACAAAACGTCTTGCGGCCAGCACAGTCAATGGTCGTGTCGACGAGGCTTGCTATTTTCTGCATTGGGCTGCCACGAAGGGACTTCGGGAGCCATTTTTCATGGATGTCTGTTTAAGAGCTGAGCAGAGAGGTGGCGCGAGATCGAAAGGGGAGGCACGGGAGGTCGCCGGGAGAGTCGGCCGCGTGCGCGAAGATCCTGCTTTACTAATAATGCCGCTTGAGAAGGACGTCGAGCAGTGGCAGAAGTGCGTCGCACTGGAGTTTGGCTACGTAAAGGGATTGATGTGTCGCCTGATCGAAGATTGCGCAGTCCGTCGTGAAGAATGTGCACTCTGGCGGGTGTGGACGCTGCCAGAGGAAAAGTCTGAATGGCAAATTAGTCTGAGCGGTGCATATGTCACAGTCTGTATTTGCTATGGAGCTAAAGGGGAGAAATCGATCAATGATCGTGGAGATATAGTCGGTCCGAAAAGATACATCCGGATGTCTATAGCAATGGCAGAGGAATTGCATCACTATCGGGATGTCATGCGCCCGCGGCTGCTTCGAAACTATGTGATGGCTGGGAAAACAGCGCGGGAGAAGCAGCTTCGAAGAGAGCTTGCGAGTCCAAGGCTGTTTCTCAGTGAATACGATGGTACCCCCATTTCTGGACGATCCTTATATAAGGCTTGGACTCAAGCCAGTTATCAGCCAGTGGTGAGATGGCATCCCCACCTTATGCGCCATTATTGGACTGTGACAACGCTTTGGAAGGAGCGAATTAAAGCGGCAAAGGCACTCGAGTTGGAACACGAAAATATCGTGTTTACAGGTGATTGGATTTCCGGTGAAGGTCGTTCCGATTTATTGCTAATTGTTCAGCCGCAGCTTGGGCATATTAGCGAGCGCAATGTAAATGCTTACTTGGTATGGTTACGTCAGAAATTCGATGCCAGTTCTAAACATGATGATTGGTTGCGTAACTTGGGAGAGGAGATGATTTATGCGGCCTAGATTAAAAAATTCTACGCATCTCAGCTCTTGTGGAAAGAAGAACTTAGCATCCAATGTGATTCCAGCTCCGTTCTCGGAGCCGGAAGAAGATAAGCTCTTTTTTCTTACTACGCATCCAAAGAGACCAGGACTGGTCGATCTGAATGAATTTGTAGTCGGCGTCAGTGCTGATGACGATATCCCAAATATCCGGAAGCGGAGGTTCTTTTTCTCTGGACGTCCTAAATTGATCCGAGAGCTATCGGGGCATTTGTATAGCCGACTCCGGAAAAGTAGCTCTCCCTCGGTACAGGCACTAATCTCAAAACTAAGATGGTGGTTTGCGTTCTTCGACGAGTTCGAACGCGAGTTCCCACATGTAAAGAAGCTTGAATCTGCGGCCGACTGGAATGGACTCCACTACGCATTCTATCGCCTTGGCATGATAAACGGGAATCGGATATGTTCACCAGAGGTTGCAGAGGCATTCTTTTCTCTCCTCGCTTCTGCGCGAAGAGACAGTGGAGTGTCGTTCTGGTGGCAGGCCATCCGTGTTCCGTCCAAGCAGCGCCCGCTTATGACAAATAACGAGGTGCGTCTGCTCTATCAATTCTTTCGCCGTATTTGTAGAGACGCCTTCGCCAGAATACAGAGCGCGGAGTGTAGAGATACGACGCGTGATCTCCATCTAGCGTTAACTGCTAAGTTCCCTGATACGGTGCCACGCCAGTCTGAAGTTTCGGCGCTATTTATGTTGTTGATGATTCAGTCTGGATGGAATGCGCAGACAATAATGGACATCGAAATAGGAGAAACTCAGAGCGGAGATGAAGTCCCGTGTATTAGGCCGTCCATCAGCAGTCCTGCAACCCATAGTCGATTAATTTCAAGGAAAGAACGGGGAAAGGGATCAATCCAACAGACTGAGAGCTGGGATAAGTTTCCTTACTCACCTTCAAATATTATTCGTTTTCTTGTGCGTTACACGGAGCCAATTCGTAAGCTATTTTCCGAAAAGTTGAGCACCCTGCTGGAAATGAAAGAGCAGGAGGTGGCGCGAGGAGCCAATTCAAAAAAACTTAAAGAGTTGGATCTAGAAATAGAGCGAACGAAATATGGAGTTTCATCTCCATGGCTTTATGTGACGGATTCGCGAGATCGCTTTTCGTGCGTGAGAAGTGTGGCGCATATTGGTTTTCATATAAATGGTCGTGGACGTAGAAGTCCTGTGCAATTCGCCACCCAGTCAATAAACAACAATATCGCTGCAACGGAGCAATTGGCAAAGCAGGCGGGTCAGATGCCCCGCGCAATCGAAATTCCGATTAGGGAGGGGTTTCAACCTTCGGATTTTCGCGATGCTTTCCTCGTCTGGAGGTATGAAAGCTCCGGGTACTCCTTGGTCGAGGCTCTTATCGCATCTGGCAGTGCTAACGTAAGTGCACTTCGTACTTACTTTAATAAGAAAAGAATAATTGCCCACTCCAAACAGGAGATGATCCGAGGTGTCGACGCTATCTTGGAAACGATCAAGGTCATTCCCTATGGGAATGCCGCATCAAAGAGCCTCCCCATACTATGTGCTGGACGGGTTGCCGGTGCATCAGACCAACAGATCCAAAGATGGCTCGACGGGAAAGATAGAACACTCTCTGGTACCGGTTGCAGCAATATGGTTCATCCTCCTTTGCGAATAGATCCAAGTCATATTCCGGGTCATATTTGTGGTCCGCAGAGATGTTTCATCTGCCCAGAGCACGCGATTCTGATTACCGATGAGCGAGGTGCCAATGATCTGGCTCGGGTGCGTGCCGAGCTTTTGCACGTACAGAAATCAATATCGAAGGTTAGTTGGTATGAATCTTCATGGCCAGAGGAGCTGCACAACATCGAGTTGAGTTGGCAGCATTTCGTCTGTTTCGATATTGATGAGATGTTTTCGCGATGGTTGCTTGAGATTGACGAGGGGCGGCATCGGCCAATTCAACTGGAAGGGTATAGCTAATGCCACAGTTTGCGAAGAGAGGATTTCAGGCTAGTGGCGACCTTATTGTTCGTCGGAGCGCTGTACTGAACATATATCCAGAGCATCGCATCCACCGATTAGGAAAGGAAGAACTCTTGGATCTGCAAATCCGGCTTGGTCTGGGAAGTAAATGGGGCGAAATTACAATTCCGGAGCCCTGGCGTCCGAAAGGGCGAAGCCCATCCAGCTTTCGCATAAATCTATATGTATATCTAGCTAAGCATTCTCGTGACGCTGTTATGACTAATCAAGCCGTTCTTGTCGCGATGCGGATGGTGCTGGTTTGTTTTTGTGCTCCTGCGAATATGAAGCAAGGCTACATGATGCCAGCCACAATAATTTGCATCCTTCGGCAGCGGTGGCTGGATATGCTGAGACTTGCCCTAGGTAAGGGTGCTTCAAGAAGTGTAGGCCTCTTTGAAACACTGTCTCGATCAGACTTCCCGTCGAATAGTCAATTCGATCTGAGATGCAGAATTGAACTGCAAAGATTTTCTAGGCTGGCATCAATGGGTTATTGGTCCGAGATATCTCGCGCCGAGCCAAGCGCATCGAGTACTTATTTGAGCTTCCGCGGAGCGCGGGTGCTGCCGGATAGCGTAGAAGAAGATAAGTTTCGTCCCTTACCAGATCAATTTGTACATTTAACGGGGAAAAGGTCACTCTGGATAGTCAATAATCTGTCAGAGGAGGTGATTGATGCGCTTGAAGAGGGGCTTGCGATTAGCAGGAAGCCATCGAGACTGCATAAAGGTGGCCCTGTAAGCAAGCACGAAAAGACTGTTCGTTGGAATTCGTATTTAGCGCGCCGTGTGTGGAAAACGAAGGAGGTTTCATTTTTAAATAAGATTGTTTGTAAAGGCAGAACCACTGTAAAGAATCGCTTCTTAATGTGGCCTCCCAGGACATGGACAGATTTGCGTCTCTTTCTGAAGATTTTAGAGATGGCTAACTGTTTCATCATGGCGCTTAGTACAGGACCACGAGCATCTGAACTTTTGAGTTGGACTACGAGTTCAATTGCCGAAGACGCTGAGGTAGCAGATGAAATTAGGGGGAAGACGTGGAAGATGGTTCAGAGCGTACATGGTATCGAAAGGAGCTGGCCCCTTCCAACCGTTTCCCAGAAGGCTGCGGTCAATCAACAAAGGATTGTTCGGTTGCTGGCGATGGTGCTTGACCCAGATTTGAGCCATCAGGACGTCCGAGATCGGACTTTTCCGCTATGGGTGGTTAGTTTCCCTCAAGGGACGCTGACCCCGCTGGTGAATATCGGTCCGGAACTACGTTGGTATGTGAATGCAATCGGTACGATGCATCTATTGGACAGCCAAGCGCTGACAAATCATCGTTTCCGCAAAACTATAGCAAGGTTAATTGCAATCGCCTTTGTGCATTCTCCGCGAATTCTGATCGACATCTTTGGCCATAGCTCTATTGACATGACCATTTCATACATTATGACTGACCCCCAAATTGTGGCTGACATCCGCGAAGCGAGATCGGCGATTGTAAAGATGATGGCAAAGGAGGCAATTCGCTGCGCTGATGAAATGGGAGGACCTGCTGCTGGGAGGTTTCGAGAAACTGTACGAATTGCTCGGACTATGGGTGACTTTAGCGCAGAGAGCGAGGACGACCTGGCGAGCATGCTTACGGAGGCAGGGCGTACATGGCTCAAGCCACGCGATGGAGTCATCTGTACGAAAGGGCGGGGCGTATCAGGACCATGTGCTTTGGGTTCGAAGAGGGTGAATACGGCAAACTGTCAGGTAAATTGCAATCATCGTTTGGAAGAGCCGACAGCAAGAGCGCAAGCAAACTCAGCGGTTATTCGGTGTATCGAGAAAGTCGAGCTAGCAGATGCTTCGGGCGACTTGATACAAGCTGATATCTGGGAGCGCAGACTTGTCGAGAATCTACGGCGCTTCGATAGTTTAGTCGACAGCTGGCAAGGGCATCCAACGGTCGATGCGGCTTGTCAGAAGCATCAGCGTGGCGCAGCCTGACAGGAGAGAAATTGTGACTCCAAAACAAACAAAGTATGTTCATCCAAATCTTCACGCCGCAGCACAAGCCTATGCAAAGAGGCGATCAGACGAGCTTCAAAAGAAGTGGGAAATCACACGTGACCTGATGGACAGGGAAATCGGTGAGAACGGTGGATTGTATCCATATAATAAGGGAGTGCTGACGCTCACAGAAATCTGCCGGCGTGCTAAATTTTCTATTCAGGCTTTGTATGTGAAATCGGGTTCTGGCCCTCGTCCGCTCTTCTCGGAGATTATGATTTGGTTAGAGTCAAAAAGAGGCAAGCGAAATGACGATATTCAGTCCTCGGAGCGAATAGATAGTAGTGCATTTTGGAAAAGTAAATTTGAGAAGATCGCCAATAGTATTTGCATAACTGAGCTTGATCTTAGGGAGAGTTATCGATTAAATCGTGAGTTGACCACCGAGCTTGCGAAGGTGGTCCAGGAGACCAACGCCCTTAAGGTGGAGAACGAGGCACTGCTGAGGGAGTTAGCCCAATTACGGCGCAAAATTAACCCGTCAAAAAAGGTTAGTGGAATCCGATCAGGTACCGCTCGATAAGATAAATACAGGTTTAATAGCTAGTCCTTGAGTTACTCTTTCCGTACCGGAAATGGTGCGTTGAAAACAGGCAAACAGCGCCCCTAAAAGCAACGTCGCTAACGAAAAAACAAAGCCCCGCTCCAGCCCGCCCTGTCCATCGGAAATCCTGCCGATAACGACAGGCCCAATAATCTGACCTAGGGCGAAAACTGTGGTGAAAGCGCTGATCCCTGCAGCCCATAATGGGGTTCGAAGGTTGTGGCGAATCAAGGCAGTGGTTGATGCGACAACCGATAAAAATACGGAGCCGAACAAGGTCCCAGAGATCAACAGCGAGAATATCTCGCGCGAGAACAGAGGAATGGCCGTGGCGAGTGCAAGAAGCAAATTCAAAATAGCCATGGGTTGGCCGTCGTGATAGCGGTCAAGCAGTTTTCTCCAAAGAAGCGATGACGCACAAACACCCACACCGAGTAACGTACAAAAAGATGATGATGGTCCGGCTATCCATTCCCTGTTCACGTAGAAACGCGACAATAAACGTCATGTACCCGATGTAGCAGACGCCTTTCTGTGCCCCCATAGATTTAATTAAATAAGCTTGCTATTCCGGGGACCTGTTCTATAACTCAGGTAACTTCCGGAATCCGTCGGGAAGAGTGCCTCCAGTGGCGGATTGATACGCTACCTGAAGATCGAGAAAGATGGGACGTAAGTATCGCCGGAAATTTTGTGTCGGTGAACGTATGTTATGGCTCAAGAGGACCTAAGTATCCCGATGGTAAAGGCGGATATAAGGGGCCCACGCGGGTAATAAACTTACCATTTAAATTGGCCGAAGAGATTGATCACTATCGTGAATCAGGCGGCCGAGCGCTCGGCGAATATACGTCGATAGGTCTACTTCTGTGTCGGAGCAACGCAGACGAATCAAGGAGAAAGAGTCTCGGTTATTTTTAAGTGAATACAGCGGAGAGCCGATATCTGCCAACACTTTATATAAAGCGTGGAAAAGTGCGAGCTATCTTCCCGTTGAGCAGCAGTCAGCGCGTGGTTACCTTCGTACCGCAATGATAAGCACTCTTCGGAAGGGCAGTTTACGGCCAAATTTGTACTTAATTGGGATTCTGCGGTTCTCGACCTCTAGCGGTCTTTTGATTGGCCGCATACATAATTCGAACCTCGACGCGACGGTTGGGGGCATTGCACTGCTGAGCCTCGTAGGGCATGGTCGCTCCGCCGACCGGGCAATTTACTTTCGGTTCGCGACTGCCTGCTCCTTCGAAGGCGATGTCGAGTTGGGGGATTTTGAGCAGCTCCTTCAATTTTACGGCGACAACTTCCGCACGACGCTCCGAGAGCCGCTGATTATCGCCCAGCTCTCGCTCCATCTGACCGGCAATACGGCGGGGATCACTATGTCCTCGCACGATAATCCGCGCAACCTGGCCATCAGCTTGTATCGAAGACGCAAAGGCTTTCAGTGCAGTATCAGCCTCTGGCGTGAGTTCGTACTTTGCCGTCCCAAATAGCATATCGTTTGGTAGATCAAAACAGGGGTTTAGTGGAGGTCTGGCCTCAATTATATGTACGGCACTCGTATCGATTCGAAGCATCACCTCTTGTAATGGTTTAGGGTCAGATTCGAGCCATCCTGGACGGTTAGGATTTTCCAATGTGAACGAAAGATATGTGGTATTTCCAACGCTGGTCCAAAGTACATTTGCATGATGGATCAAAAGCCGGTCGCCTTTGCTTAACCGATGGCAGTCCAATAGCGGGCGATTCAACGCATCAGAAATTCGCTGCATCGACTCCCGCTCTGTGACAGGTACTTCGATGCTGACATTCATCATTCGGATACCAAGCTGTTGAAACACGACGTGAACGAGATCCATCGTTCCCCGGAGGGGGATCAGCGCAACTAGCGGTAAGGATAGGGCGAGGAACAGGCGAAACCGCGCCGAGGTCCAATAACTTTTCTTTGGCGGAGGCTTTCTGGCCCTACTGACATCTCCATTTGAAAACATAAGCGCGATGAACCCGCCAACGAATATGCCGGCTATCAATCGCCTTACAGAACTCGCATGAATAGTTATTGCAAGCGACACTAAAAAAAGACATGAGAGTAATGAGATTGCGGTATAGACCGCACCCCTCAGCTCTGGGTGCAGAGGGTGAAAGTTTAGCCTTGACGTACGCGTACTCCGAAATCTGACGCGATGAGCCCATCTAATATTCCATTTTTTTGGTAAATGCCAGGATCTCAATCCCTTCATTCCTCGCCGTCGCCTAAAGCGAATGCTATTCCTGAAGCAGACTATTAAATTGACCAGCCATATTGCCGATAGCGCGCCGAAGCCTAGCAGCATTATGTAGACTAAGCCAAAGCTCATTGCTACAAAAACGAAGAAAATAACTTCCGCAGCAGTTAGGCCAGCTGGGAAAAATCCAATTTCGAACAAGTAAGCAAACACAACGATTGCACCAATTGCTGCTGCGATCTTATAAAACAGCGAGGCGATAGTGTTATAGGTTTCCCCTAAGTCCTTTAGTGAACGTTTCTCGCTTGGTTTTACGTTTTGTTTAATTCGAAATACCCCGATTTGGCTATTTTTTCTTGCGTCGTGTCGCATGTAATAAAAGGCCTTTGGTTGCAAAAACGATTACGGGTGTCTAGCTGGAGGCATACTAATTCATAGTAACAACACCACAACCGAGAACGTGGAGGCTAGTTATAACCCGCGTCCCATGTTCTGAGCAATTCTCATGGCTTTCACTGCGATACCTCCGCTAAGCAACTACTGCGAAGGCGGCTATATTAGTCCCTGCCTCTAAGGCCATCTGCTATTGAATACTGGGAGGCATCGCTCCCACAAATTTATGCCCCGGCTCTGCCTGATGGAGCTCAGACACAAACACATTTTCAAAACGGACTCGGCCCCATCAAAATTCTATCGCGAAAAGGTATGTTACATGTAACATGTGATAACTGCGGAATGTTTGTGTAATTGAAAGGGATGTCAACATGGCGCATGTCAATTCACGAGTTCAAAAGCACCGCGACGCCATGCGGATGGCGGGACTTCGTCCGGTGCAAATCTGGGTGCCGGATACGCGGCGCCCGGGCTTTGCTGAGGAGTGCCGCCGTCAATGCCTTCTCGTTGCTCAGGTCGATATCGATGATGTTGCGATGAAGAAATTGATGCTCGACGCGTTGATAGACGTGGATGGCTGGACGGAATGATACGCGGCGACTTTGTGAACATTGCCATACCAGGCGACATTGACAAGCTAAGGCCTGCTTTGGTGATCCAGGCCAACCAGTTCGGAGATCATGCGAGTGTTACGGTATTGCCTATCACTGGCCGGCTTGCAGCGGCGCCGTTGCTTCGCGTTACGGTGCAACCGAACACAGAAAATGGCTTACACAAGGCTTCGCAAGTAATGGTAGACAAGGCTGTAACCTTGGCGCGCGAAAAAGTGGGGGAAACATTTGGTCGCATTGACCCGGATGCTCTGGTTGAGGTTGAGCGTTGTTTGGCAGTCTTCCTAGGCATAGTCAAGTAACGGGAAATAGCTGCTTTCTAAGGGCGGTGTGGAGAAGCAGAATAACGGCCTACTTCACGCATCAAAACTGGTGCGGAAAGGAAATCCACTTAATGAATATCCCAATGTAGTCCAAAGATTTTCAGCCCAAATGTGCAACGTAAGTGACAAGGCCGTAGCGAGGAAAGCGTTGAGAGTCAATTAAGCTATCAGTAGATGTCATCTCATCAGTTAGATATATATAATGACTTTTCCATAGGGAATATCATCGCAACACTCTGCGACCCACAAGATTCCGGGGGGAATCTTGTGTAACTCAAAATCAAATTCAAAAAAATGGGTTTTGATACGATCAGTCGAGAAAATGGGGAGAAGGCGAAAGGCTTTCGACTCCAAAAACTTCGCGCAGCCAATTTGATGCTTGAGACGCTACAGAAGCGTCCGAAGGCCATGTTCTATGCCGCTATTGAAGTGGTAGAAGACGTTTTCCTGACGACTTACGATAACACTGGCGTCGAGAAGAACTATGAAGAAGACAAAAACTACGACGCCGATTCGAATTTCACTATTTTCTCTCCTGAAGTTGTCAACACACTGGTTAGCTTCTTTGATATCTACATTAGCCACTGGCAAAGTAGTGAAAGCGTCATACTGGGTTTCTACACAACCGCGAGTATTGGGAAGGAAAGAAAGAAAAGCTTGGATGATGGAACTCAGCTTACCCTCCCAGCGGAACCCGTTCTCCAAGTTCTGTCCTCGACCAACGTTTACTCAATAGATATTTGCACACTGGTGCAGCAAATACTGATTGAGGAATACAGCCGCCAATACTGCGGAAAAAAATCATCGGGAAATTTGGAAACGTTGAAGAAGTGCTCTGCGGATGAATTTCAGAAATTTCTGTCTAAAATTGCGTGGAGATTCGGCCAGGAAGATGAAGTCGCGCTAAAGGAAAGAGTTTTAAGTTTGATTAAAAACTCTCGTCTGCATAATTTCAAAGTGGCAAATAAAGAAGAAATTATCTGGTCTCTCATTTCAGAAGCTCTAGACGAGAGGCAAAATCAAAAAGACTTTGTCCAGCGGTTCGTTTTCTCTTCTGAGATCGAGATGATCTTTAAGCGCGCCGAATCGGAAGAAATAAAAGATGTTTTAGATCCGACGTGGCAGATAATTCAACAGCTTCAAGCGGGGATTACGGATAAGAGAAACCTGTCAGAGAAGATTCTCGCGATCTGTCCAAATTACGATTCTAAGAGAATGAAACTGGCTGCTAGAAGAGCAGTCGCTGCGAAGATCGAACAGGCGAATAGTGACAAGAGTTTTCTCGCGCTCAAATATCGAGTACTAGAGGCCTGCGAAAACTATCTGTGTGACTTGGCGATCGCAGACTCAATTAGCGACAAGGAGTTCGAGAAGATTGTTGATGAGCTTCGTGATCTTGCGGACACCAATCTCCTCGAACTAAAGAAAGACTACAAATATAGTGTGTCAAATAAGATCACCATCGCAAACATCATTATGGATCTTATGGACTCATGTTTTATCTCACTAGATAGAGTCCATCATGCTTGATTCGCGCAAGAAAAGTCTGATGTATGTGTCTGGCGATGACTTTTATTTTTTCACTTATTCGATTTTTATCGCACTAGATGTGCTCGGCTGTGTCAGCGGAACTTTCTTCAAGGACTACAGGAAACTGCCATTTCTGATTGAATTCGTCCGAGACGAGAATTTACTTTACATTTTAGAACAGACCACCAAAATAGCCGGCCCCTCCTCAGCAACACCAGGCGTTCGTCAACTAAATCCAATTGATAGAGATTATCTCTTTCGAAGCTATTCGAATGGAATAGCTAGACGTAGCGAGATCCTAAAGCTGCTATTTACTTTAGAAAAATCTGGGTATGTCGAGCTTTCGAAAGGGGATCGAGGTATTCAAGCAATGGTGGACGTCAGCCTTTCGAAGGAAAGGCTCCCATCTACATTTTTAGATAAAAAAATGTTTGCCAAAGAATACGCGAACATGCGCAGGTTGAAGAGTCACGTTAAGCGCTTATCGGTACTTACACACGATAGCTTGCTGGAGCGACTTTACGAAAATCAAGGGGTAAAGACTTGGGCTCTTTAAGAATTAACCAAGTTGTCTATCAGGGAGATAACTATGAATTCCAATCTCCCATCTTTGAAGACAATATCGTCCTTATTGAGGGCGATAACGGTACGGGAAAAACCACCTTCTGCAACCTGATCTACTACGGATTAGGTGGCGGCGTTGTCGAGTTCAAAAGAGATGCCGACAAAAGGCATGTGGAAATTGCTGACGACACTAATAATTATGTAGATCTCTATATTTCTTTATCCGGGAAAAACTATCAGCTACGTAGATTTTTACAGGATAACGATATTTCCGTAACTGAATACATCGTTCAGCAATCGCCCCAAGGCCCAAATTATCTCTATGGCGCCAATGGAGTGGAATTTGCTACGCGAGTCTTTCCCGTGAACCGTTCTTTGAATGCAAGTGAAACATTCTCTGACTGGTTGCTAGAACAGCTAGGAATTTCAGTTGTGGAGTTATATCAGGGATTTGACACATTCAAGATCAACTTCGTTGATCTAATGCGTTTAATTTATCACGATCAGAAAACAGAACCTGAGAACATTTATAAGAAGATCGACACCAAGGTTACCTATTTCTCCGACTCCGAGCTGCGTCGAAAAGCTGCTTTCGAACTATTAATTGGAAAGTCGTTTTCCGACCTTTACGATGCCATAGTCGAATATAAAAAAGCCGAAAAAGAACAAGCCTTAGCCAAAGATTTGTTAGATGAGTACCTACTCTTGGCAAACAAGATTAAAGGTAATGCAGAGATCGTTAACCGAACATTTCTTGAGAAAGATCTGAGAGAAGCCGAGGATTCGATCAACCGATTGCAACACGCAAGAGAAGCCTTTAAAAGAAATCGATCAACAGAGGGCAATGTAGAACCTGCAATTGCGCAATTAAAAAATCAATTACTCGCTGGCGAAGTGGAAGTGTCGAAGGCAAATGAGCGTCTTCTCTCTCTTTACGATGAACGATCGAAGCTAACAAGCGTTCGCGACTCAACAGCTGGTGAAATTGAACAGCTGAATAAAGTTATTCATTCTCACGATCAGTTAAATCTGTTTTCTGCGGACACTTGCCCCTATTGCTTGAACCCCGTACATAGAGCTACAGGTCAATGTGTTTGCGGAACTCCTATTGACGAGAAACAGTACGAAAGATTCTTCTACACCTCCCAAGAATACAAGGATATTCTCAAGGCTAAGATGAAGTCGTTCTCAACGATCCTGACGGCGATCGAAGGATGTAGTGAAGAGGTAGCGTCAACTCGGGACGACATTAGCAATCTAAATCTTCAGAACTTGGAAATCAAGACGCAGCTTCAAAAACTGGTTAGCAGATTCGATGAAGATTTGGACCTAGACACGCTGAATGACATCGACGACAAAATTCTCGAAACTAGAGAGAAGGTTGCGTTACTTCAACAAAAGATTGATATCGAGGTAAAGCTAGAAAATCTTAACAAGAACTATGAAGCTAAGCGAAAAGAAACCAAGAAGGCAGATGATCGACGTCGTCAATTGGAAATCAGTACAAGATCTGAGATCGGCGAGAAGGTTAAGTCGTTCAGCACTATTTACAATGACCTAGTAACTCAGACTTTGAAAAATTGCCGCTCGGCGCGAATTAGCGAAGATGATTACTTCCCGGTGATTGATGGCGGTGTGTACAAGGAGAGAAGTTCGGCGGTGTCCATTCGCTTGATGTATTTCCTAACTTTACTGAAAATGTCTTTGAGCGAAGATGACGTTCCGTTTCCTAGGTTCTTGCTGGTAGATACTCCTGAGACGGCTGGGGTGGAACTTCCAACATTGATTGGATGTATCGAAAAACTCCGAGACCTAGAGGACTATGATGAGCCCTATCAGGTTATTCTCACCACAGGGTTGGCAAAATACCCAGCGGATTTCGTTAAATATCGAGTCATGTATATGCCAGACAAAACAAACATGTTGCTTACCAAAAGGCATTAATCATCATTCTTACCAAGATCAAGGCCCGATTTTCGGGCTTTTTTTAGTTGTATTGAGCGACGACGATATCCGGCAGGAGGCTCGATTGGACACGAAACGATATGTGTTTGAGGCGCTAACGCGTCACAATTATTTTCCAAACCAAAAGCTATCGATCAAGGAAATTCCACCTTGCTTTGGCACCACAACGTTCACTCCGGAAGTGGCGCAAATATTGGCGCAAACCAAAAAGGAAGCGGTAAGAGGGCGCTTAGGTTATGACCACGTTGAATATGCCGCGACAAGGCATAATAATGTGCCGCGAAAGCTCGGACTAGTTCACCCCAGAGCTTACGCGGATCTCGTCACCATAATGCATAGCCATTGGGATCATCTAGCATGGGTCTGTGAAAATGACCGAAGTATGATCAAACCGGAACTTCACCAGGATGGTCGTATGCTTGTAATGAACTACGAAGATCCTAATAAGAAGATCGTAAGGGAACTCAATGATAGTTTCGCTTCTAGTTTTCGGGTAACTACCGATATCTCTGGCTGCTTCCCTGGGATTTATAGTCATGCCATCGAATGGGCTCTTGATGGCATCGACTCTTCCAAGGAGCGCTTGAGAGATCGAGGGCCTCAACATTGGTCTTCCGACTTAGATAGAGCGCAACGCCAATGCAAACGCAATGAAACTCAAGGTATTCCAATAGGTCCGGCGTCATCGAGCATTGTGGTGGAGGTCATTCTGGGAAAGGTAGACCAGGAACTAGCACAAGCTGGCTTTAATTTCCGTCGTCACATAGATGACTATGTATGCTACTGCTCGACCCTAGAACAGACTGATGCATTCTTACAGACGTTGGGAAAGTTGCTGAGAAATTACAAACTCAACCTCAATCTTCACAAAACTTCAGTAGTCGATTTGCCTGCAGCTTTACAAGCAGACTGGGTAGCCGAACTAAACGGTGCACTACCCAGTCGATTCATTACTCAAGCGCATAATGCGCGCACGTTACTTGGATCGGAAGTAATTCAGTACCTAAATTTTGCAATCCGTCTCAACAAGCAGACACCCGACGGAAGTGTTTTGAAATACGCCATTGGGTCCATAATTAACTTTATAGATCCCAGTGGTGTATACGAAGTTTTCGACTACATTTTAAATTTAAGTTGGTACTTCCCTTTGCTACTTCCCTATCTCGAAATTCTCATCGAAAAAGATTATTTCGATACAAGCTCGTACGGTGGTCAGCTGAATACCATTGCACTTCTCAATGCAAAGTCCTTTAGGTCAGATGGAATTTCCTGGCCGCTGTACTACCTTAAAAAACATAATCTTCCCATTGACTACCAGGTAATCGACGCAGTATTGGCGTCCGAAGATTGCCTAGGTCTACTAAGTCTTTATCAGTTCGAGCAAGCCCAAGAAATGGTAGTGAACTTCGCCTCAAGAAAAACGAGACTCGATGTCTACAGTAAAGACCAATATTGGCTGCTCCTGTATCAGCTGTATCTAGACCAGAAATTAGCAAATCCTTATATGGATGATTGCTTCCCAGTGTTGCAGCAGCACGCAGTAAATTTCATGGTGGTTCCGAATCAACCCAGTACGCCTGCCGAGCTATACTGCGACTACTTGGACAATCCATTTCGAGAAGAAGATGAGCCTATTCTTCCGTATTTATCTTGGCTAAAGAGTCGCAAGAAGTAGCGCAAAGCATTGACATAGATGCCGGGTTGCCAGTTCTCGATTTTTTGTCATTCAAATGACCAGATAAGATCTCCAATCGGAGAGGTGTTGCGGGCTCTGGAAAGTATTGGCACACCGTGTGGAAATACTGAGCCGCGCCGACTCTCCGCATAGATGGCGGGAGTTCTTCAGCGCACCAGATGTAGTATTCGTGGTCAGGATAGGAACTGATTGAAGAAGCTAGACGAGGTGCCGAAGTGGGAATAGCGATTTCAGATCGAAACGGCAAGCGGTGTCTAAAGGAAAAGCCTCCTCAACCCGTTAAATGCGGGGGTTTTCAAGTCCGTTTTTGCAGTGACGTAGGCATCGATTTTGCGCTGGTTGACTAATGCGGAAGCTCTTGCCAATTGCTCAATAACTCTGTTTGTTGGTCCTGCCCGATACGCAGTGGACTGCGCTAGTCTTCCTTGATTGATAGGCTGCGCTGTCGTGATGCAAAGATAGCGCCGGCTAACAGCGTCGCTGCTGAAAATATAAAGCCCCGTTCTAGCCCGCCTTCTCCATCCGAAATCCAACCAGTGACTGCGGGACCTACGATTTGTCCCAGCGCGAAGACCGTGGTGAACGCACTTATGCCGGCCGACCAAGAGGCTTGTGGAAGATTGTGACGAACAAGTGCGGTCGTCGATGCGACCACCGATAGAAAAACAGATCCGAACAATACGCCAGATATAAACAACGGAACGAGAGCATTTGAGAAGAGAGGAATTGCAGTAGCGACAGAAAGCAAAAAATTAAGTATAGCCATGGGTTGGCCTGCCTTGTAGCGATCAAGAAGTTTCCCCCAGAGGAACGGCGATAAACAAACGCCGATGCCTAGAAGAGTATAAAAAGTTCCAATCGTCCCATCTGTAATACCTTGTTCGCGAAGGTACGCGACTATGAATGTCATATAACCGATGTAACCTACGCCAAAAAGACCATACCCAAATAAGCCAAATGCGAAACTAATGATCTTGAATTTGGAGCAAGAGGTTGATGCGCCGGCTGTTACGCTAATAGCCGCTGAGCTTCTCGCCAATCCGAAAGTCAAAGCCAGTCCTAGCACTGCCAATGTTAGCCAAGCTACTTGCCAAGGGTGTGGTCGTTGATCCGACGTTGCGTACGATATTGCGGCGGGGATGAACAGGGCTGACAAAAAAATCCCCACTCCTGCGCCGCCATAATAAACTCCCAAAATAAGACCAATCCTGCGTCCATAAATTGTCGCCAAACGGGCGGTCAATATTCCGCCGGTGACAAACGCAAATGCGCTAGCAATTCCGGTTAGGTATCTGAGCACTAGAAGGACTGTGGTGTCGATGGTAAAGGAAGTGATGGCCATGAAGACCGTTGTAGCTGTTGCACCCAGTAAGAGGATTGATCGAAGAGAGTGTTTGCGCATCAGCGCTGGCGTCACTATGGCACCGCATAGATAACCTACTGCGTTGGCGGTATTCATACTACCCGCGATTAGATATGACCAGCTGAGATCCTCGCGCATTTGTGGCAAAAGAAGCGCGAATGAAAAACGCGCTAAGCCCAAAGAAATTGTCGCAGCGAAGGAAACTCCGACAGCAACTAAAACAATGTGCCAAGCAGATTTCATTAGGTCAGCGCTTTCTATATTAGTCCTGCGAATTCTTAAGTAGCTTAGTCTTAAAACTAAGAGGCTGGAGATACGATGGGGCAGACTCTACATCATTACCGTACTAATCTCGGGGAGCAGGTCACCAGCTAAAAAGTAAGACCAGTTCAAGTCCAGTCGCATGATGGGAAGCAAAAGCGCAAATGAAAAGCGTGCTAAACCTAAGGCGATAGCCGCTGCAAATGAGATCCCAATTGCTACTCTATAAATACGTGTTCCCGATTTCATAAAGGCAGGCCAACGCTGTTGCTTGAAGGAAAAATTAAACGACCTGGAAAGTTAAATATTGTCATCTAAGCAAATATATGGCGGTTTTAATAAACGAGCCTGTAAGTCCCTGTTTGCAGGCTCATATAAAAAATCTAGGGGCGAACGACATCGAAGAATAAATAACCGGTCAGCCCGAACAACAAACTGCGCGCACGCCAGGTCCCGCCTCCTGCCGCCTGCGCCGGCGAGGTCGGCATCAGCCGCGCGGGCAGCGTCATGATCAGGCTGGCCACCAGCGCCAGCGTACCCAGCAGAATCCACGCCCATTGCCACGGATGGGGCGCACCCCGGGCGGCTGCGGCCTCCATCACCGGTGGCACCAGCAGCGACGCGGCCACGATGCCGATCCCGGTACCGCCGTAATACAAGCCCAGCAGCAGGCCGGCGCGCTGCGCATGCAATGCCGCCAGCCGGCTCACCAGCAATCCGCCCGAGACGAAGATGAGCGCACTGGTCACACCCGTTACTATCCGCAGCAGCAATTGCAGCAGCGTGTCCGTGGTCAGCGCCGGCAGGAAGGACAGCAGGGCGGTGGCGAAGGCGCCCGCGATCAGCACGCGGTGCGCCTGATAGCGGCGCATCAGGCGCGGCGTCAGCAGCGCGCCCAGCAGGTAGCCCAAGGCATTGCCGGTATTCATGCCGCCGGCGATGAGGTAAGGCCAGCCGAGGTCGCTGCGCATGGGTGCCAGCAGCAGGGCATAGGAGAAACGCGCCACCCCCAGCGCCACGGCCGTGCCCAGCGACAGGGCCAGGGCGGTCAGGATGGGGTGGCGCAGGATGAAAGGCGAGGGCGCATGCGCGGCGTGCGGGGGCATGGAATGGCGTCTCCTGGCGGTCTTGTTGTGGTGTGGTGCCAGTGTAGCCGAAGCGGTCAAACCGCTGCGCCGGGCTAGTTGGTGACCGGCCGCCAGTTGTGCTGCTGCACCACGTGCAGGCAGGCATCCACCACCACGGGATCGAGGCGCGTCCCGCTCTGGCGCTGGATTTCTTCCAGCGCTACCGCCATGCCCAGCGACTTGCGGTAGGGCCGGTCGGCCGACATCGACTCGACGATGTCAGCCACGGTCAGGATGCGCGCCTCCAGCGGCAGCGCATCGCCGCCGATGCCGCGCGGATAGCCGCTGCCATCGAGGTACTCGTGATGGCACCAGACGATCTCGGCCAGGTTGAAGGGGAAGCTGATCTTGTTCAAGATCTCGTAACCGAACTGCACGTGGGTCTTGAGCACGCCGTATTCGTCAGCGGTAATGCGGCCGGGTTTGGTCAGCAAATCGAGCGGTATCCTGGCTTTGCCGATGTCGTGCACTTGAGCGGCCATGTGCAGCACGTCGATGCGCTCGGCCGGCAGGGCCAGATGACGGCCGATCATCACCGCCAGCTCGGCGGTCTGGTCCTCGTGATTGGGCGTATAGCCGTCAGTGAGCCGATGCAGGGCGATCAATGCATCGATGACTTCCTGGTAGATCTTGTTCGGTTCTGAAACTGGCATTCCTGTCCCTGCGTGATTGCAGCCGCTGGCAGCGTGTAGGTCGCTCAGAGGTGTTGCTCGATGGAGGGTGACAGGCGATGCACCTGCCGTGAACCTTTGCCGGTTCCTTTTCTCTGAATGAGCCCCTCTTGGGGAAGCCCCGACCCGTTGGTCCGACGACGCATGTGCATGCGTTTTCCCGGTTGTCGGATAATAGCGGTCTGCAATATTGAAACTCATTTCAGGAAAGAAATGATTCTGCGCAGTTTACATTCCTGACTGATCGATGACAACAAAGCTGTCCACTTCCCGCCCGTCTTCTGCCCTGCGCCTGATCTGGCGCAAGTTTGCCATCCCGCTCTTCTTCCTGTTGCTGGGCGTGGTGTTTTCCACCTGGGCGGCACGCATTCCCGCCATCCGGGACCATCTGCAGCTCGATGCGGCCACGCTGGCGCTGGTGCTGCTGTGTGGCGGCATCGGCGCGGTCGGCTCCTTCCCGCTGGCCGCGTGGATCACCGGCCATTACGGTGCGCGCCACAGCACGCTCTACGCGGGGCTGGCTCTGCTGGTGTCGCTGCCCTTGCTGGGACTGGCACCGAACGTGGCCTCGCTGATGCTGATCTGCACGCTCTATGGAGCGGCGTCCAGCTGCTTCGACGTCGCCATCAATGCGCTGGGCGCACAGGCCGAACGGGATGCAGGGCGGCCCATCATGTCCATGCTGCATGGCTGGTTCTGCGTGGGCACCTTCTCCGGTGCGCTCGCCGCCAGTGGCGTGGCGGGCATGGGCATCGCACCGATCTGGCACTTCCTGCTGGTGGCCGCGCTGTTCCTCTATCCGCTCTACGCCTGCTATGAAGCGCTGCCCGATGACCGCCCCGAGCACGATCCCGCACGCAAGCTCTTCGCGCTGCCGCACGGACATCTGGTGGTACTGGGCGTGATCGCGTTCTGCGGCGCCATCGTCGAAGGTTCGGTGGCCGACTGGAGCGGCATCTACATGAAGGATCATATCGGTGCCAGCGATGGTGCCACGCCCCTGGCCTATGCTGCCTTCGCCGGGATGATGCTCATCATGCGCATGATCGGCGACCGTCTCAAGGCCCGCTATGACGCGCGCCGCGTGGTGTGGGTCGGTACGCTCATCGCGAGCCTCGGCATCGCCCTGGCCGTGGCGGCACCCGGCATGACGCTGGCCATTCTCGGCTTTGCCATCGCCGGGACCGGCGTGGCCGCGGTCTTCCCGTTCGTCTTCAGTGCCGCCGGACGGCACGGTTCCAGCGCCCTGGCGGCGGTGGCCACGCTGGGCTACAGCGGCAGCCTGATTGGCCCGCCGGTGTTCGGCTTCCTCGCCCATGGCTGGGGATTGCAGGCTGCACTGGCCTTGCTGGGCGTCTTGTGCCTGGCCATGGCCGGGTCCAGCCGCCGTGCGCAGTGGCTGCAGTAAGGCCTCCGCTTTTCACTTCTACAACCTCTGATGCAAGGAAAAAATACGATGCGCAATCTGGTCCTGCTGCCGGGCTTCATGCTCAATGCCCACCTGTGGGATGACATGCAGGCCGATCTGTCCACGCTGGGTACACTGACTTTCGGCGACCTCGGCCAGGATATCGGCATCCAGGCCATGGCCGACGCCGTGCTGCGCCAGGCGCCGGAGCGCTTCGTGCTGTTCGGATTTTCGATGGGCGGCTTCGTGGCGCAAGCCATTGCGCTCAAGGCACCGGAACGCGTGCTGGGCCTGGGTTTGCTCAATACCTCATCGCGCCCGCAGACCGAGCGCGAATCGGCGGGCACACTGGCTCAGATCGAGCTGGCCCGGCGCACCCCCTTCAAGGGACTGACATCGCGCGCACTGGCCTCTTCGCTGCATCCGGCGCGCAGCACCGATCGCGGCCTGCTGGACCGGCTGCAGGCCATGGCCCTGGCCAATGGCAAGGACGTGTTCCTGCGGCAGTTGCAGACCCTGCGCGACAGCAACGCCGAGGATCTGCAACGGCTGCAATGCCCGGTGCTCATCGTCAGCAGTGACGAAGACAAGCTGCGCAGTGTGGAGGAATCGGAAGAGATGGCGCGCCAGATACCGCACTCGCGCCTGGAGATCATCGGTGACTGCGGTCACATGACGCCGATGGAAAAGCCGCAGGAATTGTTCGGGATCATCTCTGACTGGATCGTGCAATCCGGTCTGTGAAGCCTGCGCGTCGGCCAGTCCGGGGCCGGCGCGGCAGGACTTGAAGCGGGCTTCAGCCCTCGTCGGGCTCTTTGCGGGGCGCTTCGGCCGAGCGGCTGCCGGCCCGTTTGTTCATTTCATCCAGTCCGCCCGTGCCGCGCAGGTCGGTATCGACCTGGCCCTTGCGGATATCGTCATATGCCTGGCGAATCTCGGGGCGCTCGACGGCATGGCCGCTGTTGGCTGCATCCTGGCGGTCCGCATGCTGGTCATGCTCATGCGGCAGGCGCGGCTTGTCATGTTTGGGGTGACGGTCTTTTCTGGTTCTCAGGAAGCTGGTCATGGTGGTGGTCCTCGCAATTGAATGGTTGACTCTTCTTTTGCCGCAGGGCGATGCCGTGTGAGAGTGGCCACAGCGCATCATCACGCCTTGCATCTGCATGAAGCGAACAAGTACGACCGGGCCTCACAACAGAAGTGCCGCGAGTTACAAAGTGAGATGAAAAATAAGATTTTGTCCGACAGACAATTCGTACAAGCCGGCGCACAAGGCGCGGAAAGAAAAGAGCAGATGCCCGCTTGGACGCGCCAGGACTGGCTGCGTTCCCCATTTGCTGTGAATGGCCATACATGAAAAAAAAGGCGGACCCGGGTAGCGGTCCGCCTTTTACTTAGTTTTTCACACCGCTCATGATGGCGTGAAACTCATCCGTTACTGCAAAAGCGTCGCCTCACAGCGACAGTCGCGCACGCGCGGCGCGATATTCCTCTTCCAGCCGATCCACCATTTCGGCCACGGTCGGCACATCTTCCATCAATCCCACGCCCTGGCCTGCGCCCCAGATATCGCGCCATGCCTTGGCCTTGCTGCCGCCGCCGGAACCGAAGTTCATCTTGGTCTTGTCGGCTTCGGGCAGGTTGTCCGGATCGAGGCCGGCATTGACGATGGACTTCTTCAGGTAGTTGCCGTGCACGCCGGTAAAGAGGTTGGTGTAGACCACATCGGCGGCGGTCGACTCCACGATGGCCTGGCGGTAGGCGTCGTCGACGTTGGATTCACGCGTGGCCAGCCAGCGCGAGCCCATGTAGGCGAAGTCCGCGCCCATGGCCTGCGCTGCCAGCACCGCATCGCCCGTGGCGATGGAGCCGGACAGGGCCAGCGGTCCCTTGAACATCTTGCGCACTTCACCCACCAGCGCGAAGGGCGAGAGCGTACCTGCATGGCCACCCGCACCGGCGGCCACCAGGATCAGGCCATCGACACCGGCTTCCAGGGCCTTCTCGGCATGGCGCAGCGAGATCACGTCATGCAGCACGATGCCGCCATAGCTGTGGACCGCATCCAGCATTTCCTTGGGCGGCGCGCGCAGGCTGGAGATGATGATGGGCACCTGGTGCTTCACGCAGGTGGCCACGTCCTGGGCCAGGCGGTCATTGGACTGGTGCACGATCTGGTTGACCGCGATCGGTCCCGCCTTGCGTTGCGGGTGTTCCGCTTGCCATTGGGCAAGCTCGTCCTGCAGCTGGGTCAGCCAGGTGTCGAGCAGCTCGGCCGGGCGCGCGTTGAGGGCAGGAAACGATCCGACCAGCCCGGCCTTGCACTGGGCTGCCACCAGCGCCGGGCCGCTGGCGATGAACATGGGCGAGCAGATGATGGGCAGGCGCAGATCTTGCAATGCTTTTGGGTAAGCAGGGGCTGGTGGCATGGTCGTCTCTCTTGGGTTGTCATTATCTCAAGGCAACAGGGCAGGACCCCATGCCGCTTTTGTCCGGCGATTATAGGACAAAAAGCGACAAAATATAACGGTCGTGCTTTTTGTTGCGCGAAGGTGAAATTTTCAGGAAATTATTTATATGATTTACTGTCTTCCCTTCATGCGTGCTATGTTTTCCACAAGCCTGCAATAAAAACAGGCCATGCAGGGCGCTACCGGGGGCGTCTTGCGGACCGGCTCAGCCGGAAGGGCCATGCCCGCGTTCCATCTATCTATCGTTATTAGCCGTAGGGGGGAATCATGCAACACTTTGATCTCGTCAATGTCCTCATCATCGTCCTGGCCGCCGTCGCACTGATTGGGGGCGCGCTGCTGCACAAGCGTGCACTGAAAAAGGCGCTCATCGAATCGGACAAGCTGCCGGTGCGCGGCCTGCGGCGTTATCGCCAGCAGTGAAGCGCGGCGGCTGCCAGCCATCCTGCGCCGCATTTTCTTCATTCAATACGACCATTGCAGGCTGAACCCGCCGGTCAGCGTACCGGTGGGGAATCCCTGTGGCCTGATCAGTGGCGCAGCGATGAAGAGCTCCATGCCGAGCTTGTCCACGTTGCCGCGCCAGCCCAGTACGGCACCGCTCAAGCGGCGTCCGCTCAGGCTTTGCGCCAGCGGTCCCGCTACCGCGCCGGTATCGACGCCGGCGTAGACTTCCTGCCCGTCTTCTCCCATCCCCCAGGACAACTCATTGCGCAGCAGCCAGCCGCGCTCGGCCTGCAAGTTCATGTCGCCATCAAAGCCACGCACGGTATAGCGTCCGCCGATGGCGAACTGATCCTGCGCCGGCAGCTTGCCCCGGTTCCATTGGGCGCGCGCCGTTGCGTTGTAACGTAAACGCGCCGTGCCCAGCGTGAAGGGCGCATGGATCGCGGCGTCCGCCAGCCACAGTCCATAGCGCGTGGTGATCTGCGGCAGGTCGAGTTCGTCCTCGGGCGCACGGCCTTGCCGGTCCATTGCACGACGATGGCTCAGGTTGATCTCGGCCACGGCCGGTCCGATGAAGTGGCGGTGATTCACGCTCCATTCCCATGCCGTCATCCTGCGCTGTTGCGGCGCCAGCGGAATCTGGTCGACGAAATTGAAGGACTTGCGCAGCAACAGCCGGGCAGCGACATGGCTCTTGCTGGTGGCATTGCGTCGCAGGAGGTGCGACAGTTTGACTTCGCTCGTTTCGGCATGGCCGCTGTAGACCACCGGTTCAAAGGCGCCCTCCACCGTCTGGTGATAACGGCTGCCCGAGAGCGTCGCCGAGAGCAGCCAGTAGCCGAAGGGCAGCGAATAATGCACGGTATGGCTGCGGCTGCCGCGATCCCCATAGCGGCCCAGGCTGCGCGTGAGGCTGGCGTAAAAGAGATCATTGAGCGTCCACCAGTTGTCATAGGCCACCGTCACGCCGGCCTGATGGCGGCCAGTGGTGCGCGCACCGCCATCGTCCAGCGAGGCCGAGAAGCGGAACGGAAACGCCTGCCGGTATTGCACGACCAGATCGCTGTCGCCGGCTTGCGCGTCCGGTTCTTCCGAGGGCGTGATCTCGATGTCAGCCTCCGCAGTCGGCACGCGCCTGAGGTTTTCCAATCCCTGCTCGATGGCGCGCAAGTCGAGCAGATCTCCTTCAGACAGCGGCAGCGCCGTGACAGTATTGCCGCGCGCGTTCGCTCCCTCGGCCATGCGCACCTTGCGCAGCCTGCCGGCAATCACCGTGAGGATCAGCCTGCCCGTGGAGAGATCCTGCGGCTGCGCCAGCACGCGGGTGGTGGTGTAGCCGCGCGCGATGATGTCGGCCTGCACGCGCGCCAGCAGGATTTGCAGACCCTGGCTGCCCAGGCAGCGGCCGGTGGCACCACCACCCCCGGCCGCCTTCATCACCGTGCCCAGGGCGGGCCGGAAGCGCTCCGCAGAATCTCCTTCCATGATGATCGTGTCGATGCGGCTGCAAGGTTGTTCGTCCTCGGGGTAGTCCAACGACGTGGAACCGGGAGGGGGCAGGCCCAGCGTGAGCACATCGGGCGCTTGCTCGAGGGCCTCGCGCAAGACGCGCTCTCGTTCGCGCTGCAGTTGTTCTTGCTGGATGCCGGGAGATTGTGCTGCGCTGTAGAGCGGGAGGCAGAGCGCGCCGAGCAGCAGCGGAGAAAGGAGGTGGTAGCGATTCATAAGGAAATGGTCAGCGAGCAAAACAACACCGGGCACGCGTGTCGCGATCATTCAAAAATTGGGGAGATCGCAATTTCTCTTTTTATCGTCTGCACATAAATCAGACTTTTCTGATTTTTTAATCCGCTCTAAAAAAATAGACTGCGCCTCGAATCGATGAGGCATCCGGTCCGGGTCGATCTCGCAAAAGGGGCGATCCATGAACCGTCAGTGCTATCAATTGGTCTTCAACCGTCATCGCGGCATGCTGATGGCGGTCGCGGAAACCGCGTCCACCATCAGCGGCCAGAGGTCACCGATGGCATGCGGGGCTGCCGGTGTGGTGGCACCGGCATCGTGGAAGTTCTGCACGCTGGTCTTGGCCCTGGCACTGACGTGGCAAAGCGTGGCACATGCGCAGATCCTGGCAGACCGCAACGCGCCGCGCGAAGAGCAGCCGATGGTGCTCAAGGCCGCCAACGGCGTGCCCGTGGTGAACATCCGGCAGCCCAACGCCAAGGGCCTGTCGGTCAACAGCTACCGGCGTTTTGATGTGGATGGACGCGGAGTCATCCTCAATAACGCGGGTGGCTCCAGCAAGTCCGAACTGGGCGGCTATATCGCCGGCAATCCATGGATGCCGGGCGGTGGCGCACAGATCATCGTCAACCAGGTCAATGCAACGGACCCCAGCTACCTGCGCGGCTTCATCGAGGTGGCAGGCAACCCGGCGCAGGTGATCATCGCCAACCCTGCCGGCATCACCTGCGCGGGCTGCGGTTTCATCAACGCCCAACGCGCCACCATGACCACCGGCACGCCCGTCATCCGGCAGGGCAACCTGGAAAGCTATCGCGTCAACAGCGGCGTGATCAGCTTTGAGGGGCTGGGCTTGCAAGCCAATGACACCGCGTATGCCGACGTCATCGCCCGTGCAGTGCGCGTACATGCGGAGCTGCGGGCCAAACAGATCCGGCTCACCACCGGGCTCAATACGGTCAGTGCTGATCACGCGCAGGTCACGCCGGACCAGAGCGCCACCGATGGTGCGCCGGTGCGCGCCATCGATGTGGCAGCGCTCGGCGGCATGTATGCCGGCCACATCTACTTGAGTGCTACCGAACATGGCGTGGGCGTGCACAACGGCGGCACGCTCACGGCCACTGAAGGACAGCTGGTCGTGACGGCAGCCGGCCACTTGGAAAACACCGGGACGCTGGCCGCACGGGGCGACACCGTGATCGCTGCCGCCGGAGCGGTGAGCAACGCCGGCAGCGGCACGATGGGCTCCGAAAGCACGCTGCGCATCCACGCCACTGCACTGGACAATGCCGGCACGCTTGACGCCAGCCGGCAGCTCCAGATACGCACCACCGGAGCGCTCATCAACCAGGGTAGCTTGGGCGCCAGGGACAGCACCCTCCTTGAAGTCGGGACACTGGAAAACACCGGCACGGGACGCATCGGGAGCACAGGCGACACCCGCGTGCAGAGTAGCGGTTCGATACGCAATGCAGGCAGCCTGCTAGGGGATACCGGCGTTACGCTTGCTGCGGTCACGCTGGAGAACACCGGCAGCGTGCTCACCCCCGCCACGCTCGCACTGCGTATACGCAACATGCTGGACAACAGCGGCAAGATCGGCAGCAATGCCCGGCTTGAGCTACGCGCCACGACCCTGACCAATCGGGGAGATATTTATTCCGCACAGGAATCGGTCCAGTTGCAGGTAGCAGGACGGCTCTTCAACAGCGGCAGCATCGAAGCAAAACGGACACTCGATGCCGAGGCGGTAGCGATTGAAAACCAGGGGCGCTTCATCGGGGAAGCGGCACTCAACGCCAGCGCAAGCGCCGCCCTCACCAATGCTGGCACCATGGGCAGCAGGGCCGGTGCCGACTTCAAGGCTGCTACCCTCGACAATCGCGGCACGCTCAGTGCAGTCCAATCGCTGACCCTGAAAGTGACCGGCAAATTCACCAACGAAAAAAACGTCGGTGCCGGCAGCACCCTCCAGATCGATGCCGATGCACTGGACAACAGCGGCAAGCTGTTCTCGCACGGTAGCTTGCTGATGCGTATCGGTGGTGCTGCACTCAACAGCGGCAAGATTGGCGCAGACGGCACGGTGGATTTCCGGACGGCCTCTCTGGTCAACGGCGGAGCACTCTATTCGCTAGCCAAGAGTGTCGACATACAGACCCGAGAAAGCATCACCAACAGCGGTACTGTTGAGGCCAAGACATCCGTCTCATTGAAGGCGGCGGCCCTGAACAACAGCGGGACGTTCACCGCCGAGGGCGCCATGAAGCTCTCGCTGCAGCAGGGCTTGAGCAACACCGGAGAGATCGGCGCCAACGATACGCTCACCGTCAATGCGGCCACGCTGGAGAACCGGGGCAGGATGCGTTCGGCCGAGAGTTCTCTCGAACTGACGACAGACGGAAAGACCAGTAACCAAGGAAAGATCCTCGCCGCCACCCGGCTGGAGATCACGGCCACTGGCATCGACAACAGCGACGGCACGCTGGGCGGCGGCGAGGTGGTGATTGATGCGCGCAACCGGCGTTTCAACAATCAGCGCGGCGTACTCTTTGCGCGGCAAGACCTGAAGGCAGAGAGCGCGGAGCTCGACAATCGTGCCGGCAGTATCGCTGCCCGGGGCAAGCTGACGCTCTCCAGCGGTGAAGTCAACAATGAGGGCGGATTGTTGCAGGCCCTCAAGAGCCTCGACCTCGATACCCACGGCCAGGCACTGTACAACCTGCATTCGGGCAAGGATCAAGGTGTGCGTGCCGGCACGGATCTGCACATCAAGGCCGGCGACCTCGGCAATGGCGCGGGTGTTGTGGTGGCAGGTGGCGAAGCCCGTCTTCAAGTGAGCACCCTCGACAATCAGGGTGGCGATATCGCCACTGGTGGTGGGCTGCGCATCGAGGCCGGCAGCGTGGACAATCGCGGCGGGCAGTTGCAGTCGAAGGGCGCGATGCGAGTGGAGGTGTCAGCAGGCGACATGGATACTGGTCAAGCTGCCCCCCGATGCATTATGGAGCGAAGGCCACGGCCTCTCTCTGCCTTGGATCGTGGAAAATTGGGCGAAATGGATCTATCCCGAATGCCCCGTCGAGGAAGTACTCATCTTGTCGAACTACGAAATAGACGGTGCCGAGGAATTTCCTCTCATCGTCTAAGTGAGGGATCGGGCTACCCTGCGTAAGCAGGCATCCCTTCCTCCCACACCATCTCGCTCCCAGATAACCCTCACCCCACCCGCTTAGCCGCCAACGCATTCCCCACCCTGCTCACCGACTTGCGTCCCAGCTGCTGCGAGATGAACTGCCCCGCCTCGGCCACTGCATCCAGGTCGATCCCGGTCCCGATCCCGAGCCCGTTCATCATGTACAGCACATCCTCGGTCGCCACATTGCCGGTCGCGCCCTTGGCATACGGACAGCCCCCCAGCCCCGCCACCGACGCGTGATAGATGCTGATGCCCGTCTGCAGACTGGCATAGATATTGGCCAGCGCCTGCCCATAGGTATCATGGAAGTGACCCGACAAACCTTCGATATGGAATTCACGGATCGCCGTCTCCATCACCGGCCGCACCTTGCCCGGCGTGGCCACGCCGATGGTGTCGGCGATGTCGATCTCGTCACAGCCCAGCTCGCGGAAACGCCGCACCACGTCGGCCACCGCGTCCAGCGGCACCTCACCCTGGTACGGACATCCAAACGCGCAACTCACCGCCGCACGCAGGCGCTTGCGGTGGTCCTTGGCGGCCTTGGCCACTTCGGCAAAACGTTCGATGGATTCGGCAATGGAGCAATTGATGTTCTTCTGCGAGAAGGCCTCCGAGGCCGCACCGAAAATCACCACCTCATCCACCCCCGCCTCCAGCGCCGCCTCGAAGCCCTTCATGTTGGGCACCAGCGCGGAATACACCACGCCCGGCTTGCGCGTGATGCCATGCATCACCTCGCTCGAAGTCGCCATCTGCGGCACCCACTTGGGCGAGACGAAAGATGCCGCCTCCACATTCGGAAAACCCGCCGCAGAAAGCCGGTTCACCAGCTCGATCTTGACCTCGGCGGAAATGGTTTCCTTCTCGTTCTGCAAACCGTCGCGCGGTCCGACTTCAACGATCTTCACTTTCTTGGGCAGGCTCATCATGCGGGTCTCCGTTGGGGGTGTTGTATTGCGTGGATGGCTGTAGAACAGTTCAGCTGGCCGCCGGCGCTGCATCGAGACGCACATCGGCCACCGTGCCGCCGGTCATCTTCTCCAGCTGCGCGGCCGTGAGGTTGAAGACGGCATGCGGATGGCCGGCCGCCGCCCAGACGCTGTCAAAGTTGAACAGGTCCTGATCGATCAGCATCACCGGCTTGACCACGTGGCCAATCGGGCAGACGCCGCCGATGGCATAACCGGTCGTGTCGCGCACGAATTTGGCGTCGGCCTTGCCCAGCGGGCCGGTCAGGGCGGTAACCTTGGCTTCGTCCACCCGGTTGGCTCCGCTGGCAATGACCAGCACCGGCGCACCGTCAGAGACTCGGCGGAAGATGATGGACTTGGCAATCTCGGCCACGCTGCAGCCCACGGCCGCAGCGGCTTCGGCAGAGGTGCGGCCGGTCGAGGGCAGCATCGTGACCGGTTTGTCATGGCCCATCGCCGCCAGCAGGTCGGCAACACGTTGGGCGGAAGAGGGCAGGGCGGCAGCAGGTTCGTTCATGGCGTTCATGGCGTTTGACTAGGAGGCGCAAGGCCGGCAGCAGGACAAGCCGGAAATGATAACAGCACCCCCGCCCCCTCTGCCGCGCAGGCCCGCATTCAGCGATCCAGCAGGAACACGCCATCGCTGGCCGCCGCGCCCGCCTTCTGCAGTTGCGCTACGCACCAGTCGGCCAGGGCCGCATCGTCCATCTGCAGGAAGCGCGCATTGGTGATGCGCAACAAGGGGATCTCCCGCATCATCGTCGGCAAGTCCGCCAGTGCAATCCGGCCGCGTTCGAGCAGCAGAAATTTCACCAGGACCTTGATGCCATTGTGCGCATTGCGCAGCGGATTGGCCTGCAGATAATCGAGCCGCGAGAAGGCCTTCTCCAGCGCATCATCCACCTCGGTGAAAGGCGCGCCATGGCCGGGAATCACGGTACGCACATCGAGGCTGCGGATCAGCTCCAGCGTGGCGCGCGCCTCCTCGAAACCGGATTCGCCATCCAGCTCCGGGAAGATGATCCCGAAGCCATTGCGCCACAAGGCATCCGCCGAGATCAGCACACCCTCCTGCGCGCAATACAGCAGCAGCGCATGCGGGTCATGTCCCGGCGCGGCCAGAGCGGTCCAGTCGAGATCACCCAGGCGCAGCACGTCGCCGCTGCGGATCAGCTGCTCATGCACAAAGCGCGGGCAGCGCTGGCCGGTGGCGCGGTAGCTCAGGGCATCTTCATCCCACTGGCGCACCTTGGCATCCTCGGCAGCCGGGATGACAATGCGGCAGCCATAGGCGGCGTGCAGGGCGGCATTGCCGCCGCAGTGGTCCGAATGCAGATGGGTATTGAGCAGCACATCGAGCCGCTCACGTCCGCGCTGGTGCAGGACGTGGCGCACCAGCGTCTGCGTCTGTTCGGCATGGGCAACGTAGCCGCTGTCGATCATGGCGACTTCATCGCGGCCGAACAGCAGCACGTTGTTGGATGACAGCCAGCCCCGCTCCAGCACGTGCAGCGAGGGGGGCAGGTGCAGTACGGACGTGTTCACGGCGCGCTGCTCACGCGGCCTTGAAGTCCAGCAGCTGCGCACCTTCGGCCACCTGGTCGCCGACGGCATAGCGCAGCGCTTCCACGGTGCCGGCCGAGGGCGCGGCGATGGTGTGCTCCATCTTCATGGCTTCCATGATGAGCAGTGGCGTGCCTTGCGTCACGCTCGCCCCCTGGTCCACCAGCAGCGCGACGATCTTGCCGGGCATGGGCGCAGTCAGGCGTCCGCCCTCGGCCTCTGCGTGGCCTGCGTGGGCCATCGGGTCGAGCAGGCGCAGGCTGTGCTGGCTGCGGCCATCGAAGAGGTGTAGCCCTTCGCCTTCCCAGGCCACATCGGCTTGCAGGGTACGGCCGTCCAGGGAGATGCGCACACTGTCGGAGTTGGCCGCATGCAGGGCCAGCGTGTGCGTGTTGCCGCCGATCTGCAATTGCCATTGCCGGCCGTCGCCCGCGTAGTCGATCCGGACTTCGCTGTTGCCTGAGTCATCTTCGAAATTCAGGCTGCGCTGCAGGCGGGTATTGAGTCGCCAGCCGCTGGTCCGGGCCCAGGGGTCGCGGCTGTCCTGATTGCGCTGCTCCTGTTGCAGCAGGGCAGCGGTGGCCAGGGCCAGCGTGTCGGCAGTGGGCGCAGTCGGGACCGGGAAGAGCGCGTCGCGGTGACGTTCGATCAGGCCGGTATCGAGATCGGCCGTCGCAAATGCTTCCCCCACGATCAGCCGCTGCAGGAAGCCGATATTGGTCGCCAGTCCGACCACCTGGTACTGCGCCAGCGCGCGCGCCATGTTGCGCAGGGCCGCATCACGGTCCGCACCCCAGACGATGAGCTTGGCGATCATCGGATCATAGAAGGGCGAGATGGCATCGCCCTCGCGCACGCCGGCATCGATGCGCACGGCCGCCGGTTGCGTGGCACCGGGTGCGGCCAGCGTGAATTCCACCGCAGGGGCGCTGCGCATGCGGGTGAGCGTGCCGATGGAGGGGAGGAAGCCTTTCTCGGGATTCTCCGCATAGATGCGCGCCTCGATGGCATGGCCCTGGATGTGCAACTGCTCCTGCTTCAGCGGCAGCGGTTCGCCCGAGGCGACGCGCAATTGCCACTCCACCAGGTCCAGTCCGGTAATCATTTCCGTGACGGGGTGCTCGACCTGCAGGCGCGTGTTCATCTCCATGAAGTAGAAACTGCCATCCTGGTTGGCGATGAATTCCACCGTGCCGGCACCGACGTAGCCCACCGCACGCGCAGCCGCGACGGCAGCTTCGCCCATGGCGGCGCGGCGGCCGCAGCTCATGCCGGGGGCAGGGGCTTCTTCCAGCACCTTCTGGTGGCGGCGCTGCACCGAGCAGTCGCGCTCGAAGAGATAGACGCAATTGCCATGGCCATCGGCAAAGACCTGGATTTCGATATGACGCGGACGGGTCAGGTATTTCTCCACCAGCACGCGGTCATCGCCAAAGCTGGAGATCGCCTCGCGCTTGCAGGAGGCCAGTGCCGCTTCAAAATCTTCACTGCGTTCGACTACGCGCATGCCCTTGCCGCCGCCACCGGCGCTGGCCTTGAGCAGCACCGGGTAGCCGATGCGGTCTGCTTCCGCGTGTAAAAAATCGCTCTCCTGGCGCTCGCCGTGATAGCCCGGCACCAGCGGCACGGCGGCCTTTTCCATCAAGGCCTTGGCGGCGGATTTGGAGCCCATGGCATCGATGGCCGAGGCTGGCGGGCCGATGAAGACCAGGCCGGCATCGGCACAGGCCTGGGCGAATCCGGCGTTCTCCGACAGGAAGCCGTAGCCGGGGTGAATCGCCTGCGCACCCGTGGCGAGTGCGGCGGCGATGATCTTGTCGGCGCAGAGATAGCTTTCCTTGGCCGGGGCCGGGCCCAGGTGGACGCTCTCGTCGCAGGCGGCCACGTGCTTGGCCTGCGCATCGGCGTCGGAATAGACGGCCACGGTGGCGATACCCAGGCGGCGGGCCGTGGCGGCCACGCGGCAGGCGATTTCGCCGCGATTGGCGATCAGGATCTTGGTGAACATGGTGTCTCCTCGGTGGCGCGCTTCAGATGCGGAAGACGCCGAATCGGGTCTCTTCGATGGGGGCGTTCAGGGCGGCCGACAATCCCAGCGCCAATACCTGGCGGGTATCGGCAGGATCGATCACGCCGTCGTCCCACAGGCGCGCCGAGGCGTAATACGGATGGCCCTGGGTTTCATATTGGGCGCGGATGGGCTCCTTGAAGGCGGCTTCCTCTTCTGCGCTCCAGCTGCCGCCGCGCGTTTCGATGCCGTCGCGCTTGACGGTGGCCAGCACGCTGGCGGCCTGCTCGCCACCCATGACCGAGATGCGCGCATTGGGCCACATCCACAGGAAGCGCGGCGAGAAGGCGCGGCCGCACATGCCATAGTTGCCCGCACCGAAACTGCCACCGATGATGACGGTGAGCTTGGGCACTTTGGCGGTGGAGACGGCCGTGACCATTTTTGCACCATGGCGCGCAATGCCCTCGTTCTCGGCCTTCTTGCCGACCATGAAGCCGGTGATGTTCTGCAGGAAGATCAGCGGGATCTTGCGCTGGCAGCACAGTTCGATGAAGTGCGTGCCCTTCTCGGCGGCTTCCGAAAACAGGATGCCGTTGTTGGCGATGATGCCCACCGGCATGCCGTGCAGGTGCGCGAAACCGCACACCAGCGTGGTGCCGTAGCGCGCCTTGAATTCATCGAACTCGCTGCCGTCGACGATGCGGGCGATGACCTCGCGCACATCGAAGGGCTTGCGCGTATCGGTCGGGATCACGCTATACAGTTCCTGCGCCGGATACTTGGGTTCGACACTCTCGCGTAGCGCCAGCTGCTGCGGCTTGCGGCGGTTGAGGTGACTGACGATGTTGCGCGCGATGGCCAGCGCATGGGTATCGTCCTGGGCCAGGTGATCGGCTACGCCCGAGAGGCGCGTATGGACATCGCCGCCGCCCAGTTCTTCGGCCGTCACCACTTCACCGGTGGCCGCTTTGACCAGCGGCGGGCCGGCCAGGAAGATGGTGGCCTGCTCCTTGACGATGATGGATTCATCGCTCATGGCCGGTACATACGCACCGCCTGCGGTGCAGGAGCCCATCACCACGGCAATCTGCGGAATGCCCTTGGCCGACAGGTTGGCCTGGTTGTAGAAGATGCGGCCGAAGTGGTCGCGGTCGGGGAAGACCTCATCCTGGTTGGGCAGATTGGCCCCGCCGCTGTCGACCAGGTAGATGCAGGGCAGGTGATTGAATTCGGCGATCTCCTGCGCGCGCAGGTGCTTCTTGGCCGTCATCGGATAGTAGGTGCCGCCCTTGACGGTGGCATCGTTGCAGACGATCACGCACTCCTGCCCGGCCACGCGGCCGATGCCGGTGATGATGCCGGCCGAGGGGGCGGCATCTTTCAGGTTGCCTTCGCGGTCTTTCTCGCGGTACATGCCGTAGGCGGCCAGTTGCGAGAATTCCAGGAAGGGCGTGCCGGGGTCCAGCAGCCTCTGCACCCGGTCGCGCGGCAGCAGCTTGCCGCGTGCCACGTGCTTCTCGCGCGCGGCCTGGCCGCCGCCTTCGGCGATGGCGGCCACCTTTTCGCGCAGGTCGTCGACGATGCGCTGCATGGCATCGCGGTTGTGCTGGAATTCCTCGCTGCGCGGGTTGAGCTTGCTTTCAATCTGCGGCATGGTTTGGTCTCTCTGTTCAGTTTCTTGTTGTGCTGTCGGCCGCACCGGTGCTGGCGCAGCGGGGCATGGTGCAGAAAACGTCAGTCCTCCGGGAAGCGCCCATCCACGTAATACCAGCGCGCCTGGCCGCTGTCGTCGGGCTGGCGCACGAAGTTGCTGATCTCGTGCAGGCGGTGCGCCTTGCCACCGACCTTGAAGCGCGCCACGAACTCGACGGTCGCTTCATCGCTGCCGCTGGCGTGCTGGTGTTTCTTGATGTCCAGGCCGATCCACTTGACGTCGGTTTCGCTGGTCAGTTCTTCTTCCGGCAAGGTGTCCGGGAACCAGGTCGCGCGCAGGTAGGCTTCGTCGCGCAGGGCGAAGGCGGTATAGCGCGAGCGCATCAGCAGCTCGGCCGTGGCCGGCACCTGGCCACCGGTGATGAAGCGGCCACAGCATTTCTCGAAGCTGGGCTGGCCGCAGGGGCAGGGGCCGGACTTGTCTTTCCTGGTGCTCATCAGATCTTTCCGTTCTTGAGGAAGGCTTCCAGCTGGGTGAAGCGGTCGAAGCCCCAGAATTGTTCGCCATCGACGATCATGAAGGGCGAGCCGAACACGCCGGCCTTGCCGGCCGCTTCGGTGGCTGCGCGCAGCTGCTCCTTCAGTTCGGGCGTGCCCAGCGCCGTTTCCAGCGCGGCGCGGTCGATGCCGTTGTCGGCGGCAATGCGCAGCACGTTTTCGGGCACGCTGATGTCGATGTCTTCGGTGAAGTAGGCGCTGTACAAGGTCTTGATCAGGTCCACTGCCTTGGCCGGCTGGGTCTGCTGCACCCACAGCGTGGCGCGTGCGGCGACTTGCGTGCCGATGGGGAACTGGCTCGGGGCCTTGTAAAAGATATTGTGGAAGCGGGCGGTGCGCTCCATGTCGTGACGCGAGTAGTCGCCCTTGACCGGAATGTTGGCCAGCGAATTGGTGCCCAGTGCCTTGAAGATGGGACCCAGCAGGATGGGATGCCAGTTGACGCTGCGGCTGTATTTCGCGGCCAGCTTGTCGATCTCGACGGCAGCGAAATAGCCGTAGGGCGAGCTGAAGTCGAAGTAGAAATCGATGGGTGTGCTCATGATGTCCGTTGTGTTTGGAGTTTCAAAAGAGGGGAGGGTGCTTACAGCGTATCGGCAAACAGTTCGCGGCCGATCAGCATGCGGCGGATCTCGCTGGTGCCGGCACCGATTTCGTAGAGCTTGGCATCGCGCCACAGGCGGCCCACGGGATATTCGTTGATGTAGCCATTGCCGCCCAGCGACTGGATTGCTTCACCCGCCATCCAGGTGGCCTTCTCGGCCGAGTAGAGGATGGCACCGGCGGCATCCTTGCGCAGGGCGCGCACCTTGTCGGCGCTGTCGGCGCGGTCACAGGCCTGGCCGACCGCATAGACGTAGGCCTTGCAGGCCATCATGGTGGAATACATGTCGGCCAGCTTGCCCTGCATGAGCTGGAATTCGCCGATGGCCTGGCCGAACTGTTTGCGGTCATGCACGTAAGGCACCACCACATCCATGCAGGCCTGCATGATGCCCAGCGGGCCGCCGGAGAGCACGCTGCGCTCGAAGTCCAGGCCCGACATCAGCACGTTGACGCCACGGCCGACGCCGCCCAATACGTTTTCTTCCGGGACTTCGCAATCCTGGAACACCAGTTCACCGGTGTGGGAACCGCGCATGCCGAGCTTGTCCAGTTTCTGCGCAACGGAAAATCCTTTATATCCTTTCTCTACCAAGAAGGCAGTCATGCCGCGCGCCCCGGCGTCGAGATCGGTCTTGGCATAGACCACCAGCACGTCGGCATCGGGGCCATTGGTGATCCACATCTTGCTGCCGTTGAGCACGTAGCGGTCGCCCTTCTTGTCGGCGCGCAGTTTCATGCTCACCACATCCGAGCCGGCGTTGGGTTCGGACATGGCCAGCGCGCCGATGAAGTCGCCCGAGATCAGCTTGGGCAGGTACTTGCGCTTCTGCTCTTCGTTGCCGTTGCGCTTGATCTGGTTCACGCACAGATTGGAGTGCGCACCGTAGGACAGGCCCACCGATGCCGAGGCGCGCGAGATTTCTTCCATCGCGATGATGTGCGCCAGGTAGCCCAGTCCGGCCCCGCCGTATTCCTCGCCGACCGTGATGCCCAGCACGCCCAAGTCGCCCAGCTTCTTCCACAGGTCCATGGGGAACTGGTCGCTGCGGTCGATCTCGGCTGCGCGCGGGGCGATCTCCGTTTGGGCGAAGGCGGCGACGGCTTCGCGCAGGGCGGCGATGTCTTCGCCATGGTCGAAATTGAGGCCGGGCAGGTGGATCATGGGTGTCTCCTCGTTGGGTGTTTGGGGATTTCTTGTTGTGATGTGGAACGATTGCTGTTGCTTGACGTTTACGTCAATGAAGACGGTCTGCGCGTTGCGAAATGCCGTTTGCGTCAGGCCGCTACCGCCTTGCGTTTGCTCTTCGGTTTGGCATCGGCCAGCAGTTGCCGGCATTCCTCTTCGTGGGCGGCGATTTCGGAGAGGGTCAGTTCGAGGTCTTCGCGCTGCTGTTCCAGTTTTTCGCGATGCTGTTGCAGCAGGCCCAGGAAGCGCTGCAGCTGCGGCTGCGTATCCTTGGGCGATTCGTACATGTCGATCAGGTCCTTGATTTCGGCCAGTGTGAAGCCCAGGCGCTTGCCGCGCAGCGTGAGCTTCAGGCGCGTGCGTTCGCGCGCCGGATAGACGCGATGCCGACCGCCCACCCCCTCGCGCTTGGGATTGAGGATGCCGTGGTCTTCGTAGAACCGGATCGCGCGCGGCGTGATCGCGAATTCTTCCGCCAGTTCGGTGATGGTGTAGGTAGGCATGGACGGGATGGATTGGGTTGGTCTGGCACTTTACGTTAACGTAAAGTATATTGTGCCCTGTCGTCCAGCAAAAAATGCAGGGCTGGTGCGACGCTGCATGACTACCTCCCCCTTCTCGATGATCGCCAGGCTTACTGATGAATGCTCTTGAATCCCAGCTCGACTACGCCTTCGGCGACACCCTGCCCGACACCGGCCACACCATGGAGGTGGCGCCGGGCGTGCGCTGGCTGCGCATGGGGCTGCCCTTTGCCCTGAATCACATCAACCTGTGGCTGCTGGAAGACGAGGCCGACACCCCGCAAGGCCGCCAGCGCGGCTGGACCGTGGTCGATTGCGGCATCGCCACCGACGATACGCGCGCGGCCTGGGAGCGCATCTTCACTGAAGAACTCGATGGCTTGCCCATCCTGCGCGTGCTGGTCACGCATTGCCATCCCGATCACGTAGGGCTGGCCGACTGGCTGTGCCAGCGCTGGCAGGCACCGCTGTGGATGAGCACCGGGGATTACGCTTTTGCGCGCGTGATGTCGGCGGCCTTGCCGGGGGCCGAGGGCACGGCGGCCACGCCGCATTTCCAGCGGCATGGCCTGGCGGATCCCGAGACGGTGGCGACGCTGCAGGGGCGCAATACGTATTACCAGGACCTGGTGCCGGCGGTGCCGCACGCGTATCACCGCATGCAGGATGGCCACGCGGTGCGCATCGGCGGACGCGATTGGGAAATCATTACCGGATTCGGTCATTCGCCGGAGCACGTTTCCCTGTATTGCGCGGCGCTGAATGTGCTCATTTCGGGGGACATGGTCTTGCCGCGCATCTCCACCAATGTGTCGGTGTTTGCGATCGAGCCGGAGAGCAATCCGGTGCAGCAGTATCTGGATTCGCTGGCGAAATACGCGCACCTGCCGGGCGATGTGCTGGTGCTGCCTTCGCATGGCAAGCCCTTCCGTGGCTTGCATACCCGTATCCAGCAGTTGAACGACCATCACCGCGAGCGTCTGGCCGAAGTGCTGGCGGCCTGTGCCACACCGCAGACGGGGGTGGATATCCTGCCGGTGATGTTCAAGCGGCCGCTGGATACGCATCAGCTGTCCTTTGCGCTGGGGGAGGCGGTCGCGCACTTGCACAAGCTCTGGTATGACGGCGCGGTGAAACGCTTGCTGGGGGAGGATGGGGTGTATCGGTTTGTGGCGGTGTAAGCCTTCTTGCATCAATCGATGGTATTGATGCAAGTGACGCATCAATGAAAAACGCCGGCGGGGATGACCCGGCCGGCGTTATTTTTTATCGCGGATGTGGGCAGTGCGTCAGCCCGCCTTCTTCTTCATCTCGCGCTCTTCCTTCTGCAGCTTGGTCTTGATGCGGTTGCGCTTCAACGGCGACAGATATTCGACGAAGACCTTGCCCTTCAGGTGATCCATCTCATGCTGGATGCACACGGCCAAGAGCTCATCGGCATCAACTTCGAAGGCCTTGCCGTCGGCATCAAAAGCGCGCACCTTCACGCGGGCCGGACGTTCCACACCGTCGTAGATGCCGGGCACCGACAGGCAGCCTTCGTCATAGACGCGCTTCTCTTCGCTGGCCCAGAGGATCTCGGGGTTGATGAAGACCTGCAGGTTCTTGCCTTCATCGGAGACGTCAATGACCACCACCTGTTCATGCACATCCACCTGGCTGGCGGCCAGGCCTACGCCGGGGGCGGCATACATGGTCTCGGCCATGTCGGCCACCAGCTTCTTGATGCGCTCGTCGAAGACGGTCACGGGGACGGCAACCTTGTGCAGGCGCGGATCGGGATAACGGAGGATGTTCAGCAGGGCCATACGTGTGTTCTCGGTAAGCTTGGGGTTCGGTCTCGGGGGACTTGGTTCGGGCCGGATCTCGTCATTTTGCGAGCGTGCGGGAAATTCATTTCGGGATTTGTCATGTAAATGCGGCCGAAGCGCGACGCTTCAAGCACGGCCACCGCACAATGCCGGTCCTGGCAGGCCTGTGCGGCGTGGCGCGGCGGCCAGGAGATTCCCGTTTTTCGGAAAAGTGTATCACAGCCCGCCACAGGCCCGCCCGGAGAGCCGCGCCGCACGGCCTTGAGCGGGCAGCCGATGTACAACACTTCATATATCTTCATGCAAGAGCCTTTCCACGACACTATTGCCGATCCGGCCACAGAACTGACTGCCTGGCTGCGCTTGGCCATGACCGAGGGCATCGGGCCGGTGCTGGCGCGCCGGCTGCTGGCGGTGTTCGGTTTGCCGCAGGGTATCTGGCAGGCCGATCAGGAGGCCTTGCGGGCGGTGGTACCGGCCCCGGTGGCGGCTCGCCTGGCGTGCGCACCGACTGCACAGCAGCGCGAGCGCATCGCCACCACGCTGGCCTGGGCGCAGGTGCCGGGGCAATCCGTCATCACGCTGGCCGATGCAAGCTATCCGCCGGGCTTGCTGCAGATTGCCGATCCGCCCTTGCTGCTGTACGTGCGCGGCAATCCGGCGCTGCTGGCGGGCAATGCGCTGGCGGTGGTCGGCAGCCGCAATGCCACGGCCCAGGGCGTGCAGCATGCGGGCCGGTTTTCGGAGGAGCTCAGCCGTGCGGGCATCACCATCGTCTCCGGGTTGGCGCTGGGTATCGATGCGGCCGCGCATGCGGGGGGATTGGCCGGGCCGGGCTCGACGGTGGCCGTCATCGGTACCGGCATCGATCTGGATTATCCCCAGCGCAATCGCGCGCTGGCACAACGCATCGCCGAGGGCGGCTGCATCGTCAGCGAATATGCACTGGGCACGCCGCCGCTTTCAGCCAACTTTCCGCGCCGCAACCGCCTGATCTCGGGCTTGTCGCGCGCCGTGCTGGTGGTGGAGGCGGCGGCCCGGTCGGGCTCGCTCATCACCGCGCGCATGGCGGCCGAGCAGGGGCGGGATGTGTTTGCCATTCCGGGGTCGATCCACGCGCCGCTGTCCAAGGGTTGCCATCAACTGATCCGGCAAGGGGCCAAGCTGGTCGAGACCACGCAGGATATTCTCGATGAGCTGCCTGGCTGGTCGACGTTGCCGAAGCAGCAAGCTGTCGTGCAGGCAACTTCATCGCGCGCCATGGATGAGCTCGATGCGGCAAGCCAACAGTTATTGCAGAGCCTGGGCCATGACCCGGTCGATGCCGATACCCTCGCGTTGCGCTGCGGCCTTGATGCAGCGGGCCTGGCAGGGAGTTTGCTAACCTTGGAACTGCAGGGTTGGGTGGAGCTGCTGCCGGGTGCACGTTATCGCCGCATCGTGTGAAGAAATTATCCCCGCAGCGCCGCAAATCCTGCCATACTGGACTTGGCTGACTTGTACATTCATAACCTTCGCGATAGAGTACGAACATGTTTGATGTCCTCGTTTACCTGTACGAAACCTACTATCGCCCTGATGCCTGCCCCGAACCCGAGGCGCTCGTCAAAAAGTTGTCCGCGATCGGTTTCGAAGAAGATGAAATCTCCCAGGCACTCGGATGGCTGACTGATCTTGAAGTCGCCAATCACGAATTCGCCGACAACTATCCCCGACAGACCGCCTTTTCCTTCGGCACGCGCATCTATGCGACCCAGGAAAGTGACATTCTGGGCGTGGAAGCCATCGGTTTCATCCAGTTCCTCGAATCGGCCAAGATGCTGGACCCGATCCAGCGCGAGATCGTCATCGAGCGCGCCCTGGCCGCCGGTGAAGCGCCGATCACCTTGGAAAAACTCAAGGTCATCGTATTGATGGTGCTGTGGAGCCAGGGCAAGGAACCGGACGGCCTGATGTTCGAGGAGCTGTTCCTCGACGAAGACGATACCGAACCGCGCCTGCTGCACTGAACGCACCGGCCTGGCACGAGCGACAGGGCTGGGAGGGAGCCTTGCTGACAACGTGCTGACGCCGCATCCCCGTGCTGTTGCTTCATTTCAAGCCATTTCGGCATGAATGAACATAAAAGCCGGCGAAAGCGCATGAATCAATGAAACGGCAAGCCCTTGTGCTTGCCGTTTCATTTGCATCACGCTTATCATTCCCCCGCATTGGCCCGATATTGGCTACTATATAAAAATTCCGTTGTCCACAGGCAATGAAACGCCGGCCACTTGCGTAGCTTGCCGCCGCCTATCGTTGACCGCCTGGGATGGCATGGTGTTGTTTCGGAGCAGTCCGGCCCCACGTGAGGCTGATGAAACTCCCGCAGCACACCAGCAACTGACCTCTCACCACCGAGACCCATACCTATGAGCAAGACCCTCATCATTGCCGAGAAGCCCTCTGTCGCGAACGACATCGCGAAGACGCTCGGCGGCTTCACCAAGCACGATGAGTATTTCGAATCCGACGAGTACATCCTGTCCTCGGCCGTCGGTCACCTGCTGGAAATCGCAGTTCCCGAGGAATACGACGTCAAGCGCGGCAAGTGGAGTTTTACCCACCTGCCGATGATTCCGCCGCACTTTGCGCTCAATCCGATTGCCAAGACCGAGTCGCGCCTGAAGGTGCTCTCCAAGCTCATCAAGCGCAAGGATGTGACCACCCTCATCAACGCATGTGACGCGGGCCGCGAAGGTGAACTGATCTTCCGCCTGATCGCGCAATACACCAAGGCCAAGCAGCCGGTGAAGCGCCTGTGGCTGCAATCGATGACGCCCGGCGCCATCCGCGAGGGCTTCGCCCATCTGCGCGATGATGAAGAAATGCTCCCGCTGGCCAATGCCGCGCGCTGCCGCAGCGAAGCCGACTGGCTGATCGGCATCAACGGCACCCGCGCCATGACCGCCTTCAATTCCAAGGAGGGCGGCTTCTATCTGACCACCGTGGGCCGCGTGCAGACGCCGACCCTGTCCATCGTGGTCGAGCGTGAAGAGAAGATCAAGAAGTTCATCCCGCGTGACTACTGGGAAGTGCACGCCGAATTCGTCTGCGCTGCCGGCATCTACAAGGGCCGCTGGCTGGACAAGGGCCACAAGAAGGATGAAGCCGATCCCGAGAAGCGTCCCGAGCGCCTGTGGAGCAAAGCCGCAGCGGATTCCATCGTGGCCGCCTGCCGCGACAAGCCGGGCAATGTCACCGAGGAATCCAAGCCGACCACGCAGATGTCGCCGGGCCTGTTCGACCTGACCAGCCTGCAGCGCGAGGCCAACTCGCGCTTCGGCTTCTCGGCCAAGAACACCCTGGGCCTGGCCCAGGCGCTGTATGAAAAGCACAAGGTGCTGACCTATCCGCGTACCGACTCGCGCCACCTGCCCGAGGACTACATCAACACGGTCAAGGACACCATGGAGGCGCTGGCGGAGAACAACAACTACCACCAGTTCTCCAAGCAGATCTTGAAGCAAGGCTGGGTCAAGCCCAACAAGCGCATCTTCGACAACACCAAGATCAGCGACCACTTCGCCATCATCCCGACCACCCAGGTGCCCAAGAACCTGTCGGAGCCGGAACAGAAGCTCTACGACCTGGTGACGCGCCGCTTCATGGCGGTGTTCTTCCCGCCGGCCGAGTTCCAGGTGACCACCCGCTTCACGGAAGTGTCGGGCCACCAGTTCAAGAGCGAAGGCAAAGTGATGATCAACCCCGGCTGGCTGGCCATCTACGGCAAGCAGGTCGAGGAAGACGACAAGGACAAGGAAGGCGGCGGCAACCTGGTGGCCGTGGCCCCGGGCGAGAAGGTCAAGACCGACAAGGTCACCGCCAACGGCCTGGTCACCAAGCCGCCTGCCCGTTACACCGAAGCCACGCTGCTGTCGGCCATGGAAGGCGCGGGCAAGCTGGTGGATTCGGATGAACTGCGCGAAGCCATGGCCGGCAAGGGCTTGGGCACGCCGGCCACGCGCGCGGCCATCATCGAAGGCCTGCTGAACGAAAAGTACCTGCTGCGCGAAGGCCGCGAAATGATGCCCACCGCCAAGGCCTTCCAGCTGATGACGCTGCTGCATGGCCTGGGTGTGGATGAACTGACCGAACCCGAACTGACCGGCGAGTGGGAACACAAGCTGGCCCAGATGGAGCGCGGCAAGATCAGCCGTGACGAGTTCATGCGCGAGATCGCGCAGATGACCCAGATCATCGTCAAGCGCGCCAAGGAATACGACAACGACACCATCCCCGGCGACTACGCGACGCTGCAGACGCCTTGCCCCAACTGCGGTGGCGTGGTGAAGGAAAATTACCGTCGCTTCGCCTGCACCAAGTGCGAATTCTCGATGAGCAAGGTGCCCGGTGGCCGCCAGTTCGAAATCGCCGAAGTGGAAGAGCTGCTGCAGAACCGCACCATTGGTCCGCTGCAGGGCTTCCGCTCCAAGATGGGCCGTCCGTTTGCGGCCATCCTGAAGATTTCGCGCGACGAAGAGATCAAGAACTTCAAGCTGGAATTCGACTTCGGCCAGGACCAGGCCGATGGCGAAGGCGGCGAGCCGGTGGACTTCAGCGAGCAGACCCCGCTGGGCGCCTGCCCCAAGTGCGGCAGCGGCGTCTACGAAATGGGCCTGGCCTATGTCTGCGAGAAGACCGTGGCCAAGCCCAAGGCTTGCGACTTCCGCAGCAGCCGCATCATCCTGCAGCAGGAGATCCTGCCGGAGCAGATGGCCAAGCTCCTCAACGACGGCAAGACCGACCTGCTGCCGGGCTTCATCTCGCAGCGCACGCGCCGGCCCTTCAAGGCCTTCCTGGTGCGGGGCAAGGATGGCAAGATCAGCTTCGAGTTCGAGGAACGCAAGGCCAAAGCTCCCGCCAAGGGCAAGGCTGCAGCAGCGGACGCCGATGACGGTGCCGACGAGGCCGTAGCCAAGCCGGCCGCCAAGAAGACGGCGACCAAGACGGCCGCCAAGACCACGGCCACCAAGACCAAGGCGGCAGCGGCCAAGAAGCCGGCCCTACGCAAGGCGACGCCGAAGAAGGCTGCGGCTCCGGACGCCTGATTCTCGGGCGGCCAGAAACGACAAAGCCCTCGCACTTCACGGTGCGAGGGCTTTTTGTTGGCGAGGCCGATCTGGTTCGGCGGCTGCTTAGTCGCTGTACACCACCGTCAACGGCGCATGATCTGAAAAGCGCTGTTCCTTGTAGATCGCCGCACTGACCGCCTTGGCCGCAATGCCCGGCGTGGAGACGTGGTAGTCGATACGCCATCCCACGTTGTTGGCCCAGGCCTGGCCGCGGTTGCTCCACCAGGTGTAGGCTTCGCCAGTGGTTTCCGGATGCAGGCGGCGATACACGTCCACCAGCCCCAGCTGGTCAAAGATGCGCGTCATCCAGGCGCGTTCTTCCGGCAAGAAACCTGAATTCTTCTGGTTGCTCTTCCAGTTCTTCAGGTCGATTTCCTTGTGGGCGATGTTCCAGTCGCCGCAGATGACCACTTCGCGGCCACTCTTTTCCAGTTCCATCAGGTGCGGCAGGAAGGCTTCCATGAAGCGGAACTTGGCTTCCTGGCGTTCCTCGCTGGAGGAACCCGAGGGCGCATAGAGCGAGATCACGGTCAGGTCGCCGTAGTCGCATTCGACATAGCGGCCTTCGTCATCGAATTCGGTATTGCCGAAGCCGATGCGCACCGAATCCGGCTGGCGGCGGCTGTAGACGCCCACGCCCGAGTAGCCCTTCTTCTGGGCATAGTGGAAATGGCCGACATAGCCGGCCGGGGCCAGGAAGTCTTCGGTCATGTCGGCCGCCTGGGCCTTCAGTTCCTGCACGCAGACGAAGTCCGGCGCTTCCTTTTGCAGCCACTCGAAGAAGCCCTTCTTGGCGGCCGAACGGATTCCGTTGAGGTTGGCGGAGACGATTTTTGGCATGGATGTCCTGTTTGCTTGCTGCAGAAGTGTGTTCAATCAGGCCGGTAGCATAACCGATAGGATGAATCATTTAAAATGTCGGCCTGATGAAGGCTTTGCCACCGCGCCGCCTTGCCTGGCGGCAAGCGGGCGCGGTCCGCACCTTCCGTTTTGACTCTTCCCGGGAAATGCATTGTGAGCAACTTGAGACAGGAATTCATCGAATTCGCGGTATCGGCCGGCGTGCTGCGCTTTGGCGAATTCGTCACCAAGGCGGGCCGTACCTCGCCTTACTTCTTCAACGCCGGCCTCTTCAGCGAGGGCGCCACTCTGGCCCAGGTGGCCCGCTTCTACGCCCAGACCCTGCAGGATTCGGGCGTGGAATATGACATGCTGTTCGGCCCCGCCTACAAGGGCATCACCCTGGCCTCGGCCACCGCGGTGGCGCTGGCCGGCATGGGCCGCAATGTCCCCTTCGCCTTCAACCGCAAGGAAGCCAAGGACCACGGCGAAGGCGGCACCATTGTCGGTGCCAAGCTGCAGGGCAAGGTCGTCATCATTGATGACGTCATCTCGGCCGGCACCTCGGTGCGCGAGTCGGTGGACATGATCCGCGCCGCCGGTGCCACCCCCTGCGCCGTGCTGATCGCACTGGACCGCATGGAGCGCTCGGGCAAGGATGGCGCCCTCTCCGAACTGTCGGCGGTGCAGGAAGTGGCGCGCGAGTACGACATGCCGGTCATTTCCATCGGCAACCTCAATGACCTCTTCGAGTACATCTCCAACGGCGGCGATGCCCGCCTGAGCCAGTACAAGGATGCGGTAGCAGCGTATCGGACCCGTTACGGCGTCTAAGTGCCCTGGAACTGCCGCTAAAAGGCATTAAATGAAGAAAAAGGCTGGATCCGCGAGGTTCCAGCCTTTTTTGCGTGGGCGTTGGAAGGTTTATGCCAAATTCTGAGGTACGGTGGTCACGCGCTGGCGCTGCAGGCGGTCATCGAGCTCCCCGACCTGGGCCGCGACGGCGTTCTCGGTCTGTTCCACGCGCTGGTGGATGTCACGCTGCAATGCATCCAGGCGCTGCGCCAGCAGGGTTTGCTGTTCGGTCTGGCGGCGTTGAAGCTGTTCCAGCTCGGTCTTCAGGTAGCCGCGCAGGTCATTGAAGCGCGAATGCTCGGCCTGGTCGGCCAGGGCGCGCTGGGCTTCCAGCTGCTTGGTCAGGCGGCGGCTTTCCAGCATCACGCTGGTCTGCAGGGCCAGGATGTAGAGCAGGAAGAAGGCCGTCAGCACCACCACCACGCCCAGCATTACCGCGCCCAGCGGTGCCTGGAATTCGGTGTAGATCAGCGAGAGCGTGGTCGTGGCCGTAAAGGCCGTCCAGTTGACGGCGGCGAAGATGGCGACCAGCGCCAGCAGCACGATGAGGAAAATGGTCCGGAATTTCATGTCAGCCTCCTTTGTTGTGAAGGTGTCGGCAGAGGCACGCGAGCGCTTGTCATGACGACAATATGAATATCTTGGACTACGGCAAGCACGGGGATGTTCCGTGCAGTTGTCATCCTGCAATCAGAAATGAAAAAGCCGGCACGGAGCCGGCTTGCAAGCGGGGAAGAGCGAGCGCTGCGGGCTCAGGCCGCCAGCGCCTTTTCCAGCAACTGGTGCAATTCGGCGAATTGCGGCTCGCCGACATAGCGCTTGATGATGTTGCCATCCTTGCCGATGACAAAGGTGGTCGGGGTCAGCTTGACGTCGCCGAAGGCCTTGGCCAGCGTGTCCTGCGGGTCCAGCGCGACCTTGAAGGGCAGCTTGCGGGTTTCGGTGTAGTTCAGCACGTAGTTGGGCGGGTCATAGCTCATGGCGACGGCCACGAAGTCCAGGCCACGGTCCTTGAACTTGTTGTAGGTGTCGATCATTTGCGGCATTTCGCCCACGCAGGTGGTGCAGCTGGTGGCCCAGAAATTGACCATGACCACCTTGCCGCGCAAATCCTTCAGTGCCACCTGCTGGCCATCGAGCTTGGTGAAGGTGACGTCGGGCGCGGCATTGCCGGCATTGACCTTGAAATAGGCGAAGGCGGCGACAGCGGCCACCACCAGGACGGCTGCCAGCTTGATCATGAGACCGCTCTTGGGCGCGTTGGCCTGTGCTTGCATGGGAAACTCCGGATCCGGACTGCGGGAAGAGGTCTGCCACTGCATACGGCAGCCTCGTTGAACTGAAGCATTATAGACCTCGCCGCAGAATCCTGCGGGCGGCCCCTGCACGTGAAAACCGCCGGACTCGCCGGCGGTTTGACCTGCATCAGCTACGCAGCTGCCATCAGCTGGTGGCCTTGTTCTCGCTGGCCGGCTTGCGCTGGTAGTCCTTCAGTTCGTCCTCGGTGATGTATTCGAACAGGGTCACGACCTTGTTCACACCGGAGACGCCGCTGGCGATCTGCGCCGCACGCTGGCCTTCACGCTGGGTCACGCGGCCCAGCATGTAGACGATGCCGCGCTCGGTGGTGATCTTGAAGGCGCTGGAGTACAGCGTCTTGTCGTCCACCAGGCTGGCCAGGACCTTGCTGGTGATGAGCGCATCGCTGGAGCGCGAACCGAAGCTGGACGACGGGCCCACTTCCAGTTCGTTGTACACCGTATCGACGTTCTGGATGGCCTTGGTTTCACGCTCGGCGGCAGCCTTGGAGGCTTCGTCCGGCACTTCGCCCGAGAGCAGCACCTTGCGGTTGAAGGCCGTCACGTTGACGTGGGAGCCGGAGGCCACCACTTCGGGAATGCGGGCTTCGCCCTTGACCACGATGGACTTGTCTTCCGTCTGCGCGCCCAGGGTGCGGCGGTCGGTGGCGGCGAAGGTGGTGGCCAGCGCTCCGCCGGCAAACACCGCAAAACAGCCCTGCAGGCTCAGGGCCACCATGCCGCCGAGGGCCACGGCCGCCAGCGGGCGACGCAGGCGGGTCAACAAGGATCGTGCATCATTCATTCGCATCATCTCCAAAAAGCGCGACGTCGATACCGTCGCAAATGCAGTGCAGCGACACCAGATGCACTTCCTGGATGCGCGCGGTGCGTTCATGCGGCACACAGATATGCACATCGGCGTCGGTCAGGATCTTGCCGATCTTGCCGCCACCCTTGCCGGTCAGGGCCACCACGCGCATGTCGCGTTCGTGCGCCACTTCGATGGCGGCCAGGATGTTGCCCGAATTGCCCGAGGTCGAGAAGGCCAGCAGGATGTCGCCGGCCTGGCCGAAGGCCTGGACTTGCTTCGAGAAGATTTCCTGGTAGCTGTAGTCGTTGCCGACGGCGGTGAGGATGGACGTATCGGTGGTCAGCGCCAGGGCCGGCAGCGGCAGGCGCTCACGTTCGAAGCGGCCGACCAGTTCGGCGGCGAAGTGCTGGCTGTCGGCGGCCGATCCGCCATTGCCACAGGCAAGAATCTTGTTGCCATTCGACAGTGCAGTGAACATTAGTTCAATCGCCTGTTCGATCGGTTGGGCCAGAACACTGGCGGCCTTCATCTTCAGGTCGGCGCTTTCCTGGAAATGGGCGAGGATGCGGGGATTTGTCATAGTGCCTGCGATTATAGAGGACTTGAACGCGGCCAAGTCCGGGCAATTCGTAAAGAGAAGTTTCCGGAATCCGGTCGCACATGATACGCCAGCCGCCCGTTGTCGCGCCAAAACGGCCGCTGTTCAAGCCTCGATGGCGTTGCGCAGCCACTGCAACCGGCCGCCTTCCACCGTCACCACGTCGAAGCGGCAGGCCGGCAGGCGCGCTTGTCCTTGCAGCCAGACCTGGGCGGCCACCAGCAGGCGCCGCTGCTTGGCCGGCGTGACGCTGGCGGCCGCACCGCCATAGGCGCTGCTGGCGCGGGCGCGCACTTCCACGAAGACGATGGTGCTGCCCTCACGCAGGATCAGGTCGATCTCGCCGCCCTTGCAGCGGAAATTGCGCTGCACCAGCTGCAGGCCCTGCGCCTGCAGGTAGGCCAGCGCCCGGTCTTCGCCGTCGTCCCCGGTGCGCTGGCGCGCCGTGCGCCGCAGCGGGCTGCCTGGCGCCATGATGGCCTCAGTACTGGTCGGCCATCGGCACCGGCCAGCCATCCTGGTAGACGGCCTGGGTTTCCTGGCGTTGGAAGAAGGTGGTGCCGCCGCTGACCATGTTCACGTTCAGCCGGCCGGTGACGCCGTCGATGTCGAAGCCGGATTGCTTCTGGGCGATGCCATAGGCCACCCGGTAGGCATCGATGCCCAGCGCGTACAGGCGCGCCAGGTCGGGATTGGGACGCTCGTTGTCATTGACGGCCGGGCGCGGGTAGCGGGCCACGGCCACGTTGTCCGGCTGCAGCTGCCAGGGGATGTCGATCAGGCGCACGCCATCGAGTTCGGGCAGCTTGTCATTCGGGTTGTCACGCTTGAGGGTGAAGGGATTGATCTGCGAAGTGCCGTACAGCGGCAGCTCGTTGCCGACGGCGCTGCGCAGTTGCACGGTCTGCGCCGCATCCAGGGCGACGAAGATCAGGGCCGGCTTTTCCTGCTCCACGCGCTTGGCCAGTTGCGCCAGGCCGGGCGCGGAGAGGGCGTTGGAGGGCGTGCTCAGTTCCAGTGTTTCCACCTGCAGTCCGAGCTGGCGCGCGCGCAGCTGGAAGGAGCGGGCGGCGCGCTTCTGCCAGGCGGTGCCGGTGGAGATGGCGAAAATCTTGCCGGGGGCCTTTTCCTTCTCGACCCAGTTGGCGACCTGGCGCGCTTCCTCGTCGATGGACAGGCCCACGGCCAGCATCTGCGGTGGCAACTGCAATTCGGTTTCGCCATTCATGTCGGGCTGCGCCAGCGCCACCGTGGGTTTGCTCACGCGCCCGCTCTGCGCCACGGCGGTGACGGCGCTGCGCGAGAGCGGGCCGACCACGATGTCGAACTTGGCGGATGCGTCGTCATAGGCACGCTGCATGTCGGGGGCCGAGTCGCCGGTTTCGACGATGGCCAGCTGGATGTTTTCCTTCTGGCGCGAATAGGCCGTCAGGAAGCCCGTGCGCACGGCATCGGAAGCCGCGCCGAAGGCACCGCTGCGCGAGGGCAGCAGCAGGGCCACGCGCACGGGTGTCGGGGTAGCTGGGGGTGGCGGCACAGCGGGTGCGCCGATGGCGGCTGATTCCATCTCCGGGGAGGTGCCCGGCGGCAGGGCCAGCGGGGCGGGGTCGGCAGCACCAGGCGTGGCAGCCTGGGCCAGCAGAGGTACACTGTCGGCTGCTGCGGCGCTGGCCGTGATCATCCATGGTGCCAGCATGCCTGCCAGCAGGGCCGCTTGCGCGGTCATTTTCTTCCAACTTGTGAACATCCCGCCCCCTCCAATGAATCAGAATTCCAGCGTCGCCGCCTCCATCCTGCAGGATGCCGCCCAGCAAAGCTATCCGGTGTCGGCATTATATGTGCTGGCCACGCCCATCGGAAACGTCTGCGACATCACCCTGCGCGGCCTGCATGTGCTGGCCATTGCTGACGCGGTGGCCTGCGAGGATACCCGCAATACCAGCCAGTTGCTGCAGCGTTATGGCCTTTCCAAGCAGTTGCTGGCAACCCACGAACACAATGAGCGCGAAGCCGCCGCCAAGATCATTGAACGCCTGCAGGCCGGCCAGCGCGTGGCCCTGGTCTCGGACGCCGGTACCCCGGCCATCTCCGACCCCGGCGCCCGTGTAGTGGACGCCGTGCGCGCCGCAGGGTTCCAGGTCATCGCCTTGCCCGGTGCCTCGGCGGCGGTGACGGCCTTGTCGGCTTCGGGCCTGACCGATGCCCGTTTCCACTTCGTCGGCTTCCTGCCAGCCAAGACCCGCCAGCGTGAGACCGCCTTGCAGGAACTGGCCGCGCTGCAGGCCGCGCTGGTGTTCTATGAAGCCCCGCACCGCATCGTCGAGACCGTGCAGTCCATGCTGCAGGTCTTCGGCCCCACCCGCCAGGTGGTGCTGGCGCGCGAGCTGACCAAACTCTTCGAGCACATCCACCGCTGCCCGCTGGGCGAGGCCGTGGCCTGGCTGGAGCAGGATGCCAACCGCCAGCGCGGTGAATTCGTGGTCTTGCTGGAAGGGGCGCAGCCGGTCGAGGGGGAAGATGCCGAGGGCGAGCGCGTCTTGCGCATCCTGCTGGAAGAGTTGCCGGTCAAGCAGGCGGCGGCATTGGCCGCGCAGATCACCGGCCAGAAAAAGAATGCCTTGTATGAACGCGCCCTGCAGATCCGCCAAGGCGCGCAAGAGGACGAGGACGCCTGAAGCCGCACAGGCGCCCGGTTCAGCCCGTTCGGGCGATCAAATGAAGTTTTTTGCGGGGCCGCCCCTGCATCGCCCGCCACGCCGCCCTGCGTTGAAATGCCTCTGCAGGGCGGGTGAAGAAAATTCCCAAAAACCGAAGTCGGCTCAACGCTCCACGATGAACGGCGTGCCGGCACTGCGCTGGCGCACCAGCATGGCCGCGTTCTGCGCTGCCGGACGGGTCGGGTAGGGGCCGGCATAGAGGCGATAGAGTCCGTTGACCTGCACCGCCTGCATGCTGTCGACGATGCCGGAGAGGCTGGGCAGCAGCTTGTCGCGCGCCACCAGGGCATTGGCTTCCTGCGAGTAGGCACCGAACTGCAGGTAATAGCCGGCCGTCAGCGGCACCGCTTGCGGCATGGCCGGCGAAGGGGCCGAGCCGCTGGCCACGGCATTGATGATGCCACCGCCCCCGGCCATGCCCGCGCCACCGGCGGCGCTGCTGGTGCTGGCATTGATGGGCTGTACCGCCGCCACGGTCGGCTGCGGTGGCAGGCTCTGCGCGCTGACCGTATTGATTTCCACCGGTCCGGTGGACACACCCTGCCCACCGGCCCCGGTATCGGCCGCCCGGTTGATCGGATCGGCCGCCGCCAGCGTGGTGCCGCCGCCATTGCGGCGTGCATCGGCCATGCGCTGGGCTTCTTCCGGCAGGATGCGCTCGACTTCCAGTTCGCTGCTACCCGTACCGAGGTAGCCGAGCTTGAGCGCAGCCGTGTAGGAAAGGTCGATGATGCGGCTCGAGTGGAAGGGCCCGCGGTCATTGATGCGCACGATGACCTGCTTGCCGGTCTTCAGGTTGGTCACCCGGGCGTAGGACGGGATGGGCAGCGTGGGATGCGCGGCCGTCATTTTGTACATGTCGTAGAGTTCGCCCGAAGAGGTCTTCTGGCCATGGAATTTCTTGCCATACCAGCTGCCCACGCCGCGCTGGATGAAGGGCTGGTTGTTGTCCGTGATCGGCACGTAGGTCTTGCCGAACACCGCATAAGGCCGGCTGGCGGCCTTGGAGACTGGTTCCACCTGGGGTTCGGCATCGGCCACGTCCAGGAGGCCATCGGGGATGTGATCGCCCGGGCCGTCATCCTTGTAGTAGCCGCCGCGCCCCGAACCCGCCGCCGGCAGCGCCGGGACGTTGGAGGGCCGGGTACTGGCGGACTTGGTGGGGGTGGCCGGTGCCTGGGCGGTCTGGCGCGGGGCCTGCTGGCTGGTGCCGCAAGCGGCCAGCAGCAAGGGCAGCAGCAGCGTGCCCCAGCGCAGGGCGCGGCCCAGTGAGGCGCGCGGGTGGTGATGGTCTAGAGTGGGTGTTTCCATGGGCTGTCCTTGGTCAACAGTCGATGCGCGGGGCCTGGTGCTTGCGGGTCCCGGCCGGAATGTTCGCAACGATACCAGACTGCAATGCACCGAGGCTGACAACTCGTCAGTACAGCAAGTTCACGAATCCTCGCAAACTTGTCATTAATGCAACAAGAAAAGTACGCGTTTGGATCAGCTTTGAACCAGTTTGCGATGGCGCTGGATGCTCATCAGGATGCCTGCGCCCAAGCCCAGCGTGACCAGGGCGGTGCCGCCATAGCTCATGAAGGGAAGAGGAACGCCCACCACCGGCAGGATGCCGCTGACCATGCCCATGTTCACGAAGGCATAGGTGAAGAAAATCATCGTGATCGCCCCGCCCAACAGGCGCGTGAACAGCGTGGGCGCATTGGCCGTGATCATCAGGCCGCGCCCGATCAGGAGCAGGTACAGCACCAGCAGCACGCAGTTGCCGATCAGTCCGAACTCCTCCGAATAGACCGAGAAGATGAAGTCGGTGGTGCGTTCGGGGATGAATTCCAGGTGCGTCTGGGTGCCCATGAGCCAGCCTTTGCCCGTGACGCCCCCGGAGCCGATGGCAATGGTGGACTGGATGATGTGGAAGCCCTTGCCCAGCGGATCGGAGGTCGGGTCGATGAGCATCATGACGCGCTGGCGCTGGTAATCGTGCATGAAGGACCACACCACCGGCAGGCTGGCTGCGCCTGCCACGAAGAGTCCCAGCAGGATCTTCCAGGGCAGGCCGGCAAAGAAGATGACGTAGAAGCCGGCCGCCAGCACCAGCAGACCGGTGCCCAGGTCAGGCTGGCGGATGATCAGAAAGCCCGGGATCAGCAGCAGGATCGCCGCCACCAGGAAGGCATCCCAGCGCAGCATGCCTTCGCGCTTCTGGAAGTACCAGGCCAGCATCAGCGGCATGGCGATCTTCATGATCTCGGAAGGCTGCACCACCATGCCGATGTTGAGCCAGCGGCGCGAGCCCTTCTTGATGATGCCGAACAGCGCCACCGCGATGAGCAGCGTCACCCCCACCGTATAGACCGGCACGGCCAGCCGCAGCAGCAGCTGGGGCGAGACGTTGGCGGCTACCCACATGACGATGAAGGCCACCAGGATGTTGCGCAGCTGGTCTTCCACCCGGCCGGGGAAGTTCATGCCAGCCGAATAGAGGGTGACGATGCCCACCGACAGGATCAGGAACACGATCAGCGACAGCGCGCCGTCGAACACCGTCAGGTGCGGCTTGATGATTTGCCACAGGGGCGGACGTTGCAGGCTCATGCCGGCTCCTCGTGCGTACTGCTTGTTGCGATGTCAGACCTCATTCCTGCACATCCGGCTGGACCGTCGGCGTGTTGCTGCTGCCGGCGTCTTCGGAGGTGGGACCTTCGACCGGGGTATCCGGGCTCACCGCCTCGGGCGCGACCGACTTGATCGGCTCATTGGGGCGCTTGCCCAGCATGAAGTAATCCATGGCCTTGCGTACCAGCGGGGCGGCCACGCCGGCGCCCCAGCCACCGTTCTCGACGACGGCCGCAATGGCGATGCGCGGCGCGTCGGCCGGCGCAAAGCCGATGTAGAGGCCGTTGTCGTGGTAGATGCGCGAAAGCTTTTTGGAATCATACTTCTGGTTCTTGGCGATGTTGACCACCTGCGCCGTACCGGTCTTGCCACCTGACTCGTAGGGCGCGCCCCGGAAGGCGGCTGCGCCCGTGCCTTCCTTGACCACGCCCACCATGGCGCGCTTGATGAAGTCGATGTTTTCCTGCTTCAGCGGGATGCGATAGCTTTCCTTGGGCACGGTCTCTGTGCGCTCGTGGGACACCCCGTCCTCGATGATCTTGACCAGGTGCGGCTTCATCACCACGCCATTGTTGGCCAGGATGGAGGTCGCCTGCGCCAGTTGCAGCGGGGTGAAGCTGTTGTAGCCCTGGCCGATGCCCAGCGAGACGGTATCACCAGCGATCCAGCGTTTCTGCTCGGGTTTGCGGAAGGCGGTGCGCTTCCACTCGGTGGAGGGCAGGATGCCGCGCTTCTCGTGCTCCAGGTCGATACCGGTGATCTGGCCGAAACCGAAGGGCTTCATGAAGTCATGGATGGCATTGACCCCCATGTCATTGGCCAGCATGTAGTAATAGGTGTCGCAGGAGATGGCGATGGAGCGGTACATGTCCACCACGCCGTGGCCACCTTCCTTGTCGTCGCGGAAGCGGTGATTGCCCAGCACGAAGAAGCCCGGATCGCGGATGGCATCCTGCGGGCGGCGCTTGCCCAGTTCCAGCGCGGCCAGCGCCATGAAGGGCTTGTAGGTCGAACCAGGCGAATAGAGGCCCGACAGCGGGCGGTTCAGCAGCGGACGGTCGGGCGACTTGTTCAACTCATCCCAGCTCTGCTGGTCGATGCCTTCGACGAACAGGTTGGGGTCGTAAGAGGGCTGGGAGACATAGGCCAGGATGTCGCCGGTGGCCGGGTTGATCGCCACCAGCGCGCCCTTCTGGTCGCCGAAGGCTTCTTCGACCACCTTCTGCAGCTCGATGTCGATGGACAGGATCAGGTTCTTGCCGGGCGTGGCCGGGGTGCGCGAGAGCGAGCGCACGGCGCGTCCGCTGGCCGAGATTTCCACTTCCTCGTAGCCGGTGGTGCCGTGCAGCTGGCTTTCGTAGCTCTTTTCCAGGCCTTCCTTGCCGATGTAGTCGGTGCCGTTGTAGTTGGCTTCGTCGTCGGAGTCGGCAATGCGTTCGGCATCGCGCTGACTGATGCGGCCGATGTAGCCGATCACGTGCGCGGCGGTCTTGCCGTAGGGATACTGTCGGAACAGGCGGGCCTGCACTTCCACGCCGGGGAAGCGATAGCGCTGGGCGGTGAACTTGGCCACTTCCTCATCGGTGAGGCGGGTGCGGATGGGCACGCTCTCGAAGTTCTTGGATTCTTCCTGCAGGCGGCGGAAGCGGCGGCGGTCGCGCTGCTGGATTTCCACGATGGTGCCCAGCTCATCGATGAGGTCATCGATGTTGGTCTTGATCTTGGAGGGCGTGATTTCCAGCGTGTAGGCCGAATAGTTGCGCGCCAGCACCACGCCGTTGCGGTCCAGGATCAGGCCGCGGTTGGGCACGATGGGCACCACCGAGATGCGGTTTTCCTCGGCCTGGGCGGCGTAGGCATCGTGGCGCACCACCTGCAGCCACAAAAAGCGCGCCAGCAGCAGGCTGAAGCACACCAGTACCAGGACGCTCGCAGCCAGCAGGCGCATCCGGAACAGCCTCAGCTCATGCGCGGTATTCTTGAATTCGGTCATGCTGCTTGCACCTGGCCCCTCAGATGGGGCGGTTCTCGTCGCGGTCCACCGCGCGACGCTGCGGCGCCAGCAGCAGGACGCTCACCACCGGCCACAGCAGGGCCGAGACCAGGCTCTCGCTGAAATAGAACCAGTCCGGCGACTTGCCCGTCACCAGCAGCTGGATCACCAGTTGCACCGCCTGCGCCAGCAGCATCAGCGGCAGCACGTGCAGCGCCTGGGTGCGCAGCGGGAACCACAGCACGCGGCGGTGGATCATGATGGCGAAATACGACAGCAGGGTGTAGGCCAGCGCGTTCTCGCCCAGCAGCGTGGCTTCGTTCACATCCATCAGCAGGCCCATCATGAAGGCCACGCTGATGCCGACCTTGCGCGGCTGGTGGATGTTCCAGAACACCAGCGCCAGCGCCACGAAGTCGGGCACGCCGACCATCTGCCCCCAGGGCATCAGGTTCAGCACGAACGCCACGATCAGGCTGAAGGCGATGAACAGCGGACTGGCCGGCAGGAGGATGTATTGGTTGTTCATCGTGCGGATTCCTTGGCGGCCGGTTTGGCGGTGGCTGCAGCAGCAGCCGGGGTGGCCGGAGCCGCCGCTGCCGCAGGCTTGGCCGGCGGCGTCACGTTGGCGGCCCCTTTGCGGTCCTCGGCGGGCTTGTCCTTGGGCGTGGCGTTGGCATCCTCGGCGCTGTTGTCGCGGGTGCTGTCACGCAGGCGACGCTTGAAGAGCTTGGCCGATTTTTCATCGATCACGTCCGGCTCCGGACGCGGCGGCAGGTTCTGTTGCACCAGCAGGATCAGCAGCTGGCGATGACGGTCGATGCCGGCCAGCGGACGGCACACGATGCGCGCGAAAGAGTCCGCCGAACGGGTTTCCACCAGCGCCACGCTGGCCACCGACAGGCCCGGCGGATAGACACCGTCGATGCCCGAGGTCACCAGCACGTCACCCTTCTGGATATCGGCGTTGGCCGGCATGAAGCGCAGGTCCAGCGCGCCGGTCTGGCCGCGGCCGTAGGCCACGCTGCGCAGGCCGTTGCGCAGTACCTGCACCGGGATGGCCTGGTCCTTGTCGGTCAGCAGCGTCACTTCGGAGGAGAACGGAAACACCCGCGTCACCTGGCCCACGATGCCGACCTCGTCGATGACCGGCTGGCCGGCCGTGACGCCCTGTTGCGAGCCGCGATTGAGGATGATCTTGCGGGTGAAGGGATCGCGCGCATCGTAGAGGATCTCGCCGACGATGGACTTGACCGGCACCTTCTGCTGCATGTCCAGCAGCTTGCGCAGCTGCACGTTCTCGGCCGCCAGCAGGCGTTCCTGCTGCATCAGCTGGGCGTTGACGATCTGCTGCTGGCGCAGCTCGCGGTTTTCCTTCTGCAGCGAGGCCAGCGAAGAGAAGTATTCGGACGAATTGGTGAAGGCGTCGCGCGGCACCATGGCCACCGTCTGGAACGGATAGAGGGCCGTGCCCAGCGCCTGGCGCAGCGTGCCCAGCACGTGCATGCGGGCGTCGACCACCAGCATCACGACCGAGATCAATGCAAAGACGGTCACGCGCACCCGGGCCGAAGCGCCCTGCTTGAAGAGTGGTGGGATTTCCATGGCGTCAGGCCGCCTGCAGGGTCACACCAGGTGACCGGCTGCAGGCGGATAACTCACTTCCTGCGTCGAAAACGGTAACAAAAAGGGGAGCCGAGGCGCTCTGGCGACCCCGTACCCGCCGACGCTGCATCGGGTGCGCACGCGGGGTGCGCATCCTGTGGCTGGTCGGTGTGAACGGCGTCATATCGAACGGTTCGGTTCCCCACTCATCCGGCAGTACATCGCTGCCGGTTCATGCTTGCTGCCCGGGCCTGCTGTCCGGCAGGCCCATGTACTTTGATGCTGCTGTACTTTCTGCTGTGGCTGTTCTGCGACTTCCGGCCGGCTTATTCGGCCGAGAAGATCGAACCCAGCTTGTCCATGCGGTCCAGCGCCATGCCCGAGCCGCGCACCACGCAGGTCAGCGGATCTTCGGCCACGATCACCGGCAGGCCGGTTTCTTCCATCAGCAGGCGGTCCAGGTCGCGCAGCAGCGCACCGCCACCGGTCAGCATCATGCCCTTTTCGGCGATGTCGGCACCCAGTTCCGGCGGGGTCTGTTCCAGCGCGTTCTTGACGGCCGAGACGATGTTGTTCAGCGGATCGGTCAGGGCTTCCAGGATTTCATTGCTGGAGATGGTGAAGGAACGCGGGATGCCTTCGGACAGGTTGCGGCCCTTGACTTCCATTTCCTTGACTTCCGAGCCGGGGAAGGCCGAGCCGATTTCCTTCTTGATCGCTTCGGCGGTCTGTTCGCCGATGAGCATGCCGTAGTTGCGACGGATGTAGTTGACGATGGCTTCGTCGAACTTGTCGCCGCCCACGCGCACCGAACCCTTGTAGACCATGCCGCCCAGCGAGATGATGCCCACTTCGGTGGTGCCGCCGCCGATGTCGACCACCATCGAGCCGGTGGCGTCCGAGACCGGCAGGCCCGAGCCGATGGCGGCGGCCATCGGTTCCTCGATCAGGTAGACCTGGGATGCGCCCGCGCCCAGTGCGGATTCGCGGATGGCGCGGCGTTCCACCTGGGTCGAACCGCAGGGGACGCAGATGATGATGCGCGGGGAGGGGCGGAACAGCTTGGAGTCATGCACCATGCGGATGAATTGCTTCAACATCTGCTCGGTGACGGTGAAATCGGCGATCACGCCGTCCTTCATCGGGCGGATCGCCTCGATGTTGCCGGGCACCTTGCCCAGCATCTGCTTTGCTTCCTTGCCGACCGCCTGGATGGTCTTCTTGCCGTTGGGGCCGCCTTGCTGGCGGATCGCCACCACCGACGGCTCGTCCAGCACGATGCCATGGCCGCGCGCGTAGATCAGCGTGTTCGCGGTGCCGAGGTCGATCGCCAGATCGTTGGAGAAGTAACTGCGGAGAAATCCAAACATGAGTTGTCCTGATGCGCCCGCGAGGGGGCGCCTAGCTTTTTGATAGGGGGAGGTGTCCGTTCATGCTGCGGCGACGCGAAAATCAGGCGCCTGCAAGGCATTAATCCGACATTCTACCTTATAATTCTCGAGAAACCAGCAAGCCGGTTTGCCAAAAATGTCAGCATTCCGGGACCTTCCGGCCGCCATCTGGCGCGGGTTTGCCGTTTTTTACGCCCACCACGCCATGACCTGGCCGACCTGCCGCGCAAGCGAACTTGCCCCCGGCAACGAGGCTGCGGAAAACGCCTTGCGGCCGCAGCGGCTACGGGTCTTCCAATTTCAACATCACGCGGCGCGCCCGGCGCGTCCTTTCGACCATGTCTCTAGCCCTTTCCGACGTCAAACGCATCGCCAACCTGTCCCGACTGGAGCTCACCGAGGCCCAGGCCGGTGCCACCCTGGACAAGCTCAATGGCATCTTTGCCCTGGTGGAGCAGATGAAGGCCATCGATACTTCCGGCGTGGAACCGCTGTCGCACCCCATCGCCGCCATCGAACCCGCGCTGGCACTGCGCCTGCGCGAAGATGCCGTGACCGAATCCAATCGCCGCGAGGACTACCAGCAACCGGCCCCGGCCACCCAGGATGGCCTGTACCTGGTGCCCAAGGTCATTGAATGAATCCGGCGCTTCGCGCCAGCCACCGTCCGCTTCCGGCCCAGCCGGCCCGCAAGACCGCAGCGTAACCGACTCCATGCACAAGCTCACCCTCAAAGAACTGTCCGCGCAACTGCAAGCGCGCAAGATTTCCGCCACTGAACTGGCGACCCTTTTCCTGGACCGCATTGCGGCCAGCGACCTCAATGCCTTCCTGCATGTGGACCGCGATCTGACCCTGGCGCAGGCCAAGGCTGCCGATGTGCGCCTGGCAGGCAATGATGCCGGTCCTTTGACCGGTGTGCCCATTGCACATAAGGACATCTTCGTCACCCGCAACTGGCGCACCACAGCGGGTTCGCGCATGTTGCAGGATTATGTGAGCCCCTTCGATGCCACCGTGGTGGAGCAGTTCAACGCGGCCGGTACCGTCACCTTGGGCAAGCTCAACTGTGACGAATTCGCCATGGGCTCCAGCAACGAGAACTCGTTCTACGGTGCGGTCAAGAACCCCTGGGACAAAACCGCCATCCCCGGCGGCTCCTCCGGCGGCTCGGCCGCTGCCGTGGCCGCGCGCCTGGCACCGGCCGCTACCGCCACCGATACCGGCGGCTCGATCCGCCAGCCGGCCTCGCTGTGCGGCGTGACCGGCATCAAGCCGACCTATGGCAGCGTGTCGCGCTATGGCATGATCGCCTTCGCCTCCTCGCTGGATCAGGGCGGCCCGATCGCCAAGACGGCCGAAGACTGCGGCCTGCTGTTGAACGCCATGACCGGCTTCGATGAACGCGATTCCACCAGCCTGCAACGTCCCAAGGAAGATTTCACCCGCTCGCTGAACCAGAGCCTGCAAGGCCTGCGCATCGGTGTGCCCAAGGAATTCTTCGGTGCCGGCCTGGCCGCTGACGTGGAAGCGGCCGTGCGCGCTGCCCTGGCCGAGTTCGAGAAGCTCGGTGCGACCCTGGTCGAGATCTCGCTGCCCAAGACCGAGCTGTCGATCCCCGTGTATTACGTGATCGCCCCGGCCGAAGCCTCGTCGAACCTGTCGCGTTTCGATGGCGTGCGCTACGGTCACCGCGCTGCCGACTACAAGGACCTGGCCGACATGTACAAGAAGTCGCGCGCCGAAGGCTTTGGCGACGAGGTCAAGCGCCGCATCCTGGTGGGTTCCTACGTACTCTCGCATGGCTACTACGACGCCTACTACCTGCAGGCACAGAAGATCCGCCGCCTGATCGCCGAGGACTTCCAGCGCGCGCTGGCTGGCGAGAACCGCCAGTGCGACGTCATCATGGGCCCGGTCTCGCCCACCGTCGCCTGGGACCTGGGCGACAAGACCGACGATCCGGTGGCCAACTACCTGGCCGACATCTTCACGCTCTCCACCAGCCTGGCCGGTTTGCCGGGCATGTCCATTCCTTGCGGATTCGGACAGGGCGAGAAGAACGGCAAGCGTCCGGTCGGCCTGCAGATCATCGGCAATTATTTCGACGAAGCGCGCCTCTTGAACGTGGCGCACCAGTTCCAGCAGGCCACCGACTGGCACCTGCGCGAACCGGCCTGATCGCTGGCTCTCGTCAACTACAACAGCATTCGCAAGGACAACATCATGCAGTGGGAAGTCGTCATCGGCCTCGAAACGCACACGCAGCTTTCGACCCAATCCAAGATCTTCAGCGGCAGCTCGACCCGCTTCGGTGCCGAGCCCAACACCCAGGCCAGCCCGGTGGACCTGGCCTTGCCGGGCGTGCTGCCGGTCCTGAACAAGGGCGCGGTGGAACGTGCGATCCAGTTCGGCCTGGCCATCGGCGCCACCATCGCCCCGCGCTCGGTGTTCGCGCGCAAGAATTACTTCTATCCTGACCTGCCCAAGGGCTACCAGATCAGCCAGTTCGAGATCCCCGTGGTGCAAGGCGGCACCATGTCCTTCGCCGTCGAGAAGGACGGCAAGACCGAGATCAAGACCATCAACCTGACCCGCGCCCACCTCGAAGAAGACGCCGGCAAGTCCCTGCACGAGGACTACCAGGGCATGACCGGCATCGACCTCAACCGCGCTGGTACGCCCTTGCTGGAAATCGTCACCGAACCCGAGATGCGCAGCGCCGCCGAAGCCGTCGGCTACGCCAAGGCCCTGCATTCGCTGGTGGTGTGGCTGGGCATCTGCGACGGCAACATGCAGGAAGGTTCCTTCCGCTGCGACGCCAACGTCTCGGTGCGTCCGGTCGGCCAGGAGAAATTCGGCACCCGTTGCGAGATCAAGAACCTGAACTCCTTCCGCTTCCTGGAAGAGGCCATCAACTACGAAGTGCGCCGCCAGATCGAGCTGATCGAGGACGGTGGCACCGTGGTCCAGGAAACCCGCCTCTACGATCCGGACAAGAAGGAAACCCGTTCCATGCGCAGCAAGGAAGACGCGCAGGATTACCGTTACTTCCCCGACCCCGACCTGCCGCCGCTGGCCATCTCGCAGGAGTGGATCGAGCGCGTCAGGACCACCATGCCCGAGCTGCCCGCCGCGATGCGCGAGCGCTTCGTGGCCGAGTATGCGCTGCCGGAATACGATGCCATGGTGCTTACGCAATCCAAGGGCATGGCCTCCTACTTCGAAGCCGTGGTGGCTGCCGCGGGCAAGGACCAGGCCAAGCCGGCCGCCAACTGGCTCATGGGTGACGTGGCCTCCACGCTCAACCGCGAAGACACCGACATCGCCGACGCGCCCGTGAAGGCCGCGCAACTGGCGCTGCTGCTGAAGCGCATCGCCGATGGCACCATCTCCAACAAGATCGCCAAGGAAGTCTTTGCGGGCATGTGGGAAGCCAGGTCCGACAAGGATTCCGTGGCTGATGACATCATCAAGGCCAAGAACCTGACGCAGATCACGGATAGCAGCGCGCTGGAAGCCCTCGTGGACCAGGTGTTGGCGGCCAATGAAAAGTCGGTGGCGGAATTCCGTGCCGGCAAGGAACAGGCCATCAACGCCCTGATCGGCCAGGCCATGAAGGCCACACGCGGCACGGCCAATCCGGCGCAATTGACGGAACTGCTGCGCAAGAAGCTGGCGGGCTGATACAAGGCCCTTGCCTGATAAAGCAGCAGCGCAATGAACCCTGCGTCCCGCAACGGACGCGGGGTTTTTTCTTATGCAGCCAACACCAATGGCCGCCCCCGCGCCCAGCGATTGCTCGACAGCGAGAAGGTCAATGAACTGACCTGGTGATACCAACCCGCCGGGATGTAGAGCATCTCTCCCGACTGCACTTCGCAGCACACCAGTGCCGCCTGGCGCGCCAGCGGGAAGCGCTCCAGGTCGGGATGATCGGGGTCGAAGGGCGAACCGAACAGGATGGCATTGGCCTCCTTCGGATAGAGATACTGGTCATGATGCGGCGGTGCCAGCCAGACGCGCTTGCTGCCCCATACCTGCGCGAAGACATTGTCGTCATAGTCGCAATGCAGCGGCGTGATGCAGCCGGCCGGGCCGATCCAGAAGCGCGGCGGTCCCATCTTCTCGAAGAAGTTGGGCCAGTGACACAGGCGATTCAATTCCCGCAATTCCAGGTTGCCCAGATAGGGCGGCAGCCCGCTCTCATCGGCCAGCGCCTGTTCCAGGTAATCGACCAGCGTCATGTCCTGCATGGCCCGGTCGGGAGCGAAGGCGGTGTTGATGTAGTCGCCCACGCGGGCCCGCACCGGCAACTGGCCGAAGTGTTCCCGCAGCGCTTGCACCGACATCGCCGAGAGCGGCCAGCGGCTGGCCATGCCCGTCATGATGAACGGCAATCCCGCCCGCGCCCGTTCACGGAAGGCCGCCGTTTTCTGCGGACCAATGCGCGCGATCTCATGCACCGCAGGCAACACCGCACTGGCCGCACGGATGGCCTCACGCATCTCGGCCACCGAACTCACGCCACGCACCTGGGCATCGCGCTGGTCGCGCGCAGCCTTGCGTGCCGCAGCTTCCTCCGCGCTCAGGCCGCTGACGTCGGGGCGTGGCGGCAGGGACCTTGCCGCAGCATGGGCGGTTCCGGGGTGAAGTGAAGGAGAAGGCTCGGACGGTTTCATCCTCGCCATTTTAATGGGGTTGCGGCAGGCCCTATCTCGTTTGCTGCATAAGGATATGAATTATTCTTACTTGTACCGGGGTAGCCGGGGGAGTGTAATAAGCGTTTGGCCAGCCGGACATGCGCCGGGCTGGTACCGCCTACACAGGAGCCCCCATGTCGGTCGCCACACTGGAACGCACGCATCAGTCGCAACAACACTTCGAAATCCGTCCTTTCGACGCCCCGCTGGGCGCGGAAATCGTTGGCCTGGACCTGAACCTGCCGGTCTCGGCGCAAGAGCTGGCGCGCATTCGCGGTGCCCTGGTCGAGCATGGGGTGGTGGTGTTCCGCGAGCAGCGCATCACGCCGCAGCAGCACATCGATTTCAGCCGCCGCTTTGGTCCCCTGCAGGTGCACGTGCTGAACCGTTTCCACCTGGCCGGGCATCCGGAGATCCTGATCGTCTCCAACGTGGTCGAGAACGGCAAGCCCATCGGCCTGGTCGATGCCGGCGCGGACTGGCACTCGGACCTGTCCTACATGCCCAAGCCCAGCCTGGGCGCGCTGCTGCATTCGCAAGAATTGCCCGCTGAACGCGGCGATACGCTCTACGCCAATACCGCTGCCGCCTGGGACAGCCTGCCCGCTGCGCTCAAGACCCAGCTCGAAGGCAAGCGCGCCGTGCACTCCTACGTCTACCGCTACGAGCGCCTGCGCAAGCTCTCGCCGTGGCGCCAGCCGCTGACGCAGCAGCAGATCGATGAGGTGCCGCCGGTGGAGCATCCGGTGGTCATCACCCATCCGGAAAGTGGCCGCAAGATCCTGTTCGTGAGCGAAGGCTTTACCTCGCACATCATCGGCATCCCGCGTGACGAAAGCGATGCGCTCCTCAAGGAACTGCACGCCCACATCACCCGTCCGGAGAATGTCTACACGCACCAATGGCAGGCGCATGACATGGTGTTCTGGGACAACCGCAGCACCCAGCACTACGCCGCCATCACCCCGCAACACCTGCGCCGTACGCTCTATCGCACCACCGTCGAAGGCGACGTGCCGCGTTGAGCGATTACTGAGGGCGCGCTGGCGCGTCCGCTACCAAGGTGGTATCGAGACGAAACACGCTGACCGCCTCGGTCAGCGAGGCCGCCTGATCCTGCATGGAGCGCGCCGCCGCCGCCGCTTCTTCCACCAGCGCCGCATTCTGCTGCGTGGCTTCATCGATATGGGTGATGGCCAGGTTGACCTGTTCGATGCCATCGCTCTGTTCCTGGCTGGCCAGCGTGATCTCGCGCACGATCTCGGTCACGCGCGCCACGCTGTGCACCACCTCCTGCATGGTGTCACCGGCCTGGGCTACCAGGCGGCTGCCGTCGCCGACCTTTTCCACGGAATCCCCGATCAGCTGCTTGATCTCCTTGGCCGCCGACGCTGAACGCTGCGCCAGCGAGCGCACTTCGGAGGCCACCACCGCAAAGCCGCGTCCCTGTTCCCCCGCGCGCGCCGCTTCCACGGCGGCGTTCAGGGCCAGGATGTTGGTCTGGAAGGCGATGCCATCGATCACGCCGATGATGTCGGCGATCTTCTGCGACGAAGCGTGGATCTCGCCCATGGTCGCCACCACCTGCTCCACCACCGCACCACCCTGGCTGGCCACCTGTGAGGCCGATGCGGCCAGCGCATTGGCCTGGCGCGCATTGTCGGCGTTCTGCTTGACGGTGGAGGTGAGCTGTTCCATGGCCGATGCGGTCTCTTCGAGCGATCCGGCCTGCTGTTCCGTGCGCGCCGACAGGTCGAGGTTGCCGGTGGCAATCTCGCGCGAGGCGACGTTGATGGTCTCGGTGCCGGAACGCACCCGCCCCACGATGTCCTGCAGGTTGCCATTCATGGACTTGAGCGCGGCCAGCAGCTGGCCGGTTTCGTCCCGGCTATTGGCCTCGATGCGCGAGGTGAGGTCGCCTGCGGCCACCGTTTCTGCGATGCTCACCGCCTGGTTCAGCGGGCGCGTGATGCTGCGCGTGAGCAGCCAGGCCAGTGCCGTGCCCAGCACGATTTCCAGCGCACCCAGCATCAGCAGCATGCTGCGGCCGGAACGATAGTCGCCGTTGATCTCGCTGGCGGCCTGGTCGATCACCTTTTTCTGGTAATCGGCGTAGCGCAGCACGCTGTCGGCGTACTCATCCATCATCTTCACCAGCGTGGTATCGGTCATCTCGCGGGCGCGTGCATCGTCGCCGGCGGTCTTGATGTCGAAGATCTTTTGCCGCGTATCGCGATAGGCTGCACGCAGCTTGCCGACTTCCGCGAAGAGACGCTTTTCCTCGGGATCGGTGATGGCCGCTTCCACTTGCTTCTGCAGCTGGCTGATCTTGGCCGATTGCGCATCGATCTGCTTCTGGAAGTATTGCTGGAAGGCATCGTCATCACTCTTCATGACGGCGAAGGTGCGCACGCCGTTTTCCTTGATGGCCGCATGCCACTGTACGGCATCGCGTTCTTTCTTCAGCGCGATCTGGGTCATCTCGTCGGTGGCGTCCCCGATATTGCCCAGTCGCCACACGCCCAGGCCGACCATCACGGCCATCAACATCAGCAAGGCAATGAAGCCGATGGCCAGGCGTACGCCGATCTTGAGGTTTTTCATTCCGTCTCCCCTGATTGAGTGATGCGACCGGCGGCTGGTGTGCTGTTTTTCTGTTGTGAACGTGAGCCGGGCGCTGGCAGCAAGGACGGGCAGCCCATCCTTGCTGTCTTTGCAGGCTAACACAGGCCCTCCCCGGCACGGCACAACTCGGGAATATCCCGATACCGGGGTGTTGTATTACGGCAAAGCCCATCGGCCCGCAGCGCAAGCCCGGTGCGTGTTACCAGTCCATGGCCGGATCCAGCGGATAGATCGGACGGCGCACCTTCTTGATCGGGAACAGCCTGAAATTGGCGCTGGTCGGGCCGCCGCTGTCGGAGTCGCACTCTACCAACGCGCGGCTGATGGGCACGAAGACCGGACGGCAATACATGCGCGACTTCAGGATCAGGAAGGCTTGCTGCGCCGGGTCCAGGCCCAGGCTGGTGAAGACGCCAAGGTCATACGGTTCGACCCGCTCTTCAGTGATGACGATGCGCGCTGCACCGATGTCCAGCAGCACGCTGCGCCCCATCTGCAAGGTCGAGCCGGTGTAGATCGGCCCGGTGACGGTGAAACGGCCATCGCTGATGGCCGATACCTTTCCGGTATAAACCGGCGGCGTCTTGCTGATGCCCTGCGCAGCCAGGTCCACCTTGTTGCCCACGGCCAGCGTGACGGTCGCACCCACCCCGGCCTGCACCAGCTGCGCCACCGCTTCCGGGTCGCTCACCGGGCCCACGGCAATGCCCGTGAGACCCGCCTGCAGAGCGCCTTCCAGCACGTCCATAGTGTTGCAAGTACCGCCCGACATGACGTTGTCGCTGTGATCCAGCAGCAGCACCGGCCCTTGTCCCGGTCCCTCGCTCAGTGCACGGGCCTGCGCCAGCGATTCGGCCAGCGGCAGGCTGTCATAGACGAAGTCGTCACGTTCATTCCAGATCTGCCGCGCGATGCGCTCGGCCACGGCATCGGCCAGTGCGGTGTCGTTCTCGGTCACCACCACCACCGACATCCCCGCATCGCGGAAATCCGACAGCGGGAAGCCCGCCAGCACTGACACCGCCAGCACGCCCGCTTCCTGCTCGGCGGCTTTGGCCGCTTCCACAGCGCGCTGCATGGCCGAGGCCGAGGTATTGCTGGTCAGCGTGGCCGACAGCACCGGCACCTGGCGCCAGGCCATCGTTGGCTGCGACTTGCCCTGCAGCCGTGCCAGCAGCAGGCGGCCGGCATGCTCGCCGGTCTCGAACATGTCGATGTGCGGATAGGTCTTGAAGCTGACGATCACATCGGCATGCGTGACCATCTTTCGCGTGACGTTGCCATGCAGGTCCAGCGCCACCGCCATGGGCGTATCGGGCGCGATGCGGCGGATGCGTTCGAGCAGCGTGCCTTCGCCATCCTCGGCGTTCTCGGCCACCATGGCGCCATGCAGGTCCAGCAGGATGGCATCGCAGCCACCTTCAATGGCACGCACGATGGCGTCGCACATCACCGTGTAGGCATCGGCCGCCACCGCCGCACTGGGATTGGCCCATGCAGCCAGCGGCGTGACGATCTCGGCGCCGGTCTGTTCGGCCAGTTCGAGGAAGGCGCCCATCGCGGTGCGCGCACCCTTCTGGTCGCGATACGCTTCGGCATCCCATTGCGGGGCGAAGGCTTCAAGGGGTGTGGGAATCGGCGAGAAGGTATTGGTCTCGTGATTCATGCGTGCAATGACGATTTTCGGTTTCATGTTCAGTTTTTTGCATCAATCCAAATTCATGCAATGATCAGTCGGCGACCACGCCCGCGCTGGCCAGCATGGCCTGCAACAGCACGTTGCAGCCGGCTTCGAGGTGTTCGGGGCGGGCGTCTTCGATCTCGTTGTGGGAGACCCCATCCTTGCAGGGCACGAAGATCATGCCTGCCGGTGCCAGGCGTGCGGCATAGATGGCGTCGTGTCCCGCGCCGGAGACCACGTCCATGGTCTTGTAGCCCAGCGCGGCCGAGGCCGCGCGCACGTTGTCCACGCAATCCGGATGGAAGGGGCAGGGCGGGAAGTACGACACCCGCTCCAGTTCGATGGACAGCCCGGTCTTCTTGCGCATCGCTTCCAGGTAGGCCAGCAGGTCTTCATGCATGCGCGTGAGCGAGTCCTCGCTGACGTTGCGCAGGTCGATGGAAAATTTCACCTGCCCCGGAATCACGTTGCGGCTGTTGGGCATCACCTGCACCTGGCCCACCGTGCCGCGTCCGTAAGGCGGATAGCGGTTGGCGATGGCCACTACTTCCTGCATGATGAAGGTCGATACCTGCAGCGCATCCTTGCGGATTTCCATCGGGGTCGGCCCGGCATGCGATTCAAAACCGGTCACCGTGCAGTCGTACCACGACAGCCCCAGCACCGCCGGCACCACGCCGATGACGGTATCGGCATTTTCCAGCACCGGTCCCTGTTCGATGTGCGCCTCGTAATACGCACCGATGGGATGGTCGCCGCAGACCTGCTCACCGATGTAGCCGATGCGTTCCAGTTCGTCGCGCACCTTCTTGCCGTCGATATCGGTGGCGTTGTAGGCATGCTCCAGCGTGAAGGCCCCGCAGAACACGCCCGAGCCCATCATCACCGGCACGAAGCGCGAGCCTTCTTCGTTGGTCCATACCGCCACTTCGATGGGAGCCTCGGTCTGGATGTTGTGCTGGTTCAGCGTACGGATCACCTCGATGCCGGAGAGCACGCCGTAGTTGCCGTCGAACTTGCCGCCAGTGGGCTGCGTATCGATGTGCGAGCCCGTCATCACCGGCGGCAGCGCATTGTTGCGGCCGGGGCGGCGCATGAAGATGTTGCCGATCTGGTCCACCACCACGCTCATGCCTTCAGCGCGCGCCCAGGACGTGACCAGGTCGCGGCCCTGCTTGTCGAGGTCGGTCAGGGCCAGGCGACAGACGCCGCCCTTGGCAGTGCCGCCGATGCGGGCCAGTTCCATCAGTGAATCCCACAGGCGCGTGCCGTCGATGCGCAGGGTGGAGGCTTGTGTTTTCATGTCCATATCGAGTCCTTGTTCGGGTTGGTGCGCGGCAGCCATCATGCCGCCAGATTCACGCCCAGATAACGGTCCTTCACGCCATCATCGGCCAGGAAGGCGGCATTGCTGCCGCTGTAGACGATGCGTCCCTGTTCGACGATGTAATGCCGGTCAGCCAGTTGCGTACACACTTCCAGATTCTGTTCCACCAGGATGATGGACATCCCGGTCGCCTTGATCTGCCGCAGCTGCGCCACGATCTCGTCCACGATTACCGGGGCCAGGCCTTCGACCGGTTCGTCCAGCATCAGCACGCGCGGATGCGTCATCAGCGCGCGTGCAATGGCCAGCATCTGCTGCTCGCCGCCGGAGAGCTGGCCGCCGCCATTCCTGCGGCGCTCCTTCAGGCGCGGGAAGATGGTGTAGACCTCGTCCAGCCCCCATGCGGATTCCTTGCGCGCGGCCATGGTCAGGTTCTCTTCCACGGTCAGCAGCTTGAAGATGCCGCGATGCTCCGGCACCAGGCACACGCCGCGGGCCGCGATCTTGTAGGAGGGCAGGCCGCTGATGACCTGGCCTTCAAACAGCACGCGTCCCTGCGCCGGCGGCACCACGCCGACGATGCTTTTCAAGGTCGTGGTCTTGCCCGCGCCATTGCGTCCCAGCAGGGTCACCACTTCCCCGGCATCGACCTGCAGCGACACGCCCTGCAGGATGTGGCTCTTGCCATAGTAGCCGTGAACGTCTTCCACTTGCAGGATCATGCTTTGCCTCCCGTGATCATGCTGCCGAGATAGGCCCGGCGCACGCGTTCATCGCTGCGGATCTCGGCCGGCTTGCCCTGCGCCAGGATCTGGCCCAGCTGCATCACCGTGATGCGGTCCGAGATATCCATCACGATATCCATGTTGTGTTCGATCAGCACCACCGTGTAGTCGCGCCGCAGTCCGTGGATGAGCTGTTTCATCTCGGCGATGTCGTCGATGCCCATGCCCGAGGTCGGCTCGTCCAGGAAGATCACCTTGGGCCGTCCGGCCATGGCCATGCCCACCTCCAGCCTGCGTTGCTGTCCATGTGAAAGTTCTGCACAGGCCCGCTCCGCCACCGCCTGCAGGGACAGGCGCGCCACCAGCTCATCGGCCAGTGTGCATGCGGCAGTGAACTGTTCGGCACGTTTCCAGGGATTGAGTGCGGCCAGCGGGGAACGGCCCTGCGCAGCCAGCCGCAGGTTCTCGCGCACGCTCAGGTTGGGGAACAGGCTGGTCACCTGGAAGGAGCGCGCCAGTCCCTTCTGCACCCGGCGGTTGCCCGGCAGGTGCGCCACTTCCTCGCCCTCGACCAGGATGCTGCCCTCGGTGATGGGTGTGGTGCCGGTCAGGGTATGGAACAGCGTCGTCTTGCCCGCGCCATTGGGACCGATCACCGAATGCACGGTGCCGGCCTCGATGTCCAGCGTGATGCCGTTGACGGCGGTGAACTTGCCGTAGCGCTTGGTGACGTTGAGCGCTTGCAGGATGGGGCGGCTCATGAGTGCTTCTCCTTGGTCACGGTGGCGGCCTGTGGCGCGTCATCCTTGCGGCCGCGCGCGGCATCGATCAACTTCATGGCCAGGCCGAACAGGCCCTTCTGCATGTAGAGGCTGACCGCAATCAACAGCAGCCCCAGCAGCATCAGCCAGCGCGGCCACAGCGTGGAGAGCCAGTTGCCCACCAGCACATAGAAGCTCGCGCCCAGCACCGAGGCAAACAGGTTGCCGGTGCCGCCGATGACGGTCATCACGAGAATCGCTTCACTGGTGTGATATTCGATGTTGGACAGCGGTGCCACGCCGGTCATCATCGCGTGCAGACCACCGGCCAAACCGGTGACCGCGCCCGAGATGACGAAGGCCGCCAGCTTCAGCAGCCGTACGTCATAGCCCAGCGCCGAGGCGCGCGCTTCGTTCTCGCGCACCGCCAGCAGGGTCTTGCCGAGTACCGAATCGACCACGCGCTGCAGCAGCCAGAACACCAGCACGAACAGGATGGCCACCACCGTGTAGTACTGCCACGAGGAAGTGGTCGGCAGCAGCGTGATCCCGAACAGCGATAGCGGCGGGCGCGGGATGTCCAGCAGGCCGTTGTCGCCGCCGGTGACGTCCTTCATCGTATAGGCGAGGAAATAAAACATCTGGGCGAAGGCCAGCGTGAGCATCACGAAGTAGGTGCCGCGCTGGCGGATCGAGAACCAGCCCACCAGCAGCGCTACCAGCGCGCCGCCCACGGCAGCCAGGGCCAGTGCGGGCAGCAGCGCGAGCTTCAATTGCAGCAGCACCACGCCGGTGGTATAGCTGCCCACGCCAAAGAAGATGCCCTGGCCAAAGGACATCAGGCCGGTATAGCCCAGCAGCAGGTTGCAGCCCAGCGCGGCCAGGGCGAACACCAGCACTTCGGTAGCCAGCGTGCCGGAAGGCAGCAGCAGCGGCAGCAACAGCACCACGGCGGCGGCCAGCAGGGTGTAACGGAAATGCGCAATCTGTTTCATGAAAGCCTCTGTGCAGAAAACGTCAGGTGGCGTCAGGTGACGTAATGCGGCCTCAGGCCGCGCCTGGCCGGCCCAGCAAGCCATTCGGACGCAGCAGCATCACCGCCGCCATGGCCACGTAGATCATCAGGTGCGCCCCTTCGGACCAGACCGTGCTCATCACGCTCTGCACGATGCCGACCAGGATGCCGCCGATGAGCGCGCCCCAGAAGCTGCCCAGCCCGCCGACCACCACCACCACGAAGGCGATGCCCAGCGCCTCGACGCCCATGAAGGGATCGGCCCCGCGTATCGGCGCGGCCAGCGCTCCGGCCAGCCCGGCAGTGGCCGCCCCCAGGGCGAAGACCAGGCTGAAGATGCGCTGGATGTTCAGGCCCAGGAGGCTGACCATTTCGGTCGATTCCGACCCGGCCCGCACGATCGAACCCAGGCGCGTGCCTTCCAGCACCCACCACAGGAGCAGCGCCATGACGGCGGTCAGGCCGATGACGAAGAGGCGGTACTTGGGATAGACGAAGCCGCCCCACATCACCACGCCCTGCAGCAGATCCGGCGGCGAGACATTGTTGCCCAGCGGTCCCCAGACCGAGATCACCGCTTCCTGGATCACCAGCGCCATGCCGACCGTGAAGAGGATGTGGAAGTGATGCGGCAGGGCATACACGTGGCGCAGCACGAAGCGCTCCACCACCCAGGCGAACAGGCCCACGGCGGCGGGGGCAATGAAGAGCGACCACCAGAAATCCAGACCGCGGCTGGTGGCCTCGTAACAGAGATAGGCGCCCAGCAGGAAGAAGGCGCCATGCGAGAAATTGACGAAGCGCAGCAGGCCGAAGACGATCGACAAGCCCACTGCCAGCAGGAAGTAGAGCATGCCGATGCCCACGCCATTGGCGATCTGCAGCAGATAGATGTTCATGGAACCTCGTGACGATGATGCAGCAAATGCGGCCTGTCCCCGCAAGCGGAGGACAGGCCCTGAACCTCAAGCCAGAGCCATCACAGCTTGCACTGCGTCTTCTCCAGCGGCAGGAAGGACTTGCCGGAGGAAACGATGTCGGCATAGTCATTCTTGTTGGCCATCTTCGCCTTGGCCTTGCCCTTGAGCAGGTAGTAGTTCTTGATGACCTGGTGGTCGCCCTTGCGGATTTCCTCGGTGCCGGTCAGGCCCTCGTACTTCATGCCTTCCATGGCCGCGATCACCGCCTTGGGATCGGTGCTGTTGGCCTTGATGATGGCGTCCAGGATGATCTTGGTACAGATGTAGGAACCGGCCAGGCTGTAGTTGGGATCGATCTTGAGATTGTCGTTGACCAGCTTGACGAATTCCTTGTTGAAGGGCGAATCGATGGCGTGCCAGTACTGCGCGCCGAAGTAGACGCCATCGCAGATATCGGCCCCCAGGGTCTCGAACTGTTCCAGTCCCGAGGCCCAGGCCATGAGGATGGTGCAGTTGTTCTTCATGCCGAAGCTGACCGCCTGGCGCAGCGTGTCCGAGGATTGCGAACCGAAGTTGAGCAGCAGCAGCACGTCCGGCTTGGCCGCCATGGCATTGGTGAGATAGCCGGAGAATTCCTTCTCGGTCAGCGAGTGGTAGCTGTTGCCCACATGTTCGATGCCCTTTTCCTTGAAGATGTTCTTGGCCGCCGACAGCAGGCCTTCGCCGAATACATATTGCGGCGTGATGGTGTACCAGCGCTTGGCATTGGGCAGCTTCTCCAGCAGCGGACGCACGGTCTGTTCGATGGCCCCGAAGGTCGGTACCGACCAGCGGAAGGTGGCGCGGTTGCAATCGCTGCCGGTGATCTCGTCGGCCCCGGCGGTGGTGATGAAGACTGCGCCGGCCTTGTCGGCTTCCTTGCCCATGGCCAGCGCTTCGCCGGAGAGGATGCCGCCGGCGAAGAAGCGCGTGCCCTTCTCGATGGTTTCCTGCATCTTGCGCACCGCCGTGGCGGGCTTGCCTTCGGTGTCCAGAGTCACGTAGCTGGTGCTCTTGCCCAGTACCTTGCCGTACTTCTGCAGGGCCAGCTTCATGCCCATGTCGGCGAACTTGCCGTTGGCGGCGAAGGGGCCGGACATCGGCACCGGACAGCCGAAGGCAATGCTCTCGGCCTGGGCAAACACGTCGTGGTAGCTCAGTGCGCCGGGTGCGGCCAGTGCGGACAGTTTCAGGAAATTGCGACGGCTGATCATGCTTGTTTCTCCCTCGAAGCTTACGATTGACAGATGACATCCATGGAATTGCGCAATGCTGCAGTACTGCCCGTCAACGCAAGTTCCATGCCCGTGCTTCCCGAAAAACTAAGGAAAGCCGGGCAGGGATGATTTGCATGGACGTGTGGAATCCTCCGCCACGAACCGGCGGAAAAGGGTGGGTCAACAGGGTCGCACCGTCTTGCGCAGCCGCTGCAATACGGGACGTGACAAGCCGTAAACGCTTTTGCGGCGCGCCTTTGCGCCGCATGGCGTGAGCCGTCATGGGGCTCCTCCTGCCGCTCCGCAGAGCGTGTCTCCAAATGTGGTTTGCCGTTCTCCCGTGCTGCCGGTGTGTCTCCACCGGTCGTCCACGACGGTCTGGTTTTCTAAGGTTTGCTGCTTTTGGTGCAAGCCCGCATTTGACTTCCTGCGGGCTGGGGATGGCTGATCGTTTCTGCACCTTGCCTGACGTTTTCTGCACCAACACCGTCTGGGCAGGGCGGGACAGGCCCTTCATGATACGCACCCGCCAAAGAAAAACGGCATGAAAATTTCATGCCGTTGATCCTGTTTATTTCATCTGCGGGAACGCGAATTCCGCACCGGCACTTGCCGTATTGGGCCAGCGCTGCATCACTGCCTTGGCCCGGGTGTAGAAGCGTACGCCCTCCGGTCCGTACATGTGATGGTCGCCGAAGAGACTGCGCTTCCAGCCACCGAAGCTGCTGAAGGCCATCGGCACCGGCAGCGGCACGTTGACCCCCACCATGCCCACTTCGATCTGGCGCACGAACTCGCGCGCCACGCCGCCGTCACGGGTATAGACCGCCACGCCGTTGCCGTACTCATGTGCATTGATCAGTTCGACTGCGCTGGCGATGTCGGGGCAGCGCAGCACGCACAGCACCGGTCCGAAAATCTCTTCCTTGTACACCGTCATCTCGGGCGTCACATGGTCGAGCAGCGTGCCGCCGACGAAGAAGCCCTTCTCAAAACCAGGCACCTGGTAGCCACGGCCATCCACCACCAGCGTCGCGCCTTCTTCCACACCACGGCCGATGAGGCCTTCGATGCGTTCCTTGGCAGCCGCGGTCACCACCGGACCCATCTCGGCACCGGCCGCCATGCCTTCGTTGATCTTCAGGTTGCGCGCACGCTCGGCCAGTGCGGCCACCAGTTCATCACCGGCGCTGCCCACGGCCACCGCCACCGAGATCGCCATGCAGCGCTCGCCGGCCGAGCCGTAAGCCGCGCCCATCAGGGCATCCACGGCCAGCTGCATGTCGGCGTCGGGCATGACCACCATGTGGTTCTTGGCACCGCCCAGGGCTTGCACGCGCTTGCCCTTGGCCGAGCCACGGGCATAGATGTATTCGGCAATCGGGGTCGAGCCGACGAAGCTGATGGCCTTGACCTGCGGATGATCGAGCAGGGCATCGACGGTCACCTTGTCGCCCTGGATGACGTTGAAGACGCCATCGGGCAGGCCGGCTTCCTGCAGCAGGTCGGCGATCAGCAGCGCAGCCGAGGGATCGCGCTCGGAGGGCTTCAACACGAAGCAGTTGCCACAGGCAATGGCGATGGGGAACATCCACATCGGCACCATGGCCGGGAAGTTGAACGGCGTGATGCCGGCCACCACGCCCAGCGCCTGGCGCATCGACCAGGCGTCGATGCCACGGGCGATCTGGTCGGTGTATTCCCCCTTGAGCATCTGCGGGATACCGGCGGCGAACTCGACGATCTCGATGCCGCGCGCCACTTCACCCTGGGCATCCGAGAAGGTCTTGCCGTGCTCGCGCACGATGATGCGGGCGAAGTCGTCGGCGCGCTGCTGGATCAGGTGCAGGAAGCGGAACAGTACGCGCGCGCGGGTCAGCGGCGGGGTGTTGGACCAGGCCGGGAAGGCGGCCACACCGGCCTTCACCGCCGCATCGACCTCGTCGGCCGTGCCCAGCGCAACCTGCGCCACCGGCACGCCCTGGGCCGGGTTGAAGACATCGGCGTAGCGCCCGCTTTGGGTATCGACGCGCTTGCCGCCGATGTAGTGTGCAATCTTTTCCATGAATCTTTCTTGCGTCATTGCTTGGGTGAAGGGGATCAGGCCAGGGTCTTGAGGATGGCCGCCAGCTTGCCGAACAGTTCGTCGATCTGCTGCTTGTTGATGATCAGCGGCGGCGACAGGGCGATGATGTCGCCGGTGACGCGGATCAGGATGCCGTCATTGAAGGCGCGCACGAAGGCGTCATAGGCGCGGGCACCGACGCGGCCGGGAATGGAGGACAGCTCGATGCCGGCGATGAGGCCAATGGTGCGCACGTCGATCACGTGCGGCAGGCCGCGCAGGGCATGCGCCGCTTCCTGGAAATAGTCCGACACGGCTTGCGCATTTTCCAGCACGCCTTCGGTCTGGAACACTTCCAGCGAGGCCAGGCCGGCGGCGCAGGCCAGCGGGTGGCCGGAGTAGGTGTAGCCGTGGAACAGCTCGATGCCGTCCGGACCGTTCATGAAGGCGTCGTGGATTTCCTTCTTCACGAACACCGCGCCCATCGGCACCACGCCGTTGGTGAGGCCCTTGGCGGTGGTGAAGATATCCGGTTCGACATCGAAGTAGTCGGACGCAAAGGGCGTCCCCAGGCGGCCGAAGCCGGTGATGACTTCATCGAAGATCAACAGGATGCCGTGCTTGGTGCAGATTTCGCGCAGGCGCTTCAGGTATCCCTTGGGCGGGATCAGCACGCCGGTGGAGCCGGCCACCGGTTCCACGATCACGGCGGCGATGTTGGAGGCGTCGTGCAGGGTGACCAGGCGTTCGAGCTCATCGGCCAGGTGCGCGCCGTATTCCGGCTCGCCCTTGGTGAAGGCGTTCTTTTCCAGGTTGTGGGTATGCGGCAGGTGGTCCACGCCCGGCAGCAATGCTGTGCTGAAGGTCTTGCGGTTGCCGCCGATGCCGCCCACCGACATGCCGCCGAAGCCCACGCCGTGATAGCCGCGCTCGCGGCCGATCAGGCGGGTGCGAGTGGCGTTGCCCTTGGCGCGATGATAGGCCAGGGCGATCTTGAGGGCCGTATCCACCGCTTCCGAGCCGGAGCCGGTGTAGAACACGTTGGCGAAGCGGTTGCCGGTATAGGCCTTGAGGCGCTCGGCCAGTTCGAAGGCGCTCGGGTGGCCGAGCTGGAAGGAGGGCGCGTAGTCCAGCGTGGCCACGGACTTCTGCACGGCCGACACGATCTTGGGATGGGCGTGGCCCAGCGGCACGCACCACAGGCCCGCAGTGCCGTCCAGGATGCTGTTGCCGGCATCGTCGCGGTAGTGCATGCCTTCGGCGGACACCAGCATGCGCGGCGCGGCCTTGAAGTTGCGGTTGGCAGTGAAGGGCATCCAGTAGGCCGACAGGCCGGAGGGATGCGTTTGGTCTTGGCTGGACATGGCAGGCACCGTGAAAAAGGGAAATGTCTGGAAAAAATCGGGAGTGCTTGATTATTGCCAGACAGCGCCCGTATTGTTAGCTACACTTTTGATTTTCGCTGGAAACTGTATTGGTCTGTGGGGCAAACTGTATTGCTCCGTCCGGTGAGAAGCGTGTGCTTCGGTCACGTAGCCTGGTTATTGATTATCCCTTTATCTATAGGGGATTCGGCCTGATCAGGGTGGTTCGGAGTCAGCATGACAGTGACCAATACAGTTCAGGATTTCTGCTTACACTTTGGTGGACGGGAGCAATGCACTCGCCGGTCCGCCCGATACACTCTGAGAAAGGACGCCATGGCCAAGCCCGCCAGCGCGCCACTGCAACTGGATTTGAAACGCAAGACAGCCGCCCGCCTGGTGGAGCAGGTGACCGATGGCCTGGCCGGGCTGATCGAGTCCGGCGAATTGCGCTCCGGCGAGCGCCTGCCTTCGGTGCGCCAGTTCGCGCAGCATCACGACATCGGCTCTTCCACCGTGGTGGAGGCTTATGAGCAGCTGGTGGCGCGCGGCATGCTGCAGGCCCGGCGCGGCGCGGGGTTCTTCGTGGCTGCGCGGGCCGGGCAATCCGGGGCACGTGCGGTGTTCGTGCCGCCCGAGCCGGTGATCGACTCGGCCTGGCTGCTCTCGGAAATGTTTGCCGATGAGCGCGTGCCCATCAAGGCCGGCTGCGGCTGGCTGCCCGGCAAGTGGCTCAACGATGAAGGCCTGCACCAGGCCGAGCGCCGCATCATCCGCTCGCCCGGTGCACAGCAGGTCGGCTATGGCCATCCCTATGGCTACGCCCCGCTGCGCCAGCTCATCACGCAGTTCCTCGGCCACTGGGCGCTGGAGCTGGGCATCGAGCAGGTGCTGACCACGCACGGGGCCACGCAGGCGCTGGACCTGATCATCCGCACCATGACCCAGCCGGGCGATACGGTGATGATCGATGATCCCGGCTATTGCAACCTGATTGCGATGCTGCGTCTGGCGGGCTTGAACGTGATCGGCGTGCCGCGTACGCCTGGCGGGGTGGACACGGACATGCTGGAGACGCTGGCGCGCCAGCATCATCCCAAGATGTTCTTCACCACCAGCGTGCTGCAGAACCCGACCGGCACGTCCTACACGCCGGCCTGCGCCATGCGCGTGCTGCAGACGGCCGAGCGCTATGGTTTCTGGGTGGTGGAGGACGACATCTTCCGTGAACTGGGGCAGGCCACCGATCCCATGCTGGCTGCGCTGGATGGACTGCAGCGGGTGATCTACGTGGGCAGTTATTCCAAGACCATCGCCCCTTCGCTGCGGGTGGGCTATATCGCCTGCCAGCGCGAACTGGCGCGGCAGATCGTGCATACCAAGATGGTCCTGACGCTGACCAATTCGGAGATCAACGAGCGGCTGGTGCACAACGTGCTCACCGAAGGGCATCACCGGCGCCATGTGCAGACGCTCAATGCGACCCTGCTCAATGCACAGTCCACCCTGAACGCCAAGCTCACCGAAGTGGGCCTGACGCCCTTCACGGCGGCGCGTGGCGGCATGTTCAGCTGGGCCACCATCGAGGGCTGCGAACTGTCAGCGCGCGAGATCGCGGACCGGGCGCGGCAGAAGGGCATCTGGCTGGCACCGGGGGATTTCTTCCACCTGTCGGCACCGCACAAGACCAGCTTCCGCTTCAATGTGGGGTATGCGGATGTGCCGGAGTTGTTTGATTTTTTGCGGGGGTTGTAGGCTGCGCTAGGTGGAATGGGTACGCGGACGCAGCACCCACCCCGTGGCCCCCACGATCAGCAAGCCACCCATCCAGCCCTGCAGGGACATCTGTTCCTTCATCCACACCACCGCGATGAGCGCCCCCCACAGCGGCTCGCTGCCCATCAGCAGGGCCACCCGTGACGCACTGGTGCGTGCGGCCGCATGGTTCTGTACGAAGAAGGCCACGATGGTACACAGCAAGACCAGAAACGCCATCGCCCACCAGAAGGAGGCGCTGGCCGGAAGGGGCATCCAGCGCTGACCCGGCAGCACCGCCATGAGTACCAGCGATCCCGCCGTCATGACACCCATCTGCACCGCCGTCAGCGTGAGTGCGGGCAAGCCGAATCGCAGGCCCTGGCGGCGTGTCAGGCACACCATCACGCCGCGCAGCAGTGCGGCCAGCACCATCAGCGCGTCGCCCCAGCTCAGGTGCGAGAGCGTGATGCCATCCTGGAATGCCAGCAAGGCAGCGCCCACAAACGACAGTGCGCACGCAATCAGCGCCGAACGCTCGGGCCGCTGGCCCAGCAGCAGCCACTCGCACCATGGTGTGAAGACGACGCACAGGCTGATCAGGAAGGCAGCATTGGAGGCCGTCGTCAACGAGACGCCGACAGTCTCGCAGATGAAGATGGCCAGCAGGACCATACCCAACACGAGCGCCCCCGCCAGCGATCTCTTCCACGCGGGAACGGAAGTGATGCTGCGCAAGGCAGGTGCCAGCAGGAGAAACGTCAGGCCAAACCGCAGCACCAGAAACTGCAGCACCGGCAATTGCTCCGTGGCGATCTTCGCGGCGCTGTAGCTGCCGCCCCAGATCACGGCGACCAGCAGCAGCGCCCATTCAACAGGATTGAGTCGCAGCAGGGTTGGCGGACGGGCGGGGGCGTGCAGCAGGGAGGTCTTGTTCATGAGGTCTCATCGTGGCGTTGGGCGGAGCTGGTGTATTGTCTTGGGACCGATGAGACCTGACTAGCCAGGAACGAAGAACAGGAGTTGTGCCGCATGAGAACAAATGAGTTGGCCGAGGTACTGCATGAGCTGGTCACGTTCGTGCAAGTGGTGGACGCCGGCAGCTTTTCGGCAGCGGCGCGCCAGCAGGGCATGACGCCCTCGGCCGTGAGCCGCCAGGTGGCCCGTCTGGAAAAGATGATGGGCGTGGCGCTGTTCCAGCGCACCACCCGCCAGTTGCGCCTGACTGAAGCCGGACTGGACGTGCTGGAGCACGGACGCAAGATGGTGGCCGCCGCACGCGCCACCATGCTGGCGGCCGAAGGCCATGCCGGCACGCCCAGGGGGCTGGTCAGGATGAGCGCCCCCAAGGCCGTCTCACGCCATCTGCTGCAGCCGGTGCTGCTGCAATTCCTGGCCCGCTATCCGGACGTGGATGTGCATCTGATGGTGGTGGACCGGCTGGTCGATCCGCTGCGTGAAGGTGTCGACCTGGTCATCCGCCTGACCGATACGCCGCCGCCAGGGATGGTGGCGCGGCCATTGCTGCCGGTCAGCCAGTGCCTGCTGGCGAGCCCGGATTATCTTGCAAGCCGTGGCGCGATCCATCACCCGGAAGACCTGATGAGCCATAGTTGCCTCACGCTGGGGGAGGAGGAACGCGATAATCGCTGGCGTTTCCTTTCCGGCACCCAGGCGGCAGAGATCATCGTGACTGGACGATGTGCGGTCAATCACAGCGAAATGCGTCTGGCGGCCATTGAAGCCGGCTTGGGCGTGGGGTGTGTGCCGGACTTCGTGGCCAGGGAGTCCCTGGCGGCCGGGCGTGTCGTCCGCCTTTTGCCGGAGTGGACTGTCGATAGCAACTATCAGGGCGTGGCCTATTTGCTCTTTCCGGCGTCGCGCCATATCGCGCCCAAGATGCGGGTGCTCATTGATTATTTGGTGGAGGCGTTGCAGGCGCGCGCCACGGATCAGGAGACGGCTTGAATGGACACCGCGATCATGCTCCGGACATCTCGCCTGACCCTGAGTTCACCGTCGCATCAGGATGCGCCGGAATTGCTTGCCTACTACGTGCGCAACAGACTCCACCTGAAACCGTGGGAGCCGGAAAGATCCGGCAGCTTCTTTACCCTGGACAGCATGGAAAAACGCATCCACGACATGGCCTGCGCAATGGACGCCGGACAGGCATTGCACCTGGTCCTGCGCGACAACGCGACCGGTGCCATGGTGGGCGAGTGCGGATTCACCAATATCGTCCGCGGCCCGTTCCAGGCCTGCCATCTCGGCTTTTCGCTCGATCACGCAGCGCAAGGCCGGGGCCTGATGCAGGAAGCCCTGTCGCAGGCCATCGGCCATGTCTTTTCGCAGCTTGGCCTGCATCGCATCATGGCCAACACGCGCACCGAGAACAGGCGCAGTCAGGCCCTGCTGCAGCGCCTGGGATTCCAGCAGGAAGGGCATGCGCGTGACTATCTGAAGATTGATGGCCGATGGCGGGATCATGTCCTGCATTACCTGATCAATCCGGCGGACCGGCGCCACTTCAATCCCGATCATTACCTGCAGACCGAGGCCGGGCGCCATTTCACGATGGAACGCAATGCCGCTGCCTGGGAGCGCCTGTACAGCGAGCTGGCAGAGTCGCTCAAGGCAGCACCCCGCGAGCTCGTCATGGTGATGGGCGTTCAGGGCTCGGGAAAATCAACGTGGGTCGGCAGACGGCTCGCATCGCCGCAGCAGTGCATTCATGTCGACGCAACGTTTGCTACCGCGCAGCGCCGTGCGCGCGTGATCGGTGTGGCGCAGGCGGCCGGCGTACCTGTCTCGGCGGTATGGGTACGCGTCAGCCTGGCTACTGCACTGGCCCGCAATGCGAACCGGCCTGAGGATGAGGTAATACCGGCGGACGCGATTGCCAACGTCTTCCATCTTTTCGAGCCGCCGTTGCTGGCGGAAGGGTTTGCTGCGATACAGATTTTGGACGAAGCATTCAATCTTGTGCAGGAGGAGCGGGCCACGGCCGAAGAGGACGCTGTCTTTCGTCTTCAAGCCCCGGACCTGCGAAGCCTGCGGCGCGAACGCGTGCGCATCGTGCGTTGGCTTCGGCAATGGCTCCCCGATGCCGAGGTGCGCGAAGTCGGCAGTACGGCGGTGCCAGGTGTGATTGGAAAGCAGGATCTGGATTTTGCCGTCAAGGTGACGGCGGACAAGTTCGAGGAGGCGAGGACCACGCTCGACAAGCATTTCGCCCGCAATCCCGATCAGCTATCTGACGACTGTATCCAGGGATACAAAGTGGCGTCTTCCGTGGATCTTGCGCTGCAACTGATCGTCCGCGACAGCGCTTACGACATGTTCGATGCCTTCCTCGGTCTGCTCAGGCAAGATGCGGTGCTCAGAGCTGATTACAATCAGCTCAAGAGACAGTGGGATGGACAACCCATGCAGGCTTATCGGCAGGCCAAAGCAGCCTTCATTGCCCGGGCACTCTCCCTGTCCTGATGCTGATTCATCACTACTGCAGGCGCAGTGAGAGATGTTTTGGAAGCCGGTGCTTACCTTGCCGGTGATTTTCGATAAGATGACGGCCATCCATTTTCGCTGACTCAGCCCCATGCCAACGCTGAATGAAGGAGCCAAAGAGGCTCGCCGAACGATCAAGCAGTTTCAGCACTATCTCAATTCGCCACGCCTTGTGCCCGATCAGTGCTACCGCATGTCCAGCGCGACGTACCCGCTGGTGTGCCACGTGAATCAGGTCACGGCGCTCTACCTGAGCAAGAATTACTGCGTCATTCCTTTATTCCTGCAGCGGGCGTACGAGCAACTCGGCAGGAGCACACCGGAGCGAGTCAGCGAACCTTATCGCGGGCTGGTGCATGATTATCTTGCGCATGTGGCGCAGTTCATCCTTGCTTACGATTGTCTGGCCGCTGATGAAAGGCACTTGGTGGAATTCATTCCCAAGCCATTGCTGGCTGCCGTACCGGGCCCCTTGCCCGAAGACCTGATGGTTCCAGGGGAGTTTTGACATCACATTTCCGGCCGTTGCCAAGGATTTTCACCATGACGTTTTCTGCACCAAGCCCCATCCGCGCCGTCGTCTTCGATTTCGGCGGCGTGCTCTTCGACTGGAACCCGCAGCACCTGTATCAGCAGCTGATCGCCGACGAGCAGCAGCGCAACCATTTCCTCACGCACATCTGTTCGCCCGACTGGAACGTACAGCAGGACGGTGGCCGCACGCTGGCGGACGGGACGGCGGATCTGGTCCGGCAGCATCCCGAATACGAAGCACTGATCCGTGCCTTCTACGGTCGCTGGACCGAGATGCTGCGCGGCCCGTTGCCGGAGGGCGTAGCGCTCTTGCGCGAACTGCATGCGCAGCAGGTGCCGGTATTCGGCCTCACCAACTGGTCGTCGGAAACCTATCCGCATGCGCGCGACCACCACGATTTCATGCAGTTGTTCCTCGATATCGTGGTCTCGGGCGAGGAGCGCTGCATCAAGCCCGAGCCGCGCATCTACCAGATCGCGCTGGAGCGCTATGCACGGCACCTGCCGGGCCTCAAGCCCGAAGAGCTGGTCTTCATCGATGATGTGCAAAAGAATATCGATGGGTGCCGGGCGCTGGGATGGCGCGGTATTCATCACGTGGATGTGACTGCTACACGGGCTGCATTGCGTGCGCTTGGTGTGCCGTGTCAGCTGTGACGACCATCAGGCAATCGCAAACACTTCCACCACACCACTGAGCCGCCGCGCCTGCGCCTGCAGTGCCTGCGACGCTGCTGCGGCCTGTTCCACCAGCGCCGCATTCTGTTGCGTGACCTGATCCATTTGCGAGATCGCATGGTTGATCTCGTGGATCCCCTTGCTCTGCTCGGCGCTGGAATCGCTGATGGCCCCGATCACCGACACCACCCGGTCGACGCTGGAGACAACATTGCTCATGCTCTCTCCCGCCCGGTTGACCAGCGCACTGCCGCTGGCGACCTTGTCCACCGAGTCGTCGATGAGCGTCTTGATCTCCTTGGCTGCCGACGAACTGCGTTGCGCGAGGCTGCGCACTTCCGACGCCACCACCGCGAAGCCACGACCTTGCTCGCCCGCGCGCGCGGCTTCCACGGCTGCATTCAGGGCAAGGATGTTGGTCTGGAAGGAAATGCCGTCGATGACGCTGATGATGTCCACGATTTTTTTGGACGAGTCCTCGATGGCCGCCATCGTCATCACCACATCCTTGACCAGCTGTCCGCTCTCGGCGGCCACCACCGAGGCTTCGGTGGCAAGCCGGTTGGCTTCGCCGGCGCTGTCGGCGTTCTGTTGCACCGTCGCCGTCAGCTGTTCCATCGCCGAGGCCGTCTCTTCCAGCGAGCTGGCTTGCTCTTCGGTGCGCGAGGAAAGGTCGAGATTGCCCGCAGCGATCTGGCTGCTGGCCGTTGCAATGGCATCCGTGCCGGAGCGGACTTCCCGCACGATCTCGCGCAAGCCGGTGTTCATGCTCTTCATCGACATCATCAGGCTGTTGGGAAGACGGCTGTCGGCATCCACCTCGCTGCGCAGGTCGCCTTGCGCGATCCGTGCCGCCAGCGCAGCGGCCACCGCTGGTTCTCCACCCAGCTGGCGCAGTACGCTTCTGGTGATGAGCACGGCAGCCACGATGCCGCTTGCCAGGGCCAGTACACCAAGTGCGATCAACAGCCTGCGCGCGGCCGCATAGACGGCCAGCGCCTCGTTTTTGGCATCGTCGTTGAGCTTGTCCTCGAAAGCGGACAGCTCGGCCAGCGCCTTGCGGCGTTCTGCCTGCATCTTGCCCAGCGGACCGTCCAGGATAGGCTTGAGTTCTTCACTCTTTTGCGCCTTGGCCAACTCGATCAGGCCCGAGACGACCGGTAGAATTTCCTTGCTCATCTTCTGGATCGCCACGAGGGAATTCTTTTCGGTCTCGGTGGTTTCTTGCAATTCCGTAAAGAGCTTGGCCAGTGCCGCTTCCGCTTGCGCATAGATGGTGATCTGCCGTTGCAGATTGTCGGCGTTGAGTTTCATGTCTTCCGGGGTCGTCGCCAGTCCGATCCCGCGCGAGGCCAGCGACTGCTCATAGGCCGCTGCACGCATGGTCGAGAGATGCAGGATCTCCACATTGTTGACTTCGGTGATGGACAGCAGTTGCTGGTTCACATCATCCAGTTTTTTCAGCGAGATGCCGACAATCAGAAGCATGAGCACGAGCACGCCGCCAAAGCCGAACTTGAGGCGCGAAGAAACCGTCAGACGGGTGAAATCCATACACACTCCAGTGAACACTTGCAGTTATTCGTAGTACGTTCCCGACGCCACCCCATGCAGGCAAGGGTGGACGATGTGGCGTTCTGATGCCACAGGCAACGTCGGGAAGTGCGGATCTTGATTCAGTGGAGTTGGGCGATTCCTGTGGGAACGCCGCCCGCCGTGAACTAAGGATGAAGACAAGGGATGCTGTTCTTTTCCCGGCGGGCCGGCCGCCTTCCCCGGGAAAACCGCACACTGTAGAGCAAACGCGCTTGTTTGATTAGCACCCAAAACTTAACGGCAGTCTTCAGAAAAAACGCCCAATGGATGGGCTGCGTGAAGCAGGGATGTGTGCCAGGACAAGATTGGACGGGGGCAGAAGAAGGATGCGATCGTGCCGTGACACGGCGGATCGGCAACCAGAGGAGGGGGCGAGGAGAGACAGAAGGTGCCTGCCGCGCAGGCTTGCGTGCGGCAGGTTTTGTCGGAGGACTGGACGAACGCCGGGTCAGTCGCAGCGGCCGGTCTGCAGATCACATTGCGCCAGCCCGTTGTCGGCTGCCGCAACGGCCGCGCCCGACGAGGCCGTTTCTTCACGCAGATAACTCGCCCACTCTTCCGGCTGCCCCAGCCAGCGCCCGGTATCGAGCACTTCCAGCGTATCGCCCCGCTGCAGCACGAAGGTCGGGAAGCCGCGTCCGCCTACATAGTTGAGCAGTTCACGGCTGGCCTCGATATGATTGGCCAGCTCTTCCTGTTCGATCCGCTGCATTTCGCCAGTGAAGGCAGCGGGCTCGATGCCCAGCGTCTGCGCCAGTTCCGTCAGCGTCGCCATGTCGGAGATGCGCCGCCCTTGCTGGTAATGCGCACGCTGGATCGCTGCCAGCATGTCCAGTCCTGCGGCCTCGCCCTTGAGCGCCTGTACCGCCAGCACGGCCGCAATCGGCGGGGCCGAGTCGAAGACCGCTTCGGTATCGCGCAGCAAACCGTTGAAGTAGGGCTCGCCAAACGCCTGTCCGGTCATCTGCGCGATGCGCTGATCGTGCGGCATCACGTAATCGCGCAGCTGCGCATCCACGCGTCGACGGTTGCGGCCGGCCATCATGCCGCCGCCGTGCGCCTGCACCGGCAGCACTGCGCGTGCCGCCGCCACCAGCGGCGCGGCACCGTAGCACCAGCCGCACAGCGGATCGTGGATGTAGTGAAGCACGGTGTCGTGCGGGGCGGCGGGGGTGGTCATGATGCGTTTTCCTCTTGAATGAATCGGCACAGGGCCTGACGTTTTCTGCACCGTCAGGCCCGTCAAGCGTAGTGGGTCAGTAGCCTACCGTGAAACGGGCACGCACGTGCTTCGGCTGTTCCAGCTCGTCCAGCAGGGCCACGGCGTAGTCCTCGTAGGAGATCCAGCTCTTGCCATCGGCACCGACCAGCAGTGCATCCTGGCCCAGGCGGAACTGGCCGGTACGCTCGCCGGCGATGAACAGCGCCGAGGGCGAAAGGAAGGTCCACTCCAGCTCGGTCTCTTCACGCAGGGCATTGAGGAAGTCACGGCCACCGGACGCCTCGGGCATGTATTCGGCGGGGAATTCCGGGGTATCGATGAGCGCCTTGCCCGGTGCGATTTCCAGGCTGCCGGCACCGCCGACCACGGCCAGGCGCTTGACGCCGGCTGCCTTCAGGGCCGGCAGGAGGTCGTCCGCACCGAAGGCCGTGAAGCGGCCGCTGGAGATGACGACGTCGGCACCCTTGATGGCGGTGGCCAGCGCAGCTGCGTCCTTGACGTCAGCCGAGACGGCAGTCACGCCGGTACGCTGGGCGATCTTGCCGGCGTCGCGGGCAATGGCGATGAGGTTGTGGCCGCGGCGCAGGGCTTCGTCCACGATGCGGGTGCCGACGTTGCCGGAGGCGCCGATGAGTGCGATTTTCATGGTGTTTCCTTTCTGGTGGAGAGGGAGGACAAACAGCTTCGGATCAATGCAGTTCAGATCAGGGCCACTTCATTTCACCCTTGATGACCTTGGCCGACAGCTCCAGCGAGCTGGTATCGCCCAGGTCAGGATAACGCTGCTTCATGGCGGCGATCAGGGCATTGCCATCGGCGGCCTTGGCGGCTTCCTGGTCGAAGGCCTTCAGGTAGTCGCGGGTGAAACGCACCGAGGCGATATCCAGCGGCGCACCGGCGGCATAGTGGCCGGGCACGACGACGGCCGGCTTGAGCTTCTCGATGCGGCCCAGCGTGCCGAGCCAGTCCAGGCGCGACTTCATGCTTTGCGTATCGGCCACCCATACGTGGATGTTGCCGGCCACCACCACGCCGCCAACCACGGCCTTGAGCGAGGGAATCCAGACGAAGCTGCGATCCGGCTGCGGGCCGTCCAGGCCGACGATTTCCAGCTTGCGGCCTTCCAGCGTCAGCGTCTTGCCCTTGAGCACTTCCGGCGTGATGGTGGCGCGGGGCGCGTTGTCACCCAGCTTGGGGCCCCAGTAGGCCAGCTTGCCGGCAGCCGTTTCCTTGATGTGTTCCACGGTCGGCGCGGAGGCCACGATCTTGGCGTCCGGGTAGGCGGCGTGCAGGGTTTCCAGGCCGAAGTAGTAATCCGGGTCGCCGTGGCTGATGTAGATGGTGGTCAGCTTCTTGCCACTGGCGCGGATCTTGTCCACGACCTGCTGCGCTTCGCGCTGGCCGAATTGCGCATCGACCAGGATCGCTTCGCGCTCACCCGTGACCAGCACCGAGCTGACCGGGAAGATGGCTTCCTTGCCGGGATTGTAGATGTCGAGCTTGAGCGGTGCGGCAGCCTGGACGGCCGCGCCCGAGAAGGCCAGCAGGCCGGTGACAGCGATGGCCAGCAGGGGACGCAGCAGGCGACGGGTGGAAAACATGGCGACTCCGGAAAGAGGTGGATGGGTGTCAGGAGCCGCCATCATAGGATCGCTTTTGATTTCGAAAAACAGCATAATCGATCACAGTTTGTTTCTGAAATCGTTCAAATGAAAAAGGGGCCCCGATGGATCGCCTGATGGCCATGCAGGTTTTCGTGACGGTGGTGGATGGCGGCAGCCTGTCGGCGGCGGCCGAGCAGCTGGACTTGTCGCGGCCGGTGGTGTCGCGCTACGTGGCCGAGCTGGAAGACTGGGTCGGTGCGCGCCTGCTGCATCGGACCACGCGGCGGCTCTCGCTCACGCCCGCCGGCAATGAATTGCTGCCGCGCTGCCGCCAGATGCTGGAGTATTCGGAGGACATGCGCCATGTTCTCGATACGCCCGATGAAACGCCGCGCGGGCTCCTGCGCATTACGACCAGTACCTCCTTTGCGCAGACCCAGCTGATCCAGGCCGTGGTCGAGTATGGCCGCCGCTATCCGGGGGTGGCAGTGGACCTGCTGGCGCTGGACCGCACCGTGAACCTGGTGGAAGAACGCATCGACCTGGCCATCCGCATGACCAACCGGCTGGAACCCAATCTGATTGCGCGTCCGCTGGGGGTCTGCCACTCGGTCATCTGCGCCACGCCGGATTACCTTGCGCGCCATGGCATGCCGCGCAAGGTGGAAGACCTGGCCTTGCACAATTGCCTGACGCATTCCTATGTGGGGCGCAGCCTGTGGCAGTTCGATCCGAAAAAGAAAAAAGCCCGGGCGGGCAAGGGCGCTGCCGCCGCGAAGATGAAGACGCAGACGCAAAGCGTGGCGGTGGGCGGCACGATCAGCGCCAATGAGGTGACGGTGTTGCTGCAGGCGGTGCTGGCCGGTGTGGGCATCGGCCACATGCCGGCCTATACGGTGGCGCCGCTGGTAGCCAGCGGCCAGCTGGTGCAATTGCTGCCCGATTACGAGCCTTTGCAGCTGGGCATCTATGGCGTCTATGCCTCGCGCAAGCACATGCCGGCGACCTTGCGCACGATGCTCGATTTCCTGGCGCAGCGTTTTGCGGGCCTGCCGTTCTGATCAAGGGTGATCAGGGCGTGATGCTCAGCAGCTTGTGCACCAGTTCGGAGGAGGTGGAAGCGGCGAACTTGCGCATCAGGCGGGCGCGATGCATTTCCACCGTGCGCGGGCTCAGTTCGACCTGGCGGGCGATGAGCTTGCTGGTCTTGCCTTCCACCAGCAGTGCGGCGATCTCGCGTTCGCGCGGGGTCAGGCCGGGCGCGATGGGACGTTTTGCACTGACATCCTCAAAGGTCCAGATACCGGCCGCGTGCGGGTTGTCGCGGTTGAGCGCATGGCCGGTGACGTGGCACCAGAACATTTCATCGTTGGAGCGCTTCATGATGCGCTCGTCCGAATAAAAGCCCTTTTCGTTCAGGATCGGCACCAGGCGCAGGCCGGTGCGTTCGAATTCGTCGGCGGTGGGGTAGATCTCCTGGAAGGAAGTCTGGCGCAGCGCATCGACCTCATAGCCGAACATGTCGGCCATGGCCAGGTTGGCCTGCTGGATCACGCGATTGTGCGAGACGCACATGCCGATGGGCGCGTGCATGAAAACCTGTTCGAAATCGATGGGGAGTGGCTGGGTCATGAGTTGCTGCAATGGTTGGCTGGTCCCTCGCAACTGGCGGGACCGTCTGTCTGACGGTACCATGCTGCATTGCGCCAGGTATTTTTACCGTATTGTATGGCCTATTTCAGCTGCCCTATGATAATTGGCGCTATTTGGAGCCGAACGGGGCCCGGCGACGTCTGCGGACGTTGCGCAAGAGAAGCCCCTGCGCCCATCCCTGTTGAAGCCGGCATGTCCGCCGGCCCGCTTGCAACCCTGCTCGCAAGACAAGAGCCGAAAGGAGACTCGTGAACAAAGTGTATCCAGACGCGGCCACCGCGTTGAAAGACATCGTCAAGGACGGTCAGACCATTGCGGTCGGCGGCTTTGGCCTGTGTGGCATCCCCGAGGCGTTGATCGCCGCCCTGCGTGATTCGGGCGTGCAGAACCTGACCGCCATTTCCAACAACGCCGGCGTCGATGGTTTCGGCCTGGGTCAGTTGCTGACCACCCGCCAGATCAAGAAAATGATCGCTTCCTACGTGGGCGAGAACAAGGAGTTCGAGCGCCAGTACCTGGCCGGCGAACTGGAACTGGAGTTCACCCCGCAAGGGACCCTGGCCGAAAAGCTGCGCGCCGGTGGCGCCGGCATCCCCGCGTTCTTCACCAAGACCGGTGTGGGCACGCTGGTGGCCGAAGGCAAGGAAGTGCGCGAGTTCGACGGCGAGCGCTACGTGATGGAGCGCTCGCTGGTGGCCGACGTGTCGCTGGTGAAGGCGCACAAGGCCGACAAGGCCGGCAACCTGGTCTTCAACAAGACCGCGCGCAACTTCAACCCCAACGTCGCCATGGCCGGCAAGGTCACCGTGGTGGAAGTGGAAGAACTGGTGGAAGTGGGCCAGCTCGATCCGGACCAGATCCACACCCCCGGCATCTTCGTGCATCGCATCGTGGTCAATGCCACGCCCGAGAAGCGCATCGAACAACGCACCGTGCGCGCATAAGGAGACACACAAAATGGCATGGACCAGAGATGAAATGGCTGCGCGCGCAGCCAAGGAACTGCAGGACGGCTTCTACGTGAACCTGGGTATCGGCTTGCCGACCCTGGTAGCCAACCACGTTCCGAACGATATCGAAGTGTGGCTGCAATCCGAGAACGGCTTGCTGGGCATCGGCCCCTTCCCCACCGAAGACCAGGTCGACCCTGACCTGATCAACGCCGGCAAGCAGACCGTGACGACCATTCCCGGTTCGTCCTTCTTCAGCTCGGCGGACTCCTTCGGCATGATTCGCGGCGGCAAGATCAACATCGCCATCCTGGGGGCGATGCAGGTCTCGGCCAAGGGCGACCTGGCCAACTGGATGATTCCCGGCAAGATGGTCAAGGGCATGGGCGGCGCGATGGACCTGGTGGCCGGCGTGGGCCGCGTGGTGGTGCTGATGGAGCACGTGGCCAAGGCCAAGGATGGCAGCACCTCGAAGAAGATCCTGAACGACTGCAACCTGCCGCTGACCGGCGTGGGCGTGGTCAACCGCATCATCACCGACCTGGGCGTGATCGACGTGACCCCGGGCGGCCTGAAGCTGATCGAACTGGCTTCCGGCGTGACCAAGGAAGAAGTGATCGAGAAGACCGAAGCGCCGCTGGATGTGAGCGAGGTCTGATCGTTTGAAAGACCGGAGGCGGCAGTCACTGCCGCGTCGGATGAACGAAGGGCACCATGGAAGTGGTGCCCTTTTTGGTTTGAGCCGGGTCCGGCTTGCCTCACTCCACCCCGCTGACCCTCACCGCATTTCTCCCATCCCGCTTGGCCCGGTACAGGGCGGCATCGGCGGCATTGAGCACGTCCTCCACGCGGCGGTGGTGGCCGCGCTGCAAGGTGGCCACGCCCACGCTGATGGTGACCACGCGCAGGGGACTGGTGGCATGCACGATCAGCCGGCTGTAGACCGCATCGCACAGGCGCTGGGCCATCAGGAGCGCGCCCTGTTCCTCGGTCAGCTCCAGCAGCACCACGAATTCCTCGCCGCCGTAACGGCCGGCGCAGTCAGTATTGCGCGGCAGGTTTTCGTTGATGGCCTGCGCCACTTCGCGCAGCACCTCATCGCCCAGCTTGTGGCCATAGCTGTCGTTGTAGAGCTTGAAGTAGTCCACATCGATGAACAGCACCGAGAAGGTGGAATTGAGATTGCGCCGGCAGCGCTCCCAGGTGGCCTGCAAGGCGTCGTCCAGTGCGCGCCGGTTGAGCAGGCCGGTCAGGCCGTCGGTGAGGGCCAGTTCTTCCAGCCGCCGTTCGATGCTCACGCGGCGGCGCAACTCGTGGCGTACGTGCGAAAGCAGATAGGCCAGCAGCAGCGTGAAGATGAACAGCGAGAGGATCACCGCATAGAGCGTCTTGCGCCAGCTCTTGAAAATCGCCTCCTGCGAATAGCCGACAAAGACGATCAGCGGCGAGTCGGGAATGCGCCGGAAGGTATAGAGCCGCTCCACGCCATCACTGTTGGCGCGCGCGAAGAAACTGCCTTCCTCATGCTGGAGAGAACTCTTGATGCGCTGAAAATTGGCACTGCCACTGAGATCGCGGCCGATGATGTCGTCCCGGTACGGCACCCGCATGTAGGCCACACCATCATCCGAATACAGCGAGATGACGCCATCGGCACCCAGCGACAGCCCCTCGAACAGATCGCGGAAATAGGCCAGGTCCAGCGCCATCACGACGACACCGCCAAAGCTGCCATCGTCATTGAACAGCCGCTTGGACAGCACCACCACCTGCAGCTCATTGCCCAGGCTGGCCTGGATAGGCCGCGAGACGTACAGGCCGACATTGTCCGCATCGCGGTGCGCGGTGAAATAGGCACGGTCGCCATAGTTGGGAGCGGGTTCGCCCGGGCGGCGGCGAGAACTGGCCAGCACCTCGCCTCTGGGGCCGATCACGGCCATCACTGCGATATGGCTGACGCTGGCGGCGCTGCCGAACAGATAGGCATAGCGCTGCGCCTCTTCCAGCCGGCGTGCGCCCAGCGGATGCTGGTAGCGGTAGGCCAGCGTATCCAGCGACAGCGACAGCACCTCCAGGTTGCGCGAAATGGCGCGCTGGGAGATCAGCGTCACGTTGCCGGCGTTGGCCACCGCCGAAAGACGAGTCTGGCGATAGCTCTGATAAAGCGTACTGGCGCACATGGCCACCACCATCAGCATGGCGATACCCAATACGACGACCAGGTATTTCTTCAACTGCTTGATTTTTGTTCCCCCACGAATCCCCAGGCGCAATTAACGCATAAAGCAAAAAGCGCTTCCATCTTGATCGCCGGCAACGTGATTGTCTTGCAACAAAAGATGAACCGCCGCGCAGCCCTGCCGGTCTGATCGCAGAATGCGTGGCCCGCTTCGTGTTCAAATGCGAGCGTCGTCAACCGAATCTGTGCCGCACCGGAGGCTCCCTGAACATCAAGAACACCATCAAGCGCGACCTCGTCATCCTGTGGGCCTTCATCGCCCTGATCGCTCTCATTCTCGCCTTCCTGCTGCTGCAGCTGAGCCGCCAGGGCGCGTCTTCGCAGATCAGCCAGGCCACCGGCCAGGCCGCCGTCAGCTGCGCCTCCATGAGCGCGGGCCTGGCCCATGCGCTCTCTTCCGGCAGCGGCGCGTCCCGCACTGCGGCCGATGGCGATGGCCTGCCCGGCAGCTCCATCATGCAGGCGGTGATCGACTTGTCCCTGCGCGATCAGGCCGGGGTGGAGGGCGGTTTCTGGCATCCCCAGCGCGACGTCGTGGCCTATGCCTTCCCGACCTATGACGGTAGCGGAATCAAACGTGATCCGCCGGGAGCGGAAATGGAACGCATCGTCTCGACTGCGCAGCGCGCCCTCGATGGCGGCACGACCGTCACCGACGTGCGGCCCGGCTTGCGCGAGGCGGTGGTGTTCGCCGCCTGCCCGGTGCCGCTGGGCAAGGTGGCGCTGGCGGCGTGGAGCCTCAAGCGCGTGCCGGTGATGAGCGCCAGCGTGCTCAATCAGTTGCTGGTGGCCAGCGCCTTGCTGCTGGCCTTCGTCATCATCAGCGGGGTGTGGCTGGGGGCCACGCTCACGCGCTGGCGCAGCCAGTCCGAACGCCTGGCCAGCCAGCTGGCCCACGCCGAACGGCTGGCCACGCTGGGCCGGGTGGCGGCCGGCATGGCCCATGAAATCCGCAATCCCATCGGGGCCATGCGCATGAAAGCCGAGAATGCCCTGGCCGCCCCCGCGCAGGTGCGCGAGACGCGCGTGACCGGCGCGCTGGAAATGGTGGTCAGCCAGACCGAGCGGCTCGATACGCTGGTGGCCAGCCTGCTGGCACTGGCGCAACCGTTCCAGGTGCAGCGCCAGGCCGTCGATCTGGCCAGCTGGATCGAGGCCCGCTGCCAGGCCCATGCCGAACTGGCCGAGCGCCAGCAGGTGCGCTTGGCCTCGGCCATCGATGCCGCCAGCTTTGGCGGCAGTCTTGCCACCAGCGCACTGGACCCGGTGCAGATGGCGCGCGCGGTGGACAACCTGCTGCTCAACGCCCTGGCGCATTGCACCGCAGGCGGCCACATCGCATTGGGTGCGCGCTTGCGCGAGGACGGGCGGCTGCTGCTGTGGGTGGCCGATGATGGTCCGGGCGTGCCGGCGGAATTGCGTGATAGTCTGTTCGACCCCTTCGTCAGCCAGCGTACTGGCGGCACCGGCCTGGGCCTGGTGCTGGTGCGCGAGATCGTGCATGCGCATGGCGGCGTCATCCACCTGGCCGCGAGCGAACGCGGTGCCCGTTTTGAAATGGAGTTGCCATGGCGCGCATCCTGATCGTCGATGACGATGCTGCCTTTCGCGGCAGCCTGGCCGAGACCGTCGGCGACCTCGGCCACGAAGTCCTTGAAGCCGGCAGTACGGCTGCCGGCCTGACCCTGCTGGCCGCGCATGCGGTCGATGCCGCCATCGTCGATCTGCGCATGCCCGAGGAAGACGGCCTGGTCTTCCTGCAGCGCGCCCCGGCCATCGCCGCCATCCCCTGCATCATGCTGACCGCCTACGCCAGCGGCGACAACACCATCGAAGCCATCCGCCTGGGGGCCTTCGATCACCTGACCAAGCCGGTGCCGCGCGCGGCTCTGGTGGAAACGCTGGAGCGCGCACTGCGCCAGAGCCCGGCCGCAACCGAAGACGCCAGCGTCACGCAGAGCGCAACCGGTGACGAGCGCAATGCCCTGGTCGGCGACAGCGAAGCCATGCGCCAGGTCTTCAAGCAGATCGGGCGCGCTGCCACCAGCGACGCCACCGTGCTGATCCTGGGCGAGACCGGCACCGGCAAGGAGCTGGTGGCGCGTGCCCTGCATCGCAATGGCTTGCGTGCCGCACGTCCCTTCGTGGCCATCAATTGCGCGGCCATTCCGGCGGAGCTGATCGAGAGCGAACTGTTCGGCCACGTCAAGGGCGCGTTCAGCGGGGCCACCGCCGCGCGTCTGGGACGTTTCCAGGAGGCCCATGGCGGGACCCTGTTCCTGGATGAGATCGGCGACATGGCCCTGCCGACCCAGGCCAAGATCCTGCGTGTCCTGCAGGAACGCGAACTGACGCCGGTCGGCGGCCAGCAGGCGGTCAAGGTGGACGTGCGGGTGATCGCCGCCACGCACCGCGACCTGCCGCAGGAAATCAGCGAGGGACGTTTCCGCGAAGATCTCTGGTATCGCCTGCAGGTCTTGCCGATCAAGGTGCCGCCGCTGCGCGAGCGTCCCGGCGATATCCTCGCCATTGCCGAACACTTCCTGCGCCAGCAGGGCGGCGATGCCCCCAAGCGCATCAGTCCTGCCGCCGCGCGTCACCTGTTGCAGCACGCCTGGCCGGGCAATGTGCGCGAGTTGCGCAATACCATGGAACGCGCGGCGGTGATGAGCCATGGTGCCTGCATCGAACCGGAAGACATCGCCCTGGCCGACCGCAGCGTCACGGAAAATGCCAGCGACGTCGCCATCGATTGGGACGGCGAGCTGGCCGTGGCCATAGCGCAGGTCGAACGCGTGATGCTGCAGCGCGCGCTGGCAGCGGCCAACGGCAATCGTGCCGAAGCCGCCCGCCGGCTGGGCATTTCGCGGCAGCAGTTGTATCGCAAGCTGGAAGAGCAGGGCGGCGCAGTCGCTTAGGTCCGGTGCAGGCGCTGCTCCAGCAGCAGGCCCGCCAGTGCGCAGGTGCCGGCGAACAGGCCGATGCCAGCCATCCATCCCTGTGCCAGAATGCCCGCGCCCGCCGCGCTGCCCAATGAAAAGCCGAGATACATGGTCGAGGTGTTGAGCGACAAGGCCACCGGTGCCTGCGCCGCTGCGCCTGAGGCGATGAGCCGTGCCATCTGCGCCGGGAAGAAGGCCCATACCGCAAAGCCCCAAACCACCACCGCTACCAGCACCGGGATCAGTGCCGCCCGGGGCGACAGCAGCGTGGCCGCACTCAAGCTCCAGAAGGCCAGCATCAGCAGCAGCAGCGACAGCCTGACCACGCGCGGCGAGCCGAAGCGATCATTGAGATGGCCGCCCACGGTCACGCCTGCGGCGGCCGCAGCGCCCCACAGGCTGACCGTCAGGCCGATGCCGCGATCAGCGAAGGACAGGGTGTGCGCCAGATACGGTGCCACATAGGGATAGGCCGCATACGCGCCGACCGACCAGAACAGCGTCACCCCGAGCAGACGCCGGATCAGCGGCTGCCCGACCACGGCCAGCCGCTCGCGCAGCCCGGCCACCCGCATCTGCCCGCCGGCATCGCGCCCGACCCCCAGCCAAATGCCGGCCACCGCCACCTCGCCCATCACGGCCACGGCCCCGAACGTGGCGCGCCAGCCAAAGGCATGTCCGACTACCGACCCCAGTGGCAGTCCCAGCGCGATGGCAATGGTCATGCCGCCGCTGACGATGGCCAGCGCCCGTCCGCGCTGTTCGGGTTTGACGATGGCCCCGGCCAGGGCACTGGCATTGGGTGTGTAGAGCCCGGCGGCCACGGCCATCAGCAGGCGCGATGCCAGCAGACCGCCAAAGCCGCTGGAGAAGGCCGCCACCAGATTGGCCGCCGTGAAGACGCCCATTGCACCCATCAGCACGCGGCGGCGGTTGATGTGCGCCGACAGGACGGTGGCGATGGGTGAACTGATCGCCAGCACCAGCGTGAAGACGATCACCAGGCTGGCCACGGTCGACACGCTCATGCCGAAATCGGCCGCCATGCGCGGCAGCAGGGGCGCGATCATGAAGCCTTCGGTGCCGATGGCGAAGGTGCCCAGGGCCAGGAAGCCCGCCGTGAGCAGCGAGCCCGACGGCGAAGGCGATGCAGAGGGAGCCGGCGCAGGCTCCAGGGGAGTGGATGTCATGCTGTCCTCGACGATGGCTACGGTGCGGTGCGCTGCATGACAGCGCACCGCAAGACGATCAGACCGGAATCGGATTGGCGATCAGCGCCGCATTGAAGCCGTTGACCAGCGCGTGTTCATTGGCACCGGGGTTGTCACGCAGCGGCTTGACGGACTCGACGATGATCTCTTCCTCATCGCCGGCCAGCTTGGCCATGGTTTCGGCGATGAAGGCTTCCAGCGGCATGGCGCGCGGGTCGCCGCTCTTCTTGACCAGGTCGGTATCGACCCAGGGCGGGGCGATCTCCTGCACCCGCACCGAGGTGTCGCGCAGCATGAAGCGCTGCGACATCGCATACGAATGCAGCGCCGCCTTGCTGGCCGAATAGACGGCGGTCACCGCCAGCGGTACATAGGCCAGCACCGAGGTGTTGTGGATGATGGTGGCGCGCGGCTGGGCCTTGAGCAGGTCGATCAGGGCCGACGTCAGGCGGATCGGGCCGAGCAGGTTGGTGTCGAGGATGCTGCGGCTGACCTGGTCGTCGATGGTGCCGCCGGCGTCGTCGAAGGGCATGATGCCGGCATTGTTGATCAGCACGTTCAGCGTGGGGAAGCGCGCCTTGAGCGTGGCGGCGGCGGACTCGATGCTGGCCAGGCTGGAGACGTCGAACTCGATGGCCTGCATGCCGGGATTGGCGGCGGTCACTTCATCGAGCAGGGCCTTGCGGCGGCCGCCGATGATGACCTGGTTGCCCAGCCGGTGGAAGGCTTCGGCCAGTGCGCGGCCAATGCCGGAGGTGCCACCGGTGATGAAGAGGGTGTTGTCGGTGAGTTTCATGATTTTCCTTCACTAGGTCAGTAGAGTGAGGCCGCCCACACCTGCCCGCAGGGGGCCGTGGCGGCAAGCTTCATATCAGGGCGAAAAAGGCAGGAACCGGGGGCCTTGGGGGCTGCTCAGTGGAGATCGCTACCGGCATAGCGTGGTGCCGGGGTATTGGCAGAGAGCTGGGTTGCCATCTGCTGGCGTGCGCTGTCGAAACGGGTCCAGGCCGTTTCGTCATGCAGCGAGGGGATGGTGACCAGCTCGCCGCGCTGGAAGCCGACCAGCGCCGCATCCACCATCTGCTCGGCCGACATCACGATGGCCGGGTCCAGGTGTTCCACCGGCAGGCCGCCGATGGCCCAGAACTCGGTGGCGGTGGCACCCGGCAGCACGGCCTGGACCTGCACGCCCTGGGTAGCCAGTTCATGATGCAGTGATTGCGAGAAGGCCAGCACGAAGGCCTTGCTGCCGCAATAGACGCCATTGAGCACTTCCGGCGCCACGGCCACGATGGAGGAGATGTTGATCACCGCGCCCCGGCCACGGGCCACGAAACCGGGCACGGCGGCATAGGTCAGGCGGGTCGGTGCGGTGACGTTGAGCGCGATCATGTCGGTCATGTGCTCGACCTTGCTTTGCAGCAGCGGCGTGTGGGTACCGATGCCGGCGTTGTTGACCAGCAGGGTGATGCTGGCATCGCTGCGCAGCTTTTCTTCCACCTGGGCCAGCGATGCAGCCTGGCCAAGATCGGCTTCCAGCACTTCGACGTTACGGGCGGTTTCGGTGGTGATGCGCGCGGCCAGGGTATTGAGGCGGTCGCGGTTGCGGGCCACCAGGATCAGGTCGTAGCCCAGGCGGGCCAGACGGTCGGCGTAGATGGCACCGATGCCGGATGAGGCACCGGTGACGAGGGCGGTACCACGACGGACTTGGGTGTGCGGCTGGTTCATGCTGTTCTCCTTCGGTGTGGGTTGTCGATGGAGTGCATCTTAGGCCGCTTGCGGACTTCCTGAATGACGTATATGGTAGTGTTTTGAGACATCATCACGGAGTCCGGACATGCACCACATCGGCTACCTGCTCACCGAAGGTTTCCAGGTCATGGGCCTGGCCACCCAGTCGGTCTTTGAATATGCCAACAAGGTCGTGGGCCACGACTTCTACCGCATGCACAACTATTCGGTCGCGGGTGGCGAGATCACGTCGTCCCTGGGCATGCGCGTGAGCACCACCAGGGCGGCTGCCACGGCCACCATCGATACCTGGGTGGTGTGCGGGGTGGGCAATCCGCTTGAGTCGCCGGCGAGCCAGGAGGAGCGCGCCTTCCTGCAACGGGCGGCAAAGAAGGCCAGGCGCATCGCCGGCATCTGTACCGGCGGTTTCGTACTGGCCGAGTCGGGGCTGCTGGCACGCCGCCGCGCCACCACGCACTGGGCGTTTGCTGCGGCGATGCGTGCGCGCTTTCCCGACATCCAGATCGAAGACGATCGCATCTACATCGTCGATGGCCCGCTGTGGACCTCGGCCGGCATGACTGCCGGGCTGGACCTGGCGCTGGCCATGGTCGGCAAGGACCTGGGCGAGGAAGTGGCGCGCAGCGTGGCGCACAAGCTGGTAATGCACCAGCATCGCGCCGGTGGCCAGTCGCAGCATTCGGAAATGCTGGCGCTGGCCCCCAAGACGGATCGCATCCAGGATGCGCTGAACTATGCGCGCCGCCATCTCAAGCGCGCGCTGACGGTGGAGGAACTGGCCGAGCAGGCCAACCTGAGTGCGCGCCAGTTCACCCGCGTGTTCACGGCCGAGACCGGGCAATCCCCGGCCAAGGCCATCGAGGGCCTGCGGCTGGAAGCGGCGCGGCTGATGATCGAGCAAAGCCGCCATCCGCTGGAGGTGGTGGCGCGCGAGACCGGTTTCCGGGATCGCCGCCACATGCGCGAAGTCTTCCTGCGTGGCTTTGGGGTGGCACCGCAATCGATGCGGCGCGAAGTGCGCGCTTGATATGTGCTGAGGTGCGCTAGTGCGCCGCGCTGGACGAGAACAGGTTGATCACCATCACGCCGGCGACGATGAGCGCGATGCCGGCCACGGCCGGCCAGTCCAGCCGCTGCTGATGGATCAGCCAGGCGGCCAGCGTGATGAGCACCAGCCCCACGCCCGACCAGATGGCATAGGCCACGCTGGTCGGCATGGTGCGCAGGGTCAGCGACAGGCAATAGAAGGACACCCCATAGCCCAGCACCACGATGATGCCCGGCAACAGTCGTGTGAATCCCTGTGAGGATTTGAGGGCGGTGGTGGCAATCACCTCGGCCACGATGGCCACCGCCAGGGTCAGGTAAGCGGACATGCTGGATTCTCCTGTGGATAAATCAATTCGACGCAATCAGAGCGTTCAGTGCGTTCCGTGAGCGCGGTTCAATGCACCGCCGTCTCCACGGTGGCGGGTGCGGCGTGTTCCTGCGCCGGTTCGGCCTGCATGCGGGCCAGGTGATCGCGCTGGAAGATGCCCATGCGGATCACGTCGCGGTACTGGCCGTTCATGAAGAATTCCTCCTTCAGCACACCCTCCTGCCGGAAGCCGGCCTTGGCGTAGACATGCACGGCCTTCTCGTTTTCGCGGTCGACGATGAGGTAGATCTTGTGCAGGTTCAGCACTGAAAAGCCATAGTCCAGCGCGAGCCGCGTGGCTTGCACCGCCAGCCCGCGCCCCTGGGAGGCGGGCGCGATGATGATCTGGAATTCGGCACTGCGGTGGACGGTGTTGATTTCCACCAGTTCCACCAGGCCGCTGCTGTCGCCATCGGCATCGACGATGAAGCGGCGCTCGTTCTGCTCGTGGATGTGCGCCTCGAACAGGGCCGAGAGTTCGGCGAAGGTTTCATAAGGTTCTTCGAACCAGTAGCGCATCACCGTCGCATTGTTGTTCAGGTGATGGACGAAGCGCAGGTCTTCGCGCTCCAGCGGACGCAGGCGCACGGTCCGGGTGAGGTCATGTGATTTCTGCATGGAATCTCCTTGTGGGAAAACCAGTATGATCCACCGTCAGGGCAGATCGACAAAGATAATATCTATCGATAATTCAGATGGAGTGCCACATGCAATGGAATCTCGATCAACTGCGCCAGTTCGTCGCTGCAGCCGAACAGGGCTCCATCAGCGCCGCCGCACGCCACCTGGGCCGGGCCCAATCAGCCGTCAGTACGGCCATCGCGCTGCTGGAAGTCGATCTCGGCGTCACGCTCTTTGACCGTTCGGCCCACAAGGCCGGCCTCACCGAGGTCGGCGCGGCCATGCTGCAGGAAGCGCGCGAGGTGCTGCGCCAGGCCGATGCGCTGGACGAACGGGCCCGGTCCTTTTCGCTGGGCGATGAAGCCAGCCTGACCATGGTGCTGGACGAGGCCTTGCCCTATGCCGCCCTGCGCGTGCTGCTGCGGGAATTGTCGGCGCGCGCGCCGGCGCTGGAACTGACCTTGCTCGATGGCACCCCGGCCGAAGTGGTGGCAGCCGTGCAGCAGCGCCGCGCCGACATCGGCTTTCACTTCGACCGGGGACGCGTGGCCAGCGGCTTCGACCAGCGCCACATCGGCTCGGTGGCGCAAGGCATCTTCGTCTCGCCGCGCCATCCGCTGGCCGCACGCGAACGCCTGCGCAAGACCGACCTGGCGCAATACCGGCAACTGATCCTGCAGGCCGATGGCGTCGAAGAACCGGTCTATAGCCCCAAGCTGTGGCGCTCCGACAATCACTACAGCATCGCCGAGATGGTGGCCGACAACCTGGGCTGGGCCATCCTGCCGGTCAACGTCGCCGAATATTTCGATCATGCCAAGGCACTGGTGCCGCTGCGCTGTCCGGCGCTGGCCCTGCCGCTGCTGTCGGTGCAGATGCTGTGGCTGCCGGGCCGCCCGCTGGGGAGTACCGCGCAATGGATAGGCGAGCGCTTCGGCCAGTTGTTGAGCAGCCAGGGACAGGCGGTGCTGGGCGAAGACATGTGATGGCGGCGCGGACAGTGTCCGGCAGCGGACGCCAAGGTGTCACGGGAACGGACACATGTGCCTGAGGGGAAGTTCGCAAGTCATTGATTTAAAAGGGATTCGTGGCAGGCACGGGGTTTGCAAAAGAGGGTGTACCCCTCTCACCTCAAAGGAGTTGTCATGAACCGTTCCACCTTCCTCCCCCGTTCGCTGGCCGCGCTCTCGGCCCTGGCCCTGTTGGGTTCGATGATGGCGGCGCAAGCCCAGGCCTTGCCGCCTGCTCCGCCTTCGCCGGGTGCCGCGCCGGTCGCCGGCCCGATGGCACCTCCGGTCCCGCCCGCCACCTATGACGCCGCCATGACCGCCCAGGCTCCCATCACCGAAGGCCGCGTGAGCCGCTTCCTGATCAATCCCTACGGCGAAGTCGATGGCCTGATGGTGGGCGAGCGCACCGTGATCAAGTTCCCGCCGCACCTGTCGCAGACGCTGCAGAACGCGGTCAAGCCGGGCCAGTCGGTACGCATCTTCGGCCAGGCTGAAGCGGCCGGCGTGATCAAGGCCGATGCCATCGTCAATCTGGCCAACGGCCAGACCGTGATCGACCGCCCGCCCGCCTTCGATGCCAATCCGCCGCTGCCGCCGCACCTGCGCGCTGCGCAACTGCGCCAGCTCTCGGTGCGCGGCAAGATCGCCATGGTCCTGACCGGCCCGCGTGGCGAAGCCAATGGCGTCATCCTGGATGACGGCAGCATCGTGCGCTTCGCCCCCGACAGTCTGCGCACGCCGCTGGAACCTGGCGCGCCGTTTGCTGCCAATGGCTTGGGGACCCGCAACAGTTTCGGTACCGCCATCGAGGCCATTGATGTCGGGGCCAGCGCGGATTCCCTGCAACCGCTGTACAGCCGCGTCCGATAAGGGGTTGCGGCAGGGCAGGCCGGCGGTCTGCCCGATTCTCCGCGTGTCATTTCATCCACCTGATAAAGAATAAGAACCATGTCGCCAAAAATCCTTCCCATTGTTTTCCTGATCATCTCCAACGTCTTCATGACCTTCGCCTGGTACGGCCACCTCAAGTTCGAGAACCGGCCGCTGTACCTGGTGATTCTGGTCAGCTGGGGCATCGCCCTGGCCGAATACTGTTTCGCGGTGCCTGCCAACCGCATCGGCCACTCGGTCTACAACGCCGCCGAACTGAAGACCATGCAGGAGGTCATCACGCTGGTGGTGTTCTCGATCTTCTCGGTGCTGTACCTGGGTGAGCAGTTCACCATCAATCACCTGGTCGGCTTCGGCTGCATCTGCCTGGGTGCCTTCTTCATCTTCAAGGGGCCCATCGGATGAACACCAAAGCGGGCTCGATCGCCTGGCTCTCCAGGCTGAACTTCTTCCTGGCCGATGTGCGCGACGGGCTCGGTCCTTTCCTCGGTGTGTTCCTGATGGGTCACGGCTGGGCCGCGGACGACATCGGCTACGTCATGACGCTGGGCGGCATTGCCGGCATGCTGGCCACTACGCCCGCCGGGGCGCTGACCGATGCGGTACGCGCCAAGCGGCTGGTGGTCGGCATCGGCTCGGTGCTGGTGGTGGCGGGCTCGCTGTTGTTGCTGGTCTCGCCCAGCTTCACGATCACGGCGGTGTCGCAGGTCGGCACCGGCATCGTCGGCGCCATCATCGGACCGGCCATTGCCGGCCTGACGCTGGGCATCGTCGGCCAGCAGGGCCTGCCTTCGCAGCTCGGAAAGAATGAGGCCTGGAACCACGGCGGCAATGTCTTCTCGGCGGCGCTGGCCGGTGCACTCGGCTACTTCTGGGGCTTGCCGGCGGTGTTCGTGCTGATGGCGGTGATGGCGGTGGCGTCGCTGGTGTGCCTCTCGCGCATCCGTCCCGAGGACATCGACCATGATGTCGCCCGTGGTCTCGACCCCGAACGTGCCACCGACCAGCCGCAGGTGTCCACCTGGCGCGTGCTGGCCGGGTCGCGCCCGCTGATGCTGCTGGCGCTGGCGATGATGCTGTTCCACCTGGGCAATGCAGCCATGCTGCCCTTGCTGAGCCAGTCGGTGGTCTCGCGCGGCCATGCCGATCCGGCGCTCTATACGGCGCTGACCGTGATCGTGGCGCAACTGGTGATGATTCCCACGGCGCTCTTTGCGGGCCGCTTCGCCGACCGCAAGGGCTACTGGCTGCTCATTACCGTGGCGCTGCTGGCGTTGCCGTTGCGCGGCCTGGTGGCCGGGGTCTGGGATTCGGCCTGGGCGCTGTTGCCGGTGCAGATGCTCGATGGCGTCGGCGCGGGTCTGCTGGGCGTGGCCCTGCCGGGCTCGGTGGCGCGCATCCTGCAGGGTAGCGGCCACATCAACATCGGCCTGGGTGCGGTCACGACCATCCAGTCCATCGGTGCAGCCATGAGCCCGGCATTGGCCGGCGTGGTGGCCAAGCATTACGGTTATGGCGCGGCCTTTGCGGCCCTGACCGGGATCGCCTTGCTGGCACTGGTGGTGTGGGGTGTGCTGGCCGAGCGGCGCGATCATGCGCCGGGCGGCCGGCCGGTGGCGGTGGCGAAGTAATCGTCTTATTCGCCTTCCTCACGGCGCAGGTCGCGGAATTGCGCCGGTGTCCAGGGCCGCAGGGCCACGATCAGCGCCGTGCCATGACGCCGTTCCAGCGGTAGCGACAGATCCTGTTGATGCGCGCTGAGGAAGTCGGAGGACAGCCGGTTCATGGCGCGTTGCACGGTGGCATTGCTTTCCTCGGAGAGCGTGCCGCTGACCATGATCATCTTCTCGCCCGGCTTGTCGAAATGGGAGTTGAAGAAATCATTGCGCAACTGCGCGCGGAAATACTGCTGGATCGGCCCGCCCGGCAACCACGTGAAATCCGGCGCGACGCGCACGCGAATGCGGTTGTTGGGCAGCAGGTCGAGGATGCCCAGCTTGTCCAGCCGCGCCAGCAGGCGGATGCATTCGGCCTTGCTCATGGCGAAGCTGGCGAGGATGTCTTCCAGCGTCCACTGGTGCAGGGCATGCACGGCCACCAGCAGCAGCCTGGGATCGGCCACCAGTTTCTTTTCCTGTTCTTCCGTCAGGCGCGAGGGCACCGGCTGCTCGGCCACCACCATGCGCGCCAGGTCGCTGATCTGGATGCCCAGCAGCGTGCAGACCTGATCCAGCCGCTCCAATGTGAAGCTGCGCTCGGCGAAGATGCGTTTGACGCTGGCCTCGCTCAGGCCCAGTCCCTTGGCGAGCTGCGCATAGGTGATGCCGCGCGCCTTGAGCAGATTCTTCAATGCATTGACCAGCGATTCGGCCTGGGCCATGTCCTTCCTCCTTGTGATGCGCGCGGCGCGCGATGTTTGGCCGGTATTGTATTTCGATACCGGATGCGACAGGAACTGCGCTTTCTGATGAGGTGATCCACGTTCTGCAGGGGCATTGCTACAGTGCGTCCCGCTGACCCGCCAAGGCGGACCAGCAAGCCGTCATTCACACATCCCTCATCAGTCAAAGAACAAGGAGTCCATCATGAACAGCCCGCTGCTGCATCGCCTCACGCTTTCCTGCGTCTTGATCGCCGCCCTCCTGAGCGCCCCCGTACATGCCCAGTCGCGCAACAGCGATGCGTCCACCGTGTCGGTGGTGGTCTCGGTGATGCTGCCTGCCGCCTTCATTTCCGAAGGCGGACGCTACGTGGTCAAGGGCGTGGAAGCCTCCGCCGATGGTACGGTCTATGTGCTGGAAAAAGTGGGCGAGGGCATCCGTGGTTCGGTCACGGTCGGTGCCAATGTCAGCGGCGCGGCCTCGGTCGGCGTCGGTGAATCGGTCAGCTTCGTGACCTCTGCTTCCGGCACGCTGCTGGTGGCCTCCGGCAAGGTGCTGGCGATCATTCCCAATGCGCTGGGCCGGGCGCTGCTCAAGAGCGAGAAGCTGTCCTGACCGGCACAAGGGGAGATCGCCATGGCTTTGTTTCAACTTCGTATCAAATGCCTGCTTGCCGGTCTGGTCCTGGCCGTCGCAGCACCGCTGGCGGCGCACGCCGGGCAGTCCTGCGAACCGGCCATCCCAGATGCCACCGCCGTGCAAGCCCAGCTGGACATGGCCGTGCGCACCGTCGCGCGGCTCAATGCCAGCGGTGCAGACGTGGTCATCATCGGCCGTGTCGGGCAAGACCTGAGCAAGTACCGGCAACGCTATTCGCACCTGGCGTTTGCCTATCGCGATGGCCAGCAGTGGGTTGTGGTCCACAAGCTCAACGAATGCGGAACGGCCGTGAGCAATCTCTATGAACAGGGGCTGGGGCAGTTCTTCATGGATTCTCCCTTCCTGCTGGAGGCCTATGTGGCCGTGCCGCAGCCGGAGGTGCAACAGCGCCTGCGTGCGATCCTCGTGCGCCCGCAGGTCACGCGCCTGCATGAAGCGCAGTACAACATGCTGGCTTATCCCTGGGCGACGCGCTACCAGCAGTCCAACCAGTGGGTCAACGAAATGCTCGCCATGGCGCTGGAGCCGCAGATCACCACGCGCGAGCAGGCGCAGGCCTGGCTGAAGTTCAAGGGCTACGTGCCGGACACCCTGAACCTGGGACCGATGACGCGCCTGGGCGGACGCATGTTCAAGGCCAACATCGCTTTTGACGATCATCCCAACGCCTTGCGCTTCAGCGATAGAATCGAGACCACTACGGCGGATTCGCTGCTGGCTTTCCTGCAGAAAGCCGGTCTCGAAGCCAGCCATTTCGTGATCCAGTAATTCCTGATGCCGGCGTTGGCCGGAACGACCCATGCGCCCGAATCATTGCCTGGCATTCGCCCTTGTCATTGCTGTTGCTCCGTTGTCCGCACTGGGGGCGGGAGATGTCGCGGCGGGCCGCGCCGCCTTCGCCAAATGCGCCAGCTGTCATGCGGTAGGCCCCTCGGCGCGCGCCGGCTTCGGTCCGCAGCTGACCAACGTGATCGGGCGCAAGGCCGGTTCCACCACCGATTTCAAGTATTCTCCGGCGATGGCCTCGTCCGGCTTCATCTGGACCGAAGACAAATTGCGGGCCTTCCTCAAGGCGCCCAGCGATGTCGTCCCCGGCAACAAGATGCGCTTCTGGGGCATCGGCAGCGACAAGCAGATCGACGACATCCTGGCCTATCTGCGAACTTTCCAGCAATAAGCGCGGTCTAGGCGGCTGACGCATCAGCGTCTATCAGCCATAACGACAACAAGAGCGCCGCGCCATGTCCGAGCTGTTCGTCATCACCACCTATTTCAATCCGGTCGGCTATGCCAGCCGGCGGCGCAATTACGGACTGTTCATGCAGGGCATGCGGGAGGCCGGCGTCCCCTGCCTGACCGTGGAATGTGCCTTCGGCGATGCGCCCTTCGACCTGCCGCCCAGCCTGGACGTGATCCAGATCCGCTCCGAAACCCTGCTGTGGCAAAAGGAAAGACTGCTCAATCTCGGCGCTTCCTGGCTACCTGCAAGCTGCCGCTTCGTCGCCTGGATCGATTGCGACATCCTGTTCGACAATCCGCGCTGGCCGGCCGATCTGGTACAGGCACTGCAACGGCATCGGGTGGTGCAGGTGTTCGAGACCTGCACACGGCTGGATCGTCACGGTCAGCCCGGGGCCACGCCGGACCTCTGCCATTCCTTCGCCAGCGTGATGGCCAGGGATCCCGCCACGCTCAATGCCGGACGCTACGACCTGCACGGCCACACCGGTTATGGCTGGGCCATGCATCGCGACATCTTCGACCGCGTCGGCCTCTATGAATGTGCGATCTCCGGCAGCGCCGATCACTTCATGGCGCATGCCATCTTCAACGATTGCAACTTCTGCATCCGCAATGCGCTCAAGCATGAGCCGCGCCAGCTGTCGCATCTGCGCGCATGGAGCGCGCGTTTCCACGCAGAGGTGCGCGGCAGCCTGGGCGTGGTACCCGGCCACATCCGCCACCTGTGGCATGGCGATGCCGTCAATCGCCGCTACTTCCTGCGCATGCACGACATCACCGACCTCGGCTACGACCCCTGGAACGACCTCGCCATCCATCCCGGCCAGCCGCTGGAATGGGCCGCGACGATGGACAAGCCGGGCCTGCGCGATTATTTCGCGCGTTACTTTGCCAGCCGTCACGAAGACGGCGAGGAGCTGGCCGCATGAGCATCCCTCCCTTGACCGACGCCCAGCGTGCCGAATTGCGCGCAGCCCTGCCGCTTCTTGAACAGGCTGACAGCGCACTCAGTCCGCGTCTGAAGAAGATCCGGCGCGATATCGAGATCGCCGATCGCCAGCGCCGCCGCTATCGCATCCGGCTGGTGGAAAAACAATTGCTGCCCGCCATCTCGCGCTCCACGCTGGCGCGCCTGCAGCGGGAAGTGCCCGATTTCGTCGATGCACTCATCCTCGACAGCTTCGCCCGCCATCAGCGCCGCTGCATGTGGTTCGGCTGGATGGCGTGGCTGGCCGGTCCCGCCTATCGCGAGGCGCTGGCCCTGATGCGTGTGCGCCTGACCCGCCACATCGACCGCCAGCGCCATGGGCAGCTTGCCGCCTTGCGCGCCGAGCTGGATCGTCTGGATCAGGAGCGGCGCGCATTGCTGACCGCGTCCCGTGCGCTGGTGGCGCTGGTGCAGCTGATCCGGCAATCGCTGCACAGCGGCAGCGGCCTGGAGGAAGCGCGCTGGCTCCAGCTGCGCGCGTTGCTGGCACAACTGCCGGCGGTACAGCCGGTGACACGACGCCGCGCGCAGCGCCGCGATGACGAAGACAATGCCGCCCTGTTCAGCTTCACCACGTCCAGCCAGGGCGTGAGCCTGTTCCGCGACGTCAGTGAGCGCAATTCCGATCCGGATGCCTTCCAGGGCCAGTTCGATGGCGGCGGTGCCAGCGGAGATTGGGACAACGGCCGCGATGGCAGCGGCGACACCAGTGGCCCCGAAGGCCGCAGCGAAGCATCAGGCAGCCGCAGTCAGCGCGATGCCACCGATCTGGCACCGGTAGCAGCGGCGGCCGGTGCCGTGGCCATCGCCACCGATGACAGCCTGGGTCTGTTTTCCTGAGCGATCATCAAGGCTGTGGCGGCAAGCCCATGCGCCGGCGTGCCAGGTGGATGGAGCCATTGCGCATGGCCCAGCGGATCGGCTGCGCGGCCAGCAATACCGAGCGCCGCAGCAGTTCGCGCCGTAGCGGTCCGCGTGGCGTCACGCCCAGCATCTCCTGTGCCCACGGCGGCAGCAGGTCCACGCCACCGCGCATCATCAGCCGTGTCCAGGGTTGCGCTACCGCATTGGGAGCAGGCGCATTCAAGACCAGCTGCAAGGTGGCGCGGGTGCGATCGTCGCAACGCAATTGCGGGCGTATGCGCGCGATGTAATCGGCGATGGCCGCCCGTGAACGCGGCACCTCGCGTGCGCCAAGCGCTTCAGCCACGCAGGCGATTTCATCGAAATACTGATCCTGGCGCGCCGCCGGAAAATCCGGGCGGCGATAGCGCAGGTACCCTTGCAGGAAGCAATGCACCTCGGCCACGTGGACCCAGGTGAGCAGGTCCGGATCGCTGGCTGCATAAGGGCGGCCGTCGGGTGCCACGCCGGTGACGCCAAGATGAATCTGTTTGACGCGGGCAATCAGCCGCTCGGCGTCCGCCCGGCTGCCGAAGGTGGTACCGGCCACGAACTGGGCGGTGCGGCGCAGGCGGCCCAGCATGTCGGCCTGGAAGTTGGAGTGGTCCCAGACGCCTGCCAGCGGCAGGGGATGCAGCATCTGCAGCAGCAGTGCCGCGACGCCGCCGGTGAGCATGGCGGTGAAATCGCTGTGGACCTGCCACGCCGCCGAGTCCGGTCCGAACAGGCCGGGGTCGCCCGGGGGCTGCAGGAAATCGGCACTGCCGGGGCCACGGCTGATGGCGAGTACATTGGCTTCGATGCGCTGGCGCAGGAATTCCATGATGCAGAAAAAGCGGAAGGGAAAGGCAGTGTGCCATAGCGACATTATTCCTGCCGGGGCCGTCATGTGGACATTTTTCCGGTTCAGTTTGCAGCCCGCGAGAAGCGTTTCGCTGACATTTCTGTCAGAAAGCGATTTGTCGCAACGCCCTCTGCACGCGGCCTGCGAGGCCGTTACAATAGCCACGCCGTACGGTCCCAAAAGAACAACATCGGGGCCGCAGGACAGGGAGCAGAACGGCGCAATTCAGGGAACGCGATCGGGGCACCGGGGAAGCACGCCACGCCGCGCAAGACGAAATACAGCATCGCGGGAGAGGACGGCAGGCATCGCACGGGATGCCGGCTGCGGGCATGGGTGAGCCACAGCGCGCCTGGTCCGGCCTGCCCGTTTCACAGGGATCGCAGTTCATGAACATGGTCGCGCTGGCCTTGCGCCGCCCGTACACCTTCATCGTGATGGCCTTGCTCATCGTGCTGGCCACGCCGTTGACGCTGAAGAACATGGCCACCGACATCTTCCCCGAGATCAATATCCCGGTGGTCTCCGTCATCTGGAACTACAACGGCCTGTCGGCCCAGGAGATGGGCCAGCGCATCGCCGCCCAGAACGAGCGCGGCCTGACCACGGTGGTGAGCGACATCGAACACATCGAGTCGCAATCCCTGGCCGGGGTGGCCGTGATCAAGGTGTTCTTCCAGCCCAAGGCCAACATCCAGACCGCCATCGCCCAGGTGGTGGCCTCGGTGCAGTCGCAGTTGCGCCAGCTGCCGCCGGGCATCACGCCGCCGCTGGTGATCAAGTATTCGGCTTCCAGCATCCCGGTGATGCAGCTGGCGCTGTCCTCGCCCACGCTGCCCGAGCAAACCGTCTTCGATACCGCCGTGCAGACGCTGCGCCCGCAGCTCATCACCATTCCCGGCGTGGCCGTACCGTTTCCCTATGGCGGCAAGACGCGCCTGATCTCGGTCGACCTCGATACGCCCGCGCTGCAGTCGCGCGGCCTCTCGCCCATCGACGTGGTCAACGCCATCAACACCCAGAACCTGATCCTGCCCTCCGGTACGGCCAAGTTCGGGGGCACCGAATATTCGGTCAAGCTCAACGGCTCGCCGGAAGCGGTGGCCGGCTTGAATGAACTGCCGGTGCGCACCGCCAACGGTGCCACCATCTACCTCAAGGACGTGGCCAACGTGCGCGACGGCTTCTCGCCGCAGACCAACGTGGTGCGCCAGGATGGCGCGCGCGGCGTGCTGCTGTCCATCCTCAAGAATGGCGGGGCCTCTACCATGGACATCGTCGACAACCTGCGCAAGCTGCTGCCGACTGCCGCCCAGACCCTGCCGGAAGACATCAAGATCACGCCGCTGTTCGACCAGTCGCTGTTCGTCAAGGCGGCGGTGACCGGCGTCATCAGCGAGGCGCTCATCGCCGCCGGGCTGACGGCCGCCATGGTGCTGCTGTTCCTGGGCAACTGGCGCAGCACGCTCATCATCGGGCTGACCATTCCGCTGTCCATCATGGCGGCCATCCTGATGTTGGCCGCGCTGGGCGAGACGCTCAACCTGATGACCCTGGGCGGCCTGGCGCTGTCGGTGGGTATCCTGGTGGACCAGGCCATCGTCACCATCGAGAACATCGAACGCCACCTGCACCTGGGCAAACCGCTACATGACGCCATCATCGTCGGGGCCGGCGAGATCGGCGTGCCGGCCTTCGTGGCGACGCTGTGCATCTGCATCGTGTTCGTGCCGATGTTCTTCCTCTCGGGCGTGGCGCGTTTCCTGTTCGTGCCGCTGGCCGAAGCGGTGGTGTTCGCCATGGCCGCCTCCTACCTGCTCTCGCGCACCCTGGTACCGACCCTGGTGATGTTGCTCATGGGCAGTCACGGCCAGGTCGACAGCGCCAAGCAGAGCCTGCTGCAGCGGCTCTATCGCGCCTTCGACAGCCGCTTCGAGCGCGTGCGCCATGGCTATACGCTGGTACTGTCTTCGCTGCTGGCGCACCGGCGCCGTTTCGCGCTGGGCTTTTTGGGGTTTTGTCTGCTGTCCTGCCTGCTCTATCCCTTCCTCGGGCGCGACTTCTTCCCCAACGTGGACGGCGGCCAGATCCGCCTGCACATGCGCATGCCGACCGGCACCCGCATCGAGGAAACGGCGCGCGCCGCCGATGAAGTCGAGCGCGTCATCCGCTCACTGATCCCGGCCTCGGAACTGGAGACCATCCTCGACAACCTGGGCGTGCCCAACTCCGGCATCAACCTCTCCTACAGCAATGCCGGCACCATCGGCACGCTCGATGGCGAGATCCTGATGGCCTTGAAGGAAGGCCATCGCCCTACCGAGGAACTGGTATCGCTGCTGCGCGAGCAGTTGCCGCGCCGCTTCCCGGGTATCGAATTCTTCTTCCAGCCAGCCGACATCGTCACCCAGATCCTCAACTTCGGCCTGCCAGCCGCCATCGACGTGCAGTTCACCGGCCCCAACATGGAAGCCAACGCGCGCCTGGCCGCCGAACTGACCAAGCAGATCCGCCAGATTCCGGGCGCGGTCGATGCCCACGTGCACCAGCGCCTCGATGGCCCCTCGCTGGACCTGCGCATGGATCGCACGCGCCTGCAGCAGTTCGGCCTGTCTGCGGCCAACGTCGGGCAGAACCTGCTGATCGCCTTGTCCGGCAGTTCGCAGACACAGCCGGCCTTCTGGCTCAATCCCAACAATGGCGTGGTCTACAGCATCGCGGTGCAGTCGCCGCAATACCAGGTCGATTCGCTCGATGCCCTGCTCAACATCCCGGTCGGTGCCGGTGCCAATGCCGCCACGCCGCCGCAGCTGCTGGGCAACCTGGTCGACGTGCATGCGGGACGCCAGATGGCGGTGGCCTCGCGCTACAACATCTCGCCGGCCATCGACGTCTATGTGAGCGTGCAGGGCACCGACCTGGCCAGCGTGGCGGGCAAGGTTGCCAAGCTGGTGGAGGAGATCAAGCCCAAGCTGGCGCGCGGCAGCCAGGTGGCCATCCGTGGCCAGGTGGAGACCATGCAGTCCTCCTTCATCGGCCTGGGCGTGGGTCTGGCCATGGCCATCGTGCTGGTCTACCTGCTGGTGGTGGTGAACTTCCAGTCGTGGATCGATGCGGCCATCATCATCGCCGCCTTGCCGGCTGCACTGGCGGGGATTGCGTGGATGCTCTTCCTCACCGGCACCACGTTGTCGGTGCCGGCCTTGACCGGTGCCATCATGACCATGGGGGTAGCCACCGCCAACAGTATCCTCATCGTCGCCTTTGCCCGGCAGCGCCGCGAGGAAGGCGCGACACCGCTGGCGTCCGCGCTTGAGGCGGGCTCTACCCGCATCCGTCCGGTGCTCATGACCGCGCTGGCGATGATCATCGGCATGATCCCCATGGCCCTGGGCCTGGGCGAGGGCGCCGAGCAGAACGCGCCGCTGGGGCGCGCCGTGATCGGGGGCCTGCTGCTGGCCACCGTATCGACCTTGTTCTTCGTACCGGTGGTATTCGCCGGTGTGCATCAGCGGCTGGCCCGCCGCGCCGAAAGGCGACGCCATCTGGCGGGCGGACCCGCGCATCAGGAGTCTTGAACCATGTCGCATGACCGTCATTCCGAACTCGGCATCCACCCTCTCGGCGAGGGCGAGCCGCAACAGCGCCAGCAGATGATGAAGCGCGCCCGGCTGGTGCTGGTCGTGGTGCTGGTATTGCTGGCCGCCGGTGCTGCGCGCACCCTCGTGAGCCGCGCCGCCAACGCCCGTGCACTGGAGGCCGGCACCGCTGAACGTGCCAAGATCTTCGTGCGGGTGGCACCGGCCCGCAGCAGCGCCGAGGGCCAGACGCTGGCCTTGCCGGGCAGCCTGCAGGGCTTCGTGCAGTCGCCCATCTCGGCCCGTTCGGGCGGCTATCTCAAGCGCTGGACCAAGGACATCGGATCGGAAGTGAAGAAGGGCGAACTGCTGGCCGAACTCGATACCCCGGAAATCGACCAGCAACTGTCGCAAGCGCTAGCCGCGCGCCAGCAGGCCGCCTCCAGCATGGAGCTGGCCCGGAGTTCGATGGCACGCTGGGAAGCCCTGCGCAAGAAGGACGCGGTCTCCCAGCAGGAACTCGATGAACGCCGCAGCGCCTTTGCCCAGGCCAGTTCCAACCTGGCGGCGGCCGACGCCAACGTCGAGCGGCTGCGTCAGGTCGAGGGTTTCAAGCGCATCGTGGCGCCGTTCTCGGGCATCATCACGCGCCGCAACGTGGATGTGGGCGACCTGATCGACCCGGGCGCGGGCCGCGCGCTGTTCGTGCTGTCGCAGACCGATCCGTTGCGGGTCTACGTCAACGTGCCGCAGGCCTATGCCAACCTGGTCAAGCCGGGCCAGCAGGTGACGGTGACCCAGTCCGAACTGCGGGGGCGCAAGTTCGAGGGCAAGGTGGCTCGCACGGCCGGGTCCATCGATGCGGCCACGCGGTCGATGCAGATCGAGGTCACGCTCTCCAATGCCGACAACGCGCTGCTGCCCGGTGCCTTCGTGCAGGTGGAGCTGCCGTTGAAGCCCAGCGGCACGCTGCTGGTCGCGGCCGATACGCTGATGTTCCGGCGGGATGGCTCGCTGGTGGCGGCGGTGGGTGAACAGAACAAGGTGCGCCTGAAGAAGGTCAGGCTGGGCCGCAATTTCGGCCTGACCGTGGAGGTGCTGGAGGGCTTGAAGGGCGATGAAAAGCTGATCCTCAATCCTTCCGATTCGCTGGCTGAAGGTGATCAGGTCGAGCCCACACTGGAGCAGCCCAAGGACAAGGCCGCCGACAAGAAGGCCGCCTCATGAGCCTGCCGCGCCGCCACAGCATCGCTATCGCCTTGGCCGCCGCCGTGTTGCTGGCCGCCTGCGCCAGCGGTCCCGACTACGTGCGGCCGCAGGTCGACATGCCCGCCGCCTGGACCCCGGAAGCGCCGTGGCGCGCCATGCAGCCGCAGGACGCCGCCCCGCGCGGGCCCTGGTGGGAGCGCTTCAATGATGCGCAACTCAACGCCCTGCAGCAGCAGGCCCTGGCCGGCAACCAGACGCTGGCCATCGCCACGGCGCGGCTGGCGCAGGCGCGTGCGCAGCTGGATGTGGCAGGCGCGGCGCAAGCCCCGCAGGTCGGCATCAATACGCGTGCGGCGCGCGCCCGCATCTCGGCCAACCGGCCGCTGACCAACTACAACTCGCCCAACTTCGCGACCGTACAAAACGATTTCGCGCTGGGTTTGAATGTCAGTTACGAACTCGATTTCTTCGGGCGCGTGCGCCGTTCGGTGGAAGCGGCCACGGCTTCGGCCCAGCAATCGGCGGCGGATCTGGAAAACACCCGCCTGCTGCTGACGGCAGAACTGGCCAGCAATTACTTCAACCTGCGCGAGCTGGACATCGAGCTGGACGTGGTCCGGCGTGCCATCGAACTGCAGCGCAAGGCGCTGGAACTGGCCACCGCGCGCCACGACCTGGGCGCCACCTCGGGGCTGGACGTGGCCCAGCAGCAAGCCCTGCTGGACAACACGCTGACCCAGGTGGATCTGCTGGGCCGGCAGCGGGCGCAATACGAGCACGCCATCGCCACGCTGACCGGCACCCCGGCACCGGCCTTCAGCCTGCCTCCTTCGCTGGCGCCCATCGCGCTGCCGGAGATTCCGCTGGGAATCCCGTCGGACGTGCTGGAGCGCCGCCCCGATGTGGCCGCCGCCGAACGTTCCATGGCCGCCGCCAATGCGCAGATCGGCGTGGCCAGCGCAGCCTTCTATCCCAGCTTCATGCTGCAGCCCGGTTATGGCGTGGACAGCCGCAACTGGGCCACGCTCTTCAACGCACCCAGCGTGCTGTGGTCACTGGGGGTGTCGGCCTCGCAAAGTTTGTTCGATGCCGGCCGCTTGCGCGCGGGGGTGGACTTCACCCAGGCCGGCTACAACGCCACCGTGGCGACCTATCGCCGCACCGTGCTGACCGCGATGCAGGAAGTGGAAGATGGCATCACCGGTATCGCTTCACTGGACCGCGCCTGGCGGCAATCGCAATCGGCCATTGCCAGTGCCCGCCGCGTGCTGGACATCGCCACCAGCCGTTACGAGGGCGGTGCCACGCCTTATCTCGATGTCATCACCGCCCAGCAGGCCCTGCTCAACAGCGAGCGCCAGGCGGCGCAGTTGATGGGACAGCGGCTGCTGGTGTCGGTGTTCCTGATCAAGGCCCTGGGTGGAGACTGGCATGTCCGCCGCGAGGAAACGCCTCTTGTGCAATCGAAAACATTATCGTCTGCGGAGAAGTAGTGATCAGGTGGCCTGACCAGTTTGCACGATAGTTGGCACACTTCCTGTCGCGCTTGTCAGCTTCAGGAAGGAAGCGGGCAATTGCCCCGTAAACGCCCGTGTAATCAGCGTTATGGCCGCTTCCTGAGCTGCCTAGAATCGCTGGTGAAATCCATCACAAGCGAAACAACGAGGCAGACATGAACTGGTTCAATAATCTGAAGATCGCCAAGAAGCTCATTCTTTCCTTTGCGGCCGTCATCATCCTGACGGTCATCCTGGGCATCTTCGCGATCCGCGAATTGAAGGCGGTGAACCAGGCCTCCACCGACATGGCCACCAACTGGCTGCCCACGATCAAGGCGGCGCAGTCGATCCAGGCTTCACTGCCGCGCATGCGCATTTCCGAATTGCAGATGATCACGGCGGCCACCCCCGCCGAGCGTGAAGATGCGCTCAAGGCCATCAAGTCGCGCCTGGATATCCTGGCCAAACAGCGTGCCACCTACGAAGCCCAGATTTCGGAAGCGGAAGAAAAGCTCGCCTACGAGAAGTTCTCCAAGAGCTTCGCCACCTATCTGGAGATCGACAAGAAGCTCGCCGAGATTTCCGGTGCCGGCAAGGAAGAGGAAGCGCGCGCGATCTTCAAGGGCGATTCCAACAAGACCTTCCGCAGCATGCTGGAAAGCATGGACGAGATCATCAAGATCAACGACGCCGGCAGCATGCGTTCGGACCAGACCGCCAGCGATGTCTTCAATTCCGCGCGGGCCTGGATCATCGGCCTGCTGGCCGCCATCGTGGTGATCGCTTTCGGGCTGGCGCTGGCGGTGGCACGTGCGGTCTCGCGTCCGCTCAATGAGGCGGTGAGCGTGGCCGAGCGCGTGGCGCAGGGCGACCTGACGGTGGACATCCGTTCCGACAGCAAGGATGAAACCGGCATGCTGATGCATTCCTTGCGCGCCATGAACGACAGCCTGAACAAGATTGTCAGCGAAGTGCGCTACGGCACCGATGCCATCACCACGGCCTCGCAGGAAATCGCGACCGGCAACCTCGACCTGTCCTCGCGCACCGAAGAGCAGGCCGGTTCACTGGAAGAAACCGCCTCGGCCATGGAAGAACTGACGGCCACCGTCAAGCAGAACGCCGACAATGCCCGCCAGGCCAACCAGCTCGCTGCATCGGCCTCCGACGTGGCCAGCCAGGGCGGCGAAGTGGTGGGCCAGGTGGTGCAGACCATGGAAGGCATCACCGAAAGCTCGAACCGCATTGCCGACATCATCACGGTGATTGACGGCATCGCCTTCCAGACCAACATTCTCGCCTTGAATGCGGCCGTGGAAGCGGCGCGTGCCGGTGAGCAGGGACGCGGCTTTGCGGTGGTGGCTTCCGAAGTGCGTTCGCTGGCACAGCGTTCGGCTTCTGCCGCCAAGGAGATCAAGCAGCTCATCGACGACTCGGTGCAGAAGGTCGGTGCAGGCAGCCAGCTGGTCGAACGCGCGGGTGCCACCATGAGCGAGGTGGTGGCCAGCGTCAAGCGCGTCACCGATGTCGTGGCCGAGATCAGCGCAGCCAGCAGCGAGCAGAGCACCGGCATCGAGGAGATCAATCGCGCCATCACCCAGATGGATGAAGTGACCCAGCAGAATGCGGCGCTGGTCGAAGAAGCCGCCGCCGCCGCGCAGTCCTTGCAGGATCAGGCGGGGCGCTTGTCACAGGTGGTGAGTGTGTTCAAGATCCAGCGTTGAGGCTGGTTCGGCGGGGCGTGTTTCAAGCAGGTTCTGCCAAACGTAATTCGCGGTTACGCCATCCATATATGCGATATATGCCACATATTCCATTCATTCCAATCTGGAATGAATGGAAGGATGTCTTTCATTCCGGTGGCAACGCGAAGCAATAACCCACGCCATACACCGCCTGGATGGCATTGTGTCCGGGGAAGCAGGGTTCGAGCTTGCGGCGCAAGTTCTTGATGTGGGTATCGATGGCGCGATCGGTGACAGAACGGTCGTCATCGTGCAGGTGGTTGAGCAGCTGTTCCCGCGAAAACACCTGGCCCGGCGCGGCCGCGAACGTCTTGAGCAGGCGCAGTTCCAGCGGCGTCAGGTTGAGCGGCTCGCCACGTACGCTGGCTTGATGGCGGGTCTCGTCGATGACCAGCGGCGAGCTGCTCTGCGGCTGTGTGTCCGCTGGCACTGAACGCTGCACCGAGGCATTGCGCCTGAGCATGGACTTGACCCGCGCCACGATCTCGCGTGGCGAAAACGGGGTCTTGCCGATGTAGTCATCGGCCCCCAGCTCCAGTCCGCGCAGGCGGTCTTCTTCCTCGGCGCGCGCCGTCAGCATCAGTACCGGCACGTCCGAGAAGGTACGCAACTGGCGGCAGATTTCCCACCCATCCATCCCCGGCAACATGATGTCCAGCAGGATCAGGTCCGGCCGCTGTGCGCGGACTGCATCCAGCGCCGCATCCCCGCGTGCCACATGGCGCGAGGTATAGCCGGCCACCGCCAGGTATTTCTGCAGCAGTTCAGCCAGCTTCGGTTCATCCTCGACGATGAGGATGTCGGCCCGCTCGGGCGGCGCGAAGCGGAAATCGTCCGTGGATTCGTTCATGCGCGGTCTTCCTCATCTTCTGCGCGGGCCGGCAACACCACCGAGACCCGTAGTCCGCCCAGGGGTGAGGCGGTGGCACCGATGGTCCCCTGATGCGCATCGACGATGCGGCGGCAGATCGCCAGGCCCAGCCCGGCACCGCCGCTGGCGCGGTTGCGCGAGGCCTCGACCCGGAAAAAGCGCTCGAACAGGCGCGCCATGACGTCAGGAGGCACGCCCGGTTCGCTGTCATCGAAGACCAGGTGCCAGTGCTGATGCAGCAGTTGCGCATGCACCTGCAGACGGCCGCCGCTGTCGGTATAGCGCAGACTGTTTTCGAACAGGTTGTTGAGCAGTTGCTGCAGGCGCGCCGCATCGGCATGCACCGGCATGGTGGCGGGCAGACTGCAGGTCAGCGTCATGCCGCGCTGGCTGAAACGCTCGGCGTAGATCGCCGCACTGTCGCGCAGCAGCGGTGCCAGGTCGACGTCGGTGCGGCGATAGGTAAGGGCACCGGCATCGGCCAGTGACAGATCGTAGAGATCGCCGACCAGCTTGTTGAGATGTTCCACCTCGCTCTTGAGCGAGCGTAGCGTCTGCGCGTCGGGCTGCAGTACGCCATCTTCCAGGGCTTCCAATTGGCCGTTGAGGATGCCCAAGGGGGTGCGCAATTCATGCGAGACATCGGCCATGAATTCGCGCCGCAGTTTCTCGTTGCGCTCCAGCGTCATGGCCAGCTGGTTGAAGTCCTGTGCCAGCATGCCCACTTCGTCGCCCGATTCCACTTCCACCCGGATCGCATAATCGCCGCCCGCCAAGCGGTGCGTGGCGCGGGCTACACGCGTCAACGGACGGGTCAGTACACCCGAGATACGCACCACCAGGAACGCCGCCAGCATCACGGCCACCACCGCAATGATGATCTGCGCCAGGAACTGGCTTTGCTGGAACCGCAGGTCGATGGAGCCGATCACGCTCTCGAAGGGCGTCTGCGCCACCCAGCCGACGATCACGTCATCCTGCATCAGCGGGCTCAGGCGCGCATCGGGACCGACATCCGGATAGCCGATCACCAATTGGCGGCGCGCATCGAGCAGCGAGAAACGCAGGGTCGCGCCGGTCAGGTCGGAGGGGGTGAAGGTGGGACCGGAAGTACGTACCGCACCGCTGTGTTCGACGATGGCGGGCTTCATCAATTCGAACCAGGCGCGCGGATTGTCGCGCAGGAATTCCCAATTGCCGTGCTCGCGATAAGCCTGTTCCAGGCGCGGCACCATGTCTTCCATGCGCTGCTGGGCCTGCTCGTTGAGATAGCCGAGGAAGTCGCGGTTGAAGATGTAATGCCCCGCGCCATTGATGGCCGCAATCACCGCCACGATCAGGGCCAGCATCGCATAGAAGAGCTTGAGGCGAATGTTGGCGCGATAGAAGAAGCGGTCGGTCAGCTCGGCGATCGAGTGGGCGATGGACATGGGATGCAGCAGGCGGTCGGTGGAATCAGGCCAGAGCTTATCAAGAACCCGGCCGGCGGTGGCGCACGAGTTGCCAATGTCATGCGCGATGTTGCAGGACGGACATGCCGTCGCGCTTGCTCATTTTTCCCTCACATTTGTTTTCCATAATCGCAGGTCCGATAGCTCATTGCGCCCGGAACCCGCGCCCATGGCGGCTGGCGGACGGGCAGAAAGCCACCCGATCATGCACGAAAACCTCTCACTCCCGCGCCGCCCGGGGCGCAGTTCCTCCACCGCAGCCCGCCTGGTGCTGTCGCTGATGCTGGTGGCCGTCCTTGGCGCCTGCTCCAAATCCGGCGACCAGCCCAAGCCTGCGGCCCAGTCCGAAGTCGGCTATGTGGTCGTCAAGGCCCAGCGCCAGGCGCTGACCACCGAGTTGCCCGGCCGTACCACGGCCTATCTGGCGGCCGACATCCGTCCGCAGGTGGGCGGCATCATCCAGAAGCGCCTGTTCAAGGAAGGCAGCAACGTCAAGGCCGGCCAGCCGCTGTACCAGATCGATCCGGCCAGCTACCAGGCGGCCTATGACAGCGCCAAGGCTTCCCTGCTGAAGGCACAGGCCACGCTGGCCTCCTCCAAGCTGAAGGCCGACCGTTATGCCGAGCTGAACAAGATCGACGCCGTCTCCAAGCAGGACAACGACGACGCCCAGAGCACGCTGCGCCAGAACCAGGCCGACGTGGAAGTGCAGAAGGCCGCCGTGCAGACCGCAGCCATCAACCTGCAATACACCAAGATCCTGTCGCCCATCTCGGGCCGCATCGAGAAATCCAGCGTCACTCCCGGCGCGCTGGTGACGGCCAGCCAGACCACCGCACTGACCACGGTGCAACAGATCGACCCGATCTACGTCGACGTGACGCAATCCACCGTGGACCTGCTGCGCCTGCGCCGCGAACTGGCCAGCGGCCAGATCAAGAAGAGTGGTGACAATGCCGCCCAGGTCAAGATCCTGCTGGAAGACGGCTCCACCTATGAGCGCACCGGCAAGCTCGAATTCACGGGCCTGTCGGTCGATACCGGCACCGGCATGATCACGCTGCGCGCGGTGGTCCCGAATCCGGATGGCGTGCTGCTGCCCGGCGCATATGTGCGTGCGGTGCTGGAAGAAGGAGTGGATGACCATGCGCTACTGGTGCCGCAGAAAGCCGTCAGCCGCGACCAGACCGGTGCGGCGACGGCCCTGGTGCTGGGGGCCGACGGCAAGGTCCAGCAGCGCCTGGTGACCGTGGCACGCGCCGTGGGCAACAACTGGTGGGTCAGCCGTGGGTTGCAGCAAGGCGACAAGCTCATCGTCGATGGCTTGCAGAAGGTGCGTACCGGTGACACTCCGCGTGCCATCGACATCACCGACAGCTTGCAGAAGGACCTGGCGCGTGAAGCCGCTGCGGCGGCTGCTGACCCCTCGCTGGGCGGTGATGCCGACAAGGCGGGCGATTCCGCTGCCGCGGCCACCAGCGTCCAGTCGAAGTAAGCGAGGCGCACATGGCACGTTTCTTTATCGACCGGCCCATCTTCGCGTGGGTCATCGCCATCATCATCATGCTGGGCGGGATGATGTCGATCCGCTCGCTGTCGCTGGAGCAGTATCCGGACATCGCGCCGCCCAAGGTCAACATCAAGGCCACCTATACCGGTGCCTCGGCCAAGACCCTGGAAGATTCGGTGACCCAGGTCATCGAACAGCAGATGAAGGGCCTGGACAACCTGCAATACATGTCGGCCAGCTCCAGTTCGGCCGGCAGCGCCACAGTGGCGCTGACCTTCACCGCCGGGACCAATCCGGACGTGGCCCAGATGCAGGTGCAGAACAAGCTGCAGCAGGTCACGGCGCGCCTGCCGCAGGCGGTGCAGAACAATGGCGTGACCGTTACCAAGGCCTCCACCGATATCCTGATGGTGCTGTCGCTGACCTCGGATGATCCGCGCATCACCAGCATCGACATCGGCGACTTCATCAGCAGCACGCTGACCGACCAGATCAGCCGCGTGGAAGGCGTGGGCGACGTGACTGCCTTCGGCACCAATTACGCGATGCGCATCTGGATCGATCCGGCCAAGCTGCAGAAGTACGCGCTCATGCCATCCGACGTCACCAGTGCGCTCGAAGCGCAGAACACCGAAGTGTCGGCCGGCGAGATTGGCGCACTGCCGGCGCAACCGGGTCAGCAGATCAACGCCACCATCACGGCGCGCAGCAAGCTGACTACGCCGGATGAATTCCGCAACATCATCGTCAAGTCTTCCGCCGATGGTTCAGTGGTGAAACTATCTGATGTGGCCCGCGTGGAGCTGGGTGGCGAGAGCTATCAGGTGGCCTCGCAGCAGAACGGAAAACCGTCTTCGGCGCTGGCGATCCAGCTGGCCACCGGCGCCAATGCGCTGGCCACGGCGGACGCGGTCAAGAAGAAGATGGCCGAGCTGGAGCCTTACTTCCCGGCCTCCATGAAGCTCAAGACCAATATCGCCTACGACACCACGCCTTTCGTGCGCGTGTCGCTGGAAGAAGTGGTCAAGACCCTGATCGAAGCCATCGTGCTGGTGGTGCTGATCATGTATCTGTTCCTGCAGAATATCCGCGCTACCTTCATTCCGGCCATCACGGTGCCGGTGGTGCTGCTGGGGACCTTCGGCATCCTGGCCATGTTCGGCTATTCCATCAACACCCTGACCATGTTCGGGATGGTGCTGGCCATCGGCTTGCTGGTGGACGATGCCATCGTGGTGGTGGAAAACGTCGAGCGCCTGATGAGCGAAGAAAAGCTCAGTCCCAAGGAGGCCACCCGCAAGTCCATGCAGGAAATCACCGGTGCGCTGGTCGGTATCGCCATGGTGCTGTCGGCGGTGTTCATCCCGATGGCCTTCTTTGGCGGATCGACCGGCGTGATCTATCGCCAGTTCTCCATCACCATCGTCTCGGCCATGGCCTTGTCGGTGATGGTGGCGCTGACCCTGACGCCGGCCCTGTGCGCCACGCTGCTCAAGCCGCATGCGAGTGGCCACGTGCAGCAAGGAAAATTCTTTACCTGGTTCAACCGCACCTTTGACCGCAACGCCACCCGCTACCAGGGCGGTGTCGGTGGCCTGCTCAAGCGCGGCAAGCGCGGTCTGCTGATGTATGCGCTGATCGCCGTGGCGATGGCGGTGCTGTTCATGCGCCTGCCCACGTCCTTCCTGCCGGAAGAAGACCAGGGCGTGCTGATGGCTCAGATCCAGTTGCCCACGGGCGCGACCGCCGAGCAGACCGCAACCGTCGTGAAGACCGTGCAGGAATACTTCATGAACAAGCCCGAGTCGGTCGATTCGGTGCTGGCCATCGTCGGTGCAGGCGTGGGCGGCAACAGCCAGAACGGTGCGCGCGCCTTCATCCGCTTGAAGGAGTGGGACCAGCGTACCGGTGCCGGGCAGTCGGCTTCCGAGCTGGTACGCCTGGCCAACGCGGACTTGTCCAAGATTCGCGGGGCGCGCGTGTTCCTGATGAATCCGCCTGCGGTGCGCGGCCTGGGACAGAGTTCGGGCTTCGACCTGGAATTGAAGGATGTGGGCGGCGTGGGCCACGATGCGCTGTTGAAGGCGCGTGACCAGTTCCTGCAACTGGCGCGCGGCAATGCGCTGCTGGCCAATGTGCGGACCACCGGCCTTGATGACACGCCGCAATTGCGTGTGGCCATCGATGACCGCAAGGCCGATGCGCTGTCGATTGCGACCTCTGACATCAACTCGACATTGGCCACTGCCATGGGCGGCACCTACGTGAATGACTTTCTCAGCAACGGGCGCGTCAAGAAGGTCTATGTGCAGGGCGATTCCGCCTTCCGCATGCAGGCCGAAGACCTGAACCGCTGGTATGTGCGCAACTCGGCCAGCCAGATGGTGCCGTTCTCGGCCTTCATGAGCAGCAAGTGGACGTACGGACCTTCCCTGCTGGAACGCTACAACGGCGTGTCGTCCTTCGAGATCGTCGGTGAACCGGCCGCGGGCGTGAGCTCGGGCACGGCCATGGCCGAAGTGGAAAAACTGGTGGCGCAACTGCCGGCCGGCATCGGTTTCGAATGGACCGGTTCGTCCTATCAGGAGCGGCTCTCGGGCAACCAGGCTCCGATGCTGTATGCGATTTCCATCCTCTTCGTGTTCCTCTGCCTGGCGGCCTTGTATGAGAGCTGGTCGGTACCCTTCGCGGTGATCCTGGCGGTGCCGCTGGGCATCGTCGGGACCGTGCTGCTGACGGGGATTTTCGGGATGTCCAATGACGTGTATTTCCAGGTGGGGCTGTTGACCACGGTGGGCTTGTCGGCCAAGAACGCGATCCTGATCGTGGAATTCGCCAAGCAATTGCACGAGTCCGGCAAGAGCCTGCGGGATGCCACGCTGGAAGCGGTGCAGCTGCGCCTGCGTCCGATCCTGATGACCTCGCTGGCCTTCATGTTCGGCGTGCTGCCGCTGGCCGTGGCCAGCGGCGCCGGCTCGGCCAGCCGCCGCGCCATCGGCACGGGCGTGCTGGGCGGCATGCTCTCGGCCACTTTGCTGGGCATCTTCTTCGTGCCCTTGTTCTACTACCTGATCGGCACCTGGCTGGATCGCCGCGCGGCGAAGAAGCCGCGCCAGGATGACGATCACGCGACACAAAAGGAGGGTGTGTGATGACCCGGCCCGCACAACAAAAATCCATTCTCCGGACCCGCACGGCCATGGTGCTGGCGCTCACGGCAGCGCTGGCGGGCTGCGCCAATCTCGCGCCCGATTACGCGCAGCCGGCCGCACCGGTGCCGGCCAGCTGGACCCAGCAGGTCGATGGCAAGCCGGTCGGCAGCAACGCCGGCAAGGCCGCTGGCGAAATTGATGCGGACCAGCTCGGCTGGCGCGAATTCTTCCTCGATCCACGCCTGCAGCAGGTGATCGCCGCTGCGCTGGAGAACAGCCGTGACCTGCGGGTGGCGGCGTTGAACATCGAGAAGGCGCGTGCGCAATATCGCATCACCGATGCCGATCGCTATCCGGCCATTTCCGCCACCGGCACCAGTACCGCCAGCCGCACGCCGTCTGAGCTGACCACCAGCGGCCGCGCCACGGTGTCGCGGCAGCAGAGCGTGACGGTAGGGATCAGCGCTTACGAACTCGATTTCTTCGGTCGCCTGAAGAATCTCTCGGATGCGGCGCTGGAGACCTATCAGTATCAGGTCGAGACCCGTCGCAGCACGCACATCAGCCTGGTGGCCGAAGTGGCCACGGCGTGGCTCACGCTGGCCTCCGACCGCGAGCTGTTGAAGCTGGCGCAGGACACCTATGCCAGCCAGTCGCGCACCTTCGAACTGAGCCAGCGCAGCCATGATATCGGCACCGTCTCCGGGGTCGATCTGGCCAGCCAGGAAGCCACGGTGCAAGCGGCACGTGCCGATGTGGCCAGCTACACCAGCCAGGTTGCGCAGGACATCAATGCCCTGCGCCTGCTGGTCGGGGCCGATATCGATGCGGCGCTGCTGCCCACCGGCTTGCCGGATACCGCCAGCGTATTGCCTGCCACGCCTGCCGGCTTGCCGTCGCAAGTATTGCTGCGTCGCCCGGATGTGCTGGCGGCGGAGCATACCCTGAAGTCCGCCAATGCCGACATCGGAGCAGCGCGCGCGGCCTTCTTCCCCAGCATTTCGCTCACCGCTGATGGCGGTACGGCCAGCCGCACGCTGGGCGGCTTGTTCAAGGCCGGCAGTGGCAGCTGGAGTTTCGTGCCGTCGATCAACCTGCCCATCTTCAATGCGGGCAGCCTGCGTGCCAGCCTGGACTCGTCCAAGATCACACGCGACATCGATGTGGCGAATTACGAGAAGGCGATCCAGACCGCCTTCCGTGAAGTGGCCGACGCACTGGCCGTGCGCGCCACGCTGGACCAGCGGCTGGACGCACAGGGTCGGGCCACGGCGGCCAGCGAGAAGGCCTTCCGCTTGTCCGAGGCACGCTACAAGAATGGCATCGACAGCTATCTCACCACGCTGGTAGCGCAGCGCACGCTGTACTCTGCACAGCAGACGCTGATCTCGCTGCGACTGACCGAGCAGAGCAATCGCATTACGCTCTACAAGGTCCTGGGCGGGGGCTGGAATGAGGACACTGCGCAGCCTGTGGCAGCTGTGCAGCGCAGTCCGTCGTGATCGAGCTGACGGCCGTCAGCGCCCGATCCGCTGCTGCGCCGGCATGATGTCGGCGCAGCAGCGGGTCATCATCATCGGCCGCCACGTCAGCATCCCGCTGGTCGGCGCTGAACTGCCCGCACCATTGTGGATGTTGATGTAAATTGCGGTATTTTTATCGTGAAATGAATGGGTTTTGGCGATATTTTGCTGCAAGTGCTTCCTGCGTGAAGCTTCATATCTGAAGCCATCACTTGCCCCTTAATCTGGTTGACAAGCCGTACACCGGCGGGAATAATCCGCCAAGTGATACGACAACGTACAAGCTCTGCCGACCCGATGAAGGCGCAGGCCTATCGGCGAGATCACCGCCTTTGAATGCAGCACCCGATCCGACAACAACAACGATGAGCAACCATCAGGAGACAGCCCGCATGAGCGCAGACACCGACCGTGATGCGTGGCAGACCGCCCGTTTTTCCCGACTCCTGCTGACCGGCGCGGCCGGTGGCGTGGGCCGGCAATTGCGTGGCCGCCTGGCATCCTTCGCCGAGCGTGTGCGGGTAGCGGATCTGGCTGCGGCCATGGAGGCCGCGGGTCCCGCGGCGGCGCATGAAGAAGTGCTGGGCTGCGACCTGGCCGACCGCGCCGCGGTCGATGCGATGGTGGCAGGCTGCGAGGCCATCATCCACCTCGGTGGCGTGTCGGTGGAGCGTCCCTTCGAAGAGATCCTGGAAGCCAACATCAAGGGCGTCTTCCATATCTACGAGGCCGCCCGCCGCCATGGCGTCAAGCGTGTCATCTTCGCCAGCTCCAATCACGTCACCGGTTTCTATGGCCAGGATGAGCGCATCGATGCGCACGACATGAAGCGTCCCGATGGCTACTACGGCTTGTCCAAGTCCTATGGCGAAGACATGGCGCAGTTCTACTTCGACCGCTATGGCGTGGAGACGGTGAGCATCCGCATCGGATCGATCTTCCCGGAAGCGACCAACCGCCGCATGCTGGCCAGCTGGATGAGCATGGACGATTTCGAGCAACTGCTGCGCCGTGCGCTGTTCATCCCTGGCGTGGGTCACACCATCGTCTACGGCATGTCGGCCAACGCCAAGACCTGGTGGGACAACCGCCACGCCGCGCACCTGGGCTATGCGCCCAAGGACAGTTCGGAAATCTTCCGCGCCAAGGTGGAAGCGCAACCGCAGCCGGCCGCCGATGATCCGGTGGCGACCCTGCAAGGTGGCGCCTTTACGGCTGCCGGACCCTTTGATCCGTTGGCGAACTAACTTAATTTATCCACAGCGTTTTCTCGTTTCATCGCGGCATTCCGTCGTAGTTCATCGCCGCAGTTCATTGCATTTTCCGCGCGCCACGCCATTCTTCAGCGCGCGGCATGGCAGCACCGCACGCAACAGCTTGACCTGAATCGCAGCAAGGCAGCACCCGGCACACCGGGCCGCTCGCACGCAGCAGGATCGCGCCCGCGCCGCACCGATGTCCGGTTCCCTGAAACCTTGACGGACCCGGCAGCCCATGAACTTCTCTCTCGACTTCACGCCACTGGCGCCCTACTGGCCCGTGTTCCTGCACGGTGCCTGGCTGACGCTGAAGATGACGACGCTGGCCGTCATCGTCGGCGTGGCCATCGGCATCTTCGTCGCCTTCGCCAAGAACAGTCCTAATCGCTTCGTGGCCCGCACCTGCAGCGGCTACATCGAGGTGGTGCGCAATACCCCGTTCCTGGTGCAGATCTTCCTGCTGTACTTCGGCCTGGCCAGTCTTGGTATCCGCATGCCGACCTTCGCGGCAGCGGTGCTGGCCATGATCATCAACATCGCCGCCTATGCCGCCGAGATCATTCGCGCCGGCATTGATTCGGTGCCGCGCGGACAGATCGAAGCCGCCGAATGCCTGGGCCTGTCGGTCTGGCGCATCCGCTGGCACGTGATGCTGCAGCCGGCCATCGAGCGCGTCTATCCGGCACTGACCAGCCAGTTCCTGCTGATGATGCAGGCCTCGGCGATGGCCTCGCAGATTTCCGCCGAGGAGTTGACGGCCATCGCCAATACCGTGCAGTCCGATACCTTCCGTTCACTGGAAACCTATCTCGTGGTGGCTGCCCTGTACCTGGTGCTGGCCGTGCTGGTCAAGCTGGTGGCTTATTCCATCGGTGAAACTATTTTCAAACGCCGCCGCACCTTGCGCCGCGCGGCTGCACAGGGCCGGCGCAGTCCGGTGTCGCGCTTGCCCGCCAGCGATCCGGCAGCGATGGCACCGCTGGCCCATGTGCCGTATGTACATGCCGCTTCGCGGCCGGTGGCGGTCAACACCGCGGCCTCGCTGCGCATCGAAGGGAGCACGTCATGATGGGCAACTTCAGCTGGACCTATTTCTTCTTCATGGTGCAATCGATCGGCTGGACCCTGGTCTTGTCGCTACTGGCTTTCGTGCTCGGTGGCATCGGCGGATTCCTGGTGATGCTGGCGCGCATCTCGCCACGCGCCTGGCTGCGGCGGCCTGCCATCCTCTTCATCGAATGCGTGCAGGGCATACCCTTGCTGATCCTGCTCTTCATCGTCTATTTCGGCTTGTCGGTGTACGGGCTGGTGCTGCCGGCACTGGTGGCAGCAGGGCTGGCGATGATGATCTACGCCAGCGCGTATCTGGGCGACATCTGGCGCGGTTGCGTGGAGGCCATGCCGCGCCCGCAGTGGGAGGCCTCCGAATGTCTGTCGCTGACACGCTGGCAGACGCTGCGCCTGGTCATCATCCCGCAGGCCACGCGGCTGTCGCTGCCGCCGACCATCGGCTTCCTGGTGCAACTGATCAAGATGACCTCGCTGGCGTCGGTCATCGGTTTCGTCGAACTGACGCGGGCCGGTCAGATCATCAACAACTCCATCTTCCAGCCCTTCCTGGTGTTCCTGCTGGTGGGGTCCTTCTACTTCCTGCTCTGCTATCCCTTATCGCGCTGGAGCGCATCCATGGAGAGAAAGCTCAATGTCAGCCATCGCTAAACCCGAATCCGCACCGCATCTGCGCGCCGTGGCGGCGTCTCAGGAAGCGCAGCCGGTCATCGTCCGGCTGGACCAGGTCTACAAGAGTTTTGGTGACAACCAGGTCCTGAAAGGCGTGTCCTTTGAAGTCGCGCGCGGCGAGATGATCGCCATCATCGGCGCCTCCGGTTCCGGCAAGTCCACCGCGCTGCGCTGTATCGACCGGCTGGAGACCATTGACTCCGGCAGCATCGAAGTGGCCGGCATCCGTGTCGATGATCCGCAGGTCGACCTGCACAGGCTGCGGCGCGAGGTGGGCATCGTGTTCCAGAGCTACAACCTGTTCCCGCATCTCAACGTGCTGGAAAACGTCATGCTGGCGCTGCGCCACGTCAAGCAGCAGGACAAGGCCGAGGCGCGCCGCGTGGCCCTGGCCGCGCTGGCGCAGGTGGGGCTCGATGAAAAGGCCAATGCCTATCCCGAGCAGCTCTCGGGCGGCCAGCAGCAGCGCGTGGCCATTGCGCGCTCGCTGGCGATGTCGCCCAAGGTGATGCTGTTCGATGAAGTGACCTCGGCACTGGACCCGCAACTGACCGGCGAAGTACTGCGCGTGATGGAAGACCTGGCCGCCAATGGCATGACCATGCTGCTGGTGACGCACGAGATGAACTTCGCCAAGCGGGTGGCCGACCGCATCATCTACATGCACCAGGGCAGAGTGTGGGAAGTCGGTCCCGGCGACATGCTGGACCATCCGCACACCCCCGAACTGCAAGCCTTCCTGGCTGCCGACCTGTAGCGCAAACGCTGTTGCCTGACCTGACCATTCATAAAATAACGGAGACACAAAATGAAACTAAGCCCATTACGCCACCTTGCACGCCCGGCCATTGCGGCCCTGATCCTGGGCCTCGCTTCCCATGCCGCGCACGCCGACCAGCTCGACGATATCAAGAAGGCCGGCAAGATCCGCATCGCCACCACGTCCAGCACGCCGCTGTTCGGCTACAGCGACGACAAGCTGCAGCCGGCCGGCTCCGACGTCGACGCCGCGCGCCTGCTGGCGCAGGACCTGGGCGTGCAGCTCGACCTGATCCAGGTGGCCAATGCCGCGCGGGTGCCGACCCTGCAATCCAATCGCGCTGATATCGTGGTGGGCTCGCTGTCGATCACGCCGGAGCGCCTGAAGGTCATCGATTTTTCCACGCCCTATGCGGTCATCAGCCTCATCATCGGCGCGCCCAAAAGCATGGCGATCAAGGATTATGCCGACCTCAACGGCAAGCGCATCGGCGTCACCCGCGCCACGCCCAACGATACGCTGACCACGCAGAACGCCAAGGGCGCGGAGATCATGCGCTACGAGGATGACGCCACCCTCATCACCTCGATGGTCACGGGCCAGGTGGAAGTCTTTTCCAGCACGCCTTCCAACCTGCAGGAGATGCAGAAGAAGGCGCCGGGCAAGAATCTGGAAATGAAATTTGAACAGAAGGCCTTTGACCTGGGCATCGCCATCAACAAGAACCAGCCACGCCTGAAGGAATGGATCGACAACTGGGTCAAGACCAACCAGAAGAATGGCAAGCTCAATGCCATCTACAAGAAACATCACGGCCGCGATCTGCCGGCTGCCGTGCAGAATCCCGCATAAGCCGTATCTGTTCCAGCCACGCCGGGTGCAGCATGGCCCGGCGTTGTTGCGTCATGCGCAGCGTTCAGCGGCCTTCGAAAATGCGCTGGCGCGCATGCCCGATGTGTGCACGCATGGCCGCCTCGGCGTCTTGCGCCGAGCCTTGGGCGATGGCATCGATGATGGCCTGATGTTCGTCGTCGATGACCTGGATGCGCTCGCTCTCCTGCGGTGAACCCAGGTTCTGCGCCAGTTCCATGCACTGGCGGATCGGGCCCAGCGCATGTTCGATGGTGGAGATGAAGAAGGGATTGCGGGTGGCCCGGGCAATGGCCATGTGCAGCGCCAGATCTTCCTCCACGCCGGTCTGGCCTTGCAGCTGCGCGCGCCGCAGCGCTTGCAGGCAATGGCGCATCAGGGCGATGTCCTCGTCCTCGCGGGCCGTGGCCGCAATGCCTGCCGCACCCACTTCCACACACGCGCGAAATGCGTAATAGCGCTCCACGTCAGGAATGCTGGCAATCTGCGCCGGCGCGCTGCTTTGCAGGACCGGCAGCCGCTGCACATAGTTGCCCGAGCCCCGGCGCGAGACCACGATACCTTCCGAACGCAGGCGCGAGAGCGCTTCCCGTACCGTCGTGCGGGAAGCCTCGTAGCGCTGCGCCAGTTCCACTTCGGTGGGCAGCTTGCGGTTCTCGCCCAGTTCCCCGCGCAGGATGGACGCGATGATCTGCTTGCAGATGTGTTCGGACCGGCTGAGTTGGCCGCGATGTGAAGAATCGGGGGAGGGCGGGTGGAATGCTGACATGTACGATGACTGCTGCCGGGAAGTTCGTCTGCGGTCACTATGAAGGGTTCTGCGCCGGGGCGCAAGCCTGGGCTGCCCGGCGCGCGGGAAGATTCACCTCATCCCCCTGAAATCGGCCTGCAAAGCCGTTTCCGTGAAGGAATCTGCATTTAATTCGGTTGACTTCCGGAGCCGCGATCATTAGAGTTGTCCACCTGCATGAAGAATTAGTCCGACTAATCGCAGCTCAACTTATACGACATCGTATAAATAAAATGATAAAAAAGATAAGAAAACTTCATCTGGAGACAGGCATGCATTCCCGATCTGCCTGAGCCCAGGCGGCCCTGTGCCGCCGGGGGATGACGGCTGTGCGCCATCCACCGCGAGAGCGGGCGCACAACCAGACCCTGGGGCGACGGGCCGCGCATTGCCTGCCCTTTGAAGAACTATCCATTTTGGAGACGCCATGAAGTACGTAAGAGGAATCCGCTGGTACATGGTGACGCTGGTCACCTTGGCCCTGATCGTCAATTACCTGGCCCGCAACACGCTGTCGGTGGCCGCCCCGACCATGATGAAAGAGCTGGACATGAGTACCCAGCAGTACTCCTACATCGTGGTGGCGTGGCAGATCAGCTATGCGGTCATGCAGCCGGTGGCCGGCTACGTTCTCGACGCGGTGGGCACCAAGATCGGCTTCGGCATCTTCGCCCTGGCCTGGTCGCTGGTGTGCGCGGCGGCTGCACTGGCGACCGGCTGGCAGAGCCTGGCCTTCTTCCGCGCGCTGCTGGGCATGACCGAAGCGGCCGGCATTCCCGGTGGCGTGAAGGCCTCCACCGAGTGGTTCCCGGCCAAGGAACGGTCGGTGGCCATCGGCTGGTTCAACATCGGTTCCTCGATTGGCGCGCTGTGCGCACCGCCCCTGGTGGTGTGGACCATCCTGCACGGCGGCTGGAAGATGTCCTTCGTGGTGGTGGGCGTGCTGGGCGTGTTGTGGTTCTTCCTGTGGATGCTGTTCTACAAGAGCCCGCGTGACCAGAAGCTGCTCTCGCCGGAAGAGCGCGACTACATCCTCGACGGCCAGGAAAAGACGCCTGAAAAAGTCGTGCGTGAAAGCTGGACCAAGATTGTGCGCAGCCAGAACTTCTGGTCGATCGCCATTCCGCGCTTCCTGTCGGAACCGGCGTGGCAGACCTTCAATGCCTGGATCCCGCTGTACATGGCCACCGAGCGCCACATGAACATCAAGGAAATCGCCATGTTCGCCTGGCTGCCTTTCCTGGCGGCGGACATCGGTTGCGTACTGGGCGGCTACCTGAGCCCGTTCTTCCACAAGCACTTGAACGTGTCGCTGTTCACTTCGCGCAAGCTGGTGATGCTGGTGGGCAGTCTGGCCATGATCGGGCCGGCTTGCGTGGGCTTCGTCGATAGTCCGTATGTGGCCATCGCCTTGCTCTCCATCGGCGGATTTGCGCACCAGACGCTGTCGGGCGCGTTGTATTCGATCACTTCCGATGTGTTCACCAAGAATCAGGTGGCCACTGCCACCGGCCTGACCGGCATGAGCGGCTACCTGGGGGCGACGCTGTTCACGCTGCTCTTCGGCATCCTCGTCACGCAGATTGGCTATGGCCCCTTGTTCGTGTTGCTGGCCGCGTTCGACCTGGTGGCCGTGGCGGTGGTGTTTGCGATTGCCCGTCCGCGTCCGGAGGCGATTGCCTGATTGTCGTCATTCGCAAGCGTGCATGAGGGGGCGGCGTCTTGGGACGCCGCCCTTTTTTCACTGGGGATCACGGATCAGTGATGCCCGATATCGTTCATGCCGTCAGCGGCGGGCGCTGCATGGCCACCCACTCCTGCACCGTGGAACGCTGCCATTGCGCCTTGGCATAGGCGGCCAGACGCGGTGGTACAGGATCGCCATGCAGGGCGAGACGATTGATCATCAGCGCCAGGTCGGTATCGGCGATGCTCCATTGGCCGAAGAGATGGTCTGCTCCCTGCGGCAGCAGGGCTTCCGCGAAACGGAACAGCTGCTGTGCTGCGGCCTCTGCCTGCGCGGACAGGGGCGGCTTGCGGGCGGCATAGAAGAGCACTTGCGTATTGCGTTCTTCGCGGATGGGCATCAGGTCGCTGCGCAGCCAGGCTTGCACCTGGCGTGCGCGTGCGCGCAACGCTGGAGTGGAAGGATAGAGCGGGGCGCCGTCGAAGACGTCTTCCAGATATTCCGTGATGGCCGAGGATTCGGACAGGGCCAGCTCGCCTTGCTGCAGCGTCGGCACGCGCGCGGTCAGGGACAGCGCGGCATAGGCAGGATCATGATGGGCGGCGGCGTCGAGGTCGACGGTGTGCAGATCGAAGGGCAAGGCCTTTTCGCGTAGGGCGACGAAGACCGACATGGCATAGGGGCTGGCGTATTGGGCGTCGACGTGGAGTTGCAGGGGCAGGACGGATGACATGGTGTTTCTCCTTGAAAGCAGGGTTCAGAAAGCAGACGACAGCAGCGCCTGCCGCTGCGTCATCAGACGCGCATGCAAGCCCGCGCTGACCGGTACGAAGGGCAGGCGGACTTCCGGTGCGCACCAGCCATCGGCGTGCAGCAGGGCCTTCAGCGGTGCCGGGCTGGGTTCGGCAAACAGATCGCGGATGACCGGCTGCAACGCGTCGGCAATGTCCCTTGCCTGGTGCCACTGGTTGTCGCGGATCAGTGCCTGCATCTGCACGTGCCAGTGCGGCATCACGTGGGCCGAGGCAGCGATGACGCCGTGCGCGCCCAGGCACAGCGCCATGAAATTCTGGGCGTCGTCGCCCGAGAGGATGCGCAGCGAGGTCTCGTTGACCAGGCGCTGCATGCGCTCCTGGCTGCCGCCGCATTCCTTGATGCCGACCACGCGCGGATCCTGCGCCAGTTGTTGCAGCGTCTCCAGCTCGACCTGGCAGCCGGTGCGATAGGGAATGTTGTAGACCAGCACAGGCAGGTCGGCGCTCTCCGTGACCGCTTCCAGATGGCGGCGGATACCGTCCTGGGATGGCCGCACGTAAAGCGGTGGCGTCACCAGCAGGCCATCGGGCCGCAGTCGCGACAGTACGCGTGCGCGCGCCACCGCATCGTGCGTGGACGCGGTCGACAACCCCATGACCAGCGGTAGCTGCGGGACTGCAGCGCGCAGGGTCGCCAGCAGGGTGTCCTGTTCACCTGGCTGCAGCAGGATGCCCTCGCCCGTGGTGGCCGCGACGACCAGCCCGCTGATGCCTTGTGTGGCCAGATGTTGCGCCAGCCGTGCCAGGGCAGGGTGGTCGATGCTGGCCGCGTCGCCCGCCAGGAACGGCGTGACGATGGGGACCCAGACTCCGGTAAAGCTTGTGTGCATGTGTACCTCGTGAAGAACGGTTGAAGAAAGCCGTTCCGCCGGCAGTGCGCCGGGCGAGGTCTGAAAGAAGGGTGATGTTGCGATCCAGTCCCGCCAGGCGATCCGCCGGACGGGACGTGACATCCCCGTCAGCGGAGATGCCGTTTTTTGGTGTTCAGCCCGCGCAGGCAGACACCGGCGGCCGGAAGGGCTGCGCGTGTCTGAATGAGGGGTCGCTTCAGTTGCATGGTGTGGGAAGTGATGGGCTGAGCGACGATAGTAAACGAGATTGTCGGAAAAGTTCAAATGCCGTGTGGCGTTTCTGCACCGTGCAGATTCACAATCGTCCTTTTCCTTGCTGGCAAAAGAGGTGGTGATATGAAAGGCATGCAATCGAACCGCGATGTCGTCGTTGACGGTGCAATAATGGGGCCTTTCTTATGCCCGGATGACGACATCATGAACGACGGCAGCGCGCAAGCCATCCCGGATTTCGGTCAGGATTTCCGCGCCTTCCTGAATTTTCTGCGCGCGGGCAGTGATACAGAAACGCTTTCGCCAGAGCGCTTTGCTGCAGTGCTGCGTATCGATGCTGCCGCGCTCATCGCCTCGTGCCGCTACCCGGCGCTGTCACATGGCAGCGAAGCGTACGCCATGCAAAGGCATTTGCATGAAGCCGTACGCGTCATTCGGCTCTGCAATGATCTCTTCGGCAATGTGGAAGCATCCCTGGCCTGGTTTCAACAGGCCGCGCTCCCGGTTTTCGGTGGCAGTACGCCGCATCAGCTGGTGTCGGAAGATCGTACCGATGATCTCGTGCGTTATCTTTCTTCGCTGGAAGCCGGATTTTCGGGATGATCCTGACCAGTCTTGAGACGGTCGCTTATCGGGTCCATGTTCCTCGCTGGTCGTTTGATCCGGTCTCAGGTGCCGGCGCAGCGCGATTCGGCGGCAGGCTCAACCGGCCCGGCGTGCCGGCTTTGTACCTCTCGCTGGAGACGGCCACGGCACTGGCCGAATACCAGCAGTTGGCTCCACTGCTGCCGCCGGGTGTGATCGTGGCCTATCAGGTGAGGCTGGAGAAGGTGGTGGATTTCCGTGATGGCATCGGCCCGGGGTGGAGCCCGATCTGGCGGAGTTTCTATTGCGATTGGCGGCGCTTGCTTTTTCAGGACACCACTGACCCACCTTCGTGGGCGATAGGTGATGCAGCCATGACGTCAGGTGCCAGTGGCATCCTGTTTCGCTCGGCCCTTACCAGCGCCGGTTGCAATCTGGTGGTCTTCACGGAGAAGCTTGGACATGCCGATCAACTGAACGTGCATGATCCGCTGCGCACATTGCCAGCCGATCAGGCCTCCTGGCGGTAACGGTACCAGCGGCCTCGTCAAGAGCAGATCAGCGAATCTCCGCGCTATACCTGAACTTGCTCCCCGCCCCACGCGATTGTCGCCACTCCAGCGGCGCACCATCCGAGCCGAAGGCGATGCGTTCGATCACCACTACCGGCGTCTTTTCCTTGAGTCCCAGCAGCTTGGCCTGCGCCGCCGTCACCGTTTCCACCGTCAGTGTTTCACGCGCCGAGGCGACGATGAGCCCGCATTCGCGCTCATACAGCGGATACAGCAGATCGCCGAAATCCTCCGGTGCCTTCCCCGCCAGCGCCTTGAAGCGCTGGGCACACAGGTAGATGTTCTCGGCCAGCACCGGTTGTCCATCCACCTTGCGCAGGCGCAGCAGTTCGATCACCCGGGCGTGCGTCTTCAGGTGCAAGGCCTCGGCCACCTGACGCGGTGCCTCGATGACCTTGCGGCTGACGATCACGCTGGTCGGCTGCAGCGGGCGGCCATCGGCCGATTCGAAGCGGAAGAAGCGGAACAGCGAATTGTCGAAACGCGCCTTGCGCACGAAGGTGCCACGTCCGTGCGTGCGTTCCACCAGGCCTTCGCTCATCAGCGTCTCGACCGCGCGGCGCACCGTACCCACGGCCACCTGATAGGTCTGGCTCAATTCGGCTTCGGACGGGATGGCTTGTCCCGGTTGCCATTTCTGGGCGCGGATCTGCGCCGCGAGCTGGTCACGCAACTGGAGATAGAGCGGCAGGCGCGCATCGGCGGCGGTCTGGTCAAGCATGCTGAAACTTGCCTTGCAAAAGAGAAAGTGCTCAGTCTACCCGGGGCCGGGCCTGCCCACAATGACAGGGTGCATCGTACCGCACGCAGGTGGACGGCACTGCGACGCCGTCCTTGTCCACCGATGATGCATCCCTGAGCGCCACAAGGTTTCATCGCTCGCCGCAGTGATCAGGATTCAGGAGGATTGTTGAGTCACCCCGGCTGTGTTATCTTCCGTTAACTCATATAGATGACTATATGAGTAGTCGACTAAATATATCAATCAGCTACGCGCCACCATCGTGCTTGCATCACGTTCCGGCACCGCCCTGGCGGCCGGACGGGGAAGCCCGAGGTAGCGCGCCTTCGGCATAGAGGAAGAGACAATGTTTTCATGGTATCGGCAGGTCACTGCCAAGGAACGCAAGACTTTCTGGGCCTGCTTCAGCGGGTGGGCACTGGATGCGCTGGACGTGCAGATGTTCAGCCTGGCCATCCCCGCGCTGATCGCGGCCTTCTCGCTCTCCAAGGCGGACGCCGGCATGATCAGCGGTGCCACGCTGGTGGCCTCGGCCATCGGCGGCTGGTTCGCCGGCGCCCTGTCGGACCGCTACGGGCGCGTCAAGACCCTGCAGATCACCATCATCTGGTTTTCCTTCTTCACTTTCCTGAGCGCCTTCGCCCAGAGCTATCCACAATTGCTGGTGCTCAAAGCCCTGCAGGGCTTCGGTTTCGGTGGTGAATGGGCGGCCGGTGCGGTGCTGATGGCCGAGACCATCCGCGCCGAACATCGCGGCCGCGCGATGGGCACCGTGCAGAGCGCCTGGGCCGTGGGCTGGGGCGGTGCGGTGCTGCTGTTCTCGGTGCTGTTCACGATGCTGCCGCAGGAAATGGCCTGGCGCGTGATGTTCGTCATCGGTCTGCTGCCCGCGTTGCTGGTGGTCTACGTGCGCCGTTCGGTGTCCGAGACCGATGCCTTCCTGGCCGGCCGCAAGGCTGCCATCAGCAAGCCTGCGGCCAGTACGCTGCTGGGCATCTTCCGTCCCGACGTGCTGCGCCTGACCCTCATCGGCAGTCTGCTCGGCGTGGGCGCACACGGTGGCTACTATGCGCTGATGACCTGGCTGCCGACTTATCTGAAAACCGAGAAGCACCTGTCGGTCCTGTCTACCGGCGGTTATCTGGCCGTCATCATCATCGCCTTCTGGTGTGGCTGCATCGCCAGTGCGCAATTGCTGGACCGCATCGGCCGCCGCCGCACCGTGGCGTCGTTCGCACTGTGCTGCGTGGCGACCGTGCTGTGCTACATCTTCCTGCCGCTGACCGATACCCAGATGCTGATCTGCGGCTTCCCGCTGGGCTTCTTCGCGGCCGGCATCCCGGCCAGTCTCGGCGCGCTCTTCAATGAGCTGTATCCGAGCGGCATTCGCGGCACCGGCGTGGGCTTCTGCTACAACTTCGGACGCGTGGCCTCGGCCGGCTTCCCGGTGCTGGTCGGGCACATGAGCGACTCCATGCCGCTGGGCCAGGCCATCGGCATCGATGCCGCCATCGCCTATTCGCTGGTGGTGATCGCCGTGCTGATGCTGCCCGAGACCAAGGGACGCCAGATGGAAACCGGCGCATGAGCAAGACCGCCACCGTGACCGCGCCCGCATTGCGCATCGATACCCACGCGCACGTTTTTGCGCGTGGCCTGCCGATGGCCGACGTGCGCCGTTACACGCCGGCTTACGACGTGACCGTCGAGGAGTACCTGGCGCAGCTGGATGCGCATGGCATGAGTCATGGCGTGCTGGTGCAACCGAGCTTCCTGGGCAGCGACAACGGCTACCTGTTGCAGGCCATCGCTCGCGCTCCGCAGCGCCTGCGCGGCATCGCCATGGTCGATGCCGATATCGACGACGCGCAATTGCAGGCCTTGCAGCAGGGCGGCGTGGTCGGCGTGCGCTTCAACCTGGTGGGTGGCGCGCCGCTGCCGGATTTCGGCGGCGCGTGGCGCGACACGCTCACGCGCATTGCGGCACTGGGCTGGCAGGTAGAGATTCATCGCGAGGCCGCAGATTTGCCACGGGTGCTGGAACCCTTGCTGGCACTGGGATTGAAGGTCGTGGTCGATCACTTCGGGCGGGGCGACGCGGCACTGGGCGTGGATGACCCGGGTTTCCGCTACCTGCTCTCCACCGGCCCTTCGCGCCAGGTGTGGGTGAAATTGTCGGCGCAGTATCGCAACGGCGGCAGCGAGGGCGGTGCCCGTTTCGCTGGCCAGGCCTGGCCGCTGCTGCGCCAGCACTTCGGACCGGATCGCCTGCTGTGGGGCAGCGACTGGCCGCACACCCAGCATGAGAGCATGACCAGCTATGCCGACAGCTGGCGGCGTTTTGAAAGTCTGGTGAGTGACGAGGCCGATCGCCGTTGCATCACCGGCGAGACGGCGGCGCAACTGTTCCAGTTCGCCTGAGCCCGTGCCACGCGCACAGGAAAGCAGATAATCCCTCCGGGGATTGATGCATGGCCTGCATCAGATCCCCGCATTGATGCATTCGCTGCACTTGTTGCGCAGCGGATGATGTCACCTCCGCTTCACTCGATCCAGCTCAGCTGCGTCAGTTTGACGCGCTCACCGAGACGCGGCGCATTGACCAGGTGCCATGCCGTGTATTGCTCGGCATAGGCCGTGTCGGAGGCCATCAGGTCCACCGGCACCACCACGTCAAAACCACGGAAGGCTGCGCTGGCCGCCGTATGCAGCACCGCGCCGTGGGCCGCCGCACCGATGCAGATCACGGTCTTGATGCCTTTCTCGCGCAGCAACTTTTCCAGCTCGGTATTGATGAACTTGTCCGGGCCCGACTTGAACAGCGGCTCACCGCCCTGCATGGCCGCTTCGGGCCAGATGTCGGCCGGCGTGCTGTTGCCGCCCAGGGTATGGATCACAGGGACCTTCTTCTCGCGTGCCATGGCCAGCAGCCTGGCCACGCGCGGCAACATCGCCACGCAGCGCGGTCGGCTGTCCGGATGACAGGTCTGGCGCGCGATGTCGAGCACCAGCACGGCGGTGGTGGCCGGGTCGATGACTACGTGCGACAGTGCCGGCGCGGCCGGTGCCTTCACCGTCGACCATTCGTCATAGACGCCCTGGGCTGCCGCCGGGGCGGAGACTGCAAGGCTGGCCGACAGGCCGATGAGGGCGGCCAGGATGGCGTGAGAGAAGAGTCGCATGGTGTTCCTTTCAGAAGCAGGGGCCCGGGGAGTCGGTATTGTTGGTCATTTTCCTGCACGGTGCCATACTTGGCCCGCCGCGCGGAAACAAATTATCGCCGAGCTTGTCCTATCGCGCAGGCCGGACAAAGCGTCCGCGCCGCCGGAGACAAGCCGCCAGGGAAGCGGCGCCCCGGACAATATTTCTTCAGAACAAAATTTTGCCGGGCGGGGCGGCGGAAAGACAGCATTGGAAAAACTGGTCAAGCGACTTGGTTTGGGCCTCATCGGCCTGGTTTTCTTCTGGGTACTGGATCGCATCAGCGCCAACGAACTGGCCAAGAGCAGCGTGCTCATGGCCACCGCCTTGCCCGGCATCGCCGGCGTGTTTCTGGTCTTGCCGCGGATGCGCGAACGGCCACGCTGGTTCTCGCGCGCGACGCTGGTGATCATCGGCGTATTCTTCCTGGATGCTGCCATCAAGGGTTTCCTGCGCGACTATTTCGGCCTGCGCCCCAATCCCATCCTGGTGCTGCAAGCCATCTTCAATACCAACCCGGCCGAGAGCAGCGAGTTCTTCCGCCACAATGGCCGCGACCTGGCCGAGGCGCTGGGCCTGCTGTTGCTGGCGTGGACCGGACTGTGGCTGGGCGAGCGCTGGCTGCGCCGGCGCGAGCAGGGGCAGCCCGCCGCGCCCTGGCGCTGGCGCGGGCGGGCCGCCGTCGGCTGCTTGCTGGCGGTGTTCGTGGCCCTGCATTTCAATCCCACCATGGCCAAGGAAAATCCGCTGCTGTTCTGGCCCATCCGTTATCTCGACTATCGCGAGCAACTGGCCCAGGCCGCCACCATGGAGGCGGATGTGGCGCGCAACATGGCGCATCGCTCCGACTGGCAGGTGCGCTATGCCGGACCGGAGCGCAACACCGTGGTGTGGATCATCGGCGAGAGTCTCAATCGCGCCAACATGTCGTTGTATGGCTATGAGCGCCATACCTCGCCGACGCTGGAAGCGATGCGCAAGGAGCTCATCGTGTTCCGCGACGTGGTCTCGTCGGAACCCGCCACCATGGCCTCGCTGATGAAGATGCTCACGCCGGCCGACCTCAACGATCCGCAGGCCTGGAACCGCAAGCCGGACGTGCTGATGCTGGCGCGCGAGGCAGGATTCCGGATTCACTGGCTGTCCAACCAGCCGCCCAACGATGGCTGGCTGGGCCTGGTCTCGCGCCGTGCCGACGAGCAGGTGTTCATCAACAAGGGGGCCGGGCGCGGCGAAAACAATTTCGACGGCAACCTGCTGCCGGCGCTGGACACTGCCTTGCACGACCCGTCCCCGAAGAAGCTGATCGTGGTGCACCTGCTGGGCGCGCATCCTACCTATGACATGCGCTACCCCAGCCAGTACGCACGTTTCGATACCGTGCGCGATGGCGTGACCGAAAAGCTGGAGGACGCCGACCGCTCGGCGTGGATACGCCAGCTGCGCAATGAGTACGACAACGCCATGGCCTACAACGACTACGTGGTCGGCAGCATGCTGAAGCTAACCATGAACGCGGCACCGCAGGACCATGCCAGCCTGCTCTTCAGTTCCGACCACGCGCAGGAGGTGGGCCACACGCGCAATCACGCCGGCCAGTCGGTGAGCGACGCCACCGGCTATGAAATTCCGATGCTGGCATGGACCCGCTCCTTCACCGGCAAGAGCCCGGAGGACAAAGCCCGGCTCGAATACCGGCCTTACCAGACCGACCAGCTGGAGCACACCATCATGGGCCTGCTGGGCGTGCAGTCACGCTACTACGACGCGCGCCACGACATCCTCAGCGAGCAGTTCGGCAGCGGCAATTTCCATCAGCGGCGGCGCATCAATGGCCAGCCTTATCTGCCGCGCACGGTGACCTACAACCAGACTCCCTGATCGCGTTGGAGAAGCGTGATCCCTGATGGAGCCGAGCGAAGCCGCAGGACGCGCCATGCGCGATCCTGACGGACGCGCGCGGTTCTCGTATCATGCTGCTTTGCATCGCACATCCCGCCATGTCCACTTCTTCCGCCATTGTCTTTCCCCGCCATGCCGTGATCATCGGCACCGGTGCCGTCGGTCTCATGACTGCCATCCACGCGCTGGACCAGGGCTTGCAGGTGACCCTGCTGGATTTCAATCCGGCCGGCAGCGAGGAGGCGTCCAGCTATGGCAATGCCGGCTGGCTCTCCTCGCATTCGGTGATCCCGCCGGTGGAGCCGGGGATGTGGAAGAAAGTCCCCGGCTATCTGATGGATCCGCTCGGTCCCCTGTCGATCCGCTGGCGCTACCTGCCGCGCCTGACGCCCTGGCTGCTGCGCAACCTTGCCAGCGCGCGCCGTGATCGCATCCGCACCACCGCACGCGCCTTGCGCACGCTGGTGGCCGATGCCCGCCGCCTGCATCTGGAGGTGGCGCAGCGCGCCGGTGTGGCGCACCTGATCGATACCTCGGGGGTGCTGCATGTCTACCGTTCGCGCCAGCATTTCGACAATGATGCGTTCGGCTGGGGTGTGCGTCGCGAGCTGGGCATCCAGTGGCAGGAGGTGGAAGGCGCGGCACTGCGTGAACGCGAACCGGATCTGGATCCGGCCTTCGGCTTTGCGGTCCAGGTCGACGAGGCCGGTCATTGCCGCAATCCTGCGGCGTATCTGCAGGCCTTGCAGGCGCATGCCCTGGCACGCGGTGCAAGCCGCGTCGAGGGCCGGGCCACGGGTTTCCGCGTGGAGCAGGGACGCTTGAAGGCCGTGCTGACCGAACAGGGCGAGATCGCCTGCGATGCCGCCGTCATCTGCGCCGGTGCACGCTCAAAGGCGCTGGCGGCTGCCGCTGGCGATCAGGTGCAGCTGGAGAGCGAGCGCGGCTATCACGCCGTCATTGGCGGGCACGACCAGGAGGCGCGAGCGCGTACGCCGATGATGGTGTCCGAATTCAAGGTCATCGCCACGCAGATGGAAACCGGCTTGCGCATTGCCGGCCAGGTCGAGTTCGCCTCCTTCGAGGCGGCACCGGACTGGCGGCGCGGCGAGATCATGCGCGACATCGCCCTGAAACTCTTCCCCGGCCTGCCGCGCACGCTGCCGGCGGAGGACGTGAAATACTGGCTGGGCCGCCGCCCCAGCACGCCCGACGGCATGCCCTGCATCGGACCGGCCAGCGCCAGTGCCGACATCATCCACGCCTATGGCCACGGCCACATCGGCCTGGGTTGCTCGGCACGCACCGGACGCATCGCCGCGCAGTTGCTGGCGGGGGAGGTGCCGGAAATCGATCTGGCACCGTTCAGTCCGCAGCGCTTCTGAGGGCCTGCCTCAGAAAGCGATATCGGCGGCTGCCGCGATGGTGGTGCGCACGCCATACGCCCCCAGATTGGCCAGCGTGGCCTGATGATGGGCCACCACCTGATCCACCGGTAGCACACCGTTCGGTGCGGTGGTGTGTGCCCCTGCCGCCAGCGTTACCGGAAAGCCCAGCGCCAGTGCGCGACGCACGGTGGATTCCACGCAGAACTCGGTCTGCATGCCGCAGATCACCAATCGTGTCACGCCACGTTCGCGCAGCTGCGATTCCAGTGACGTCTGGTGGAACGCATCTGATCCGCGCTTGCGCAGGTAGAGGTCATCGGCCTGATGATGCAGACCGTCCGCAAGTTGCCATCCGGCACTGTCGTGCTGCAAGCTGCCGCTATCTTCGTGCTGCACGAAGATCACCGGTGCGCCTGCCGCACGTGCATGGGCCGAGAGCAGGTTGATGTTGGCGATTGTGGTGTCGCCGTTGTCGACGGCTTCAGGGCCGGTGCACAGGGCTTGCTGGACGTCGATGATGAGCAGGGCAGTGGTCATGGTGGCGAACGCGTTGAGAAGAATGCGCTAGGGTAACAGAGCCCCGGCCAAGCGGCCCCGCAAGGATATTGCCAGCCTGACACTGCGGCAATTTGTCCCATTTCATCGGTCCGGGGGCTTCGCTACAATGGGGTACTCCGAGTTATTCCATTTCTGCATCTATTCCCATGACTGCCCTGTTTGACCGCGTTGAAGGCTTCCTGCGCAAGGCATCCGGACTGCACATCCTGCTGGCCCTGCTGCTGGTGTGCGGCCTGCTGTGCTGGGCCGTGTGGGTATGGGCTACCGGTGAAGGCCGCACGCCGTTCGGCATGCTGGACTTCTGCATCACGCCGCCGGCGAAGTAAGCCTCCCATCGCTGGCATGCGCTGAGCGCATGCGCATGACCCCAGCCAGTTTCCCCGCGTTCCTGCACACCCGGCCTGAAGCGCCCTACAATGGCCGCTTCCCCGTTTTTCATCGGCCGCATGCCTGCTTCGCATTCCTCCAGTGCATTCCACCCCCGCCTGACCCTGCAGACACTCACCCGTGGTGAGGGCTTGCTGGGCATGCGCGCGCACGGGCTGTTCGGGCCGCGTGGTGGCATGGTGACGGTGGCGCAGATCGACTGGGTCTATGGCGACGGTGCGCAGCGCTGGAGCATGCCGGCCCCTGTGGGTCACGCCGATGACGAAGCCGGTTACACACCGGCACACGTCACGCGCAACCACGCCGCCGAGGCCGCCGCACTGGAGAGCATTCGCGAGATGGGCCTGCTGCCCTTGCGTGAGGATGCCTTGCAATGGCGTGCCGAGAATCCCCTGCATGACGCCGGTCCGCTCTGGACCCTGATGCTGGAAGACGCCTTCGGCGACTTCTGGGCCGACCAGGCCCCGCGTCTGCAGCAGCAGGGCTGGACCTTGCGCGTGCGGCCGGGGTTTGCGCATGAGAGTGTGCCGGTCACGGCGTGGCGCTTCATCGTCAGCAGCGAGACCGGTGAGCTCAGCGCGCGCGAGGTGGCCGCGCCCCTGCAGCCGCGCGCCTTCTCCAGCGAGATCTTCGACGGCCTCGACCCCAGTGGCCGCTGGCTGCTGGCTATGGGCATCGAGGTCGATGGCCAGACCCTGGATGTGGCACCGATGGTGGCCGACCTGTTGCGGCGCGACCCGCGCTGGGCCGATGCGCAACAGGTGGAGCGCATGGATCCGCATGCCGTGATCTCGCTGCGTGCACCGGGCGGCCGCCGCATCGATGCCATGGCCGGTCCGCTCAAGGCGGTGGTGCTGTCCTTGCTGGATCTGCTGGTGGACCTCAAGCGCAAGGACGGACCGCTGCAGCTCTCGCCCTGGGATGCCCATCGCCTGCACAGCCTGCAGGCCGATCTCCAGCTGCTGGAAGGCGGTGCGCCGTGGCACATGAGCGGCGCTGCCGGCGTGCTGCAACTGGCACAGCGGCTGCGTGCCGCCGGCAGCGTTCAACCGGTGGCACCCCCGGCAGGATTGGGCCTGACCTTGCGCGGTTACCAGCTGCAGGGTGTGGCCTGGATGCAGTACCTGCGCCAGCATGGCCTGGCCGGCATCCTGGCTGACGACATGGGCCTGGGCAAGACGGCGCAGGTGCTGGCCCATCTGCTCATCGAACGACAGGCCGGCCGGCTCGACCTGCCCGCGCTGGTGGTGGTGCCGACCTCGCTGCTGTTCAACTGGCAGCAGGAAGCGCAGCGCATCGCCCCGGCCCTGCGCGTGCAGGTGCTGCATGGCGAGGACCGCGCGCGCCATGTCAGCGCCATTGCGCAGGGACAGGCCGACCTGGTGCTGACCACCTATCCGCTGCTGTGGCGCGATCTCGACCTGCTGCTGTCGCTGCGCTTTCACCTGCTGGTGCTGGACGAGGCGCAGACCATCAAGAATGCCGCTGCCCGCAGCACCGCTGCCGCGCGCCGCCTGCACGCACGTCATCGGCTTTGCATGACCGGCACGCCGCTGGAAAACCATCTCGGCGAATTGTGGAGCCAGTTCCATTTCCTCATGCCGGGCTTCCTGGGGGATGCGCGCAGCTTCGCACGGCTCTGGCGCAAGCCCATCGAGCAGCAGGGCGAGACCGTCCGTGCGCGCCTGCTGGCCCAGCGCGTGCGCCCCTTCATCCTGCGTCGGCGCAAAGAGGATGTGCTGCAGGAGCTGCCGGCCCGCATCGAGATCATCGAACGCCTGCAACTGCAGGGCCGCCAGCGCGAGCTCTACGAGAGCGTGCGCATCGCCGCCGACAAGCAGGTCCGCCGCGCGCTGGAGCGGCGCGGCCTGGGCCGCAGCCAGGTGTCGGTAATGGATGCGCTGCTCAAGTTGCGCCAGGTCTGCTGCGATCCCTACCTGCTGAAGCAGGGCCGCATGCCGCGTGGACTGGAGCGCGCCAAGATCGAGTGGCTGCGCGATACCTTGCCCGCGCTGGTGGAGGAGGGGCGGCGCATCCTGCTGTTCTCGCAATTCACCAGCATGTTGACCCTGATCGAAGCGGAACTGCAGGCGTTGCAACTGCCCTGCCTGATGCTGACCGGCGACACCGAACCAGCCGCCCGCAGCGGTGTGATCGCCCGCTTCCAGCAAGGTGAAGTGCCGCTGATGCTGGTGAGCCTGAAGGTGGGTGGGGTTGGCCTGAACCTGACGGCTGCCGATACCGTGGTGCTGGCCGATCCCTGGTGGAACCCGGCCGTGGAAGAGCAGGCCATTGCCCGCGCGCACCGGCTGGGGCAGACGCGCCAGGTATTCGTCTACAAGCTGGTCATCGAGGGGAGTATCGAAGAACGCCTGCTCGAACTGCAGACGCGCAAGTCGGCGCTGGCCGAGGGCATGCTGGGGCGCGATGACACCGCCACCATCAAGTTTGGCGAAGAGGAATTGCAGGCCTTGCTGGCACCGCTGGGGGCGGGCATTGCGGAAAAAATCCTGTCATAAGCGCGGCTGATGACTGAACAGCTTCATCATCAGCTCAGGCATTCAGGATTTCCATTCCGCCACTTCTTCCAGCGTGCGCCGTTCCGCATCCACCGCAAAGCGCAGCGCGCACACCCCGGCCAGCAGCGCCAGGCATGCGCCCAGCGCATAGCCCGCTGCCACTGCATGGCGGTCACCGCTGGCGATGAGCCAGCCCAGCAGGACCGGCGCCACGAATCCGCCGACGCCGGTACCGATGGCATAGAAAATCGAAATGGCCATGGCACGCATGCGCAACGGGAATACCTCGCTGGCCGTCAGGTAGGCCGAGCTGGCCGCCGCCGAGGCCACGAAGAATACTGCGCTCCAGCACAGCGCCAGTGAACGCGCATCCAGCATCCCGGCATTGAAGGCCCAGGCCGTGGCGGCCAATCCTGCACCGGAGAGCAGGTAAGTGGCCGCAATCATGCGGCGACGGCCGATGCTGTCGAACAGATGGCCCAACAGCAGCGGCCCGAGCACATTGCCCAGCGCAAACGGGAAGATGTAGAGCGCCACGCGATGGTCCGGCACCTGGAAGAAGCGCGTGAGCACCAGCGAGTAGGTAAAGAAGATGGCGTTGTAGACAAAGGCCTGGGCCACCATCATCAGGGCCACCATCACGCTGCGCTGGCGATAGCGATGCAGCAGCACGTGGGCGATCTCGCGCCAGGGCAGCATGCCGCTGCCTGCCGTACCACTCCGGGTCGATGCGCTCGCGGCGTGTTCCACGGCGGGCAGGGGGCCATGTTGCTGCTCGACCTCCGCTTCGATCCGGCGCACCACGTCTTCGGCTTCGGCGTGGCGGCCGTGCATGAGCAGCCAGCGCGGACTCTCCGGCACATGCCGCCGCACCAGCAGCACCGCCACCGCCAGCACGGCCCCGAGCAGGAAGCAGGCGCGCCAGCCCAGTGCCGCACCCATCACCTGCGGATCGAGGATCACCAGCGACAGCCCGGCACCCAGTGCCGCGCCGATCCAGAAACTGGCGTTGATGATGAGATTGACCCGTCCGCGCACGCGCGCCGGCACCAGCTCATCAATGGCGGAATTGATGGCCGCGTATTCGCCGCCGATGCCCAGGCCAGTCACGAAGCGGCACAGGGCGAGGAGCAGGAAATCCTGCGCAAAGGCGGTGGCCAGTGTCGCCGCCATGTACAGCATCAGTGTCAGCATGAAGAGCCGCTTGCGTCCCAGCCGGTCGGTGAGGCGGCCGAAGACCAGCGCGCCCAGTACGGTACCGGCGATGTAGAGCGAGCCGGTCCAGCCGACCTGCGCCGCATCGAGCGCCAGCGTATCGCTGCGCTCCAGCACGCTGCCCAGCGAGCCGACCAGGGTGACTTCCAGCCCGTCCAGCACCCAGGCCACGCCCAAGGCGATGACCACGCGCCAATGCCAGCGTGACCAGGGCAGGCGGTCGAGGCGGGCAGGGATGGTGGCGGATGGGGTGGCAATCATCGAGGGCTCCGTGTGCGAGACGAGGCGCACCGTGCAGCCTGCGCCTGAACGGCAGACCGCCCGCTGGCAGCGCGGGTTCCTGTGGATGAGCTTGGTCCCATGTGGCCGGGGGGGCCTCAGTCATTTCCTGATGGGCGTCAACCCATCCGCAAGCTACCATCGCCGTATTGCCATCAAACAACGAGGACGGGGAGGACATGGACTGGTTCGATACCATCATGCAGTACGCCATCTATGCCGCCCTGGCCATCTGTTCGGTCGGGCTGGTGGCAGCCATTGCATTGTTCATCGCGCTCGAACACCGCTGGCAGGACCGCGTGATGCAGGAGGTGGAAGATCTGTCCGCGCGCAGGCAATCCGAACATCTCGACAAGGATCTGCCCATCCATCCCTGGGAAGAACTGCGCAACCGCATCGGCGAGATGCAGATCGTGGCCGATGAGGCCGACCGTCCCAGTCCCTACAAGAACGTCGCCTGACGCTCTTCGTCTCGTCTCCTGCCTGCCAGGAGATGCCCGCACATTCCCTAACTTTCCCGCTTCTGCTGCCGGTACGCCAGCTGCGCCCGCGTGATGCCAAGCAGGCGTGCCGCCGCCGACAGGTTGCCACCGGCCCGTTCGATGGCCTCGGCGATCAGGGTCTGCTCCAGCGCGGGCAGGGAGAGGGCATCACCTTCCTCCTTGCGGCCACCGCGCCATTGCTGCACCGTCTCCAGCAGGCTGCCTTCAGGCTGATGTGAAGTTTCCTTGCTGCGCTGGCCCTGGCGCCCGGCGAGCGTGCCGGTCTCGCCTTCCCCTTCGCCTTGCAGGGCCAGCGACAGCACCTCGTCATTGAGCGTCTCACCGCTGATGAACATATGCGGCAAATCCAGCGGATGCCCCTGCGCCAGGATCACGCCGCGCTCGATCAGGTTCTGCAGTTCGCGGATGTTGCCGGGGAAGCTGTAGTTGAGCAGCGCCTGCACCGCACGCTGCGTGAACCCGCGTACCGCTATCCCGTGGCGTTGCCCGTAGAACTTGAGGAAATGATTCATCAACAGCGGAATGTCGTCGCGCCGCTCGCGCAGCGGCGGCAGGTGGATCGGGAACACGTTGAGGCGGAAGAACAGGTCTTGCCGGAAGCGCCCCTCCCGTACCGCCACCGCCAGGTCCTCATTGGTCGCGGCCACCACCCGCACCTTGACCTTGAGCGGACGGGTCGAACCGACGCGCTCGAATTCACCCTCCTGCAGCACCCGCAGCAGCTTGCCTTGCGCCACCAGGCTCAAGGTTCCCACTTCATCAAGGAACAGCGTACCGCCGTCGGCCAGTTCGAAGCGGCCCGCGCGGGATTGCGTGGCTCCGGTATAGGCACCGCGTTCGACGCCAAACAGTTCGGTCTCGATCAGCGTCTCGGGAATGGCGGCGCAATTGATGGCCACGAAGGGCTGGCGTTCGCGGCGGCCGATCTGGTGCAGCATGCGTGCAAAGCGTTCCTTGCCCACGCCCGACTCGCCCGTGAAGAGCACGGTCGCATCCGTCGGTGCCACCCGGTTCAGCAGATGGCAGGCGGCGTTGAAGGCCGAGGAAGTGCCCACCAGCGCGCGCGTGAGATCGGCCTCCATGGCTTCCGCCGCCTCGGCGCTGAGCCCGCTGTGGCTGTTGGCGGCGGCTTCGCCATCGGTGGCCAGCATGCCGCTGCCGACGAAGTCCTGGGCATTGAGGTAGCGCAGGTCGTCTTCGGCATCGCTCCACAGTTCGGCCGATTTGCCGATCACGCGGCAATGCGGCGTGCCCATGGCGCGGCATTCCACTTCGCGGAAGATCACCAGATGTCCCAGCAGCGTGCTGACATAACCGATGGCATAGCCGATCTGCTGCCAGCACGAGGGCGCGGTGGCGACGCCGTAGGCGGCCAGGTGTTCATCGGCTTCGCTGGAGTTGTGCCACAGGAATTCGCCCTCGTAGCGGCCGCTGTCGGGGTCATAGCTGAAGCTGACCGGGATCACCTTCACCACCCCCTCCAGCGTATGCAGCCGGGTGCCGGCCATGAGGATGGTGGAGGGATCGGCCTCGGGCCAGCGTTCGCGCACCAGCTGCGCATCGCGCGCGCCGGAGATGTAGCCGGCGCGGGTCAGCAGGCCGCGCGCCTTGTCGATGCCGAGATTGTCGATCAGCTCGCGCCGCAGCGTCCCCATGCTGCGGCTGTGGATGAGCAGCATGCGCTGGTCATTGAGCCAGATGCGGCCGTCGCCGGGCGAGAAGAACAGGCATTCGCCCAGGTCCGCCAGGGTCGGATGGGCGTCCACGCTCCAGCGGTCGGTGCTGGCCGAACTCAGCTGCACCGGGGCGGCGGCGCTGCCCTGGCTGCGTACCATCTCGGCAAGGGAAATACGCTGGGATGGCGGCATGGGCGAACTCCTGGCGGAAAGGTGCAAGCGGGACGGGCGAAGGCCCGGTTCATCAAATGATGAAATTCAGTGGGCTGATGGTTGGCGAATTTGCGCAAATGCGCAAGCTGCAGTGCGTCAAGAACTCTGCTCCATCGCAGCAAAAATCTCTCCCAGAAACCTGCTCTGGCCTTCCCCGTCGCGGATGGATGAGCTTGCTGCGAAGCCGCATGGGATGGCGCGCAGCGCGGTGGCACAGGCTTTGCAGAATGGCTGCCGATCCGGATTCACCGGCCATTACAAAGGAGACCCGCATGTCCGCCCCATCCACCCCCTTGCTCGATCCTGCCCGCTGGCAACGCCACCTGTTCCGTGGCCGCTGGGAAGAAACCGCACACGGCACCACCGTCATCGAACCGGCCACCGGCGCACCGCTGACCGAGGTCGGTCTGGCCGGCGCGGATGACGTGGCCATCTCCGTCCAGGCCGCCGTGGCCGCCCAGGCCGAATGGCTGGCGGTGCCGCCGCGTGAGCGTGCCGAGATCTTCCGTCGCGCGGGCAACCTGTTCCAGCAGCACTTCGATGAGCTGGCGCGCATGGTGGCGCGCGAGACCGGCGGCGTGCTCTTCAAGGGCGAACACGAGGTGCGCGAAGCCATCACCCTGTGCCACCTCGCGGCCGGCATGCCGCTGCAGGCGCAGGGACAGCTGCTGCCCAGCGCGCCGGGTCGCCTGAGCATCGCCAGACGTGCGCCACTGGGCGTGATCGGGGTGATCTCGCCTTTCAATTTCCCGCTGATCCTGACCTTGCGCACGGTGGCGCCGGCGCTGGCGGCGGGCAATGCGGTGGTGGTCAAGCCGGATGTGCGCACGCCCGTGTCCGGCGGCTTCATGCTGGCGCGCATCTTTGAGGAAGCGGGTTTGCCGGCCGGTCTGCTGCATGTGCTGCCCGGTGGCGCGGAGGCTGGCGAGGCGCTGGTGACGGCACCGCAGGTGCCGATGATCGCTTTCACCGGTTCGCCCGCCGTGGGCCGCCGCATCGGCGAGCTGGCCGGACGCCATCTCAAGAAGGTCTCGCTGGAACTGGGCGGGGCCAATGCGCTGGTGATCCTCGACGATGCCGACCTCGACGTCGCCGCCAGCAACGCGGCCTGGGGCGCGTGGCTGCACCAGGGGCAGATCTGCATGGCAGCCAATCGCATCCTGGTCCATGCCTCGCAGGCAGCGGGTCTGCTGGAGCGCCTGGTGGACAAGGCGCGTCACCTGCCCGTGGGCGATGGGGCCAGCGGCCAGGTGGCGCTGGGCCCGCTGATCGATGCGCGCCAGCTGCAGCGCGTGCACGGACTGGTGCAGGACAGCGTGGCGGCCGGCGCACGCTTGCTGGCTGGAGGCTCCTATGAAGGTTTGTTCTATCAGCCGACGGTGCTGTCCGGCGTGCGGCCCGGCATGCGCGTTTTTGATGAAGAAATCTTTGGTCCGGTGGCCAGCGTCATCACGGTGGATTCCGAGGAAGAAGCCATCACCCTGGCCAACCAGAACCAGGGCGGACTGGCCGCCGGCGTGATCTCCGGTTCGCTGGCCCGCGCCATGCGGGTGGCGGGGCGGCTGCGCCAGGGCATGGTCCACGTCAATGACCAGACCGTCAATGACGAATGCGTGAACCCCTTCGGTGGTCCCGGCATTGCAGGCAACGGCACCAGTGTGGGCGGGCCGGCCGACTGGGAAGAGTACACGCAATGGAAATGGATCACCGTCAAGGAGCAGGCCACGCCGTATCCCTTCTGACTCCATCGCATGCGTGCCGCTGTAAAAAAACCAAACGATATAAATCATTATTCAAGGAGACCAGCATGACACTGCAAGACAAGACCATCGTCGTCACCGGCGTTTCTTCCGGCATCGGTGCCGAGACCGCCCGGCTGCTGCGGGTCCAGGGTGCCCGCGTGATCGGGGTGGATCGCAATGCACCGATCATCAGCGTGGAGGGTTTCGTGCAGGCCGATCTCTCCACCGCCGATGCCATCCATGACGCCGCCGCGCAATTGCCCGAGAAGATCGATGGCCTGTGCAACATCGCCGGTGTGCCCGGCACGGCCCCGGCGGACTTGGTTGCACGCGTGAACTATCTCGGCTTGCGCCATCTCACCGAGCTGCTGATTCGCCGCATGCCGCCGGGCAGCGCCATCGTCAACGTGGCTTCCATCCTCGGTGCCGAATGGCCGCAGCGACTGGACCAGCACAAGGCGCTGGCGCAGACCGCCGGCTTCGCGGCGGGGGCCGAGTGGCTGGCGCAGCATCCGGTGCCGCAGGAGCGCTGCTACCAGTATTTCAAGGAAGCGCTCATCGTCTGGAGCATGGCCCAGGCCCAGCCCTGGTTCCTGAAGCATTCGGTCCGCATGAACAGCGTTGCGCCGGGCCCGGTGCTTACGCCCATCCTGGGCGATTTCGTGACCATGCTCGGGCAGGACCGCGTGCAGAAGGATGCCCATCGCATGAAGCGTCCGGCCTATCCGGACGAGATCGCTGCAGCCATCGTCTGGCTGTGCGATGACGGCAGCCGCTGGATCAATGGCGTGAACCTGCCGGTCGATGGCGGACTGGCCTCGACCTATCTCTGAATCCGGCGCACGGCAAGCGACCCATCCGATAACAATACAAGGAGACACCATGAGAGAGCACCGACAGCCCGCCCGCCGGCGCGCGGCGCGGCTGGCACTGAGCCTGAGCCTGCTGCCCGCGCTGGCCAGCGCCTACGACCAGCCCGCCGTCAACATGGGCGGGACCAGTTTCTTCGATGGCGCACCGCTGCCCGGCGGTCCCGGCTTTTACTTCGTCGAATACCTCACCTACACCAAGGCCACCAAACTGGTGGACAACAACGGCAACCGGCTGGGATTTCCTGCCACCCAGGACATCAGCGTGTTCGCCCCCATCAGCCAGTTCATCTACGTGCCACCGGGTGCCAAATTCGGCAACAAGCAACTGGGCTTCCAGGTGCTGGTGCCGTGGGTGGCCAATGCCAAGGTGGACGATGGTGCCAACAATGCCATCCTTCGTGGCAATACCGGCATTGGCGATATCAGCGCCGGCGTGTCTGTGCAGTACGATCCCGTCATGGGGGCGCAAGGGCCGCTTTATTCGCAGCGGTTCGAACTGCAGTTCATCCTGCCGACCGGGGCCTATGACCGCAATGCCACCGTCAATCCGGGGAGCAATACCTGGTCCTTCGATCCCTATTGGGCCGGTACGCTGTGGGCCAGCCAGAACCTGAGTTTCAGCTGGCGTCTGCACTATCTCTGGAATGCCCGCAACAACTCGCCCAATGCGGCTTTCGGCAACAACGTCAGCTCCACGCAGGCGGGGCAGGCGGTGCATGCCAACTTCTCCGCCGAGTACGTGCTCAATCCGGCGCTGACCATCGGCGCGGCCGGCTACTGGCTGCAGCAGATCACCGATACCAAGGTCAACGGCAGCGATGTGGGCGGGCGGCGCGAGCGCGTGGTCGGACTGGGGCCGGCGGCCATGGTGAGGTTGTCCGAGCGCGACCTGCTGTTCTTCAACGTGTACCAGGAATTCGCCGTGCGCAACCGGGCCGAGAACAGCAAGTTCCAGATCCGCTACGACCATCACTTCTGATCCGGGCGCATTCGGCGCTGTCTTCAGCTGCGGCTCTGCCTGCTTTCCTACAGCAGGCAGAGCCGTTGTCCGCTTAACCGCCCGGTCCTCCGGCGTGATACTGCTCCCCGACAATGAAGGCACCCAAGGTGCCCGCGACAAGATGGGAGAACCGAATCATGCCAGCTACCGACCAATCCAGAACCGGCCAGCCTGCCCGCCAGCTTGAGCAAACTGGCGATCCGATGTGCAAGCGCTTGCGTAAAACGCTCGCGGGTGGACGTTTGCCGCCGGTGGTCCGTCCTCCGCGCCAGCTGCAGCCTGCAGTGCAGATGTCCTCGCAAACCAGCGCGCCCGAGGTGCGCGTACGCGCCGAGAGCGGCCCTGCGCGTCCGGTAGCGAAGCAGGTCCAGCACGAGGAATACACCCAGCCCCTGCGCGCGAACCAGCGCCAGTGGACCTGATGGCGCGGCTTTGTATCACTTTCGGACTATCGGCTCGATAGGCAATGGCGATTGTTCCAGAACCCGGAACACTCAATTCTTTCCAGCGTGGTTTTTCTCCTGAGCGCTCTTCCGTAGACTTCAGTCCATCGATGAACGACATCGCAACGCAAGAAACGATGCGGTTCTAGAGAGTGAGTGGCGTGAGCCGAACGACATCCCGGCCCCACGCATCACTGAACAGTAATCAACCCGACTGAAGTCCACTTAACGTAACGCATTCAAGGAGAAACATCATGTCCGCAAAGACCATCATCGCCGCCGTCCTGGCCCTGTCCGCTTCGTCCGTCGCTTTCGCTGAAGCCCAATACCCGGTTGACAAGCCTTTCGTCTCGCACACCACCCGCGCTGCCGTGAAGGCCGACCTGGCCCGCGCCCAGGCACAAGGCATCGCCAACCAGCCTGACTCGGTGTTCCCGGCCGTCAGCAACGCTGCTGCCAAGAGCGCCGTGCAAACCGCCGGCAGCGTTGCCGATTCGACCTACGCTGGTGCCTGATGCAGGGTGATCCGATGCGTGGACCGGCATGACCGGCCACGCATCGCGGTTCGCTGCATCGTCACTGGTGTGTAGCAGAACCCCCGGCACGTAAAACAAGAAAGAGGAATTCATCATGCTGCATCAACTGTTCTCGCGTAGTCTCTCCGTGTATCCACGGATCTACCTGCAATTTGCCGCTCTGGTCGGTTTGCTCATTGCCGCCGAGTTCAGCTTGAGCACCTTGTCCATGATGCTGACCCAGCGCGCCGTCTATCGCGTCTCGCAACGCGTGCGCCACCGCCGTGAATTGCAGCGCCGTGAACGCTGTGCCGATTCCGGCGGCAATTGCTGTGCCTGAGCCTGGCTCAAGAATTTCGACATGAAAAAAGCGGCGCACCCACTGTGGGTGCGCCGCTTTGGTTTTTGGCGCCGATGCCGGGAACGGTGTGGGGGCTGAGGGCCGTTGTGAATGGATGGCTCCTGGACATTCGCTCAGTGTGATTCGTCCCAATGCGGAGGCGGCCGCATTGACGAAGGGCTCCATATTCAAGAATCGAGCAACTTTTCAATATCGATCCCCGCGAATGGCAATTCCGGCTCTGCGAACTTGCTCATCCGCATGAATTGTTTCTTGTCATAGGGATGGAAGCAAGGCACTTTAAACGGTCGGGCCTTGACGGTGACATCCTTCTTTGGGTCCTTGGGCTTTGGGGGCCCAGGTGCAGTTTCTCTGGCGAGCTTGGCTTCGCGGGCAGCTCTGGAAGCTTCCTCTGTTTCCTTTGCCGACTTGGCTGCTTTGGCGAGTTCTTCTGCCTCATGCGCACCTTTGCCAACCCGGGATGCCGTTCCTGCACCCTTTGCCATACCAACTGCGCGTTTGGCGACCTTGCCAACGCTGGTGACCACCTTGCCACCCGGGATCATGCTCGCCGCAGCGATCCCCGCTTCAACGTAGTCGCCCTCGGCGGTATAGATGGCCGCATCAATCGCACCCGTGATGACCGACAAGCCTGGAACGAAACTGGCCACGCCCAGCACGCCGTGCACCCAAGGACTCGACTTCTGCCAAAACGTTTTCTCGGCCGCAGTCTCTGCCTTGATGGCTGCGTTGGCGCCGCCACCGTGAGGCTCGATGTGCGTGAACGACCTGTCAGCCTGTTCGAGGATGACGCCTTTGGTCGTCATGACACTGCATCCCGCGTCTTATCGACCGGGTCGCAGGGCAAGTCGTTGAATTCAAGCCAGGCCTGATCAGCCAAGCGCGCAAGAGCGAGCGCAAAGTCGCGTCGCAACCGCTCGCTGGCGTCAAGCTGATTGACTAACGGTTCATTTTGGGAGACTGGGTGATACGGAAAAGCCCGCCGCAGAAGGCGGGCGTAGAGATAGTCCGGAAGCCGCTGTTCCAGACCCGGGGATGCTTTGGGCATGCGAAGATCCTGTGCTCATCAAGTATCCCTCCCTGATGCAACACTGGCCCGCATTGTAATGTTTCCATGTGGAAACTTGCAACTTCCGGATGACGGCTGCAGCTACGAAATGCTGAAGATGCGACCAAGGGGCAGCCTGCCCGGCAATGGTCCTGGCCCAGCCTGTATCAGCTGGCACCCCAGGCAAAGATTCAACTTGAAACAAAGGCCCTGGGCCGGCGCGAAACCGGACCCGGGCCTCCAAGGAGCAAGGTCACTGCCCAACGTTATATGACTAGTTCATCCGGTGTGCGCCGCTTTCCTTCGTACTGGCCGATCACATTGCCGCTTGCCATTCTCAAAGCCCGCGCTCCAGCAACTGCAACTCTTCACGAAAGGCGGGCTTCAGGCGATACAGCTGCGCCGGACGATGCGCCCCGCTCTCGAACTGTCCGTCCACCGGATCGAGCATGTCCATCTCGGTCATCTTGCGGCGGAAACTCACCTTGTTGATGCTCTCGCCCATCAGCACTTCATAGACCCGCTGCAACTGCGGCAAGGTAAAGACATCGCCCAGCAGATGGCAGGGCAGCGACGAATACTGGCTCTTGCTGCGCAGGCGCGAGACGGCGGTGCCGATGATGTCGCCATGGTCGAAGGGCAGCGGCGGCAGGCGGTCCACGCTGTGCAGGCGGACCTCGTCCCGCTCGGCCTGGGCGATGGTGGTGGCCGGTACCAGCGCGTAATACGCGATCGAGATCGACCAGCCGCGCGGATCACGCGCCGCACCGGAGAAGGTGGCCAGTTGTTCCAGGTAGGGCGCGGCGATGCCGGTCTTGTCCAGCAGCACGCGGCGCGCGGCATCGCGCGCATCGACGTCAGTGCGCGCATGAATGTAGCCGCCGGGCAGCGCCGCCACCCCCTTGAAGGGCGCATGTTCGCGCTTGAGCAGCGCCACTTCCAGCCCCTCGGCCGTGAGCGTGAGCAACGCCACATCCACTGTGCAGATCACCGGATCCATTTTTCTCCTCGCCTTGTCCAAGTCCGGGAAGTCTAAAGGTACTTAGTGTCATTGTGAATCTATTTGTTGCAATTCGGATCACGGATGACCTGTAAGCCCTATTTGGAGAGCTAATCCAGAAAATTTACGAAGCCTATGTTAGTTGCAAAATTAAATTAAGTGGTCTACACTGGCCTTACCGTAACCCGACGCACTCCGAAAGGTGGACACCATGAAGCGCTCCCTGCATCTCCTCGTGATCGATCCGCAAAACGATTTCTGCGACCTGCCGACGGACTGGCTGCCGGTGGACCCGGTTACCGGCGGGGTACTGCAACCAGCGCTGCCGGTGGCGGGCAGCCATGCCGACCTGCAGCGCGTGGCGCGTCTGATCGACCAGGGCGGTACCGGCCTGTCGGCCATCAGCATCACCCTCGACGCCCACCACAGGCTGGACATCGCCCATCCCACGTTCTGGCAGCAAGCTGATGGCGCGGCGGTCACGCCTTTCACCCAGATCGAGGCCGCGCAGGTCCGTGCCGGCGCTTACCTGCCACGTGATCCGCAAGCATTGCCGCGCGCACTGGCCTATCTCGATGCCCTGGAAACCGCCGGACGCTATCGCCTCATGGTCTGGCCGGTGCACTGCGAGATCGGCAGCTGGGGCGGGGCGGTCCACGCCGATGTGCGCGCCGCCTACAACCGCTGGGAAGAACGCACGCTGGGCGTGGTCACCAAGCTGGGCAAGGGCAGCAACCCGTGGACCGAGCACTATTCCGCAGTGATGGCCGAAGTGCCGGATGACGACGATCCGGCCACCCAGCTCAACCGTGGCTTCATCGCCACCCTGGCGCAGGCCGATACCGTCTACATCACCGGCGAGGCGGGCAGCCACTGCGTGCGCGCCACCACCGAGCACATCGCCGCCAACCTCGACGCCGCCGGCCGTGCCCGGCTGGTGCTGGTGACCGATTGCATGAGTCCGGTGGCCGGCTTCGAGGCGCAGTACCAGGATTTCCTGGCGGCCATGTCACAGGCCGGCGTGCGCCTGGCCACTTCGGAGCAGGTGCTGCAGGAACTGCAAGCCAACGCCTGACCCATCCACGTTGAAAGGAGTGCCCCATCATGGCACCCGTCGTTCGTAGTTTGCTGGAAACCGATCTCTACAAGTTCACCATGTGGCAGGCCCTGCTGCACAGCCATCCCGGTGCCCTGGCCGAATACACCTTCGTGTGCCGCAACCAGCCGCAATTCCCGCTGGCCGAATTGAAAGACGAGGTGGAGCGCGAGCTGGATCACCTGTGCAGCCTGCGCTTCAGCAGTGATGAACTGGCCTATCTGGCGCAGCTGCGCTACATGAAGAGCGACTTCATCGACTTCCTCGCGCTGTTCCGCTTCCAACGCAAGTTCATCGAGGTCAGCACCGAGGGCGAGCGCCTGTGCATCGTCGCGCGCGGTCCGCAGGTGCATGTCATGGGCTTCGAAATCTTCGTGCTCTACATCGTCAACGAACTCTATTTCCGCCGGATCGGCACGGCAGCGGCCGGGGAAGAAGCGCGCCGCCGTCTGGAGGAGAAGGTTGCTCTGCTGCACGCCTTCGCCGCTGAAGCGCCAGGCCGTCATCCCTTCGAGTTCTTCGACTTCGGCGTGCGCCGCCGCTACAGCGGAGCGTGGCAGGAGGAAGTGGTGGCCACGCTGGCGCGCGAGGTTCCGCAATATTTCAAGGGAACCTCCAACGTCTGGCTCGCCAAAAAATATCAGCTGGTGCCCATCGGCACCATGGCCCACGAATACCTGCAGTCCTACCAATCCTTCGGCGTGCGGCTGCGTGATTTCCAGAAGGCCGCACTGGAAGACTGGGTGCAGGAATACCGCGGCGACCTGGGCGTGGCCCTGACCGACGTGGTCGGCATGGATGCCTTCCTGGCGGACTTCGACCTGTATTTCGCCAAGCTCTTCGACGGCCTGCGGCACGACTCGGGCGATCCCTTCGAATGGGGCGAGAAGGCGCTGGCGCACTATCGCAAGCTGCGCCTGGATGCCAACACCAAGCGCCTGGTGTTCTCCGATGGACTGGACCTGCCGCAGGCGCTGCGCCTGTATCGTCATTTTTCCGACCGTGCCATGACCGGTTTCGGCATCGGCACCAACCTCAGCAACGACACCGGCATCGCGCCGCTGAACATCGTCATGAAGCTGTCGTCCTGCAATGGCCAGGCCGTGGCCAAGCTGTCCGATTCGCCGGGCAAGACTTTGTGCAAGGATGAAACTTTCCTGGCCTACCTGCGCCAGCTGTTCGGCATCGCTGCGCCGGCCACCCCTGCCTGAGCCGCTGCGGCGGCAGAAAGGATGCATCATGCTTCGCATCGCCATCGCCCAATGCAACCCCACCATCGGTGACTTCTCCGGCAATCTGGCGCTTCACCTCGATGGCCTGCAGCGCGCCGCCGGGGCCGGTGCCGACCTGGTGGTCTTTCCTGAACTCTCGGTCTGCGGCTACTACCCCGGCGATTTGCTGGAAGAAGCCCGCTTCCTGGCGCAGGCCGAGCAGACTTTGCAATCGGTCATCGACGCCACCCGCAGCCTGCCCGGACTGACGGCCGTGATCGGCGCGCCGCGCCGCAATCCCGGCCCCGGCAAGCCGCTCTTCAATGCCCTGCTGGCGGTGCGCGAGGGTGTCATCGTGGCCGAGTATCACAAGCAGTTGCTGCCGGTGTATGGCGTCTTCGATGATGGCCGCCATTTCGAGGCGGGTCCGGAGACGGCCTGCGTGTTGCCGGTCAAGGGCATGCGGGTCGGCTTCCTGATCTGCGAGGATGGCTGGAACGACGATCTGCGCAGCTATCGCGTCAATCCCTTCGAGAAGCTGGCCCAGGCCGATGCGCAACTGGTGGTCTCCATCAATGCCAGCCCGTCGGACGTCGGCAAGCGCAGCCAGCGCCACGCCCTGTTCCAGGCCGCCTGCCTGCGCCGCCAGATGGCGCTGCTCTACGTCAACCAGGTCGGCGGGCAGGACCAACTGGTCTATGACGGCGGCTCCTTCGCCATGTCGCCGCTGCAGGGACTGGCCTTCGAGGCGGCGCGCCTGGCCGAGGATTTCCAGGTCATCGCCTTCGAGAGCGGGCGCTTCCTGCGCAGCGATGGTGTGGGCGAACCGGTCCGCGCAGACCAGACCCTGGCCACGCCCGAATTCCAGCGCCGCCAGATCCTGCTGGGCCTGCGCGACTATGCGCGCCGCTGCGGCTTCGGCAAGGTGGTGGTCGGTTGTTCCGGTGGCATCGATTCGGCGCTCACCATCGCGCTGGCCGTGGAGGCGCTGGGGGCGCAGAACGTGGTGGCGGTGACCATGCCGTCGATGTTCTCCAGCACCGGTTCGGTCGATGATTCCGAAACGCTGTGCCAGGCGCTGGGCGTGACGCTGTTCCGCCATCCCATTTCCGATCTGGTGCGCGAGTTCGAGGACGGTTTTGCCAAGGCCTTCGGCGCACCCCTGCGCGGGCTGCCGCTGGAAAACCTGCAAGCCCGCGTGCGCGGTGCCATCCTCATGGAGTATTCCAACGGCTATGACGCGCTGCTGCTGACCACCGGCAACAAGAGCGAGATCTCGGTCGGCTACTGCACGCTGTATGGCGACACCAACGGCGGCCTGGGGCTGATCGGCGATCTCTACAAGACCGAGGTCTATGCCCTGGCGCGCCACCTCAATGCGCAGGCCGGCCGCGAGATCATCCCCGCGGCCATCATCGACAAGGCCCCCTCGGCCGAACTGGCCCCGGACCAGCGCGATACCGACAGCCTGCCGCCTTACGAGGTGCTGGACGAGATTCTCAAGTGGCACATCGAAGGCAGCCGCCTTCCTGCCGATGAAGCCCTTGCGGCAAGCCGCGCAGTCGAACAGCTCAGCGGAACCGAAACCGGGGCAGCACTGGTCGAACGCATCTGCCGCATGGTGGCGCGCAACGAATACAAGCGCCGCCAGTCGCCGCCAGTGATCCGGGTGCGCGCCCGGGCCTTCGGCAGCGGACGGCAGATTCCGATTGCAGTGCGCTATTGAGGCGCTGGCCGTCATCCGTCATCCGTCATTCAGGTGAACGGCCGTTCGACCCTGTTGATAAAAATTAAGGAAAGCGCATGCCCGTCCTGACTCCGCAATACGATGCCGCCGTGGTGATCGGCCGCTTCCAGCCCGTGCACAACGGCCACCTGCACCTGCTGCATCACGCGCTGGAGCGCGCGGCCGCGGTGATCGTGGTGCTGGGTTCGGCCTTCCACGCCCGCAACACCAAGAACCCCTTCACCTGGGAAGAGCGCGCCGCCATGATCGCCGGTGCCATGCCGCCGGGCCAGCGCGAACGCCTGCGCTTCGTCGCTACCCGCGATTACTACGACGATCGCCGCTGGTCCGCCGAAGTGCGCCGCCTGGTCGCGGCCGAGACCGATCCCCAGGCAAGGGTGCTGCTGGTCGGGCACTTCAAGGATGCCTCCAGCTACTACCTGCGCCACTTCCCGCAATGGCAGCTGGAAACCCTGCCGCGCGCGGGCGACATCGATGCCACCGACATTCGCAACGTCTGGTTCGAGGCCGAGGACCTGGAAGTCAGCCTCGACGTTCTCGACACGATGGTGCCGCCCAGCGTGCGCCACTACCTGCGCGCCTGGTCACTGCTGCCGCATTACGCCGCACTGGTGGAAGAACATCGCCAGTTGCGCAAGTATCAAGCGGCCTGGGCTGCGGCACCTTATCCGCCGGTCTTCACGACAGTGGATGCCGTGATCCGCGCGGCGGACCACGTGCTGCTGGTACAGCGCAAGGGCTTTCCGGGGCGTGGCCTGTGGGCCATCCCCGGCGGTTTCCTGGACCAGCGCGAGCGCCTGATGCAGGCCGCCCTGCGCGAACTCGCCGAGGAAACCAACCTGGCCGTGCTGGATGTGACGCTGGAAGAGGCCCTGGTGGACGTCAAGATTTTCGATCACCCCGACCGCAGTGCGCGTGGCCGCACCATCACTCATGCTTACTACTTTGACCTGCGGCTGGAACAACTGCCCGAGGTCGAGGCCGCCGATGATGCGGCCCAGGCGGTGTGGACACCGATTGCGCAACTGGCGGCGATGGAGGCGAGCTTCTTCGACGATCACTTCCATATCCTCGATACCTTCCTCAACCTCACCGGCAGCGAGTGAGACCATGGCCATCTCTGACGCCGTCGACACCGCCGAGGCCATCGCACCGGATAGTCCGGCGCTGCCGGACCTGATGCCCGCCGCCCTGCAGCAGCTGCTGGAAAACCGCCTGCCACGCGTGATCCGGCGCGAGCCCGACCAGGACGATGCAAGGCGCTGGCGGCGCTGGGAGATCGGCGGGCGTACCGTGCAGATCGCCCAGCCCGTGACCTTCACCCCCTATGCCTCGGCGCAGCCTTGCTCGGCGCGCTGCCGCTTCTGTTCGGAAACGCTGGACGATGGCGGCCCGCACGCCGCCGCACTGCGACCTGGTCCGCAGTACGGCGCACAGCTCCGGCAAGCGCTCGCTGCGCTGCGCGGGCTGCCGCTGTCGTGGTCGCTGTCGGGACTGGAGACCACCGATGACGCCGGCTGGATGCTGTCCATGCTCGATGTCCTGCAGGAGCACGCGCGCCAGTCACCCGTGCAGGGCAGCGTGCTCTACACCAATGGAGGCGGCCTGGCCACGCCGCGTGGCGCGGAGCTGATCGCGCGCTTGCAGGCCTTCGATCTCGGCTGGGTGGAACTGTCGCGCCATCATCATGAGGCCCAGGCCAATCAGGCCATCATGCGTTTTCGCAGCGGACAGGCGGTTGCCACGCAGGCCGGCATCGACGCCACTCTCACGCAACTGGTGCCGCAGTTGCCGGTGAAGCTGGTGTGCATCGTGCAGCAGGGTGGCATCGATGGCGTGCCCGCGCTGAAAGCCTATCTGCGCTGGGCGCAACAGCGCGGTGTGACGGCGGTGATCCTGCGCGAGTTCTCGCAACTCGGACCGCAATACCGCAACAACGTGACGGCCCGCTACATCGGCGGCGCGCGCATCGATGTGGCGGCGTTGCTGGCAGCCTGCCTGGCCGATCCGGAACTGAGCGCCGAAGCGCAACCGGTGCATGCCACCTCCGGCTACTACTTCTGGAACGTGGTGCTGCACTGGCGCGGCATGCAGCTCACCTTCGAAGCCTCGGACTATGTGCGCATGCATGCGCGCCATGCCAGCGGACGCATCTACAAGCTGGTGTTCCATGCCAATGGCCGCCTGTGCGGCGGCTGGAATCCCGAACAACACGTGCTGCTGGAAACCACCGGTGCCGCGCCCATGCGCAGTCGCGCGGTGCAGCCGCTGCAGCTGCTGCGGAGCCCGTGATGAACGACAACAGCTGGCTGCACCTCAGCAGGCAGGACCCGGCCTGGACCCTGCCACGGGAGCTGGCCGAGACCGATCCCTTCGGCGCGCGCGATTGCGGCTGGGTGGAGCAGATGCAGCCGTTCATTGCGCACCTGTGCCCGCCTGACGGCAAGGTGCTCGATCCCTTCTGCGGATTTGGCAGCACGCTGGTCGCCGCGCACAGCGTGGGCCGCGCGGGCATCGGCATCGAGATAGATGGCCAGCGCGTGGCATTGACGCGCCAGCGGCTGCAGCGTCTCGGGGCCGATGGTCCGCCACAGCAAGTGTTGCAAGGCGATGCCACGGCGCTCGCGCATTCCCTGCCGCCGGTGGACCTGGTGTTGAGCAACGTGCCTTACTTCGGCTGCCAGTGGCCGGACGCCTCCGACGCCGCGCACGCTGGACAGCTTTATGCCAGCCAGACCTACGCCGCTTTCCTCGGCATGCTGGAGCGTCTGCTGCGCGCATTGCGCGACTGTTTGCGTCCCGGCGGCTGGCTGGTGCTGTGCGCCGAGAACCTGCGGGTGGGCGAGCAGTTCGTGCCGCTGGCCTGGGATCTGGCGCGGCTGATGGCGGACCGCTTCCGTTTCGTCGAAGAGCGCATCCTGATCTATGACCGCGCCAGTACGTCCGAGACGCCTGGCCAGCTGCGCAGCAATCGTTCGCACGAATACGCGCTGATCGCGCGCCATCTGCCGCACGCCATCGATACGGAGCAGACCCTTGCCGTACTGCAAGCGCTGCAGTTGGCGCATCCGGGGTTCGTCCTTTACGGCAGCTTTGCGCGCTGGCTGCAGGATTTGCCGTTGTCGCAGGCGCCCGCCGATGCGGATCTGTTGCTGCCCGACGATCCGCGTCTGGTCGCTGCCGTGTGCCACTGGCTGGAACAGCAGGGCTTCGCGCTCACCTGCTGGGGCGCACCGTTCTCGGCCGCCATGGCCGGCTCCGCTGCGGCCGTGCTCCCGGAGCGCCACTACCTGCGCGCCGTGCGGCTCGACCGTGCGGGCCGGCAGGTGCGGCTGGACCTGTGCTTGCGTGATGCGCAGCACGATGTGGCAACTGTTCTTCCGCATGCGGTTTTCCGTCACGGCTTGCCCCTGATGCCGCCAGCGCTGTTGCAGGGCCCCGGCTGAGCTGGTGTGATCACTGCGCCGCATCGTTTATTCATCGCCTGTCTACCCGCTTTTACTGCGCCTCATGCCAAAATGGCATGGGGCGCTGTCCATGCCATTTCGGTATAGTGGCTGCGTTCCAAAGGAGGGTCGCCGCCAGGCACAACGTGGTCGGCACCAAAGACAAGCCGCCGGATCAGCGCGGAAAGCCAACGGGGTAGGGAAGATGGAAATCAAATGGGTGGAGGACTTCCTCTCGGTCGTCGATACGCTGAATTTCAGCCGCTCGGCCAAACTGCGCAATGTCACGCAACCGGCCTTCGGCCGCCGCATCCGCTCGCTGGAAACCTGGCTGGGCGCCGAACTGTTCGATCGCTCGTCCTATCCCTGCACGCTCACGCCGGCCGGTGAATCCTTCGTCCCGATCGCCAAGGAAATGCTCAACCAGTCGATGCAGGCGCGGCTGGTGCTGCGCGGCCAACTGGCAGGGGCGCAATCCTCGGTACGCTTTGCGATGCCGCACACGCTCTTGCTGACGGTGTTCCCCAAGCTGCTGTCGGAAATCGAAAAGACCATCGGCGCCATCGCCACCACCGTCATGGCCGGCAACGTGCACGATGCCGTCATGGCCCTGGTGGAGCGCAACTGCGACCTGCTGCTGTGCTATGACCATCGCCAGCAGGGCATCGCCCTCGATACCGAACGCTATGCCGTGCTTTCGCTGGGCAAGGAGCCGCTGCGTCCCTATGTCAAGACGCTGCCCAGTGGCCAGCCCAAGTATGTGTTGCCAGGGACGCCCAATGATCCGCAACCTTTCCTCAGTTATTCCCCATATTCCTCGCTCTCGCGCATCGTCGAGAAGGCCCTGCATTCCAGCCCGCGCCGCGTGCACCTGTTCCGCCGCTTCGAGACCGACCTGGCTGAAGGCTTGAAGAGCATGGCCGTCGAAGGCCACGGCATCGCCTGGCTGCCGGCCAGTGCGGTGTCGCGCGAGATCGCCGAGGGCAAGCTGACCCTGGCCATCGCCCCGAACGACAGCGAAGCGCTGGAGCAGGGGCTGTGGTGCGACGAGATGGATATCCGCGTCTATCGCCGTCTGGATGGAGCCAATCCGGACATAGACCGGATCTGGAACTATCTCAAGGCCGAGCACGGCACGCCATAATTTTTCCTGCATTTTTTGAAGCCAAGGTCCCGCATGAAATTTCTCACCAACCAGCAGGTCAGCGAACTGCTGACCACCGAAGACGCCATCGCCTCCATGCGCGAGGCCTTTGCCCACGCCGCCGAGGGCGCGCATCAGGGGCGCGTGCGCACCAGTGCCGCCAATGGCGTGATGCTGTCGATGATGGGGGCGGTCATTCCATCGGCCGGGATCGCCGGGGCCAAGGTCTACACCACCATCAAGGGCCAGTTCAGGTTCGTCATCCAGCTGTTCTCCAGCGAGACCGGCGCACCGCTGTGCACGCTGGAGGGCGACGCCATGACCGGCCTGCGCACTGCGGCCGCCACGGCGGTGGCCTGCGATGCGTTGGCCCGCAAGGACGCCGCCACCCTGGCGGTGATCGGCACCGGCGTGCAGGCGCGTTCGCACATTCCGGCGCTGCTGCAGGTGCGGCCGTTCAAGGAAGTATTGATCGCCGGCTTGTCGGGCCGCGAAGCCCTGGCCGAGGAAGTCACGCGCACCCTGGGCGTTCCGGCGCGGGTGGTGAGCGTCGATGAAGCCGCCGCCGCAGCGGACGTGCTGGTCACCGTGACCCGTTCAGCCACGCCGCTGTTCGATGGCAAGCTGCTGCGTCCGGGGGCTTTCGTCGCCGCCGTCGGTGCCTCCAAGGCCAACGTGCGCGAGCTGGACGACACCGCCATCGGCCGTGCCGCCGCGCTGTTCGTGGAATGGAAGCCGCAGGCGCAGCAGGAGGCCGGCGACCTGGTGCAGTGCGCACCGGGTGTGTTCGCGTGGGACAAGGTGATGGAACTGGCGCAGGCTGTCGATGGCAGCATGCCTTATCAGCGCCAGGACGAGGACATCGTCATCTACAAGGCCATCGGCATCGGCCTGGAAGATGTGGCGCTGGCAGGGCTGGCGTATCGCAAGGCGTGTGCGCAGTACGGCTGGTAAGCCAAACCTGGGTTGCATGAAAAAAGGCGCTGCGGATTTTCCCGCAGCGCCTTTTTGTTGGGGTCAGCCTCGAATCAGGCAGTCACTTTCTTGTCCTTGGCGGCCGCTGCCGGTTTGGCCCGCAAGGCGGTGGCGGTGGCGATGAGCACGACGGCGATGCCGGTCACGGTGCCCACGGTCACCGGTTCATCCAGCAGCAGCCAGCCCCACAGCGAAGCCGTCATCGGCACCAGGAAGGTCACGGTGATGGCCTTGGTCGCCCCTTCGGCGGCAATCAGTTGGAAGAACAGTGCGTAAGCGATACCGGTACAGACCACGCCCAGCACCAGTACAGATAACAGTGCAGGCAGGGTGCCGGCCTGCAGCGCATGCGGCATCGACGGCGCGGCCAGCGGCAGCAGGCACAGGGCAGCGGCGAACTGGCTGCCGGTGGCCATGGCGATGGGCGCAATGCCGCCGGCGCGCATGCGCGTGAAGGTGGCCGCAAAACCATAGCTGACCGCCGCACTCATGGCCGCCAGCACCCCGGCGATCACCAGCGCATTGACCGGCGCCGGGCCGATGCCCACCAGCACCGCCACACCGACCAGGCCCAGCACGAAGGCCCCGGTACGCACCAGGCTCAGCCGTTCGCCCAGCAGCAGGAAACCGAACATGGCCGTGAAGATCGGTGCCAGCGAATTCATGGTGGCCATGTAGGCCGAGGGAATGTGCAGCGCCGACCAGGCAAACAGCGCGAAGGGCAGGGCGGTATTGAAGATGCCGATCACCAGGTAGGGCAGCCAGTTGCGGCGCCACTGCAGCGGCACCCCGCGCATGCGGGCAAAGGCCAGCAGCGACAGCGTGGCCAGCGAAGCACGGCCGAAGGTGGTCAGCATGGGGCCGAAGACCGGTGCGGCGATGCGCATGAGCATGAAGCTGGTGCCCCAGATGGCAGCCAGCAGCAACAGCTTGGCAATGTTGGAGGAAGACATGGGCGTGGGCGGCAGGTATGGCCAGTGGGAGGTCGATTGTACGGCCACTTCCTCGAGCCGTCCCGGTACAGTTGGCAGCTTTGTACCGGGCCACTTGACCGCAGCGCAACAGTCACCGGGGAGAATGAGGAAGAACTGTGCATGGCACCGTACCGGGCCACCTGCTAGGCTTGCCAGCCTGACACTTACTGTACGGGAGCCTGCATGCTGACGATCTACGGCCGTGACAATTCCATCAACGTACGCAAGGTCCTGTGGGCCTGCAGCGAGCTGGACATTGCCTTCGAGCGGCAGGACTGGGGTATTGGTTTCAAATCGACCAGCGAGCCTTCCTTCGTTGCCATGAATCCCAATGCGATGGTGCCGGTGATTGATGATGATGGCTTCGTCCTGTGGGAGTCCAACAGCATCCTGCGCTATCTCGCCGGGCAATACGGTGACGGTGCGCTGTATCCGCAAGCACCGCGTCTGCGCGCGCGCATCGACCAGTGGATCGACTGGCAGGCCAGCGACCTCAACCGCAGCTGGAGCTATGCCTTCATGGCGCTGGTGCGCAAGTCGGCCGAGCATGGCGATGCGCAGCAACTGGCGGCTTCCATCGCCGGCTGGACGCGCTTCATGCAGGTGCTGGAACAACGGTTGCAGCACAGTGGCGGTTTCGTGGCGGGTCCTGCATTCACGCTGGCCGATATTCCGGTCGGGTTGTCGGTCAATCGCTGGTTCGGCACGCCCTTGGAGCATGCGCCCTTGCCGGCCGTGGCAGCGTATTACGAGCGTCTCAGCGAGCGGCCCGGCTTCCGCGCCTACGGCCGCAACGGCATGGCCTGATGGCGGCGGGCGCGGTACACTGCGGCCTTGCGCATGCGCGCCCATTTCCGTCCTGCAGGTTCACCATGGCCACCCGAAAGAAAAAACTGCTCTTCCTTGCCGCCTTCCTTGGCTGTCTGCTGCTGGCCAGCGTTCCCTTGTGGACTTTGCTGTTTTACTGATTTGTTTTGATTGCTTGCGCCTGCTCGAAATCGTATCAGGCGTTACTAAAAATCCTTCCAGGATTCGCTCTTCTTTTCTGCCCGATGCGGGCCGATGCGTCTTGCCCCGGCATGATGTGCGGCCTTGCTGCGGCACCGGCTGAAGGCTTCTTTCGGATTCTCTTCTTCGCGCTGCGGCTGATGTCATCACTGCAGAGGAGGAGCGTGTGCCACAAGCCTTCATCACCATCGGGGACAGGACCAGCCACGGCGGCACGGTCATCTCCGGCGATCTCACTTTCATGGTCCACGGCAAGCCGGTGGCGCGCGTGGGCGACCAGACGGTCTGCCCCCGGTGCCAGGGGACCTTCGCCATCACTACCGGTGCGGGCGACATGTTCTCGCTCGGCGCGGCCGTGGCACGCCACGGTGACCGCACCGCCTGCGGCGCCACACTCTTCGCCAGCCAGGCTACCAGCACGCATGCCGAGGGCCGGATCGCCAGTCCGGAATTCCTGGCCGCTGAGGCCGAGCTAGCCAAGGCCGGCGCCGGGAACGCTGCATCGGCCGATTCCGGCATCTGCCTGAGCTGCATGCGCGATGCTGCCGTCAGCGGCGCCACCCTGCTGGTGCGCAGCTGATGGCCGCCGACGTCATGAAGCGACTGGCCGAGGCGAGGAAGACCATGCCGGCACTGCAGCTGTACGTCCTCGTGGACGGACTGCACTACGAGTCCTGCACGGATGCGGCGCTACGTGAGGCACCCGGCGTCGTTGCACTTTTTGCCGAGACCGTGGATGCGCATCTGGCGCCCGCCGGGCCCTGGCTGCTGGCGGCCGAGAAGTTGTCCCCTGCGTTGCTGGAGCAGATCAGCCGCCTGGAAGCGATTGCTCCTGCGGTCTCCTGGATCATCGGCCCGCAGGATCTGCAGGGCCTGGCGCAACTATTGCGCTTGTGCATGCAGATGAGCTTGCCCGACGGACGCACTGCACTGCTGCGCTTGTGGGATCCGCGCGTGTTGGCTGCAGCAGCGCGTGACCTGAAGGCAGCGCAGCGCCACACGCTCTTCGGTCACCTGTTTGAATGGCACCTGTTGCTCGATGGCCGCCGGGTTCACATCGGGAGGCCGACATGATCCGCCTCGATGAAGACGACCTGGCGCGTTTGCGTGCACGCGATACCGAACATTTCATTGCCGCCGTGGCCGACCAGTTCCTGGCCGAGCGTGGAGACCTGCAACGCGTGCCGGGCCGCAGCGAGGTGATCCGGCGCATGCGCGAGGCCTATGCGCATGGTTTGTCGCTGGGCTTCGGTGCGTTGTCCCACCTGATCTACATGATGTATCTGTCGGCCGATTGGCCGGGCCTGTTCCGTCGTCCGGGCACCGTGCGTTACCTTCGCCGCCTGGGTGCCACGCCCGAACAAAGGCTCGATGACATGATCGCCGTCCTGCACAAGCTGGCCGCGCCGCAAGATGAGGAGCGCAAAACATGATCGCTCCCGTCGTGGCGGTACCGCTGATCAGCAGCGAGATTCTTGGATGGATAGGGCTGGGTGCTTCGGCGGTCGCAGCCGGTACCGGGGCGGCCATCTACAGCAGTTCGCGCAGGGCCGAAGAGGCCAAGTCCTCCCCATTGAGTCAGGCCGATGTACTCAAGAAAGATCAATCCTGCAAGCGCTGTCCCCCCGCAGCGGGGAGCCTGGTGCCACGCAACTGGCACATGTCTGAAGAGGCGCGGGCCTATCAGGCGCGTGTCACCGGGTTTGCGCCCTATACCGAGTGGGCCTTCGATGACATTGATTTCGATGGATTCCAGCTCGGCCCGTGTCTGCTGCAAGAGGCCAAGGCACGGTATGCGCAGTTTTTTGACAGGAAGACGGGTGAGCCCAAGTTCTTCTATGGATTGAAGGGGTACCCGAATCTTATGAAACAAGCCGCCGCGCAGAGTGCGGCCGTATTGAAGTCCAGTCCTGCCCACTTGTGCTGGTACGTGCAGGATCATTTGGTCTTTCGTCATCTGAGCGAGGTCTTTCCTGCCAACAAGCTCGCCATCCAACTTTTCCATAAGCCATGATCATGTATCTTGTCATCAACTTTGCCTTTGCTTCAACGCTCGCCACCTTGCCTAGCGCATCCGAACATTTCTCCATACTGTGGAAAGTCGCGGTTCTTTTGGACGCTGTGGGCATGCCGCTGGACGACTGGTGCCCTCCAGCTGATACGCCGGAAGATGCCCGGCGCATCCAGGCATTTGAAAGAGACGGTCCTACACGCGCTGCACTGGCCATTGTGGAAGAGGAGGAGCGCAGTGATCCTGCCAACGGCTTTCGTTATCTTGGTATCTGGAACGGCTATGAAGAAGAGGGCGGCTCCGCCATCCTGCTCGGATTGCAGCAGGCCGATGGACCCGGCAATTCCACTTTCCGCCTGCAGGCGCAGGCAGTTCCTGCGCTTTGTCAGAAGGCCAATCTGATCAAGGTGCTGACGGGGCTCTCGTTGCAATGGCAGCCTCCCTTCATCGCGGTCGACCCTGGCGGATATGGCATGCGCCACAAGGTCTTCGCCGATCGCCCCGGCGCCGGATGGCTGCTGTATCTGCCAGGCAGGATCACGCGCGCCCAAGTCCCCGAGGCCGCCGAGCTGCTGCCGGTATTGAACGAGGACGGACAGCAACGCGGCACCATCATCGTCTCGGTGGCGGGCGATGCGTTTGACGATGAAAACCCCGATCACATCCAGGCCGCCAACGCCATCGAAATCCGCTTGGCTGACCAGGACCTGTTGCCGCGCTACTCTGCCCTGTAACCCTCACGCAAAAAAAAATCCCCCGGGTCCGACGACCAGGGGGCCAACATCATTTCATCGCGATTCAGGCAGACACACACCAGGCGGCACCGGACATGGCACCGTCCCGCTCGCTCAATACGGCAGCCGATCGGGCGGCAGGCTGGCACGGCTGGCCAGCGGATGATGCCGCCAGCGCGCTTCGGCCAACAGGTAGATGCCCGTGGCCGAAAACGCAACGGTCACCAGCGTAGAGAGAACGGCAGTCAGCAGGAAGGTGGTGAACATGATGATCTCCTCAAGACGACTTCATCTTAGGAGAAAGCACCTTGCCTGGCTCTAGTGATTTTCCCTAGAAAACAAACAAGCCGCTCAGGGAATCCCTGAGCGGCTTGCAGACCGGCAATGCTGTCATCCTGTCATGCTGCCAAGGCAGCAAGCCCCGCAGCACGATGCCGCATCAGTGCATCAATAACGTTCCAGCCAGTGCGCGTAAGGTGCCGGCAGCGTCCAGGAAGGGCGCTCCACGCCCAGTTCCTTGGCGGCCTGGTAAGTCCAGTGCGGATTGGCCAGGTGCGAACGGCCCACCATCACCAGGTCGAGCTGGCCCTCCTTGACGGCGCGCTCGGCCAGTTCCGGCGTACCGAAGCCCCAGGCGGAAGACACCGGCACACCAGCTTCCTCGCGCACGCGCTTGGCGATCGGACCGAGGAAGGCCGGACCCCAGGGGATCTGCACTTCCGGAATGGTGAAACCGATGGTCACGCTGATCATGTCCATGCCGATCTCCTTGAACTGGCGCACCACGCCGATGGAGTCGGCCAGCGTCTGCTCGTCGCGGCCATCGTATTCCAGCACGCCGAAGCGTACCGTCAGGGCCAGGTGTTCCGGCCATACTTCACGCACGGCGCGCAGGGTTTCCAGCAGGAAGCGGGCGCGGTTTTCCACGCTGCCGCCGTAGATGTCATCACGCTGGTTGGAATGCGCCGAGAAGAAGCTCTGGCCCAGGTAGCCGTGGGCGAAGTGCAGCTCCAGCCATTCGAAGCCGGCATCACGGGCGCGGATGGCGGCATCGACGAAGTTCTGGCGCACGCGGGCGATGTCGTCCAGGCTCATGGCCTTGGGGACCTTGGGCAAGCCCTTGCCGAAAGCAATCGCGGACGGGGCGATGGTGTCCCAGCCGCGCGCGTCGTCGGCGGCCATGTGGTCGTCGCCTTCCCAGGGACGATTGGCGCTGGCCTTGCGGCCGGCGTGGCCGATCTGGATGCCGGGCACGGCACCGGCGGCCTTGATGGCTTGCACCACCGGCACGAAGGCTTGCGCCAGCTCGTCCGACCAGATGCCGGTGCAGCCCGGCGTGATGCGGCCTTCCGGGGCCACGGCAGTGGCCTCCACGATCACCAGGCCGGCACCGCCACGGGCGATGCTGGCGTAGTGCGACAGGTGCCATTCGTTGGCCTTGCCGTCCACCGCCATGTACTGGCACATGGGCGGGACGGCAATGCGGTTGCGCAGGTTCAGGTCCTTCAGCTTGAAGGGAGTAAAGAGAGCAGACATGGGTGGCTTCTTGTCAATGATGAAAATGAGATCAACAAGCGCTGCACTGGCACAGCACTCGCTTCGTTTGTTCGTAAATCTTCGAACTATGGAAGGAGTATAACCCAGGGTGTATCATCTTGCAGATGCGTCCCTACAAACATCCCGAGATTGCCGAGTTCGTGCTGGAGCGCGTGCTCTACGCGCTGAGCGATTCGATCCGCCTGGAGATCGTGCGCCACCTGGCGCGCGTGGAATGTGCGACCTGCGGCGAACTCGATGGCGGGCGTCCCAAGTCCACCGTCTCGCACCACTTCAAGGTCTTGCGCGAAGCCGGCCTGGTGCGTACCGAGAGCAATGGCACCACCCACATCAACACCTTGCGCAGCGCCGATATCGAGCAGCGCTTTCCGGGATTGCTGTCGGCCATTCTGGCCCAGCACGACAAGCTGCCGGCCCGCCGCAAGAAAGCGGCCTGAAGTCTCCCGTCCGCTCAGAGCTTGCCGGCCTTGACGTCGGCGTCCACTGCCACGAAGGCCGTGGCCATCGCATACTGTTCTGCCTCCACCGAGGTATTGCCGCGAAAGTCTTCGCACACCACGCGCCGGAAGGCGACCGGGTTGTCATTGCGATGCAGCTGGTAACTGCCGACCCAGGTGCCGTCGATCTGTTCCCTGCTGCTGACCCGGATGAAATAGCCGTGATGCTCGGCCACGTCATTGTCGAGCTGGGTATCGATCACCGCACGCGCGTAACCCACACCGGCCACCTGTGCCGAGGCCACCGAAGCGAAGGGATTGCCGCGCAGGCCGGGGGCCGGTTCGCCGTCGATCTGTACGGTACAAAGGACGTCGCCATCGCGTTGCTGCGTGCAGGAGACGCTGATGTGCTTGCCGCGATAGGTGGCACCGTAGGTGGGGAGCATGCGTGCTTTCAAGAAGAATTGCCTGGGCGCTATAGTGGCGCGATCGTTCATCGTGGTCAATCAACTTGCAGCCGGCTTGGCGTGACAGCCGCGTAAAAAAAGCCCGCATGTTGCCATGCGAGCCTTTTCTTTCACAGCGACGATTTGCGCAGCAGATCAGGACCCGTGCTTGGCCAGACCCTCGCGCATCCGGCGCACTTCCTTCTCCGACACGGCCCCTGCCTGGTTGCTCCAGCCCTGGCGCACGAAGCTGGCCAGTTCTGCCGCTTCCTTGTCCGAGAGGCGATGGGCGAAGCCCGGCATGACCAGGATCGACGGTGCCTTCTCGGTGGACGGCGTGCGCGCCCCGGCCAGGATCACGTGCAGCAACGCGCTGGGATTGTCGGCATTGACCACGGTCGCGCCATCGAGCACCGGGAAGATGCCCGGCGCGCCCTTGCCATTGACGAAGTGGCAGGCCGCGCAATTGTCCAGGTACAGGCGCTCGCCCAGGCTCAGGTCCTTGGCGGCCGTGAGTTTCTTCGTGGTCGCCTCGGCCCCTTGCGGCGTGACGCGCCCGCTGCTGGCGGAGGCCACCGGCGAGAGCGTCTTCAGGTAAGCGGCGATGGACTGCAGGTCTTCCGGTTTCAGGTGCGCCGTGCTGTGTTCCACCACCAGGCTCATCTCGCCCGCCACTGACGCGGTCTTGTTGCGGCCGGTCTGCAGGTAGTCGACGATGTCCTGCGCGCTCCAGTGCGGCATGCCGCGCAGCGACGGTACGGCCCAGCCATTGAGATCACCACCCGAGAGGAACTGCACCTGGCTGCTGTCGCTGGCCTTCTCGTTCATGGCAAAACCGCGCGGGGTGTGGCAGCTGCCGCAGTGGCCCAGGCCCTCGGCCAGATAGGCACCGCGCTTGATCTCGGCGTTCCAGCCGTCCTGCTCCTTGAACGGCTTGTCATTGGCGAAGAAGACATTCCACAGCTTCATCCCCCAGCGGATGTTGAACGGGAAGCTCATGCTGCTGGCCGGCGGCGTGGCGGCCACCGGTTTCACTCCTTGCATGAAGTAGGTGTAGAGGGCGTGGATGTCCTCGTCACTCACCTTGGCATAGCTGGGGTAGGGCATGGCCGGATAGAGCTGCGTGCCATCAGCGCGCACGCCGTGGCGCACGGCAGCGGAGAACTGCGCCTCGCTGTAGTTGCCGATGCCGTGTTCCTTGTCCGGCGTGATGTTGGTGGAGTAGATGATGCCGTGGCCGCTGTCGATGGCCAGTCCGCCCGAATAGGCCGGCTTGCCGGCAGCGCTGTGGCAGGCCATGCAGTCGCCGGCACGCGCCAGGTATTGGCCGCGCGCCACCGTATCCTGGTCGGCCGCCTGCGCCACATTGAACACACCCAGCACGCCCAGCGACAACGCCAGTCCGGCCAGCAATGAAGTCATTTTTTTCATGTTCTCTCCCCCCTTCATGCCTGGACCAGCGGGCCGGGGTTCTTCAGGTACTGCGTCTTGATGGCATGCGCGGCCATGAGCGTGATGGCACCGATGGTGGCCGTCGGATTGGCCTGGAAGTTCTGCGGGAAGGCATTGCCGCCGGGGACGAAGACGTTGTGCACATCCCAGGATTGCAGGTACTTGTTCAAGGCCGAATCGCGCGGCGAATCGCCCATGATCGCGCCGCCCACGTTGTGGGTGGACACGTACTTGGTGATGTCCCAATGCGAATCCAGGGCCAGGAAGCTTTCCGACATGTGGTCCGGATTGAGCTCCTTGGAAATCTTGAGCACGATGTCGCGCAGGTAGCGTTGCAGCTTCAGTTCGTTCTGGCGCCAGTCGAAGGTCATGCGCAACAGCGGCTGGCCCCACGGATCCTTGTAGTTGGGATCCAGGTCCAGGAAGTGGCCGCGATAGGACATGCAGGTGGTGGTGATGCTGATCTTCATGGAATGGTCGTACCAGTCGATCATGCCTTCCTTCCAGCCGCGTCCCCAGCTGGGCGTGCCCGGCGGCAGTGCCGTGCCGATCGGTGCGCCCGAGGCTTGCGAGCTGTGGATCTTGGCACCGCCGATGAAGCCCAGCTTGATGCCGTCGTCGAAGTTGCCCGGCGAGATGTCGTTGAACATTTCGCCGGTGGCCCCGGCCGTGGCAAAGGAATTGAAGTGCTTGTCCTTGAAGAACAACGTCGCCCCGCCATTGGAGAGGAAGGCATAGTTGCGGCCGATGACGCCGGTCTCGGTGATGGGGTCATAGGGCTTGCCGATGCCCGAGAGCAGCATCAGGCGCACGTTGGCGAACTGGAAGCTGGAGAGGATCACGATCTTGGCCGGCTGGAACACTTCCTTCATGTTCTCGTCGATGTAGGTCACGCCGCGTGCGGTCTTCTTGTCGGCGTGCAGGTCCACGCGGATGACGTTGGCGTTGACCTTGTAATCGAAGTTGGGCAGGCGCTTGACCACATCCAGGATGGTGGTCTGCGGCGAGGCCTTGGAATAGTTCAGGCAGGGATACTTGCTGCAGAAACCGCAATAGTTGCAAGGTGCAATTTGTGCGCCATACGGATTGGTCCAGGCCTGCGAGACATTGGCCGAGGGATTGGGGAAGGGATGGTAGCCCAGCTTGCGCGCCACGTCGGCGAACAAGGTGTTGTTGTAGGTGTCGTGCAGCGCCGGCAGCGGATAGGGGTTCGAGCGCGGTCCTTCGAAAGGATCGCCGCCCGGCTGGATCTGGCCGCGCAGGTTGCCGGTATTGCCCGACAGGCCGCAGACCTTGTCGAAGAAATCGTAGTGCGGCTCGATCTCGTTCCAGGTGAAGGGGAAATCCTTGATGCGCATCTCGGGGTCGAGACTGCTGTGCTTGTAGGCCTGGTCGGCGTAGGTCTTGAGCTTGAGGTCGGTGGGCGTGGCGCGGATCAGCACCGCCGTCCAGTGCAGGCCCGAGCCGCCGACGCCGGTACCGGGCGCGAAGGCGCCCCACTTGCGGGTCGGCAGTGCCTGCTGCGCGGTGTTGTAGCGCACCGTCAGCGCAGCATCGCGCGGGGTGGCGAAGACCTTGTTGCGGGTGGCGTAGCCGTACTGGTCGGCCGGCTTGGGATAGGCGAAGTCTTCGGGCGGACGGTCCGGGCCGCGCTCCAGGGCGCGTACCTTCAGGCCGGCCTGGGCCAGTTCGATGGCCATCAGGGAGCCGGCCCAGCCGAGGCCGACGATGACGACGTCGACGTCGTCGTTGGTAATGTTAGGCATTGAATTAAGTCAGTAAGAGGTTGCAGGCGTGAACGAGGAGACAGGGCCGCGCATCAGGCGCGCTTGCCCGACAGGCTCACCGGTCCCAGCGGATACTTCACGTTGTGCTGGTCCACCCATTCGGTATAGGCCGCACGCGCGCCGGGGAAGCCGATGGCGACCCAGGCCTTCATGTCCTTGTTGCCGCCGTACATGGGATCGGCCAGGTAGCCGTTCTTGGTATCGCCCAGCAGCTGGCCGAAGAACTGCGAAGGCTTCATCGCCTTCTCGCCCAGCGCGGCAAAATCGGCGCCATTCTTCTGCAACGAGGTCAGCAGGGCATCCTTGTCCTTGGCATCCAGCTGCTCGAAGCGCTTGCCATGCTGTTGCTGGCTGATCTGCTGGGTCAGCTCGATGCCGATGCGGTAGACGTCCTGCGGCGCATAGGGAATCTGGAAGCCCAGCGTGGCCGGTGCATCGGTCTGGTGCGGCCCCTGCTGGTAGATGTCGCTGCCCAGGCCGGCATGCAATTGCTGGTCGATGAAGACCGGCACATTGGTTTCCAGCGCGCCCGGCCCGCGCCCTTCGGCGGGGATCAGGCGGTCGCAGGCGGCCAGGATGAAGAGCCATTGGGCGGCATTGAAGAACACCGGCTGGTAGTGTTGCAGCTCGATGCCTTCCAGGCCATCGGCCCGGGCCTGCTTGAGCAGGGGCAGCGAGACTAGCGGCACTGCCGCTGCGGTAGCCGCGAGGACGGCACGCCGCGAGGGACTGAACTTGGTGGTCATGATGTGAGCAAAGTGGAGTGGGTGGAAAACAAGCTGCGCGAGGCATCGGGACACGGACGCATCGGGCAGGACTGCGCCCGCCATGACCACTGCACGGCACGCGCGCCGGCACCCGCAATGCCGCGTGGAGCGGCCTGCGCAGGATGAGACGTCGTTGCAATGGAATGGGTCATGGGTCGCAATCTCAGAGTGGGTCAACGCGTCTCCGATCTTGCGTCCAGCTTGCGGGGCTGGCATTTCTTGTGGTTCCCGGTCCTGGCCACGGTCAATCAGGCCAGGCGGGTTGCTCTATGGATGAGCGCACGCATTTTAACACCTCTAGTTGTCAGATGTCTTAAGACGCTGCCTCGCGGCAAGATCCTGCCATGGCCGTCTTCGGCTACACTGCTCATCCGCAGCATTGTCGCTGCAGACCCCGAATTCCGAGACCGAGACACCATGCAGATCCGCGACGCTACCCCTGCCGACATCCCCGGCATCACCCTGATCTTCAACGACGCCGTGGTCAATACCACGGCCATCTGGAGCGACAAGCTGGTGGACGACCAGAACCGCCAGGACTGGCTGGCGGCCCGTCGCCAACTGGGCTATCCGGTGCTGGTGGCGGTGGAGGGCGACAAGGTGCTGGGCTATGCGAGCTTCGGTGACTGGCGTCCCTTCGATGGTTTCCGCCATTCGGTGGAACATTCAGTCTACGTCCGCAAGGAGCACCGTGGCGAAGGCTTGGGCGTGGCCCTGATGCAAGCGCTGATCCCGCGTGCGCGCGCCGTTGGCAAACACGTCATGGTGGCCGCCATCGATGCCAGCAACGTCGGCTCCATCGCCCTGCACAAGAAGCTCGGCTTCGAGCAGGTCGGCCACATGCCGCAGGTCGGCACCAAGTTCGGCAAGTGGCTGGACCTGGCCTTCCTGCAGCTGACGCTGGATCAGCGCACTGATCCCGACAACATCGGCAGCTGATTGCCGCAGCGTCAAACACGAAGGGCCGCATGGAAGCGGCCCTTTGTGTTGCTACTCAGCGATGCGAGGAAGGGGCTCACGGCCTCAGCCGCTGTGCTTTTCTCCCTCGTGCTTCTCGCCTTCATGCTTGTCGTTGGCGCGCTTGTCTTCCTCGTGTTTGGCCGGCTCGTGCTTCGCTTGCGCGTGCGCTTCCTGTGCATGGGGCGCTGCCTCATGTCGCTCAGGAGCAGCCTTCTGTTCGTGCTGCGGCGGACGTTCTTCACGGGGCGCGGCGGCAGCATGCGCCTGCATCTGCGGATGAAGGTTTTCCTGCTTCATCGCCTGGGCCTTTCTTTCCTCGGCCTGCTGGCGGGCCTGTTGCGCGGCATTCTGTTGGGCCTGTTCACGTTCGCGTGCTGACTGCTGTTCCTTCTGCGCGCGCTGCTCCTGTTGTTGCTGCTGCAGTTGGCGTTGCTCCTGCTGCTCGCGCTGTGCCTGTTGTGGCGCTTCCTGATGCGGGTGCGCACCCGTTGCCTGCACGGCTTCCTTCGGCGCCTGCGGCTGTGCATGCAGGTTGGCCAGTGCCATCTTCTGCTGAGTTTCCTGCGCGCGCAGTGACGGCATCGCGCCGGGACGTGCATCGCTGGCCGTGAAATGCGGCATGCTCATGGCCGCCGGTGCCACCTGTTCGTGGCGATTGTCGATGCGGGTCTGGTTGTTGACGTTGCGCTCGTCGACATTGCGCACGTTGTTCACGTTGCTGACATTGCTGACGTTATTGACGTTGTTCACGTTGTTCACGTTGTTGTTCACCACGCGCGTATTGTTGACCGTCACGTTGTTGTTGGTCACGCGATTGATCACGGTGGTCGAGTGCGAGACATAGGTGGTGTTCTTGTACACCACGGCTGGCCGCTGCCAGTCGCCGGAGGGGCGATCGCCGCCACCGCCGCCACCCCAGTGCATGCCCCAGTCATGCCATCCCCAGTCACTGTGATGACTGATGGCCTCGCCCACGAACACGCCCACGCCGAAGGACAGCGCACCCACCACCACTTCATTGGCCACCGGGCTGGGCGGACGATAGGCATAGCCCGGATATACCGGCACCGGCGGACCATAGACCACGGCCGGGTTGTAGGCCGGTACGTAGACCGTATCCGGTTGGCTGGATTCGATGACGATGGTCTGCGGCGGCGGCGGGATCACCGGGGCACCGGCGTAGACGGTGCGCGGCGCGGGCGCATCTTCCACCCGCACGGTGTCGCTGCTGCGTACCGTGCTGACCACCTTGAGCTGCGAGGAACTCTTGAGATTGCCGGCCTGTTGCGCACGCAGGCGCAGGGCCTGTATGGCATTCATCACGTCGTTGGGATCATTGACGAATGCATCGCCCAGCGAGCGCGTCCAGTCCGGATTGGCGGCCATCTGCGACAGCACCGCCGGGAACATGGTGAGCGATTTCACGCTGACGTCCCAGGGCTGCTTGTCTTCGGCTGCCTGCAGGATATCGCCCTTGAGCGCGCCATTCTGTCCCAGCCACTGGTTGGCGGCGACGATCTGGTCCGGATAGGTGGCCCCGGCCAGCACTTGCGCCACCAGCTTGTCCGGGAACAGGGCGATGGGGGCCACCATCTGCGACAGTTGCTCGGCCGTGGGCGGCGTGTAGGGCGGCGTGGTCGGCGCAGCTGGCGCGGCGGCTGCGGTGGGCGGGACGGCGTCCTGCTTCTGGCAGGCGGAGAGGGCCAGCACTGCACCGAGCAGCGAAGCCGAAACGATGATGGCGGAAGATCTGTTTCTTGTTGTCATGATGAAGTCCTCGATCCGTGACGGCGCACGGAAAACGCGTTGCGATAGCCTGGCTAACGACACGCGGCGATGCGCAGTTGACTGCAGAATTGTGATGGGATGTAACAGCGCAGGCCATGCCAGGCCATCGCGCATTGTTAGGTTTCGAGCACGGCCATGGAGAAAGGTTCGACTTCCTTCTTCGTCACGCGGAAAGATCGCGCCGCACGAGAAACTGACAAAGCACTTACTGGAAAGCTGCACCAGAAGCGGGCATTGACGAGATGGTCTTGTCAGCGTTTTGCAAGGTCAATGCAAAAAAGGCAGACCATGAAGGTCTGCCAACAGGAGAGATGCAGCAAGGAAAAACTAAGATTTTCAGCGGCACTCGCTCATGTACCGCGATTCGATGCGGGCGCGTTCGCCATACTCGATGTTGCCCGGTCCGTTCATGGTGAAGCGGCCATCGCGCCAGGTACCCGGCACGGGGGCGCGTTGCACGTTGCTCGGATCGCCGGTGCGGGCGCGCTCCGCTTGCATGCGCAGGCTGCGGCAGGAGGGAGATTCGCTGTTGGAGGCCAGTTGCATGGTGTTGCCGCTGTCATTCATGCTGCCGGTCCGGGGTGCCAGTGCCGTGCGCACCATGGCACGATGGGGGGACAGGGCCTGGTCCAGTTCACTGGCCGAGGCGGCATAGGCGCTCTGGCTGAACGCCGACGCGAAGACGGCCAGGGTGCCGATGGTGGCGATGCTGCACAGGGCGGAAAGGGTGCGGAAAGAAATGCGCATGATGAGCTCCTCGTTCAGTGTCAGGATGGAAAGCGGCTTGGCATGGACGTAGTCTGCCGGTCCCTGGTTGACCCTGTATGTCACTTCTTCCCGTGCAGATTACAACTGAAACATGGCCGGATGAGCTAGCTTCTGCCATGACTTAAAATGATGCATTCCTCCTCAACCATGAGTTCCATTCATCATCATGCTGGACCGCATCCACCTCTCCATCGTGCAGGAAGTCGAACGCCAGGGCTCGCTGACGGCGGCGGCCGGCGTGCTGCACGTCACGCAATCCGCACTCAGCCACAGCATGAAGAAGCTGGAGCAGCAGCTCGGCACCGACATCTGGCTGCGTGAAGGCCGCCACCTGCGTCTGACGCAAGCCGGCCAATACCTGCTGGCGGTCGCCAACCGCGTGCTGCCGCAACTGAACCTGGCCGAAGAAAGATTGCGCCAGTTCGCCCAGGGCGAGCGCGGCGCGCTGCGCATCGGCATGGAATGTCACCCCTGTTACCAATGGCTGCTGAAAGTGGTGTCGCCTTATCTGGCCGCCTGGCCGGACGTGGATGTGGACGTGAAGCAGAAATTCCAGTTCGGCGGCATCGGTGCGCTGTTCGGTTACGAGATCGACCTGCTGGTCACGCCCGATCCGCTGGACAAGCCCGGTCTGGTCTTCGAGCCGGTGTTCGATTACGAACAGGTACTGGTGGTGGCGGCCGACCATCCGCTGGCCGGCGCCGATTACGTCAAGCCCAAACAATTGAACAACGAGGTGCTGGTGACCTATCCGGTGCCGGTGGACCGTCTCGACATCTACACCCAGTTCCTGACCCCGGCCGGCATCGTGCCACGCCGCCACAAGACCATCGAGACCACCGACATCATGCTGCAGATGGTGGCCAGCGGGCGCGGCGTGGCAGCCCTGCCGCGCTGGCTGGTGCTGGAATATGCCGAACAGATGGCGATCGTGCCGGTGCGTCTGGGCAAGCAGGGCATCGCCAAGCACATCTACCTGGGCGCACGGGAAAGCGATGTGGAGATCGATTACCTGCGCGCCTTCATTGAGGAGGCGCGGCAGGCACAGGCCTGAACCTTGGTTAGTTCGTTTTTGTGACTTTATTGAGATGCCGCGGCCGGTCGGCATCCATCCCGCGTGCGGCGGACAATTGCGCCGCCATCACATAGAAGGCCTGGATCGCCACGATGGGATCGAGGTCCGGCGTGGCAGCCACGGGCAAGGTGAGGTCGCGCTCGATCACATCCTCGGGTGCCGCCAGCAGGACCCTGGCCCCGCGTGCGCGCATCTCGGCGGCCAGCGCCAGCATGCCCGCCTGCGAGGGGCCGCGCGTGGCAAACATCAGCAGCGGGTAACCGTCTTCGATCAGGGCCATCGGCCCGTGCTTGATCTCCGCGCCGCTGAAGGCCTCGGCCTGGATGGCGCAGGTCTCCTTGCACTTGAGCGCCGCCTCCAGCGCCAGCGGGAAGCCGATGCCGCGCCCCACGATCATGAGCCGATTGGCCGGGACCAAAGCCTCCACCGCCGCTGACCAGTCGCATTCACACGCCGCGCGCAGCGCCTGGGGCAACTGCGCCAGGGCATCCAGCAAGGCGGCATCATCCTGCCAATGCGCCGTCAGCGAGGCCCCCGCCACCAGACTGGCGATGAAACTCTTGGTAGCGGCCACGCTGGCTTCCACGCCCGCATGCAGCGGCAGGCTCCACTGCGCTGCAGCCGCCAGTGGCGAATCGGCCTGGTTGACCAGCGCCACGGTGCTCGCTCCCTGCGCGTCGAAATAGCGGATCGGCTCCACCACATCCGGACTCTGCCCGGATTGCGAGATGGCGATGGCCAGCGCATCGCGCACCTGCAGCGGGGCCCGGTTCAGCGTCACCAGCGACATCGGCAGCGACGCCACGATGCGGCCCAGGCGCGCCATGATGAGATAGGCACAATAGGCGGCCGCATGGTCCGAGCTGCCGCGCGCCACCGTGACGATGGACGCCGGTGGCGCAGCGCGCAGTTGCGCGCCCAGTGCGGCATAGCGATCCTGGTCACGGGTCAGCTGCACGGCCACGTAATCGGCCGCAGAGCGGGCTTCCTTAAGCATCAGCGAGGTCAATCTCTTCTCCTTCCACATAGACAGCCTTGAGGGCAAATTGCCGGTCCAGCACCACCACGTCGGCGTAGTGGCCGGTGGCCAGGCGGCCACGGTCAGCCAGGCCCAGGTAATCGGCGGCATAGGTCGAGGTGCGCAGCGAGGCTTCGGCCACGTCCATGCCCAGCGCAATGAGGTTGCGCAGCGCCTGGTCCATGGTCAGCACGCTGCCGGCCAAAGTACCGTCGTCCAGCCGCACGCCGCCCGCGCACTTGTGTACCACTTGCCTGCCCAGCGCATAGTCGCCATCGGGCATGCCCGCCGCCGCCGTCGAGTCGGTCACACAGAACAGGCGCGGGATGGAGCGCAGCGCCGCGCGGATGGCACCGGGATGCACGTGCAGGAGGTCCGGAATCAGTTCAGCATACTGCGCATGGGCCAGCGCCGCACCGACCATGCCGGGCGCGCGATGATGGAAACCGCTCATGGCATTGAACAGGTGCGTGAAACCCGAGGCTCCATGGGCCAGCGCGGCCACCCCATCGTCATAGCTGCCGGCCGTATGGCCGATCTGCACCTTCATGCCGCGATGGGCCAGCTTGCAGACCAGCTTCAGGTGGCCGTCCACTTCCGGGGCGATGGTGATGAGCTTGATGGGGGCCAGCCCGTCGAGATAATCCACCTGCTCAAGCGACGCCGCGATGGCGAAGTCCGGCTGTGCGCCCAGCTTGCCGGGATTGATGTAAGGCCCTTCCAGATGCACGCCGAGTACGCGCGCATGGCCGGGCAGGCGATCGTCGGTGGCGCTTCGGATGGCCTTCAACGCCACTTCCAGTTCCTCCAGCGGCGCGGTCATGGTGGTGGCCAGCAGACTGGTGGTGCCATGCCGCGCATGCAGGCGCGAGAGCACCTGCACCGCGTCGCCCCCTTCCATCACGTCGCGCCCGCCGCCGCCATGCACGTGCAAGTCGATGAAGCCGGGCAGGATGTAGTCGCCTTCGTCGATGACGCGCGGCTGCTGGCGCAGCGGGCGGCCGTCGATGGAGCGGATGCGCTGGTCGAAGACCATGCTGCCATGGGTCCAGCCGTGGGGCGTGAGCACGTTGCCGTGCAATTGGGTCAGTGCATTCATGCCGGGGTCTCCTTGGGTTGCAGGGCGCGCCGCACCAGCAGCAGGGCTCCGTCCACCGCATCGGCTTGCGGCGGGACGATGCGGGCCTGCTGGCGGCGTTCCAGGTAGGGCTGCAAGGCTGCGGCCAGTCCGCCGCACAGCGCCAGCGGCAGGCATTGTGCGGGGTCGAGGGTATCGATCATGCGGCTGATCTCGGCGGCCGCCGCCTGCAGGATGCTGCGGGCGGCCACATCGTCATGGGCATGCGCCACCACCGGCCGCGCTGCACGGGCGAAGGCGGCCTGGTCCGCTTGTGCCAGCCAGTCCAGCAAGGTAGCGCGCTCATCGCGTGCCGGTTCGGCGGGCAGCTCCTTGCGGCACAGGTCCAGTACGGCGTCGGCCAGCGGCCCGCGATGGCTGCGCCCATCCAGCGCCAGCTGGGCATGGTGCAGGGCGCGCAAGCCCATCCAGCCGCCGCTGCCATCGTCGCCGCTGGGAAAACCCCAGCCATCGACCACGCGGCGGCTGCCATCCAGGTCCAGCGACAGACCGATGGTGCCGGTGCCCACGGCGATGATGGCACCGGGCGCGCCGCCATGCGCGCCGAGCAAGGTGGCCACGCCATCGTTGACGATCTCCAGCACGCCGAAGGCCGGTGCCTGTGCCCGAAAGTCGGCCGACCACTGCGCCACGTTCTCGCCTGCGATGCCGATGCCGACGGCGAGAGTCTCATCGGCGGGATGCCGGAGTCCGGCACTGGCAAAGGCATCCTCGATGGTCTGGCCGATGACGCGCCACGCCTGCAGCGCGCCGATGCGCAATGCGGAACCCGGGCCGCTGGCCTCGGCCAGCACCTGCCCTTGGGGCGAGGTCAGCCGCACCAGAGTCTTGGTGCCGCCGCCATCGATGCCCACCAGATAGGCGATAGCGTCCATGCGTCAGTCCTCGGCGAGGCGGCGAGCCGCCTGCAGGTTGCCGGGGTTGCGCCGACGCAGCGCCTGCCCTTGCGCATCGAAGAGATGGAAGGCGTGGCTGTGCACGGAGAGCGCGATCAGCTCGCCGATGTGCACGCTGCGATTGCCGTCACCGCGCACCACGATGTCGTGGCCGCCTTCCAGCGTCACGTAGAGGAAGTTGGCTTCGCCCAGGTGTTCCACCAGGTTGACCACGCCGCGCAGCGGCTGGCCGTCACCCAGCCCTTCGCGGATCTGCTCGGCGCGCAGGCCCAGCGTGACCGCTGCACCCGGCGCGACACCCTGCGGATCGACATCGGCCAGCAGCCGCAGTCCACCGGCGATTTCGACCTGTACGCCGCTGTCGTCGCAGCGCGTGACCACGCCGGGGAAGAAATTCATTTTCGGTGAACCGATGAAACCGGCCACGAACAGGTTCTGCGGCTGCTGGTACAGCTCCAGGGGCGTACCGGCCTGCTGGATGCGGCCCTCGTGCATGACCACGATCTTGTCGCCCAAGGTCATGGCCTCGACCTGGTCGTGCGTCACGTAGACGATGGTGGCCGCCAATTGCCGGTGCAGCTTGGCGATCTCCAGCCGGGTCTGCACGCGCAGCGCCGCATCGAGATTGGACAGCGGTTCGTCGAACAGGAACAGGCGCGGCTGGCGCACGATGGCGCGGCCGATGGCCACGCGCTGGCGCTGGCCGCCCGAGAGTTCGCGCGGCAGGCGCTGCAGCAGGTGATCGATCTTGAGGATGGAGGCCGCATGCCGGATGCGCGCATCGATGTCGCTCTTGCTGCTGCCGGCGACCTTGAGACCGAAGGCCATGTTCTTGTACACGTTCATGTGCGGATACAGCGCATAGCTCTGGAACACCATGGCGATGCCGCGTTCGGCCGGCGGCAGGTGGTTGACCACTTCGCCGCCGATGGCCAGTTCGCCGCCGCTGATTTCTTCCAGCCCGCACAGCATGCGCAGCAGGGTCGATTTGCCGCAACCGGAAGGCCCGACCAGTACGCAGAATTCGCCATCGCGGATATCGAGATTGAGCCCGGCCAGCACATCGGCGCGGCCATCGTAAGTCTTGCGCAATTGCTTGATGTTGACGTGTGCCATGAAGTCTCCTTTGAATTATTTGACCGCGCCTGAGGTGAGGCCGCGAATGAGCTGGCGCGAGAAGGCCATGTACAGGATCAGCACCGGGATGACCGCCATCGACAGCGCCGCCAGCACCGAATTCCAGTCGGTGGCGTATTGCCCGATGAACTGCTGCACGCCCAGCGTGACGGTGCGGGTGTCTTCGCCGGGCGCGAGGATGAGCGGGAACCACAGGTCGTTCCAGGCCGGGATCATGGTGAACACGGCGACGGTGGCAATGGCCGGGCGTAGCAGCGGCAGGATCACGCGGAAGAAGATGCTCAGTTCACCTACGCCATCGCAGCGCGCCGCGTCCTTCAGCTCGCCCGGAATCTGGCGCATGAACTCGGAGAGGATCATCACCGCCAGCGGCAACCCTTGTGCCGTGTAGACCAGCACCAGTGCGGTACGCGTATTGATGAGGTCCAGCGCCACCACCAGCTGCAGGATCGAGACCGTGCCCAGCCGGATCGGGATCATGATGCCGATGGCGATGAAGAAATTAAGCGCGCGGTTGCCGAAGAAACGGTACTCGGTCAGCGCCCAGGCCGCCATCGCGCCGAAGAGTACGATCAGCAGCAGGGCGGCCAGCGTCACGGCCAGGCTGTTGCCGAAGTAGAGCAGGAAGTGGGTCCCTGCCAGCACCTTCTGGAAACCGGCGAAGGTCAGCGTCTCGGCAGTGGGCAGGGCCATCGGGCCTTCGAAGATGGCATTGCGGGTCTTGACCGAATTGATGAGGATGAGCGCAATCGGAAACAGCGCGATCACCGCATACAGGCACAGCACCGCATGCACCCAGAGATGGCCGGCGGGGCCGAAGCTGCGTTGGATCAGCGAGGGTTTGCGCATGGTGGTCGGGATAGTTGCAGAAGTGGAAGAAGTGCCGACGGAGGAGGAAAGCTGCATGCCGTTCTCCTTGCCGTCACAGGGCATAGCGCGTCAGTCGACGCTGCACCATCACGAAATAGGCCCCCACGCCCGCCAGGATCACCAGGAACATCAGCGTCGCCACCGCCGCGCCCATGGTCGGGCTGCCGATCTGCGCCTGGTAGCCGAAGAAGGTGCGATAGAAGTAGGTGCCCAGCAGGTCGGAGGCGTAGTTGGGGCCGGCCAGCGCGCCCTTGACCGAATAGATCAGGTCGAAGGCATTGAAGTTGGCCACGAAGGTGAGGATGGTCACCAGCCCCAGGGTCGGGTAGATCAGCGGCAGCTTGATCTGCCAGAAGATGCGCAGCCCGCTGGCCCCCTCGGCGTGCGCCGCTTCCAGCACTTCTTCCGGCACCGCCAGCAGGGCGGCGTAGATCAGCATCATGGGAATGCCCACGTACTGCCACACCGAGATCAGCGACAGCGTCAGCAGTGCCGTGGATTCCTGCCCCAGCCAGGGCGCGAACCAGTCGGCCAGGCCGACCAGGCCCAGCAGTTTCTCGCCCACGCCCCACAGCGGCGAGAGGATCAGTTGCCAGATGAAGCCGATGATCACCACCGACAGCAGCGTGGGCAGGAAGATCAGCGTGCGGTAGGTGCGCGCACCGCGCAGTCCCTTGAGGCTGAACAGCGAGGCCAGCAACAGGCCGATGGGATTCTGCAGGGCCATGTGGATGCAGAAGAACTTGACGTTGTTCCACATCGCATTCCAGAAGGCGGCCGACCAGTCGGGATCGAACAGGATGGTGCGGTAGTTGTCGAGGCCCGCGAAGCTGCGCACGCCGGCATCATTGGCGGTGTAGAAACCGAGGCGCAGGGTATCGAGCAGGGGCAGGGCGCTGAAGAGCGCGTAGATCAGCACGGCGGGTGCAAGCAGCACCGCCAGTTGCCAGGCGCGGATGGTTTTCACGGATGTCTCTCTTCCTGAAGGGGAGGGAGCGGACCTCTTGGCGGGTCCTTCGCTCCGGGTTGGTGCCTTGCTTGGCCGGACCGTCAGGTCATTGTTGCGGCTTGTACCATTTGGCAAAGCCGGCCTGGATCTTGGCCGCCGCATCCTGCGGACTCATCTTGCCGTTGAGCACCTGGGCATTGACGTTCCACATCTCGTTTTCCATGCTGGGCGTGCCACGGTTGAGGATCTGCGAATTGACGCGGATGGTGGAGGCGCAGTTCTTGCGCCAGCCCATCATCTGCTTGGCAATCGGGTCCTTCACCGAGATCAGGTGGTTCGACAGCGAGAAGAAACCGGTGACCTTGTTGGTGTAGAGATCGGCAAACTCCTGCGATCCCAGCCAGGCCAGGAACTTGTAGGCGTCATCCTTGTTCTTGGACTTCTTGTTGATGCCCATGCCGATGTCGTTGTGGTCCGAGATATAGCAGGCATCGCCGTTCTTGGGGACCGGCGGCGGGAAGGCGGCAAAGTCCATCTTGCCGTTGAAGTAAGCGATGTCCCAGGAACCGGCCGGATAGACCGCGCCCTTGCCGAGGGCGAACATGTTCTGGCTGTCGCTGTAGGTCTGGGCCGACGCGCCCTTGGGCAGGTACTTGCCGAGCTTGGCTTCGTATTCCCAGGCGGCCACGAATTGCGGATCGGTGAACTTGGCCTTGCCGGCGATGAGCGCCTTGCGGCCTTCTTCACCCTTCCAGTAATTGGGGCCGATGCTGGTGAAGAGCACCTGGTGCGATTCCCACTGTTCGGAAGTGCCCATCGCCAGGGGCGCGTACTTGCCGTTGGCCTTGACGGTATCGAGCAGCTTGAAGAATTCTGCCTCCGTCTTGGGCGGCTCCAGGTTCAGTTCCTTGAAGATCTTGGTGTTGTAGAAGAAGCCGTGGATCACCGAGGCCATCGGCATGCAGAAGGTGTCCTTGCCGTCATCGGTCTGCCAGGCGGCCTTGGCGGCAGGCGCGAAGAATTCCATGCCGGGCTTGCCGTCCAGCTTTTCCAGATGGCCCTTGTTGTAGAGCGAGAGCGAGACGTCGAAGGGGCGGCAGGCCACCAGATCACCGGCGGTGCCACCGGCCATGCGGGCGGCCAGGCTGGAATCGTATTCGGTCGGGGCGGTCGGCGAGAACTTCACGGCAATGCCCGGATTGCTGCGCTGGAAGGCCGGGATCAGCACCTCCTGCCACAGCGGCAGGTCATCCACGCGCCAGCTTTCGATGGTCAGCGTGCCTGCCTGGCCAGGCGCGGCGGCCAGCCCTGTCAGGCCGACGGCCAAGGCACAGGCGGCCAGCAGGCGACGGCGCGGCAATGCCGGGAGGGAAGGGATGAGGGAAAAACGACCAGCCTTTTGTTCGGTCTGCATCTTGGGTCTCCTTGGTTTTTGTGGGGATCGCAGCAGCCCTGCGCCACGAAACGCCGTGACAGTAGCAGCGGCCCGCATGTGATGCGAGCCTGGGCAGCGGCTGGCCGGAGAGTGCCGCAAGTGTTTGATTCAAAAAGAAATTAAGTCGATTCGCCGCACCTTGCGCATTACATATCCTTACAGGCCCTGCAGCATGGCGCGGGCGGGTTCACCGAGGCGGCAAGGGGGCAAGGTGGCGCAGCATCTGATCGCGCCTGTGGATAAGATAAGCAGAACCAGTCTTACATTTATTAACAAGAGCTAAACCGAGTTCATCGTTTTCAAGATGCGTGCGGTGGCGGCTCACTGCTGCACAAATTGCACAATGGCAGTCACCCGGCTATAGTCTCTTCCGGTTTGGAGACAGCACCCCCCATGATAAAAACGAAACGGCCCGCGAATGCACGCGTCGGCCCGGCCCGCTTCGGGCTGGCCGTGCTGTGCCTGCTCGCGCTGGCGCTGGGGCTGGCTGTCTTGCCCGCCCAGGCGCAGGTGCCTGCAGCGGGGCCGTCCCCGGCTACTGGCAATGCCCTGCAGGTGCTGCACTGGTGGACCTCGGCCAGCGAGCGCCAGGCCATCAACGTGGTGGTCAATCAACTGGCCAAACAGGATATCCAGTGGCGCGACGTGGCCATCCCCGGCGGGGCCGGCATGGGCGCCGCCAAGGTATTGAAGAGCATGGTGCTGGCCAATCGTGCCCCGGAAGTGACGCAGTTGAATGGCGTGGTCTTCGGCGAGTGGGCCGACCTCGGCCTCTTGCTCGAGCTGGACAACGTGGCCGTGCAGGGCAACTGGGAAAAGCAGATGTTCCCCACCGTCTGGTCCCTGCTCAACAACCACGGCCACGTGGTGGCCGCGCCGCTGGGCATCCACCGCATCAACTCGCTGTTCTACAACACGGCCATCTTCAAGCGCTACAACCTGACGCCCCCCAAGACCTGGGACGACTTCGACCAGATCGTCAGGAAGCTGCAGGGCACCGGCATCGTGCCCCTGGCGCAGAGTGCCGAGGCCTGGCAACTGGCCACGCTGTTCGAGAACATCGCGCTGGCCGAGAGCGGCCCCGCCTATTACCGCCGCCTGTTCGTGGAGATGAGCCCGGCCGCCTATCTCGATGCGCGCATGCTGCATATCCTCAAGCGCCTGCGCAGCCTGGCCTCCGCCATGCCGCAGCCGGTGCGCGAGCGGCCCTGGACGGAAGTGGCGCGCAGCATGGTCAGCGGCGAGGCCGCCATGCTCATCATGGGGGACTGGGCCAAGGGCGAGCTCAATGCCTGGGGCATGGAAGTGGACCAGCAGTTCGGCTGTGCACCGGCGCCGGGCACGGGCGACTTCCACCTCTACAGTACCGACACCCTGGCCATGTTCGCCGGCAACTATGCGCACCAGCCGATGCAGGAAACGCTGGCGCGGCTGACCATGTCGCCGGCCGTGCAGTCCGAATACAATAGGATCAAGGGTTCGATTCCCGTGCTGCGCGCGGCCGATCCGCACATGGACCGCTGTGCGCGCGACTCCTGGCGTGCCTTCAGCAAGGGGCCGGCCTGGCAGGCGCCCAGCCTGGTGCACCGCATGGCCACCGACGATACGACCAAGGATGCCATCGTGGCCGAGGTGCAGCGCTTCTTCCTCGACCGCAACCTGAGCGAAGAACAGACCCAGAAACGGCTGGCAGCGATTGCGCGTACACTCGCCCGCAATCGTAACGATTAAGAATTTCGGAGATGGAGCAGCAACATGACGCGCAAGATATTGATCGTCGACGATGACCAGAAGACCCGCACCCTGTTGAAGGCCTATCTGGAAAAGAACCAGTACGAAGTACGCCTGGCCCATGATGGCGCAGCCTTCCTGACCGAGTTCCAGCGCTTTGCCGATGAGCTCTCGCTGGTGATCCTGGACGTGATGCTGCCGGACACCGACGGTTTTGCCCTGTGCAAGGCGGTGCGCCGCAAATCCAACGTGCCGGTCATCATGCTTACCGCGAGTTCCGACGAGACCGACCGCGTGGTCGGACTGGAACTGGGTGCGGACGACTACATCGCCAAGCCCTACAGCCCGCGCGAACTGCTGGCGCGCATCAAGGCCATCCACCGCCGCATCGGCATCGACAACAGTGCCGCCCCGCGCTACTACCGCTTCGCCGGCTTCTCGCTCGATACGGTAGAACGCACCCTCACCGACAGCGCCGGCGAAGTGGTGCCGCTGACCGGCATGGATTATCAATTGCTGAAGTATTTTGTCGAACATCCGGGCGACGTGCTCGATCGCAATGTGCTCTGTGAAGAAACCCGCGGACGCGATGCCGGCCCGCTGGACCGCTCGCTGGACGTGCAGATCAGCAAGCTGCGCCTGCGCTTGAACGATGGCGGCCGCCAGCCGCACCTGATCAAGACCGTGCGCGGTGCCGGCTATGTCTTCTCGGCCGACGTCAGTGCCGCAGCCGCCTGAGAGCCTGGCGGCGGAGACGGCAGCGCTGGCTGTCCCCGCTGCCGCCGCGCGTCCCCCCAGCCTGCGCCGTCGCCTGGCTGCGCTGCTGGACTGGATGCTGCCGGATTCGCTGCTGGGCCGCCTGTCGGTGGTGATGATCTTCGGCGTGCTGGTCACGCAGGTGGCCGGTGGCCTGATCTGGGCCGTGCAACTGCGCAGCAAGTCCGAGGCCGAGACCCGCACCGCCGCCCAGCACCTGGCCCACAGCGCCGCGTCGGCGATCCGCTACTTCATGACACTGCCGCCCAACTACCGTCCGCTGATGATCCAGCAGCTGCGCGAGATGGGTGGCACGCGCTTCTTCATCAATGCCAACAGCAGCGCGGTACCGGTCAAATCGATCGGCGACAGCCGCCTGGCCAAGCTGGCCATCGATGTCGCCGCCCAGACCCTGCGCGAAGACCTGCCCTTCCTGCCGGAAGCGCGGCTGGCCTTCGCCTGGCCGGATGGCCTGCCGGTGGCCAGCGATGGCCTCACCGTCAACGATCTGCCCGACAACTGGGTGCAGCACATCCTGCTGACCAAGCCCAACTCGGCGCCGGTGCTGGTGATCCAGATGCAGGTGGAAAGCGGCCGCTGGATTTACCTGGCCGCGCTCATGCCCAACCCGTATTTCCTCGACAGTGACAATCCGCTGTGGCTGGACCGCCTGGTGCTGCAGGGTCTGTCACTGGCCGCGATCCTGCTGCTGACCATCCTCGTGGTGCGCTGGACCACCCGTCCGCTGGCCGCGCTGGCCGATGCCGCCGAAGCCTTCGGCAAGGGCGAGACCGTACCCAGCCTGCCCGAGACCGGCAGCCGCGAATACGTCAAGACCGCGCGCGCCTTCTCCGGCATGCGCGAGCGCATCAAGCGCTATCTGGAAGACCGCGAGCGCCTGTTCGTCTCCATCTCGCATGACCTGCGCACGCCCATCACACGCCTCAAGCTGCGCACCGAACTGATGGATGACGACGCCATGCGCACCGATTTCCATGATGATCTCGATGAGCTGGACATGATGGTCAAGGGCGCGCTGCAATCGGTGAAGGACAGCGACATCCACGAGAACCGCACCGAGGTGCGCCTCGATGCGCTGGTGCTGCGCATGATCCGCGATGCCCGCCTGGCCGGCCACGAGATCGCCTTCACGCCCTCCGGCATCAACGTCATGGCCAAGCCGCTGGCCCTGAAGCGCGCCATCGGCAACCTGTTCGACAATGCCCTGTATTACGGCCAGAAGGTCGAGATCAGCATCCGGCCCTCGGCCGGTGTCGGTGGCGACCTGGTGGAAATCGAGATCCGCGACCACGGCCCCGGCGTGCCGGAAGATGCCATGGGTACGCTGTTCCAGCCCTACGTGCGGCTGGAACACGGACGCGCGCAGAACAGCGGCGGCATGGGCCTGGGTCTGGGCATCTCGCGCAACATCGTGCAGGCCCATGGCGGCGAACTGCTCTTGCGCAACCATCCGGAAGGCGGCCTGATCGCCACCATCATCCTGCCGGCACGCTGAAGATCCGTCGGGAACGGGCCTGGCGATTCATCTGTCAGACAGATCAATCGCATCAAAATTTTGCATTTAATGAATAAGTGAGAGAAGCGTAGACTTCAGCACACCACCCAGGAAGTGGCAGTTCAGGCAGTTCCCCCTCGATTCTTCCCGCAGAACATTTCTCCAAGGAGACCCATGAGCTATATCGCCGAATCCTCCCGCTACGATGGCCGCATGCCCTACCGCCGCACCGGCCGCAGCGGCCTGCTGCTGCCTGCCGTGTCGCTGGGCCTGTGGCAGAACTTCGGTGGCGTCGACAACTTCGAAACCGGCCGCGCCGTGTTGCGCCGCGCCTTCGACCGTGGCGTCACCCACTTCGATCTGGCCAACAACTACGGTCCCCCGGCCGGTTCCGCCGAGGAAAACTTCGGCCGCTGGATGGCCAAGGATTTCCTGCCCTACCGTGATGAGCTGGTCATCTCCAGCAAGGCCGGCTGGCAGATGTGGCCCGGTCCTTACGGCGGTCCCAGCGGTGCGCGCAAGCACCTCATCGCCAGCTGCGAACAGAGCTTGAAGCGCATGGGCCTGGACTACGTCGACATCTTCTATTCGCACCGCGTCGATGCCGACACCCCGCTGGAAGAGACCATGGGCGCGCTGGCCCAGCTGCATCGCCAGGGCAAGGCGCTCTACGTGGGCATCTCGTCCTATTCGCCCGAGCTGACCCGCAAGGCAGCGGCCATCCTCAAGAGCGAGGGCGTACCGCTGCTGATCCACCAGCCCAACTATTCCATGCTCAACCGCACGATTGAAAGCGGCCTGCTGCCGGCGCTGGAAGAACTGGGCGTGGGCTGCATCGGTTTCTCGCCGCTGGCGCAAGGCCTGCTGACGAACAAGTACCTGGGCGGCGTGCCGGAAGGCGCCCGCGTGACGCGTGCGCCGTCGCTGCCGCAGCGCATGCTGTCGGAGGACAACCTGGCGCGCATCCGTGCCCTGAACGACATCGCCGCCAAGCGCGGCCAGACCCTGGCGCAGATGGCCATCGCCTGGGTGCTGCGCGATGCGCGCGTCACGTCTGCACTGATCGGTGCGCGCACCGTCGAGCAGCTCGACGATTCGCTGGATGCGGTCAAGAAGCTGGACTTCACGCAGGAGGAACTGGCCAGCATCGACATGCACGCCACCGATGGCGATGTGGATCTGTGGAAGGTGTCGTCGTCGATCACCTGACGCCGATTTGCACGTGCATCAACGAAGAGCCTGTCCCGTTTGCGCGGGACAGGCTTTTTTCATGAGCGCTCGCCGGGCTCGGCGTCTTCCGCGCGTTCCGGGCGCGACCACATCCAGGCCGCACCCAGGGCCATGCCCAGCGTGGCCAGCACGATCACCCAGTGGCGCTTGACGGTGAAGAGCATGATGACCAGGCACAGGCTCATCATGAGGGAAGCGCTGATCTTGGCGCGCCGCGCCACCACGCGGCCGTGGCGCCAGTTGTGGATCATCGGGCCGAACAGGCGATGCTGTTCCAGCCAGCGCTGCAGGCGCGGTGAACGCTTGCCGGCGGCCCAGGCGGAGAGCAGCACGAATTCGGTGGTGGGAATGCCGGGTATGAAGATGGCCACGATGCCGATACCGAGGCTGGCATAGGCCAGCAGCAGCCACAGCCAGCGCGTGCGGCGCGGGGCCAGCTGGCCGGAGGGCAGCGGCAGGGGCGGTTGGGACGGACTGTCCGCCATGGCCTCAGTCCAGCGCGAAGTGCCGTTTCAACAGCACGCCAAAACGTTCGAAGGCCGCAGCGGCACCGGCCACCACCGCATCCTGTTCCTGCGCCGAGAGGCCGGGCGCATCGAGGAAACTGACGAAGCGGCGCCAGACCACCGCCCGTCCTTCCGGGTAGGCCGCCAGGTTGCGCGCGCCAAAGCTTTCGCTCAGGCCCAGCTTGTCCTTGAGCTCCTTGAGCAGGAAGGCCGCACCCAGCGTCGAGCCTTCGGAGACGTAGAGCCAGCCCAGCGCTTCAGGCATGGCCACGTTGCCGGTGGCGATGACGGCCTCACCGGGCGCGGCCTCCAGGTCGGCCAGGTCGGCCAGCGCAGCGGCCTCGCGGCCGCGCACCTGCAGGTCAGGCACGGCGGCCTGGATGGCCGGATCGTCGAAGAGATGTTCGACATCGCGCTGGAAGTGATACTGCGCCGCCACGAAGCGCACGTACTGCGCGCGGCTGGCGAAGGGTTGCGCCTGTTCCATCAGGGCATGCATCTGCTCATGCAGCGTGGCCGTTTCATTCTTGAGACGGGCCGAGAGCAGGGCGGGAGCGGTAGAGAGAGGATTCATCATGGTCGGGACGGGTCATCATGTTGCCGCCCGGGAGATCCGGCGGGCTCATCATGTTGCATGTCGATGGCCCTGGGGCGGCGCGGCTGGCAGACCCGGCCTGCGGGAGGACGGAAGAGGCTGACTGCGTCGGCCATTTTAACGCAAACGGCCGGACCCGCTTGCGCGCGGGGCCGGCCGTGGGGGTGTCAGCACTTTCGTCATTCTGACGAGGCGGGCACGTCAGAATGACGAAGGTGGCGCTACATCTTGAAGCCGCCGACCAGCACCGACAGCCGGTGCGCCTCATCCTGCAAGGACTTGGCGGCGGCTGCCGCCTGTTCGACCAGCGCTGCATTCTGTTGCGTGCCTTCGTCGATATGCGTGATGGCCAGGTTCACTTCCTGGATGCCGCCATTCTGTTCGCTGCTGGCATGGGCGATTTCGCTGACGATCACGCTGACGTCACGGATGCTGGCCACGATCTGTTCCATGGTCTGCCCGGCCTGGGCCACCAGCACGCCGCCATCGGCCACCTTGGCCACCGAGTTGTCGATGAGCTGCTTGATCTCCTTGGCGGCCTGGGCGCTGCGCTGGGCCAGCGAACGCACTTCGGAAGCCACCACCGCGAAGCCGCGTCCCTGCTCACCGGCGCGGGCCGCTTCGACGGCGGCGTTCAGGGCCAGGATGTTGGTCTGGAAGGCGATGCCGTCGATCACCGTGATGATGTCGGCGATCTGGCGCGAGGAGGCATTGATGGCTTCCATGGTCGAGACCACGTTGCCGACCACTTCACCGCCCTGTGCAGCGATCCGGGAAGCATTGCCGGCCAGTTCGTTGGCGCGGCGCGCGCTTTCCGAGTTCTGCTGCACGGTCGAGGTCAGCTGTTCCATGGCCGAGGCGGTTTCTTCCAGCGCACCGGCCTGCTGCTCGGTACGGGCCGACAGGTCCTGGTTGCCGCTGGCGATCTCGGTGGAAGAAATCTTGACGGTATCGCTGCTGCGGCGCACGTCCTGCAGGATGCCGGTGATCTGGTTGACGAACTGGTTGAAGGAGCGCGAGATCTGCGTCAGTTCATCCTTGCCGTCTTCGTCCAGGCGCAGGGTCAGGTCGCCGTTGCCGGAAGACAGGCTGTCCATGGCCCGGCGCACGCGCGAAAGGCGCTGGAACACCGCCGTGGTGATCACGCTCATGATGCCCGCTGCCACCAGTGCCACCAGCACCAGCGCGATCAGCGCCGAGCGCGTGGCATTGCGCATGCCGGCGGTGACGTCGGCCTTGTCCATGGCCAGCATCAGGGTCCATTCGGTGCCTTTGATGGGGATGCCCTTGATGAGCTTGGCCGCGCCATCCAGTGGCAGCGCGCTGACCTTGTCATCGGCCGCCAGGCTCTGCAGGCGTTCCGGGGTCAGCTCGGCATTCCACTCCTTGGCCGGCTTGTTGACCCACTGGCCATCCGGGTGCGCCAGCATCAGGCCGTCACGGTCCACCAGGAAGGCGTAGCTGGCCGGGGTCGGGTGGATGGCGCGCACCACTTCGGAGACGCCATCGAGGAACATGGCGGCCGCCACCACGCCCACGCGCTGGCCGTTCTGCATCACCGGTGCGGTGAAGGAGACCATCGGCTTCTTGGTGGCGACATCGGTGTAGGGCTTGGTCAGCACCGGCTTGCCGGCGGCCACCGCCTGCTTGTACCAGGGACGGGCGGTCGGATCATAGCCGGCCGGCAGGCCTTCGGCAGCCGAGGTGAAGGCGGTCTTGTCTTCGCGGCCGAGGGTGGTGACGTAGAAGCCGCCGCTCTTCTGCAGCAGCTTGATGACGAACACCGGATCGGCCCCCTGCACGCCTTCGGCGGCGGCTACCGTCATGGCGGTGCGGGCCGCCACCCATTCATTGATGGTGGAACCGAAACCGGTGGCCACGGCCTGGGCGTTGCGCTCGATGGCGCGGTCGTTATCCGTCTGGATGATGAAGAAGGACACCGTCCCGACCACCGCCAGGCTGGCGACCAGCAGGGCAATCGTATAGAACAGGATGCGGGCTTTGATGGAGTTGAGCATGTGGAATCCCTGAAATCATTATTTTGGTGAACCAGGCCCTGTTCAATCGTGACGGACGGCATCCGGACCGGTGCATGAGTGTGGACCCCGCTGCCGTGGCGGTAACCGTGGAATACAGCTGGATTTCACCGTCTGATGCGGGCTTGCCCGAGACTTGGGCGGTTCCGGGCCGATGTGAAGAAAACTTAGTCGGAGTACGGGAAGACCGCCCGCTATCCCTTGCAGCAGGCGGACTGATATGAATGGAAATGAATATTTACTAAGTTTTTCAACTGCGCTCACCGCTTGCTGACGAATTCATGACAACAGTTCGCGCAGCAGATCTTTGCGCGGGCCGGACTTGGGTTCAAAGGCCAGTGCCTGTTCCACATGCAGCAGGTGGTGCTCCATCAGTTCGACGGCCTTCTCGACATCGCCTGCCCGCGCCGCCGCGATGAAGGCACCGTGTTCCTCGCTGGAGCAGGCGGCATCGCGCGTGGACTGGTAGAGCATGGTGATGAGGGCGCTGCGGCCGGCCAGCTTTTCCAGGATGTCGGTCAGCACGTCGTTGCCGACGATGCGCGCCAGCAGGATGTGGAAGTCGCTCAGCAGCGAAGAGCGCACCTGCATGTTGTCATCCTTGACGGCCTGGCGTTCCTGTTCCAGGTGCGCTTCCAGCCGGGCGTAATCCGCTTCGGTGGCGCAGGCCACGAACTGGCGCACCATGGCCGCTTCCAGCGCCCGGCGCACGAAGAACAGGTTGCGCGTCTCCTCCACCGTGGGTTTGCTGACGAAGGCCCCCTTGTCGGGGATCAGGTCCACCAGCTTGTCCTTGGCCAGCATCACCAGCGCCGCGCGGATCTTGGTGCGGCTGACCTGGTACACCCGCGCCAAGGCTTCTTCGGGCAGCTTGGCACCGGGCGGCAGGCGCTGCGCGGCGATATTGGCCGCGATGTCGCTGGCGATGGCGTCGGAGCTGTCGGGTGCGGGGGCAGGGGCGGAAGCGGTCATGGCTGGGGGGACGAGTGGCTGGGAAGGCCGCCCTGCGGCGGCGCTCCATTGTAACCAGTGCAACGATGGCCAGCCAATTCCGCTTCCCCTGCGTCCATCGGCGGGCTCAGGCCCGGGCCGGGTTGCCGGCCACGCCCGGCAGGTCGATGACGGGCAGTTCCTCGGCCAGCGGCGTCACGTGTTCGCCATTGAGTACGGCGCGGGCGCGTTGCTTGTCGATATCCTTTTCCCAGCTGGCGATGACCACGGTGGCCACGCAATTGCCCAGCAGATTGCCCAGCGCACGGGCGATGCCGATGAACCAGTCGATGGACAGCACCAGCACCAGGCCCACGACCGGAATGGCCGGGATGGTGGTCAGCGTGGCCGCCAGGATCACGATGGCCGAGCCGGGCACGCCATGTGCGCCCTTGGAGGTCACCAGGGCAATGGCCAGGATCGCCGCCAGGTCACCCCAGGACAGGTGCGTGTTGGTGGCCTGGGCGATGAACAGCGCGGCCATGGTCAGGTAGATCGAGAAGGCATCCAGGTTGAAGGAATAGCCGGTCGGGATCACCAGGCCGACGGTGGATTTCTTGATGCCCATGTGTTCCAGCTTCCTCATGATCTGCGGCAACACGCTGTCCGAGGAGGTGGTGGCCAGCACCACCACCAGCTCTTCGCGCAGGTAGCGGATCAGCTTGAAGATGGACAGCCCGCTGGCGCGCAGGATGCCGCCCAGCACCACCAGCACGAAGAAGATCACCGCGCCGTAGAACAGCAGCACCAGCAGTGCCAGCTGCTTGAGCGAGCCGATGCCGTACTTGCCGACCGTGAAGGCAATCGCCCCCAGCACGCCCAGCGGTGCCAGGCGGATGAAGAAGGACATGCACTTGAAGAAGGCATCCGACAGCGAGGACACCAGCGCCACCACCGGTGCGCCCTTGTCACCGATCAGCAGCAGCGCGCAGCCGAAGGTTACCGAGATCAGCAGCACCTGCAGCACGTCGCCGGAGGTGAAGGCGCTCACGGCGGTGGCCGGGATCAGCTTCATGATGAAGTCGGCAAAGCCGGTTTCCTTGACCTTGCCGGCATTGGCCATGTAGCCCGACAGGCTGCTGGCATCCAGGTTGCTGGGATCGATGTTCATGCCCGCGCCGGGGTGGACCACCAGCGCCAGCACCAGGCCCAGCAGCAGGGCGATGGTGGTCACGACTTCGAAATAGATGATGGCCTTGACGCCCACGCTGCCGACCTTCTTCAGGTCGCTGGCACCGCAGATGCCTTGCACCACCACGCAGAAGACGATGACCGGAATGATCATCTTGATCAGCTTGATGAAGCCGTCGCCCAGCGGTTTGAGGCTTTGACCAAAATCCGGCCACAGCAGGCCGATGACGATGCCGGCCACCAGCGCCAGCACCACCTGCCCGAACAGGGACTTGAATACTTTGCTCACCGTTGTCTCCTTGACTTGTTTTATTGAAATGTTGCCAACGCAGGTGATCTTTTTTGTCGCGGTGGCGCGAGATCACTATATTGCATACAATTTTTGAATACAATAAAAAACACGAAAATTTTCGAGTCCCGCTCCATCCCGGAGCCGGTCGAGCAGAGGAGACGCGATGAACGCCATGGACTTGTCCAGCCAGCAGGCCGGCCAGCAAGCGATGCAGTGGGCCGAGCTGCTGGCGCAGCACAGTGAAGCCCCCGGCATGCTGACCCGGACCTATCTCACCCCCACGCACCAGGCTGCCGCCGCCGAGTTGACGCGCTGGATGGAGCAATCCGGCCTGCGCGTGCGGCGCGACAACGCCGGCAACGTGATCGGCCGCTACGAGGCGGCGCCCGGACATGAGCATCGCCCGGCGCTGGTGACCGGTTCGCACTTCGATACCGTGCGCAATGCCGGCAAGTACGACGGCAACCTGGGCATCGTGCTGCCGCTGGCCTGCATTGCCCAATGGCATCGTGCGGGCAGGCGTTTTGCGTTTCCCATCGAGGTGATCGGCTTTGCCGAGGAAGAGGGCGTGCGCTTCAAGGCCACCTTGCTGGGCAGCCGCACCGTGGCCGGCACCTTCGACCAGGCCGTGCTGGAAAACGTGGATGGCGAGGGCATCCGCATGCGCCAGGCGATCCAGGCTGCCGGACTGGATCCGGCGGGGATTGCAGGGGATGCGTGGTCGCCCGCTTCCGTGGCGGCGTTTGTCGAGGTGCACATCGAACAGGGCCCGCTGTTGCTCAACGAGGGCTTGCCGGTGGGCGTGGTCACCGCGATTTCCGGGGCCAGCCGCTTCATGGCCGAGGTGCGCGGCCTGGCCGGGCATGCCGGGACCGTCCCGATGCACCTGCGCCGCGATGCGGCGATGGCAGCAGCCGAGATCGGGCTTTACATCGAACGGCGCTGCGGCATCAAGCCGGGGCTGGTGGGCACCATGGGCATCCTGGAAGTGGTGCAGGGCGCGGCCAATGTGGTGCCGGGGCTGGCCAGTTTTTCCATCGACATTCGGGCCGAGGAGGATGCAGACCGTCTGGCGGCGGTGGCCGACGTGCGCGCCGAGATCGAGCGCATCGCCGCGCGGCGCCAGGTCGGGATCGATTTGCGCCAGACCCATGAGGCGGCCAGCGTGCCCTGCGCGCCGCGCCTGCAGGCGGCCTTGGCGCGGGCCATCGAGACGGCCGGCTGGCCGGTGCGCCACCTGCCTTCCGGGGCCGGCCACGATGCCATGGCCATGGCACCGCTGGGCGAGGTGGCCATGCTGTTCGTGCGCTGTGGCAACGGCGGCATCAGCCATCACCCCGACGAGACCATGAGCACCGAGGACGCCTGCATCGCTGCGCAGGTCTTCCGCCATCTGGTCGAACAATTCCAGCCCTGAGCACGCTCAGGCTTTCCAATGAAGGATTACGGAGTCTCCATGTCCACCATCACCATCGACGGATTCAACCTCACCGCTGCACAAGTCGTCAGCGTGGCCCGCGCCCCTCACCTGAAAGTGGCGCTGGCCGAGTCTTCGCGAACGGCGCTCAAGCAAAGCCGCGACTACATCGAATCCACCTGGATGCACGATGAAGCGCCCATGATGTACAGCTTCAACACCGGCGTCGGTTTGCTCAAGGACACCCGCATCAAGGTCGAGCATATCGAGCTGTTCCAGACCCAGCTGATTCGTGCGCACAGCGCGGGTATCGGCGAGCCGTTCTCGGAAGAAGTCAGCCGCGCCACCATGCTGCTGCGGGCCAATGCGTTTGCATCGAATTATTCCGCGCCGCGCGTGGAAGTGGTGGATCGCCTGCTGGCCTTCATCAATGCCGGCATCCATCCGATCATGCCGCAGAAGGGATCGGTCGGCGCTTCCGGCGATCTGGCGCCACTGGCTTACCTGGCGGCGGCCATTGCCGGGTTTGATGAAGCCGAAGTGATGTATCAGGGCCAGCGCATGCGTGCTACGCAGGCCATCGAGCAGGCCGGAATAGGTTCGGTCAAATTTGATCTTAAGGCCAAGGATGCCTCGGCCCTCATCAATGGCTGCACCGCTTCGCTGGCCGTCGCCATCCTCGCCGCGCACGATGCGCGCCATCTGCTGACCGATGCCTGCCTGTCGTTGGGGCTGACGCTGGAAGCGATGCGGGCCGAGATGTCGGCCTTCGATCCGCGTATCCAGCAGGCGCGTCCGCATGCGGGCCAGATCAAGACGGCAGAAGTCATCCGCACGCTGCTCAAGGGCTCCACCCGTACCACGCATGAAGCGCGCGCCGTGCAATTGCCCGATGAATTGCGCCGCACCGATATCCCTTACACCGCGCGCATTCAGGATGTGTATTCGCTGCGCTGCGCGCCGCAAGTGTATGGTCCGGTATTCGATGCACTCGACTACATCGATACCATCATCGAGAAAGAGACCAACTCCGCTACCGACAATCCGCTGATCTTCAACAAGGAAGACGGCGAAGGTTTCGAAATCATTTCCGGCGGCAACTTCCACGGCCAGTATCTGGCGCAGGCGATGGACTTGCTGGCCATGGCCATCACCGATCTGGGCAGCATCTGCGAACGCCGCATCGCGCGCCTGATCGATCCGACCCTGTCGTGGGGGCTGCCGCGCAACCTGATGAGCGGCGTGCGCGGCGTCAACACCGGCTATCCTGTGGTGCAGTGTTCCATGAGTTCGCTGGTGATGGAAAATCGCACCCTGTGCATGCCGGGCAGCGTCGACAGCATCCCTTCCAAGGGCAACAGCGAGGACCACATTTCCAACTCGACCTGGTGCGCCCGCAAGGCGATGACGGTGGTGCAGAACACGCAATACATCGTCGGCGTGGAAATGCTGCTGGCGGCGCAGGCGCTGACCATGACCGAGGACTTGCTCAAGGACTTCAAGCTGGGGCAGGGTACGCAGGTGGCCTATGACGAGATCCGCCGCCAGATTCCGGCTTGCCTGGAGGGCGATCGCTGGTTCCACGACGACGTGCAGGCCGCGCATGGCTTCGTGGTGAGCGGGTCGGTGCGGGAGGCGGTGATCTCGGCCATCGGGACGTTCGTGTGACGGAAATGCGAGCCGAGCCATGAGAATTTGACCCCGCAGGCTCAAGTCTGACAAAAAGCTGACGTTCAAGAAGATTGAACGGCAGCTTTTTTCTTTTTGAGGCGCGGCCAATCGGATTGCCTTGCGGCAATCGCATGTTGCGTGTTGTCTGCGCGCATCAGGATATCCCTGATGGCTGGATGACGCGCGCGCAGCCAGACTGCGCTCACCAGCACTCTCACACTCCATCGAGGAACACGAATGAACATCAAGAACATCAGGATCAGCGCACGACTGGCGGCCTGCTTCGGCATCCTGGTCGCGGTCATGTGCCTGATCGCGGGCGTAGGAATGCAGAGCCTGCACAGCATCAGCAAGGCTTCGCGCATTGTCGTCGAGGACCGCTACGTGAAGATCGCGCTGGTGATGGAGATCCGCGAAAACGTCAATTCGGCCGCGCGCAACCTGCGCAATGCCATGCTGGGACGCAATCCCGAGGAGGCCAAGCGCTATCTCGACCGCGGTGCGGCCAACAGCGCCAAGACCACCGAGTCCATGAACCAGATCGAAAAACTGATCAGCACGCCGCGCGGCAAGGAATTGTTCAAGGCCATCCAGGACGCGCGTGCCGCCTACAGCACGTCGCGCGACAAACTGCGTGAGCTGATCCTTCAGCAGAAGAAGGAAGAGGCCACCGAAGTGCTCTTCAATGAAGTCATTCCCAAGCAGGACCGCTACTTCGACGTCCTCAACGACTTCGTCGCCTTCCAGAGAACGCTGATGGATGAAAGCGTGGCTGAAGGCCAGCAGACCAGCGATTCGGCCATCGCCCTGATGCTGGAACTGTCGGCCGTGGCCATTCTGCTGTGCGTGCTGGCGGCCTGGTGGGTCACGCGTTCCATCACGCGGCCGCTCAATGAAGCCGTGGACGTGGCCAGCGCCGTGGCGCAAGGCGACCTGACGATACAGATCGGCGAGACCACCCGGGACGAAACCGGCAAGCTGCTGGCTTCGCTCAAGGCCATGAACCAGAACCTGCACCGCATCGTCAGCGAGGTACGGACCGGCAGCGACACCATCAATACCGCTTCCTCCGAAATCGCCAGCGGCAACCTGGACCTGTCTTCCCGCACCGAAGAACAGGCCGGCGCGCTGGAAGAGACCGCCTCGGCGATGGAAGAACTGACCTCCACCGTCAAGCAAAATGCCGACAACGCCCGCCAGGCCAACAGCCTGGCCGCCACCGCCTCCGAAGTGGCAGTGCAGGGCGGCAGCGTGGTGGGGCAGGTGGTGCAGACCATGGGCGAGATCAACGAAGCCTCGCGCAAGATTGTCGACATCATCAGCGTCATCGATGGCATCGCCTTCCAGACCAACATCCTGGCCCTGAACGCCGCCGTGGAAGCGGCCCGTGCCGGTGAGCAGGGACGCGGTTTTGCGGTGGTGGCTTCCGAAGTTCGTACCCTGGCCCAGCGCAGTGCGTCCGCGGCCAAGGAGATCAAGGCCCTCATCGATGATTCGGTCAGCCGCGTGGATAACGGCAGCCGCCTGGTGGAACAGGCCGGTGCCACCATGAGCGAAGTGGTGGCCAGCGTGCGCCGCGTTACCGACGTGGTGGCCGAGATCTCGGCGGCGAGCAACGAACAGAGCGACGGCATCGAGCAGATCAATCACGCCATCGTGCAGATGGACGAAGTGACCCAGCAAAATGCCGCCCTGGTGGAACAGGCCGCCGCCGCCGCCCAGTCCTTGCAGGAACAGTCGGGCCGCCTGGTGGAAACGGTGAGCATCTTCAAGCTCAGCAGCCATGAGACGCCGCGTGCGCAGCCCGCGCGCAAGCCGGTGCCGCCCAAGGCCAGCAGCAAGCCGGTGGCCGCCGCGCCCGCCGCACCCGCCAAAGCCGCTGTGGCAGCACCCGTGCCGGCACCCAAGGCCCTGCCGGCGAAACCGGCCGCGCCAGCCAGCGCCAAGGCCGGCGGCAAGGCCATGGCGGCCGATGACGGGGATTGGGAACAATTCTGAACTAACTATCGCAGGCTCAGGGGCCAGGTCCGCCTTCCGGACCTCACCCTGTTTTCTCAAGTATTGGCCAAAAGCGCCGTTCAGCATCTGCTGACCGGCGCTTTTTTCATGCGTCAGGCGATCCAGTGCGGCGTTGCATTCCGCAAACAATTTGCTGACAGAAAGACATGCATGTCTTCACAGCCAACAAGGGGGGTAAGTATGAACATCAAAGATATCAGGATCAGCGTCCGGCTGGCCGTCTGCTTCGCCGTGCTCATCGGGGTGATGTGCGTGATCACGGGGATCGCGCTCAAGAGCCTGGACCGGGTCGAGAAGTCCACCGCCGAGATCGTCGAGGACCGTTACCAGAAGATCGCCCTGGCCAGTGACATCAGTGACAACGTCAATGGCGCCGTGCGCAGCCTGCGCGATGCCTTGCTCGGCCGTACGCCCGAGGAATCGGCGAAGTACACGGAACAAGGGCAGTCCTTCAGCGCCAAGACCGGCAAGGCGCTGGCGCAGATCGAGAAACTGCTTACCAGCCCGCGCGACAAGGACATGCTCAAGATGGTCATGGATGCCCGCAATGCCTACACGCCCTCGCGTGACAAGCTGCGGGAACTGATCAAGCAGAACAAGAAGGAAGAGGGCACCGAATTGCTCTTCAAGGAAGTCGTACCCGTCCAGGACAAGTACCTCAAGGCGCTCGATGACTTCGTGGCCTACCAGAAGACCATGATGGACGAGAGCGTGGTCCAGGGCAAACAGACCGCCAGTTCCGCCACCAGCCTGATGTTGCTGCTCTCGGGCGCGGCCATCCTGATCTGCGTCGCTGCCGCCTGGCTGGTCACGCGCTCCATCACGGGTCCGCTCAACCAGGCCGTCAGCATCGCCGGTGCGGTGGCGCAGGGCGACCTGACGGTGCGCATCGAGGCCACCACCAAGGATGAGACCGGCACCCTGCTGGCCTCACTGAAGTCCATGAACGAGAACCTGCACCGCATCGTCACCCAGGTCCGCCAGGGGACCGATGCCATCACCACCGCGTCGAAGGAAATCGCCAGCGGCAACCTGGACCTGTCCTCGCGCACCGAAGAGCAGGCCGGCTCGCTGGAAGAGACCGCCTCGGCCATGGAAGAGCTGACTTCCACCGTCAAGCAGAATGCCGACAACGCCCGCCAGGCCAACACCCTGGCCGCTACCGCTTCCGAAGTGGCGGTGCAGGGCGGCAGCGTGGTGGGGCAGGTGGTGCAGACCATGGGAGAGATCAATGATGCCTCCCGCAAGATCGTCGACATCATCAGCGTCATTGACGGCATCGCCTTCCAGACCAACATCCTGGCCCTGAACGCGGCGGTGGAAGCCGCCCGTGCCGGCGAGCAGGGACGCGGCTTCGCGGTGGTGGCTTCCGAAGTGCGCACCCTGGCCCAGCGCAGCGCATCGGCCGCCAAGGAGATCAAGGCCCTCATCGATGATTCGGTGACGCGGGTGGACAACGGCAGCCGCCTGGTGGAGCAGGCCGGCAGCACCATGAGCGAAGTGGTGGCCAGCGTCAGGCGCGTCACCGACGTGGTCGGCGAGATCTCGGCCGCCAGCAACGAGCAGAGCGTCGGCATCGAGCAGATCAACCGCGCCATCGCGCAGATGGATGAAGTCACGCAGCAGAATGCCGCGCTGGTCGAGGAAGCGGCGGCCGCTGCGCAATCCCTGCAGGAGCAATCGCACCGGCTGTCAGAGACGGTCAGCATCTTCCGGCTGGATAGCCAGCATGCGGCGATCGGGGCTGCGACCGCCTACGCCAAGCCGGTGGCCAGCAAGCCAGCTGCTCCCAAGCCAGCGGCACAGAAGCCCGCCGCCGCACCGCCCGCGCCAGCCGTCGTGGTCCCCGCCCTGCCGGCCAAGACGGCCGCCAACGCCGCCATTGCCAAGGCCAGCAGCAAGGCGCCGCCGGCCGGTGACGGGGATTGGGAACAATTCTGAACTAACTCTGGTGATCAGGCGCGCAGCTCGACCACGCCCGGAAAGGCGATGCGCACCACCAGCCCGCTGCCTTGCGCCGGGGCATCCAGCGTGACGCTGGCCCTGTGCATGGCGGCGATCTCGCGCACGATGGCCAGCCCCAGCCCGGTACCCCCCGGGTTGACGTGCTGGGTGGCCCCGGCGCGATAGAAGGGTTCGAACACTTTTGCGCGCTCGGCCTCGGCGATGCCGGGGCCGTTGTCTTCCACCTCCAGCAGGGCCGCAGTCGGCTGCCCCGGACGGCGCATGGCGCGCACGCGCAAGGTGACCTGGCCGCCGACGGGCGTATAGCGGATCGCATTGTCCAGCAGGTTCACCATCAGTTCATGCAGCAGCAGGGCATTGGCTTCGATGCCGACGTCGCCCTCTTCCTCGAAGGCCAGCCCGATACGCCGCGCCACCGCCTGCTGCGACAACTCCAGCGCGACCTGCCGTGCGGCATCGGTGAGCGAGACGCGCATGGTGCCGCCCTCGGCCGCGCCATGTTCGGCGCGCGCCAGGGTCAGCAGGCGATTGGCCAGATGTACGGCGGAATCGGTGGTGCGGGCCATGCCCTCCACCAGCTCGCGCAGCTCGGCCGGGTCGAGCCGCGTGCGGCGCAGTTCGCGCAGGGTCAGTTCGGATTGGGTCTTCAATACCGTCAGCGGCGTACGCAACTGGTGCGAGGCATCGGCGATGAAGCGCCGCTGCGCACTGATGAGGGCCTGCAACCGGCCCATGTAGCCATTCATGGCCTGCACCAGCGGGCGCATTTCCTTGTGCACCAGTGCCGGATCAAAACCGGACAGGTCGGTCGGCGCACGCGACTCCACCTCGCCCTTGAGCTGCATCACCGGGCGCAGCACGAAGCGCACCGCAAACCACACCAGCAGCGCCGCCACGGTCACCAGCGTGCCCTGGCGCCACAGCGTGTCGAACAGGATCTTGCGCGTCATGCCGTTGCGGCCCTCCATGGTTTCGCCGACCTGGATCAGGGCGATGCCGCGCATGCTGTCGTCATACACCGGCTGCAGCAGCGCGGCGATGCGGATGGGCTGGTTGTGATAGTCGGCCTGGTAGAAGCGCACCAGGGCCGGATAGACTTCCGAGCGTTTGACGTTGGCAGGGACCGGCGGCAAGTCTTCGTAGCCGGACACCAGTTCCCCTTTCAGGCCCGTGACCTTGTAGTAGATGCGGCCCAGGGTATCGGTCTCGAAGCTGTCCAGCGCCACGTAGGGCACGTCGGCCGTGACATGGCCATTGACGATGGAGACCCGCTCGGCCAGCGCACGGGTGGAGGCCAGCAGCGAACGGTCATAGGCCAGGTCGGCCACTTCGAGCGCGTTGTAGTAGACCGAGACCGCGTCCAGCGCCACCAGCAGCGTCAGCGGAATCAGCAGCCAGCGCACCAGCTGGCTGCGCAGGTTGCCCAGTCGGCGGGTGGCCTGCGCCATTACGCGGCCTGCAGCAGGTAGCCCAGGCCGCGCAGGGTGGTGATGCCGACGCGGCCGGCACCCTCGTGTTCCAGCTTCTTGCGCAGGCGGTGGATGTAGATCTCGATGGCGTCCACGCTGGCATTGTCATCCAGCGAAAAGACCTGCTGGAACAATTTGTCCTTGGGGACCGTATGGCCCTGGCGCATGATCAGCACTTCCAGCACCGCGTGTTCGCGCGGGGTCAGCGCCAGCAGTTCGCCGTGATAGGTGAAGGTGCGCGATACTGTATCGAAGCACAGCGCACCACAGGCCACGGTCACCGCTTCCTGGCTCTGCGAGCGGCGCAGCAGGGCCTTCACGCGCGCTTCCAGTTCTTCCAGTTCGAAGGGTTTGGCCAGATAGTCATCGGCCCCCAGGTTGAGGCCGCTGACGCGGTCAGCCAGGCCGCCGCGTGCGGTCAGGATCAGCACCGGCGTGCGGCTGCCGCGCGCACGCATGCGTTTGAGGACTTCCAGTCCGTCCATGCGCGGCAGGGTCAGGTCGAGGATCACCAGCGCATAGTCTTGCGTGAGCAGCAGGCTGTCGGCGTCGGCACCGTTGTGCGCGCACTCCACCGTCAGGTGGGCGTCGCGCAGGGCCTTGGACAGCCAGCGGGAAAGTTCGATATGGTCTTCGACCAGCAGGATGCGCATGCGGCGGCCCTTTTACTTTTACTTGTACGTTGCGGTACGGCTTGTCTCCAGCGCGGATGCTAACAGATGGGCCGCCGCCTTTGAAACGTCCTCATCCGGCCATTGTGGAAACTGCGTAGCATCGATCCCACACTGACAGCTTCGCTGAAAGCCGGCTGAAAGGCTTTTCTTGTACGATGCGCCCATATCAAAAAATCCAAGCCGGAGACACATCATGACCACCCTTGGGTCCGGACCCGTCCGTACCGTTCTTCCCGCCTCCCGTTTCTGCTGCTGACCGCCATGAAGGCGGACCGCTCGCATCGTTGGCACCACTGTGTTCGCTTGCTGGCCGCCTGTCTGCTGGCCTGTGCGATGCCGTGCGCGCTGGCGGCCGAGTGCATCGTCCCGGCCAAGCCGGGCGGCGGCATGGACGCCTCGTGCAAGCTGTTGCGCCGGGCCATGCAGGAAGAGGGCGGCAAGCAGGACTTCAAGGTGGCGTATTTGCCCGGCGGCATCGGGGCGGTGGCCTGGAGTTCGGTGGTCTCGCAGCGGCGCGGTGGGCCGGAGACGCTGGTGGCGTTTTCGGGGGGCTCGCTGCTGAGCCTGGCGCAAGGCAAGTATGGCCCCGCCGATGTAGGCGACGTGCGCTGGGTGGCCGGGATCGGCATCGATCACGGCATGATCGCGGTACGTAGCGATGCGCCGTGGCGCAACCTGAAGCAGTTGCTGGAAGCGATCCGCAAGGATCCGTCGGCGGTGACCGTGGGTTTGTCCGGGACCGTGGGCAGCCAGGACTGGCTGAAGATGGCGCTGCTGGCACAGCAAGCCGGTTTTACGCCGAGGCAGTTCCGCTTCGTGGCGCTGGAAGGCGGCGGTGATTCGTTTGCCGCCTTGCAGGCCGGGCACGTGCAGGTGATTTCGGGCGACACCTCGGAAGCGGCCTACTTCATGGCCGACGGCAAGGTGCGCATCCTGGCGGTGCTGTCCGAGCAACGGCTGCCGGGCCCGCTGCAGGCAATACCGACCGCACGCGAACAGGGTTACGAGGTGGTGTGGCCGATCATTCGCGGCTTCTACATGAGCCCGCATGCGCCGGAGGCGGACTACCGGCGCTGGGTCCGGTATTTCGACCGGGTACTGGCCGATCCCGAATTCGATCGCCAGCGCAGTATCGGTGGCTTGCAACCCTTTGCCATGACCGGCAAGCCGCTCTCGGATTACATCGCGCAGACCGTTGCGCGTTATCGCAGGCAGTCCCAGGAGTTGGGCCTGGTGCGCTGATCAGCCAGGTTGCACACGCCGTCAGGCGTGCTCTGCAGCCGGGCCGGCGCAAGGTCCGTTTCATCATCAAGGAGAATCCATGTTGCACAAACGTCGCCTGAGCATTGCGCTCGGCCTGGCCCTCGCTTTGCCCGTCACTTTCAGCGGTGTGGCCCATGCCGACACCCCCGCCGGCTATCCCGCCGATTACGCCAAGGTCATCGACGGCGCCAAGAAGGAAGGCAAGGTCGTGATCTACAGCACCACCGATTCCAAGGCGGCCGAAGCGCTGATCAAGGATTTCGGTGCGCTCTATCCGGGCGTGAAGGTCGAGTACAACGACATGAACTCCACCGAAGCCTACAACCGCTTCATCTCCGAAGCGGCCGCCGGTGGCGCCACGGCTGACGTGATGTGGTCCTCTTCCATGGACCTGCAGGTCAAGCTGGCCTCCGAAGGCTATGCCGTGGCCTACAAGTCACCGGAAGCCGCCGCCGTGCCGGCCTGGGCCAACTGGAAGGACACTGCCTACGGCACCACCTTCGAGCCGGCTGCCATCGTCTACAACAAGCGCCTGGTGACCGAGGCCGAAGTGCCGACCACCCACGACGAGTTCACCAAGCTGCTGGTCAGCAAGCAGGAAAAATTCAAGAACAAGGTCACCACCTACGACATCGAGAAGTCCGGCGTCGGTTTCAGCCTGATGACCTATGACCTGAAGCACAACCCGCATTTCTGGGACTTCGCCAAGGCCATGGGCGGCGTGGCTGCGCGCGTGCAATCCTCGACCGGCACCATGCTCGAGCGCATCTCCTCGGGTGAAAACCTGATCGGCTACAACATCCTCGGCCCCTACGCCCTGGTGCGCGCCAAGAAGGACCCGTCCATCGGCGTGGCCTTCACCAAGGATTACAACCTGGTGCTCTCGCGCGTGATCTTCATCAACAAGGCCGGCAAGAACCTCAATGCCGCCAAGCTGTGGGTGGACTACATCCTCTCCAAGCGCGGCCAGACCATCATCGCCAATGATGCGCAGCTGTTCGCCATCCGTGGCGACGTCACCGGTGCCACCACCTCGGCCGAACTGACCAAGCAGCTGGGGACGTCGCTCAAGCCCATGCCGGTCTCCACCGAACTGCTGGAATACCTGGATCAGAAGAAGCGCCTGGACTTCCTGAAGCAGTGGAAGGAAGCCACCAAGAAGTAAATTTTTTAAATCATTCCTGTTACGGACCGGGGAGTCCGCAGTGCCAAGGGCGTCACGCCTTCGATTTTTCCCTGCGGGTCTGCCCAGTCCGAACGGGGTGCAAGTCAGCACCTTGCAACATCGTTGTTCCGGAGCGCGGCCCTGGCCGCTTCCCTGCCTGTCCTGATCCATCTGCCCACTCATGAGGCGCACCATGCAAACCACCACAACGCTACCGCGCAGCGAGCCAGCCCTGCCGACCCGCCGTTTCCGGCTGAACTGGCCGCGCGGCCTGGTCGTGCTGCTGGCAGCCCTGGCCATCTTCGTGCCGCTGCTGCTGATCTTCTATCAAAGCTTCCTGTCGGCCCCGTTCTTCGCGCCGGTCAAGACGCTGACCTTCGATTCCTACCGCTTCATCTTCGATGACCCGGACTTCCGCCAGGCCTTCGTCAATGGCCTCACGCTGGCCACCGGCCTGGCCCTGATCGCCGTGCCGCTGGGCGGCATGCTGGCCTTCCTGATGGTGCGTACCGACCTGCCGGGCCGCAGCTTCATCGCTCCCGCCCTGATGGTGCCGATCTTCGTCTCGCCCATGGTGATCGGCTTCGGCTACGTGGTCTCGATGGGACCGGTCGGCTTCTACACGGTGTGGGTCAAGAACCTGCTGTCGGTGTTCGGTTTCGAGGGCGATCCCTGGAACATCTATTCCTTCACCAGCATCGTCATCATCGCCGGCCTGACCCACGTGCCGCACGTCTACCTGTATGCCTCGGCCGCCCTGCGCAGCCTGGGTTCGGATGTGGAAGAAGCAGCCCGCGTGGCCGGTGCCTCGCCGCTGCAGGTCGCGCTCAACGTCTCGCTGCCGATGATTACCCCGGCACTGGCCTACTCCGGCGTGCTGGTCTTCTTCCTCGGCTTTGAAGTGTTCGGCCTGGTGCTGGTGCTGGGCGATCCGGAAGGCCACCTGGTGCTGCCGACCTATCTCTACAAGCTCACCAACAAGCTGGGCACGCCGTCGTATCACCTGATGGCAGCGGTGGCCGTGTGCCTGGTGGCAGTGACCATGCCGCTGGTGATGCTGCAGCGCTGGCTGCTGCGTTCGGCCAACAAGTTCGTTGCCATCAAGGGCAAGGGCGCGCGCCAGAAGGCGCTGCCGCTGGGCAAGTGGCGCTGGGTGGCGTTCACTCTGATCGCCGGCTGGCTGCTGTTCACGGTCATCATCCCGCTCTCGGGCATCGGCCTGCGCACCTTCGTTTCGCACTGGGGCGATGGCGTCAACCTGCTGGACGTGCTGACCTTCGAGAACCTGCTCAACGTGTGGGATCAACCCTCACTGGTGCGCGGCATCATCAACACGGTGCTGATCGGCGTGATCGGCGGTGCCCTGGCCGTGGCCTGCTACACCGCCATCGCCCTGGCCATGCACCGCAAGCAGGACGGCGTAACCCGCTTCCTCGACTACAGCGTGCTGGTGCCGCGTGCGGTGCCGGGCCTGCTGGCCGGCCTGTCCTTCCTGTGGGTGTTCCTGTTCGTGCCCTCGCTGCTGGACTCGGCCCTCAAGGGCATCGACAACCCCATCGCCCTGTGGCTGGTGGACAGCTTCATTCCCGCCCTGCGCGGCCTGCGTTCGACCATCTTCTCGGTCTGGCTGGCGTACTCGGTGGTGTGGATGGCCTACGGCCTGCGCCTGATCAACACCGCCCTGCTGCAAGTCGGCCCGGAACTGGAAGAAGCCGCCCGCGCGGTCGGTGCCTCGCGCTCCCGCGTCACGCGTGACGTCACCATTCCGCTGGTGCGCTACGGCCTGGTGGGCGCCTGGCTGATGGTGTTCCTGATCTTCGAGCGCGAGTACTCCACCGGTGTCTACCTGCTCTCGCCCGGTACCGAGGTGATCGGCTCGATGATCGTCTCCATGTGGGCCGCCGGCGCGGTGGAACTGGTGGCAGCGCTGTCCTTCATCAACATCACGCTGGTGGCCGTGGGCCTGGGCATTGCGCTGCGCTTCGGCGTCAAGCTGCACGACTGACCTGCACCGAAAGCACGGCCGGTACCCGGGGTGCCGGCCTCCCGATACAGCAAGAGCATTCTGAGGAATCATCATGACCGAACTTTCCGTCAACGACCTGCACCTGGACTATGGCACCGGCGCCTCCGCCAACCCCATCCTGAAGGGTGTTTCCATGCAACTGCAGCGCGGTGAAGTGGTGGCGCTGCTGGGTCCCTCCGGCAGCGGCAAGACCACGCTGCTGCGCGCCGTGGCCGGGCTGGAATCGCCCAAGGCCGGCACCATCGACATCGGTACCCGCCGCGTGTTTGATGGCGCACGCAACTTCGAGATGCCGGCCGAAGAACGCAACCTGGGCCTGGTGTTCCAGTCCTATGCGCTGTGGCCGCACAAGACCGTGGCCGACAACGTCGCCTATGGCCTCAAGCTGCGCAAGACGCCCTCGGCCGAGATCGCCAAGCGCGTCAAGGAAGTGCTGTCGCAGCTGGGCCTGGGCCACCTGGGCGAACGCTATCCGCACCAGCTCTCCGGCGGCCAGCAGCAGCGCGTGGCCATCGCCCGTGCGCTGGTCTACAACCCGCAGGTGATCCTGCTGGACGAGCCGCTCTCCAACCTCGACGCCAAGCTGCGCGAGGAAGCACGCGCCTTCCTGCGCGAACTGATCGTGCGCCTGGGCCTGTCGGCGCTGATGGTGACCCACGACCAGGGCGAGGCCATGGCCATCTCCGACCGCATCCTGCTGCTCAACAATGGCCGCATCGAACAGCAGGGCACGCCGCAGAGCATGTACCAGACCCCCAATACCCTGTTCACCGCCGAATTCATGGGCAGCAACAACAAGCTGGCCGCCGAGGTGGTCAGCCGCGAGGGCGACCGCGTGACCGTCAAGCTGGATGGCGGCACGGCGGTGGCGACCCTGCGCGGACGCGAGGATGCCAAGCCCGGCGAGCAGCTCACCGGCATCATCCGGGTCGAGCAGGTGCGCATCGCGGGTGAGCAGACCGGCAATGCGATTCGCCTGCCGCTCTCGACCTGCATGTACCTGGGCGACCGCTGGGAATGCCTGTTCAAGGTCGAGGGCGGACCGGCCGGTTCGGTCGGCCTGCGCGCCTACGCACCGCAGCGCCTGGACCAGGGCGAATACTGGCTGTCGCTGCCGGAACAGGCCTTGTGGGCATTCTGAAAAACTAAGGCAGCCGAACGGGATATCTAAGTTTCTCGTTCGGAAAAACTTAGTTTTTTGACGGTTCATCGTATCGATGAAAACCAGCGAGCAAGGCTATCCGCCATCCCCTCGCTCACCCGGAAAAGCCATCAGGAGCCCCCGGGTGCATGAACAGAAGACGTCGCACGGCACGGCCGTGCCGACGCCATCCAACGCTTTCAACCAAGGAGACCTCAGTGCAAAGGAATCACCTCGCCGCCAGCATGCTGGCCGCATTCGCCGCGTTCGCCACGACTTCCGTGCAGGCGCAAACTTCCGTCACCGTCTACGGCCTGATCGATTCGGGCGTGGAATATGTCACCAATGCCAATGCTGCCGGCAACAGCCTGGTGCGCCTCAGTTCGGGCACCATGAACACCTCGCGCATCGGCTTCCGTGGTACCGAAGACCTGGGCGGTGGCCTGAAAGCCATCTTCCAGCTGGAAAACGGCTTCAAGCTGGATAACGGCGCCTTCGACGGCGATTCCAACCAGCTCTTCAACCGCCAGTCCAACGTCGGCCTGGAAGGCGGCTTCGGCCGCGTGGTGGTGGGCCGTTCCTTCTCCACCACCTATGACTTCATCCTGCCGTTCGACCCGATGGGCTACTCGGCCAACTATTCCTGGGTGACCTCGGCCGGTGCCACCGGTGGCCGCAAGGACGGCATGCCGACCGGCGTGTCCAATCTGGTCAAGTACCAGGGCGAGTTCGCGGGCGTGAAGGTCGGTGCCATGTACGGCTTCGGCGAAGTGGCCGGCGAGACCAGCAACGGTGCCAAGTACGGTGTCGGCCTGGGCTGGGGTTCGGGTCCGTTCAGCGTGGCCGCGACCTATGACCGCAACAACAGCGTGAGCACCACCAACGCCCCGTATGACCGCGCCACCAGCGCCCACCTGGCCGCCGGCTACCAGCTGTCGGATGCCTGGAAGTTCAACCTCGGCTACCGCTACTACAAGAAGACCCTGGCCAGCGGCGCTGCCGACCAACGCAGCGACTTCATCTGGGGCGGCGTGACCTACAAGTTCACGCCGGCCATGAGCGTGATCGGTGCGATCTACTACCAGAACATCAAGAACGTGGCCAACGATGCTGATCCCATCATGTACTCGCTGCGTCTGAAGTACGCGATGTCCAAGCGCACCGACCTGTACCTGAGCACGGCCTATGCCAAGGCCAAGAACAACCAGCTGGTGGGCCTGTCGCGGGATGACGTCGGCTTCTCCAACAGCCAGTTCGGCATGACCCTGGGCATGCAGCACCGCTTCTGATGTCCGTGTAGTCCGCTGGCCCGGCACGCGTGGTTGGCGTGCGGGCCACGATAGTCTTGAGCCGTCATTGACCGGCGCACCCCTGCTGACGGCAGGCGTGCGCCGTTTTTTTTCAGGGCTTGAGCGGGGGTGGCGAATGCAATTGCAGGAGATCGATCAGCCCCTCGTCACAGACCAGCCGGCCGCAGTCGCCCATGCTGGCCACCAGATGCGCACCGGCCAGCAGCACGAAGATGGTGCCTGCGCCTATCCTGCCCCAAGGGATGCGGCGTGGTTCATTTTCCTTTTCCGCGCTTTGCAGCAGCAGCAGCGTCGCCGGGTATTCGGCACTCTTGACACCCAGCAGGGCTGCAATGGTCAGGATTGCGGTCAGTGAAAACAGGGCCATCCAGGTATGGAAATGCATGCCTTGCAACAGCGGTCCCGTGGGCGTCTGCCCGGCCAGGGCTTCCAGCGAGATCTGGCGCAAGGCCACCAGCCCGGTCAGCAGTGCGCCCACCAGCGCTACCCCATAATGCGCACTCTTGATCCCGAAGCGCAGATTGCGCAGGAAGCCGATGCCGGTGAGGATGATGCCGGTGTACTGCAGCTGGCGTAGCGGGGTGCCAGGCAACAGCGCCATCGACTGGAGGTACAGCAGCAGGCCCAGGTAGCCACTGATGGCCAGCAGGCACAGGCAATTGAGGAAAATCCCGCCCGGCAGCACGGGTTCGCGTGGGGTGAAGACAACGGAACGGTCCATGAGACGGTGCCATTACAAGAGGAAACCCAGGGGGCCCTGGGCGGTTTGGCTGAACCACCACAGGGTGACGATGGTGCTTGCCAACCATAGCTTGTTGCTTATTGATTTCCAGCCGAGTGCAATCCCCAACACGGTGAGAAAGGCCAGCAGGAAAGGAAGATAGAGAAACATGGCGTGACCCGGAGTTGATCCCGATTCATATCCGGGAATTTGTGTATGTGCTTTGATGCCAATCGTAGCCGAATGCCCATGCAAATCTCGTGCTAAAACCTCGAATAAAATCGAGATTTATCAAGAATATTCATAACGAACCCGGCTTCATTGAAGCCCATCAACAAAGGAGACACAGATGCAAGCATCAGCAAGCGGCGCTCGGGCCGGTCAACAGGAGGTGCGCCGGGTAGCGGTGGTGGGCACCGGCGTGATCGGGGCCAGTTGGGCGGCCTATTTCCTGGCGCGGGGGCTGGAGGTCTCGGCCACCGACCCGATGCCGGAGGCGGAAGTGAAGTTGCGTGCCGCCGTGGCGCGTCACTGGCCCAGCCTGGAGTTGCTGGGGCTGGCGCCCGGTGCCTCCCCTGAGCGCCTGCGTTTCTCGGCCTCGCTGGAAGAGGCGCTCGAGGGCGCGGACTTCGTGCAGGAAAACGGCCCCGAGCGCGAAGACCTCAAGATCGATCTGTTCCGGCGCATGGATGCCGCGTTGCCGGCGCATGTGGTCCTGGCCTCCAGTTCCTCGGGCCTGCTGATGAGCAAGGTGCAGGCCGCCTGCCGCCATCCCGGCCGGGTGGTGCTGGGCCATCCCTTCAACCCGCCGCACCTGATCCCGCTGGTGGAAGTGATCGGCGGTGCGCAGACCGCACCGGAGGCGGTGCAGGCTGCGCTGGACTTCTACACCGCCATCGGCAAGAAGGCCATCCACGTGCGCAAGGAGGTCAAGGGCCACATCGCCAACCGCCTGCAGGCCGCCCTGTGGCGCGAGGCCTTCCACCTGGTCGAACAGGGCGTGGCCAGTACCGAAGACATCGATACGGCCATCGCCTACGGGCCCGGCCTGCGCTGGGCTTTGATGGGGCCTTATCTCAATCTGCACATGTCGGGCGGAGAGGGCGGCATCGGCCACATGCTGGATCACCTGGGGCCGCCCATCGAAAGCTGGTGGGCCGATCTGGGAGCGCCTTCCATCACCGACGCGCTCAAGGCACAGATTCGCGCGGGGGTAGAAGAGCAGATGAGCGGCAAGACTTCTGCCGGCATTGCCGCCGAGCGTGACCAGCTACTGGTGCAGTTGCTGGTGGCCAAGGGAAAGACCAAAATCATTCCTTGAAAACTAAGTTTTCTGAATTTTTTCTCTAAGGTGGCTCTTCTGAAAAACTTAGAAAAATTGATCAGTGTTCAATCGATTTTCAATCGGTTTTTAATTGGTTTTCAATCGGTGTTCATCGTGCAAAAACCAACCGTTCGGACTGAGTAGCGGCCCCGCCGCGTATCGAAGACGCTGTGCAGCGTGAAGATGATTTTGTCTGCGCAGCACCTTTGTGTCGGCCCTGACGGGGCCGCTCAGTTCTAACGGTTTCTGATGGCTCCCATTCATTTCTGCGCGCGCTTGCGCCGGCTCGGTGCCATTTCGCGCATCAGGGCAATGAAACGCTGCGCTCCCAGGCCCAGCGGCTGGTCCTTGTTCCACACCACATCCACCCACATGCGCTGCTGGTTGCTGATGTTGTCGAAATCGATGACCACCAGCGTACCGGCCTCGATCTGTGTCTGCACCAGGCTGTGCGGAAGATAGGCCCAGCCCAGTCCCTCGCGCACCAGCGACAGCGTGGCCAGGTGATTGTCGGTGCGCCAGAGGTGGCGTGCGAGGAAGAAGCGCGGGTCCGAGATGCTGGCATCGCGGCTGGCCACGGCGATCTGGCGGATGTCGTACAGGTCCTCATAACGCAGCTTGCGTTTCTTGCGCAGCCGCGCCGGATGCTCGGGTGCGATCACCGCCACCATCATCTCGCTGCTGAATTCCTGGAAGGCTTCGCGGTCATTGCCGGCATGGCGCTCGAAGACCAGCGCCAGCTGTGCCGTATTGTCATAAAGCATGCGCATCGCGTCGGCCTGCGGCGAGGACAGCACTTCCACCTCCAGTGAGGGAAATTCTTCCGCCAGCACCGCCAGCGGCTTGGCCCAGGGCACCGACAGCAGTTCCGGGGCCACCGCCAGCGTCAGCTTGCGCTCCAGTCCCTGATGCATGGCCAGCGCGTGGGCGTCGAGCTGGCGCAGGGTGCTGGCCAGCAGGCGTGCATCCGGTTCCAGCGCGCGCGCCAGTTCGGTCGGTCGGGCATCGCGCGCGGTACGGTCGAACAGCACCAGGTCGAGCTCCGCTTCCAGCTGGCTGATGGTCATGCTGACCGAGGAAGGTACGCGTCCCAGCTGGCGCGCCGCCGCCGAGAATGAACCACTGTCGAGCACGGCCAGGAAGACCCTGACGTTGTCACTGGAGAAAGCCATCGTCTGTTCCTTGTGTGTATGGCAGTGCCGACCTGTCAGAAAAACTGAAAGAAGCCGACTTCATTCATCAAAAACTTCATCATAGAATGCTTTCCATCGCGCGGCCAGAGGACTGGCGCGCTGCCGTCTTCAGGAGCACATCATGCAGGGATTCAAACGCAAGCTGGTCTATGCCTGCCTCTTCGAGGGGCTGGCCATCATTTTCACCACGGTCGGGCTGAGCGTCTTCGCGGGCCATGACAGTGGCCATGCATCGGCGGCCGCCGTGGCCTCGTCGACCATTGCCTTCGTATGGAATTTCATCTTCAACGGTTTGTTCGAACGCTGGGAGGCGCGCCAGCCGCGCCGTGGCCGCAACTTTGCGCGCCGTGCTGCGCACGCCCTCGGTTTTGAAGGCGGGCTGGTGGTGATGCTGGTGCCGCTGTTCGCCTGGTGGCTGGGCATCAGCCTGTGGGAAGCGCTGGTACTGGACTTCGGGCTGATCGTGTTCTTCATGATCTACACCTATCTGTTCAACCTCGGCTTTGACCGTGTCTTCGGCCTGCCCAGCTCGGCCATGCCGGTCAGCCCGCAGACCGCAGAAGCGCGCTGAGCGGGCTGGACAGCGGCCATCCTGGCGGACCCTGCCTTACAATGAGGCATTCCATCCCTCCGCCAGGACGCTCATGTACATCCCCGCCCATTTCGCCGATCAGGACACCGCCAGCCTGCACCAGCTCATCACCGCCCATCCTTTCGGCGTGCTGGTCTCGCACACGGCCAGCGGGCTGGATGCCAACCATCTTCCTTGCCATCTCGACCCTGCCCAAGGGGCCTTGGGCACGCTGCATCTTCACGTGGCGCGCGCCAATCCGCTGTGGCGCGAGCTGGCCGATGGCGATCAGGTGCTGGTGGTGTTTTCGGCGGGTGATGCCTACATCTCGCCGAGCTGGTATCCCAGCAAGCATGAGGCGCATCGCCAGGTGCCGACCTGGAATTACAGCGTGGCGCATGCCCATGGCCGCGTGACCATCCGCGATGACGAGCGCTACCTGCGCGGCGTGGTGGCGCGCCTGACCCGTACTCACGAGGCCGGCGAGGCCAAGCCGTGGAAGATGTCCGATGCGCCTGCCGACTACACCGATACCTTGCTCAAGGCCATCGTCGGCATCGAAATCGAGATCACGCGCCTGGAAGGCAAGCGCAAGCTCAGCCAGAACAAGGACGTGCGGGATATCGAAGGCGCAGGCAGAACGCTGGCCGAGCGCGGCCATGTGCAACTGGGCGAGGCCATGCTGCAGGAGGCTGCCCGCAAGCAACAGTAATCGCGGGCAAGCGAGCTGTTGATTCCTCACACGGGAATGCGCGGCCCTGTAGAATCCCGGAACAGGGTTGTCGCATGCCCTCCTGCATTCCAGTTTTCCACGAGGTCGCCCATGACTGCCCAGGTCCCGCTTGCCACCGCTCCCGCACGCAGCGACTCTCTCGGCTGCTCGTCCACTGCGCTGAAGCAGAGCCAGGAGCTGCAGGGCAGTCAGTTCAGCTTCTATCGCAAGCGGGTCGAGGGCAGTGAGGTGTCGCAGGTCTACACGCCGGCCTCCGATCGCGGTTTCCTGGTCGGCATCTCGATGGCGTCGCAGCACCGCCGCAGCATTTTCCGTGGCCGCCAGGGCGCGCAGTTCGAGTTCGGACGCGGTGCCGTCTACATCCGCGATTTTTCCGAAGACTACCGGGCCGACTTGCAGACGCCCTTCGACTTCCTGCTGGTGGAGTTGCCGCTGTCATGGTTTGCCACGGTCAACGAGGATCTGCGCGGCCGCAAGGCCAGCGGGCTGGCCACCGTCACCGGCCACGATGATCCGGTGCTGGCCCATCTGGCCGCTGCACTGGCCCCGGCACTGGCCCAGCCCGATGCCGACAATTACCTGTTCGTCGACCAGCTCGGCCTGGCCATGGGCACCCATCTGCTGCAACGCTATGGCGGGGCCAGCCTGCCTGCGCCGCGCCATGTGCGGCTGTCGCGCCTGCACGAGGAGCGGGCCAAGCAGATGCTGCTGCAGAAAAACCGCGAGCAGGTTTCCATTCCCGAGATCGCGCGCGAATGCAACATGTCGGCCAGCTACTTCCTGCGCGCCTTCAAGGCCAGTACCGGCCACACGCCGCACCAGTGGCTGCTGCTGCAGCGGGTCGACATGGCGCGCGAATATCTGCGCCACACCAGCCTGTCGCTGGCCGAGATCGCGGTGGCCTGCGACTTCTACGACCAGAGCCATTTCAGCCGCGTGTTCTCGCAGATCGTGGGCAGCAGCCCGGGCGCATGGCGCCGCCGGTTGGGCTGAGGGTCCCGCGGCTCACGGCACGCGCGGCAGGTCGAAGCTGAACACCGTCCCTTGCGGCTGCGCCGCCTCCACGCGCAGGCGGCCGCGATGGGTTTCGATGATGGAACGGCAGATCGCCAGCCCCATGCCCATGCCGTTTTCCTTGGTGGTATAGAAGGCATCGAAGATGTGTGGCATGGCGTCGGCCGCGATGCCCTCGCCGCTATCCTGTATCTCTACCTTCACGCGCTGTTCATTGCAGCAGCTCACGCCAATGTTGAGCGTGCGTGCATTTTCCGGCACGGCTGCCATGGCATCGATGGCATTGACCACCAGGTTCAGCAGCACCTGCTGCAACTGCACCGTATCCCCCAGTACATGGACCTCGGCAGGCGGCAGGGACAGCGAAAGATGCACTTCGCGTTGATCCAGCTCGCTGCGTGACAGGGTCAGCGTATGGCGGATCAGCGCAGCCAGGTCGAGGCGCTCGAATTGCGGCGCGCGATTGCGGGTCAGGTTCTGCAGGCTGCTGATGATGCCGCCGGCGCGCTGGCCTTCGCTGATGATGTCGCGCAGGCCGGCGCGCGCATGTTCCAGTTCGGGTACGGGCCGGTTCAGCCAGCGCAGGCTGGCCCCGGCGTTGGAGACGATGGACATCAGCGGCTGGTTGATTTCATGGGCGATGGACGCGGTCAGCTGGCCCACGGTGTTGGCGCGCGAGACGCGCTCCATGTCCACCTGAGCCGCGCGGATGGCGTATTCCGCCTGCCGCCGCACGGTGATGTCGGTGGCCGTCCCCACGTATTCGGTGAAGGTGCCATCCACCCATACCGGCTTGCCGATGCCGGAGAGATAGCGCACCTCGCCCGTGTCCTGGCGGCAGATGCGGTGCTCCACGCGGATGGTGCCGCCCATGGCGACGGCCGCATTGACGGTCTCGATCACTTCCTGCCGGTCATCGGGATGCATGATGGACGCGAACTCGTCATAGGTGATGCAGTTGCGGCCCGCCGGCAGGCCGTAGATGCGGCACAGTTCATCGGAGCAGAACATCAGGTCTTCGCGTACCAGGTAGCGCATGCTGCCGGCGTGGTTGAAGCGTTCGCCCTGCTTGAGCAGTTCCTGGCTGGTGCGCAGTTCGCGCTCGGCGCACAGCAGTTGTTCCTTTTCCAGCAAGGCCTGCGCATGGTCGGCGGCATTGGCCAGGGCCACGGCGGCGTGGGCGGCGAGGTGATGGGCGCGGCGCGTCAGGGCCGCAGCGGGTGGCGCGTCGTAATACAGCAGCAGTTCGCCACGCGCCTGGCCACGATGGCTCAGGCGCAGGGTGAGCGCGGCCGTGTGCAGATCGTCCGGCCCGGCGATGCAGTGATCCTGGCTGTTGCAGACATCCATGCCATCGCGCCGGGCCTCGGCCTCGATCAGGGTCAGGCCGGCCTCATGCCGCACCAGCAGGCAGCGCCGTGCACCGGCCAGTTGGCAGAGCGCGCGGGTGAGCGCCGGCTTGAGCAGAACCGGGTCGAGCAGCGCCGACAATTCGCGCAGGGCGTGCAGCAGGGCATCGTCGTCGGCAGGGCGCGGGTCGGACGGCAAGGGGATCTCCAGGCAAGGATGATGAGGTCAAGGCCGCATTGTGCCGCATTGCCGACGCGCGCGGTTCAGGGCGGGCCGTAGAGCAGGGTGGACGTCAGCAGCACCAGCAGGGTATCGGCGTCGACCGGTTTGACCAGCAGCGCCATGCCCATGGCCGTGGCGCGCTGGCGCTGCAGCGGCGTGACCTGCGCCGAGATGAACAGCACCGGCAGGTCCGGCCGCAGGCTGCGCAGCTGCTCGGCCAGTTCGAAGCCGCTCATTCCCGGCAGGTTCAGGTCCACGATGGCGCAGGCGGCTACCGGCAGGCAGGTGCTGGTGAGGAAATCCTCGCCGCCATCGAAACTGCAATGGCGATGCCCGGCGGAATCCAGCAGGTTGCACAGGGCCGCGCGGACCCCGAGATCGTCATCGATCACCGCGATGGGGCGGTGTGATGGTGGCGTTGTCTCCCCTTCGCTCATCATCGTCTGCCCGGTGGCTCACTTGGCGTCCGGCGGCGGTGTGCCGGTGATCTTGGGCATGCATTCGCGGTGGAACCACGCTGCGCTCAGCGGCTCGCCGGCCAGCTTGCGGCGCACGATGGGCACCAGCTGTTCGCCGATGAGCATGCCCAGCAAGCCGAGCAGGGCGATGATGGGCGGTGCCGGTGACTGCACGTGCAGGGCCGCGTAGATCAGGCCGGCCAGCAGGCCCATCAGGAGGGAGATCAGGTAAGGTTTCATGCGTACTCCGGGATCAGTGGCCCAGCAGGGGGGCCAGGCCGTTGACCAGGCGCTCGGCCAGCACCATGCCCAAGAGGCCGATGAGGGCAATGCCCGGTGGTGCCGGTGAGCGCACCTTGAAGAGCGCGTAGAAGACACCGATCAGGATGCCGGCCCCCAAGGAAATCAGATAAGCGGACATGGCCCGGCTCCTCGTGAAGATGGGACGCCGCCGCGCCCCGCCGATGCAGGGCAGGAGCGCGGCGGCGTCGGTGACCGGACTGGCTTACTTGGCCGGCACCGGTGCCAGGATCTTCTGGTTGCCGTGCGGGCGCTGCTCGGCCTTGTGCACCATGGTGTAGGCGTAGTCCACGCCCATGCCGTAGGCACCCGAGTGTTCGCGCACGATGTCCATGACGGCGCTGTAGGTTTCCTTGCGGGCCCAGTCGCGCTGCCATTCCAGCATCACCTGCTGCCAGGTCACGGGGATGACGCCGGCCTGGATCATGCGCTGCATGGCGTAGTCGTGGGCCTCCTTGGAGGTGCCGCCGGAGGCGTCGGCCACCATGTAGATCTCGTAGTCGCCTTCGGCCATGGCACACAGGGCGAAGCTGTTGTTGCAGACTTCGGTCCACAGGCCGGCCACGACCACTTTCTTCTTGCCGTTGGCCTTGAGGGCGTCGCGCACCTTCTGGTCATCCCAGGAGTTCATGGAGGTACGTTCCAGGATGTCGTGCTCGGGGAAGACCGACAGCAGTTCCGGATAGGTGTAGCCGGAGAAGCCCTGGGTTTCCACGGTGGTGATGACGGTAGGGATGTTGAAGACCTTGGCCGACTTGGCCAGGGCGACGACGTTGTTCTTCAGTGCCTGGCGGTCCATCGACTGCACGCCGAAGGCCATCTGCGGCTGGTGGTCGATGATGATGAGCTGGCAGTTGGTCGGGGTCAGGACGTCGAGTTTGGTGTTGGTGGTCATGATGGTTCCGTAGGTGGAGTGAACAGGGAGACGGCAGCCGCTGCCTTGGCCGGGGAGAGGCGGTGCGCAGCGGCGTGGCAGGGGAGTGAGGCTGCCGGAGGCGATCATAGGCAAGCGGGCAGGGCGCTGCCATTATCTGTTCGTATAGCTAGACGCTGGCAGTGCGTTTTTGCACACTGCCATCACCAACAAAAGCACCAACACAAGCGCATGAGATGGACGATTCGCCGCCCGCGACGCCACACCCTGCGCAATCCGCCCTCTTCATCGTTGCAGCCCATGCCCGGAGCCTCCATGACCACCGCAGCCAGCGTCACCCCTGACCTGATTTTGTTGAACGGCAAGATCCACACCGTCGACAAGCAAAACCCCATCGCCGACGCCGTTGCCATCGGCGGCGGAAAATTCATCGAAGTCGGCAGCGCCGCCGACGTGATGCGTCTCAAGCAGGCCAGCACCCAGGTCATCGACCTGGGCGGCCGCACCGTCATCCCCGGCCTGAACGACTCGCACCTGCACCTCATCCGTGGCGGCCTGAACTACAACCTGGAACTGCGCTGGGAAGGCGTGCCGTCGCTGGCCGATGCACTGCGCATGTTGAAGGACCAGGCGGCCCGCACGCCGCATCCGCAATGGGTGCGCGTGGTCGGTGGCTGGACCGAATTCCAGTTCGCCGAGAAGCGCATGCCCACGCTGGAAGAGTTGAACGCGGCCGCACCCGATACCCCGGTCTTCGTGCTGCACCTGTATGACCGCGCGCTGCTCAATCGCGCCGCGCTGCAAGCAGTGGGCTATACCAAGGACACGCCCAACCCGCCGGGCGGCGAGATCGTGCGCGATGCCTCGGGCAATCCGACCGGCATGCTGATCGCCCGTCCCAATGCCATGATCCTGTATGCCACCCTGGCCAAGGGACCGGCCCTGCCGCAGGAATACCAGGTCAATTCGACCCGCCAGTTCATGCGCGAGCTGAACCGCCTGGGCGTGACCAGCGCCATCGATGCCGGCGGCGGTTTCCAGAACTACCCGGACGACTACCAGATCATCAACAAGCTCGCGGCCGACGGCCAACTGACCATCCGCATTGCCTACAATCTGTTCACCCAGAGCAAGGGAAGTGAACTGGCCGATTTCCAGAAGTGGACCGGTATGGTCAAGCCCGGTGACGGGGACGACTTCCTGCGCCATAACGGCGCCGGTGAAATGCTGGTGTTCTCGGCGGCCGACTTCGAGGATTTCCTCGAGCCGCGTCCCGACCTGGCCGACGGCATGGAAGAGGAGCTGGAACGGGTGGTGCGCCACCTCGTGTCCAACCGCTGGCCGTTCCGCCTGCATGCCACCTATGACGAATCGATCTCGCGCATGCTGGACGTGTTCGAGAAGGTCAACCGCGATATCCCCTTCGACGGCCTGCACTGGATGTTCGACCACGCCGAGACCATCACCGAGCGCAACATCGAGCGCGTCAAGGCGCTGGGCGGCGGCATTGCCATCCAGCATCGCATGGCCTTCCAGGGCGAATACTTCATCGATCGCTACGGCAGCGATGCCGCCGAGCACACGCCACCCGTGGCCAAGATGCTGGAGATGGGCGTGCCGGTCGGGGCCGGCACCGACGCCACCCGCGTGGCCAGCTACAACCCCTGGACTGCACTGTACTGGTTGGTCTCCGGCCGTACTGTTGGCGGCACGCAACTGTACCGGTCAACTGGCAGGTTACCTCGCGAAACTGCACTGGAACTGTGGACAGCAGGCAGCGCCTGGTTCTCCAGCGAGCAGGCCAAGAAGGGTCGCATCCAGGCCGGCCAGCTGGCCGACCTCGCCGTGCTGTCGGCGGATTTCTTCAGCGTGCATGAAGACGACATCAAGTCCATCGAATCGGTCATGACCGTGGTGGATGGCAAGGTGGTCTATGGCACCGGTCCGTTCTCCGCGCACGGCCCGGGCGAGATCCCGGTGCTGCCCGAGTGGTCGCCGGTGGCCAAGGTGCCGGGACACTATCGCGCCGTCGCCAGCAGCGATGCCGCGCGCCAGAAGAAGACCGCGCTGCCGCATGCCTGCGCGGGTTCGTGCGGCGTGCATGGTCACTCCCATGACGTGGCGCGCAAGTCCAGCGTTCCGGTTTCCCACTTCGCCGGTTTCTGGGGCGCGTTGGGTTGCAGTTGCTTCGCGTTCTGAGCGGGGCCGATCATGCAAGCGCATCATTCCGCTCGCCGGACCGGTTGGCCGGTCCCGCCCCTGGATCTGGGTTTGCTGTTCCTGCGCGTGGCCGGCAGCTTCATGCTGTTCTACGTGCATGGCTTGCCCAAGCTCATGCATTACGCGCATGAGCTGACCGTCATCGAGGATCCCTTCGGCCTCGGCCCGACGGTATCGCTCTGGTCCGCCATTTTGGCCGAAGCGCTATGTCCGGTGTTGATCGCGCTGGGCCTGTTCACCCGCCTGGCCTGCCTGCCCATCATCGGCGTGCTGCTGGTGGCCATGCTGGCGGTGCATCCCGGCTGGAGCATCGCGGAAGGGCAGTTCGGCTGGCTGCTGCTGGTGATTTTCACGGCCATCGCGCTGTGCGGTCCGGGCCAGTGGCGGCTGGGCCAGGCTGCAGCTCAGCCGTAGGAATCAAGTCGATTCACGGCGGTCTCTCTTCAGGCTTCATTGGCAGATTCAACGTTGTCAGGCCGCTCTGCCATGCGCAGGGCGGTTGCTGTTCCCTGCACGGCCTCTCCACACCATCTCACAAGGAGTCACACCATGAGCACCATCACTACCCGCGACGGCACTGAAATCTATTACAAGGACTGGGGCAGCGGCCAACCGGTCGTCTTCGGCCACGGCTGGCCGCTGGACGGCGACATGTGGGAATACCAGATGAACTTCCTGGCCGAGCGCGGCTACCGCGTCATCGCCTATGACCGCCGTGGTTTCGGCCGTTCCAGCCAACCCTGGAGCGGTTACGACTACGACACCTTCGCCGATGACCTGGCCGAGCTGATGGACAAGCTGGACCTGCAGGGCGCGACCCTGGTCGGCTTCTCCATGGGTGGCGGCGACGTGGCCCGCTACATCGGCCGCCACGGCAGCAAGCGCGTGGCCAAGGCGGCGCTGCTGGGTGCGGTGACGCCGATCTTCGGCCAGGCGCCGGACTTCCCGCAGGGCGTGCCGGCCGAGGTCTTTGCCGGCATCAAGGAAGGCCTGCTCAAGGATCGCGCGCAATTCATCAGCGACTTCGCCGCCGTCTTCTTCGGCACCAACCGTCCGGGCAAGGCCGATGCGGTCAGCGCCGGCGTGCTCTCGCAGACCTTCAACATCGCCATGCTGGCCTCGCTGAAGGGAACGCTGGATTGCGTGAGCGCCTTCTCCGGCACCGACTTCCGTGAAGACATCAAGAAATTCAATTTCCCGACCCTGGTGATCCACGGTGATGACGACCAGGTCGTCCCCTTCCAGACCACCGGCAAGCTGGTGGCCGGGATGGTGCCGGGTGCGCAGCTGAAGATCTATGGCGGCGCACCGCACGCCCTGTGCGCCACCCACAAGGACCAGATCAACGAAGACCTGCTGGCCTTCCTGAAGGGGTAAGCACCATGAGCCTGGACGCAAACCAACGCCAGCAGCTTGAACAGCGTCGCCTGGCACCGCTGGCTACGCCTGGCGTGCTGTCCGCACAGGCCAGCCGGGAGATCGGCGGGGCCTTGACCATGTTGCTGGCGGACATCTTCGCGCTGTACCTGAAGACCAAGAATTTCCACTGGCACATGTCGGGGCCGCATTTCCGCGACTATCACCTGCTGCTGGACGACCAGTCCCAGCAGATCCTTGCCATCACCGATGCGGTGGCCGAGCGGGTGCGCAAGATCGGTGCGACCACGCTGCGGTCCACCGGGCAGGTCGGCAAGCTGCAGCGGCTGGCCGACAACGATGCCGACTTCGTCACACCCTCCGACATGCTGGCCGAACTGCGCGAGGACAACTTGCGCCTGGTCGGATTCATGATGGCGACCCACGAGCTGTGCGATGAGCACGGCGACGTCGCCACCGCCAGCCTGCTGGAAAACTGGATCGACGAGGCCGAGCAGCGGGCCTGGTTCCTGTTTGAGTCGGGGCGGACCTCGATGTGAGCGCTCCCTCTTGATGCAGGGTGCGGAAGGCAGAGCTTGACGGCTCTGCCTTTTTTGCGTTTTCCTTCACTCAGCTTCGGATGCGTCGGCTTGTTGGCCGCCACTGGAGCGGGTGGTTTTTCTTTCTTTCACTTTTATCGATTTTCCACGTGATCCAGCCCTTGCCCCGGCGTTTCATCAAGCTTCTCCGCCTGCAGGACGGCCTTAGCCTGACGCGCACCACGCAGTCGCAGGTCACGGGCGTCTCGTCCGGGGCGGTGCCGGTGATCGACATTCCCGGCGAGGATGCTTTTTCGGTGATCGTGCAATTGCAGGATTTTCGCCATCACAAGCTGTGGCGCGGCCAGCAGCTGATGCATGCGGGCGGCCACCGCAGCGGCGAAATGGCCATCACCGACCTGCGCGAGCAGTGGCGCTGCCAGCACCTGTCGGACTACGACAACGTACGCCTGCAGTTGCCGCGCGCCACCATCGAGCAATGGAGCGAGGAGGGCGGACGCCGCATCAGCGGGCTGCAGCAGCGCCAGGCGGTGCGCGACCCGGTGATCTGGCACCTGGTGCAGGCGATGTTGCCGATGCTGGGCGAGGCGGCCAATGATGGCGATACGGTGTTCATGGACAGCGTGACGCTGGCCCTGCACACGCATCTGGCCCGGCACTATGGCGGCCAGCCGCTGGCGCGCAACAGCGGCCGCCTGGCCGGATGGCAGCAGGTGCGGGTACGGGACTACATGCTGGCGCATTTGGGACAGCGCCTCACGCTGGCCGAGCTGGCGGCGCAGTGCGGTTTGTCGCGCGCGCATTTCTCGCGCGCCTTCAAGCTCAGCTTTGGCCTGCCGCCGCACGCCTGGCTGCAGCGCCAGCGCATCGCCCTGGCTTGCCAGCTGCTGCGCGAGGAGGGCAAGAGCATGTCGGTCATTGCGCTGGAGTGCGGGTTCTCGGACCAAAGTCACTTCAGCCGGGTGTTCAAGCAGGTGATGGGGGTGGGGCCGATGGGGTGGGTGAGGGGACAGGGATAGGCCATGCCTGGCTTACTCGCCCAGCACGGAAATATGGGTGCGGTCATCCGGCGTCAACAAGGGCGCAATGCTCTGGTCCGTATATATTTTGTCTCCCGTGCCGGTGACCACGACCAGATGGAGATCAGGATCCACTTGATTTGCCGTCGTCCCCCGTCGTATCGCCTTCATCGTTCTTGCCAGCGCAGAGCGGCGTTTCCTGCCGGATGCGCGAACGGCGTCTTTCCATTCGTTCCAGAGTTGCTCGACACCCTCGCTGCGCTCTGCATACCGCACTTCGATGCCGCACAGGCCGTCACCCTGGCTCACCAGAAGGTCGATGTGTTCGCCCGGGCGGGAAGGCGTCACGTGAAAGAATTCACTACCGGATCGCTGCAACATTTGCGCAACCAGGCCCTCGGCAAATTGGTGTGCGATTTCTTGACGACGGGAACGTGGCATGGGCTGCTCCTCAAATGAGCTGTGTCAGTGGCGGATTGTTGCGCAGCGACCAGAAGCGGCAAACTTCGTTGTAGAGGGCAATCTTGACGGCGTCTTCGGCAAGGTCATGGTGTGGCGCAAGACGTGCGATCCCCTTCGATTGGCGTGCATCTATCCCCTTTACATGGATCCGCTCCCGGCGTGCGGTGCTGCGATCGACGATGCCCACGAAGAAAGGGGTCTTCATGGCGCGCGCACGCTTGATGGAATGACCGGACGCATGAGTTCAATACCGCACAGGTATTCACCGCCGGTGCCAATGATGTTCTTGAGATTGCCCATCGTGGTTGTGCGGGTAGCGATGGAGGCCGCCCGGGCTGCTGTCAGAGCCGCACAGCTTACTGATGGGAAGAAGGGATGTGTTCAGGAATACCGCAAAAGCGGATCAGTTTCGAAGGCCTTCGACTACGATGGGCGCTCTTGCGGTGGTCATTGATGGTCCGTCTCGTGCGGATACCGTCAGCTGGCCGGCAGCCTCACCGCTGCCGCGCAGAATGAATCTGCAAGCGCTCCGCCGCCCGCACCAGATCGGCCAGGGTCTTGGTCTGCATCTTGTCCATCACGCGGCGCTTGTGGACCTTGACGGTGATTTCGCTGATGCCCAGCTCGGTGGCGATCTGCTTGTTGAGCAATCCGCCGATGGCCAGTTCCAGCACTTCCCGCTCACGCGGGGTCAGCTTTTCCAGCCGCGAAGTGCTGGCGGCCTGCTCCACACGCTGATGCAGATCCCGCCCGGCAATGGCCAGTGCCTCCTGCACTGCGCCCAGCAGGCGCTCGTCTTCGATCGGCTTGGTAAGGAATTCATGCGCACCGGCCTTCATCGCCTGCACCGTCACGGGAATGGTGCCGTAGCCGGAAATGAAGATCACCGGAATGGCATCGCCGCGCTGTTCCAGCTGCCGTACCACCTCGAAGCCATCCGAGCCGGGCATCTTCATGTCCAGCAGCAGGCAGCACGGCGTGCCCGGCAGCGACTCGCGCAGAAACTCGTCGGCTGAGGCAAAGCCGCGCGCCTTCAGGCCGGCCGAGGCCAGCAGTCTCAACAGGGCGGTCCTGACCATGCCATCGTCATCGACGACGTATACGGTACTTTCCATAATGAATCCGTCTTGCCGGGTTGCGAAAATCCTTGCACCGGCACGCCTTCGCAACGCCCCTCTTCGGGCATCGCAGGCCTTGCCGTGCAGTCCTTCGCATCATCAGCATTCAGGCCCGGCTTGGATTGTACAAATGTGCTGTTTTTTGTAGAAAATGCCTTTGTTGCATCCATCAAAGGCATATCGTTGCCGGATCGGCAAGGGTTTGGCGCGGCTTCGCCGGACTTGTCTTATCCACAGGGATAATGGGCGGACGGCAGCAGCGGTGCTAAGGTGTGCGGCCTGCCCCCCGCCCTCCGGAAGCGAGACACCTCATGAATGCCGCACAACGCAACCGCCTCCAGTCCTCGGGACTGGCCTTCCTCGCCGCCTATGTCGATACGCTGGGCTTCATCGCGCTGTTCGGCCTGTTCACGGCCCATGTGACGGGCAACTTCATCCTCATCGGCGCGGCCCTGGCGGATACCTCGCAGATGTCCATCCTGCTGAAATTCCTGGCCTTCCCGGCCTTCATCCTCGGCGTGGCCGTGGCACGCCTGTTCATCGCCGCCATCCAGCGCCGCGATGGCCGCGCCCTGGGCTGGTCACTGCTGCTGCAGTTGCTGTTGCTGACCGGATTCATGCTCTGCGGCATCGCCGCCGCGCCGGTGCAGTCGCCCACGGCGGGCTGGGTGATGGCGTCCGGGCTGCTGGGCACGGCATCGATGGGCGTGCACAGCGCCATCAGCCGCCTGCTGCTGGCGCATCTGGCACCGACCTCGCTGATGACGGGCAACGTCACGCAAGTGGTGATCGACGTGGTGGACATGCTGCGCGGCGCGGCCGATGCCGGCACCACCGAGCGCTGCATCAAGTTCGTGTGGCCGGTGCTGTCGTTCGGCGCGGGTGCCATCGCCGCCGCCTTCGCCTATTACGCCGTCGGCTTTGCCGGGCTGATCGTGCCGGTGCTGATCCTGGTGGCGATGGTGGTGTGGGAATTTCGCCAGCCGCTGCCGGCCAAGGCGGCCGCGTCGTGAACAAGTCGCGGCTGGAAGCCTTCAGCGATGGCGTCATCGCCATTGCCATCACCATCATGGTGCTGGGCTTGCAGACACCGCAGGGCGCCGGTCTGGCCGACCTCGCACCTCTCATGCCGCCGCTGCTGAGCTATGTGCTGAGCTTCGTCTACATCGGCATCTACTGGGTCAACCATCATCACCTGCTGCAGCTGGCCACGCAGGTCGACCGGCGCGTGCTGTGGGCCAACCTGCACCTGCTGTTCTGGCTGTCGCTGCTGCCCTTCGTCACCTCGTGGGTGGCCAACCATCATCGGCAAAGCGCACCCGTGGCCTGCTATGGCGTGGTGCTGCTGATGTGTTCGGTCTCTTTCCTGCTGTTGAAACGCGCGCTGCGCCACAGTGAAGCGGCGCATCCTTCGCTGGCGGCCATGCTGGGACACGGGCGCAAGAATGCGCTCTCCATCCTGCTCTATGCGGTGGCCATTCCGCTGTCACTGGCCACCCCGCTGGGCGCGACCGCCATCTACGTGCTGCTGGCCCTGCTGTGGTTCCTGCCGGACCATCACTTCGAGGCGGCCCGCTCGCAATGAAGGCGCGGACTTATCCGCCGATCTTGTCCCACAGCGCCTGACCGTTGAAATCGCGGATCACGGCGTGGGCACCGGCAGCCCGCAGGCGCGCTTCATCCAGTCCACCCAGCATGCCGAAGGTCCAGACCTGGGCGCTGCTGGCGGCTTTCACGCCCGAACTCGAATCCTCGAAGGCTACCGCCTGGTCCGGTGTGCCGCCCAGCAGTTGCAGGGCGGTCAGGTAGGGCAGGGGATCGGGTTTGGCGCGTTCCAGCTCATCGCCAATCACCAGCGTATCGAAGCGGCCGGCCAGGCCGGTGGCCTTCAACATCAGCTCGGCATTGGCGCGCGGTGCATTGGTCACCACTGCCGTGCGTCCGCCGATGCGGGCGATATGGTCGAGCAGGCGTTCGATGCCGGGCGTGGGCGCGACCTGCTGGTCCAGCTGCGAGCGGAACAGCTGTTCCTTTTCTTCGGCCAGCGGCTGGTATTCCGAGGCCGGCATGCCGGGAAACAGGTGATCGAAGATCATGGCGTTGGACGCCCCCATGATGTGGGTCTTGTAGTAGTCCACATCCACCGAGCGGCCCCAGCGCGACAGGATGGTGTTGAAGGCAGCGTGGTGCAGGGCGTCGCTGTCCATGAGAGTACCGTCGAGGTCGAACAGGAAATGCGTGATCGGAGTGCTGTGCGTGTTGGCCATGGGAATCCGTAGCAGGTTGGGGCGGCAGGGCAGGATGCCGGTGTGTGAGGCGCTCATTCTATAAGACTCGGTGCAGCGCTGCTGTGCAGTTTTCTGTACAGCGTACTGAGCATTGTTCTGCCGCTCTTTCTGTACGTTTTTCCGTGCGTTTTTCCGTACTGATTCCTGTAGTGAATTCGGCACGGAATTTTGTACGGAATTCTGCACGTTTTCCTGTACGCCGACTCCCCGCTTCCCTGCTCTCCTACGCCACCTGCCGAACTCCGCCGATGGCGCGCGCGCCAGCGCGCGCCTACAGTCTCTCCGTGGCAATGCCCCCCAGCCCTGCGCCAGTCGCAGAGATCAATCCATCAAGAATCGCGAGGAGACTCATGACCACCTCAACCATCCATCCCCTTCCACCGGCCAGCGTCGAGGCCGTCAACAACAACGGCTCCGGCGTCTCGTGGGGTGCCATTCTGGCCGGCGCTTTTGCGGCGGCGGCCTTGTCCTTCATCCTGGTGATGCTGGGCTTTGGCCTCGGCTTCTCGTCGATCTCGCCGTGGTCCGGCGAGGGCGTCTCGGCCAAGGCCATCGGCTATTCCACGGCCGGCTGGCTGCTGTTCACCCAGATCGCCGCCTCGGCCATCGGTGGCTTCCTGGCCGGCCGCCTGCGCGTGAAGTGGGCTGGCCTGCATACCCGTGAAGTCTATTTCCGCGATACCGCACATGGCCTGCTGGCCTGGGCCGTGGCTTCGCTGGCCACCGCTGCCCTGCTGGGCTCGGCCGTGGGCAGCGTGATCTCGGGCGGGGCCAAGACCCTGGGTGCCGCCGGTGGCGTACTCGGTACCGGCGCTGCCGCGACCGCTGCGGCCATGGGCCCGGAGAGCGCGCAACAAGCTGGCAACCTGGCTGATCGTGCCTCGGGTTATTTCATCGATTCCATGTTCCGTAGCGGCACCGCCAATGGCACCGCCAACACCAGCGCAGCCCCTGCCGCACCGGTGACTCCAGCCGCCGGCAGCGATGCCGCCACCGCCGCTCCCGCCGCGCCGCTGGCTGCACCGACTCCCGCCGATGGCCGTGAACTGACCTCGGCCCAACGCATGGAAGTGGTCCGCGTCTTCGGTTATTCGCTGGCCAACCAGCAACTGGCCGACAACGACAAGCGCTACCTGGGCCAACTGGTGGCACGCCATACCGGCCTGTCGCAAGCCGATGCCGAGAAGCGCGTGGCCGATACCTTTGCCGCCTACCAGCGCAATCTGGACCAGGCTGCCACCAAGGCCAAGGAAGCCGCTGATGCCGCCCGCAAGGCTGCTGCCTATGCCTCGCTGTGGATGTTCCTGGCTCTGCTGTGCGGTGCCTTCGTCGCCAGTCTGCTGGCCACCTACGGCGGCCGCCTGCGTGATCGCAACGAACTCTACGGCGAACCGGTGTTGCGTCATGAACTTCATGACCGCCGCGTCGGCGAACCTGAGTTGCGTTGAACAGCGCCCTCCCGCGCCACGTTTCGCCGAACCTGAACACCAACCTTCATAGGAGACTGACATGGGTGCCATTCTGCTCTGGCTCTTGGGGATTCCGATTCCCATCATCCTGCTGCTGATCCTGCTGTTCTGAACGCAGCCATCAACGCAGCAAAGGCAAACGCAGTAACGCACAAGGGCGGCCAGTTGGCCGCCCTTGTGCTTTGGCTGGTGAGACCTGCCGCTTACACGCCGAAGATGCTACCGATCATGGACGGGTTGTACTGCACTCCCTGCAGGGTCAGGTGGTAATACAGCTTGCCCGCGCCCGCGCCATCCAGGTCGATCTGCAACTGAGTGCTGCCGTTGAGATCGGAGGCCGTGACGTAGTTCTTCACGAAGTCCTGGTTCAGGATCTGGCCAAAGACCTTCACCCGGTCCATACCGACCGTGAAGTCGGTAACGGTAGCCTTCAGGCCACTCGTCTTGCCGAAGCTGCCCACGGTGATCCTGTCGTCACCTGCACCGGTTTGCACACGGATGCCCCCGACGATCTCGGGATCGGCAGCAGCACCCAAGACCAGCTCGTCATTGCCATTGCCGCCGACGATCGAGGTGCCCGCCTGCGCGGCCCAGTACCAGCCCAGCTTGAGGCCCTGCATGCTGGTGGTCTGGCCCAGACGCGCGCCGGGCGTGAGTACGGTGGCGCTGATGCTCAGGTCCTGGTAGTAGCCCGGTGGCAGCACGCCGGCCGGGATGCCGATGGCGAAGCTGCCTGCGCCCACATCCTCGAAGGCCACGACCTTGCCGCCCATCTGGATGGTGACCAGATAGCGGTCCGATGCGCTGCCGCCACCGACCGTGCCGACGAACACCGGGCCCTGGTTGCCGTGCCCGGAGGCAAAGCTGGTGTCCGCATCGCTGATGACGGCATAGGAGGCGCCGGACTGGCCCAGCGACTGTGCTTCAGAGGCAGACTGCTTGTTGCCGCGCACGCCCAGGTCCGACAGGGTCACCGGCGCACCACCGGCTGCCACGTTCACGCTCAGGTTGCTGTTGACGGAGTTGCCGCCTGTGTCGGTATAGCGGACCTCCAGATCATGCTTGCCGGCCGACAGGCTCTGGAAGACGGCGACGTCCACTTCCTTCGGTCCTCCCCCGAGATCGCTGGCGACCAATGTCTTGCTGCCCACCAGCCGGCCACCTTCATACAGCTCGATCACGTTGCCCGCTACGTTGTTGGAACTGTCGAACCGGACGCGGATCACCGGCCGGCTGCTGGTATTGGCCACACTCAACTGGTACAGCAAGCCGATGTTGGCCAGGCCGACATCGCTGAGGCCGGTTTCCATATCGGGGTTGACCTTGTACTGGTCCACGCTGTTGCGCTTGAAGCCGCCCAGCATCTCCAGCGCCACGTTGTTGAGCCCGGCCGTGGCGGCAGGCTTCAGGCCCAGGCGCAGCCACGCCCCCAGCGTATCGAGGCTGCTGCCCTGCTGCAGCAGGCTGAAGGTAGTACTGGCCCCCAGCTTGTCGAACATCTGGTAGCTCTTGAGGCTGCCGATGCTGGTGTTGCCGTCGCCGGTGACGCCCTTGCCACCCCATTCGGCGGAAATGCCGCGCAGCGCAGCGAGCAGGGAGGCCGCAGTGAAACCGGCGGGCAGCGTCGGGATGGCATCCTCATTCCGGGTCAGCACGGCCGGGAAGCTGAGCGGGGCCGTGCGCGCACACTGGTGGCCAGGCGTGTGCTGCCATCGCTCTTGGTGAGGGCGATCCTGGCCTCTTCCAGCGCCTGTTCACGCGCGGCTTGTGCGGTCTGCAGTGCAGTGCGCGCGGTCGCCAGGGCGGTTTGCTTGGCGGCCTTGTCGGCACCGGTGGCCAGGTCTGCTGCCTGCACCGCCGCCACGACGGCGGCTTTGGCCTCGATCACCGCCTTCTCGCGGTTGGCCAGCGGCACCATCTGCTCGATGACCTGGCTGCGATCGGCAATGAAGGTCTGGATGCTGTCGGTGTAGTTGCCCGCCTGATCGATCTGGCGTACCTCCAGCCGCGCCTTGCCATTGAAGGTGCGGGATTCGCCGATCAGCTGCAGCCTGTCGCCGGCTTTCCACTGTATCCACGTGCCAGGGTCAACGGGTACGCGCGTACTATCGGCGCGCAGCACCTGCAGCGTGGTGTTGCTGGTGCCGACAGCGGTGGCCAGGCGCAGGTGGACTTCAGCGCCGGTCTCGAAGGCGGCCACCGGATTGAGGGTCACCTGGCTCTGGCTGGAAATGCCGTCGCTGTTGCTCACGCCATCATCGCGGTTCTCGGCCATGACCAGTTGCACCTTGACCGGCGCGGTCTTGTCCAGCGTGAACTGCAGCGGGGTATCCAGTTCCCGCGAGCCGCCAAAGCCGTTGGTGAACTGCGCACCGATCTGCACCACGCGCGCCTTGACCCAGACCTGCCCGTCCGTGCTGACCAGATTGCGGGCCAGGTAGTGCACCTGGCCGCCGCTGTCGATGCGGTCTACCGCCAGCCCGACCGGATCGATCCAGTTGCCGTAGATCGGCTGGCCGTCCGCACCCTTGGCCGTGGCCACGGCGAACTGCAGGCGTTCGCTTGACTTGATCGCATTGCCCAGTTCCACCCGCACGGAAGCGTCGCTGGTGAGCAGGTCGTCATTGCCTTGCGGCGTGGTGCGCAGCGGATCGTTGCCCTCGCCACCGGTGTAGAAGGAATCGTTGGCCAGCATGATCTTGTTGCTGGCGAAATCGGTCAGGCCGGGTGGCGTCTTGATGTCGATGCGCACATCGGCGTTGCCCTGCCAGAGGTTGTTCGCGCTGCGGCTGTTGTCGCCATCGCTGACGGCCACCTGGGCCGTCACGGGCTGTTCGCGCGTCACCTGCTTGAGCAGCTCGATGGCGGCCTCGTTGGGCCGCAGTACGGCAATGCCGCTGCTGTCGGCGGTGCTCACCGGCAGCTTCACGCGGACCTCCTTGCCCTGTGCGTCATGGCCGATGAAGGTCACTTCCACCTTGGACTGCGGTGGCGCACGGACCGCCAGGCCACCGTTGCCGAGGGCTTCCTGGTTCAGGATCACCGTGCCGCTGCTGGCCGGTGCCTGCCACGGCGGACCGCCGGGCGTGGTGCTCTTGATGAGGATGGCGGGGTCGGACAGCGCGATGTGGTTGTCCAGCAGGAAGTCGTTGATGCTGCTGCCGTTGGGCAGCTTTTGCAGCTGGTCGTAGAGCGAGCGCGCCTGGTCGCGCTCGCTCTGGCTGCGGGCAGGATCGTTGGCGCGCGCATTGAGGCTTTCGCCGAAGAGGTCGGATTGGGTTGTGCCGTCTTTCCATTTGAGCCGGCTCTGCAAGCCATCCGTGAACTGCAGGGCATCGGCCAGCTTGCGGATGGCTTCGCCGTTGTCGGCATAGCGTTCCTTGTTGGTCTGGACCAGGTTGGCAATGGCTTTGAGCGCGATGCCGTAGTTGCGCGCGGTCACGCTGGCAGACTGCAGGAAGGCCGGATTGATCACGGCCGTGCCTTGCGCATCGGTGGTGGTCACCGGGGCCACGTCACCGGAGAGGATGTCGACCTTGAACAGGTTGCTGACGGCAGCATTCGCGCCGGTCACCGTGGTCGCGCCGACCTGTGCGGCGGCCAGGTTGGTCTGGCCGGTACCCAGGCCCGCCTTGAGCGCGGCCAGTTCGGTCAATGCCGTGACGTTGATGACCTGGTTGCTGCCATCGGCCAGCGCCACGGCGCGCAGCACGGTGTTGCCAAGGTCGGTCATGCGCACGCTGGCTTCATCGGCATAGTTGTCGGCCACGCCGGGGGTGTTGTCGCGGATGGCCAGCAGGATCAGGCCCTTGTAGCCGGACTGGTCCAGCACCAGCGTGTAACGGCCATTGATGACCGGGACTGCCTTGCCGATCACCCGGCCTTCAGCGTCATAGGCGGTGATGGTGGCATTGTTGAGCGGACCGAGGGCTGCAGCACCGGACAGGGTTGCGGCAATGCCAGCGCCACTGCCGCTACCAGCACCGGACGCGGCAGCACCGCCGCCACCGCCGCCTCCGCCGCCACCCCCTGCCGCCGCCAGCAGGCCCAGGCCGCCGGCAATTACCGGCCAGGAGATCCCGCCCTTGCTGCTGCCGATATCGGCCGGGGCATCGGCCACATCCTGTATCGCCAGCGAAGAGCTACTCCCTTTGCCACTGGTGAACTTGCGCGCAGTGATGTCGCTACCGCCCGAGTCGCCGCTGCGACTGCCGCCGGATCCGTCGTTGCCGCTCAGCGCTTCGGCGGGGCGCGCCTCGTCGGTGTCGGGGGAGGCCGCGGTTTCCTCGTCGGTCTTGTCCTTGTCCGCTTCCTGATCCTGCTTGTTCCTGGCGACCTTGGGTTTGACCACACGCTTGATGCCATAGCGCGTGATCTCCTTGGAGGTGACGGTCACGGCAGCATCGGCCGGGACCTCGATGTGGTTGAGCTTCTCGAACACGTCACCCAGGGCGACATCGCCGTCGGCGAACTCCAGCATCAGTTGCGGTGAATTCACCGCCGCCACGGCACCGCGGCTGATGATGATCTTGTGGCCGCTCTCCAGCACCAGGGCCAGGTCGAGATCGATGGCGCGCACATCCTTGATGTCGCGCTTGTTGATGGTACGCAGCAGGGCGCTGGCTTCGGTCAGATTCAGTACGGTAATGCTCATGGTGGCTGCTTTATCGTTGAAGGCATACCCGATCGCGTCATCCGGCATGCATGTTGATCACGACTACGCCAGCCGCAGGACGACAGAGGCCACGGCACTGCCGACCCGGCAGGCATGGCGATCATTGCGGAGGAGACAGGACTGGCCGGCGCAAGCGTCTGCGTTCGGATCAGTGGGGCGAAGCCTGTCTCGGTGGAGGGAGCTGAAGCGATTCCTGCCGGGGGCCGGTCGGCCTTGTCTTGTGTTCGGGTGGCTCGACCGCATCCGCCATGCATGACCAGTACTTCCGCCACGGCGTAGATTGACGGCAGAAATTATCCGTGCCGGGTCGGCGCAGGGCTGTCGAAATAATTCGATTTATTTGATCAACAAGCAGGTGTTTTGGGCAATTTCAAAAGTGTGCCGACGCAGGACTGGCGGCAGCCAACACAAACTGTGAAAGGAAGAAGAAAACTGGCCCTGAGGACAATGCACAGCACCCGGGAGGACAGCTGCAATCGCAGGGGACAGGAGGGAGGAACCGGAGGGTGCGCAGGGAACATCGCGGGATGGAAATCGGAGAGTGGCAGGGGAAGCTTGCGCCGGGCACTTCCCCTGCAAGGTCGAACCGTGGAGATCAGTCTTCCTCGACCCAATCGACGACTGCTCCCAGCGAACGCAGGTTCTCGACGAATTTGGGATGGGCGCGCCGGATCGGCAGCGCATTGCGGATCTCGGAGCGGCCCTCGATGCTGGCGGCGACCATGAACAGCGCGATGGCCACGCGGATGATGTAGGGGCTTTCCACCGAGGCCGGCGACAGCGGCAGGCCGCCGAAGGTGATCAGGCGATGCGGATCGCCCAGGAACACGTGGGCACCGAACTTGGACAATTCGCTGCTCCAGCCCATGGCACCGTCGTAGATCTTGTTCCAGAACATGGTGTTGCCCTCGGCCTTGACACCCAGGGCGATGAAGATCGGCAGCAGGTCCACCGGCAGATAGGGCCAGGGGGCGGCTTCCACCTTGGTGAGGATGTTGCTGGTGAAGGGTTTGACCACCTTCAGCGGCCCGTTCTGGCGCGTGTGCGACCAGCCGTTCTCATGCACCACTTCGACGCCGAATTTGGCGAAGGTGCGGTCGATCAGCGGGAACTGTTCCGGTGCGCTGTTGCGCACGCGCACCTGGCCCCCGGTGATGGCGCCCATGGCGAGGAAGGTGGCGATCTCGTGGAAATCCTCGTCGAAGCGGAATTCACCGCCGCCCAGCTGCTGGCCGCCGCGCACCGTCACGCGCGAGGTGCCGAGGCCGTCGATCTGCACGCCCATCATCACCATGAAGCGGCAGAATTCCTGCACGTGCGGTTCCGAGGCGGCATTGGTGAGTACCGACTCGCCCTCGGCGGCAGCGGCGCACAGCACGAAGTTTTCGGTCGTGGTGACCGAGGCATAGTCCAGCCAGTGATGATTGGCCTGCATGCGGCCGCCGGTGCGGATGATGAGCGAATCAGGACTGCTCTCCACCCGGGCCCCGAAGCGCTGGAAGACTTCAACGTGCGGATCGATCTCGCGCACGCCGAGCGTGCAGCCCTTGACGTCGTTCTCCAGCCGCGCCACGCCGAAGCGCGCCAGCAGCGGCGGTACCAGCATGATGGAGGAACGCATCTCCTCCGGCAGGTGGTGCACTTTGGGATCGAAGTGCGTATCGCGGTGATGCAGTTCCAGCACGCCGCTGGCATAGTCCACCTTCACCTCGCTGCCCAGCACGCGGAAGATCTCCAGGATCTTCTTGACATCGGTGATCTCGGGGATGCCGATCAGCCGCAGAGGCTGGTCGGTCAGCAGGGTGGCGCAGAGGATGGGGAGGACGGCATTCTTGTTGGCGGAAGGGGTGATGTCGCCGCGCAGCGGGCGGCCACCGTGTACGATGAGATTGGACATGAAGAAAATCGTTGATTCAGTCAGACGGAGTGCGCCGGAAGCAGCCTGCCCCGGCCGGGAATGGACAGATTATGCGCCGCCCGGTTGCAGCCAGGGAAGCAAATTATGTCGCGCGGCGGCGGCCTCCCCGGGACTTGTCGCCTTGTCATCTTATTCACTTGCGGCTGTACGGCAGTGAAGGTTGCTGCATTGAAAGCCAAGTTTCCGTATCATGGCCGGTCTTGGATGATCGCACCGACAAGGTTTTCGACGATGTTTCGCACGCAGCAGTCCCGTTCCGGTAATGATTTACGCTTTTCCCTGCTGATCCTGCCTGGCCTGCGCCGGGCCGGCATGGTGGTCCGTCTCCTGATGTGCAGCGTCTTGCTGCTGGCGCTGACGGCGCTCTCGGGCAAGTTCAGCGAGGCCCAGGCCGCCGGTTCCACGGCCGGCAAGCACCGGGCCGCCAGCAGCGGTGCCAAGGGCCGCAATCGCAGCGTACGCAAGAAGGCCGCCCTGCCTGCCAAGGCGCGCCCCCCGGCGCGTGGCCGCCGTCGTGGCCGTGCGGCTGCGGCCGCTGCGGCAGCCGGAGCGACCGCGGCCACCGCCGCCGCCGTGGCGAGTCCGGCCAGCCCGACACCCGCCATCACCACCAACACCAAGCCCGAGCTGCTGCCGCGCTGCGGTTTCACCGAAGCCTCGCGCCGCCACATCTTCTCGCGCGGGGTGTACGTGCTCGATGAAGAGACCAATACGCCGCTCTTCGAGCGCAACGCCGATACGGTCGCTCCCATCGCCTCGGTGACCAAGCTGATGACGGCCATCGTCTGGCTGGACCAGAAGTCGCTGCCCATGGCCAATCGCCTGGAAGTGACCGAGGATGACCTGGACAACCTCAAATTTACGCATTCGCGCCTGAACGTCGGGGCCAGCCTGTCGCGTGCCGACATGCTGCACATCGCCCTGATGTCTTCCGAGAACCGCGCTGCCGCCGCCATGAGCCGTGACTATCCGGGCGGCCGTCCGGCCTTCATCGCCGCCATGAATGCACGCGCCCAGGCACTGGGCATGCCGCATACCCATTTCGAGAACGGTACCGGCCTGTCGCCCGAGAATGTTTCGACCCCGCGCGAGCTGGCCGAACTGGTCAAGGCGGCCAACCGCTACCAGCTCATCCGCAATGATTCGCTGGACAAGCAGAAGATCATCAACATCGGCCGTGGCCAGCTGCAGTACATCAATTCCAATCGCCTGATCCGCTACGGCCAGGTCAATGCCACCGTGCAGAAGACCGGCTTCATCAACGAGTCCGGCCACAACATGGTGCTGCGCCTGCTGGTGCATGACCGCCGTCCGGTGATCGTCACCATGCTGGGCAGCGGCACTGCCGATGGCTCGCGGCTGGATGGGGTGCGCATCGCCAAGTGGCTCAACTGTTCGCTGAACTGAGCTGCCACGCGGCCGGCACCATCTCGGCCGGGGGCTGGAACAGCCGCACCCGGTTGCGTCCCTCGCGCTTGGCCTGATAGAGCGCCTCGTCGGCGGCCTTGATGATTTCGTCGACACTGCGATGCACGCCGCGCTCCAGGCAGGCCACGCCGATGCTGATGGTGAGGCGGCCGAACGGGCTGCGTTCATGCGGGATCTTCTGGGCCTGCAGCGCTGCCAATATCAGCTTGCCCACATGCATGGCGCCCTCTGCATCGGCCTCATCGAGCAGCACCACGAATTCTTCACCTCCGTAGCGACCGGCACGGTCGCAATGGCGGGAAACCGCGCCCTTGATGCAACGGGCCACGGCGACCAGGGCATAGTCGCCCGCCTTGTGGCCGTAGGTATCGTTGTAGAGCTTGAAAAAATCCACATCCGCAAACAGCACCGCAAAGCGCGCCGCGTCATTGCGCTGGCATTTGTGCCAGGCCTCCTGCAGGACTTCGTCCAGGGCGCGGCGGTTCAGCAGCGTCGTCAGCTTGTCGGTGCGGGCCTGCTCTTCCAGTTGCTGGTCCAGCTTGCTGCGGCGGAACAATTCCTCGCGCACGCGGCTGATGAGGTAGAAGGCCGCCGTGCTGAAGAGCGCCATCAGGAAGACCACGGCATAGAACATGCGCATCCATTCACGGAACAGCGCCGCCTTGGTGTGGCCGATGAAGACCACCCAGCGCGTCTGTGGCACGCGCACGTAGGTGTAGAGGCGCTGCACCCCATCCTGCCGGGAGCGCGTGAAATAGCTGCCTTCGGCCGGTGCGCTGGCCGCCAGCAGGCTTTGCAGCTGCGGTGCGTTTTCCACCCGGGAGCCGATGAAGGCCTCGTCATAAGGCAGGCGCATGTAGGCCACGCCCTCCACCGAGTAGAGCGACATGACCGCATTCTTTTCCAATGACATGGCCTCGAACAGCTGCCGGAAATAATCCAGGTAGAGCACCATGAAGACCACCCCGCCAAAACTGCCGTCGACATGGACCAGCCGCTTGGACAGCACGATCACCTGGGCGCGCCGTTCCAGCCGTACCGCTTGCAGGGACGAAATGAAGAGCGTGCCGCGCGCGTCCTGTCGCGGCACATCGAAGAAATCGCGTCCGGAAAAATTGCCCGGCATGATCTCGTCCAGCACGGGTGAGCCGACCACGCGTTCACCATCGGCGTCGATGATGCCCTGGGCGGCGATGTAGCCGGCCTCGATCTTTTCGCCGAGCAGGAAATCAAGCTGCTGCTGCGCCGGCATGCGATGCAGTTGCGTATGGCGATAGCGCCACGCCAGGCTGTCCAGCGCCAGCGAGAGCAGCTCCATGTTGCGCGAGATCGAACGCTGTGCGATACGCGCCACGTTGAGGGTGTGATTGACCGAAATGTGTTCTACCTGCTTGTAGCTCTGGTAGAGCACCACACTGGTGATGACCCCTGCCATCAGTGTCAGCGAGCCGACCAGCAGGGTCATGTTGCGTTTGAGGCGTTTGATTTTTTGTCTCCCCGTACCTTGTCATGACAAAGCGTTCCCTGGCGCAATATCGCACCGTGAAAACCGCTTGGCAATGAAAAGGCAGCCGGGGAAAACCTTATGGCATCAGGCCATAAATCCGGGCCGAGGATTCGCCCCACAGGGCGTCCTGGTCCGCTGGAGAAAGACGGCGCGCGGCCCATTCCCGCACCACCGCCACCACTCTTGCATAGGAGGCGGCCAGCAGGCAGACGGGCCAGTCGGAGCCGAACATGAGGCGCTGCGGACCGAACAGTTCCAGCGCCGTATCGAGACACTGCACGATGTGATCGAAGTCGCGCGTGCAGAGTCCGCGCAGCCAGTCGGCTTCGGTCAAGAGGCCCGAGATCTTGCAGGCCACGTGTGGCATGGCGGCCAGTTCGCGCAACTGCTGGCGCCAGCGCTCATAGGCGGCGCGGCCCTTGCGGAATTCCTTCAGGGCCGGCTTGCCGAGGTGATTCAGGACCACCCAGTGCTGGTCATGCAAGGCGCAGAGCTGGCGCAGCTGCGGCAGGTGGCGTTCATGGGTGAGCACTTCCAGCACGTAGTCGCGCTCCTGCAGCCAGCGCACGCCGTGATTGAACTGCGGTTGTACCAGCGCTTGCGCGGCATCATCCTCGTCCTGCATCGGATGACGCAGCCCCAGCATCTTGGCGCGGCCCCATTGCTCCATGCGCTCGGCCAGTTGCGGCGAGGCGATGTCATCCCAGGCGATCACGCCGGCGATGCGTGCATCGCGCCGCGCCATCTCCAGCAGGAAACCGGTTTCCTCGTGGCCCGGACGGGCTTGCACCGTGATCGACGCATGCAGGCCCTGGGCGTCCAGCAGGGGCTGGAACTGATAGGGCAGGCGGTCTTGCGCCAGCAGGTCCATGCCGGTACCGATCCAGGGATAATCCTCGGAACGGTAGCGCCAGAAGTGCTGGTGCGCGTCGATGCGCATCGGCCCCTTGATCCTTCTCACCGGGGCCGGTGGCATGCGCAATTCACGATGCAGGGTCAGCATGTCAGTGATTGTGCCGTGGCAGGGTCTGCGCCACGCCCTGATACTTCAGGGCCAGCTCCATGCAGGCACCGGTCTCCAGTTGGCCGACCGTGCTGCGATAGATTTCCTGCCAGGGTGTCTGGCTGGGCGGCACCGGCGGAATGCCTTCGCTCTTGCGGCGCGCCAGCTCTTCCTCGCTGATGAGCATGTTGCACTCGCCGGTGTTGAGATCGATGCGCACGCGGTCGCCATCGCGCAGATAGGCCAGGCCGCCACCAACCGCGCTCTCGGGCGAGGCGTTGAGGATGGAGGGACTGTCGGAAGTGCCGGACTGGCGGCCGTCGCCCAGCGTGGGCAGGGTCGAGACGCCGCGCTTGATGAGCGCATCGGGCGGCTGCATGTTGACCACTTCGGCTGAACCGGGCCAGCCGACCGGACCGGCGCCGCGAATGGCCAGCAGGGTGTTTTCGTCGATCTGCAGTGCGGGGTCGTTGATGCGGGCGTGGTAGTCGTCCGAGCCGTCGAAGACCACGGCGCGGCATTCGAAGATGTTTTCCTGGCCGGGCGTGCTCAGATAACGCTCGCGGAAGGTCTCCGAAATGACGCTGGTCTTCATGATGGCGAAGTCGAACAGGTTGCCCTTCAATACCAGGAAACCGGCGCGTTCGCGCAGCGGGGCGGAAAATGCGTAAATCATTTCCCGGTCGTTCGATGCGCGGCCCTGCAGATTCTCGGCCATGGTCTTGCCGGTGGCGGTGATGCGTTCTGCGCGCAGCTTGCCGGCCTGCTGCAGTTCCCACATGATGGCCGGCACGCCGCCGGCGCGGTGGAATCGTTCACCCAGGTACTTGCCGGCGGGCTGCATGTTCAGCAGCAGCGGCACGTCGTAACCATACTTCATCCAGTCTTCCGAATGCAGCTCCACGCCCGCATGGCGCGCCATGGCCATGATGTGCGGCTGGGCATTGGTGGAGCCGCCGATGGCGGCATTGACCACGATGGCATCGAGGAAGGCCTCGCGCGTCAGGATCGCTGAGGGACGCAGGTCTTCATAGGCCATGCCGACGATGCGGCGGCCGGTTTCGTAGGCCATCTGGCCGCGTTCGCGATAGGGGGCGGGGATGGCCGAGCAGCCGGTGAGCGACATGCCCAGCGCCTCGGCCATGGCGTTCATGGTGGAGGCGGTGCCCATGGTGTTGCAGTGGCCGGAGGAGGGGGCCGATGCAGCGGCGATCTCCAGGAATTTCTCGTTGTCGATGCTGCCTGCCGAGAGCAGCTTGCGGCCCTTCCAGATGGCCGATCCCGAGCCCACCAGTTCGCCATCCATCCAGCCGTCCAGCATGGGGCCGCCGGAGAGCACGATGGCCGGGATATCGACGGTGGCCGCCGCCATGATCTGCGAGGGCGTGGTCTTGTCGCAGCCGGTGGTGAGCACCACGGCATCGATGGGGTAGCCATGCAGGATTTCCACCAGGCCCAGATAGGCCAGGTTGCGGTCGATGGCGGCGGTGGGACGGCGGCAGTTCTCGAAGACCGGATGCAGCGGGAATTCCATGGGAATGCCGCCCGCATCGCGGATGCCATCGCGCACCCGCTTGGCCAGCTCCAGGTGGATGCGGTTGCAGGGGCTGATGTCGCTGCCGCTCTGGGCGATGCCGATGATGGGGCGGCCCGAGCGCAGTTCTTCGGCGGTGATGCCGTAGTTCATGAAGCGCTCCAGGTAGAGCGCCGTCATGTCGATGTGATCGGGATTGTCGAACCAATCCTGGGAGCGGAAGCGACGGGGTGTGGCGTGTGGCTTGTTCATGGATTCCTCTGGGCCGAAAGGCGTGTGGATAAGTTACGCGCCCAGCCAGCCGGCATCGACGTAGTACTCGCGGCCGGTGCACTTGGCACCGCTGTCGGAGGACAGGAACAGCGCGAGCGCCGCGACATCATGCGGATCGACACGGACCGGCAGGCATTGCGCAGCCAGGATTTTCGCCTCTTCTTCGGGGGTGTGCCAGAGCAGTGTCTGGCGCGGGGTGCGGATGGCCCCCGGGATGATGGCATTGACGCGCACGCCATCGCGGCCGAAGTCGCGCGCCATGCCGTGGGTCATGCCTTCGATGCCGGCCTTGGCGGTCATGTACAGCGTCAGGTCGGGCAGGCCCAGGTGCCATGAGATCGAACCGAAATTCAGGATCACGCCGCCCTTGCGTTCCCGCATGCCGGGCAGCACGGCCTGGGCGCAGAAGAACTGGTGGCGCAGGTTCACGGCCAGGCGTTCATCCCAGTAGGCGGGGGTGACGTCTTCGCTCTTGTGGCGGTCATCATTGGCGGCGTTGTTGATGAGGATGTCGACGCCGCCCATGACGGTCTCAATCTCGGTGAAGGTGGCGCGCAGGGCTTCCAGGTTCATCAGGTTGCAGGGGAAGAAGCGCGGAGCCACGGCGGCATCCTTGAGCGAGGCCACCAGGGCCTCCGACGGTTCGGTGGCGATATCGAGGAAGCACACCTGCGCCCCTTGCCCGACGAAGGCTTCCACCAGCGCCGCACCGATGCCGCTGCCGCCGCCGGTGATGACGACCCGCTTGCCGGCGAGGCTGCGATAGAGGGCGTGTTCGAAGACGGTGGGGGTAGCTGCGGTCATGCTTGATGCTCCAGAGGATAGGATGGGCCGCAGATGCGGCCCGGAAATGATATAAACAATTTGTTCAGTGTTGCGCTCAGCGGCCCGAACGGGTGCTCACGTCGACCCACACGGCCAGCACCAGGATGCTGCCCTTGACGATCATCTGCCAGTAGGTACCCACGTCCAGCATGGACATGCCGTTGTCGAGGCTGGCCATCACCAGTGCACCGATGAGCGCGCCATAGATGGTGCCCGAGCCGCCGCGCATGGAAGTGCCGCCGATGAAGCAGGCCGCGATCGCATCGAGTTCGCCCATGTTGCCCGCCGACGGCGAGCCTGCGGCCAGGCGGGCGGTGTTGACCAGACCGGCCAGTGCGCACATCAGGCCCATGATGCCGAATACCCACAGCTTGACGGCCTGCACGTTCACGCCCGACAGACGGGTGGCTTCCATGTTGCTGCCCACCGAATAGATGCGGCGGCCGAACACGGTCTGCGTGCTCACGTAGCTGAACAGGCCCAGCAGCCCCAGCAACAGCAGCACCGGCACGGGAATGCCGTCATAGCTGTTGAGCGTGCGCACGAAGGCCAGCAGTACCGCACCGATCACCAGCACCTTCAAGCCATCGCGCCAGAGGGCCGCCAGCGGCAGGCCGTGACGGCTGCGGTTGACGCGGCTCATCCACGTGAGCGCCACCGCCAGCACGAACAAGGCGATGCCCAGCGCCACGCCGATCTGCGGCGGCAGGTAGCCCTGGCCGAGATAGACCATGTTGTCCGACACCGGCGCAATGGTGAGGCCGCCGGTAATGCCCAGCAGGATGCCGCGGAAGGCCAGCATGCCGCCCAGGCCGACGATGAAGGAGGGGATGCCCAGGTAGGCGGTCAGATAGCCGTTCAAGAGGCCCAGCCCCAGGCCGAAGCCCAGCGCCAGGACCAGGTTCAGTGCCAGCGGCAGGTGATGGCTCACGTCCAGCAGCGCGGCGATGCCGCCCAGCAGGCCCAGCAGCGACCCCACCGAGAGATCGATTTCGCCGGCGATGATGACCAGCACCATGCCGCAGGCGAGGATGCCGGTCACCGACATCTGGCGCAGCAGGTTCGACAGGTTGCGGGGCGTGAGGAAGCCGCCATCGGTCATGAAGCTGAAGAAGCCCCAGATGATGGCGATGGCGATCAACAGCGCGATGATCTTGTAGCGGCGAAACACCAGCTTCAGGTTGGCCATGCCGCCTGCTCCACCCATGGCACCGCCGGCGGCGCTGCTCAGATTGCTTGTAGTCATACTGAATTCACCTTGTGATGTTGTGTCAGACCGCCACCGCGCGTGGCGACGCTTGCGGAACGGGCTGGTTGATGGCAGCGGCCAGCACGGTTTCCTGGCTGAGGTTGTCGTTGACGAAGTCGCCGCGCAGTTTGCCTTCGCCGATGACCAGCACGCGATCCGACACGCCCAGCACTTCGGCCAGTTCCGAGGACACCATGATGATGGCCAGGCCCAGCTTGGCCAGCTCCGAAATGAGTCGATAGATCTCGGCCTTGGCACCGACATCCACGCCGCGCGTGGGTTCGTCCAAAATTAATACTTTGGGCTGGGCCAGCAGCATCTTGGAGAGCACCGCCTTCTGCTGGTTGCCACCCGAGAGTCCGGTGATGGGCAGGAAGGGCGAGGCGGTCTTGACGCGCAGGCGGCTGATCTCGCCCTGGATGGTCTTCAGTTCGGCGCTGCTGTCGATGCGGGTGCCGCGCGAGAAGCGGTTGAGCACGGTCAGCGTGATGTTCTGGCCGACGTCGAGATCGGGCACGATGCCATGGTGCTTGCGGTCTTCCGGCACCATGCACAGGCCCTGGCGGATGGACTTCAGGGGCGAGCCGGTATCGGCCAGCTTGCCTTCGAGCAGCACCTGCCCCTCGTAACGTCCGCGATAGGCGCCGAAGATGGCCGAGACCAGTTCGGTGCGTCCTGCACCTACCAGTCCGGCAATGCCCAGGATCTCGCCCCGGCGCACCGAAAAGGAGACGTCATCGACGCGCTTGCGGCGCGGATTGTCGATGTCGTAGCAGGTGATGTGGCGGGCTTCGAGCACCACTTCGCCGATGGCGTGATTGCGCTCCGGGTACATGGCGGTGATTTCGCGGCCGACCATCTGGGTGATGATCTTGTCCACATCCATGTCCTGCATGGGCGTGGTGGCGATGTGCTTGCCATCGCGGATCACCGAGATGGTGTCGCAGATCTCGGCCACTTCGTCGAGCTTGTGCGAGATGTAGACGCAGGCCACGCCGCGGGCCTTGAGGTCCTTGATGATCTTCAACAGCACCGCGATTTCCGAGGCGGTCAGCGACGACGAGGGTTCGTCCAGGATCAGCAGGCGCGCATCCTTGTTGAGCGCCTTGGCGATTTCCACCAGTTGCTGGTGGCCGCCGCCATATTGCGAGACCGGCAGGGCCACGTTGATGTCGGGCATGTTCAGCTCGCGCATCAGTTCTTCGGCGCGGCGATACATGGCGGGGTAGTTCATGCGGCCACCGGGCAGGGTGATCTCGTGGCCCATGAAGATGTTCTCGGCCACCGACAGCTCGGGCACCAGCATCAGTTCCTGGTGGATGATGACGATGCCGGCGGCTTCGGTGTCACGCACCGAATGGGCCTGCAGCGGCTTGCCGTCCCACAGGATTTCGCCATCCCAGGTGCCATGGGGATAGACGCCGGAGAGGATCTTCATCAGCGTGGATTTGCCCGCGCCGTTTTCACCGCACAGGCCCACGCATTCGCCGGGGCGGATCTTGATGTCGATGCCGTCCAGGGCACGCACACCGCCAAAGCTCTTGACGATGCCTTTCATTTCTAACAGATACTCGGACATGCCTGTTCTTTCCAAGAAGCCTCTGGAGCCTGCGCCCGGCGGTCTTGCCGGGGGCGCAGAGAGCGACGCCGGCGACCGTTGCGGCAGCCGGCGTTCGTCACTCAGGAATCAACGGCCGTCGATCTGGGCCTGGGTGTAGAAGCCGTCATCGACCAGGACCTTGACGTTTTCCTTGGTCAGCAGGATGGGCTTCAGCAGCAGGCTGTCGACCTTCTTGAAGCCGTTGTCATACTGGGCGTTGTAGGTCGGCTTCTCGTTGCGGGCCAGTTGCACGGACAGGTTGGCCGCTTCGGTGGCGATCTGCTTCAGGGGCTTGTAGACGGTCATGGTCTGGGTACCGGCCACCACGCGCTTGACGGCGGCCAGGTCGGCATCCTGGCCCGAGACCGGCACCTTGCCGGCCAGCTTCTGCGCTGCCAGGGCCTGGATCGCGCCACCGGCGGTGCCGTCGTTGGAGGCCACGATGGCGTCGATCTTGTTGTTGTTGGCCGTCAGCGCATTCTCGACGATGGACAGGGCTTCGGTCGGATTCCATTCCTTGACCCATTGCTGGCCGACGATCTTGATGTCGCCCTTGTCGATGTAGGGTTTCAGGGCCTTCATCTGGCCTTCACGGAACATCTTGGCGTTGTTGTCGGTGGGCGAGCCGCCCAGCAGGAAGAAGTTGCCCTTGTTCTTGACCTTCAGGATGCCCTCGGCCTGCATTTCACCGACCTTCTCGTTGTCGAAGGAGATGTAGGCGTCGACGTCGGCATTCAGGATCAGGCGGTCATAGGACAGCACCTTGATGCCGGCCTTCTTGGCTTCCTTGATGGTGTTGGTCAGGACCGTGGCGTTGAAGGGGACGATCACGATCACGTCCACGCCGCGCGAGATCAGGTTCTCGATCTGGGAGATCTGGCGTTGCTCGCTGGCATCGGCCGATTGCACATAGACCTTGGCGCCCAGCTTTTCAGCGGCGGCGGTGAAGAAGTCGCGGTCGCGCGCCCAGCGCTCCACACGCAGGTCATCGATGGAAAAACCGATCTTGGGATTCTTGGCGTCGGCCATGGCGCTGCCGGCCACCATGGACAGGGTGGTCACGGTCATCAGCGCCAATACGGTCTTCTTCAGCATTGCCTTCATAGTCCAGTCTCCGATTTGAATTGAATTTGAATTGATTATGATTTTTGAAGCGGCGTGACCGGGTGGAACCGGCGGCCCGTTTTGGGGCAATCGCTTCCAATGGCGCGTGGGGCCGAGCTTGTCAGGAATGGTCTACGCCGCATGATGGTGCGAGGGGGATACTAGCCCCGGGCCAATCCCCTCTACAATTACGAAATTCACCAAACGGCTTAGTGATTCTTTTTGTTGCAGGAGCACATATCCGTCATTTCGACGATGGCTCGCTACAATTCGACGAATAAAAGAACGGCGCGCCTGACGACGCCGGCAACCAGGAGACACAGCGTGGCAAAAACCCCCACGGTGCACCGGATTGCGTTGCTCTTCAATGGCAACAAGATCTTCGATCGGGAAATCATTTCCGGCATCGGCGAATACATCAGCAGCACCCGTGCCTCCTGGGACTTGTACTTGGAGGAGGATTTCCGCTGCCGCCCGCAGGGTATCGAGCGCTGGGCCGGGCACGGCATCATTGCCGACTTCGACGACCCGGTGACGACCGCCGCGCTGGAAGGCGTGCAGCTGCCGGTGGTGGCCATCGGCGGCTCCTATGCCGACCCCTCGCAATATCCGGCCAACCGGCCCTATGTGGCCACCGACAACTACAAGATGGTCAAGCTGGCCTACGACCACCTGATCGAAGCCGGCCTGCAGCATTTCGCCCTGTTCAGCCTGCCCGAGTCGCCCTGCAACCGCTGGGCGCAGGAGCGCGAGCGCATCTTCACCGACCTCACCGGTGCTGATGGCATCACCGGCCACATCTATCGCGGCGTGGGCACCAGTGCGCAATCCTGGGACGCCGCCGTGGAGCAGCAGATCGCTTGGGTGCGCAGCCTGCCCAAGCCGGTGGGCATCATCGCCGTCACCGACGCGCGGGCGCGGCAGTTGCTGCAGGCCTGCCTGTTCGCCGGCATCGCGGTGCCGGAGCAGGTGGCGCTGATCGGCATCGACAATGATCCGCTGGCTCGCGTGTTGACGCGCATCCCCTTGAGTTCGGTGATCCAGGGCAGCGTGGAGATGGGCCGCACCGCTGCGCACCTGCTGCACCAGATGCTGCACGGGGCGCGCTTTCCGGACACGCGCATCATGGTGCCGCCGGTCGGCATCAATGTGCTGGCCTCCAGCCGCCATGAGGTGCGCAACCATCCGCACGTGATGCAGGCGCTGCACTTCATCCGCCAGTACGCCTGCCAGGGCATCAAGACTGACCAGGTGGCCGATTACGTGGGCATTTCACGCTCGTCGCTGGAATGGTATTTCCGCCGCGAGCTCGGCCGCAGCGTGCATGACGAGATCCTCCGCTTCAAGCTGGAAGCCGCCAAGCGCATGCTGGAGCAGGCCGGCAGCCATGCGGCCGAGATCGCCGTCAGCTGCGGCTTCACCACCGTGCAATACCTGCACGCCGTCTTCAAACGCGAACTGGGCTGCACGCCCAGGGAGTACCAGGAACAATTCGCCGCCGGACTGGAGCGCTCGGCTGCACCGTCCGCCCCTGCCGTCCGGCCCAAGAAGAAAACCACGGGGCCCTCCCTTCTTACCACCACAAAATGACGCACTTCACCCTCTCCCACACCACTTCTGCGGACGGCATCCGTCTCTACACCTTGCGCAACCACACCGGCATGCGCGTGACCATCAGCGACCTGGGGGCCACCATGGTCAACTGGTGGGCACCTGATCGCTATGGCCGCGAGGCCGATGTCCTGCTGGGCTTTGAGCGGGTCGAGCAATACGCGCACAACCCGGCGTATTTCGGCGCCATCGTCGGGCGCTGGGGCAACCGCATCGCGGGCGGCCGTTTCGAACTCGACGGCGTGGCGCACCAGGTCGATTGCAATGAAGGCGAGAACCACCTGCACGGCGGCCGCGAAGGTTTCCATGCCCAGCGCTGGCAGGTGCAGCCCGATCCGGAAGGCCTGCGCCTGATGCTGGTCTCGCCGGCCGGGCAGGCGGGTTTTCCGGGCACGGTGATGGCGTCGGTGTTGTACCGCCTGGATGACGAGGGCCAGTTGCGCATCGATTACACCGCCACCAGCGATGCGGCCACGCCCATCAACCTGACCTCGCATGCGTATTTCAACCTCAATGGCGGCACCTCCGACATCCGCGACCACATCATCGCCATCGAGGCCGATGGCTACCTGCAGGTCGATGCCAGGCTGATTCCGGAAGGCCGCGCCGATGTGGCCGGCAGTGCGTTTGATTTCCGCCAGCCGGCCCCCATCGGTCCGCGCCTGGACTGGCCGGATCCGCAACTGAAGCTGGCCGGTGGCTTCGACCATTGCTATTGCCTGCGCAGCGAACACGAACCGCAGCCGGGCCAGAGCCGTGTGGCGCAGACCCTGCGCGAAGTGGCCAGCGTCTACGAGCCGGGGTCGGGGCGTGAATTGCGCGTCTCCACCACCGAGACCGGGCTGCAGTTCTACAGCGGCAATTTCCTTTCCGGCGTACAGGGGCGGGGCGAGCAGCCGTATGCCATCCATGATGGCTTCTGCCTGGAGGCGCAGTCCTATCCGGACCAGGTCAACACGCCGCTGCGCGAAGCGGTGATCCTGCGGCCGGGGCAGGTGTATCGGCAGACTACCGTGTATCGCCTGGGGGTGCGGGACTAAACTGCACCGTGAGAACGTATTGAAATTTTTTTAGAAAGCGGCGTTACCTTCGCCCTTGCCGCTGACATCTCTTCCCTCTCTCCTTAGCCTCCCCGGGAAACGACGCTGTTGAGCACAGCGCCGTTTCCATCTCCCCATCTGCATATCTGTTGTATTTGCACCCAGCATCCGCTGGTGGGTCGTCTCGCTCAAACGCGGGACTTGCCGTTGGGCTTTCGTTCAAATAACCTAACGGTTAGGTTTATGAAGATCTGTTCGCACAAGGGCTTGCGCGTTTCGGTCTTTACTCGCAACGAGCACTGTCCGCCGCACGTGCACGTGGGTAATGGGCGCTGGGATGCCCGGTTTCGCTTCAGCTTCTGGCACAACGGCGTTGCTTTGTGGGACGTGAATCCACTATGGATTGCTCCGGCGGCATCGCTGCTGGAAGAGCTGAGACAAGTGATTGAGCAGCCGGTGAATCTGAGGCTGGCTCGCCAGCGCTGGTGGCTGAGCCGACAGTCGGTTTGCCTTGATCATCAACACTGGGACAAGGATAGTGAAGAGGTGGTGAGTCCCAGCCTATGGCGAAGAAATGCCGTCGCGATCCTCTGGGCACGCTACGTGCCATTGCGCGACCGGACCGAATTGCAACTTGCGGGACAAGCACGTCCCTTGGAGATCGAACTATGACGATCAAAGCAAAGAAGCGTGACAATCCTCCCGTCACCGACGAAGTTCTGGAGCAGGCCATTTCTTTGGGCCAGCAGCGACGGCGTTCCAGTTTGCAGGCCGTCGAGGTAACGTATATGCCCGGTCTCGAATCTCTGGCTATCTGTTTCGCCGACAAAACCGGCATCCTGCTTCCCATCGACAACTATCCGGAGTTCGCTGCGTTGAGCGTAGCTGAATTGCGGCGAATCGAGATCGGCTACGCCGGCAGTGCCCTGTGTCTTGAGGAACGGGACCTGCATGTCTCCATTGAAGGACTGGTTGCGTCCAGCCCTTCTCTGATGAAGTTGGCAACCACTGTTGCCGCAGCCCGCAACGGCAGCCGCAGCAGCGAGGCCAAGATTCTGGCCGTACGCGAAAATGGCCGGAAAGGCGGAAGGCCACGCAAGCTGACCGACGCCAGCTAGCCCGGACGACCTGCACGCCGTTGCGCTCAACCTGAGCGCTTGCGTGTTTTCGACATTTTCCTTCATCTCCCGACGAGAATTCATTAGGTCGTCTAATATCCCCATTAAGCCCGGCTCAGCTAATCAGTCCCCGCGTGATGCGCCATCATGCGGGGATCCTGTTTAGTGTCGCCTTGCTGCGTCCTTCACTTCCCCTCCAGAGCGCCCGTCCGCGCTGGCTTGCGTTCTCAACCCCGATGGCAGGAACCATGGAACTCCAGATCAACGACAAGACCTACCAGATCACCTCCGATGCCGAGACCCCCCTGCTGTGGGTGATCCGCGATGAACTCGGCATGACCGGCACCAAATACGGCTGCGGCCTGGCCCAGTGCGGGGCCTGTTCCGTGATGGTCGATGGCGAGGTGCTGCGCTCCTGCGTCATGCCCGTCGGCGCCATGGCCGGACGCAAGGTCACCACCATCGAGGCGGTCACCGCCGATCCGGTCGGCCAGAAAGTGGTCGATGCCTGGGTCCGGCACCAGGTGCCGCAATGCGGCTATTGCCAGTCCGGCCAGGTGATGGCTGCGACCGCCTTGCTGAAACAGGTGGCCCAGCCCAGCGACGAACAGATCGTCGGCGCCATGGTCAACCTCTGCCGTTGCGGCACCTACAACGCCATCAAGGCCGCCATGCATGAGCTCTCCGGCGGCACGGGCGCACCTGCAGCCGGTGCTGCGGCCACCACGCCCGCTGCACCGGCCGGCGCCGATGGCGTCAACAAGGCCGCCGTGGCCGCTGCCGCTGTGGTCGGCGTGGGGGCCGTCGCCGCCATCCAGTGGAGCAAGACCCAGAAGGCCAAGGCCGGCAAGGAGCAAGCATGAACCAGCCGCACGATCTTCCCCTGAACGAATTGCTGCCGGATGGTGAGCCGGTCAACGTCTCGCGCCGCCGCTTCCTGCTGGCCTCGGCCGGCACCGCCGCCGGTTCGCTGGTGGTCGGCTTCACCTTGCCGGCCGGCAATGCCCGCGCCCAGGCCAATGCCGCGCCGGCAGCGCCCGGCACGCGCGTGCCGGCCTTCCTGGAAATCCGACCCGACAACAGCATCCACCTGCAAAGTCCCTTCGTCGAAGGCGGGCAGGGCATCTTCACGGCCATGGCGCAGATCGTCGGCGAAGAACTCGATGCCGACCCCGCACGTTTCGTGGTCCACAACGCGCCCGCCAATGACCAGTACAAAGTGATGGACATCGGCATCCGCATCACCGGCGGCAGCATGTCGGTGCGTACCAGCTATCCGACCATGCGGCGTGTGGGCGCACTGGCGCGCCACCTGCTGCTGCAGGCGGCCGCCAATCAATGGCAGGTGCCGCTGGACAGCCTCACCACCGAGCCCGGCCGTGTGGTGCATGCGGCCAGCGGCCGCTCGATCAGTTACGGCGAACTCGCACCCAAGGCGCTGGACCTGCCCAATCCGCCGCTGGAGACCATCAAGCTCAAGGACGACAAACAATTCCGCTGGATCGGCAAGCCGCTGGCCCGGCTCGACGTGCTGGACAAATCCACGGGCCGCGCGCAATACGGCATCGACACGCAAGTCGAGAACATGCTGCAGGCCGCCGTCCAACACGCACCGCGCCTGGGCCTGGAGGTCGGCAGCATCCGCAATGAAGCCGAGGTACGCAAGATGACCGGCGTGCATTCGGTGCATCGCCTGCCGGGCGCTGTCGCCGTGGTGGCCGAACGCTGGTGGAATGCCAAGCGTGCGGTGGAAGCGCTGCAGGTGGACTGGAGCGACCCCGGCCCGGCACCGGATCGCCGCTATGTGCCGGCCGACTTTTCCACCGAAGGGTTTGCCGAGCAGTTGGCCAAGTCCACTGCGGCCGTCGATGAAGCCGAGACCGAAGGCGATGTGACCAAGGCCCTGGCCGGTGCCAAGACCGTGGTGCAAGCCAGCTACCGCAGCCAGTACCTCAATCATGCCCAGCTGGAACCGCCTTCGGCCACGGCCCGCTTCAATGCCGATGGCACGCTGGAGATGTGGCTGCCCAACCAGGCCCCGGAAATGTTCCAGGCCGCCATCGCCAAGCAGACCGGATTGTCCCCGGAAAAGATCACCATCCATTCGCCCTTGCTGGGCGGCTTCTTCGGCCGGCACTTCCTGTACGAGACTGCCATGCCCTTCCCGCAGGCGATCCAGCTGGCCAAGGCCGTGGGCCGCCCGGTCAAGGTGATCTGGAGCCGCGAGGAAGAATTCGCCCGCGATACCATGCGTCCGATGGCGGTGGTGCAGTTCCGTGCCGGTCTTGATGACAAGGGTTTCCCCATCGCCATCGAAGCCATCAGCGCCACCGAAGGGCCGACCGAATCGATTGCCAACAAGCGCAACAAGATCGACCCCACTGCGCTGGAAGGGCTGGCCGGCAAGTCCTATCAGTTTGCCCACAAGCGCATCGGCCAGCGTTTCGTGAAGAATCCGCCCATCGTCGGCTACTGGCGCTCGGTCGGCAATTCGATGAATGACTTTTTCTACGAAGCCTTCCTCGACGAGATCGCCGACAAGGGCGGCCAGGATCCGCTCGATGTGCGCCTGCGCCTGCTGCAGGGAAATGATCGCCTGACCACGCTGCTCAAGGCGGCCGTGGATCTCTCCGGTGGATGGAAGCGCGGTCCTTTCACCGCCCCCGACGGCACGCGCCGTGCGCGCGGTGTGGCCATGGCCAAAGCCTTCGGTACCGAGACCGCAGCCATTGCCGAAGTCTCCATCGAGAACGGCCAGGTGCGCGTGCATGACATCTGGGAAGCCATCGATCCGGGCCGCATCGTCAACCCGGCCATTGTCGAGGCCCAGGTCAACGGAGCCGTCACGCTGGGCTTGTCGCAGGTGCTGCTGGAAGAAGTGGTCTACAAGGAGGGCGCACGGGTGGCACGCAATTACGATCTCTATCCCATCCTGCCGCCGCAGCGCATGGCGCGCGTGCATGTGAAGATCATCGAGAGCGGTGCCAAGATGGGCGGCATCGGCGAGCCGCCCCTGCCGGCCGTGCCGCCGGCGGTGGCCAATGCGGTTTCGCACCTGACCGGCCAGCGCATTCGCAGCATGCCGCTGTCGCATTACACCTTCAAGGCCTGATGGCAGACTGACGCATCCATGACTGATCAAAAAAACGGCAAGCTGCGCGTCTTCCTGCTGATCCTCGCCGCGCTGCTGATCGCCGCAGCGTGGGTCGCCCTGCGCACTCCGGCCTCGCCTTTCGACAGCGCAGCTGCGCCGCCGCCGCCCTCCGCCGCGCTGATCCAGCGCGGCGAGTATGTGGCGCGGCAGGCCGATTGCGTGGCCTGCCACAGCACGCCCAAGAGCAAGCCCTTCGCCGGTGGCCTGGAGATGGCCACTCCGCTCGGTGCCATCTACGCCACCAACATCACGCCCGACCGCGGCAGCGGCATCGGTGACTACAGCCTGGCCGAATTCGACCGCGCGCTGCGACACGGTGTGGCACGCGATGGGCACCGGCTCTATCCGGCCATGCCCTATCCGTCCTACGCCAAGATGTCGGATGAGGATGTGAGTGCGCTCTATGCCTACTTCATGCATGGCGTGAAACCGGTGGTGCAGGCCAACCAGGAGAGCGACATCCCGTGGCCGCTCAATATGCGCTGGCCGCTGGCGTTCTGGAACCTGGCCTTTACCAGCCCGCATCCCTACCAGCCCGATCCGAAACAGGATGCCCTCTGGAATCGCGGTGCCTATCTGGTGCAGGGCGCGGGCCACTGCGGCAGCTGCCACACGCCGCGCGGCGTGGCGATGAACGAGAAGGGGCTCGATGGCGGCCATCCGCTGTACCTGTCCGGTGCGCTGCTCGATGGCTGGTATGCCCCCAGCCTGCGTGGCGACGTCAACACCGGCATCGGCCGCTGGAGTGAAGCCGAGGTCGTGCAATTCCTCAAGACCGGCCGCAACCAGCACGCGGTGGTGTTCGGTTCCATGGCCGATGCCTTCAACAACTCCACGCAATTCATGAGCGACTCCGACCTGCAGGCCATCGCCCGTTACCTGAAGTCGCTGCCGGGCGATCCCAAGCGCGATGGGGAACCGTGGAAATACGATAACGGCACCACCACCGCCCTGGCCGCACAACGCCTGGACAGCCCCGCTGCACGCACCTACATGGCCAAGTGCGCGGCCTGCCATGCGGTCGATGGTCGCGGGCGTGCGCCGTGGATTCCGCCGCTGGCCGGTGCCGTCTCCTCGCTGGCCAAGGAGGATGCATCGGCCATCAACGTGACTTTGAATGGCTCGGTGCGCGTGGTCGCTGATGGCGTGCCCGATTCGTATCGCATGCCGCCCTTCCGCAGCCAGTTGAGCGATGCCGAGATTGCCGACGTGCTCAGCTTCATTCGCAGCAGCTGGGGCAATCATGGCGGTGCGGTCAAGGTGGACGACGTCAAGACTCTGCGCGACCGTACCAATCCGGCCAGCAGCAATCCCATCGTCTTGCAGATGCGCTGAATCGTTTTTTCATGAAGTCCCGTTCGGACCGCTGACCTTTGCAGGCAGCGGTCCTTTTTTCGTGACGGGAGGAAAGAGGAAAAGCTGGCGCGAAGGATGAAAACTTAGAACGCAGTACCGGCCGTCTTCATCGCCGCCACCGAATGCACCGGCGTCAAGGCCACGCCATTCTTGACGGCCAGCACCTCGGCCATCACGCTCACCGCGATCTCGGAAGGCGTCTTGCTGCCGATATAGAGCCCGATGGGCCCGCGCAGGCGCGCCAGGCTTTCTTCGGTCTGCTCGAAGTGGGTGATCAAGCGGTCCTTGCGCGCAGCACTGTTGCGGCGCGAACCGATGGCGCCGACATAGAACGCCGGACTGGCCACCGCTTCCAGCAGTGCCAGGTCATCCAGCTTGGGATCATGGGTGAGGGCGATGACGCAGCTGCGCTGATCGGGACGGAAATCCAGCACCGCATCATCGGGCATGTCGGTGACGATGCGCACGCCCTCCACCGACCAGCTGCCCAGGTATTCCGAACGCGGATCGCAGATGGTCACCGCAAAGCCGTTGAAGAGCGCCATCGTCGCCAGGTATTCGGCCAGCATGCCGGCACCTATCAACAGCATCCGGTAATCTGGCCCCATGGTATGGCGCAGCGTATTGCCATCGAACAGCAGTTCGGCCGGTGACTCGCTGACCTCGATGCGGCTGCTGCCATCATGGCAATCGACGCGGCGACAGACCAGCTGGCCACGTTCCAGCGTACTCACCAGTTCGTCCAGCATGTTCAGCGCAGGATCGAATTCGAGCAGCAGCGCCAGCGTACCGCCGCAGGGCAGGCCGAAGCGATGCGCTTCATCGGCATCGATGCCGTAGCGCACCTGTTGCGGTGATCCTGCCTGGCCCCATGTGGCGGGGCGCTGGCGCAGGTACTGGAACAGCAGGTCGTCCTCGATGCAGCCGCCGGAGACCGAACCGATGAGCCGGCCATCGTCACGGATGGCCAGTTGCGAGCCGACCGGACGCGGCGACGAGCCCCAGGTCGAAACCACGGTGGCCAGCAGCGCGCTGCGCCCATTGCGCCGCCATTCGCGCAGGGCGCGCAAGACCTTGAGGTCGGAAGTATCGTTCATTGCGGCATCAGTTTACGTTCGATCGGAGGTCCAGTCTGCCATGACATCGGCACAGGAACTAATTAGCCGGGCTTATAGACCAATTAAGCCCGGTCCCGCTAATCCCGGTACCAATGATGAGGCAGAATCTGCAAGCTCGCACGCAGTGTGTCCGCATGCCGTTCTGCCGAGGCGCGCGGTAGCGGATGTCGCGGGAATGACTCGCTTGTCGCTGCGATGGTCCCGGAATTTCAGGCAAGAATCATCGCGAAATAGGTCTGTCTTCGCGCGCTGCAAGACGCCACAATCATCCATTTTCAAGACAGGTTGCCCACCCCTGACCTGTTCTTTCTCAACGCCAGCTTATTGGCTCGTTTACTGAGGAGATCCCCATGCCAGTCCACGCTTATGGCGCACACGCCGCCGACAAGCCACTCGAACATCTGGAAATCACCCGCCGTGCCACCGGCCCGCACGATGTGCAGATCGACATCGCCTATTGCGGCATCTGCCACTCCGACCTGCACCAGGTCCGTTCCGAATGGGCCGGCACCCAATACCCCTGTGTCCCCGGTCACGAGATCGTGGGCCGTGTCGCCGCTGTCGGCAACCACGTCAGCAAATTCAAGGTCGGTGACCTGGTCGGCGTGGGCTGTATCGTCGACAGCTGCCAGACCTGCCCGGATTGCGAAGAAGGCTTGGAAAACTATTGCGACAACATGGTCGGCACCTACAACGGCAAGACCGATGACGCGCCCGGCTGGACCATGGGTGGCTACTCGCAGCAGATCGTGGTGCACGAGCGCTACGTGCTGACGGTCCGCCATCCGGAAACCGACCTGGCCGCCGTGGCCCCGCTGCTGTGTGCCGGCATCACCACCTATTCGCCGCTGCGCCACTGGGGTGCCGGTCCCGGCAAGAAGGTCGGTGTGGTCGGCATCGGCGGTCTCGGCCACATGGGCATCAAGATCGCGCACGCCATGGGTGCGCACGTGGTGGCCTTCACCACCTCGGATTCCAAGCGTGCCGATGCCAAGGCCCTGGGGGCCGATGAAGTGGTGGTCTCGCGCAATGCCGAAGAGATGGCCGCGCATGCCAAGAGCTTCGACTTCATCCTCAACACCGTGGCGGCACCGCACGACCTCGATGCTTTCCTCGCGCTGTTGAAGCGTGAAGGCACCATGACCCTGGTCGGGGCACCGGCCACGCCGCACCCGTCGCCGAATGTCTTCAGCCTCATCATGAAGCGCCGTTCGCTGGCCGGTTCGTTGATCGGCGGCATCCCCGAAACCCAGGAGATGCTGGACTTCTGCGCCAAGCACAACATCGTGGCCGACATCGAGCTGATCCGCGCCGAAGAAATCAACACCGCCTACGAGCGCATGCTCAAGGGCGACATCAAGTATCGCTTCGTGATCGACAACGCCAGCATGGCGGCCTGAGGGCCAACGGCTGACCTGATGGCACGGTGAATGAAATCGGGCGGGCACCCACAAGGTGTCCGCCCGATTTTTTGATTACTGAGCGAAGTGGGGGAGCCTCAGTCCCTGACGACTTCACCACCGAGATACTGCGCATCGGTGACCGGCTCCATCCACTCCACGTTCTTGCCATCAAGCAGTTCGGTGATGGCCACGTGCGTCATGGCAGTGGTGTCGGTGGCACCGTGCCAGTGACGGCGTTGGCACGGACACCAGACGACGTCGCCGGCGCGGATCTCGGTGCGCGGGCCGCCTTCGCATTGGGTCCAGCCGACGCCTTGCGTCACGATCAGGGTCTGGCCCAGCGGATGGGTGTGCCACACGGTGCGCGCACCGGGTTCGAAGGTGACGATGGCACCGCCCGCGCGCGCCGGTTCTTCACCCTGGAAGAAACTGTCGATGCGCACATTGCCGGTGAAGAAGGAGGCCGGTCCCTTGGCCGATGGGGTGCTGCCGTTGCGAATGATCTTCATGGAGATGTCCTTTCGTTGGAAGAAGGCCGGCGATCCTGGCGGGCCGTGAGCGCCGCCAGCAAGGCTGCGGCCAGCAGCACGCCTGCGCTGGCAAAGAAAGTGATGTGATGGCCGCCGTGGTCAAACAGCAGTCCGCCCAGGGTGGATCCCAGGCCGATGGCCAATTGCACCAGCGCCACCATCAGCCCGCCGCCGGCTTCGGCATCGTGCGGCAGGGTGCGCGCCACCCACGACCACCAGCCCACCGGTGCGGCCGTAGCGACCAGACCCCACAGCGCCAGCAGCAAGCTGACCGGCAGGACGTGATGGCCGCAGGCCACCAGCGCCAGGGCGATGACGGCCATCAGCAGCGGGATGAAGACCAGCGTGCCGTAGAACGAACGGCGCAGCAGCCGTCCGATGAGCGTAGTACCGATGAATCCGGTCACGCCGATGGCCAGCAGGATCAGCGACAGGGTTTGCACCTGCACCCGCGTTTCGCTTTCGAGGAAGGGGCGCAGATAGGTGAAGAGGGTGAACTGCCCCATGAAGAGCAGGCTCACGCCCGCCATGCCCAGTGCCACCAGCGGTGTCGCCAGCAGGGCCAGTGGATGCGTGGGCGCGGTGTGGCGCGCGGCCGGACGCATGGCCGGCAGGCTGAGCGCCTGCCACAGCAGCGCCAGCAAGGCCACCGGTGCCAGGCACAGGAAGGCGCCACGCCAGCCGATGAGTGCGCCCAAATAACTGCCCAGCGGGGCGGCCACGACGGTAGCCAAGGCATTGCCGCCATTGAAGACGGCCAGTGCACGCGCCACGTCCTGCGGCGGCACCAGGCGGATGGCGGTGGCGGCCGACATCGACCAGAAGCCGCCGATGGCGATGCCGATCAGTACGCGCCCCGCCATGTAGACCGGATAGTTGGGGGCCAGCGCAATGACCGGGCCGGAGATCATCATCAGCGCCGTCAGCCACAACAGCAGCGTCTTGCGTGGCAGCTGCCCGGCCAGGCGCGCAATGCTCAGGCTGGTGAGCACGGCGAAGGCGCCAGAGAGCGAGATCGCTTGCCCGGCCAGGCCTTCGCTCACGCCCAGATCCTGTGCGATGGGCGTCAACAGGCTTACCGGCATGAATTCGGAAGCGACCAGGGCAAAGGCCGTGAGCGTCATCGCGAAGACGCCGCCCCAGTGCGCCTGTACCGGGGTGTCGGCGGCCTGCAGTGAAGAGGTGGTGCAAGAGGAACTGCTCATGATGATGTCGGGCAAGACTGTGCCCGCCGCAGCACGCCGAAGATCAGCATGCACGGGTCGCAGCGCTTGCCGTGGAGAATGTGAAGGCAATCAGTGTCGCGCGCGTGCGCCGTATTGACTAGGTAATCAATCCTTAATTACCCTATTAGAAAAACTAATCAATGAATCCCGTCCCCCTTCGGCACCGACCCCGAGTTTCACAGGCGCGGCCTCCGGCTGATCCGGCTTTATTGCTCACCACAGGAAGGGTGGCTGCATGATCAAACGCAATCTCAATGACTTGCTGGGTTTCGTGACCGTGGCGCGCGAGGGCAGTTTCACGCGTGCCGCCGCCACGCTTGGCGTGACGCAATCGGCGCTGTCGCAAGCCATCCGCGGCCTCGAAGAGCGCCTGCAGATCCGCCTGCTGACCCGCACCACGCGCAGCATCTCGCTCACGCCCGCTGGCGAGCGCCTGATCCAGTCCATCGGCAACCGCTTCGACGAGATCGAGGCCGAGCTCGATGCCCTCACCGCACTGCGCGAAAAACCTGGTGGCACCGTGCGCATCACCTGCGGCGACGGCATGATCCAGCGCGTGCTGCTGCCCAAGCTGGCCCCGCTGTTGCAGCAATATCCCGACATCAAGCTGGAATTCGACATGAGCTACGCCCTGCGCGACATCGTGGCCGACCGCTTCGATGCCGGCGTGCGCTGGGGCAAGACCATCGACCGCGACATGATCGCGGTGCCCATCGGCCCGCCGCTGCGCATGGTGGTGGCGGCCTCGCCCGAGTACTTCACGCGCTATCCGGTGCCGCTGCATCCGAACGACCTGATGGCCCAGGATTGCATCAACCAGCGCATGCCGTCCTCGGGCGGGCTTTACGTATGGGATTTTGAAAAGGACGGCGAAAAGATCAACGTGCGTGTCGACGGTTCGCTCATCTTCAACACCGTGCCGCCGCAGATCGATGCGGCCCTGGCCGGGCTGGGCGTGGTGGTGCTGCCGGAAGACGAGCTGCAATCGCATCTGGAGAGCGGCCAGCTGGTGCGGGTGCTGGAGGACTGGTGTCCGGTCTTCGAGGGCTATCATCTCTACTATCCCAGCCGCCGCCAGCCTTCGCCGGCGTTCTCGCTGGTGGTCAATGCCCTGCGCTACGAAAACCGGCCACGTCAGCCGGGGTGATGACAGGGCGCCTGATTCATAAGCTGGACTGATGACCGCATTCAGGCCGGCGGGACTAATCACGGACCGATGATGCAGCGACAATCAGGCAAGATCGATTGCCTTCGGATTGCCCATGTCTTCCTCTTTCCTGCCGCGCCTGACCGTAGTTGCCGTGCTGATGGCCGGCGCGATGAGCCTCTGCCCGATGACGGCAGCGGCGCAGACCCGTACCCCTGCCAAGAGCCTGCCCATGACCCTGCGCATCACCATCGCCGACACCGTCCTGACCGCGCGTCTCGAACCCGGCCCGGCCGCCCGCGACTTCGCCGCCCTGTTGCCGCTGACGCTGGAGCTGTCGGACTACAACCAGACCGAGAAGATCGCCCAGCTGCCACGCAAGCTGGCCACGCGCGGCGAGCCCGAGGGCTATACGCCGCGCAGCGGGGATATCGCCTTCTATGCGCCCTGGGGCAATATCGCCCTGTTCTACAAGGACTTCGCTTACTCGAAGGGATTGGTCAAGCTGGGCCACATCACCGGCGACATCGCGGTCCTGCGTCAGCCAGGACCGTATATGGCCCTGATCGAGCAGGAATGAATCGCTGCCGCAATCAGGCCGCGTACTTGCGCAAGGCGGCCAGCGGCACGTGCAGTTCCTCGCTGGCGGCGAAGCCTTCCAGCAGGTAATCCACCGCCACCCGCACACGTGGCGCGATCAGCGCCCGGTGCGGGTATTGCAGGCACATCTCGTAGTTGCCCGGATGATGGCTGCGCAAGAGCAGCACCTTCAATCGCCCGCGTTGCAGATAGCGCCACGCGTGATGCACCCCGACTTCGGCGATACCCATGCCGGCCAGGGCCGCCTGGACCAGCGCTTCGGGCGAGGACAAGGTCAGCAGTGCGTGTTCGGTATTCCAGGTCATGATGCTGCCGTCGCTGCCCTGGAAATTCCAGGGTGACACCTTGCCGCCCAGAAACTTGCGCGTGATCAGGCTGTGCTTGTGCAGATCCTGCGGGCGGCGCGGTGTGCCGCGGGCCTCCAGATAGGCGGGGCTGGCGACCAGCGCCAGGTTCAGTTTGCAGATGCTGCGCGAGACCAGCGACGAATCGGCGATGCGTCCGCCCCGGATCGCCAGGTCATAGCCGTCCTGCACCAGCTCGCTGAGGCGGTCATCGAAATCCACTTCCACCGACAAGGCCGGATAGCGCTGGCTCAGGCCGGGCAGCAGCGGCAGCAACTGTTCGCGGCCGAAGGCCGCACTGGTGGAGATGCGCACGCGTCCGGTCGGTGTCGCGCGCGCCGCCACCACGTCATCGGTTGCCTGTTCCAGTGCATCGAGCGCAATGCGTGCCTGACGCAGGAAGGCACTGCCTTCCTCGGTCAGGTTCAGGCTGCGCGTCGTGCGGTTCATCAGACGCACGCCCAGCGCAGTCTCCAGCCCGGCCACATTCAGGCTCACCGCAGCTGAGGAGATGCCGAGTATCCGCCCGGCGCCGGCGAAGCTGCCGCTATCGGCGGCCTGCACGAAGGAAATGATGGCGCGTACCCGTTGCGACGTATCCATGGCCGTTGCTCCCCGAAAAATGGATTGATAAGTTCATCTTGATGAATCCTAAAGGATTGCACCGCTACCGTCATGTAATCCATTTGCGCAGAATGAGCCTGTTACGTCATTCCCCGGTCCCGAACAGTTTGATTTATCCACAGGAGAAAACATGAACATCAGCATCGTCTTCGACAGCGGCTACGGCCATACCGAAAAACTCGCCCAGTCCGTGGCGCGCGGCGTGGAGGAAGTCGCAGGGGCTCACGCCACCCTGGTGCCGCTCGCCGCCGGCAGCGTGGACTGGGCTGCCATTGCCGCCAGCGACGCCATCATCTTCGGCTCGCCGACCTATAACGGCACCATCTCGGCGCGCTTCAAGCAGTTCATGGAAGACTCCACCCGCCAGTCGTGGATCCCGCAGGCCTGGCGCAACAAGGTCGCGGCCGGCTTCACCAATTCCGGCGCGCTGCATGGCGACAAGCTCAATTCCCTGGTGACCCTGGCGCTGTTCGCGGCCCAGCACGGCATGCTCTGGACCGGGGTCGATCTGTTCCCCGGCAAGAGCGGTGATGAACTCAATCGCATCGGTGGCTGGCTGGGTGCCATGGCGCAATCGGACGATGCCCCCGCCGAGATCACGCCCGGTGCCAGTGACCTGGCGACGGCCGCCTATCTGGGCAAGCGCGTGGCCGAGGTGGCGGCGCAATTCGCACGCGGCCGCGCCTGATCCCCGGACCAGCGCCCTCACCATCAAGGAATCCGCCATGACACAAGCCTCCGCAACCGATGCCCTGTTCGACATGCTTTCCAGCGTTGCCCCGGCGCTGGTCGATCGCACCCGCAAGCACGTCGTGGATGAACTCTGGAACCGGCCCGGCCTGGCCCCGCGCGAGCGGGCGCTGGTCACGGTGGCCGTGCTGGTGGCACGCAATGCCACGCTGGCCTACCCGCATTATTTCAACAAGGCGCTCGACAGCGGCGTGTCGGCCGATGCGTTGAGCGAAGTGCTGAGCCACCTGGGCCCGTACGCCAGCCTGGCCAATGCCTTTGCCGCCATCGGCGCGGCGCGCGACGTGCTGCACCAGCGTGGCTTGCAGGTCGACTTGCAGGCGGCCGCGGCACCGCAATTGCTGGCCTTGGACGATGTCGTTCCGCCGACCCTTCAGGAAGCGGTCTTCGGGATCGATGAGATGGCAGCATCATCACCGGCGCTGGCGCACTTCACCGGATCGGTCCTGCAGCGGATGATCTGGTGCCGTCCCGGCCTGGCCGCGCGCGAACGTGTGCTGGTGACGCTGGCCGCGCTGGCGGCACTGGGCCAGACTGAGCGGTTCCCGGGCTATCTGGCCCTGGCCACGCATCATGGCTTGCGCAGTGAGCAGCTGGGCGAGGCGATGGCACATGTGGCCTTCTACGGTGGCTGGGGACTGGCGCAAAAAGCGGCCGCAGCGCTCAGGCCTGCGCCCTGATCCAGATATCAGTTTTCCCGATATCCATCATCGGTTTTCAGGATTGGCGTAATAACTGGACGGTCCGCATCATGCAGACCTGTCCAACAATCCGCCAAGGAAAATCATGTCTGCCATCACCACTCAAGCCGCCATCATCTGGCCGGCCGGCTATCTGGCCGGTACCACCGACAACTATGTTTCCAATGAAGTGATCATCGCCGGTCTCTCGGCGGCCCAGGTGTGGCCGTTGCTCAACGACACGCGCGCCTGGCCCGGCTATTACGGCAATGCCAGCGAGATCCGCTTCCATGATGGCAGCGGTCCGCTGCTGTCGGCGGGCGCTCGTTTCCGCTTTACGACCTTCGGCTTTGCGGTCGAAGCGAAAGTGACCGAATACCTGCCGCCCCAGCCTGGCCAGGCCGCTCGCATCGCCTGGCACGGCTGGGTCGAAGGCGATGCCGCGCAGCGTCTGGATGTCCACCACGCCTGGCTGTTCGAAGACCTGGAGGGCGGCCGCGTGCGCATCCTCACGCAGGAGACCCAGAACGGCCAGCCCGCGCGCGAGCTGGCAGCCACCTTGCCCAATCCCATGCTCAACGCCCATCAGGAATGGATCACCGGCCTGGCGCGGGCAGCGGCTGAGGCCGCCACGCCGCGCTAAGGATCAACGCAGCGGCACCAGCCCGGCCGTGGCAAACAGCAGTTGCCGTAGCCAGCGCTGCGCCGGATCGCGGTGCGTGCGCTCGTGCCACGCCGCCGTCTTGGTGAAGCCGGTGATCTCCAGGGGCGGCGGCAACAGCTTCAGGCCCTCCACCCCGGCCACCAGCCGGGACGGCACCACGGCCACCAGGTCGGTGCTGCGCAAGATTTCCGGCAACACCAGGAAGCGCTTCACTGACAGGCTCACGCGCCGCTGCAGGCCGCGCTGCGCCAATGCTTCATCGGTGACGCCATGGAAGGGATCGCCCGCATACGACACCAGCGCATGATCCAGCGCGCAGAACTGCTTGAGCGAGAGCCGCTGTCCCCGCACCACCGGATGATCCTCACGCATCGCGCAGACGTAATGCTCGTCGAACAGCCGCCGCGCATGCAGGCCCGGCGGCGTATCCTGCGGCGTGGTCAGTGCCAGGTCGATCTCGCCGCGCTCCAGCCGCTCCTGCAGCGGTGCATCTTCCATCGACGCCAGCGCCACGCGGATGAACGGGGCATGCTGCTTGAGCGCCGTCAGGAAGGGCAGGGCGACCGCGCGCAAGGCATAGTCGGTGGCGGCGATGGTGAAATCCAGATGGGCCGTGGCCGGATCGAAGACCGGCGGATGCAGCAGGCCATCGATGTCGCGCAGTACGCGCTGCACCGGTTGCGCCAGTTCCAGCGCCCGTGGCGTGGGCACGATGCCGCGCTGGCTGCGCGCAAACAGGGGATCATCGAAACTTTCGCGCAGCCGCGTGAGGATGCCGCTCATGGCTGGCTGGCTCACCCCCAGCCGCGCCGCCGCACGCGTGACGTTGCGTTCATCGAGCAGGGCGGCCAGTGCCTTGAGCAGGTTCAGGTCGAGGGTACGGAGGTCCGGTTTTTTCATGCGCGCAGAATCAGCAGGAAGAGATCTCGCATGGTAGCAAGCCCCTGCGACAAATTGCCACATTCAACAAGTGGTCATACCAGATTATGCTTGCCGCTCCTGATTTCCCATGCGGCATCCAGGGGACGGCAGCGCAGCTGCCGGGGGAGGCCGCATGCTCTGCCTATACCAAGACCAATACAAGACCAATGACGACTCACTCCGCCCGCCGGCCCGGGCCGCAGCATCGCGCACGACCCGTGTTCAAACTCACCGCCCTGTCCGGCCTGCTGGCCCTGGGCGCCGCACCTTGGGCGCTGGCGCAATCGGCCAGCGCCGCTGAGGATTCTTCACTGACGCTCGGTACCGTGGAAGTGAGCGCACGCCGCAGTGGTCCGCTGCAACTCAACAACGTGCTGACCTCGGTGGACCTGATCGGGGCCGACCGCATCCAGCAACAGCAGGTGCAATACAACTGGGAACTGTTCGCGCAGTCGCCCGGCGTGATGCTGACCCAGTTCCGCCAGGGCAATGAATCGGGCAAGCTGTCCTTCCGTGGCTTCAATGGCGAGGGCGAGGTCAATGCGGTCAAGCTGCTCATCGACGGCATCCCCAGCAATGACAATGCGGGCGGCATGCCCTTCCTGGGCACGCTGTTCCCGCTCGATATCGCCCGCATCGAGGTTGTACGCGGCACCAACGATGCGCGCTACGGCCTGCACAACATCGCCGGCAACGTCAACATCGTCACCCGCCAGGGCGGCAACTACGACGAGGCGCGCCTGACCTACGGCAGCTTCAACACGCGCCAGGTGCAGGTGGTCAAGGGCGTGGAAAACGGCAACTGGTCCCAGAATTATTTCGTCGGCTACGAAAAATCGGATGGCTATCGCGACCATGCGCAGGCCGAGAACATCGCCTTCTCCGGCAAGTGGTTCTACACCAGCGATGATGGCCGCTATCGCACCGGCCTGAGCATCCGTCATGCCAATGCCTATGCCCAGGAACCGGGCTACCTGACGGCCCAGGATGCGCGCAGCAACCCGACTTCGTCCTATGCCTATGCCCAGTCCGATGGCGGCAACCGCCAGATGGACCAGGTCAGCCTGCACTTCGATGGCGACATCGATGACCAGCTCTCGGTCGGTGCCAGGCTCTATCTCAATCGTGTGCGTGACCAGCGCTGGCTGCGCTATTCCTCCACGACCTCGCAGCAGGAGCGCGTCATCGACGAGACCCACTACGGGCTGTTGACCAATGCCACCTATCGCCCCCGCTGGAAGGCGCTCGAAGGCATGAGCGACCTGGCACTGGAAGGCGGCTTCAGCATGGAGCGCCAGGAAGACCAGAGCCCGCGCTACAACACGGTCAACCAGGTACGCGTATCGCAGACGCGCGACCATCATTTCGTCTTCGATACGGTGGGTGCCTATGTACAGGCCGTGATCAAGCCGGTGGAGTCGCTGCGCATCATCCCCGGCTACCGGGTCGACCATGTGGGAGGACGTTTCAACGATCCCTCGCGCGGGGTGAGCTATGGCATCCAGGATTACGGCTACATCCGCCAGCCCAAGCTGAGCGTGGTCTATGCACCGATCCGCGAGGCCAGCCTGTATGCCAACTGGGGCCGCACCTTCCAGGTCGGCGCGGGCGCGGCGGCCTACAAGTCCAACAACAATGACCTGCGTCCTTCCATCAATGACGGCTGGGAAACCGGCGTCAAGTTCACGCCGGTGGACTGGCTCGATGGCCGCGTGGCGGTATGGGAGCAGCGTGCCTCGGATGAGGTCAAGCGACGCCTGAACGATCCCACGGGCGATTCGGAAAACGTGGGACGCACGCAGCGCAAGGGTGTCGACCTGCAAATCAATCTGCGCGCCAGCAAGCGCACCACGCTGTGGCTGGCGTATTCGCGCCAGCGTTCGGAAATCATCACGCCGGACCCGACCGCACCCAACACCCTCGGCAAGGAAATCGACCACGTGCCGCGCCAGGTGTATTCCGGTGGCATCGATTACCAGGCCACGGCGGACCTGAAGCTGTCGGCCTCGGTCAACGGCCAGGGCAGCTACTACCTGACCACGGCCAATACCGGCGGCAAGTACGGTGGCTATACGCTCTTCAATGCCAGCGCGACCTATCAGGTCAACGACAAGCTGAGCCTGGAACTGCAGCTCAAGAACCTGGCCAATCGCTACTATGAATATGTCTGGATCAACGACCAGACCCGGCATGCACCGGGGGATGGGCGGGCGGTCTACCTCTCTGCCAATGTGAAGTATTGAGCAAAAAATACGGAAGGGCAGGCAGCCGCAGTGGCTGCCTGCCCTTCTTTTTTTTCTGCTTATCGGGCAGCGATCACGGTCATCTCGACCAGCAGATTGGATGCGCCCAGTCTGGCTTCGAGCGTAGTACGGGCCGGCGCGGTTCCGGCAGGCACCCAGGCATCCCACACCGCATTCATGGCGGCAAAGTCGGCGATGTCGCGCAGGTAGATGGTGGTCGAGAGGATGCGCTCCCGGCCGGTGCCGGCTTCCTGGAGCAGGGCATCGATCCGGGCCAGGACTTCGCCGGTCTGGGTCGCGATGTCGGCCTCGGCATGCGGTCCGCCATTGGCGGTCTGGCCGCACAGGTAGACCAGGCCGCCATATTGGACGATCTTGCTCATGCGCGCATTGGTGTGTTTTCTCTCGATGCTGTGGTCGGTGGTGCTCAAGCGATTCTCCTGTCAACGATGGATCATGTCACTGCCATGGGGCTGCCCCGGATCATTCCGGGGCCAGCGGTTCGGTATCGGCCAGTGCCGCCAGCGAAGCCAGCGCAATGGGTTTGAGGGGCGTGCGGATGTGATAGGCGCCGACTTCCTCGGGCGACTTGTGCAACGCCTGCGCCAGCATCTGCGTGACGGTCAGGCCGCACATGCGTCCCTGGCAAGGACCCATGCCGCAGCGGCTGAAGAACTTGGTCTGGTTCGGCCCTTGGCATCCCAGGCGCGCCATCTCGCGGATCTGGCCGGCCGTGACCTCTTCGCAGCGGCATACGATGGCCTCGTCCGGCGGCTGCGCGAGCCATTGCGGCGGACGATAGAGTGCGTCCAGGAAGGGACGGATCCGCAGATGCCGGTCACGTTCCGCCTGCGCTTCCCGCACGCTGGCGGCGCACGTGGGCGCATCGATTTTGCCCACGGCCAGTGCGGCATGGGCGGCCGCAATGACGCCCGCCGGTTCTGCCGCACGGGCGCCCGCAATAGCGGCACCGTCGCCGGCAATGCGCAATCCGGGCAGGGAGGTCTGGCCGCCTGCGTCCACTACCGGCGTCCAGCAGAGATTGATGGCATCCCACTGGTGATCGAGGCGCAGCTGGCGGCTGAGCTGCGTATTGGGTACCACCCCGTGATGCAGCAGAACGACCTTGGCCGCCAGCGTGTGGCGCTGTGGTCCGATATTGAACTGCACCTGCTGTACCTGATGCTCGCCCTCGATGCGCAGCTCGCTGGCACCTTGATAAAGCGGTACGCCAGCCCGGCGCAAACGCCACAGCATCTTCAGACCCTTGATCAGATAGTGCGGCGCGCCCAGCGCTGCGGGCAGATGACGCAGGGCGCGGCGCAGGTTTTCGCGGGGCGCTGTCTGCACCACGGCCGCGACTTCGGCCCCCGCCTCCAACAACTGGCAAGCCACCAGCAACAGCAGCGGGCCCGCACCGGCCAGTACCACCGGCCCCTGCGGCACCGAGGCCGAGGTCTTCATCGCGATCTGCGCGGCACCGGCGTTGAGCACGCCCGGCAAGGTCCAGCCCGGCACCGGCGAAGGCCGTTCCATGGCGCCGGTAGCGGCAATGATCTGGCGCGCCCGCACGCGTGAGGAACGCTCATCCTGCTGGAACGTGACCACCAGATCCTCGGTGATCTCCCAGACCAGGGCACCGCGACGATAGTCCACGCCGCATTGCTGCAGGCGCTCGGCGAGACTGCGTCCATGGCGGTAGTCCGGTCCCAGTACTGCTGCTACCCTGGGCGGCACTTGCGTGACATTGCGATAGATCTGGCCGCCCGGGTGGCTCTGCTCATCCAGCAGCAGCGTCTTCAGACCGAGCGCGGCCGCATGCAGCGCGGCGGACATGCCGGCCGGCCCGGCACCGATGATGATCAGATCGTGAGTGGGGGCCATCATGCCGGTTCTCCCACGTGACGCGCGCCGTCGGGCAGGCGGACCTGCATCCCTGCATGCACCTGCACCATGCAGGATTGCACGTTCTGGCGGCCATCGACCTCGACCAGGCAATCGAAGCACACCCCCATCAGGCAGAAGGGGGCGCGCGGACTGCCCGAGACCGGCGTATGCCGCAAGGGGACGACGCCCGCATTGAGCAGGGCAGTGGCCAGGCTTTCACCTGCGCGTGCCCGGATGGTCTTGCCATCGACCAGGATGGCAATGTCGGCGCGCTGGTCTTCACTGGCCGTCAGCATGGACTTGAACATGGAATCGCTCCGCTTTGAAGGTGGAAATGGCGGCTGGCTCGGCCGCACCCCGGATCCAGTCCGCCAGGGGACCGGCGTGCATGGCGGCCAGCGTGATGCCGCTGTGGCAGGTCACCAGGAAGGCTCCCGGGCATTGACGTGATTCTTCGTAGATCGGGAAGCCGTCCGGCGTCATCACCCGCAGCGCTCCCCAGGTACGGACCACGTTGGCCCCGTCGAGCAGCGGAAAATATTTACGCGCGCGATGGGCGATGTTGGCCAGCTGATCGATCGAAGTGCGGTCATCAAATCCGACGTCCTCCTTTGAATCGCCGATCTGCACCACGCCCTCGCCGGTCTGCCGCACGTGCCCCGACGGATGGCGCAGGAAGGGCTGCATGCGTTCGGTCACCAGCACCTGTCCGCGATTGGGCGCGACCGGGGCATGCAAGCCGACCATCGGGCCCAGCGTGCGGTTGCCCAGCCCGGCCGCCAGCACCAGCTTGCCGGCGACGTATTCCTTGCCGCCCGCCTGCACGTGGAAGCGGTCGGCACGATGGACGATCTGCTCGCAGCGCACGCCATTGCGCAGGATGCCGCCCAGCGTGTGAAAGCGCTGTACCAGCGAGCGCAGCAGGCGCAGCGGGCTGACGTGGCCGTCACGCGGACCGTAGACCGCACCGACCACTTCCGGGCCGATGTGCGGCGAGAGCTGTTTCAGCGCGACCGGATCGAGGACCTCGAAGGGGTAGTCACCGACGGCGGCGCGCAGGTTTTCCAGCTTCCGTACGTAGGCCCGCAGTTCGTCCTCGTCCAGGAAGAATTGCAGGCCGCCGATCTGCTGCAGCTCCAGGTCGATGCCGTTGGCCGCCGTCAGTTCTTGCGCAAAGGAGGACCAGCGCAGCACCGAGGCCATGCTCCAGCGCGCATAGTCGGGCCGTTCTTCGCCCTTGCCCTGCACCCAGACCAGGCCGAAATTGCCGCGTGCGGCACGAAAGGCATCGTCGCCCTCGTCCAGCACCAGCACTCGTTCGCCGGCTTTGGAGAGGCCGTAGGCGATGGACATGCCCACCACGCCGCCGCCGATGACCAGCGTATCGATATCCGTTGAAATCATGATGTCTTTCCAGAGAGAATCCGGTCCAGCCCGTAGAAGCGTTCCAGCAGCGCCATCAGCACCAGGGTCAGCACGATGAGCACCGTGGAGACCGAGGCCAGCAGCGGATCGATGGTGTTGGCGATGTGGTTGTACATCTTCACCGGCAAAGTCTCGGTACCGGCGGAAGCGACGAAGATGGACATGGTCAGTTCGTCGAAACTGTTGATGAAGGCAATGATCCAGCCCCCCGCCACGCCCGGGATGATGAGCGGCAGCTCGACCCGGCGGAACACCGTCCAGGCCGATGCACCCAGCGATTGCGCGGCCTGCGCGATGGTGCGGTCGAAGCCGGTGGCTGCGGCTACCACCAGGCGCAGTACGTAGGGCAGCACGATGACCGTGTGCGCCACCGTGAGGCCCCAGGCGGTACCGGGCGAGCCCAGCAAGGTCAGCAAGCGCAGCAGTGCGATGCCCAGCACGATGTTGGGCACCATCAGCGGCGACAGCAGCAGCCCCAGCAAGGCATCGCGTCCGGGAAAGCGATACCAGGCGATGGCCATGCCGGCCGGCACCGCCAGCAAGGTGGCCAGCGTGGCTGTCGTGACGCCCAGCGACAGGCTGCGATAGAAGGCCGTCATGAAACTGTCTTCGCGCAGGATGGCACCGTACCAGCGCAGCGAGGCGCCATCGAAGGGCAGCGAAATATAGCCCTTGTCGGTGAAGGAAACGCAGACCACCATCACCAGCGGAGCCAGCATGAAGGCCGCAAAGGCGAAGTGGAACAGCAACAGCGGAAGCGGAGCGCGCGTCTTCATTGGAACACCTGCCTGTAGCGGCGCTCCACCAGGCGGTTCACGCCCAGCGAGACAGCCAGCACGATCACCAGCAGCACCACCGACAGCGCCGCCCCCAGTGGCCAGTTCAGATTGCCGAGGAATTCGTCATAGATGGTGGTCGGTACCACTTTCAGTCGTCGTCCGCCGATGATGGCCGGCGTGGCGAAGGCGCTGGCCGCGAGCGAGAACACGATCAGTCCGCCCGAAAGCACGCCCGGGATCACCTGCGGGAAGACGATGCGCAGCATGATGGTTCCCAGTCCCGCGCCCAGCGATTCGGCAGCCTGTTCGGTGGCCGGATCGAGCTTCTGCAGCGAGGCCCAGACGGCCAGTACCATCATCGGTACCAGCACATGCACCAGGGCGATCACCACGCCGGTAAAGGTGAACAGCATCTTGAGCGGTGTCTCGATGAGACCCATCGCCATCAAGGCCTTGTTGATCACGCCTTCGTTGCCCAGCAGGATGGCCCAGCCCAGGGTACGGACCACCACCGAGATCAGCAGCGGGCCCAGCACGATCACGATGGACACCGCCCGCCATCTTTCCGACAGGCGCGACAGCACATAGGCTTCCGGTACGCCGATGGCAATGCAGATCAGGGTGACCACCAGCGCCAGCCCGAAGGTGCGCAGGAAGATGCTCTGGAAGTAGTCATCGGTGGCGATGTCGAGATAGTGAGTGAGCGTGAGTTGATCGCCCGTGCCGCCACCGGCCACGAACGGAAAGAAGCTCAGCGACAAGGTCACCACCAGCGGCAGCACCACGAAGGCCAGCGTGAGCAGGGCCGCCGGTGTGCCCATCCAGTAGGGCAGGGCACTGCTGCGGGCGGTCATCGCGCGGCTCCCGCACGGGGGACCACGTGCGCGTGTTCCGCGGCCCAGCGCAGGCTGACCGTATCGCCTTCGGCCGAGCTGGGGGCCCCCTTGTTGGACTGGCTGATCTGCACCAGGCCCAGCGGGGTCTGCACCTGATAGAGCCAGTGATTGCCGAGGAATACGCGTGCCTCCACGCGCCCGGCCAGCATGGCGGTTTCCGGCGTGGTGAATTCCAGCTTTTCGGGACGCACGATGTATTCGACCTCGCCGTGGGTGGCCGGATCGGAGGCGGGCAGGCGATAACCCTGGAGTTCGACGCAGTCGCGGCCCTGCATGCGGGTGCCGGCAAACACGTTGGCCTTTCCCAGGAAGGTCGAGGAAAACCGTCCGTTGGGTTGTTCGTACATGTCGTAGGGGCGGCCGATCTGTTCGATGCAGCCCTTGTTCATCAGCACCACGCGATCGGACAGGGTCATGGCCTCGGCCTGGTCATGCGTGACCATGATGGTGGTCACACCCACACGGTGCTGCAGGGCACGCAGTTCGATCTGCATTTCTTCGCGCAGCTTGGCATCGAGCGCGCCCATCGGTTCATCCAGCAGCAGTACCGGTGGCTGGATGGCCAGGGCGCGTGCCAGCGCAACCCGTTGGCGCTGGCCACCGGAGAGCTCTTTGGGATAGCGTTGCGCCAGCGCAGCCAGGTGCACCAGCTCCAGCGTTTCCGCCACCCGCCGGTTGCGCTCGCCGCTGGCCAGGCCCTGCATCTCCATGCCGAAGGAGACGTTCTGCGCCACCGTCATGTGCGGGAACAAGGCGTAGTTCTGGAAGACGATACCGAGGCCGCGCCGGCTGGGCTTGATGTCGGTGATGTCGCGGCCATCGAGCAGGATGCGTCCGCTGCTGGGCTGCACGAAGCCGGCGATCATCTGCAGCGTGGTGGTCTTGCCGCAGCCCGAGGGGCCCAGCAGGCTGATGAATTCGCCCTTGGCCACCGACAGCTCGCACTGTTCCACGGCCACCACATCGCCGTAGTGCTTGGACAGGCCATTCAATTGAAGAAAGCTCATGGAGGGAATCCCCTGGTCTGATCTGGCAAGAAGGAGCGCTCAGCGCTCGACGGCGCGGTTCCAGCGATTGGTCCACTCGGCGCGCTGGGCATTGATGACGCCGTAGTTGGGGGCGATCATCTGGCCCACCTTCTCGGGTCCGTAGACCACGCGCTTCATGACCTCCGGTGCGAGCCTGGTGTTCTTGTTGACCGGTCCCCAGCCCTGGGCCGTGGCGAGGATGGCCTGCACCTCGGCCGACAGCACGTACTGCAGGAACTGCTGCGCCAGCTTGGGCTGCGGTGCACCTTCGACGACACAGGCGGCCGACATCAGTGCCACCGCCCCTTCCTTGGGATAGACGAATTCCACCGGTGCGCCCTGGTCGATGACCGCCTGCACGCGGCCATTGCCCCAGACGGCAAGGGCCGCCTCACCGGTCTGCAGCATCTCGGCCATCTTGCCCGGAGAGGGCTCCCAGGCCAGCACATTGGGCGCCACCTTCTTGATCATGGCGTCGAAACCCGGTGCGATCTTTTCTTCGCTGCCGCCGTTGAGGCGCGCCATCATGACCAGCGTCAGCAGGCCATAGCCGTTGGTGATGGGCGGAATCACCACCTTCTGCTTGTACTTGGGGTTGGTCAGGTCCTGCCAGGAGTCGGGGGCCTTCCAGCCGTTCCTGGCAAAGACTTCCTTGTTGTAAGCCAGGCCGGTGGCGATGAAGCCGATGCCGATCGACTTGTCCCCGATCATGCGGGCGTTGGGATAGGCCTCGCGCGAGCCGCTGCCTTCTTCGATCCTGGCGCACAGGCCCTGGCCGACGGCCTGGTACATCGGACCATCGTCGATCATGGCCAGCGACATTTCCTGGCGGCCCTTCTGCGCTTGCAGCTTGGCCAGCAGGTCGGTGGAGTTGCCGGATACGTAGACCACCTTGCTGCCGGTCTTCGCTTCGAACGGCGGAATGATCTTTTCCTTGAAGGCCTGTTCGGTCGAACCGCCGTAGCCACCGACATAGACCGTTTCCGCCGCATGGGAAGTTGCCGTGGCCAGCAAGGCGGCCGCCATCGTTACGCCAAGAACGCTTCGCATCAGGTATTCCTCCGGGTAGGGACTGCAGTTGAATGGACAGCAGGAGCCCCTAGTGTAGGCAGTCCTCCGCGCCTCAAATATTAAAATTTCGAGGGTTGCTTATGCCTGTTTGTTATGTGTCTTGTTGCGGTGCAAATCAGCGAATTTACGAGGGAAAAGGCACTGCAAAGATGCGATACTGCACCTCCTTGAAGCATATTTGCCGAACCATTACAGCGAGTTGGTTATATGAGAAACAGCGTGAATTTGCGCCAGATCGAAGCCTTCTATTCGGTCATGCGCACCGGCACCGTAGTGGGGGCCGCCCAGATGATGAGCGTGACCCAGCCGGCGGTGAGCAGGGCCATCGCGCATCTGGAGATCAGGATCGGCTACGACCTGTTCGAGCGGCGCGGCCGCAAACTGGTCGCCACACCCGAGGCCCAGGCCCTTTATGCAGAGCTCGAACCGATCTATGGCAACCTCGACCGCATTGCCCAGGTGGCGCACGATATCGGGCACCAGCGGGCCGGTGCATTGCGCATTGCGACATTGCCGGCGCTCTCGCAGAGCCTGGTGCCGCGTACGGTGGCACGCTTCGCGGCGGCCCGTCCGCAGGTGTCGGTCTTCGTGCAGACCTTGCCGTCACGCCAGATTGCCGAGATGGTTGCGACCAAGCAATTCGATATAGGGATTGTCGAGTTGCCGCTATCACAGCCTTCGATTTCAATCGAACCGCTGGAACCGCTGGAGCGCGCACTGGTGCTGCCGGTCGGGCATCGGCTGGCGCGCCGCAAGCGGATCTCGCTCAAGGAGCTGGATGGAGAGCGGATGATTCTGCTGTCGCAGCACAGCTACATGCGCTACCAGATCGATGATGCGCTGTCCAAGCTGCGGGTATCGGTGCAGGTGGCCATGGAGACGCCCAATTCGCTGGTGGCCTGTGCGCTGGTGGCGGAAGGGGCCGGGATCACGCTGGTATCGCGCATCACGGCGGAACCGTTCGTCAGCGCGGGCGTCGTGATCCGGCCGGTGGTGGAAGAGCTCGATACGCGTTGCGCCATCATCTTCCCTTATCCCGGCAAGCGGCTGGCACTGGCGGAGACATTCGCAGCCGACCTGCGGGACGAGCTCAGGCGCTGCCAGTCCGCCTGAAGGTGGCGGATCCGGCAGGACACTCTGGTGGACAGTACCAGTGGCGGCAGCTCAGGGTGCCCGGTCTTCTACGGGCTTGGCCGTCTTGCGTATCTTGGCCACATCGGCCGCACTCACGGTCGCGCCGCGGTTGCCCCAGGCGGTCTGGATGTAGGAGGTGACTTCGGCTACCTGCTGATCGTTGAGCAGTTGCGCATAGGGTGCCATCACCAGCCCCGCCGTGGCGGAATCGGTGGAGGGCTGGCGTCCTCCTTGCAGGATGATGCGGATGGCCGAGGTGGCATCCCCGGTTTGCAGCACCGGATTGCCGGCCAGCGCCGGGAACGCCTTGCCATAGCCGGTGCCGTTGCTGCGATGGCAGGCCGCGCAGCGATCCAGGTAGAGCGCTGCGCCCGGCGTCTGCGGACGTCCTTCGTAAGCCGCCGTGGCCGTGGCCTCGTCATAGCGATAAGGCTCGGCCCCGTTGCGTGGTGCCAGGCTCAACAGGTAACGCGACATCGCATTGAGATCGGCCTCGGTCATGTATTGCATGGAATGCTCGATCACGTCATTCATGGCACCGAAGGAAGCGGTGTACTGGTTGCGGCCGGTACGCAGGAATTCCACCAGGTCGGCCTGGCTCCAGCCCGCGATGCCGCCGCCATGTTCATTGCGCAGTGACGGTACGCTCCAGCCATCGACCACCTGCCCGCCGGAGAGATACAGGCGGCTGCTGTCATCCCGCAGCGACTTCTCCTGCATCGTGGTCGAGCGCGGCGTGTGGCAGCTGCCGCAGTGGCCCAGTCCTTCCACCAGATAGGCTCCGCGTGCCAGTTGCGCATCCGTCCCGGCCGGGGCCGCATAGGGCGCGGGCGTGGGCGCGAACAACTTGCGCCAGATCGCCAGCGGCCAGCGCATCGACAAGGGCCAGGGGATGTCATTGGCACGATTGGCCTGCGCCGAGGGCGGCACGGCCTTGGTGAAATACGCATACAGCGCCTGCATGTCCTCATCGCTCAGGCGCGAATAGGACGGATAGGGCATGGCCGGATAGACCGTATAACCCGCCTTGGTGACGCCGGTGCGCATCAGGCGCGCGAAGTCCTCATAGCTCCAGTCGCCGATGCCGTGTTCCTTGTCCGGCGTGATGTTGGTGGAGTAGATCGCACCGATCGGCGAGGCCAGCGCCAGTCCGCCTGCGAAGGGCGCACCTCCCTTGCTGGTGTGGCAGGCCACGCAATCCCCGGCGCGTGCAAGATAAGCACCGCGCAAGAGTAGCTGGTCATCGGCACTGGGGCTGTCTTTTTTGGCGACGCGCTCGGCCAGTGCCGCATCGGCCGGCGGCGTGGCCAGCGGACGCAGGGGGGCCGTTTCCCGGTTGAGCAGGCGCGCCCCCACGGGTGGCTTGGGTGGGGCAGGAACGCTCAGCGATGCATCGGCGTGCGCCAGGTTGTAGGCGGCACTGGCGGCCAGCGCCGCCGTACCGAGCGCCAGGGCGGAGATCAGGATCAGTCGTTTCATCATCGCTCCCGTCTTCACGCGCTGACCAGCGGTCGCGGGTCCTTCAGGTACTGCTCACGGATGGCGCGCGCCGACCAGTAGGTCAGCGCCACCGCCGCCCCGGTCGGGTTGTAGCCGATGCCCTGGGCAAACACGCCCGAGCCCACCGCAAAGACGTTGTGCACATCCCAGCTCTGCAGGTAGCGGTTCACCACGCTGGTGGACGGATCCGTGCCCATGGCCACGCCACCGGCCCAGTGCGTGGTCTGGTAGCTGCGCAGGTCGGGCGCGGCACCGAAGTCCTTGACCGTGACCTTGATCTCGCGCGCCTTCAGTTCGTGCGCGATCTTGACGGCCTGGTCGGTGACGTAGCGGCTCATGCGGATGTCGTTGTCCTTCCAGTCGAAGGTGAAGCGCAGCAGCGGCTGGCCGAAGGCATCCTTGTAGTTGGGATCGAGATCCACATACACGTCGCGATAGACCATGTTGGCGCCATGCACGTCGAAGGACATGGTGTTCAGATAGCTGGCCTTGACCGCACGCTTCCAGTCGCGGCCCCACTTGGGCGTACCGCTGGGCACGGCGATGCCCGAGATCGGCTTGGCCCCGGCCGGGTTGCACCAGATCGGCGAGCCACCGACGAAGCCCAGCGGGCCGTGGTCCATGTGGTCGCCATTGAAATCATCCACCGCCACGCCATTGCCACCGGCACCGATGAAGCCGTTGATGTTCTTGCCCGGATCGAAGAAGGCATTGATGGTCGACATCATCTGGAAGGCGATGTTGCGGCCGACCGCACCGGTGTTGCTCACCGGGTCATAGGGTTTGCCGATGCCCGAGAGCAGGAACAGCCGCGCATTGTTGTACGCGAAGGTACTGGCGATGACGATGTTGGCCGGCTGGAACACGGTATCGCCATTGGCATCCACGTAGGTCACGCCGGTGGCCTTCTTGCGGGTGCTGTCGAGTTCGATGCGCAGCACGTTGCAGCTGCTGCGCAATTCGAACAGCGCACTCTTGCGCAGGGCCGGCATGATGTTGACGTTGGGCGAGGCCTTGGAATAGTTGTAGCAGGCATAGCCGGAGCAGTAGCCGCAGAAGGTGCAGGGCCCCATCTGGCAGCCGTACTGGTTCACGTAGGGCGCCGAGGCATTGGCCGAGGGCAGGGTGAAGGGATGGAAGCCCGCCTGCTGCGCGGCCTTGCGGAACAGCGCGGCCTGGTATTGCTCCTTCTGTGCGGGCAGCGGGAAGTTGTCCGAGCGGTTGGCTTCGAAGGGATTGCCGCTGTCGTCGACCACCTTGCCGCCGACGCGGTAGGCGGTGCCGGAGGTGCCCATCATCTTTTCGGCGAAATCGAAATACGGCTCCAGTTCCTCGTAGGTCACGCCCCAGTCCTGCAGGGTCATGTCCTTGGGAATGAAACCCTTGCCGTAGCGTTCCTCGTAATGGCTGCGCATGCGCAACTCTTCCGGCAGGATGCGCCAGTGGCAACCCGACCAGTGCAGGCCGGCACCGCCCACGCCTTCGCCCGGCTTGAACATGGCGATCTGGCGATAGGGGATGGCGCTGTCGCCGCTCTTGCGGCGGAAGGTGAACGAGGATTTGTTCAGATTCTGGAATAACTTGAAGCGCTGCTGGTATTCCAGCTCATTGATGGTCTTGGGATAGGCGCCATCCGGGTAGGTATCGCGATAGACGCCGCGTTCCAGCGCCACCACGCTTTGTCCGGCCTCGGTCATTTCCTTGGCCATGATGGCACCGGTCCAGCCGAAGCCGACGATGACGACGTCGACTGCTTTCATGTTCTTGTTGGCCATATGCTTGGGCTTTCGGGGTCAAACGATGCGAAGAGGGCAGTGATCAGCCGCGCGAGATCGGAGGCAGGGGATAGGTGCGGCCGTACTGGTCGACCCAGTCGTAATAGTCGGCGCGGGCACCGGGGAAGCCGATCATCTTCCACGAACCCATGCCCTTGTTGCCGCCATCGGTGGGGTCGCAGAAATAGCCTTCGTGCACGTTCTGCAGCAACAGGTTGAACAGCGCTGCAGGCGGGATGGTGGCCATCTTGAGGCTGCCCTGGTCGCCCTTCTCGAACTCGCCCATCATCTTTTCGCGTTGCTGGGTGTTCAGTTCCACATAGCCGTGGCCATACTGCTGGCGGATGGCCGCGTCGAATTCGGCCAGTCCCTTCTTGTACAGTTCGCGTGGCGGATAGGGCAGCTGGTAGCCGAATTCGGGCGGAGCGTCCGGGGTGAAGGGGCCTTGCATGTACCACAGCTGGCCCTGCCCGTAGGGGGTATTCATCTGCGCATCGATGAAGGCGGGCACGCCCGCTTCCAGCGCACCGGGCCCGGTCTCGTCGGCGGGGATGAGGGTATCGGCCAGGGCGCTCAGGAGCGCGAATTCATCCTGGTTGAAGAAGACGGGTTTGTAGGGGACGTTGCCGGCTTGTTCCTGGGCGGTGGCGCTCAGGCTGCCGGTGGTGACAGCCAGCGCGGCAGCGGGCGCGGCGGTCAGCGCGCCGCGCAGGAAACGGCGGCGATTGGCGGAGATGCTTATTTTTTTCATGGCGCGTTTCCTTGAGGGAAATCCGGAGCGTGAGCAAGGCCTTGCCTTGCTCACGGCCGAGCCATGATGCGCGCGATGACGCCGCAGGGGGATCAGTCATCCTGTGCTTTTGATGTGGGAAATGTCTGACGCGCGGCGCCGGGAGCCGGCGACGTCATCGCGATCTTGCGCTCAGACCACCTCGTCAATGAAGTGCCCCCGTCGCTTGCGCGGGGTGTCTTTGTCCTGTGCTCCGGCCTCGCCGTCCTGGTCGCCCGGGCTGTTGGCGGACGACTTGGTCGCCGATTGGGCCTCCTGCTGATCGCGTGCCTGCTGTTCCATCATCTGTTCCATCTTCAGCTCCAGTGCACGGATCTCGGCTTCGATGGCCTTGCGCATCTTGGCCACTTCCTCCGGCGGTCCCTGCAAGGCTGCCGCTTCCTTTTGCAGCTTGCCGATCTTCTTCATGATGGCCGCCACCCGATCGGCCACGCTGTTGCCCGGATCGTCTTCGGTGGCCGAGGCCTGCTGGTTGCGTCCGGTCGCGGCCAATCCGAGGTTGAGTGTGACATTGCTCATGCGCATCTCCTTGAAGTGTGCTGCGAAGTATAGACAGCGCAGCCGTGGCATCAAGGGACGTTGCAGATTGTCTACGCTGTTGGGCCTTTTTTCTTGCGCATACCGTCTGTCAGCGTTTTCCGCCAGTCCGGACCGGCCGTGCACCGGGCGGGGTGTGCCTGGCCAGCGCCTGGATCATGGCCTGCAGCGCGCGCGTAACGGGCTTGTCGTGGCGCACGATCAAGCCCAGCTCACGCGTAAGCGCCGGTTCCATGGCGCGTACCTGCAAGCGGCGATGATCGGCCTTGCGCAAGGCCATGGCCGGGATGATCGCGTATCCCAGGCCATTGGCCACCATCTCCTTGATGGCTTCGACGCTGCCCAGCTCCATGCTGGGTTGCAGCCTGACCCCGCCGGCCAGTAGCCAGCCGTCGATCAACTGCCGGATGTTGGCACCGGGTTCGAAGTGGATCACCGGCAAGGCCGCCAGATGAATGGCCGTGGTTTTCCTGGGCAGGCGCGCGCCCTTGGCCGGGCCGATCACCACGAAAGGATCCTTCAGGGCTGGTGTGACCTGCAGGGCGCGGCTGCTCACCGGCAGCGTCACCAGCGCCAGGTCCAGCTGGTTGTGCTCGACACGCCGTACGAATTCGTCGGTATTGCCGGTGCTGACGACCACCTGCAAGGCCGGATGCTGCTGCTTGAGTGCGCTGAGCACGGGCGGCAGCCAATGCAGGCAGGCGGTGCCGCCGGTACCCAGGCGCACGCTGCCCAGTACGCCGTTCGCGTGATCGCTGACGGCTTCGCTGGCCTGTGCGGCGGTCTCCACGATCTGCCGGGCAAAACCCAGCAGGCTGGTACCTGCGGCGGTAGGGGCAACGCTGCGGCCCACTCGCTCCACCAGCTTCACTCCCATGCGGCGCTCCAGCTCGCGTACCTGCTGGCTGACCGCCGGCTGGCTTACGTCCAGCAGGGCAGCGGCGGCCGAGAAACTGCCGTTGTCCAGCACCTTGATGAAGGTGCCCAGCTGATCGATCGAGGAAATCTTCATATAAGAATCGCTTATGCAATGAATAAGGAGGATAACCTAGGTCATTTGCCATGGCCATGTCAGCATTCCCGACATGGATATCCCGACTCTACCCCCCAGCGCTGCCGTCACCCTGGCCGAGGCCCGCTCGGAACATGTTCCGGCCATGCTCGACATCTATGCCGTCTACGTCCTCACGGCCCTGTGTACCTTCGAGGAGGTGCCGCCGTCCCTGGCCGATATGCATCGACGCCTTGATCGCCTGCGCCGCGCCGGCCTGCCCTGGCTGGTCGCCATCGAGGCAGGGGAGGTGGTCGGGTATGCCTATGCCTCTCCTTATCGGACGCGTTCGGCCTATAACGGGACGGTGGAGAGTTCGGTTTACGTCAGCAATCGCCACCATGGCAAGGGGCTGGGCCTGCGGTTGATGCAGGCGCTGGTGGAACAGTGCCGTGCACAAGGCTATTCGCAGATGGTGGCCGTCATTGGCGACAGTGGCAACCTTTCCTCCATCGCCCTGCATCGCAAGGTTGGGTTCCAGCACGTCGGTACGCTCAGGCAGGTGGGCCGCAAGTTCAACTGCCTGGTCGATACGGTATTGATGCAGCTGCCGCTGGCGGCACGATGACTGTACCGACGGCGACCTCGGCGCGCGCCGGCTTGCTGCTGCTGTGTGCCGGCCGGATGCTGCAGGCCAGCGCAGCGACCTTGTGGGCTGGCAGCATGGTGCGCATGATGGCCGAATGGAACCTGAGCGCGGCGCAGGCGGGCGCGGTTCAGAGTGCCTGGACCCTCGGCTACATGGTGTCGCTGTGCGGCACGGGATTCATTGCCGACCGGGTCGGCCCGCGCCGCGTCGTGCTGGCCAGCGCCGTGCTGACGGCAGCCGCCATGCTGGTCTTCGCCTGGTTCAGCAACGGCCCGGCGCTTACGGCCTTGCTATATGGCCTGGTGGGCTTGTGCGCGGGCGGCAGCTACAGTCCGGCACTGCAATTGGTGGCCGGCAATGCTCAGCCGCACATACGCGGGCGCAGCATGGGCATGTTCATTGGTGCCGCCTCGCTGGGATATGGTTTGTCGCTGTTGCTGGTGGCCTTGCTGGCATCGCGCTGGTCGTGGCCGGAGACAAGCGCGCTGGTGGCGGGCCTGGTAACTCTTGGCGCGCTGCTGACGATGGTGGCGCTGACCAGGCTCAAGCCAGATGCCGTGGCGCCGGCGCAGCGCGAACATGCCCTGCGCACGACCTTGCGCGAGACCTTGCACGACAAGCCAGCCCTCTTCAGCAGCGCCGCCTATGCCGCGCATTGCTGGGAACTCATGGCCTTGTGGGCCTGGCTGCCGGCCTATCTGGCCTTCGTCGTCGGCCATGCAGGATTGAATCCTGAGCACGGACTGTTCATAGCAGCACTGTCACACGTTGTCAGTGTGGCAGGCAGTCTGCTGGGAGGATCGGCCTCGGACCGTTATGGTCGGGTACGGGTGATGATGCTGGCCACCTGCGCCAGTCTCTGCTGTTCTTTCCTGTTCGGCTGGATGGCGTCCGCACCGGTGTGGATGCTGCTGGTCTTTGCCGCGCTCTACAACTTGCTGGCCATCGCCGACTCATCGGTGTATTCCACCGCCTTGTGCGACGTTGTCCCGGCCTCGCGCCTGGGCACCGCGTTTGCGGTGCGTTCCTTGATGGGTTTCGGTGCCGGTGCCATCAGCCCGTGGTTGTTTGGCATGGTGCTGGACTGGGGTCAACGTACCTTTGCGCTGCCGGCCAGCGGCTGGACGCTGGCCTGGACTCTGGTTGGCGTGGGCGCGCTGGCGGGGCCCTGGTCGATCCGGCGCTTCCATCAGCTCTCGGGCAAGGCTGTCCCGGGTCGCTGAGGCAGCAGGCAGGCTGGCTGGGCTGCGCCATGGGACTTGGACCAGAGATCGATCTGATCGAGGATCTGCAGCAGTGCTTCCGCCTTCTCCGTCAACGCATAGTGGGTGGTGCGCGGAAAGTGCCCGCCTTCATATTTCACGAGCAGTCCCGCGTCCCCCAGTGCGCTCATGCGCTCACCGAGTACCTTGGCGGTGATCCCCGGCAAGCGGCTCAGCAGCTCGGCATGACGCAGTTTGTCTTCCCGCAGATGCCAGAGAATCACCGCAGTCCAACGATGGCCGAGGAAGGACAGCCAGTGTTCCACCGGACACTGGAGGGCATGCAATGCCACCGGGAGGTCCGGCGCGCAGGGGGGCGTACTTTCCATTTGGGAACTCCAGTGAACATCTGATTTACTCAGCGCCTCTTGTGCAGAGAAAGGATAAGGAAGTGACGAAGGTAACAGAACCGCAACGGATGAACCAGGCGTTTGCCGACGGTTTCAATGCGCGCAGCATGGATGATCTGATGTCGCTCTACGAAGCGCAGGCGCTCGTGCAGGGCAGCCCCGAGGGTGCCGTGCTGAAGGGGAATGCAGAGATACGCCAGATGCTCTCGGCACTGATGGAGCTCCCCGGCAGGATGACGGCCATCAATCACTTCTGCCTGCAGTGCGGCGAGCTGGCATTGCTGCGGGCAGACTGGCATATCACTGACGAAGCCGGCCACATCCTCGCCAGCGGCTCCTCGGCGGAAGTCCTGCGCCAACAGCCGGAGGGCCACTGGCTCTACTGCATCGATCATGCCGTGGGCAGCAGTCTTGCGCGAGTTGACGGGCTGGCACGGTAATGCTGGGCAATTGCACCACGCCTGCGGTGTTTCAGGACCGCTGGCACCGGCTGCAGGAGCGCTGCCGCACGCTGGATCTGGACGCGCTGCTGATCTGGTCGCGCGGCGGCGGCTCGGTCGATTGCGCCCAGGATCTGATCTACCTCGCCAATGTCTGCAGTGCCACGCCCCTGGTCCCCGATCTGCAAGGCGTCTGGTCGGGTCTTTCCTGCAGCGCGCTGGTGCTTCCCGCTCACGGCGAGCCGGTGCTGGTGGTGGATGCGTCGCGCTATCGCCGCCAGCAGATTCCGGTGCAGGACGTGCGCACTACCAGCATGGTCGCCGACACCGCCGCAGCGGTGCTGCACGAGCTTGGCCTGGGGCGGGCCCGCATTGGTCTGGTGGCTGGCGATGCGATGGCGCTGGCCTCGTATCGGAGGCTGCTGCAGGCCTGTCCCGAGGCGGAGTTCGTGCCGTGTGACAAGCTGGTCGAACAGATGCGCAGGATCAAGAGCCCGATGGAAATGGATCTGCTGCGCCAGTCAGCGCAATTGGGCAGCCATGCCATGGCGGCCATGATGCGCACGGCCACGCAGCCGGGATGTACTGAAGCTTATGCGGTCTCGATGGCCAGTCAGATCATCACGGCCGGTGGCGGGACGGTCATCGATGCAGCGACCGCCTCAGGTCCGCATACCGAGTTCTATGCCTTCGGACAGGCCCCCAGCTGGACCACCCGGATACTGCAGCAGGGCGACCTGTTCCACTGCGACCTGTATGGGTCGGCCATCGGCGGTTATCGCTTCGATCTCTCGCGCACGGTGGTCTGCGGCCGCAGTCCCTCTGCCGCGCAGCGGCACCTCATTGAGGCCGCCGCGCAGGCTGTCGCCGACGGTATCGATGCCGTCCGCCCAGGGGCCGTCGCCCACGACATCTGGCGCACGGTACGCGATAGCCTGCTGCGCGCCGGCATGCAGGCACCCCATCCCCTGGCGGGACATGGTTACGGCCTGGGCTGGGAAGGACCATGGCTCATCGAAGGCAGCCAGGATGTGGTTGAGGAGCAGATGGCGCTGAGTATCGAGACCATCGCCGCCTTGCCGGGCGTGGGATGCGCGAAGTTCGAGCAGGATATTCTGGTGCATGCAGGCGGATGTGAACTTCTCACCGCAGCCTGCCCCGCGTTCATGTGGTAAACGCGCCAGGATCTTCATCCTCCCGTTTGCCGCGTGATCCTTGCCTCTTGTGGCGTGGCCTCTTCGGGCCACGCTTCTTCATTTTCGTTCATATCGCCATCCAGCCAGGCAGGCCAGGATAGCCATCGCCAGCATCAGCAGCGCCATGCTCGATGTCGCGGTGATCCCGGCGGGAAGGACCACGCTGGCGGCGCTGGCCAGAGATCCCAGCAGCATCTGCAGGCAGCGCATGACGCCCGACGCAGCCCCGGCCACATGCCCGAGATTGAGCAGGGCCTCATGGTTGGCCGCCGATGCGAGCAGTCCGAAGCTGAAGACCACCAGCCCTGCCAGCACCGCCAGAGCCGCAACGTGCAGGCCTCCAGTCACGTTGAGCAGGTTGATGGCCAGCACGCTGGCCAGCATCAGGCCCAGGCCGCTGCGGATCAGCCGCGGTCCGGAGAGGCCTCGCCGCGTCAGGCGCGCGTTGAGCTGTGCACCTGCCACGATACCCATGGAACTGGCGGCAAACACCACTGCAAACAAGGTTTCGGACATGCCGAACTGGCCCACATAGGCATTGGCTGCGGCAGCGATGTAGGTGAACATGCAGGCGAAGGCGAAGCCGTAGATCAGTGCATGGCGGCGCAGACCCGCATCCTTGAGCACCATCGCATAGGTTTCGGCCAGCGCGGCCGGATGCAGCGGACGGCGCATGTCTGCGGGCAGGGATTCGCGAAACAGGAAGATTGCATACAGCAGCAACAGCAGGCCGAGGATGGCTTGCACGACATAGATGGCGCGCCAGTGCGTCAGCAGCAGAATCATTCCGCCGAGCACCGGTGCCGCGATGGGCGCGATGCCCTGTACGGAAACCACCTGGGCCATGCGGCTTCTGGCTGCAGGTCCGGTGTAGAGGTCCCGCAGGATGGCTACGGGCAACGCGGCGCAGGCACCAGCGGCGAAACCTTGCAGCAATCGTGCCGCCAACAGAAGCGTCCAGCTGGAACTGAGCGCAAACAGGGCCGCAGCAATTGCGAACAGGCTCATGCCCCCGATGAGCAGCGCGCGCCGGCCGAAGCGGTCTGCCAGGGGGCCGCATACGATGGGCGCGACCGAAAAACCGGCAAGGAATACGCTCAGTACCAGGGCGCCTTGTCCAGCCGCATGGCTGATCTCGGATTCGATGGCGGGAAGTCCCGGCAAGCCCATATCGATGGCCATGGGCCCCAGGCCTGACAGTCCTCCCAGAAACAACATGAAAGATTTTCCGTCGCGTGTATCGCTCATCACATCGTCTCCCTGGTGGTCTGGCGGCCTTGTTCTCATTGACGACGGCTGGCCGACAGATACCCGGATCGGAGGACGGGCAAGGCGCAACACCTTCGCATGCAGCGCTGGCCGCATCGCGGCCAGCGAGCAGCCATTCTAGTGGACGCGGTAGCAGGGAGACAATGCAGGTTTTCCCCTAGATGCCGCCGCTTGCGCAAGCGGAACGGTCAACCAGGCGGAGATGCTCAGGCAATCACGGGTAGCTGGAAAGTCCGCACCGAACGCGCTAGTTCCCCCGCCTTGTCATTGAGGAAAATCGAGGCCGCCGTCGCCTCTTCCACCAGCGCCGCATTCTTTTGCGTGAGGTCGTCGAGCTGGATCAGCGCCTGGTTCACTTCGCCGATGCCGGTGCTCTGTTCCTGGTTGGCCGAAGAGATGTCACGCATCACGCTGTTGACGCGGGCAATACTATCCACCACCTGCTGCATGGCCGCCCCGGCCTCGCGCGACAGTTTGCTGGCCGCGGCGCTGCTGTCCACCGACGCCAGAATCAGTTGCTTGATCTCGCGCGAGGCCGCTGCCGAACGCTGGGCCAGCGTGCGCACTTCGGTCGCCACCACCGCAAAGCCGCGCCCCTGCTCTCCCGCACGCGCCGCTTCCACCGCCGCATTCAGGGCGAGGATGTTGGTCTGGAAGGCCAGGCCCTCGATGACCGAAATGATGTCCACGATCCGGCCCGAGCTGGTATCGATTTCCTGCATCTGCGCGATGACGCGCTCCACCACTTCGCGCCCGCTGCGGGTCGCGGCCGATGCTTCATCGGACAGGCGACAGGCCAGCGCCGACTGGTCGGCGGTGTAGCGCACCTTGCTGCTCAGTTCACCCATCGAGGCCGTGGTCTGCTGCAAGGAGCTCGCCTGGATTTCGGTGCGCTCGGAGAGATCGTGATGTCCCTGCGCGATCTGCTGGCTGGCCGAGGCCACCGCCTGCGCATTGTGATTGACCAGGCCGACCACGGCGATGAGCTTGTCGCGCATCTCGCGCATGGCCGCCATCATGCTGGCCTGGTCACGTCCGGCCACCGGTACCGTCACCACCAGGTTGCCGCCGGCGATCTCGTGCGCAACATGCAGCGCGTCATGCGGTTCGCCGCCCAGGCTCTTGCGCATGCCGGCAATGAGTGCGTAACCCGCCCCGCCTGCAAAGACCAGGCAAGCCACGAAGCACGCTCCCATCAGCCAGCGCGCGCGCTGGCTGTCCCGCTGGCTCTGCAGTTGCAGCTGATGATTGCGTTCGGTCTGGACATCGATGAGTGCCTGGATCGCCGCCTGCAATTGCGCCAGCGCCGGATTGAGTTGCGTGGCCAGCCAGCGGCCGGCTTCCTCGCGCTGTCCGGCCATACTTAGTTGCACGAAGTATCCAAAGGCTGGTTCGGCCTTCTGGTCGTTCACGGTGAAGACGGTTTGCGTCAGTTGCCGCATCTGCTCATCGGACACCAGTGCCAGCAGTGCCTTGCGCTGCTTGATGAAACGCTCATGCGCCGCGTCCCCGCGCTGCATGGCCGCCTCGGCCGCCGCCTTGTCGCTGATGATGATGACGCTCTGGAAGGATTCCACTCCGATATGGACCTGCCGCGACAGGTCCTGTGCCAGCGCCAGCTTGAGATTGCCGTCGTTGACCACGGCATCGAGCTTGCCGGTGACGAGCTGCAACTGCCATAGCCCGATCACGCCGGACAGGATGCACAGCAGTACCAGCGTGCCGAAGGTGAGGCCGATGCGCAATGCCAGGGGCAGAGGACGCGTGGTGCCAGGCTGGGTGTCCATGAGCGGAACTCCTGCAAATGAGGTCGCCGGCGATGGCCGGCAGGGAAGAGGCCCGCCACCGGCCGGACTGGCCGATGGCGGGAGAGCCAGTCCGCGAGCCGCGTCAGAACGGCAGGATGGCCTTCACGTAGAACTGCTTGCCCTCGGGGCGATTGCGAATGTCATATTCCTGCTGGAACTTGGCGGTGACCACCAGGCCTTTGCCGTTGTCGTATTTGAGGTTGGGGCCGATGGCCAGTGCCTGCGACTTGCCGGCTGCGGCATTGGGGCCGCTGTCATTGGTCACCTGCTGATAGACATAGCCGCCTACCCCGGCCACCAGGCCGTTGCCGAAGCCCCAGCCCAGCGCATAGTCGGCGTGGATGGCCTGGCCCGAGCGGGTTTGCGTGGCACCGTTGCGGCCGTTGAAGTCATACATCAGCTTGACGTCGGCATTGACGCCTTCGCGCTGGATGTAGCTCAGGGCCACCAGCGGCTGGTAGACCCAGATGTTCTTGCCAAGGCTGGAGGGATTGTCGCTGCTGTACTGGCCGCTGGGCATGGTGATGTCGAAGCCGACGGCGTAATGCAGGGCCGGCGAGGCGTGATACGCCAGGGCCGGGCCGACGGTGATGTCACCCAGGCCGCGGCTGTGGAAATTGCGGCCGCCTGCACGCACATCCACATCCAGCAGCGGTGCCAGTGCGTGGAAGGCCAGCTGGCCGCCGAGGATGCTCTGTTGCGTGACCCACACCACGCGCGGTGCCAGCACGCCGACCTGCACGCGGAAGTCCGGCGGGCCGATGTCCTGGCCGTTGTTGCCGCGGATATGGTCGTATTGTGCAAAGCCGGTATAGACCATGCCGTAGACCCCCGGTGGCGGCAGTGCGCCCGAACCGAAGTTTTCCAGCCCGTCCGGATAGGACGGCAGGCCGCTGCCGTCGATGGCATGGGCCGGCAGACAGGCCAGGGCCAGGCCCAGGCTGCAGCCCAGTCCCAGGGCGCGTGCCAGCAGTGTGCGTGGTGCGTTCTTCATGGTTTCCCTCTGTGTGTGAAATGGTGGTGGCAGGTCAGGTGCAGACGACGCGCTCGCTTCAGCACTTGCCGCGGCCCCAGCGTGCTGCGGTGTGAAACACCGGCGCGGGTGGCGGAGTGGCCTGGCGTGTAGATGAATTGAGGCGGATCAATGATCGCGGCAGTGCTCGCAAACCGATGATCCAGATCCGGTCATCGCTATCCCCTGAGTGCAGGAACTTGCGCGATCGGCGAACCCGGCCATGCCGCGCGGCAACGCGCGCCGCCTGCCGGACCCGGTTTTTCAAATTGCCGCAAACGATGGATAGCCCGTGCGCGCTGCGGATAGGGCCTTGCGGCTTGCTGCGTCCATCATGCATTGCAGGCGCAGCGAGCAAGCGATGCTCTTCTCCCTGCATCACCACAACCGACAACAGAGGGTTAGCGCAATGAAAGATCTCGAAGGCAAAGTGGCGGTCGTCACCGGCGGTGCCACCCTGATCGGTGCAGGCGTGGTCCGCCGCCTGCGCAGTTATGGCGTCAAGGTGGCGCTGTTCGACATCGACGCCGACGGCGGCCAGCGCGTGGCCGGCGAAGACCGCAGCGCCTGTCGCTTCTGGCGCGTGGACATCACCGATGACGCGCAGGTGGCCAAGGCCGTGGAAGAAGTGGCGGCGCACTTCGGCCGGCTCGATTTCCTGGTCAACCTGGCCGCCTCCTATCTCGATGACGGTGCCGCTTCCTCACGCCAGGACTGGCTCAAGACCCTGGATGTGAATCTGGTCAGCGCCGTCATGGCTGCCCATGCGGTGCGGCCTTATCTGGTCAAGGCGGGCGGCGGTGCCATCGTCAACTTCACCAGCATCTCGTCCAAGGTGGCGCAGACCGGGCGCTGGCTCTATCCGGTCTCCAAGGCAGCGCTGGTGCAGGTCACGCGCAACATGGCCATGGATTTTGCGGGTGACGCCATCCGCGTGAACTCGGTCTCGCCCGGCTGGACCTGGTCGCGCGTGATGGATGAACTGACCGGCGGCGACCGCGCCAAGACCGACCGCGTGGCGGCCGATTTCCATCTGTTGAAGCGCGTGGGCAACCCGGAAGAAGTGGCTGATGTGGTGGCCTTCCTGCTGTCCGGCCACGCTTCCTTTGTCACCGGGGCCGATTACGCCGTCGATGGCGGCTATTCCGCCATGGGGCCGGAGCAGGCCGTGCCGGCCATTCCGCGCCTGGCGCAGTGAAGCCATCAATGATTTATACGATTTAAAACATTTAAACAATTTTCAACGATCGGTTCGCATCATTCAGCTGATCCGGATCGATTGACAACGAGAGGAGAAACATCATGCGTAGCATCGCGATCGTAGGTGGTGGTCAGGCCGGTCTTCCGCTGGCATTCGGTTTGCTGGAGCAGGGTTATGAGGTCACCGTGGTGACCAATCGCACACCCGATGACCTGCGCAACGGCAAGGTCATGTCCAGCCAGTGCATGTTCGATCCGTCGCTGCAGATCGAACGCGATCTCGGCTTGAATGACTGGGAACAGCAATGTCCGCCGGTGCAGGGCATCAGCTTTGCCGTGCCGCATCCGGAGGTGCCCGGGGCCAAGGCCATCGACTGGAGCGCCCGCCTGGACCGTCCGGCGCAGGCCGTGGACCAGCGCCTGAAGATGTCGTCCTGGCTGGAGCAGGTGGAGGTGCGCGGCGGCAAGGTCCTGATCCAGGATGCCGGCGTGGCCGAACTGGAGGTCCTCTCCGAGCAACATGACCTGGTGATCCTGGCCGCCGGCAAGGGCGAAGTGGTCAAGCTCTTCGAGCGCGATGCCGCCCGTTCTCCCTTCGACAAGCCGCAGCGTTCCCTGGCCCTGACCTATGTCCATGGCCTCAAGCGTCAGCCGGACTATTCCAGCGTGGCCTTCAACCTGATCCCCGGGGTCGGCGAGTACTTCGTGTTCCCGGCCCTGACCCTGTCCGGCCCGTGCGACATCATGGTCTTCGAGGGCATCCCCGGTGGTCCGCTGGACTGCTGGCGCGAGGTGCGGACTCCGCAGGAGCATCTGGCCACATCCAAGGACTTCCTGCGCAAGTTCCTGCCTTGGGAGGCCGAGCGCGCCGAGCACGCCGAACTGACCGATGACAAGGGCATCCTTGCCGGTTCGTTCGCGCCTACCGTGCGCAAGCCGGTACTGACGCTGCCGTCCGGCCGCCTGGTCTTTGGCCTGGGTGACGCCGTGGCCACCAATGACCCGATCACCGGGCAAGGGGCCAACAATGCCACCAAGGCAGCCAAGGTCTATCTCGATGCCATCCTGGCCCATGGCGACAAGCCCTATACCCGTGACTGGATGGAGCAGACCTTTGAACAGTTCTGGGATTACGCCAAGTGGGTGGTGCAGTGGACCAACTCCCTGCTGACCCCGCCGCCACCGCACATCCTCGGCCTGCTGGGTGCAGCCGGACAGATGCCCTCGCTGGCCAAGGAAATCGCCGAAGGCTTCAACCACCCGCCGCGCTATTTCCCCTGGTGGGCCGATGCCCAGGCCTGCGAGGAACTGGTGGCCGGCCATCAGGCCAAGGCCGTTGCCGTCGCTGCATAAGGAGCCATCATGTCGTCCATTGCAACCCTGGCCTTGGCCGAAGCCACGCCTGATCTGCAGGCGCAACCGGCCCCGTGGGGCCAGACCGACCTGGCACCGCGCACCCTGCGCAACCTGATGGGGGCCTATCCGACCGGCGTGGCCATCGTCACCATGCGCACCCGCGACGGACGCGACGTCGGGCTGACCATCAATTCCTTTGCCTCGCTGTCGCTGGATCCGCCGCTGGTGCTGTGGAGCCTGGTGAACCACTCGCCCAACCTGGAGGCCTTCCGCGATTGTGCGCACTTCGCCATCAACGTGCTGGCTGACGGACAGGAAGAGCTGGCGCGCCGCTTCGCCACCCCGGCCATCGCCGACAAGTTCGAGGGCGTGGCCGTGGCCCAGGCACCGGAAGACCTGCCGGTGATCGCCGGTGCGCTCACCGTGCTGGTGTGCGAGAACGACCATAGCCGTACCGTGGGCGATCACCTGCTGATGGTCGGGCGCATCGTGCGCACCGGCCACCAGCCCGCCGCACCGCTGGTGTTCCATGCCGGGCGCTTCACCGCCCTGCAGGCGGCGGCCTGATGGCCTCCTGATTTCATCCTGTTCGCATCACTGAAGGAGCCCTCCATGGCATCCCCCCACACCTCCACTGCGCTGCTGCCCGCCCTGGCCGCCGGTCTGGCCGATGGCCGCCTGCGCGTGGTCGACCTGACGCAAACGCTGTCCCCGTCCTTCCCCGCGCTGCAACTGCCGCCGCAGTTCGGCCAGGTGCAGGGCTTCAAGATCGAGCGCATCTCGCACTACGATGAATCCGGTCCGGCCTGGTACTGGAACAACTTCTCCTGTGGCGAGCACACCGGCACCCACTTCGATGCGCCGGTGCACTGGATCAGCGGACGCGACCATCCCGGCAACAGCGTCGATACCATCGCGCCCGGCAATTTCATTGCGCCGGCCGTGGTGATCGATGCCAGCGCCGAAGTGGCCGCCAATGAAGACTGGCTGCTCGACGTGCCTTTCCTCGAACAATGGGAAGCGCAGCATGGTGCCATCCCGGCCGGTGCCTGGGTCCTGCTGCGTACCGACTGGTCGCTGCGGGTCGACGATGCGGCCGCCTTCCTCAATCTGCGCGAGGACGGTGCGCATACGCCCGGTCCCACGCAGGCCGCCGTTGAATGGCTGATCCACCAGCGCAAGGTACACGGCTTCGGCGTGGAAACCATCAATACCGATGCGGGCCAGTCCTACGCGTGGCCGGTACCCTATCCTTGCCACACGCTCATGCACGGTGCCAATCGCTACGGCCTGCAATGCCTGCGCAATCTGGATCAGTTGCCGCCGCAGGGCGCGATGCTCTTCTCCGCACCGCTCAAGATCGAGGGCGGTTCCGGCAGTCCGCTGCGCGTGCTGGCACTGGTGGAGTAAGCACATGGCCAGCGCACATTCCTTTGCCGGGCCGGATGCGGCCGATGTCATCTTCGTCGGCAGCGGCATCAATTCACTGGTCGGCGCCGCGCTGCTGGCGCGGCGCGGCAAGCGCGTGCTGGTGCTGGAACGCAATGACCGCGCCGGTGGCTGCATCCGCACCGAGACGCTGTTTCCGGGTTATACCCACGAGGTATTGTCGTCCTGGTATCCGCTCTTCATGGGCAGCCCCGCCTATGCCGAATTGGCGGAGGACCTCAAGACGGCCGGACTGGAATTCCTGCAGCCGGCCTACACCACCGGACTGGTCACGCCCGATGGCCGCGGCCTGGCCCTGCGTCAGGACCTGGCCGATGCCGCGGCCCGCATCGACGCGCTGGCACCGGGCGATGGCGCGGCCTTGCTGGCCATGGCGCAGCGCCTGTTCGGTCAGGATGCGGCGCTGACCTTCGGTCTGCTGGGCAGCGATCCGTATGGCTGGAAGCTGCTGCGGCTGCTGTTTTCCGAATGGCGGGCGCGCGGACTGGATGGCCTGCTCGGTTTTGGCGCGGATGCCATGGAAAGCTTCCGCCGCTGGGCGCAGCGCACGCTCAAGTCGGATCTGGCGCGCGCCCTGATCGCCCCTTGGGTGCTGCATTCCGGTCTCGGTCCGGACGATGCCACCTCGGCCCTGATCGGCAAGCTGACCTTCGCCGCCGTCGTCAGCGGTGGCATGCCGGTGGTCAAGGGTGGGGGCGGGCAACTGGTGGCGGCCCTGTCGCATCTCATCATGCAGCATGGCGGCGAGGTCCGCACGAACGCTGACGCTGCCCGCATCATGACGCGCGGCGAAGGCCGCAAGCAGCGCGCCACCGGTGTCGTGCTGGCCGACGGTACGCAGTTGCAGGCCGGGCAGGCGGTGGTCTGCAACGTCACGCCGCCGCAGCTTTATGGCCGTCTGCTGGCGCAGGCACCGCAGGCGGTGCAGGAGCGGGCCGGGAGCTATCAGTTCGGCCGTGGCGGCATGCAGATCCACTTCGCCCTGAATGCACCACCGGCCTGGACTACGCCGGAGCTGTTGCAGGTGCCGCTGGTGCACCTCACGGAGAGCATGGAGCAGGTGTGCGCCAACGTGACCGAGGCCAACAATGGCTGGCTGCCGGCGCGCCCTACCTTGGCCATCGGCCAGCCGGTGGCCGTCGATCCCTCGCGCGCACCGGCGGGGGGCTGGATCCTGTGGATACAGATGCAGGAATTGCCGTCCCGCCTCAAGGGCGACAGCGCCGGCGAGATCGCCGTTGCGGCAGATGGCCGCTGGACCAGCGAAGTGCGCGAGGCCTTCGCGGACCGGGTGCAGGCGCGACTGGAACAGGTCATGCCGGGGTTGGGTCAACGGGTCGTGGGCCGCCGCGCTTATTCGCCGGCGGATCTGGAGGCGTTGAACTGCAACCTGGTGGGTGGCGATCCGTACTCGGGCGTGTGTTCGCCCGACCAGTTCTTCTGGCTGCGTCCGTTTGCAGGCAGCCACGGGGCGCGCGGACAGCAGACGACCGTCGCCAATGTCTTCCACATCGGTGCCAGCACCCATCCCGGACCGGGACTGGGCGCGGGTTCCGGCTACATGGTGGCGCAGCGGCTGGCGCCACGCTGACGCGGTCTTTCTCTACTCTCTGGTCTGGAGGGTTTTGTGCGCCGGTGATCCCGGCGCATTTTTTTTCGTCAATCGCCAGGGGTCAGCGTGCCCGCAAGGTCTTGCTCGGCGATTCGCCGTAGCGTTGCTTGTATTCGTTGCTGAAGCGGCCCATGTGGGCGAAGCCCCAGCGCAGCGCCACACCGGCCACGTGGTTGCTGTCGCCGCTCATGAGCTCGGCGCGGGCGCGTTCCATGCGCAGGTCGCGCAGGTATTGCATCGGGCTCACGCCGAGGAAATCCTTGAAGCCCGCATAGAGGCTGCGCACGCTCACGCCGGCGGCCTGGGCCAGTTGCTCGGCCGTGACCGGCTCGTGTGCATGGGCTTCCAGGAAATCCTGGGCGCGCCGCACATGGCGCGGCAGGATGGTACTGCGGCGTGCCGGGGCGTCCTCGCAATGATTGTGACGATGCGAGGTGACCAGGATGGAGGCCGCCAGCTGTTCGATCTGCGACACCACGATCTTGTGCATGGCCAGGTCGGGATGCTGCAGGGTGCAGTCGATCAGGTAGGACAGCATGCATTGCCACGGCGCACACTCGCGCCAGCGAAAGCCCAGCTCGAAACGCAGCGGCTCGTTGAGCGGATGGCCGAGATAACCGACCAGGGTGCGTTCCACCAGCGAGCGCGACAGGCGCAGCATCAGCTGATCGGTACCGGCCATCCAGGTCATGCGGGTGGCTTCCTGCGGGCTCAGCACCGAGGCCAGCTCGGCCGAGGAATCGATGTGCTGTGCACCGCTTTCGATACGCGCCATCCCATAAAGAGGCATCTGCACCAGAAAGAAGCTGTCCAGCGAGCCCGGCTCGATCTGTACCGCCGAGCCATAGCGCAGGCGGCTCACCGACAGGTCGCCCAGCGAGGTGTAATGCATGCGCGCATCCAGGCGCTCGCCCTGGCCGGTGAGGTCCAGCCGGTGCGGTTTCATCACGCGGCCGACCATGGAGCGCACTTCGTCCAGGTCGGACGAGGCGAACAGGAGCTTGTTGGAACCATTGAGCAGGCGTTCGACCGACGCCGGCATGGGCATGCGCCCGGTGGAGGGATCGGAGTGGAGTACGTTCATCATGGCTGCTACCTCTGCAGGCTAGTCCGGCGGTGGTGTCTCTTGTCATCATCAGGGCGGAAACAAGAGGGCGGAAATGACTTCCTTTGCCTAACAAGTTTCGTGCCAAGATGTATGAAAAATCATGTTTTAGTTCTTGTGATGTCTTTATCTCATTGCCGGGCCCGTGGTGGCAATATGCGCTGCAACATGGCGTCATCGATGGCGTACAGCGGATGTTGTCGGCGAGTAACGAAAAATCCGTAAATCATTATTATTGGTGATTTTTCCCCACGGTTTAAGGCTTTCTGGCTCCCCCGGCCATCGGCGGAAAAGTTGTCTTGCCGCCCGTTTCCATCCTTGGTCCAATCCTGTTTCTATCCCCGGAATGCGCGCCTTATCCAGCCTCTGCCAAAAGTCCTGATGCATGATTAATCATGTATTGACGCCAGCCTCCCCGGGAACGAAAGTGCAACACAAGGAAATTCATTGCACACGGGGACCACGATGGCCGAGCGATCATTCGTAGAAGAAGTCAAGAAACTGCGCCTGGGCGCAGGGGAAGTATTCAGCGGCGAGGGCATCCTGGCCGTCACCAAGGCCTTGCTGGAGTCGGGCGTGGCCTATGTGGCCGGTTACCAGGGCGCACCGATCTCGCACCTGATGGACGTGCTGGCCGATGCCCAGGACATCCTGTCGGAACACGGCATCCGCTTCGAGAACAGCGCCAGCGAAGCGACCGCTGCCGCCACCCTGGCAGCCTCGGTGAACTATCCGCTGCGCGGCGCGGTGACCTTCAAGGCCACCGTCGGCACCAACGTCGCTTCCGACGCGCTGGCCAACCTGGCCTCGGGCGGGGTGCTGGGCGGTGCGCTCATCATCGTCGGCGAAGACTATGGCGAGGGCTCCTCCATCATGCAGGAACGCAGCCATGCCTTCGCCATGAAGTCGCAGATGTGGCTGCTCGATCCGCGTCCCAACCTGCCCTGCATCGTGCAGGCGGTCAAGGATGGCTTCGACCTGTCCGAAGCCAGCAGCACGCCGGTGATGTTGCAGATGCGCATCCGCTCCTGCCACGTGCACGGGCAGTTCGTCAGTTCGGCCAACCGGCGTCCGTCCTTCACCGTCAAGGATGCGCTGGAAAATCCGGCGCGCGACCTCAGCCGCATCGTGCTGCCGCCCGCCAGCTTCCTGCATGAAAAGGAAAAGGTCGAGCAGCGCTGGCCCGCCGCCATCGAATTCATCCGCGCCCGCCAGCTCAACGAATTCTTTGCCGAAGACGCGGCCGATGTCGGCATCGCCCTGCAGGGCGGTACCTACAACACGCTGATCCGTGCGCTGGAACAACTGGGCCTGTCCGATGTATTCGGCGAGTCGAAGATTCCTCTGTACGTGATGAACGTCGCCTATCCGCTGGTGGATGCCGAGTTTGACCGCTTCTGCCAGGGCAAGCGCGCCATCCTGGTGCTGGAAGAAGGCCAGCCCAACTTCGTCGAGCAGAACGTGGCCAACATCCTGCGCCAGCTCGGCCTGCCCACGCAGCTGCATGGCAAGGACCTGTTGCCGATGGCCGGTGAATACAACACCGCCACCGTACTGGCCGGGGTGCGCAAATTCCTGGAGCGCTACCAGATCATCGAGGCGCAACCCGCTCCCGCGGCGGCAGCCAGCACGCCGCGCGTGATCCCCATCGCCAACGGCAATGCCCCGGCCAGGAGCGCCGAGGTCACCATCAAGGAAGCGAAACTGCCCACGCTGGACCAGTCGGTGCATGCACGGCCGCCGGGCTTCTGCACCGGCTGTCCGGAGCGGCCCATCTTCACCGCCATGAAGCTGGTGGAACGTGAGCTGGGCGAGCACCACATCAGCGCCGACATCGGCTGCCACCTGTTCTCCATCCTGCCGCCCTTCAACCTGGGCAACACCACCATGGGCTATGGCCTGGGCGGGGCCGGGGCGGCGGCGCTCAATGCGCCGGCCGGCAAGCGCGCCATCTCGGTGATGGGCGATGGCGGTTTCTGGCACAACGGTTTGACCAGCGGCGTGGCCAATGCGGTCTTCAACCAGAGCGACAACCTCACCATCATCATCGACAACAACTACACCTCGGCCACCGGCGGCCAGGACATTCCGTCCTCGCGCGCCGTCAACGCCACCCGCAGCACCGGTCATGAGATCGAGACCGCGGTCAAGGGCGTGGGTGTGAAATGGGTGCGCACCATCAAGCGCACCTATGACTTGAAGCGCATGACCAGCACCCTGCGCGAAGCCCTGACCACCACCGAGAAAGGGCCCAAGGTGCTGGTGGCGCAGAGCGAATGCATGCTCAACCTGCAGCGCCGCGAAAAACCCAAGGTGCGCAAGGCCGTCGCTGCCGGCCAGCGCGTGGTGCGCGAGCGCTTCGGCGTCGATCCCGAGACCTGCACCGGGGACCACTCCTGCATCCGCCTGTCGGGCTGCCCGTCGCTCTCCATCAAGAGCAACCCCGATCCGCTGCGGCGTGATCCGGTCGCCACCGTGGTGGACAGCTGCGTGGGCTGCGGCCTGTGCGGCGAGGTCTCGCATGCGGCGGTGCTGTGCCCCTCGTTCTTCCGCGCCGAGATCATCACCAACCCCAGCCGCATGGACAAGCTGCGCCAGCGCGTGCGCACCGTGGTGATCGGCTGGCTGCAGGCACGCGACGCCAGGCGCCGTGCGCGTTACGCCTTCTGAGCCGGGACGCGCCATGACTGCAATGAACAAGAACCTGACCTTGAAGATGGAGCTGCACCATGTCCCCTAAACCGATCAAGATCGCCATCCTCGCCATGGGCGGCGAGGGCGGTGGCGTGCTGGCCGACTGGATCGTCGACCTGGGCGAATCCAACGGCTATTTTGCCCAGACCACCTCCGTGCCCGGCGTAGCCCAACGCACCGGGGCCACCATCTACTACGTGGAACTGTTCCCCGGCGCCGGCCAGCCTGGCGCACGCACGCCGGTGCTGGCGCTGATGCCCATGCCGGGTGACGTGGACGTGGTGCTCGCCTCCGAACTGATGGAAGCGGGCCGCGCCGTGCAACGCGGCCTGGTCACGCCGGACCGTACCACCTTGCTCAGTTCCACCCATCGCGTGTATTCCATCGGTGAGCGCACCGCCATGGGCGATGGCCGGGTCGACAGCGACGCATTGATCGAACATGCCCGCAAGGCCGCCAAGCGCTTCGTCAGCTTTGACATGGCCGAGTCTGCCGAGCGGGTGGGCAGCGTCATCAGCGCCGTGCTCTTCGGCAGCCTGTGCGGCACCGGTGTACTGCCGTTCAGCCGGGCCCAGTTCGAAGCCACCATCGAGCGTGGCGGGGTCGGCGTCAAGCCCAGCCTGAAAGCCTTTGCCGTCGGCCACGACCAGGCGCGGCAGGCCGAGGCGGCCGCACCTGGCGCAACGGCCGAGGAAGCGCAGTTCAAGCCGGTGCAACTGGCCGCCATCGCCGACCAGCAGGTCGTGCGCCTGGTACAGCAAGCCCAGGCCTATCCCGATCCGGTGGCCGCCATCGCGGTGGAAGGCGTGCGCCGCCTGATCGACTATCAGGACCCCGACTACGCCGCGCTCTACCTGCAGCGGCTCGCTGCCCTGGCCACGGCCCCCGGCGGCCAGGACACGGAACTGCTGGCCGAATCGGCGCGCTATCTGGCCCTGTGGATGTCGTATGAAGACACCATCCGCGTGGCCGATATCAAGACACGCAGCAGCCGTTTCAACCGGGTGCGCAGCGACGTGCGCGCCAAGGAGGAGCAGCTGGTGGACATCAATGAATTCATGCACCCGCGCCTGGAAGAAATCTGCGAGACCCTGCCGGCCGGCCTGGGCCGCTGGCTGGCGCGCCCGCACTGGGCGCATCGCCTGGTACGCCGCTATACGCAGGAAGGCCGCGTCATCAAGACCAGTTCGCTGCCCGGCTTCCTGCTGCTGTACGGGCTGTCGCGCTGGCGTCGTTTCCGCCGCGTCACCTTGCGTTATGCCCAGGAGACCGAGCGCATCGAACGCTGGTGGCAGCGCGTGACCGCACTGGCGGCGGTCAATCCGGCGCTGGCCCTGGAAGTGGCGCAATGTCAGCGGCTGGTCAAGGGCTACAGCGATACCCATGTGCGCGGCCTGCGCAACTACGAGACCCTGATGCAGGTGGTGGACCGCCATGCCCGCGTGCTGGCCCCCGCCGTCCTGCGTGAACTGCGCGATGCGGCGCTGGCCGACGAGCACGGCCACAAGCTGCGCGCCAGCCTGCAACAGCACGCGCTGCAATGAGGAGGACGGCATGACATTTCCGCGATTCGAACGTGCCCACCGCATCCGCTTTTCCGAATGTGATCCGGCCGGCATCGTCTTCTATCCGCAGTACTTCGTGCTGTTCAACGATCTGCTCGAAGCCTGGATCGACCACCTGCTGCCCGGGGTCGGCTTTGCCGGCTACATCGGCCAGTTGCGCTACGGCCTGCCGACGGTGGAACTGCATGCGCAGTTCGAGGCGGTCTCGCGCATGGGCGATGAGGTCACGCTGGTGCTGGAGGTGGAGCGCCTGGGTGGCAAGTCGCTCACGCTCAATCTGTCCTGCATCGCCGCCGGCGGAGAACTGCGCATGAAGGTGCGGCAGGTGCTGGTGTGTACCTCGCTGGAGACGCATCGCTCCATCGATGTGCCCGCCCTGCTGCGCAACGCCCTGGAGACGGGGGCTCACCAACAACAAAGGAGTGCGACATGAACATCGTCTGTATCGGCGGCGGTCCCGCCGGCTTGTATTTCGGTCTGCTGATGAAACTGCAGGACCCGTCTCATCGCGTAGTGGTGGTCGAGCGCAATCGTCCCTATGACACCTTCGGCTGGGGCGTGGTGTTCTCGGATGCCACGCTGGACAACCTGCGCGAGGCCGATCCGGTATCGGCCGCCACCATCACCGGCGAGTTCAGCCGCTGGGATGACATCGACGTGCATTTCAAGGGCAGCGTCATCAGCAGCGGCGGCCACGGTTTCATCGGCATCGGCCGCAAGCGCCTGCTCAACATCCTGCAGGCGCGCTGCGAAGAACTCGGTGTAGAACTGGTCTTTGAAACCCAGGTGCAGGATGACCAGGAGATCGCGCGCCAGTACCAGGCCGACCTGCTCATCGCCAGCGACGGCATCAACAGCGCCGTGCGCACCCGCTATGCCGATACCTTCCGTCCCGACATCGACCAGCGCAATTGCCGCTTCGTCTGGCTGGGCACGCGCAAGGTCTTCGATGCCTTCACCTTCATCTTCGTGCCCACCGAATACGGCTGGTTCCAGGCGCATGCCTATCGTTTCGAGAATGGCCTGTCCACCTTCATCGTCGAGACCACCGATGCCGCCTGGCAGGCGGCCGGCATCGACAAGATGTCGCAGGAAGACGGTGTGGCCTTCTGCGAAAAACTGTTCGCCCCGTGGCTCGATGGCGAGAAGCTCATCTCCAATGCCACCCACCTGCGCGGCTCGGCCATCTGGATCCGCTTCCCGCGCGTGATCTGCGACAAGTGGGTGCAGTGGACCCGTCCGCATGGCGAGGCCGGTGCCGAGGTGCCGGTGGTGCTCATGGGCGATGCGGCCCACACGGCGCACTTCTCCATCGGCTCCGGCACCAAGCTGGCGCTGGAGGACGCCATCGAACTGTCGCGCATGCTCAAACAGGAAGGCAGTCTGCGCGCCGGTTTGCAGCGATATGAAGCGGTACGCGGGGTGGAAGTCCTGAAGATCCAGAATGCGGCGCGCAACTCCACCGAATGGTTCGAGAACATCGCCCGCTATGAAGACCTGGAACCGGAACAGTTTGCCTATTCCCTGCTGACCCGCTCGCAGCGCATCTCGCACGAGAACCTGCGCCTGCGTGATCCGCAATGGCTGGAAGGCTACGAACGCTGGCTGGCCAAGCGGGCCGGGCTGCCCGCCGATGGCGCGCGCCCCACGCCGCCGCTGCTGACGCCGTTCAAGGTGCGCGAGCTGACGCTGGCCAATCGCGTGGTCGCCTCGCCGACCTTGCTGTATGCGGCGCGCGAGGGCGTAGCGGGCGACTTCCATCTGGTGCATCTGGGTGCGCGTGCGCTGGGCGGCATCGGCCTGCTGCTCACCGAGGCCACGGCCGTCAGTCCCGAAGGCCGCATGACGCCGGGCTGCCCCGGCCTGTGGAATGAGGAACAGAAGCAGGGCTGGAAGCGCGTGGTCAACATGGTCCATGCCAACAGCAAGGCACGCATCGGCCTGCAACTCAATCACGCGGGCCGGCGCGGTTCCACCCAGCTCGGCTGGGAGCAGCCGGATCGCCCGCTGGCGGCGGGCAACTGGCCGCTGGTTTCGGCCAGTGCGCTGCCCTATCTGGAAGGTGTTTCGCAGGTCCCGGCCGAGGCCAGCCACGATGAACTGGCGCGCATCCGCGAGGACTTCGTGGCCGCCACGCGACGTGCCGTGGAGGCCGGTTTCGACTGGCTGGAATTGCAGGCCGGGCATGGCTGCCTGCTCTCCAGCTTCCTCTCGCCACTGACCAACCAGCGTCAGGATCAGTACGGCGGCACGCTGGAAAACCGCCTGCGCTACGTGCTGGAGGTGGTCAAGGCGGTGCGTGCCGCATGGCCCGCGCACCTGCCGCTGTCGGTCCGCATCTCGGCCACCGACTGGGCCGAGGGCGGCACGACCGTGGATGAGGCGGTGGAAATCGCCCGCCAGCTGCATGCGCACGGGGCCGACGTGATCGACGTCTCTTCCGGCGAAGTGACCCCGGCGCAGAAGCCGGTCTATGGCCGCATGTTCCAGGCACCGTTTGCCGACCGCATCCGCAATGAGGCCGGGGTGCCGACCATCGCCGTGGGGGCCATCACCGAGGCCGACCAGGTCAACGGCATCATCGCCTCCGGCCGCGCCGACCTGTGCGCGCTGTCGCGGCCGCTGCTGGCCGACCCGGCCTGGCTGCTGCACGAGAGCGCCCGCCAGGGCTGGCGCGAGGTGAGCTGGCCGCCCGCTTACCAGTGGGGCCGCGACCAGCTGGAACGCAGCCTGTCCGGCACCCGCCGTTGAGCCGTCCATCCGTCAATGAAAGGGAAGCATCGTGAGCAATGACACCTACGATCAGTACCGCGAAAGCGTGGCCGGCCGTGCCGATGTCTCGGACACGCCGGAACTGCTGGCCTACTACCGCCAGCTGGAACAGTTGAAGACCGGCGCACTCTGGACGGTGGCCAACAAGATCGAGCCCTGGCAGCCGAAATCGCAATCGGTGCCGGTGCTGTGGCGCTATGCCGAGTTGCGCGAACACGTGCTGCGTTCGGTGGCGCTGGTCTCGCCGGAGAAGGCGGGCCGGCGCGTGATCTATCTCGACAATCCGGGCCGCCGCGAGGTCTCGGCGGCCGTCGGCTGGCTCTATTCCGGCCTGCAGGTGATGCATCCGGGCGAGGTCGCCAGTGCGCACGCGCATTCCTCCTCGGCCCTGCGCTTCATCATGGAGGGACGCGGTGCCTACACCATCGTCGACGGCCACAAGATGACGCTGGAAGCCAATGACTTCGTGCTCACCCCCAATGGCACCTGGCACGAACACGGCGTGGAAGCCGATGGCCTGCCCTGCATCTGGCAGGACGGCCTGGACATTCCGCTGGTCAATGCGCTGGAGGCCGGCTTCTACGCCGTCCATCCCGACCTGCACCAGGCCGTGACCCATCCGGTCGACGATGCGGTGGCGCTGTGGGGCGCACCGGGCCTGCGTCCGCAGGATGTGGGCTGGAACAGGCCCTACTCGCCGCTCTTCAAGTACCAGTGGGGACCGACCTATGAAGCCCTGCAACGCTACGCCCGCGCCACCGAGGGCAGCCCCTTTGATGGCCTGCTGATGCATTACACCAACCCGGTCAGCGGCGGCCACGTGATGGCCACCATCGGTGCCAGCATGCAGTTGCTGCGTCCGGGTTTCGCGGGCCGCGCGCATCGCCATACCGGCAGCTTCATCTACCAGGTGGCCAAGGGCCATGGCCATTCCATCATCGATGGCCAGCGCTTCGACTGGAAGGAGCGCGACATCTTCTGCGTTCCGTCCTGGGCCTGGCATGAGCACGTCAATGGCAGCGCCAGCGAGGATGCCTGCCTGTTCTGCTTCAGCGATTTGCCGGTCATGGAGAAGCTGGGCCTGTATCGCGAAGAAGCCTATGCCGAGCACCACGGCCACCAACCCGTCATTACCCCCGCAGCTGCATGAGGCTGCAGGGATTTTCTGAACGCCCTACCAACATCCAACAGGAGTGAGATGCCATGAAACTGGTTACCTACCGCGCCAATGTGAGCGCCGCCGCCCGCCTGGGCGCCATCGTCGATGACCTGGTCGTCGACCTGCAACAGCTGGGCCTGTACGCCGGCGAGGCACTGCCCGACAACATGCTGGACTTCATCGACCTCGGCCCGTGTGCCATCACCAGCACCACCGCGCTGCTGGAGCGCCATCGCGGCCAGTGGCCGGTGGGCGTGGCCCGTCCGCTGGTCAATGTCCGCCTGCTGGCACCGATTCCGCGTCCGCGCAAGAACATCTTCGGCATCGGCCTGAACTACGTGGAACACGTGGAAGAATCCAGCCGTACCCTGGATACCTCCAAGGAGCTGCCCAAGCAGCCGGTGATCTTCTCCAAGCCGCCCACCACCGTGATCGGCCAGGGTGACGCCATCGAGCACAACCAGGCCATCACCCGCCAGATGGACTGGGAAGTGGAACTGGCCGTCATCATCGGCAAGCAGGCCAAGGGCGTGAGCAAGACCGATGCGCTGGACTACGTGTTCGGCTACAGCGTCATGAACGACATCAGCGCCCGCGACAACCGCCGCGCAGGCCAGTGGATCTATTCCAAGGGCCAGGACACCTACGCACCCTTCGGCCCCATGATCGTCACCGCCGACGAGATTCCCGACCCGCACAACCTGGACCTGAGCCTGACCGTCAACGGCGTGACCAAACAAAGTTCCAACACCCGCCACATGCTCTTCAAGGTCGACACCCTGATCGCCGACATCAGCGCCGGCATCACCCTGGAACCAGGCGACATCATCGCCACCGGCACCCCCGCCGGTGTCGGTGCCGGCCGTTCGCCGCAGGAATGGATGTGGCCGGGTGACGTGGTGGTGGCCACTGTCGAGAAGATCGGCAGCCTGCGCAACCCCATCGTCGCTGTGGGCGAGCTGCCGCCGGGCAAGGCCTAAGCCTTCAGATTCAAGTGCGGTCTGCCGTGCGGGCCGCCGTTCTCTCACCAAGGAACTGACATGCTCGAACTTCAACGTTTCAAGGCCGCAGCGGTCCAGGCGGCCCCGGTCTTCCTCGATACCGATGCCACGGTGGACAAGGTGGTGGCACTGATCGCCGAAGCCGCCGGCCATGGTGCAAAGCTGGTGGCTTTCCCGGAAGTGTTCGTGGCCGGCTATCCCTACTGGAGCTGGATCATGAACCCGATCGAGGGCAGCAGCTGGTTCGAACGCCTGGTGCGTTCGGCCATCGAGATCCCCGGTCCCGAGATCAGCAAGATCGCGCAGGCGGCCGCGCGCCACCAGATCAACGTGGTGGTGGGCGTGAACGAACGCAGCCGCTACGGCATCGGCACGATCTACAACACTGTGGTCACCATCGCCGATGATGGCCGCATCATCGGCCGCCATCGCAAGCTGGTGCCGACCTGGGCCGAGAAGCTGACCTGGGCCCCGGGCGATGCGTCGGGCCTGCGCGTGCACCAGACCAGCATCGGTCCGCTCGGTGCGCTGGCCTGTGGGGAAAACACCAATACGCTGGCGCGCTTCTCGCTGCTGGCGCAGGGCGAGCTGGTGCACGTGGCCAGCTACATTGCGCTGCCGGTAGCCCCGGCCGACTACGACATGGCCGAGGCCATCAAGGTGCGTGCAGCGGCCCACTGTTTCGAGGGCAAGGTGTTCACCATCGTGTCCTGCTCGACCGTCTCGGAAGAGATCATCCAGGCCATGGAAGCCAGCCACCCGCAGGCCCGCGCGCTGCTGTCACGCCGCAACAGCGCCTTCTCCGGCGTGCTGGGTCCGGATGGGCGGGTGATCGGCAGCCCGCTGATCGATGAGGAAGGCATCGTCTATGCCGACATCGATCTGTCGCGCTGCATCCAGCCGCGCCAGATGCATGACATCACCGGCCACTACAACCGCTTCGATGTCTTCAATCTCTACGTCAATCGCCAGCCCTTGCAGGCTGCGCATTTCTCCGATGGCGACGCTGTCATGGATGAAGTGCCGGTCGAGGCCGTGGCGGAAATTCAAAAGGATCGCCCATGACCACGAAAGTCAGCCAAGCCGCCGACAGTGCCCGCAGCTATCGCATCGGGCAGATCGTGCCCTCGTCCAATACCACCATGGAGACCGAGATCCCGGCCATCCTGCGTGCGCGTGAACTGATTCTGCCGGAGCGTTTCACTTTCCACTCCAGCCGCATGCGCATGAAGCAGGTCACCAAGGAAGAGCTGGCCGCCATGGATGGCGACAGCGACCGCTGCGCGCTGGAATTGTCGGATGCGCGGGTGGATGTGCTCGGCTATGCCTGCCTGGTGGCCATCATGAGCATGGGGCGTGGCTATCACCGCGTCTCCGAGCAGCGCCTGCACCAGCGCACCGTGGACAATGGCGGCCCGGCTCCGGTGGTGACCAGCGCCGGTGCGCTGGTCGACGGCCTGCATGCCATCGGTGCCAAGAAGGTGTCCATCCTCACGCCCTACATGAAGCCGCTCACGCAACTGGTGATCGATTACATCGAGAACGAAGGCATCGAAGTGGTCGACAGCATCTCGCTGGAAATTCCGGACAATCTGGAAGTCGGCCGCCAGGATCCGCGTGCACCCATCGAGATCACCAAGCGTCTCGACACCCGGGGCGTGGATGCCGTCGTGGCCTCGGCCTGCGTGCAGATGCCTTCGCTGGCCTCGGTGCAGGCCATTGAGGATCGCGTCGGCCTGCCGGTGCTGTCTTCCTCGGTGGCCACCACCTACATGATGCTCAAGCGGCTGGAGTTGAGTACCGCCGTGCCGGGTTTTGGCGCGCTGCTGTCGGGGCGCTATTGAGCGGGGTCAAGAAAGCCCCGTCCGGGGAAGCCATGGGTCTCCCCATTGCGCCCGGGGACGGGGTATCCTTGCTGCTTTCAGAAGAAGAGGCAGCGAGGGGAATGGCAAAGTCAAAGGCATTCGTCGACAACTACCTGCCGGCTCTGCTGGGGCAAGCCTGGCAGCTGTTGTCGACCCAGTTTCATGCGGTGGTGGAAGCACACGGCCTGTCGGTGCTGGAATGGCGCGTGCTGTCGATTCTGGCCAGCAACGGCGGCATGAGCATCTCGGCCCTGGCCGATGCGGCGGTGAGCAAGCAGCCCACGGTCACGCGGCTGCTGTTGCGGCTGGAAGCGCAGGGCCATGTCGAGCGCACCACCAGCCAGGATGATCGTCGCTTCACGCTGGTGCGGGTCACGCGCAATGGCCGCCGGCTGGTCTCGGGCCTGATCGAACTGGCCGAGCAGCACGAGCGCGAGGTGCTGGCCTCGATGAATCCGCAGAAGGTGGAGATGCTCAAGGAACTCCTGCAGGAAATCATCACGCGCTATCGTCCGCAGCGCTGACCCGGCGCGCAGCGCTTACTTGGGCCGCCGCATCTGGAACCGGCCCTGCGGCAGCACCTCGAAGTAATCCGCCGGTCCGCCGCCGCGCAGGATGTGCTGCGCCGCTGCCGTATCGTAGACGCCATCGACCAGCAGCGACTGGTCGATGTGCACCGCCACCACTTCTCCGTAGACCATCCAGGTGTCCAGCGTGCGGCCCTCCAGCGTGGTCAGCGGCTGGATCTGCGTCACCTTGCATTCCATCGCCACCGGGCTCTCGCCCACGCGCGGTGCGGCCACCACCAAGCCCGTTACCGGCGTCAGTCCGGCCAGCTCGAATTCATTGACTTCGCTTTGTTCCAGGCTGCTCTGGTTGACCTGCCCGGCCAGCGCCCGCGTGGCCAGGTTGTAGACGAATTCGCCGGTGGCCTCGGCATTGCGCACGCTGTCCTTCTTGCCGACGCTGGCGAAGGCGACGATGGGTGGCCGGTAGTTGAAGATGTTGAAGAAGCTGTAGGGCGCCAGGTTGGGACGGCCCTCGGCATTGCGGGTGGAGATCCAGCCGATCGGGCGCGGACCCAGGATGGACGGGATGGGATCGTGCGCCAGGCCGTGGCCGTGGCGCGGTTCATAGCGGTGAAAGAGTGGGCTCATTGCGATATGCGGGCAAGCGCTGCCGGATACGGATGGAAACCGTATTATGTCGCGCCTGCCGTCCAGGCAGGGGGACCGCCGCATCAAAGCTGCCAGATACGGACGGTCACCGCGCTGCCTGGACTGTGATTGCTACCCGGTTCAGAAGCCCCAGCTCAGCATGCCCACCAGCTGGTTGCCCTGCTTGACGTCAAAGCGGTTGTAGCCACCGAGGATGGCCTGCAGCGACCAGGTGATGGAAGAGTCGGGGAAGGGCGCCGACAGGCCCAGCGTCAGGTGGCGCAGGCCGCCGCTGCTGGGGCCGTTGCCGGCGAAGCAGCCATTGACCACGAAGGCCTGGCCCGCCCCGCAGGAGGTACCGGTAGCGGTGTCGCGGGTGCCGAGATACTTGCCCTCGCGGCTGTAGGTGTAGGCGCCCAGCGTGCCGGTGAAGGTGATGTCGTAGGGCAGCGGCTTGGTGTAGACCAGGGTCCAGTAGGTATCGCCCTTGTTGCCCCAGACCACGTCGTTGAGCAGCGTCTGCGCATTGAAGGACAGCGCGCCCCAGGTCAGGCCGGCCTTGGTTTCCAGCGCATTGGCATGGCTGCCGTTGGCGTAGTAGTAGCCGGTCATGCCCAGGGTATAGCCGAGGTCGCCGCTGATGTTGCCGGCGTAGGCGAAGTAGAAATCGTTTTCCACCGAACGCGGTTTCTGGAATTCGGTGATGCTGCGATCGCTATAGGAATTGCCCAGCTGCTTGTACGAATAATTGATGGTCGAGGCCCAGTAGCCGAAGCTCCAGCCACTGCTGTGGACGAAGTCGATGCCCCATTGCAGCGCAGCCTGGTCCGATTCGGGCGCGTCGGCACCGGCATTGCCCAGCGGCTGGCCGTTGCCGTAGGTGGTGGTGACGCCGCGCAGCACATAGCGCGAGGCCAGGTCGATGTGTTTGGTGATGGTCCACGGACCGGCCGGGGCCGCAGCCGGCGCGGCATCATCGGCCAGCGCCGGAGCGCAGGCCAGCAGGGTGGTGAGGGCAGCGGCGCAGGTGCCGAGGCCGCAAAGGCGCGACAGGGAAGTGGCGTAGGTAGTCAAGGTTCTCTCCGTGGTTTGGTCTGGAAGCAGCGTGGATCAGTGTGAAAGCAAGGGACGAGCAGGCCCCGGCGGGTCCGTTGCCGGACCCGCGCAAGACAGTGGGTAATGCTGTTGTGGTGGTGACGTTGTGCGCGCGTGTGCGCGAAAAACTTAAAGTTTTCCGTCGGCCGCCATCTTCATGTAGGCCGGGTCGAAGCGCAGCTTGACGTTCTTCTTGTCGCCGATCACCACGTTGCCGTCGAAGGCGACGCCGATGCCATCGGCGCTCTTGACGTTGGGACCGAGGATGCCGTGGTCAAAGCTGAACTTGGCGATGCGGCCCATGATGGCCGGCAGCTCCTTCTTGGTGGCGAATTCCAGCGCTGCCTTGGGCTGGTAGAACATGGCGGTGGCCGCCAGCTGCGACTGGAAGCCCGCCAGGTCGGTGCCGGAAGCCTTGCCCATGGCGGTCAGCGCGCGCGTGGCGCGCTCATCCTTGGCGGTCATGATGGCCATCATCTCGTACCAGGCACCGGTGAGGGCCTTGCCGAAGGCGGGGTTTTCCTGCAGGGTTTTTGTGTTGACCACCATCAGGTCCATGATTTCGCCGGGCAGCTGCTTGGAGGTGTAGACCAGCGACACATCGGGCGAGGCCGCAATCGAGGACAGCATCGGGTTCCAGGTCACCGTGCTGGTGACGGCCGGGGTGGCGAAGGCGGCAGTGATGTCGGCATCGCTGGTGTTGACCACCTTGACGTCACGCTCGCGCAGGCCGGCCGTTTCCAGCGCGCGCGCCAGCAGGTAGTGCGAGACCGAGAATTCCACCAGCTGCACCGACTGGCCCTTGATGTCGGCCAGCTTCTTGTTCTTCCCCTTGAGCACGATGCCATCGTTGCCGTTGGAATAGTCGCCCACGATCAGGGCAGTGGAGTCCACGCCACCGGCGGCGGGAATGGTGAGCGCATCCATGTTGGTCATGGTGCAGCCGTCGAACTTGCCGGCGGTGTACTGGTTGATCGACTCCACGTAGTCGTTCAACTGCACGGCACTGATGGTGATGCCGTACTTCTTGCCCCACTTGGCCAGGATGCCTTGTGCCTGAGCTTCGCCCCAGGGCATCCAGCCGGCATAGATGGAGGTACAGACCTTGAAGTCGGTGCGGGGGGCGGCGTGGGCCGATGAAAGCGCGCCCGTGAAGGCGGCCAGGGCGATGGCAGCGCCACCAAGGATTCGGGAAATGTTGTACACGGCGTAGGGTCCTCGAAGGGTTTATTGGAAAAAAGCCCGGGAGCGGCGCGGTCGTTGCGAACGCGTCATCTCCCGGGCTTTTCTCCCGCCGTGTAACCCCTTGCGAGGTCGACTGCTCTCGGACCAGACATCCGCACCAGCGAACCGGAACCCTAGCTGTCCATTGCAAATTGTGCTGACTCAAGACCGGACTCGCCGGCTCCCGCTCGCTTTTCAGCAAGGTTCATGCCAATGCCCGGATGCGATGTCGATGATGCGGGATGCCGGTTTTCGCTATTAATAGCGAACGGTTCAACGCGCCATTCGCTGCGTCACCCGTGAGCGATGCTGGCGCATCGTGCGCGCGCCAAATCGGTGCCGGTTTGCACCATGCTTGCGCTCCGGCGATCCGCGAAGTTTCACGTGATTGGCTGCGAACCAGTACAGGTGCGGGTTTGCGCCGGGAGCGCAAGGGCATGCAGGGCTGGTCTGGATCTTGCATGCAAGATTGTCGTTCTCGCCGAGGGCGAGCCAAGACGACTTGGGCCGAAGCAAATGAAGCGCATGCATCACGCGTGGCGGCGGCAACCATCCCTGGACGGCCAGGCCATGTTCGCAGGAGCAGACCATGCCCATGACCCGATCTCACGACACTTCCGTTTTTCCCTTCGCCTTTTCCAGCGAGGCCGCACAGGCCCTGCCGCTCTGTGGCCGCATGCGCACTTCATTGCTGCTCATTGAAGTGCTTGCGCATGCGGTGCGCTGGCTGCGCCGTGCGCGCTGATGGTATGGAATTTGCTGAAATCCAATGACATGCAGAGCAGCCCGCACCGATGATCTGACAATGACCTGATCATCCGACGGCTGCACAAGACGTTCAAATAGCTGGCTAGGGTTCCGGTCTGCCGCAGGCAGATGACTGGTCCGAGAGCCGGCGACCTCGGTCGAGGTTACACGGCGGGACAAAAGCCCGGGAGAGAGTTGCACCACAGGTGCCGCGCTGCTCCTGCTTTTGTTCAACCCCGACCGGAGTTTCCCGTGATCGCTGTTCGCCACCCCAGGTTCCATCCCGCAGCCCGCGTGCTGCGTCCGTCCCTGCCTCGGTCCTTGCCACAGGGAGGCGCGCCATGCGTTTCCTGAATCGCCATCCCGGCCGCTCAGGGCAGTGGCTGCTGACGCTCCTGCCCTTCCTCATCCTGGCGCTGCTGTACGCCTTCGGCTCGGCCACGCGCCTGGCCGACAATCCCAATGACAAGCTCCTGCCCAGCCTCGCGCAGATGGTCGATGCGGTCCGTCACATGGCCTTCATGGAAGACCCGCGCACCGGCGACTACCTGTTCTGGAGCGACACCCTGGCCAGCCTGCAGCGCGTGCTGCTGGGCCTGGGCATCGCGGCCGTGGCCGGGCTGGTGCTGGGCATCGCCAACGGCATCTTCCCGGTGCTGCGCGCAGGATTCTCGCCGCTGCTGACCGTGATCTCGATGGTGCCGCCGCTGGCGATCCTGCCGATTCTCTTCATCGTCATGGGGCTGGATGAATTGTCCAAGGTGATGTTGATCGTCATCGGCGTCACGCCCTTGCTGGCGCGTGATCTCGAACACACCGGCCGCGCCATCCCTGCCGAACTGCTGATCAAGGCGCAGACACTCGGCGCCAACAGCTGGACCGTTGTGCTGCGCGTGGCCCTGCCGCAGATGCTGGCACGCCTGCTGGTCTCGCTGCGCCTGTCGCTGGGGGCGGCGTGGCTGTTTCTCATTTCTGCGGAAGCGATTTCGGCAACGGCTGGTTTGGGCTATCGCATCTTCCTCGTGCGCCGCTATCTGGCCATGGACGTGATCCTGCCCTACGTGGTCTGGATCACGCTGCTGGCGTGGCTGATGGACTGGTCTCTGCGTGCCATCCACCGCCGCTTCTTCCCCTGGGCTGAAGGAGGCCGCGCATGAGCTACATCGAGATCCGCAACGTGTGGCAGCAATACGGCCAGAACGTGGTGCTGGAGCGCCTCAACCTGCGCGTGGAAGAAGGCCAGTTCTGTACCCTGGTCGGTGCTTCCGGCTGTGGCAAGTCCACTTTCCTGCGCTTGCTGCTGGGGCAGGAGCGTCCGAGCAAGGGCCAGCTGCTGCTGCAGGGCCAGCCCTTCCCGGCCGAACCTGATGCCACGCGCGGCGTGGTGTTCCAGCGCTATTCCGTGTTCCCCCATCTGAACGTGCTGGACAACGTGGCCATTGGTCTGGAACTGCCCCAGTCGCCGTTGCTGGGGCGCCTGTTCGGCGGTGCCAAGCGGCGCGCCCGCGAAGAGGCGGCGCAGCTGCTGCATCGTGTCGGTCTGGGCCACGCGCTGGACCTGTATCCCAGCAGCCTGTCGGGCGGCATGCAGCAACGGCTGGCGATTGCCCAGGCGCTCATCGTGCGTCCGCGCGTGCTGTTGCTGGATGAACCCTTCGGTGCCCTCGATCCGGGCATCCGCAAGGAGATGCATGCGCTGCTGCTGGACCTGTGGAAGGACAGCGGCCTGACCGTCTTCATGGTCACCCATGACCTCTCCGAAGGCTTCACTCTGGGCACACGGCTGCTGGTGTTCGACAAGGTGCGCGCCGATCCGCAATACCCGCAGGCCTACGGGGCCCACATCACTTACGACATCGCCCTCAACGAGGCCCGTGCCCGCGAACAGGCGGACAAGCTGGCCTCCCTCCTCACTGCAAAGGAAAGCTGACATGAGCAAGGATCCCCTGGCCCTGCAGGCCAGACTCTACGAAGAACTGCTGCCCGGCGGCGGCCATACGTCCTTCATCCTCAAGCGCGGGCAATCGCTGCGCATCACCGACATCGAAGGCGGTGCCAACGTCAGCATGATGATGCTGAACGCCCAGCAGCCCAGCGAACGCCTGAACCTGCCCGACACCCTCAAGGGCCAGCACACCGCGCGCCTGCAGGCCGGTCACTGCCTGTACTCCGACATGGGCCGCGTGCTGGCGGCCATCACCGAAGACACCTGCGGCTGGCATGACAGCTTCGGCGGCGTGCTCAATGCCGAAGAGGTGCGCGAGAAATACGGCCAGGGCCGCTACCAGGAATTGCGCAACGGATTCCATCGCAACGGCGCCGACAACCTGCTGGTGGAAATGGGCAAGTGGAACCTCGACCTGCAGGACCTGCTGATGGTGGTGAACCTGTTCTCGCGCGTGAACGTGGATGCCGAGGGCGTTTTCCACTTCGTGCCCGGCAATTCCAAGGCGGGTGACTTCATCGAACTGGCCGCGCCGATGGACACGCTCATCATCCTGACGGCCCTGCAGCATCCGATGGACCCGCATCCGCACTACGCACCGCGCCCGGTCCGGCTGGCATGGCTGCAGACGCACAGCGACGACAGCACCCATGCCTGCCGCCATTCTCGCCCCGAGAACGAGCGCGCCTTCCACAACACTGAACGCTTCCATCTCTGAACCAGGGAGACTCACATGCACATCATCGAAAGCCAGCGCGCCCCCGAACAAGCCGTGTTCCGTCACGTGATCCCGGCCGGCGAACCCTATCTCTTCAACCTCGGCGCCGGGCAGACCGTGCGCCTGCTGGACCTGGAAGGCAACCAGGCCATCGATACGCTGTTCTACAGCGCCGCCAATCCGCGTGAACGCTACGATCCCCAGCGCACCCTGCGCCGCCAGAATCGCGCCTACCTGGGTGCGGGCAGCGTGCTGTATTCCAACCTGGGCCGCGCACTGGCCACCATCGTGGCCGATACCTGCGGCCGCCATGACACGCTGGGCGGGGCCTGCGCGCAGGAGAGCAATACCGTGCGCTATGCGCTGGACAAACGCTACATGCACAGCTGCCGCGACAATTTCCTCTGTGCCTGTCTGCACGATGGCCGCCTCAACAAGCGCGACATCGGCGCCAACATCAACTTCTTCATGAACGTGCCGGTCACCCCCGAGGGCGGTCTCACTTTCGAGGATGGCATTTCGGCCGCCGGCAAGTACGTGGAGCTGCGCGCCGAGCAGGATCTCATCGTGCTGATCTCCAACTGCCCGCAGCTCAACAATCCCTGCAACGGCTGGAACCCCACGGCGGCCGAAGTGCTGGTGTGGGACTGATCCGCACCGCTTGAACGACCGCAGTAGTGCACCGCTCGCGGACGACCGCGAGCCGGTTTTTCGAATCACGGGACGACCCGGATTTCCAGGCCCATTCCATGTTTGACCACTTGCTCATCGCCAATCGCGGCGCCATTGCCTGCCGCATCCTGCGCACCTTGCGCACGCTGGACGTGACCGGCGTGTGCGTCTATTCCGAAGCTGACCTCGGCAGCCTGCACGTCTTGCAGGCCGACCGCACCATCTCGCTGGGAGAAGGACCGGCCGCCCAGACCTATCTTGCCGTGGACAAGATCCTGGCCGCCGCCCGCGACAGCGGCGCGCAAGCCATCCACCCGGGCTATGGCTTCCTCTCCGAAAATGCCGCCTTCGCCGAAGCCTGCGAAGCGGCCGGCATTGCCTTCGTCGGCCCGACGCCGCCGCAGTTGCGCATCTTCGGACTCAAGCACACCGCGCGCGCACTGGCACGCGAACAGGGCGTGCCGATGCTGGAAGGCACCGACCTGCTGGAGAGCATCGATGATGCGCTGGCCGCTGCATCCCGCGTCGGCTATCCGGTGATGCTGAAGAGCACGGCCGGCGGTGGCGGCATCGGCATGCGCGTCTGCCGCAGCGATGCCGAACTGGGCGATGCCTTCGATTCGGTGCGTCGCCTGGGCCAGAACAATTTCAGCGACGCCGGCGTCTTCATCGAGAAATATATCGAGCGCGCCCGCCATCTGGAAGTGCAGGTCTTCGGGGATGGCCAAGGCGAGGTGATCGCATTGGGTGTGCGTGACTGCTCGGTACAGCGACGCAATCAAAAGGTGCTGGAGGAAACTCCCGCCCCCAACCTGCCCGAGGGCATGGCCGACGCCTTGTGCGCGGCGGCCATCAAGCTGGCCAAGGCGGTGAACTACCGCAGTGCCGGCACGGTGGAGTTCGTCTATGACAGCCTGGCCGGGCAGTTCTACTTCCTCGAAGTCAATACGCGCCTGCAGGTGGAACATGGCGTGACCGAACAGGTCTGGGGCGTGGACCTGGTGCGCTGGATGATCGAGCTGGCCGCTGGCGACCTGCCGCCGCTGGCGCAATTGGCGGCCGGTCTGCAGCCGCGTGGCCATGCGATCCAGGCGCGCCTGTATGCGGAAGACCCGGGCCGCCAGTTCCAGCCTTGCCCGGGCCTGCTGACCGCCGTCGGTTTTCCGGACGCCGATGGACAGGCGTTGCGCATCGATACCTGGGTCGAGGCCGGATGCGAGATCCCGCCGTATTTCGATCCCATGATCGCCAAGCTCATCAGCTGGCAGCCCACCCGCGAGGCAGCCCGTGTGGCGCTCAATTCCGCGCTGCGCGAGACCGCGCTATACGGCGTGGAGACCAACCAGCACTACCTGCGCCAGATCCTCGACGATGTCCCGTTCGCCAGCGGCCAGCCATGGACGCGCTGCCTGGAACATCTGGTTTATCGCGCCGATACCGTGGAGGTGCTGTCGCCCGGCACCCAGACCACGGTGCAGGATCATCCCGGCCGCATCGGATACTGGGCGGTCGGTGTGCCGCCCTCCGGCCCGATGGATGAGCGCGCCTTGCGGCTGGGCAATCGTCTGCTGGGCAATGCCGAGGATGCGGCCGGATTGGAAGTGACGATGATGGGTCCGGTATTGCGCTTCAATACCGCCGCCAGCGTGGTGGTGACCGGTGCCGTGATCCCGGTGCTGCTCGATGGCGTGGCCCAGCCAATGGCCACCGTGCTGCACATTGCGGCCGGCAGTACCTTGAAGCTCGGTACCATCAGCGGGGCCGGTGCGCGCAGCTACTTGGCCGTGCGCGGTGGCGTGCAGGTTCCGGCCTATCTCGGCAGCCGCAGCACCTTCACGCTGGGCCAGTTCGGTGGCCACGCGGGCCGCGCGCTGGCCAGTGGCGACATCCTGCATCTGCTGCCGCTGGCCAGCGATGAGATGCCCGCGGCCGGCCAGGTCTTGCCGGCCGATCTGTATCCTGCGCTGGAGCAGGTGCGGCCGGTCCGCGTGATCTATGGTCCGCATGGTGCGCCGGAGTATTTCACGCCGGCCTACATGGAGACCTTCTTCGCCACCGACTGGGAAGTCCATTTCAATTCCAGCCGCACCGGCGTGCGCCTGATCGGTCCCAAACCGGAATGGGTGCGCGACAGCGGCGGCGAAGCCGGGCTGCATCCCTCCAACATCCATGACAATCCCTATGCCGTGGGTGCCGTCGATTTCACCGGCGACATGCCGGTGATCCTCGGGCCGGATGGCCCCAGCCTGGGCGGCTTTGTCTGCCCGGTCACGGTGATCGAGGCCGATCTCTGGCAGATCGGCCAGCTCAAGGCGGGCGACAAGGTCCGCTTCATTCCGGTGGACGTGAGCACGGCACGCCGCATCGCTCTGGCAGCGCATGCCGGCATCGCCAGCCTGCAGGCGCCAGCGGTGGACTGGTCGCCGGCACCGCTGGCTTCGCCTATCGTGCTGGACCTGGGCCAGGACGAACAACGCCTGGTGGCGCGCCTGTCGGGCGATGCCAACCTGTTGCTGGAAGTGGGTAGCCCGCAACTGGACCTGGTACTGCGCTTCCGCGTGCACGCCCTGATCGCGGCGCTGGAAGAACAGGCCTTGCCTGGCGTGATCGACCTGACCCCCGGCATCCGTTCGCTGCAAGTGCATTACCAGCCCGAAGCGCTGCCCTTGCCAAGGCTGCTGGAAACCATCGCCGGATTGTGGGACGCCGTCTGTGCCAGCCAAAACCTGACGGTTTCGTCGCGTATCGTGCATCTGCCTTTGTCCTGGGACGATCCGGCCTGCCAGCTCGCCATCGAGAAATACATGACCACGGTGCGCAAGGATGCACCCTGGTGCCCGAGCAATCTGGAATTCATCCGCCGCATCAACGACCTCAAGGACATCGGCGCGGTACGCGAGACGGTCTTCGATGCCAGCTACCTGGTCATGGGATTGGGCGACGTCTACCTGGGCGCACCGGTGGCGACTCCGCTGGACCCGCGCCATCGCCTGGTCACCACCAAGTACAACCCGGCGCGCACCTGGACTGCCGAGAATTCGGTGGGCATCGGCGGCGCCTACATGTGTATCTATGGCATGGAAGGGCCGGGCGGCTACCAGTTCGTGGGCCGCACGCTGCAGATGTGGAACCGCTATCGCGAGGTCGCCGCCTTCCGGGGCAAGCCGTGGTTGCTGCGCTTCTTTGACCAGATTCGTTTCTATCCGGTCACGGCCGAAGAATTGCAGACCATCCGCCGCGATTTTCCGCTGGGCCGCTTCGAGGTCGGCATCGAAGAAACCCAGCTGAACCTGGCGGACTATCAGGATTTCCTGCAGCGCGAAGCCGAGGGGATTGCCGCCTTCCGCCAGCACCAGCAGGCCGCCTTCGATGCCGAACGCCAGCGCTGGATCGCCTGCGGCCAGGCCAACTACGAGAGCGAGGAGAGCAGCGCCATCGTGCAAGATCACCAGCCGCTGCAGGCGGGCCAATTGTCAGTGGATGCACCGATTGCCGGCAACCTGTGGCAGGTCAAGGTCAGCCCCGGCCAGCGTGTGGCGCAGGGTGAGCTGCTGATGATCCTGGAGTCGATGAAGATGGAAATCAACATCACCGCGCCTGAAGCGGGCATCGTCGCCGAAGTGCGGGTGCAGCCGGGTAGTCCGGTGCGCGCGGGACAGTGCGTGCTGGTCATGGAAAACACTGAAGAGGAGGCCGCATGATCCATTCCTTTGACCTGCGCATCGATGCGCTCACGGCGGCCTATCGTGATGGCAGCCTGTCGCCGCGCGCCGTGATCGGCCGCCTGCGTGAGAGTGCCATCGCGCTCAACCCGCAATACCGGCTCTACATCCACCTGTTGAGCGAGGAGGAAACCGAGCCCTACCTGCAGGCACTGGAAGGGCAATCCCCGCACAGCCTGCCCCTGTATGGCGTGCCGTTCTCGATCAAGGACAACATCGACCTGGCCGGCATCCCCACTACGGCCGCCTGTCCGGCCTTCAGCTACGTGCCGCGCGAGAGCGCCACGCTGGTGGCGCAGCTCATCGCACTGGGCGCGATCCCCGTGGGCAAATGCAATCTGGATCAGTTCGCCACCGGCCTCAACGGCACGCGTTCGCCCTATGGCGCTTGCCGCAACAGCGTGCATCCGGATTATCCTTCCGGCGGTTCATCCTCCGGCTCGTCGCTGGCGGTGGCATTGGGCTTGAGCAGTTTTGCACTGGGCACCGATACCGCCGGCAGTGGCCGCGTTCCCGCCGCCCTGAACAATCTGGTCGGGTTGAAGGCGACCAAGGGTTTGCTCTCCACCGCCGGCGTGGTCCCCGCCTGCCGCACGCTGGATTGCGTGACCTTCTTCACTGCCACGGCGGCCGAGGCCAGCCACCTGCTGGCGCTTTGCACGCAGGCCATGCAGCCCGATGAGCGCGATGAATACAGCCGCGCCAACCTGCCGCAGAACGATGCAGCGGCCTTCCAGCCACCGCGCAAAGGCTTGCGCGTGGGGGTGCCGCGCCAGCTGGAATTCCTCGGCTGCAGCGAGAGTCCGGTCCTGTTCGTGGAGGCGCTGGAGCAGATGGAGGCCATCGGCGGCGTGCCCGTGACCATCGATTTCACTCCCTTCCTGGAGGCAGCGCGTCTGCTCTACGAAGGGCCGTGGGTAGCAGAACGCTACAGCACCATCGAGGCACTGCTGCAGGAACAGCCTCAGGAAATCCTGCCGGTGATTCGCGACGTGCTGCGCAAGGCGCCGCAGTTCAGTGCCGTCGATACCTTCCGCGCGCAATATCGCCTGCAGCAACTGAAGGCCGAATGCGACCGCATCCTGGCCACCGTCGATTGCGTGGTGACGCCGGCCTATCCGCGCCCGGTGACGCTGGAAGAATTGCGCGAGCAGCCGGTGCAGCGCAATTCGGACCTGGGCTGGTACACCAACTTCATGAACATGCTGGATTACGCCGCAGTGGCCACGCCCATGAATTTCATGAAGAACGGCCTGCCCTGGGGCATCACGGTATTCGGTCCGGCCTTCAGCGACCAGAGGCTGCTGGGTGTGGCCGATGCCCTGCAGCGCGCCCATGGGAGGCCGCTGGCCGGGCAGCGTCACATCGAAAGCCGGCTGCTGGCTGCTTGAAAGAGCGAGGGCAGGGACGCCGGATCAGGCGTCCGGCAGGATCTCGGTCAGCGACAGGATCGCCTGCGCCACTTCGGCAATGCGCCGGTTCTGGTTCATCGCATGCTTGCGCAGCAGGCGATAGGCGGCCTCTTCGTTGAGACCCTGCTTCATCATCAGCACGCCCTTGGCGCGTTCGATGAGCTTGCGTTCTTCCAGGCTCTCGCGCACGGTGGCCAGTTCCTGGGTCAGGTTCTGCAGGCGTTCGGACTGGGTGCGCAGGATGTCGACGATGGATTGGGTCAGGTGCGGGCCCACGCCCGCGCTCAGCGAGCCGTCCGGCAACGGCTGGCCATCCAGGCCGGAGGCGAAGGCCGTCAGCGAGGCCAGCGGATCACGGTCATCGGCCTGCGTGAAGAACTGGCCCTGATGGTCCAGGTCCTTCTGCAATTCGCGGATCTTGTCCTGGCATTGCGACTGCACGTATTGCGCGAGATGGATCTCGACCCGATGCAGGCCATCCATGCGGGTGGAGCAGCACTGATACCAGGCATCGGCCAGCTCGGGATCCAGCGGCCGGCCGTGGGCGGTGAGCAGCTTGCGGCGCAGGCGTTCCAGATCGGCCAGTGGCAGCGTGGCCTGCATGGCGCTCCATTCATTGCGGAAGCCTTCGGCGAAGGATTCGAAACGGCGCAGGGCCTGTTCCTGCATCTCGATCTGGGTCTCGATGGTCTGTTCCTGTTCGCGCGTGATCTTGCCCGTGACGAAGGCGGCAGCTCCGGCGGCCCGTTCGCGGCCGGCAAATTCCTTGCCTTGCATCAGGTTGAACAGCGCCACCAGCAACCGCGAAATCTGCGGATCCACCGCCACGTCAGCGGCTTCGAATACCAGCGCCAGCAAGGCACCCACTACGGTCTTGAAACGCTCGTAGCTGGCCGCCGGGGTGCAGGCCAGTGCGGCCACATCGGCGCGCAGCTTGGGCAGCCCGTCCAGCGCATGCAGGGCGAAGGCGATGCGGGTGTAGAGGCGAGCGCCGTTGGAGAGGGCGTTGTCGGGGACGGTGGAGCCGAGCCAGGTGTCGAACTCGCACTGGGCCGCCTGGCTGGCGGCCACGCGCTCCCGCCAGGCCTGCGCATCCCGCTCGCCGCGCGAACCGAGATAGATGTTGGAGAGGCCGCGTTCCTGCTGCAGGCAATGGATGAGCTTGCCCACGGTCAGTACCAGCTGGCAGGTGTGTGCCAGGCGTTGCAGTTCTTCCGCTTCGCAGCGGCGGGCGGTGATCAGGTAGTTCAGGACTTGGCTCATGGCGGGCAGGGCTAAGAATCACAATGGCTGGCCGCATCGCGAGCAAGATTCGTGCGATGCATGGATGTCCCGGATTGTAATGGAATCGCCCCGCCCGGCGCTTCCCCTGCCAGCGCTAGCGGGCGATATACCACTCGTAGCGATGATTCCACGCCACGAACAGGTTCATCGTGATGGCGCCGACCAGCGAATAGCACACGCGATCCATCGGCAGGAACAGCGCCGCCGTCGCAAACAGCGCCAGGTCGAAACCCATGAGCAGCCAGCCGGCCTTGAAGCCGGTGCGCTCTTGCACATAGGTAGCCAGGATGCTCATGCCGCCGCAGCTGGCCTGGTGGCGGAACAGGCCGATCAGGCCAATGCCCACGCACAGGCCGGCCAGCACGGCACCTACGGCGGGATCGAGGTGGCTGTAGCTGATGTAGTTGCCAGCCACGTTGGTCAGGACCGACACGGCGGTGACGGCCGCCAGCGTGCGCCAGGTGAAGGCCGCCCCATGCGCAGGGCGGCCAGCAGGTAGAAGGGCAGGTTGATGAGGGTAAAGGCCATGCCGAAGCTGATCCCGGTGGCATAGGTCACCAGGAAGGCCACGCCGGCGATCTGGCCGATGATCAGGCCCAGGCTGTGCAGCATGGACATGCCGAAGGCGATCATCACCACCCCGAAGAGCTGGCCCTGCAGGTTGTCGATCCAGCTGTGGCGCACGGCCGGGGTGGCAGGAGGCGTTGCGCGCGCAGCAGGCGCGGAGGCAATCGGCGAGGAGGGCGAGGAATCCGCAGTGGAAGTCGTCATGGCAATACCAATCATCAATCGTGGATAACGAACGCGTCACGTCAATGGCCAGGCCGGCGGGTAAGCTGACCCAGTCATCAGTGTGCAGCTGCCTTCAATCGCCGACAGCCGCCGCAGGTGCGCATGGTAAAGGATTTGTTGCAGTGCGGCGACCGCCGGATGAGGCGGCGCGGCGCTGCTGCAACACTTCTCGGCTAGCAGGAAATGTGCCAATGCAAAAAAGAACAGCAAGGCAGCAGGATTCACCTTGCTGGTGCAAGGAATTGGCCGCAGGAGGGAAGGTGACGGGTCTTTGGCGCGTTGGCATTCATCTGCGCTACAGATCAATCCACTTGCGTTCATCGATCGGGCGCATGAGTCTCACCGCACAGGCAACGTGGATCGGGCCAGCGCACTCTGCGTGGCCCGAAGAAGGAGGGAGAAAGCGATCAGGGCACTGATGTGGCACCCCTGATCGCCTGCAGCGGCTAGGCCAGGTGCGTGCGGAAGAAGCTGGTCAGCTTGTCGAAGGGAATCAGGTCGACACGGTCGTACAGGTCCACATGCACGGCCCCCGGGATGATCACCAGTTCCTTGGGCTCGGCGGCGGCGGCGAAGGCGGTTTCGCTGAAGTAGCGCGAGTGTGCCTTCTCGCCATGGATCAGCAACAGCGGGCGCGGAGAGATTTCCTTGATGTAGCTGAGGATGGGCATGTTCATGAAGGACAGCGGCATGGTCCTGGTCCACGAGGCATTCGAATTCACCGAGCGCGGATGGAAGCCGCGCGGGGTGCGGTAGTAGTCGTGATACTGCACCAGGAATGGCGGCTCGCCGCCCTTGAGCTGGTTCATGACCGGACCATGTTCCGGCGTGCCGCGCTCGGCATCCTTCCAGCGTTGCTGGCCGAGCTGCTCCAGCAGCTCCGTGCGCTGGGCCAGCGTGACGCTGTCGTTGTAGCCGCGCGAGAGCACGCGTGTCATGTCGTACATGGTGCTGGCAACCACCGCCTTGACGCGCTTGTCTACAGCGGCCGCATTGAGGGCCATGCCACCCCAGCCGCAGACGCCGATCATGCCGATACGCTGGCGATCGACATGGGGCAGCAGGCCGATGAAGTCGACGGCGGCGCTGAAGTCTTCGGTATTGATGTCGGGCGAGGCGACATTGCGCGGCTCGCCGCCGCTCTCGCCGGTGAAAGAGGGATCGAAGGCCAGCGTGACGAAGCCGCGTTCGGCCATGGTCTGGGCGTACAGTCCGGAGGATTGCTCCTTGACGGCGCCGAATGGCCCGCTCACCACGATGGCGGCGATGCGCCCGCTGATGTTTTTCGGTTCATAGAGATCGCCTGCGAGCACGATCCCGTAGCGGTTGCGGAAGCTGACCTTGCGGTGCTCGACCTTGTCGCTGCGCGCGAAGGTTTTGTCCCACAGGGTGCCGTCAGCGCTGAACGGCAGCGCAGTAGTTTGCCTGGATTGGGCGTTGGCAGTGGTCATGAAGGTGGTTCCCAGGGCGGCAAGGCCGGCGCCAGCTGCCTTGAGCATGCCGCGGCGGCTCACGGTGGACGGCTCCGGACGGAGCGGGTTTTCTGCGGATTGGGTCGGTTCGTTCATTGCATTTCCGGTCAATGGCCCCCCGGGACGCCAAGGGGGAAAGGAAGTTCATATCGGCGCGCAACCCACCAGCCGCCGGGCAGAGGCTCGGCGGCTGTCGTCCTGGTGGATACGGACCATGCGCCGTGATGTGCCCCGGGCGGTCAGGGGGGAACCTCTCCGGGACAGAACAAAGTCTGTCAGGGGACCGCAGGACTGACTAGCTAATCAATGCTTAATTACCTTATTAGCCTGGCTAATGGATAGAGGTGTGTGTTCGCCTGCAGCTGTGACGACCACCCCATCGGAGTGGCCATGCGTGCGCTGTTCAGAGCGCCATGCTCCACACCTTGGCATGCCGGCCTGCGCCGTAGTAATCCATCATCATTCCGTGGCTGGCATCGAAGAGATGGTCGTAAAAACCCCAGCTGGCGCGATAGCGCGGCCCGCTGTTGACCACCAATGTGGTGGCCCCGGCCGCACGGGCCTCATCGCAGGCGGCTTGCAAAAGCGCACGGCCGATTCCCCGTCCGCGCATGGCGTCGCGATGCACGAAGACATTGAGCAATTCGAGCGCGCTCCCTTGCCCAGGCGTATCCAGTGCGAGATGGCTGCTGATGCGCGCATCCGGACCCGACAGCGCCATGCAGCCCAGCGCGACGCCCTGCGCATCACGCGCCACCAAGTAGCTGCGGTAGCGTCCATCAGCATCCCGCTCGCCGTTCATGCTTTGCCGGATGGCGGCGATCTCGGCCTCGACCACGCTGCCATCGTGCAGATCGCGGACATGCTGGCGCAGGATCGTATCGAGTGCGGGAAGGTCGGCGTGCTCCAGCCAGCGTATGACGCCAGCTTCAGGTGCATGCGCTGCGGTGGCGTCTGCAGGCCGGGGATGCTCGTAAAGGATGTCCCATTCTCCCTCGCCGGCCTGCACGAAGCCGTGGCGCTGATAGAAGGCATTGGCAGGGCTGTCGCGCAGTGCGGCCAGTTGCACGCTGCAGCCATGGCGGCGGGCATCGGCCAGGATGCGCCTGAGGACTTGCGCACCGAGGCCGCCATGCTGGAAGTCCGGATGCAGATACAGATGACGCAGCCGCAGCCTGTCGGTCTGTCGCTCCAGCACAAAGAAGCCTGCGGCCTGGCCCGCCTGCATGATGTGGAAGGTCACTTCCGGCACGAAGCCGCTGGTGAAGCGTTCGCGCGCCCGTTGCGGATCGAAGCGCCCGATCTGCTCCAGGCTGGGACGCATGGCGGTGATGCGCAGGGCGACCAGGTGGTCGAGATCCGAGGGGAGGGTTTGCCGGAACAGCGCCAGCGGGGCCAGGCGGAGCAGGGGAGAGCGGGTCATCTTGCGGGACCGGGGGGCGCGGGCATCGGTCAGGTGGTAGCGGGGCTATCAGCATACCCGTGTCGGGGCTGGCGTGCCGGCTGCGGGCAGCCTTGATCTTGCGGTGATCTGTTCCGTGTACACTCCACGTTCCCTGCCCCTCCTCGTGCATCGCTCATGTTTCGTCTCAGGCTTTCTCTCGCCTTTGGTTTGCTGGTCGTGCTGGTCTGCGTGCAGGCCGGTTTCGTCTATTGGGGTGCCAACCGCGTCAATGACTATGCGCAGCACAGCCGGCTGGCCAGCGACATCCAGTCCGAGCTGCTGGAACTGTCCGCCAACAAGCAGCGCTTGCGCGTGTGGGCTTCGCAGCAGCTGATGGATGCCGATGCCTCGCCCGAGGTACGCGACCGCCTGCTGGCCAGCATGCAGGAGAGTGCCGCGCGCCTGCAGCAACTGGCACGGCGCGACATCACGCTGTGGACCGAGATCGCCGCGCGCGACCAGGTGCCGATCCCCGCCGATGTCGAACAGCTGGCGTCGGTGGCTGACCTGCTGAGCGACAACATCGCCGCCGTGCAGACCCGCCTGCTGGCCCTGGCCCCCTTGCGGGGCGATGCCGAATTCTCGGGCGTCTGGCGCGAGATCAATCAAGTCTTCGACATGGCGCGCGGACGCGACCTGCGCGAGCTGCTCAACGGAGCCGTCGAGCGCCAGCGCAAGGCGGTGCCGATTGCGCGCCTGGCCACCGAACGCGGCCTGGACCGGGTTCGGACCCAGGCCATCTTCATGGTCATCATGACCTTGCTGGGAGCGGCACTGCTGGCGCTGCACCTGGGACGCCGCCTGCAACGGCCGCTGGAACGCTTGCTGGATGGCGTGCGCGCCTTGCGCGCGGGCCAGCTCGATCATCGTGTACCGGTCGGTTCCGGCGATGAATTCGATCGCGTCGCCGAGGGCTTCAATGCCATGGCCGCCGAACTGCAGCAGCACCGCGCCGATGCCGATGCCGCCCGGCGCCGGCTGGAAGAGGCCGTGGAGGCGCGCACCGGCGAACTGCGCCATGCGCATGAAACCCTGCAGCACATCGACCTGCGGCGACGCCAGCTGTTCGCCGATCTCGGCCACGAATTGCGCACCCCCACCACCGCCATCCGTGGCGAAGCCGAGATCGCCCTGCGCGGCGCGGACAAGCCGGCGCAGGAATATCGCCAGGCCCTGCAGCGCATCGTCGAGGACAGCAAGCAGCTCACCGGCCGCATCAATGACCTGCTGCTCATCGCCAAGGCCGAAGCCGACCAGATCGTGATGCAGCCGCAGCCCATCCAGCTGCACGAACTGCTCACCGATGCGGCCGACGTTGCCGAAGCATTGGGCGCGGACAATCAGGTGAGCGTGCAGCGCCTGCCTTTCCCGGAGGCCGATGCCTGCTGGCTGATGGCGGATGCGGAGCGCCTGCGCCAGGCCATCGTCATCGTGCTGGACAATGCCATCCGCTATTCTCCGCGCGGGGCCGTGGTGAGCGTGCAATGCCTGCAGCAGCCGGATCGGGTGCAGATCTTGATCACCGACCAGGGCATCGGCATCGATGCCGACGAATTGCCGCAGGTCTTCGAGCGCTTCGTGCGCGGCCGCCGTGCGCGGGCGCATCGGGCCGACGGGACCGGCATCGGGCTGTCGATCGCGCGCGCCATCCTGCATGCGCACCATGGGGAGATCCGTTTGCAGAGCACACCCGGAGAGGGGACCTGCGTCACCATCGACTTGCCGCGCCATCCCGCACCGATATCCGGCAGCCGATACCACTGATCCTGCATCACCATGAACATCCTCATCATCGAAGACGACGCCCGCGTGGCCGATTTCCTCTCGCGTGGACTGCGTGCCGAAGGCTACCGCGTACAGCATGCGCGCACCGGGCCGGATGGCCTGCAGCTGGCCCGCGAAGGCGAGCATGCGCTGCTGTTGCTGGACGTGATGCTGCCCGGCATGACCGGGCTGGAACTGTGCCAGACGCTGCGCGCCGAATGCAATCACGTCCCCATCCTGATGCTGACGGCACTCAGCGATGTCGACGATCGCGTCGCCGGCCTGCGCCTGGGCGCGGATGACTATCTCACCAAGCCCTTCGCCTTCGAGGAATTGCTGGCCCGCATCGAGGCACTGCTGCGTCGCGGACGCGAACAGCGCACCGTGGCGACCGTGCTGGAAGTGGCCGATCTGGTGCTCGATCGCGAGCGCATGCAGGTCACGCGCGCCGGCAAGCCCATCACGCTCACGGCCAAGGAACTGGCCTTCCTGGAATTGCTGATGAGCGCACCGGGCCGGCTCTACAGCCGCGAGCGCATCCTCTCCAACGTCTGGGGGGCCAACGAGGATCCGCTGACCAACATCGTCGACGTCTACATTCGCCGCCTGCGCAGCAAGATCGACGAGGGCCACGATCTGCCCCTGCTCAAGACCGTGCGCGGACTCGGTTATCGCCTCGACGACCAGCCTGCGTGAAGGGCCGGCCAGCGGCCGCCGTTCATCTTGCGTTCATCTTCCGCTCAGCGAGCCTTCATGGAAATCGCGGGTTGAGGTTCATCTCGCCTCTCCAGAATGGTGTTGCGCCGTCTTCGTGGCGCGGTGCCGGAGACGGCATCTGAACCAGTCCCCCTGAGAGGAAACCTGATGAACTATCGTATCGCCATCCCCCTGTTGACCCTGGCCGGTTTTGGCATCGCCATCGCCCTGCCGGCTGCGGCTCAGACCGCAGCGGCCGCACAGCCTGCCAGCGCCACCTGCGCAGCCGCCACCCCGAAGCAGATCGAAGCCTTGTTCGATCGCTGGAACGCCTCCCTGCGCACGGGTGATCCGGACCAGGTCGTGGCCAACTATGCTGCCGACGGCGTGCTGCTGCCGACCGTCTCCAACCAGCCGCGCACCAACCCGGCCGAGATTCGCGACTATTTCGTGAAGTTCCTCAAGAGCGGTCCGCAAGGCACGATCGACAGCCGCATCGTCAAGATCGGCTGCAACGTGGCCCAGGACGTCGGCACCTATACCTTCAAGTTCGCCGATGGCAAGAAGGTGCAGGCGCGCTACACCTATGTCTATGAGTGGCAGGACGGCAAGTGGCTCATCGCCCACCATCACTCCTCGGCCATGCCGGAGCAGGCGATTCGCTGAGGCGCATTGCCGGGTCAGCGGATCACGATAAATCGCTGCGCTGGTTCGTCCTGCTGTCATCGCCAAGACGAAAGGAGTGTGCATGCGCCGCAGGGCGGACCAGCGGGCCTCTTGCCCATCAGTCCAGCGTGGTCCCGCGAATGATCTTGATCAGCCTCAGTGCCGCCGGCGAAAGATAGGTATCGCGCCGGTAGCTCAATCCCATCCGGCGCAGCATGGTGGTTTCCTTCAATACCACTTCGCGCAGGTGATTGCGTCCGGCCAGCAGGTTCAGCTTGGAAGCAAAGCCCAGCAAATTGCTGCGCTCGATGAGCGGCATGATCATGTTCAGCACCGTCGGGGTGATCTGCACCGTCGGACGCGACAGGTGATGACGGTCGAAGACGTTGTCCAGCCACTGCCGGCTCAGTACCGATTGCGCCGGCAGCACCCATTGATACTCCAGCAGATGGCGCAGCCGGATCTTGCGGTCAAAGATGGGGTGATTGGGGCTGGCCATGACGACCATCTCGTCGCGCATGATTTCTTCGGTGTGAAACAGCTCGTCATCCTGGATCATCGGCCCCAGCACCACATCCAGTTCCCCCGCCTTCAGGCCCTCCAGCAGGGCATCGTTCATCGACACCTTCAGATCGATCGTGACCTTCTCCGCCTCGGCCAGCAACTGCTGGCAGATGCCCGGCAGGATGTGTTCGGCCAGGGTCGGGATGCAGCCCAGGCGGATGTTGCCTTCGCGCCCGTGCGCGTAGTCGCCGATCTCACGTGCGGTCTCGTCCATCATCAGGCTGATGCGGCGTGCGCGGTGCAGCAGGGCCTCGCCCACCGGTGTCAGGCGGATGCCGCGACCCACGCGTTCGAACAGCGGTGCGCCCAGTTGTTCTTCCAGGCGATCAATGCACTTGGTCAGCGCCGGCTGCGTCTTGAAGAGCCGCTCGGCCGCCCGTCCCACGTGCCCTTCCTCGGCGATGACGGCGAAATACTTGAGATCGCGGAAGTCCATGATTCATTCCTGAAAGTTATGGATAACAAAATAAAAGCAAATATACATTAAATATCCCCGCACGTAGACTGCCCTCCAAACAAGAACCCTCGCCCTTTGCGGCGACGACAACACGGAGACCAGCACGATGCAAGACCTGCCTTCCCGGCGCGCTTTCCTGCGGCACAGTACACGGCTCGCGCTCGGCCTCGGTGCCATCGCCCGGCTGCCGCTGGCGCGTGCGCAAACCGAGCCCTATGCGCACTCTGCCGGCACGCAACACGCCGCCAGCCGTCTGCCCGCCGATGCCTGTGATTGCCACATGCACATCTACGACCCGCGTTTCGCATGGGCATCGGGTGCCAAGCTGCTGCACGCTCCGGCCACCGTCCCCATGTATCGCCGCCTGCAGCAGCGGCTGGGCACGACGCGCAACGTGGTGGTGACACCTTCGGCCTATGGCGTGGACAACAGCTGCACCCTCGATGCGCTGGCGCAACTGGGTGCGACTGCCCGCGGCGTGGCGGTGGTCAATGACCAGGTCAGCGATGCCGAGCTGCAGCGCCTGCATCAGGCCGGCGTGCGCGGATTGCGCTTCAACCTGGCGCTGGGATCGGTCACCACCGTGGAGATGATGGAGCCTCTGGCGCGCCGCGTGGCAGCGCTGGGCTGGCATCTCCAGGTCAACATGCCCAATGACGTGCTGCTGGCCAATCGCGCGCTGCTGTCGGCGCTGCCGGTGCCGCTGGTCTTCGATCACTTTGCGCGCATCCCCCTGCAGGCCGGTCCGGGCCATCCGGTGTTTGACTTCGTGACGGGACTCATGCGCGAGCAGCGCGCCAGCGTCAAGCTTTCCGGTGCCTACCTCTACAGCAAGCGTGGTGCGCCCGATTACGAGGATGTCGCGCCGCTGGCCCGCACCCTGGTGCAGACCGCACCGTCGCAGGTCGTATGGGGCAGCGACTGGCCGCATCCGACCGAGCAGCACAAGCCCGATGATGCGCGCCTGCTCGATGTGATGACGACATGGCTGGGGGCCGACGCGATGCTGCGCACGGTATTGGTCGACAACCCCGCCCGCCTTTACCAATTCTGACGGAGAACACCATGTCGCAGGCTTCTACCCAACCCATGGCGCAACCCACCGCCGTAGCGGGCGCGACCGCCGCCGTCAGCGAAGAAGCCACCATGAAGAAGGTGATGCGCCGCCTCATCCCCTTCATCCTGCTGTGTTACGTGGTCAGCTATCTGGACCGCATCAACGTCGGCTTCGCCGCGCTGACCATGAACAAGGACCTGGGCCTGACGCCCTCGCAGTTCGGTCTGGGCGCGGGTCTGTTCTTCATCGGCTACTTCTTCTTCGAGATTCCCAGCAACCTGGCGCTGCATCGCTTCGGCGCGCGCATGTGGATTTCGCGCATCATGATTTCCTGGGGCGTGATCTCGATGGCCACCGCCTTCGTGGTCGGCCCCAAGAGCTTTGCACTGGCGCGCTTCCTGCTGGGCATGGCCGAGGCCGGCTTCACGCCGGGCATCTACCTGTATTTCACGCAGTGGTTCCCCGGTGCCTGGCGCGGCAAGGCCACGGCCTTTTTCCTGATCGGCATCCCGGTGGCCAACATCATCGGTTCGCCGCTGTCGGGTGCGCTCATGGAATTGCACGGCATGTGGGGCTTCAAGGGCTGGCAGGTGCTGTTGCTGCTGGAGGCACTGCCGGCCGTGCTGCTGGGTGTGCTGTGCCTGTTCCTGCTGCCGGATCGTCCGTCCAAGGCGGCCTGGCTCACGCCTTCTGAAAAGCAGTGGCTGGAAAACGAATTGTCCACCGAGCAGAACGTGCTGGCCGCCCGCCATGGCAACAAGCTCAAGGATGCCTTCACCAACTGGCGTGTCTTTGCGCTGGCTGGTACGAATTTCTGCGGCATCATCGGTTCGCTCAGCATCGGCCTGTGGCTGCCGCAGATCATCCGCGAGTTCGGACTGCCCTCGCATCAGGTCGGCCTGGTGGCGGCCATTCCCTACCTGGTCGGCGCGGTGGCCATGACGCTGTGGGCGCGCCTGGCCAATCGCAGTGCGCACCGCCTGTTCTTCGTGGCCGGGGCCATCGTGCTGGCGGCGCTGTCGCTGGCCATTTCGGCCTTCCTGCATACGCCGCTGCTGAAGATGCTGGCCATCACCATAGCGGTGGCGTCGATCCTGTCATTCCAGGCGACCTTCTGGGCCATTCCTTCGGGCTTCCTGACCGGCCGCGCGGCCGCCGGCGGCCTGGCGCTGATCGTCTCCATCGGCAATCTGGGCGGCTTCGTCGGCCCGTCGGTGATCGGCTTCATCCGCGAAAGCACCCAGGGCTTTACCTATCCGCTGATCTTCGTGGCCGGTGCCTTGCTGCTGGGTGCCGTCATCACGCTGGCACTGGGTGATCCGTCCCGTGCCCCTTCCACTTCCAAGGAAACAGCATGAGCTTCTTTGCCCCGCCTCCCACGGTCGAAGCCAGCGTCTTCACGCGCTTGCCCGATCATTTTCGTACCCCCCGCAAGAATGCCTGGGGCGATGCCAACCGGGGCGGCCTGCCCATCGATTCCTTCCTCGAAGGCCCGTCCTTCGACCGCCAGGGCCGGCTCTACGTCACCGACATTCCCTATGGCCGCATCTTCCGCATCAGCATGGACGGCCAATGGGAACTGGTCACCGAATACGACGGCTGGCCCAATGGCCTGAAGATCGACAAGAGCGGCCGCATCGTCATCACCGATTACAAGCGCGGCCTGGTGCAGCTCGATCCCGATACCGGCACCGTCACGCCGCTGCTGGAAACGGTCGGCTCGGAAGGCTTCAAGGGCGTCAATGATCTGGTGTTCGGTCCCAAGGGCGAGATCTATTTCACCGACCAGGGCCAGACCGGCCTGCAGGATGCCACCGGGCGCGTGTATCGCCTGGCACCTGATGGCCAGCTGACCTGCCTCATCAACACCATTCCCAGTCCCAACGGCATCGTCTATGACCCGGCCCTGAACCACCTGCTGGTGGCGGTCACGCGGGCACAGCAGATCTGGCGCATCCCGCTGCATCACAACGGCGTGGTCGGCAAGGTCGGCGTGTTCGCCAACCTGCACGGCGGCATGGCCGGTCCTGATGGCCTGGCGCTGGATGCCGAGAGCTGCCTCTACATCGCCCACACCGGCTTCGGTTCCATCTGGCGTCTGTCGAAGTTTGCCGAACCCTTGCTGCGCATCCGCTCCACGGCCGGCATCTCGACCACCAACCTGGCCTTTGGCGGAGTGGATGGCAAGAGCCTCTTCATCACCGAATCCCAGACCGGATCCATCCTGCGCGCCGACGTGCCGGTGGCCGGCCTGCCCATGTATTCCCACGCTTGAGCGTGGTCCCCTGACTGCATCTTCAATTCTTTCATCAAAGGATCCCCATGAGCACCCAACCTGATTTCATCCGCGACATCGAACGCGTCGACGCTGCCATCGTGGCGCAGGCCGCAGAATTCCCGGCCTCCATCCTGGCCGATGTGGCCGGCCGTCGCGGCACCCTGTGCAGCCGCGTGGCACCGCTGTCGCCCTCCATGCGCGTGGCCGGACCGGCCGTGACGGTGGAAGTGCGTCCCGGTGACAACCTGATGATCCACGCCGCCATGGCCATCGCCAAGCCGGGCGACGTGCTGGTCATCGATGGCAAGGGTGATGAGACCTGCGCGCTGATGGGCGAGATCATGGTGTCGCAATGCAAGGCCAGCGGCCTGGCCGGCATCATCATCTATGGCTCGGTGCGCGATACCGAAGCGATCCGTGCCATCGGCTTTCCGGTCTATGCCGTGGGCGCCAATCCGAACGGCCCGACCAAGAACATCGCCGGCCGCGTGAACTGGCCGGTCTCGGTGGGCGGCACCGCCGTGCAGCCGGGTGACCTGATCGTGGGCGACGCCGATGGCGTGGTGGTGGTCGAGCGTGAGAAAGCCGCATCGCTGCTGGCGGCTGCCGCCAAGAAGGTGGCCGATGAAACCAAGCGCCTCACCGAAATCCGTGGTGGCGGCCCGCTGCGCCCGGCCTGGCTGGAAGGCGCATTGCGCAAGGGCGGCGTGCTGGCCGAAGGAGAATCGCTGTGATCGCTTTCAAGAAGGAAGTGGTGATCGTCACCGGTGTCGACCTGGCACCGCAAGCGGTTGAGATCCTGCGCGACTTTCAGCTGGTCTATGCCGGTGCCAAGCCGACCGAGGAAGACATGGTCAGGCTGGTGCAGCAACATCTGCCGGTGGCCATCATCGTGCGCTATGGCGGCGTGAGCGCGCGCGTGATGGATGCGGCCCCTGGCCTGCGCGTGATTTCCAAGCACGGCACCGGCATCGATTCCATCGATACCGAAGCGGCCAAGGCGCGCGGCATTGCCGTCAAGGCAGCGGCCGGTGCCAATGCGCCGGCGGTGGCCGAGCATACCTGGGCGCTCATCATGGCCTGCGCCAAGAACGTGGTCGGACTGGACCAGCGCATGCGCGAAGGCCACTGGGACAAGTCCACCCACAAGAGCCTGGAGCTGCGCGGACGCACGCTGGGCCTGGTCGGCATCGGTGCCATCGCGCGTCGCGTGGCTGCTGTGGCGGTCGCGCTGGAGATGCCGGTGCTGGCCTATGACCCGTATGCGAAAGACGCTCCGCAAGGCGTGCGGCTGGTCGATCTCGATACGCTGTTTGCGCAATCCGACGTGGTCTCGCTGCACTGCCCGCTGACGGCCGACAACAAGCACATGATCAATGCGCAATCGCTGGCCCGCATGAAGGACGGCACCATCCTGGTCAACACGGCGCGTGGCGGACTGATCGATGAACCGGCACTGATCGCGGCACTGGCTTCGGGCAAGCTGCGCGCAGCCGGCCTGGACAGTTTCGAGAAGGAACCCTTCACCGCACCGCATCCGCTGCAGGACGTCAGCAACGCCATCCTGAGCCCGCATATCGGCGGCGTGACGGCCGATGCCTACATCGCCATGGGCACCGGGGCGGCCAGCAATGTCCTGGCGGTATTGAACGAACAGACCGTTACCGGCTGATTCATAATGACTGACGGGCCAGCCGCCGACACAGGCGGCACCCGACTTCCGAGAGAGAGACATGGAGACCATCCAAGACGACAAGCGGCTCGAACAAGAGACCGTGCGCAAGGTGACCTGGCGCTTGCTGCCCTTCCTGATGCTGTGCTACCTGTTTGCCTTCATCGACCGCGGCAACATCGGCATGGCGGCCTTGCAGATGAACCACGACATCGGGCTCTCGCCCAAGATGTTCGGCTTTGCCAGCAGCCTGTTCTTCATTGCGTATTTCATTTTCGAAGTGCCCAGCAACCTGGCACTGCAGAAGTTCGGCGCACGCAAATGGCTGGCCCGCATCATGGTCACCTGGGGCCTGATCTCGGCCTGTACTGCCTTCGTGCAGGGGCCGGTTTCGCTGTATTTCGTGCGCTTCATCCTGGGCGCTGCGGAGGCCGGATTCTTCCCTGGGGTGGTGCTGTACCTGACCTATTGGGTGCCATCGGCATATCGCGCCCGCATCGTGGCGCTGTTCATGGTGGCGATCCCGGCGGCCAGCTTCGTGGCCTCGCCGGTCTCGGCGCTGCTGCTGCAGATGGATGGCATCGGCGGATTGCGCGGCTGGCACTGGCTGTTCCTGCTGGAAGGGTTGCCGACCGTGTTGCTGGGCGTGGTCTGCCTGTTCTTCCTGACGGATCGTCCGGACCAGGCGCGCTGGCTCAATGATGCGCAGCGCCAGTGGCTGGTTGCCACCATGAACAAGGAAGCGGCCAGCCGTACCGCCAAGCAGCACATTCCCTTGTGGAAGCTGTTCAGCCAGCCGCATGTGTGGGGCATGGCCCTGGTGTGTGCCTGCGCTTCGGCGGCCGGTTCGGTGTTGAACGTGTGGCAGCCGCAGTTGCTCAAGTCCTTCGGGCTGACGGTGATGCAGACCGGCCTGGTCAATTCGATTCCCTACCTGGTGGCCTCGGTGCTGATGGTGTGGTGGGGCCGTCATTCCGACCGGACCGGTGAACGCCGCTGGCATACCGCCATTCCGCTGATCCTCATCGGTGGCGGCCTTGCGCTGGCATCGCTGGCCAATACGCTGGCCCCGGTGGTGCTGCTGCTGACCATGGTGTTGATTGGCGCATATTCGTTCAAGGGACCGTTCTGGGCCATGGCCTCGACCTGGCTGGCCACGGGTTCGGCCGCGGCCGGACTGGCGGGGATCAATGCCGTCTCCAACCTGATCGGCGGTGGCCTGATGGTCAACGCCTACGGCTGGATCAAGGATGCGACCGGCAGCTACGCCATGGCCTTGTTGCCGCTGGTGGGCTTGTCGGTGGTGAGCGTGGCCATCCTGCTGGTGCTGTCGCGCAAGTCGCGCGTGGCCGCTACCGGTGGTTTGAAGGAAGCCGTGCGCTGAGCACAAGCGTGATGACAAAAGAGCCGCCTTGCTTGCGCAGGCGGCTCTTTTGCATTGCGTGTCGCGGTTTCAGGAAAAACCGAACAGGCTTGCCGGATTGCTCACCAGGATCTGATGGCGCAGCGCCGGATCAGGGGCCCAGGCGGCCAGCAGGTCGAACAGCACGGCGTCATCCGGTTTGATCTTTTCAGTGGGATGCGGCCAGTCGCTGCCCCACAGCGTGCGCTGCGGTGCCGCCTGCAGATAGGCGCGCGCCAGCAGGCTGGTATCGGGATAATCGGGCGGCCCCTGCAACGTATCGGCATAGGGCTCGGAGAGCTTGATCCAGGTATTGCCCTTGGCCAGCAGGCGCAGGATGGCTTGTGCGCCGGGATGATCCAGTCCTTGCGGCTGCGGGATGCGGCCCAGATGGTCGATCACCACCGGGGTGGGCAGGCCGGCCAGCACGGTTTCATGCTCGGCGATCTGCGCGCCCGACATCAGCACCTGCACATGCCAGCCCAGCGGCGCAATGCGCTTTGCCGTGCGCAGCAAGCGGTCCACGGTAGTGATGCCCCAGCTTTGCGGCGAGAGGAAGTTGACCCGCACGCCGCGTACTCCCAACTGATCCATCTCCTTCAATTGCGCCAGTTCCACGTCATCGTCGATGACCACGATGCCGCGTGCCTGCGCGCCGAACTGGGTGAGTGCATCGAGCAGGCAGCGGTTGTCGCTGCCATAGGTGGAGGGCTGGACCACCACGTTGCGGGCGATGCCGAGCTTGGCCATCAGGCGCCGGTAGTCGGCCACGGTGGCGCCGTCGGGGCGGCCGCCGCGCCAGTGCGGCGAGACCGGGAAGCGCGCGTCATAGATGTGGTGATGGCTGTCGCAGGCCAGCGCTGGCGCCTTGAGCCGGGGCGGCTGGTCGCCGGCTGAGTTGGGAATGAACTGGGCGATGGCCGAGCGCGCTGCAGTACAGGCGAGCAGGCTGCCGGCCAGGAATTGTCTTCTGTTGACCATGGGTCTCCTTGCATTGTTGTTGTCGGGACGGCCGGGGCGCATCAGATCAGAGGGCACCAGCGTCTGCCATGGAGTCTAGTGATGGGGTGGGATGCAGACTATTTCCTTTTTTTTCTGCATTCATAACTGCGGGGAATGGATTGCAATTCAGGCCGAGATGCCTGTTGACGACGCCTCGAACGATTGACTGCTTGCGTTAGTGACATTCTGCAACGAAGTGATCAGCCGGCGATGCCGGCCGTTCATTGGCCAGCGCTGTCCTCCAGCATCGAGCGCAACTGCAAGCGGCGCTTCTGCAATTCCGTGATTTGCTTGTCGATGGCCAGCAGCCTTGTCCGTTGTACGCCTTTGGTTTCCGGGCAGGCCAGTGCGCCATCGACGATCAGCATGCATTCGGGAAAACCCTTGATCTCGGCCAGATTGAATCCTGCGTCGAGAAAGCGGCGGAGCTGTTTCACCTGGGTGACCGCCAGTGTTGAAAACATCCGGTAGCCATTGTCCGATCTGGTGGAAGCCAGCAGGCCCTGTTCGTCATAGTGCCGAATGGCTCGAATGCTGGCTCCGGTGCTGTTGGCCAGCTCGCCAATCGAAAGCTGGCTGTGGCGCTGTTTGGTCTTCATCGCCTTGACTCCAAAAAATGGCTTGACCCTCACATTGATGTCAGGGTTGAGACTGCAAGTCTAAACCACTTGCTCAATGAGGAGTTCCCCATGCTTGTCCAGCAGTCTTGCCGATTCATTTTCTTGCTGATCCTGTCCCTGCCCTTTGCCGGTCCGGGTTGGGCGCACTCCGGCTTGAAAGAATATTCTGCCGTAGCCCCTGATGGCGTCGTCCTGACCATTCAGGAGGCGGGCAATCCCGACGGGCCGCCCGTGCTGTTCATCCACGGTCTGCTGGGCAGCCACCTGAACTGGGAAGCACAGTTCGCCGATGGCGCACTGGCGAAGTACCGTCTGATTTCTTACGATCTGCGCGGACACGGTAAATCGGACAAGCCAGCAACCGAGAATGCATACCGGGATGGACGCATCTGGGCCGCAGATCTGGCAGCGGTGATTCAGGCGGCCCATGCAAAGGGGGCGGTCCTGGTCGGATGGTCGCTGGGAGGCGTGGTCATCTCGAATTATCTGGCTGCCTACGGCGATGCAAGCATTCGCGGTGCCGTCTACGTCGACGGTGTGGTGGAGCTGAACGCCGAGCAGATCACCTCACATCCGCAGGTGTACAAGGACATGATCTCGCCGGACCTGAAGACACATCTGGACGGCGAGCGTGCCTTCCTCGCACTGTGCTTCAACAGGAAGCCCGATGAGGCCACGTTCTCCCGGCTGCTGGCCAATGCCGCCATGGCGTCATGGCCGATGCAGAAGGCAGTGCAGTCCATGAGCGTGTTTGCTGAGCAGGGCCTCAGCCGTGCCAGGATTCCGCTGCTGTTCCTCTACGGCGGCAAAGATGCGCTGGTCAGGACAGAACCGGCGATTGCCCGGGCGCGTCAGCTCAATCCCGCGATTGAAAGCATTGTCTATCCTGATTCCGGACACGCACCATTCATCGAGGAACCGATCCGCTTCAATGCGGACCTGGCTGCCTTCCTGAACAAGCATGCTGATCGCTAACGGGATATCGCGGATGATGCTTCCACGGCTGGCTGGCTCGCGAAAAGCTGCAGCAATATGAAAGAAAATTCTCGCCAAGCGAGAACTTCCGGAATCGGAAAGGACTCTACAGCAGCACTGTTCGGTGCTGCGCTGCTGGCGTCAGTACCCGGCAGTTTCCGTGTCTACCTGAGATTCCGCGCGCCATGCAACCACAAGAAAACTCATCGCCAGAATCCCGCTCACCCCAAACTCCAACCCCGGAAATCCCGTCCCCGGAAAATTCTCCATCCCCGGCCGCTGCCGTGCGCAACCCATGGGGCAGTCTGGTGCTGTTCCTCTCGGGGCTGCTGTTCTGGGGGCCAGTGGGGTTGGCGGTCTTGACGATATCCACGGCCAGGTTCGGTGCTTCCGGGATGGGCCCGATGGCCGGCGTCTACCTGATCGGGGCACTGTTCAACTTCGTCCTGTACGCTGCATTTGCCGGCGGCTGTCTGTTGGCGATCTACGCCTGCATCCAGAAGCCCTGGCAGAACAAGCCGGTGTCGATCCTGTTCGTTCTGCAGCTGATCACCTTGGCGGGATTCATCGTCCTGGGTGTGCTGTCCAGCCAGTAGGCCATTGCGCCCTCGCAGAACATAGTCGGGCGTGGAGAGGCGGCGGGCAAGATGAGCTGCACACCAGGCTGGTGCCCCGCAGCCGGATCGGGCGTTATCATGCTCGCTTCCGTCACTCCCGCCTTTGCCAAGGAAGCCCATGCAGCAAGACACGAGCCAGCCCCGTCTCCCCGCCGTCGACGTCTCCACCGCCACGCCGGCCCAAAAGGAAGTCCTGGACGATATCCTGAAGGGCCCGCGCGGCAACCTCGCCGGCCCCTTCCTGTCCTGGATCCACAGTCCCGAACTGGCCCAGCATGCGCAGAAGCTGGGCGCATTCTGCCGCTATCACACGCAGCTGCCCTTGTCCCTGTCGGAACTGGCCATCCTGTGCACCGCCGCCAGGTGGCAAGCCCAGGCCGAATGGCAGATCCACTATCCGATCGGGATCGAAGCGGGACTGGACGCGGCCAACGTCGAACGGATCCGTCGCGGCGAGCGCCCTGACTTCGCTGCGCGTGATGAACAGATGATCTGGGAACTGGTGGAGGAACTCTACGAGACCAAACGCATTTCCGACCCCTTGTACCGGGAAGCCGAACAGCGTTTCGGCATCGAGGTGCTGGTCAATCTCGTGGGTTTGTTGGGTTACTACTCCCTGGTGGCGATGACCCTGAATGTCTTCCATGTGCGCCACGGCGATGGCGCGCTGCCCTTTGCGGAACAGACCGGTCAAGCTGCGCGTTGAGCGGAGGGCGACCCTGGCGGAAATTCAAACATTCCGCCCCCATGTTTGAATCAGGGGATATCCAGCACGATCCGGCCGCGCGCTGCCTTGCCTGACTCCAGCAAGGCATGCGCGCGGGCAGCTTCGGCCAGCGGGAAGCACTGGCCGACCGTCGGCACCCATACGCGTTCCTCTGCCAGCTTCGCCACCGCGCGCAGGCACTCCGGGGCATCATCAATCATCGCGCGGACCACGCGCACCTTGAATTCCTCGCCGCGCTCCCGGATCGCTGATGCGACCAGCCAGACCAGCTGGCCGCCCGGCTTGAGCACCGGATAGGAGCGGTCGTGGGTGTTGCCGCCCACCAAGTCGAACACGACGTCGAATCCCCGCAGGGCCGAGAAGTCTTCCTTGTCATAGGCGATGACCCCGGCCGCGCCCAGTGCCAGGACATCATCCCGGTTGGCGCTGCTGCAGGTCGCCCAGACCTCGGCCCCCAGATGCAGCGCCAGCTGGATCATCAGACTCCCCACTGCACCCGACCCGGCGTGCACCAGTACCTTCATCCCGCTGCGCACCTGCGCCGTCTTGACGATGGGGATCCAGGCACTGGCACCGGGCTGCAACAAGGCGGCTGCCTGCCTGGTCGAGAGCGTGGACGGCTGCCTGACCACGCGCGCGGCCGGCACAACGATGCTGTCGGCGTAGCTGCCCTGGCCGAACATGTCGGCCATCACGCACACGGGCTCACCGACAGGGAGACCCTCTGCCCGCGATTCGACGATCACGCCCGCACCGTCGCGGCCCGGTACCTTGGGCAGCGTCAACGCCAGCTGAGCTTGCAGCAGGCCCGCGCGCAGCTTGGCATCCAGCGGAGCCACGCCCGCTGCCCGCAGGCTGACGCGGACCTGGCCGGGTTCCAGCGGGAACTGCGCAATGGCTTCCAGGGCCATGACATCGGGCGGGCCATACTGGTGATAGCGGATGGCTTGCGTATTCATCGTGTGTCTTTCATGGAGTGCTTGTGAAGATGCCGCATTCCTCCTCGCAGGAGGCCATGCACGGATACTAGAGAGTCGACTCACGGTCGTGCAAATCGGTCCTGCAGATTCAGCCGATCAGCCTTGCTGATGCAAGGCCAGCCTGGCCGAAGTCATTACAGCGCTGTAATGACTCGGCAATCTTTCTGTCTCCACCCGCTCCTTAGTATTCATTCCCGGAAACCACGCGTCTGGGCCAGCCGATGCAGGCCCGCACAGCGAAAGGCCTTTGACGCGTCGCTGTACGACGGTGCATAATCGCCCCCGCTTCTTGCCAGACTGGCTGGTCGCCATCTCTCATTTCCACCATGCGTGCACTGATTCTCCTGCTTGCCTTCCTGTTGCCGATGCAGCTCTCCTGGGCGGCAGTGGCATCGTATTGCCAGGCGGAAAAGGAGAGTACGTCCGCGCACCTGGGACATCACGACCACCCCGCCGCCGAGACGCACGCGCAGGCGAAATCCTTGGACTCCAAGGACTCCAAGGAATCCAAAGCAGGGGAGCTCGACCTGGATTGTTCCCTCTGCCACTTCTGCGCCATGAAGTCGGTACAGGCCGGCAGCAGGCTCCTCATCGCGCCGCTGGCCACGCGTGTATCCGCCCATTTCAAGCACGGTTCCCATCCTGCCTCCCACATCGCCGACGGGCCCGACAAGCCCAACTGGCTGCTCGCCGCCTGAGTCGGCGAGGACAATCCACACCCATCATCTGCTCTCGCCGAATTCCCCTTTTCATCACCGGAGAATTCGATGTTTCGTCACAGCTTCACGCTGGGGCTGGCGCTGCTTGCGGCCGGTTCCAGCCATGCGCAATCACCCGCGCAATCCAACCCGCAATCCATTCTGCCCGCCACGGCATCCGCCCTGGACCGGGAAGCTGGCCCGCTCTCGCTGCAAACCGCGATCAGCCTGGCCTTTGACCACAACAAGACGCTGGCCGCCGCCCGCAAAGAGATTGAGGCCGTCGAGGCCACGATCCTGCAAGCGGGTGCCCGGCCCAATCCGGAATTCTCGGCACTGATCGAGGATGTCCGCAAATCCAGCCGCACCACCACCTACCAGATCAATCAAGCCATCGAACTCGGCGGCAAGCGCGGTGCCCGCATCGACGCCGCGCAGCGCGCCCGCGACATGGCCGTGCTGGAATACGCCGCCAAACGCAGCGAACTGCGCGCCGCCGTGGTGGCCGCGTATGTCGACGTGATGGTCGCCACCGAGCGGCAGCGTCTTGCCAGCGAACTGCTCGGATTGGCGAAGACCGCGGCCGAGATGACGGGTCGGCGCGTTACGGCAGGCAAGATTTCTCCCGTCGAACAGACCAAGGCGCAGGTGGCGCAGTCCGGCGCGCAACTGGAACTCAGTCAAGCCAACAGCGAGCTGCTCCTCGCACGAAGAACCCTCGCGATGCTGTGGGGTGGTGGCAATGACCGCGTTCAGTTGAGTGAAGGCGGCGTCGAGTCCCTGCCGCCTTTGCCGGCGATTGCACAGCTGACCGAACAGGTCGCCAATGGCCCGGCCGTGAGCCTGGCCCGGCTTGAAGTCGAGCGCCGCCGTGCACTGGCCCGGATCGAGACCAGCAAGCGCACTCCCGATGTGAGCCTGACCCTGGGCAACAAGCGCGATGAATCCAGTGCCCGCAACATGTGGGTGGTGGGTTTCTCCGTGCCCATCCCGGTCTTCGACAGCAACCAGGGCAATGAGCTGGAAGCCTTGAAGCGCGTCGATATCGCACGCGATACCTTGGCGGTGGCCGAGGTGCAAATGCAGGGCGAGGCCGCACAGGGCTTCGAGCGCCTGCGCAATGCCAGGGAAGAGGCCACGGCCTTGCGCAACGACATCGTCCCGGCCGCGCAATCGGCCTACCAGGCCGCCCGTACCGGATTTGAAGCAGGCAAGTTCGCTTATCTGGACGTCCTTGACGCCCAGCGCACCTATTTCCAGGCCAAGGCGCAGTACTGGAAAGCCCTGTCCACCGCCTTCCAGGCCGCCGCCGATCTTGATCGCCTGGCCGGCGTCGAGACCCTTCCAGCAGAGTGAGAACAACCATGACAAAGAAGCAGACATTCACCATCGCGGCGATCATCGCCATTGCAGCGCTCGTGTCGGGAATCATCCTGATGAAGGGCAACTCCGCTCAGGGTAGCAACGCCAAGCCGGACGCCCACCAGGAAGATGGCGAGCATCGTGAAGAGGGCGGACACAAGGACAAGAGTGCGCATGATGAGCACAAGGACGACGAGCACAAGGACGATGAGCACAAGGAAGAAGGAAAGATCGCCCTGAGCAAGGAGCAGATTGCCGCCGCCGGCATCCGGGTCGACACGGCCGGTCCCCTGCAGATCAGGTCCACCGTGCAGCTGCCGGGCGAGATCCGTTTCAATGAAGATCGCACAGCGCACGTAGTCCCGCAGGTCGCCGGCATCGTCGAATCGGTCTCGGCCAATCTGGGCCAGAAGGTCAAGAAAGGCCAGGTACTGGCCGTCATCAGCAGCAGTGCCGTCTCCGAGCAGCGCTCCGACCTGCTCAATGCAGAACAGCGCCTGTCGCTGGCCCGCAGCGCGTATCAGCGCGAGAAGCACCTGTGGGAACAGAAGATTTCGGCCGAACAGGATTATCTGCAAGCGCAAGCCGCGCTGCGCGAGGCCGAGGTGGCGGTGCGCAATGCGCAACAGAAGCTGCGTGCCATCGGAGCCACGGGCACATCGTCCGGCAACCTCAACCGCTATGAAATCCGCGCGCCCTTCGACGGCATCGTGGTCGAGAAGCACCTCGGCCTGGGCGAGGCCGTGCGCGAGGATGCCAATGCCTTCCTGATCTCCGATCTCTCCAGTGTCTGGGCCGAGATCATCGTCTCGCCCAAGGACATGCAGGCGGTCCGGGTCGGTGAGAAGGTGGTGGTGCGTGCCACCGCCTTCGATGCCAGTGCCGAAGGCAAGATCTCCTACGTCGGCTCCCTGATCGGCGAACAGAGCCGTACGGCCAAGGCCCATGTGGTGTTGCCCAATACCGGTGACCTCTGGCGTCCGGGCCTGTTCGTCAATGTCGAGGTGATCGCCGGCGAGACACAGGTCCCGGTGGCCGTTGCAGCCGATGCCATCCAGACGGTCGAGGGCAAGAACGTGGTGTTCGTCCGTGATGCGGATGGCTTCGTGGTCAGGGAAGTACGCCTGGGACGTTCCGATGGCAAGTCCGTCGAGATTATCTCGGGCCTCGATGCCGGTACCGGCTATGCCGCCACCGGCAGCTTCGCCATCAAGGCTGAACTGGGCAAGGGTTCTGCCGAGCACAGCCACTGACCAGCGACTTCAGGAAAGACGACAATCATGTTTGAACGCATCATTCGCTTTGCCATCGAGCATCGATGGCTGGTCCTGCTGGCGGTGCTCGGCATGGGCGCGTACGGGATCTACAGCTACCAGAAGCTGCCCATCGACGCCGTCCCCGACATTACCAACGTGCAGGTGCAGATCAATACCGCCGCGCCCGGCTATTCACCGCTGGAGACCGAACAGCGCATCAGTTATCCGATCGAGACCGTCATGTCGGGACTGCCGCATCTGGAACAGGTGCGCTCGCTCTCGCGCTATGGCCTGTCGCAGGTGACGGTGATTTTCAAGGACGGCACCGACATCTACTTTGCGCGGCAACTGGTCAATGAACGCATCCAGCAGGCCAGAAGCCAGCTGCCCCCCGGCATCGATCCCGGCATGGGGCCGATCTCCACCGGCCTGGGCGAGATCTACCTGTGGACGGTAGAGGCCAGGGAGGATGCGCGCAAGGCCGATGGCACGCCCTATAGCGCCACCGACCTGCGCGAGATCCAGGACTGGGTCATCAAGCCGCAACTGCGCCTGGTGCCGGGCGTCACCGAGATCAACACCATCGGCGGTTTCGCCCGGGAGTATCTGGTGGCACCCTCACCGGAGAAACTGGCCTCCTACGGCATGACCATGGACACGGTCGTCAAGGCGCTGGAGAAGAACAACAACAACGTCGGTGCCGGCTACATCGAGCGGCGCGGCGAGCAATACCTGATCCGTGCACCGGGGCAGGTGGGTTCCACGGAAGACATCGGCAACATCGTCCTGGCCAACGTGAAGGGCGTGCCGATCCGCGTGCGCGATGTGGCCGAGGTGGGGATTGGTCAGGAACTGCGCACCGGTGCCGCCACCGAGAATGGCCGCGAAGTGGTCCTGGGCACCGTGTTCATGCTGATTGGCGAGAACAGCCGCAAGGTCTCGCAGGCGGTGGACAAGAAGATGCGCGAGATCAATCGCACCCTGCCTCAGGGCGTGGAGGCAGTGACCGTGTATGACCGCACCGTACTGGTCGACAAGGCCATCGCCACCGTCAAGAAGAACCTGGTCGAAGGAGCCTTGCTGGTAGTGGCGGTGTTGTTCGTCTTCCTCGGCAACATCCGCGCGGCCATCATCACGGCCACCGTGATTCCGCTGGCCATGCTGTTCACCTTCACCGGGATGGTCTCCAACAAGGTGAGTGCCAACCTGCTCAGTCTGGGTGCGCTGGACTTCGGCATCATCATCGATGGCGCGGTGGTGATCGTGGAAAACTGCGTGCGCAGGCTGGCCCATGCGCAGCAGCATCATGGCCGCACGCTCACCCGCAGCGAGCGCTTCCATGAGGTCTTCGCTGCGGCCAAGGAGGCGCGCCGCCCGCTGCTGTTCGGCCAGCTGATCATCATGATCGTGTATCTGCCGATGTTTGCGCTCACCGGCGTCGAGGGCAAGATGTTCACGCCGATGGCCTTTACCGTCGTGGCGGCGCTGGTCGGCGCGATGATCCTGTCGGTCACCTTCATTCCCGCCGCCATCGCCCTCTTCATCGGCGAGCGCGTCGCGGAAAAGGAGAACGTCATGATGGCCTGGGCCAAGCGCCTGTATGAGCCGATGCTCAAGCGCATCATAGACAACAAGGCCGTGGTGCTGACCTTTGCCGGGGCCCTGATCGTGGTGTGCGGTGCAGTCGCTACGCGCCTGGGGACGGAGTTTGTACCAAGTTTGAACGAAGGTGACATGGCGGTACAGGCGCTGCGCATTCCCGGTACCAGCCTGAGCCAGTCGCTCGAGATGCAAAAGCAGATCGAGCGCACGCTGAAGCAGACATTCCCCGAGATAGAACGCGTGTTCGCCCGCACCGGCACGGCCGAAGTGGCCTCCGATCCGATGCCGCCGAACATCTCGGATGGCTACATCATGCTCAAGCCGCAGGACCAGTGGCCCCAGCCGAGAAAGACACACGAAGAGTTGCTGGCCGCGATCCAGTCCGAAGTGGAAAAGATCCCGGGCAACAGCTACGAGTTCTCGCAACCCATCCAGCTGCGCTTCAACGAGCTGATCTCGGGCGTGCGCAGTGATGTTGCGGTGAAGGTCTTTGGTGATGACATGAAGGTGCTCAACGAGACCGCGACCAGGATATCGGCAGTACTGGAGAAGATCCCCGGTGCCACCGAAGTCAAGATCGAACAGACCACCGGCCTGCCGATGCTGACGGTGGACATCGACCGCCAGAAGACGGCGCGCTATGGACTCAATGTCTCGGACATCCAGGACACCATCGCCACCGCCATCGGCGGCAAGGAAGCCGGGACGCTGTTCCAGGGCGACCGTCGCTTTGCCATCGTGGTGCGCCTGCCTGATCAGGCCCGCACCGATCTGGAGGCGATCCGTCGCCTGCCGGTGGCCTTGCCGCCGCAGGAGGGCGCGCAGCGTACCAGTTACGTTCCGCTGGGTGAGGTCGCCACGCTCAACATCGCGCCGGGTCCCAACCAGATCAGCCGCGAAGATGGCAAGCGCCGCATCGTAGTCAGTGCCAACGTGCGCGGACGGGACCTGGGTGGTTTCGTGGCTGATGCCGAGCGCCAGTTGCAGTCCGAGGTCAGGATTCCGACCGGTTACTGGACCACCTGGGGCGGCCAGTTCGAGAACCTGCAATCGGCCACGCAGCGTCTGCAGATCGTCATTCCCGTGGCCTTGCTGATGGTGTTCGTGCTGTTGTTTGCCATGTTTGGCAACGTCAAGGATGGCTTGCTGGTGTTTACCGGCATTCCGTTTGCGCTGACCGGCGGCATTCTCGCGCTGGCCTTGCGCGACATCCCGATGTCGATCTCGGCGGCGGTGGGCTTCATTGCGCTGTCCGGGGTGGCGGTGCTCAACGGGCTGGTGATGATCTCTTTCATCCGCAGTCTGCGCGAGGAGGGGCGAGCGCTGGATGTGGCCATTCACGAGGGGGCCATGACCCGCTTGCGTCCGGTGCTGATGACGGCGCTGGTGGCTTCGCTGGGCTTCGTGCCGATGGCGCTGGCGACCGGGACCGGTGCCGAAGTGCAGCGTCCGCTGGCTACCGTGGTCATCGGCGGCATCCTGTCCTCGACGGCGCTGACCTTGCTGGTGCTGCCGCTGCTGTACCGGCTGGCGCATGCGGGGGATGAAGAGGGCGTGGTGCGCCGGTCTGGATTTTGGCGGAAGAGGAGGGGGGCAGCATGAGGGCGTCAACTCTTCATCAGTAGGAGACGCACTGACGTGAAGGAGGGCCTGCCAGGGGCTCTCCTGTTTTTATCAGGGACTTTGTCCGCTGATGTGACGAAGTCAGATTTTCCGTTGAAACTGGTTTACTCTGTGCGCTGTTTCGTTGTTGCCGGATCACGATGGATGTTCAGGGCACTTTTTCTGCAGGTGGGGTGTCGGTGCATGATCGGGAACGCATCGTCAAAGTGATTTTCAAGAGGAAATGAATGAACAGAGTATTGCAGTCCATCCACGATAACCTGCCGCAATGGATGGCCGACTGGTTCGACGTGCTCGTGCCGGCGACGGAGGTGGTCCTGATCTTCCTGCTGGCGCTGGCCATCATGCGGGTGGCCCGAAGCGTGATGGCCAGGATCGCGCGGACTTATGGACTGCCGGCCACGGCCGTCATGCTCACGCAGCGGGTACTGGGATTTTTCATCTATGGCGGTGCCATGCTGTGGGCGCTGGAGCGCATGGGCGTGTCCGGAGCGGTGCTGTGGTCTGCGTTCACCGGGTTTGCCGCTGTGGGTGCGGTGGCGTTCTTTGCGGTGTGGAGCGTGTTGTCCAATCTGTTTTGCGCCATCCTGATCTTCACCACCAGCCCGTTCCGCGTGGGGGATCTGATCGAGGTGCTGGAGGGCGGCGACAAGCCCGGCGTCAAGGGGCGCGTGCTGGATATCAATCTGGTCTATACCACCTTGCTGGAGGAAGGGCCGGAGCAGGAAGCGAAGACGATTTTGCAGCTGCCCAACAGCATGTTCTTTCAGCGGATTGTGCGGAGGTGGAATGATGAGGGTGGGGTTGTACTTTAGGCGTGACTGCTGGCAAGCATGCAGGAATGATGCATGCATCTCCGTATATCAAAGCTCCGTTGCTGATGGCGCATAGCCTCCTTCCAACATTGGAAGGCCTTGGCGCCATCGGCGTTCCCGGCGCAATACGCACCATTGAGGTATCGTTCAGGGCCAAGGAGAAAATTGGAAATGGACCTGATTAAAATCCTGGAATACAAGCATTGGTCGGACCGCCGCATTCTTGATGCGGTTGCGCAACTCACGCAAGAGAAACAACAGCCCGCGTTCGATTTCGCGCGGCAACAGTTGAACCACATGGTGCGTGTTGAGGAATTGTTCCAAGCCAGATTGCGTGGCGTGGCCGATCCGCATGACTCCACCAATACCGAGCACCTGCCTGAACTGGCTGAGCTGGAGGCCAGGCTGATGGCGGCGAACCAGTGGTTGCTGACCTATGCGAAGAGTCTTAGTGCCAGCCAGTTGAAGGAAGATATTTCTTTCACGTTCGTGGATGGGAAGCGCGGAAGACTCAGCCGCGAAGAAGTCATCTTTCACCTCATCAATCACGGCACTTACCATCGCGGGGCGATTGGCCATGCGCTTGATCTGGCCGCGGGGACACGTCCTGCCGATACTTACAACGTGTTCATTCATGCTGCAGAACCCGAGAGAAGGAACTAGCGCTCATCAAAACGCAGTCGTGTTTTGATGCATGGCTGATCTGCTTCGCGCTCCTCTCTTTTCGATAGTGCGGGGTGACCAAGGTGTTCTACTTCATCCCCGGTTCCAGGCGATGCCGGGAGAAAAAGTCGACAACCAGCCGACTGGCGTCCGGCCCCGCTGCATTGTAGGAGAGGGTGGTGTCCCCTCCGCTCCAGGCGTGCCCCAGTCCCTCGATCAGCACGGATCGGATGATGAGCTTGCGGCCACGAAGATAGTCGCGGGTTGCAACTATCCTGCGCCGAGGGTGTTTTTTGGAGGTGCGCCCGTAGGGTGTTTCCCGTGGAGGCTGCTCGGTCAAGCTCTGCGTGTGATTGAGTAAAAGAAATTGTTCCAGTAGCTGGCGCTGATTGACGGGCCGAACGATCTTGTCGTCAGTCCCGCCGATGAGGATCGCAGGGAGTGCGCCCGTTCGGGGAAAGCGCGAGAGCGCCCGTTTGGCGGCGGCTGAAGCGCGCAGCGATCCGTGCTGCATCACCGAGTACGCGCTGGCAGCGTTGCTGCAGACACCGGAAACCGGGGCGGCGTGCAGCGCGACAGCAGCGATGAGTTCGGGGTGCGTCAATGCCAGGAGATGTGCCAGCGCTGCGCCGGCCGAGATCCCGCAGACGTAGATGCGTTGCGGGTCGATGGGATGTGTTTTCAGGATCTCCTGGATCAGGGAGGCCACCACTGCGACGTCACCTTCTCCCTTCTGGGCGTCCGGTGCGTACCATCGCCAGCATCGGTGAGGATGGGCGCGCAGGGATTGCTCCGGATACAGGACGGCAAAGCCGTGCTTTGCTGCGTGCGTATTCATCCTGGTCCCTTGCGCAAAGTCGGCAGCGTTTTGCTGGCAGCCGTGGAGCATCACGATCAAGGGCAGCTCTGAAGGAGTGGGCTTGGGCAGGCAGAGGCGATACTGCAGTGAATGGGTGGTGGCGGGGACGTGATGGACTGCGGAGGTGACGGTGACTTCGGATGTGGATGCGCTGGCTCCACGGGGAGCGGTCTTGGGCTTGCGTATGGATGAGGTTTTGCTGCGGGGTGAAGTGGGCGAAAGAAAATCGAGAAATTGTTTGCGCTGTACTTTCCCGGCTTTTTTCATGGCCGATAGCCACAGGCGGCTTAGTTTTTTCATCGGGGTGATGAGCACGCGGTAATAAAAAACCAAGTATATTGATGAGCTTACAAACCACTGACGTAACTATTGCTTAACAGAACTGTCGGGGTGTTCGCAGTGGAGACTCGGAAGCGGACTCGTGAATGACCTTCCATATGTGGGAAATTGAGCTGTGGCTGGCCATGGGGGCCTAGTAGACAATTTGTTGAAGGGTTTCGGTTTCGCCCTGGAGGAGGGGGAAGTGAGATTGCCTTTGAAAGCCTTCTGGAAGTCACCTTGGGCCAATCAAAGCTTAATCGTACATGAATTTGCGTCGCGAATGCCAATACCTGTCAAACCATAGAGGTGCTTACGGAAAACGGCATAAGACTTTGGTGTTGAATTGCATTTAAATCTGACCCACTTTCTCAGGAAATTTGCATCCTAAGTTGACCCATGTTTAGACCACAATCCTGCTCATGACAGCGAGCGGGAGAACGGAGTGATAAACGTGGCCCTACTTGGAATTATTCGACGCTGGTACATTAGAGACCATATCTCAATCCGGGAAATCGCCCGCCGCCTGGACATCTCCCGCAATACGGTTCGCCGTTATATCCGGTCGGACGCGATCGAACCAGCATACCCAGCAAGGCATTCACCGAGCTCTCTTGATGAGTTTGCTCCCAGGCTCTCCGCTTGGCTGAGCGCTGAGTCCGTTAAATCTCGAAAGCAACGAAGAACCCTGAAACAGATGTTCCTGGATCTAAAAGAACTGGGATATGAAGGGTCGTATGACCGTGTGGCCGCCTTTGGTAGGCGGTGGAAGGTGGGTCAAATGGAGAGGGTCAAATCTGCGAGCAAATCAACATCCTCATCACATCCTTCGGATGCGCACCCTCGTCGAAAGCCTGATGAATTGACTGCAGAATTGCTTGGTCGAGTTTCTTGGGTCGCCAGACGCGTGCAACCCCAAACCGTCGGCACATGCAATTGAGGTAAGAGGCGCTTACGCCAAGTGCTGTAGCTGCTGATGTGAGTGAGCTATGTTCTAACAGAGCAGTACGAATCTGCTCTTCGGACGGCTCCACAGGTTCTGGTGCTCGGACTTCAGGCCTAGTGACTCGGAGGCTACATGCGCAGCTTTCAGCAAACCATTTGAACAGTACGCACCACACCGGATGTAGTGCACGGTCTTCCCGAAGCAGCGACCGGAGTGCGTTCTCAACGTATTTAGGGCTAGTGCATAGGATGTCTAGGCGGACATCGCTGAACGAGCAACTGTAGAAACCTACGAACGCATGCAGAAGTTCGGCCAGGTTGAGCCGCCCATTCGCGCCAATCCATCTGCTCAAAGTCAGGGCTTTAACTATTGCACGCCGGTTGAACGGCGATTGCTCAGCCTGGATTTGAAGGCATTGACGCATCAAAACCGAATACTCAAATTCTCTCAGGCGTTGATATGCACTCGCTGGGTCTCGGCACACTTGGTCAAAGAGCAGCGCCTGTTCTGCAGTCGAGCGTAATTCGACGCCATGGATTGGACACATAGAGACGAACGGTAGGCCGTTATGCAGCTCGATGTGTGCAAATCCGCGTGTTGCCATATGCTCATCGCAGCATTCAGGGCACTGACGATAAATCCTCTCGCTGACCGTAAAGAGAGCAGGGAGGAAGCTAGGACGCACCGGCCCCACAGGCCTGCCAACAAGCCTGGCTCGCAGAACGTCATACCTGGCTGAAGATATGCCGCAGCGAAATGCATTCTCTTCAGTATGTTCAGATACCAGCGCGTCGAGGGACTTATACAAATACCCCAGATTGTTGTGATAAGTGTTCAACCCACTAGGCATGCCATCCAACCCAGGAAGCTTCTCCAGGATAAGAATGGACTTCTGGCGTAATGAATTGGTCTTGGCCAGCGTTCGTACATGGCAAGCATGGTCATGCAGAACCTGCCCCTTAACAAGGGGCGCTGCGTAAATAATGTCCTCGTCTGGTGTCATCGCGCACTCCTCACAAATTTGCGTATGTCCCAATGCACCGGACTTCCTCTCCAGGATGGAAGAGGACGCCAGCGCATCTAGGCGTCACAGCGCTCCGGAGTAGGCTCAGCCTATCCGCTTGCTGATGTTTTGGGCTTTGGAGAACGGATGATTCCAACAGAGCGTGGCGAAGGTCGAATACCGCTGGTCAGCCCCGTCCCTACCCAAGACTCATAGGCAGGATTGCAGACAATTGCGGATGGCATGTAGTCTGGATACCTTCGGAAGTCATCTTCGCTCTGGACGTGGCCCGTGGTGCCAACTTGATAAGCGATTTGGCGCAAACGCTTGCTCAGCTTGCTAGTGTGCCCCATCATTTTTTTCACGCGCTCCGCTTTGAGGTTTGATGCTTCCAAACTCTCGGGATGTCGGAGAAGTTCTCGATGAGGCTCGGCATTCTGCGCTGTCTTCTCCGATTCTTCACCGAATTCAAACGTTTCTCCGCTTTGGGTGAATGCAATGGAATGCCTCATGAAATCCCAGACGCCGTAGACCATGTGTTGAAGCACGGGGCTATGTTCGTATGCCCACAAAGGGAAAGATTTATGCATCTCGGTCTGCGACATGGCGCTCATTCTCCAGATTTCACTAACGGTGCTATACCAGCTCCCATTAATGTCCAGCTCCCCACTTTTCAATGGAGGCGAGAAATCATCCAAATCCAGTTTTGGCCCCGAAGTCAGATAGGGACCTGGCATGCTTCCATTCGCCAGTCGGTGCATGAAGAGAGGAGTACCAAATATCACCACAGGGATGCCCGTCCATTTGCTGACCTCCGCAATGGTGTCCAAGACTTCCGGCGTGCCAGGAGTAAGTGATGCGTTGTTGCAGCCGTCGATAAGGATGACCCCAATGTTGAACTGGATGAACCATGACTTCACGGTATTGGCGCCATTAATATCGCTCTCAATTTCTCTCAAGAGCCTATCACTGGCGTTTGCAGTCGCAATCTCAGCCCGCAGAACGTAACGAATGTGTCGGAGAAATTCAAGGCGCGAGTTCTTCCATTCCAGCTTAAGCACCGGGATGATTGCGAGGAAATCAGGAAGTGGTGGAGAGCACCGCAGTCGTTGAGCGCTACCGAGCAGGTGATGAAGGCGGTCGCACAACAGGCTCTTCCCACTACCGGAGCTTCCAATCACGCTGAACACTTGGCTAGCGAAAGGTGCCTCCGGCATTGGTTTGATTTGATTTTTCCCCATTAGCAACTCCTCCTGCTGATAGAAGAAGCTGGCATATCTGGGATTTGAGAAGTCCCTGAGATTTAATGCACTAAACATCGCGCCACCCAGAGTCTGTACGAATTCGGCAATGTGATTGGTCGGGATGTAGATGTCCGTGAGCAGACTGTTCAACGCAAGTCGTTTCGCCTCCGGTGTTTCGTCCCTATAACGTGCCTTTGCACATTCCGGTTCTTTGCCGAGCCACTGACTCAGCTCATCAATCGTTCTAAGTGCAGCGAACGTTTTCAAGCCCGGCACCTGCTCGATTGCATAGGCGCCTACTGAGGTCGCATTTCTGGCGCCGCTTACGACCAATTGGCCCAAACTTCCAAGAGCTTGCATTTCTCGACTATTGCTCACAATTCCTCCGTGCAACTATCTCGCCCGAGCTTTTCAGTGTCGGGCTGGAGGGAGAAACAACTTTGCTACGCAGGCGGGCGCAGTCGGCCGGCCAACTCGCAAGCGGCGGACCATTGTCAAGAGGTAACGACTGGGTAGGAGCGAATGGCTGGTTGCATTCGAGCGGCCGCTTGGAGCGGCAATGATTCTCCGAGGGCGGCATGGCGCCGCCCCCGTCGCGGGTAGTCCCGGACATGATGTCCCTTTCAGACGCCTGAGCGTCTCAAGCAATGCTGCGAAGCAACATTGACTTTAAGCTTGCCCCATGAGACTATCCGCGCGTACGTGCGCATAGCCTTAAGTGGCGTGCCGACCGCGGCTCGAGGTGTCTCACCACCTCGAGCCCATTTTTTTTGTGACGTGCCGACCCAATTGTCTAATTCATTTTATTGCCTCTTTGATAATTGATATACCGTTAAAATCACAGTATTGCTACAAAAAACTATCTACCATTGCAGTAGTAGTTGCAGATGTTTGTAAACGAACCTATAATTCGTTCACTCCCAAACGTAAACGTACTGATATAATCGGGGAATTGTATGTCCGATGTATGTAGGTACGGGTCGTCATATTAGCTGAGCTTTATTTTCGCCGCAAGCAATTTGTGGCTATTTTTGTTCGTCCTTGCTCAACCTCTGTAATTCTCAGTCTCTCCTTTCCCGCTTTCCTTCGCCTTTCTTAGTTCGATAAAGCTTTTGCGTTGCTTAAATTGAATTCGCGGATGCAGAAGGCTGGTGTCGCGCAGTAAGCCTCAATACAATCGCATAATTCGTTGCCTCTATTGGTTGGCGTTAGCATTCCCATTTTCTGAGTATTCTCATCGTCGTCGTTCGGCATATTCTTGCCGTATACGATAGTCCAAAAATTTTCGAATGCAAGGGCAATATGAATAAGCCTTGGGCAAATTTGGCCAGTCGTGTCGTACGCGTTTTGTTGGCCCGAAAGGGGCTTAAGACAGGAGACATACCTGCTTTACTAAAACAAGATTGCGAAGAAGGCTTAGAGATTGATGGGCAGGCACTATCGGAATTGATAGCGAAAGAGCGAGTGGATTTGGAGTTGTTTTTGCGAATTCTCCTGGCCATTAATCATGAGGTTCCGCCGCGTTGGGTGAAGTTTGCTATTGGTAAAAAAACGAGCTGGAAGTCTCTTTGTGCCTCAATTTTGGCTGAAGAGATTCGAAATTATCCATCAATGAATTGTGATGAAATTGCTCAAAGAATGGCGTCGCTACATAGAGGAGTGTCTGCTGTAACTTGGCAGGTAAAAATCAAAGAGGGAGACCTTGCCTTGGGCGAGTTTATGTCGCTTTTAAACGAGATTGGGTCGACGAGTCTCGCGCAGTACCTCGATTGGGATGACGTAGTCGCAGCCGCTCAGGCAACACGAAAAATGATGGATTGATGTTTGACTTGGCGGGATAAGCTCCTAAAATCAATTGGCAAGAATCTTGCCAATAAAAGGAGGTTTTGATGCCGGCGCCAGTAAAGGAAATAGTGGCCAAGCTCTACAAGCCGCCAGCTGATGGCGGCCGGCAAATCCTGGTCACCTCTCGCGCAGTAGCTGAAAAACTCCCCCGGATTCCCGGCGTGGCACTAATCTCGATTACAGCTCCTGGACGGCCAATCGCGGACGTCGATGGTTTCGATTTACTGCTCAGAATGAGTTTTGCTGACGTCGACTTTCTCGCAAAAAGAGTGTCGATGAAAGCTTCGCGTTTGGGCCAAGAGATATTTTCAGTGAAGCATGCGGAAGAGATAAAGCGATTTGTTTGCGAGCTTCCAGGGTCAGTGAGGACCCTGGTCATCCATTGTGAAGGTGGATACTCAAGGTCGGCCGGTGTGGCCCTCGCGCTCCATCAATTGTGTGGATACCAAACAGACTTGAGGCACCTAAAGGCGGCGAATCCCTCGATTGTGCAGTTGATGACGGGCCGCTTCAGATGGGGTTCTTAAGTGCCTCGGAGCAGGAGAACGTGCCAAAAAAGGGCGATAAAATGAGTCTGTCAAAACAAAAAAACAGGCGAATGCCAAAAGAATTGACATCGCCTGTATTCCTTGCTGGGCGGGAGTTTGCGCTTGATTACTATTGCACCAGGGAGTGAATTGGTTCGCTCCCTAGGGAGCGAATTAACTTTCCTCGACACACCGCCCGGACAGCCAACCATCCTCACTCCACCGTCACCGACTTAGCCAAATTCCGCGGCTTATCCACATCCGTCCCCCTTGCCAACGCCGTGTGATACGACAGCAACTGCAACGGCACCACATGCAGAATCGGCGACAGCACCCCATAGTGTTCCGGCATGCGAATCACATGCAGCCCTTCCGCCGAAGTGATACGCGAATCGCCATCCGCAAACACATACAGCTGCCCGCCACGCGCACGCACTTCCTGCATGTTGGACTTCAGTTTTTCCACCAGCGCATCATTGGGTGCAATGGTCACCACCGGCATCTGGTCCGTCACCAGCGCCAGCGGACCATGCTTCAGTTCACCTGCCGCATAAGCCTCAGCGTGGATGTAGGTGATCTCCTTGAGCTTGAGCGCACCTTCCAGCGCAATCGGATAATGCAGCCCACGCCCCAGGAACAGCGCATTCTCGCGACGCGCAAAGGCCTCGGCCCACGCCACGATGGACGGTTCCAGCGCCAGCACGCTCTGCAGCGCAGCCGGCAGGTGGCGCATCGCCTTCAGGTGTTCGGCTTCCTGTTCTTCGGTCAGCAGCCCGCGCGACTGCGCCAGCGCCAGCGTCAGCAGGAACAGCGCCGCCAGCTGCGTCGTGAAGGCCTTGGTCGAGGCCACGCCCACTTCCACACCGGCACGCGTGATGTAGGCCAGTTCGCATTCGCGCACCATCGCACTGGTGGCCACGTTGCAGATGGTCAGCGTGTGCTGCATGCCCAAACCACGCGCATGCTTCAACGCGGCCAGCGTGTCAGCCGTCTCGCCACTCTGCGAAATCGTGACCACCAGCGACTTCGGATTGGGCACGCTGTCGCGATAACGATATTCGCTGGCGATCTCGACGTTGACCGGGATCTTCGCAATCGACTCCAGCCAGTACTTCGCAGTCAGACCGGCGTAATAGCTGGTGCCGCAAGCGAGGATCAGAATTGAATCCACTTCCTTGAAGACCTTGTAGGCCTTGTCGCCAAACAGCTCGGGCATGATGCCGACCACACCTTCGAGCGTGTCGGCAATGGCGCGCGGCTGCTCGAAAATTTCCTTCTGCATGTAATGCTGGTACGGACCCAGTTCCACCGCGCTGGTGTAAGCCTGCACAGTACGCACTTCTCGCTCGGCCGGGCGGCCGGCCGCGTCGACGATCCACACCTTCTGCAATTGCAGGTCGACCACGTCGCCTTCTTCCAGATAGATGATCTGGTCAGTGGTACCGGCCAGCGCCATCGCATCCGACGCCACGAAATTCTGTCCTTCGCCCACGCCCACGATCAGTGGCGAACCCTGGCGCGCAGCCACCACGCGATGCGGTTCGTCGGCGCAGAAGACGGCAATGGCGTAGGCACCGGTCAGGCGGCGCACGGCCTGCTGCACGGTGTGGAAGAGATCGCCGTCATACATGTGGTCGACCAGGTGGGCGATCACTTCGGTATCGGTCTGGCTCTCGAAGACGTAACCGGCAGCCTGCAACTCGGCGCGCAGTTCGTCATGGTTCTCGATGATGCCGTTGTGGACCAGTGCGATGCGGTCGCGCGAGAAGTGCGGGTGCGCATTGTGGGTGGCAGGCGCGCCGTGCGTCGCCCAGCGGGTGTGCGCGATGCCGGTGAAACCGGACAGGCCGCTCTGCGCCACCTGCTGCTGCAGCTCGGCCACACGCGAGGTGCTGCGCGAACGCTGCAGCTTGCCATCCACATGCAGCGCCACGCCGCAGGAGTCATAACCACGGTATTCGAGGCGCTTCAGGCCTTCGAGCAGGATGGGAGTGACGTTTTGTTGCGCTACCGCGCCGACGATGCCGCACATGGATTACCTCGCTGGAAAAGATGTGCATGCATCTTAGGCGAGGCATCGTGAAATAAGATTTCTAAAATATCGGTGAAATGAACTAATATTGCTTCGCTATTGGGTGATGAAATAATATTAAATTCAGAGGTGAAATTTGGATTTATATGTCATTTAATCTCGCTCAACCTCACGCAATCTCCGGCAATTTCACAAGCTGACGCAGGTATCCATGAAAACCCCCCTCGATCTGGACGATCTCGACCGCCGCATCCTGCAAGCCCTGCAGAGTGATGCCAGCCAGACCAACCAGGAACTGGCCGCGCAGGTGCATGCCTCGCCGCCGACCTGCCTGCGCCGCGTCAAGCGGCTGGTGGAGGCGGGCGTGATCGCGCGCCAAGTCGCCTTGCTGGATCCGGCCCAACTGGCCTCCATGCTCACGGCGTTGGTCGAGATCACGCTGGATCGCCAGGGCGAGGAAGAGCAGCAGGCCTTCGAGGCCCTGGTGGCGGGGGAGGCGGCGGTGCAGCAGTGCTATCGGGTCTCGCCGGGGCCGGATTTCGTGCTGGTGGTGCTGGTGCGCGACATGCCGGCTTACCACGCACTGGCGCACCGGCTGTTCGCTTCCCAGCGCAACGTGCGCAATGTGCGCAGCTATTTCTCCATCCACCGCAGCAAGTTCGAGACGGCCATCCCGCTCGGCGCGGCTGCCGACGCACCATGAAAAACGGCCGAAACCTTCAGGTTTCGGCCGGATTGGCCTGTGGATAAGTCAGGAAGTAGCGTGTTGACGGGCTTTTTCCTTCATATCGCCCTGAAACCACCCCGGAGTTGGAGTTGTCCACAGGGCGCGCGGCCCGAGACGCTTACTTCTTGATCTTGACCGGCCGCTGCCATCCCGCCAGCGACAGCTGCTTGGCGCGCGACAAGGTCAGCTGATCGGCCGGGGCATCCTTGGTCAGCGTGGTACCGGCACCGATGGTGGCCCCCTTGCCCACGCGCACCGGGGCGACCAGCTGGGTGTCGCTGCCGATGAAGGCGCCGTCTTCGATGATGGTGCGGAATTTGTTGGCACCGTCGTAGTTGCAGGTGATCACGCCGGCCCCGACGTTGACGCCGCTGCCCACATCCGCATCGCCCACGTAGGCCAGGTGATTGGCCTTGCTGCCTACGCCCACGTTGCTGTTCTTGACCTCGACGAAGTTGCCGATGTGCACATCCTGCGCCAGTTCGGTGCCGGGCCGCAGGCGTGCGTAAGGACCGATCTGGCCGCCCGCGCCGACCACGGCGTCCTCGATGTGGGTGAAGGGCTTGATGGCCACGCCGGCACCGATGCGCGCATTGCGGATCACGCAGTGAGCTCCGATGCTGCTGCCTTCGCCGATGCTGACCTGGCCTTCGAATACGCAATTGACGTCGATGCTCACATCGCGCCCGCATTCCAGCGAGCCGCGTACATCGATGCGCGCCGGGTCAGCCAGCGTGACGCCCTGCTCCAGCAGGCCATGAGCGATGTTGCGCTGGTGCACGCGCTCCAGCTCGGCCAGTTGCACCTTGCTGTTCACGCCCAGGGTTTCGGCCACGTCATCGGGCTGGGCCGAGACGACTTCCACACCATCGGCCACGGCGGCCGCGATCACGTCGGTCAGGTAGTACTCGCCCTGCGCGTTGTTGTTGGAGAGCTTCGCAAGCCACTGGCGCAGGCGCGCCGTGGGCGCGACGATGATGCCGGTGTTGACTTCGCGGATGGCGCGTTCGGCCTCGCTGGCATCCTTCTGCTCGACGATGCGCTTGATCTGGCCGTCTTCGCGCACGATGCGGCCATAGCCGGTGGGGTTGTCCAGGGTCACGGTCAGCACGCCCAGCTTGTCCTGGCCGGCCGCGTCCAGCAGACGCTGCAGCGAGGCGGCCGTGGTCAGCGGCACATCGCCATACAGCACCAGCGTGGGCGCGCCATCATCGAGATGCGGCACGGCCTGCATGACGGCGTGGCCGGTGCCCAGCTGCGGTTCCTGCAGGGCAAACGACAGGCCCTGGCCGGCGAAAGCCTTGGGCACGGCATCGCCGCCGTGGCCGTAGATCACGCACAGTTGCGTCGGTGCCAGCTGGCGTGCGGTATCGATGACATGGCCCAGCAGGGGTTTGCCGGCGAGCGGATGCAAGACCTTGGGCAGCGCGGATTGCATGCGTTTGCCCATGCCGGCGGCGAGGATGACGATGTTCATGAGTGGCAGCGAAGAGGAGCGAAGAAAAGCCAAAAGTCTAGCACGCGCCCCCTGCGCGTCCGTATCCCCATCGCTGCGCATCGTCGCAAAAGAGGAAGTTGAGGGGCCTTTGGCGGTTTACTCCGGTCTTTATGCGCACGGCTGCCGCTTACCATGTCAAGCTGCGCAGTCTCGCCTGCGCGTTGCGACTGCCCACCTCTGCAGGAGGCCGTAGCGATGCGAGCGGGCAGCCGACTGATGAACTGACAGAACCAATAGAACCAATAGAACCAATAATGACAACCGGTCCGGCCAAGGCCGACCCTTCCTGGAAAGTGCATGAAGATTCTTCTGTTGAACGATGAGTTCTACACCACCGGTGCCAGCACCGCGATGCTGCGTCTGGCCGAGCGCCTGGTGCAGAACCATGAGGTGTCGGTCCTGCCGCGTATCGATGGCCAGGGTGAAGTGCGCAAGCAGTTCGAGGCAATGGGCATCCCCATCGTCAAGGACCTGGCGGGCGATCCCGATGTGATCGTGTCCAACTGCATCCTCTCGGGGGCGCTGGTGGGGGAGATGGCGCCACGCTGTCCGGTGATCTGGTGGATCCACGAAGCCGAGATCGGACGCGACCTGCTGCTGCGCTATCCCAACATGGCGCAGGGTTTCAAGAGCGCCTCGCACATCGTCTTCCAGACCGAATTCCAGCGCCTGGTCTATGGCAGCTTCCTGTTCGACAGCCCGGCCATGGTGCACGTGCTGCCGTTCTGGAACGACGCCATCTACCGCCAGCAAGACCTGCAACCCAAGCCCAAGGACAAGAAGCGCATCGTCTGCATCGGCACCATCGAGCCGCGCAAGCGCATGGAAGACACCATCATGGCCGTCAATGCCATGAGCAGCGACCAGCGTGCGGGCATCGAGGTGGTCTTCATCGGCAAGTACCTGCAGCTGGGCGAGGGCGCGCGCAAGCTCTCCGAAGCGCTGCCGGAACGCTATCGCTTCCTGGGCGAGCAGCCCAACGAGGAAGCCCTGCGCTACCTGGCCTCGGCCGATGCCTACGTGCTGGCCAGCTCCAGCGAATCACAGCCGCTGACCATCTGGGAATCCTTCGAACTGGATGTGCCGGTCTGCCTCTCCGATCTGGAGACCTATCGCCACATCGGTCTCAAGCATGGCGTCAACGCCCTGATGCATCCGGTCGGCAACATCGATCTGCTGTGCTCGAACCTGCAGACGGTGCTGCACAACGAGGATGTGCGCCGACGCGTCACGCGTGCCGGCAAGAGCCTGCTGCTGAAGAATCTCACGCGGGAATGGTCGGACGAATTCGAACGCCTGATCCTGCGTACGCAGACCATGGCTGAAATCAGAAAGATGGGATATTGAACAAAGCCCTCGCCGGAGCAGATCCGGCGGGGGCTAGTCCTTTGAGGACTTAGTTCAGGCTTTGATAGAAGGCAATCTGGTTTTCCGAGAGCGTGCGCAGGTCCTCGTTGTTGAGGTAACCCGCGTACCACTGCGCCGTCAGTTCCAGCGCGGTGTAGAGCTCCATCTTCGGAATCCAGTCCAGGCGCTGGCGTACCTTGGAAATATCCAGGCGCAGCAGGGCGGCTTCGTGCGGTCCGTTGGCCTGGGTCTCCAGGCGCACTTCCACCTGGCCCGCGTCATTCTTCTGCAGCGAATGATTGAAGGTGGCGCACAGCTGGCTCACGGTCTGCAGGTCGGTATCGGCCGGCCCGAAATTCCATCCTTCGGCAAACGCACCGCCCTGCTCGTAGAGCAGCTGGGCAATCTGCAGGTAGCCCGACAGCGGCTCCAGCACGAACTGCCACGGGCGTACCGCGTGCGGATTGCGGATCACGACCGGCTCTTCCTTTTCCAGGGCGCGCACGAAATCGGGAATCAGGCGATCAGCCGCGAAGTCGCCGCCACCGATCACGTTGCCGGCGCGCACGCTGGCGATGCCGACGGTGTTGTCGGGATTGCTGGCAAAGAAGGAGCGGCGATAGGCGGAAGTCACCAGTTCAGCGGCGCCCTTGCTGCTGCTGTAGGGATCGTGGCCGCCCATGGGATCGTCTTCGCGATAGCCCCACAGCCACTCGCGGTTCTCGTAGCACTTGTCGCTGGTGACCACCACCACCGAACGCACGCTGGGCGTATGGCGCACGGCTTCCAGCAGGTGCACGGTGCCCATGACATTGGTGGCGTAGGTATCGACCGGCGTGGCATAGGAGTCGCGCACCAGCGGCTGGGCCGCCAGGTGGAACACCACATCGGGTTGCACGGCAGCCAGCGTCTCGGCCAGGTGCTGCGGATCGCGCACGTCGCCGATGGTGGTCTGCACGCAGTTCTGCAAGCGCGCCAGATGGAACAGGCTGGGATTGGTCGGTGCCGGCAACGCGTAGCCGCTCACCTTGGCCCCCATCAGGTGCAGCCACAGGGTCAGCCAGCTTCCCTTGAAGCCGGTGTGACCGGTGATGAAAACGCGCTTGTCGCGCCAAAAGTTAGCCATCAGGCAGCCTCATACACGGTATGGCAGAGAGTCGTTCGGGGTGCAGAGGCATGACGGCGGCAAGCCGTTCAATCACGCGGATGGCGATACCACGCAGGCCGGCCGTGACATTGGCCGAAACCACGTTTCCCTGCGAAACCACGACTGCATGGTTATGTTTTTTCTTTCCCTGGCAAAGCGGCCTCGCGGCACGCCATTGCGATGGGACAGATTAGAACATGCGTGTTTTCGCCTTCAAGCGTGGAAGAGGAGGGTATTTGATGCCCAATCCCCGACTATAGCCACATGACAACAAAAATTTACTTTTGCATCGGCCTGCGGGAATCGGCAATGGGCGCGAAAGCCGCGCCACAAGGGCATTTCCTACGGATGAGGTGGAACGCAGTGTCTCGCCGGACTAAGGTTTTGCGAGACGCCACAATGAGCCGCAGCGTCTCGTGTGCTCAGACCAGATTGATGACGGACTGGCCCTGGTCCAGTTTGTCGTCGCGGTCGAACAGGGTATCGCCCTGCGCTTCCTTGCCGGCCCCGGCGGTGAAATGCGTGAAGTCGAACAGGCTGCGGTCCAGCATGTGGGACGGCGTGATGTTGGCCATGGCCGTGAACATGCTCTTGATCCACAAGGGATTGGTCTTTTCCCACTGGTTGAGCATCTCGCGCATGGCCTGGCGCTGCAGGTTGGGCTGCGAGCCGCACAGGTTGCAGGGGATTATGGGGAATTCCATGGCGGCCGCGTACTTCTTGATGTCCGGCTCGCGCACGTAGGCCAGCGGGCGGATCACCACGTTCTCGCCATCGTCGGCGATCAGCTTGGGCGGCATGGTCTTGATCTTGCCGCCGTAGAACATGTTGAGCATGAAGGTGTGCAGGATGTCATCGCGGTGATGGCCCAGCGCGATCTTGGTCGCACCCAGTTCCTTGGCCACCCGATACAGGATGCCGCGGCGCAGGCGCGAGCACAGCGAGCAGGTGGTTTTGCCCGGGGCGATCTTTTCCTTGACGATGCTGTAGGTGTCTTCTTCGACGATGCGATAGGGCACGCCGATGCGCTCGAAGTATTGCGGCAGGATGTGCTCGGGGAAGCCGGGCTGCTTCTGGTCCAGGTTCACGGCGATGATCTCGAACTTCACCGGGGCCACCGTCTGCAGGTAGCGCAGCGTGTCCAGCATGGTGTAGCTGTCGGCGCCGCCGGACATGCAGGCCATGATGACGTCGCCGTCGCGGATCATGTCGAAGTCGGCGATGGCGCGGCCGGTCAGGCGGCGGATGTTCTTTTCCAGCAGCTCGAAGCGGCGCGAACCGCGCGCGGTCACTTCAGGCTGGCCGCGTTCTTCCTGCGCCTGTGCGGCGGAGGCATCGAGGTCGGCGAGGTCGGACAGTTGCACTGCAGCGGCAATGTCGTTCATGGGGTATTCCTTCAATCGGTAGGCTGTTGCTGCCGGACGAGCAATGTTGCCGCTCCTCCATATCCGGAGGGGACAGGGGCGGAAGGCTGCGTGCGGGCGGAGGACCGGCATTTTCTCATGCAGCGCCGGATCCTGCCATTTCTGCGTGGCTTGCCGTGGGGCAAGCGTCGCATGGATGCCTCATTTGTCGGCTTGCAGCGCGCCCAGTTCGTGCCGTGTGCGGATCTGGCGGATCGCCGCCACCAGGAAATCGATGAAGGCCGCCACCGCCGGCGGCAGCTTGCGCCCGGCCATGGTCTGGACCTGCAGGGTGCGCTGGTGCAGTTCGCTCTCGGCCATCGGCACCAGGGCCATGGCATCTTCCTCGGCGCGTTCCTGCACGGTGAGGAAGCCGCCCAGCGCCACCGTATCCGGCGAGCGGGCGGTGAAGCGGTAGACCGCGCCCAGCGAATGGCTGGTGAAGACCGGTGCGAACAGCAGGCCGCGCATGCCGCAGGCGATGTCGAACAGCTGACGCACCGTGGAGCCCTGTTCGGGCAGGGCCAGCGGGTAAGGTGAAAGATCGTTCAAGGACAGCAGCTTGCGCGCGGCCAGCGGGTGGTCGCGCCGCATCAATGCGAAGATGGGTCCCGATTCGCGGTAGGCGATATTGAGCCCTTCCACCGGGCCCAGGCTGTAGGTGACCGAGATGTCGGCCTCGCCATCGATGACCATCTGCGAGGCCTTGGCCGCGCCGACCACGTTGAGCTTGAACTGCATGCCCGGATATTGCTCGCGGAAGTGCGCCATCACATTGGGCAGCAGGTCCCAGGCAAAACCCTCCGAACAGGCCAGCGTGACCACGCTCTGGCCGACCGCGTGCAGTCCCTTCACCTCTGCCATTACCTGTTCCACCTCCAGCAGGTTGCGCCGCGCGAAAGCCATCAGCACTTCGCCGGCGGGCGTGAGCACCATGCCGCGCGCGCGGCGCTCGAACAGCGGCACGCCGGTTTCCTCTTCCATCTTGGCAATCTGGCGGCTCACCGCCGAGACGGCCACGTGCAGCCGTTCGGCGGCAGCCGTCAGGGAGCCGGTGCGGCCGACCTGGTAGAAATAGCGGAGCGCGGTACTTTGCATGGCAGAAATGGCTTTCTGAATTCGGCAATCAATGAAGAGAAACCTTGCAAAGCTGCGCAAGGCCATCCTGGTGCGCGCGGATGAAGATGCACGAAATCACCGCGTTGAAGCGCAATTCATGCACGTTTCTTGGGCTGGAATGCGCTGAAAAACACGATAAATCATTTTGCTAATTTGCGAAAGCAGCGTTTTAAAAATTGACATTGTTGGAAACCATATGGGCTCCTAGAATCGTCTCCAATAACAGTTCACCCGGAGTCCTCCATGTCCCGCAGCACCGCCCTTCGCCTGGCCGCCGAGTATTTCGATTCGGGCCGTTTCCAGCGTGACCTGCAACGCCGCATCGCGCTGCCGACCGAAAGCCAGAACGCCGCACGTGCCGATGAACTGGCCGCCTACCTGCGCGAAGAGATCGCACCGGCGCTAGCCGCACTGGGCTTCGAGACGCAGCAGATTGCCAATCCGGTGGAAGGCGCACCGCCACTGCTGCTGGCGCGCCGCATCGAATCGGCTGACGCGGTGACGGTACTCATGTATGGCCACGGCGATGTGGTCAACGGCCAGGAAGGCCGCTGGCAGCAGGACCGTTCGCCCTGGCAGCTGAGCCCCGATGGCGATCGCTGGTACGGGCGCGGTACCGCCGACAACAAGGGCCAGCACAGCATCAACCTGGGCGCGCTGGCGGCCGCCATCGAGGCGGCTGGCGGCCAGCTGGGCTGCAACCTGAAAATGATTTTCGAAATGGGCGAGGAAGTGGGCTCGCCCGGTCTCTACGAGGCCTGCCGCGATCACGCCGATTACCTGGAGGCGGACCTGTTCCTGGCCTCGGATGGCCCGCGCCTGGCGGCTTCCAGCCCGACGCTCTTCCTCGGCTCGCGTGGCGCGCTGCAGTTCAAGCTGGTGCTCGACACCGGCAACGGTGCACACCATGCCGGCAACTGGGGCGGCGTACTGCGCAATCCGGCCACGGTGTTGGCCAATGCGGCGGCCTCGCTGGTGGATGGACGCGGCGTGATTCGCGTGCCGGGTATGCGTCCGCGCAACGTGAGCGAGCGGGTGCGGGCGCTGGTGCGCGACTTTGCGGTGGGCAGCGACGACGGTGATCCGGTACTCGATGCGCATTGGGGCGAGCCCGGCCTGAGCGCTGGCGAGCGTCTGTTCGCCTGGAATACGCTGGAGCTGATCGCTTTCGAGGCCGGCAATGCGCAGCGTCCGGTGGGGGCGATTCCGGCGCGGGCGCAGGCGGTGTTCCAGCTGCGCTTCGTGGTCGGCACGGTGTGGGAAGACGTGCAGCAGAGTCTGCGCCGCCATCTCGATGAACACGGCTATGCCGATGTGCAGATCGAGATCCAGGCCGCCGCGCCCGCCACTCGCCTCGATCCCGATGACGCCTGGGTGCGCCTGGCCACCGGTTCCCTGCAGGAGACCAGCGGCAAGCCCGTGACCATCCTGCCCAACCTGGGTGGCACCATCCCCAATCACTGCTTCTCGGAAGCGCTGGGTTTGCCGACGCTCTGGATGCCGCACTCCTATCCTTCCTGCTCGCAGCATGCGCCGGACGAACATCTGCTCGCCCCGGTAGCGCGCGAAGGCCTGCAGCTGATGGCGGGCCTGTTGTGGGATATCGGCCAGCAGGGGCAGCAGGTGCGCCAGCAGCGGGCGCAGTCTGCAGCTGCCTGAGTTGAGGCCTTTTTCATTTTCAAGAACGCAAGCCAGCGCAGTCCATCTTCCAACGGGAACACGACCATGAACGCAGCGTCACCCTCGGCAACACCGGAAATTTCTTCAGCAGCAGAAGCGGCCCCCGCGCCGATGTCGGCCGCGCGCACGCGGCGATTGATCGTCGCCTCCTCCATCGGCAATGCGCTGGAGTGGTTCGATTTCGTGGCCTATGGTTTCTTTGCGGTGACCATCTCCAAACTGTTTTTCCCGACAGGCGACGAGACGGTCTCGCTATTGGTAACGTTTGCTACCTTCGGGCTGTCGTATCTGTTCCGTCCGCTGGGGGCGATCCTGCTGGGCTGGTATGGCGACAAGGTCGGCCGCAAGCCGGCGCTGCTGGTCTCGCTGTCGATGACGGTGGCCGGCACCCTGATCTGTACCGTGATCCCCACGTACGAGACTATCGGCGTGGCCGCGCCCATCGGCATCCTGGTGGCGCGTATCCTGCTGGCGTTGTCGGCTGGCGGCGAATTCGGTTCGGCCACGGCCTTGCTGACCGAGACCGGCTCCAAGCGCCGCGCTTTCATGGCCAGCTGGCAATTCTCCAGCCAGGGCGCAGCGGCCCTGATGGCGGCACTGGCCGGCTTCCTGCTGAACCAGTGGCTCACGCCCGAGCAGATCTCAGCCTGGGGCTGGCGCCTGCCGTTCGCCTTCGGCTTGCTGATCGCGCCGGTGGGTCTGTACATCCGCCGCCACATCGATGAAGTACCGATGGCCAAGAAGGCGCAAGTGGCCGGCGAGGACGATGCCAGCTGGGGCCTGCAGGTCACGCGGGTGCTGGTGGCCATGGGCATTCTCTCGGTCTCTACCGCCGCCACTTACCTGATGCTGCTGTACATGCCGACCTATGCCATCAAGCAGCTGCACCTGCCGCAGTCGACCGCGTTTGCGGCGGCCGCCGTGACCGGTGCCATCCTCATGATCGGCGCGCCTTTCATGGGCATGCTGGCTGACCGCGTGGGCCGTGCCCGCATCATGGTGGTGTCCACCGTGCTGACGCTGGCCACCATCTATGGCTCCTTCGTCTGGGTGATTGCCATGCCGACCGTGTGGGTGATGATGGCCATCATGATCTGGGCCGGCATCCTCAAGGCGGTCTATTTCGGTTCGCTGGGGGTGGTGCTGTCGTCGATCTTCCCGCCGGCCACACGGGTGCGCGGCATGGGGATCAGCTATAGCCTGGGAGCAACCCTCTTCGGCGGCTTCACGCCCTTCATGGTGACCTGGCTGGTGGGCAAGACCGGCAATCCGGTGTCGCCCAGCTATTACCTGATGGTTTGCGCCGCGATCAGCCTGTTGTGCGTGAGCATCTACCACTTCCGGCTGAAAAAATACCTGTGAAAAAATGCACAGGTGGCACGCGGGACGGGAATTTTTTCCCGTGCCGCGCTACCATGGCGGTCTTGCCGGACAAGCTGGACTGTGCCGGCATCGGCGTTTTCCCACATTGACGAGGTCCTCATGTTTTCGCATCTCCCGCCGTATGCCGGCGATCCCATCCTGAGCCTGATGGAACAATTCCAGCGCGACGAGCGCAGCAACAAGGTCAACCTGAGCATCGGCATCTACACCGATGGCCGTGGCGTGGTGCCGGTGCTGCCCTCCGTGCGCACTGCCTCCGCAGCGGTGGCCGAGACCGGCGCGCCCTACGTCTACCTGCCCATGGAAGGCCATGCCGCCTACCGCCAGGCTGTGGCCAAGCTGCTGTTCGGTGCCGACCTGCCGTCGGCCGAGCACCTGGCCATCGTCCAGACCCTGGGCGGTTCGGGCGCACTGAAGGTCGGTGCCGACCTGATCGCGCGCTTCTTCCCGCAGCCCACCATCTGGCTGCCGGACCCGACCTGGGACAACCACGTCGGCATCTTCGAAGGCGCGGGCTTCAAGACCGAGCGTTATCCCTACTACGATGCCCAGACCAAGGGCCTCAATTTCAACGGCATGCTGGACAAGCTGCAAAGCCTGCCCAAGGGCGCCGTGGTGCTGCTGCACCCGTGCTGCCACAACCCGACCGGCGTCGACCCGACCCGTGCGCAGTGGGAGCAGATCATTGCGGTGGTCGAGCAGCGCGGCCTGCTGCCCTTCTTCGACCTGGCCTACCAGGGCTTTGCTGAAAGCCTGGACGACGACATCTGGCCGGTGCGCGAAGCGGTGCGTCGCCAGATTCCCTTCTTCCTGTCGAACTCCTTCTCCAAGATCTTCTCGCTCTACAGCGAGCGCATCGGTGCCTTGTCGGTGTTCTGCCCGCAGGCAGGCCAGGCCGCCAACGTGCTGGGCCAGCTGAAGCTGACCGTGCGCCGCAACTACTCCAGCCCCGCCCGCAACGGCGCGCTGCTGGTGGCGCATGTGCTGAACGACGACAAGCTGGCCACGCAATGGCGTGCCGAAGTCGAGGAGATGCGGGTGCGCGTGCGCGACATGCGCGTCAAGCTGGCATCGCAATTGAAGAGCGCGGTGCCGGACCAGGACTTCTCCTTCCTGCTGCGCCAGAACGGCATGTTCGGCTACACCGGCCTGACCTCGGCTCAGGTCGATCGCCTGCGTGACGAGTTCGGCGTCTATGCCGTGGGCACCGGCCGCATCTGCGTGGCGGGCCTGAACGACAGCAACGTTGCACGCGTGGCCGAGACCATGGCCGAGGTGCTGCGTGGCTGAAGTGGCAAGCAAGGCCGCCGTGTCGGCGGCCGACCTGCGCCACAAGAGCTATGAAGACGTGCTGGCCCTGGTGGCCGGTACGCTCTTCGTCTCGCTGGCGGTGAACATGTACAGCCAGGTGGGCCTGTTGACCGGCAGCACCGCCGGCCTGGCCTTCCTGACGCATTACCTGACGGGCCTGCCGTTTGGCGTGGTGTTCTTCACCATCAACATCCCGTTCTACTATTTCGCGTTTCGACGCATGGGCCTGCGCTTCACCGGCAAGACCTTCTGTGCGGTGGCGCTGGTGTCGGGCTTCTCGCTGATGCATCCGCATTTCATCGGTTATGCCAAGCTGGACCTGTTCTACAGCGCGGTGCTGGGTGGACTGTTGATGGGGGTGGGCTTCGTGATGCTGTTCCGCCATGGTGCCAGCCTGGGGGGCATCAACGTGGTGACGCTGTTCCTGCAAGACCGCTACGGCCTGCGCGCCGGCAAGCTGCAGATGGGCGTGGATGTGGTGATCGTGCTGTGCTCGCTGTTCGTGGTGACCCCGCGCGTGTTGCTGGCCTCCATCCTCGGGGCGGTGACGGCCAATCTGGTGATTGCCTTGAATCACCGGGCGGGCAGGTATATGGGAATGTAAGAAGGGCAGGCGGGATCGCCTGGCTGGAATGAATGCCGTTCAGTGCAGACTGGACGGCATTTTTTTATTGCCGGATCAGATTCAAGCCTTGATCCTGAAAGTCTCCACCCCCACCGAATCACAATCCGGATACACATCCGGCTTCTCGGTGGACACCCGCACCGCGCGCACCTTGGGGTGGGCCAGCATGGCGGTCATGACGTCGTCGCACAGGGTTTCCTGCAGGTGGATGTGACCGCGCGCCATGCGCTCGGCGATGGTGGAGCGGATGAAGTCGTAGTCCACCACTTCGTCCAGGTGGTCGGCCGTCGGCGTGGTCTCGGCCAGCGGGACGTAGAGGTCGACGTTGATCAGGATGCGCTGCTCACCCTTCTTTTCGAACTCGTGCACGCCGATGTTGATGAACACCTCGTAGTTGCGCAGGAACAGGCGGCGGCAATCTTGCAGGGAAGGATGGGAGAGAAAGAGCATGATCAGAAAAAATTAAGGTTATTTCGCCACGAACATGACGTCGCGCGAAAGGGGAAGCAAATGCTGGCCGCCATCGACCAGCAGGGTAGTACCCGTGACGGCCCGCGCCGAAGCGACGTAGCAGACCGCGGCGGCAATGTCCTCGGGCGTGCTGCCACGGCCCAGCGGGGTGACCGTGTGCGCCTTGTCGAACTGCTCCTCGGTCTGGTCGCCCGAGACCATGGTCAGCCCGGGTGCCACGCCGACCACCCGCACCTTGGGCGCCAGTGCCTGTGCCAGCAGCGTGGTAGCGCTGTGCAGGGCGGCCTTGGAAAGGGTGTAGGACAGGAAGTCAGGGTTGGGATTGTACAGTTTCTGGTCCAGCAGGTTGATGACGACGGCCTGCTGGCCCTCCGGCGTGGCCTCGAACAGGGCCTGCGCCAGCAGCACGGGCGCGCCGACGTTGGCGCTCATGTGGCGCAGCAGGCGGTCATTGCCGAAGCTGGCGGCGTCATCGTAATCGAACAGCGAGGCGTTGTTGACCACGCAGGTGATGCGTCCCAGCGGCGCGGCCTGGGGCAGCAGGGAACGGACCTGGGCTTCGTCGCCCAGTTCGCCCTGCACCGCCAGGGCGCGGCGGCCCAGGGCTTCGATCTCGCGCACCAGCGTGTCGGCTTCCTCGCGCGAACGGTTGTAGTGGACCGCCACGTCCCAGCCCGCGCGGGCCAGGGCCAGCGCGATGTGACGGCCGATGCGGCGTGCGGCGCCCGTAACCAGTGCTATACCTGCAGAAGAGGGTGATGTCATGTTCCCGGTTTCCATTCGTCGATACAATACGGCCCATGCAACTGCAACTACCCGAACCCGGCGCTGACGCACAGTCCGCCTCGCATTCCCTCCAGCACCTGATCGCCGGCGAGATCGCCGCATCCGGCGGCTGGATCTCCTTCGAACGTTACATGGAACTGGCCCTGTATGCGCCGCAGGTCGGCTATTACAGCGGGGGTTCTTCCAAACTGGGCAAGGAGGGCGATTTTACAACCGCCCCGGAAATCTCGCCGCTGTACGGCGCGACCCTGGCCCACCTGGCCGCCGAAGTGATCGCGGCCAGCCCGCAGGTGGCCAATGTGCTGCTGGAATTCGGTGCCGGCACCGGCAAGCTGGCGCGCGACATCCTCACCGAACTGCAGGCGCGCGAAGCGCTGCCCCAGAAATATTTCATCGTGGAAATCTCGGCCCAGCTGCGCGCCCGCCAGCAGGAAACCCTGGCCGCTTTCGCGCCGCTGGTGGAATGGCTCGATGCCCTGCCGGAAACTTTCTCGGGCGTGGTGGTCGGCAACGAAGTGCTCGATGCCATGCCGGTGCGCCTGGCCATCAAGGCCGAAGAGGGCTGGCAGGAACGCGGCGTCACGGTCGATGCCACGGGCCGTCTGCAGTTTGCGGACCGCACCGTGAGCGACCTGCCGGTGGCGCAGATTCCCGAGGCCGAACCCTTGCCGGCCGGTTACCTGACCGAACTGTCGCCGGTGGCCATCGGCTTCATGCGCACCCTGGGCCGCATGCTGGCCAGCGGTCCCGGTGCCTTGGCGATCCTTCCGGATTACGGATTCCCCGCCGCGGAATACTACCTGCCCGACCGCGACCAGGGCACGCTGATGTGCCACTACCGCCATCATGCCCACACCGATCCTTTCTACTGGCCGGGTTTGCAGGACATCACCGCGCACGTGGATTTCACGGCGATGGCGGTGGCCGCAGTAGAAGAGGGCGCGGAGGTACTGGCCTACACCAGTCAGGGCGCCTTCCTGCTCAATGCCGGCATCGGCGAGCTGCTGCTGCGCACCTCGCCCGAGGACAGCCTGCGCTATCTGCCGTTGGCCAACGGCATGCAGAAACTGATTTCCCCGGCCGAGATGGGCGAGCTCTTCAAGGTGCTGGCCATTGGCAAGAACGTCGAATGGCCAGCCCGCATGCTGCGCCACGACCGCACCCATCGCCTGTGAGGAGCCGCGCATGATTCGCTGGATCGTTGTCATCTTCCTCTCGGTCATCGTGTTCTCGACCTTGTTGCCCTGGCTGGAAAAACTGGGCATCGGCCGCTTGCCGGGAGACTTGCGTTTCCGTTTGTTCGGCCGCATCTTTTCGCTGCCCTTCGCCTCGACCATCCTCATTTCGGTGGTGGTGTTCCTGCTGGCGAAGATCCTCTGAGTCCGATCAGGAGTAGTCAACATGCGCGTATTGCTGGTGGAAGACGATCCCATGGTGGGCGAGGCCGTGCGCAAGGGTTTGCGCCAGGATGGCTTCACCATCGACTGGGTGCAGGATGGCAAGTCGGCCGACGTGGCCCTGCGCACCGAGGACTACGCCATGCTGCTGCTGGACCTGGGCCTGCCGCAGAAGGATGGCCTGGCCGTGCTGCGCACCCTGCGTGAACGCGGCAGCGCCATTCCCGTGCTCATCACCACTGCACGCGATGCCGTGGCCGATCGCGTGGCCGGGCTCGATGCCGGTGCCGACGATTACCTCATCAAGCCCTTCGACCTGGAAGAACTGTCGGCCCGCATGCGCGCCCTCTCGCGCCGCCAGGCCGGACGCGCCGAAAGCCTGGTGCAGGTGCGCGAAGTGGTCTTGAATCCGGCCACGCATGAAGTGACCGTGGGCGGCAAGCCGGTCAATTTGTCGGCGCGCGAATTCGCGCTGCTGCACGCCTTCATGGATCGCCCGGGCGTGGTGCTCTCGCGCGCCCAGCTGGAAGAAAAACTCTACGGCTGGGATGACAGCATCGAGAGCAATGCCGTCGAAGTGCACATCCACGCGCTGCGCAAGAAGGTCGGCAGCGACTTCATCAAGAACGTGCGCGGCGTGGGTTACCTGGTACCGGCATGAAATCGATCCGCAACAAGCTGCTGCTGTGGCTGGGACTGGGGCTGTTCTCCATCATCGTGCTGGCCGGCGCGGCGCTGTACTTCCAGGCGCGTGGCGAGGCCAACCAGATCTTCGATTACCAGATGCGCCAGATCGCCGCTTCGCTGCCGCGCCAGGCCTTCTCGCCGATCTCGCCGGGGCAGCAGTTCCCCGAGCTGGAGGACGAGATCATGATGCAGATCTGGGACAGCCGTGGCTCGGTCATCTATCACTCCCATGCACGCGGGGCCATGCCGCGCCAGGCTGAACTGGGCTTTGCCAATGTGCGCGGACCCAATGGCATGTGGCGCGTCTACAGCGCCCAGATCGGCAGTACCGTGGTGCAGGTGGCGCAGCCCCAGAGCGCGCGCGACGAGATCGCCGCGCAGATGGCGGTCAAGACGGTGGTGCCCTTGCTGTTGCTGTTCCCGCTGATCGGTGTGCTGTCGTGGGTGGCGGTCAGCCGGGGGCTGGCCCCGGTGCGCAAGGCCGCCGCCGAAGTGGCGGCACGCGACATGAACTCGTTGCAGCCGCTGTCGGATGTGGGCATGCCGCAGGAAATCCAGCCGCTCACGCATGCCTTGAATGACCTGCTGGCACGGCTCAAACACGCCACGGAAACGCAGCGTGCCTTCGTCGCCGATGCGGCGCATGAACTGCGCACACCGCTGACGGCCTTGCGCCTGCAGGCTCAACTGGCTGAGCGCGCCACCGACGAACAGGAGCGGCGCGCCGCCTTTGCCGATCTCAAGAACGGGCTGGAGCGCGCCACCCATCTGGTGCACCAGCTGCTCACGCTGGCGCGCCAGGAGCCCGATGCGATGGGCTTTGCGGAGGTCGACCTGCGTGCGCTGCTGGGCAGTGTCGTGGGCGACTTGTCCTCGGTGGCCGATCATGGCGGCATCGATCTCGGGCTGTCGGACCAGGGCGATGATGGCCGTCCGGTGCGCGTGCAGGGCAATGCCGATGCCTTGCGCATCCTCTTCAACAATCTGGTGGACAACGCCCTGCGCTATACCCCGGCGGGCGGCGTGGTCGATGTTGGCTTCGAATTTCCCGCTGCGGGAAGGTGTGCGGTGGTGATCCAGGACAGTGGCCCCGGCATCGCCGAGAGCGAATTGCCGCGCGTCTTCGATCGCTTCTACCGGGCCCAGCGTGCGCAGGAACAGGGCTCTTCACGCGGTGCCTTCGGCAGCGGCCTGGGACTGGCCATCGTGCGCCAGATCGCCGACCTGCACCGGGTGCCGGTGGAGTTGCGCAATACCGGGCGCGGCTTGCAGGCGCGCGTGGTCTTCACGCTGTTGCCGGCCTGAATCGCTTGCCGGATGGCGTTTTCGGAGCATTAAGCGCAGATTAATGCTCAATTTTTCAGCCTTAAGTTTGTCTTAATTTTCACTGCTTAATCTTCACTCCAACGGTTGAGGCCCAACAGCCCCGACCCTCGATATCCCGTTCGATCAAGGAGAAGAAGATGAGCCGTCGCATCGTTTTTGTTCGTAACACGTTGGCTGTGATGATTGCCGCGGTGGTTGGCGGCAGCTACGTCTATTTTCGTGGTGCCGACCTGCCGTCGGCGCACGCGGCCGCGCTCAACGCCCCGCTGGTGGCGTCCAATACCGCGCCCGCTGCCCCGGCCGGACCGGTGGTCGCGGCGGCGACCGATTTCTCGGGCATCGTCCAGCGTTACGGCCCGGCGGTGGTCAACATCAGCGTCACCGGCAAGGCCCGCAAGGTCGCCGATGACGACGACAATGGCCTCGATCCCAACGATCCCTTCTCCGAATTCTTCAAGCGCTTCGGTCCGCAACTGCAGATGCCGCAGCAGCCGCGCATCATGCACGGCCTCGGCTCCGGTTTCATCATCTCGCCCGATGGCCTGATCCTGACCAATGCCCACGTGGTCGATGGCGCCCAGGAAGTGGTGGTCAAGCTGACCGACCGCCGCGAGTTCAAGGCCAAGGTGCTGGGCATCGACAAGCAGAGTGACATCGCCGTCATCCGCATCGATGCCAAGAACCTGCCCACGGTGCAGATCGGCGATCCTTCCCGCGTGAAGGTCGGCCAGCCGGTGCTGGCCATCGGCTCGCCCTACGGCTTCGACAACACGGCGACCGCCGGCATCATCAGCGCCAAGTCGCGCAGCCTGCCGGATGACAACTACGTGCCCTTCATCCAGACCGACGTGGCCGTCAATCCGGGTAATTCCGGTGGCCCGCTGTTCGACCTGAATGGCCAGGTGATCGGCATCAACTCGCAGATCTACAGCCAGACCGGCGGCTTCCAGGGCCTGTCGTTCTCCATCCCCATCGATGTGGCGATGAAGGTCGAGCAGCAACTGGTCACGCACGGCAAGGTGACGCGTGGCCGCCTGGGCGTCTCGGTGCAGGACCTGAACCAGGCCTTGTCCGAATCCTTTGGCTTGAAGAAGGCTGAGGGCGCGCTGGTCAGTTCGGTGGAAAAGGGCAGCCCGGCGGACAAGGCCGGCTTGCAGGCGGGTGACGTGATCCTGAGCTTCGATGGCCACGCCATCGATCATTCGGTCGACTTGCCTACGCTGGTGGCCGATACCGCGCCGGGGTCCAGCAAGCCCATCCAGGTCATGCGCGGTGGCAAGGTCGTGACCATGAACGTGACCGTGGGCGAGATGAAGCAGGCCAAGAATGAGGCCAAGCCCGGCAAGTCCGATGATCAGGGACGTCTGGGGCTGGCGGTGCGTCCGCTGGACAAGGATGAGCAGGCCCAGATCGGTGGCCAGAAAGGCTTGCTGGTGGAAGACGCCAGCGGTCCGGCCGCAGTGGCGGGCATCCAGAGCGGCGACGTGATCCTGGCGCTCAACGGCACGCCCGTTTCCAGTGTGGCGCAACTGCGCAAGCTGGCCAGCGAGGCAGGCAAGAACGTCGCACTGCTGGTGGAACGCGGTGACGAAAAGATCTTCGTGCCGCTGGCCTTGAATTGAACTAAATCGTTTAAATGATTTGGATGATTTAAATGATTTGCGGTACTGACGTCTTCAAGTCTTGAGGTTTTGCAGTGAGTAGTACCGGTGAGTAGCAAGCAGTGAGTAGTAAGTGGTAAGCAGTGAGTAGTAAGCAGTGAGGGATTTGGCCGGATGTGCGCAAGCGTGTCCGGCCGTTTTTTTATTCTTCCGCTGACGGTTTGGCGGGCGCAGGTTTCTCGCGCCACTGGTCATGCGAGTGATCGCGCTGCATGGCTTCGCGGTCGCCGGCGAACATGGCCTGCAATTCTTCACGGGCCTGCACTGCCATGGACACCATCTGTGCCTGGTCCTTGTAGTGCGGGTAGAGCGCTGCCAGGGTTTTGAGATTGTGAGAGCGGAATTTCATCGCGGCTTCACGCGCGCGATAGGCGCCGAAGTCCAGCTGCTGCAGCACCTGGCGGCCCATGTGCAGGGCGCTTTCGAAGGTCTCGCGCTCCAGCACCGTGACGCCACGATCCATCAGGTCGTAGTAGTGCGTGACGTTGCGCGCCCGGGCGGCGATCTGCAGGTGCGGGAATTCCTCACGCACTTTTTCCACCATGTCCAGCGCGGCTTGCGCATCGTCGATGGCGATCACCAGGACCTTGGCCTTGTCGGCACCGGCAGTACGCAGCAGGTCGATGCGGGTGGCGTCGCCATAAAACACCTTGAAGCCGAACTTGCGCAGGAAATCGATCTGGTCCGGATCGTGATCCAGCACCGTGGCGCCGATGTCATTGGCCGCCAGCAGACGGCCCACGATCTGGCCGAAGCGGCCGAAGCCGGCGATGATGACCTGGTTGTCCTGGGGGCCGATCTTGTCTTCCGGGCGGCGCTTGCCGCCTTCCAGCCAGCGCACCAGCAGGCGGTCATGTACCAGCAAGAGCAGGGGCGTGATCAGCATCGACAGCGCCACCACGACGACCAGCATGGACGAGATCTCGGGCGTCAACACCTTGGCGGTGACGGCGGCACCGAAGACGATGAAGGCGAATTCCCCGCCCTGCGAGAGCAGGAAGGCGAAGAACAATTGCTGCCCGCGCGGAATGCCGAAGCAGCGGCCGAGGAACCACATCACGCCGGTCTTGATGGTCAGGAAGCCCGCCACCATGCCGAGGATGCGCCACGGCTGGGCGAGGAATACGCCGAAGTCCACCGACATGCCCACGGCAATGAAGAACAGGCCCAGCAGCAAGCCCTTGAAGGGCTCCAGGTCGCTTTCCAGCGCATGGCGGTATTCGGAATCGGCCAGCAGCACGCCGGCCAGGAAGGTGCCCAGCGCCATCGACATGCCCACCGATTGCATCAGCAGGCAGGTCGAGATGACCAGCAGCAGGGCGAAGGCGGTGAAGATCTCGCGCATGTCGGTCTTGGCGATGATGCGCAGGATGGGGCGGATCAGCACCCGTCCGCCGAAGATCAGCAGGGCGATTACCAGCGCCACTTGTCCCGCATGCAGCCATCCCTGTCCGCTGCCCTGGCTGGCCGCCACCCCCAGCAGGGGGACCGCGGCCATCATGGGGATGGCGGCGATGTCCTGGAACAGCAGGATGGAAAAGCCGGCCGCACCGGCCGGTGTGGCCGTGAGCTTGCGCTCGCCCAGCGTGGCCAGGGCGATGGCGGTGGAGGAGAGCGACATGCCCAGCGCACCGATGAGCCCGATGCGCCACGGCACGCCCGCTGCCAGCGCTGCAGCGAAGAGCGCCAGTGACACCGCCGCCACCTGCACGCTGCCCCAGCCGAAGATGGAACGGCGCAGCGCCCACAGTCGCTTGGGATCGAGTTCGAGACCGATCAGGAACAGCAGCAGCACCACGCCGAATTCGGAGAATTCGAGGATGTGCTTGACCTCGGTGATGAGGCCGAGTCCCCACGGGCCGATGACGATGCCGGCCAGCAGGTAGCCCAGCACGGCACCCAGCCCCAGGCGCTTGGCGATGGGCACGGCGGCCACTGCCGCCAGCAGGTAGACGAGGGCGATCAGCAGTTGTTCATCCATGGCGGGGTCCGGTCAGTTGGTCAGTTGAAAGGGGAGGGCGCAGTGATGCGCGAGGATTGGTGAGAAATTCGATGCGTGGCTCATGCCTGCAAGCCTTCCAGGTAGCGTTCCACATGGCGCTGAAACTCGACCGGCGGTACGTGGTGCGCGCCATGCAGGATCAGCGGTTCCACCCACTGCATGCCGCACAGGCGCGCGGTCTGTTGATACGGCGGCAGGAAATCGGCAAAGGGATGGCCGTGGCGGCCGCTGCTCTGGTAGGACGCCGTCTCCCCGCCGGTCGAGGCCACCAGCCAGAAACGCTTGCCTTCCAGCGCATGGCCATCGTGGCCGAAGGCCCAGCCGCGCGTCAGCACGCGGTCCAGCCATTCCTTCTGCAGGGCCGGCATGCTGTACCAGTGGATGGGATGCTGCATCACGACCAGCTCGGCCTGGCTCAGCAGTTGCTGTTCGTGTTCGACGTCGATGTGGAAGTCGGGATAGTGCTCGTAGAGATCATGCACGGTCACGTCGGGCAGGCGGGCGGCGGCTTCCAGCATCAGGCGATTGGTGCGCGAGAGCTCGGCAGCGGGATGGGCGTACAGGATCAGGACCTTGGACATGTGTCGGCGCGGGCAATGTGGGTGGTGGGCAGGGGGGACGATGGCCTCCGGTGCAAATGGCCGGAACATGCATGGCCTTGGCGCTGTCTGCCCTTGCAAGGGAGAGGAGTGTGCCATGAAAGGGCGCTGGCCGGCTTGGATGAAACTGCTTGCAGGCGGCGCCGTCCGCAGGTGTCCAAAGCCGGGCAATGCGAATATACTCAGCCACTCCCCGGGCCCGTCGCGCCATTGACGGCTTGCATGCCGCCGCTGGTACTCGCCGCAGTTCATTTCATCTGATTACTTATTGCAGCCATGTCCGACATCCAAGATTCCGAAGCCAATCTGCCGCCAGACCGCTCCCCGGGCGCGGTCCCGGCCAAGCCAGTGTCTGCCGACGCGTCCGGTACGCCGGCCGCATCACAGAATCCTGCCCAGCCCGCCGCTGCACCTGCTACCACCGTGGTAGCAGCACCGGCCGCCTCGCCGGCAGTGCCGGCCGTTGAAGCCGTAACGCCGCCGGCCCAGCCGGGCGCGCAGCCCGCCACTGAGGCCGCCCACGGCCAGACGGCGGACCAGGCGCAGCAGCGCATCTATACCTCGCTGCCGCCGCCTCCGCATCACGCGGGCGATGCACCCTGGGCGCAGACCTGGCGCTTCCTGACGGCGCGCCTGCGCCAGCTGTCGGACAAGGCCGGGCGTCGCGTCATGCAGCGTACGCTCAAGATCGGCGTGTCGGCCCGCATCTTCCATCCCGAGAGCGGTGCCAAGGGCTTGCGCAGCAAGACCCTGCAATATCTGGAAGAGTCGATCGCGCAATGGGTGATGTCGCGTGACGTGCTGGTCTTCATGATCCCCACCGTCAATACCAATGGCCTGGTCCACCCGAGCAATATTCGCCTGCGCGACTATGCCAAGCATCTGGATGGCCTGGTGCTGCAGGGCGGGGCCGATGTCTCGCCGCAGAGCTACGCGCAAGCAGCCACCCGGCCCGAATGGAGCGGCGACCGCGTGCGCGACATGTACGAGCTGGAACTGCTGCATGAATTCATCGAGGCCGGCAAGCCCGTGCTGGGCATCTGCCGTGGCTGCCAGCTGATCAACGTGGCTTTCGGCGGCACGCTCTACCAGGACATTGCTACCGATGTGCCGACCGCCATCCCGCACGTCAACGAGCAGTACGACAGCAATTATCACGCGCTGCATTTCCCGCAGGGATCGTCGCTGGCCGGCATGGTCAAGACCGAGAACGCCATCGTCAACTCCATCCACCACCAGGCCGTGCACAACCTCGGGCGCGACCTGTCGGTGGAGGCGGTCTCGGGGCCGGACCAGATCGTGGAAGCCATCCGCTACCGCAAGGCACCGTTCGTGATGGGCTTGCAGTGGCACCCGGAATTCCACCGCGCGGGCGGTCCGGAACTGCTGGACTGCACGCCGATCCTGGACAGTTTCCTGCGGGCAGCGCGCGAAACACGTTTCTGATCCGGCGCGATTGGCCGGAACCTAAGCCCGCCAGCGTCATCGAACCCTCTTTGCGCTGGCGCAAGCCAATTGCATCGCCTCTGCAGCATGGCTGCAATGCGCTACCCGCCTCGTTGCGGACTCTGTAGAATCAAACGGTCGTCGCAATGCAGCACCTCTTCAGGTGCGGCGTTCAGGGTGCGGCGACTTGCTAGTCTTTTCCATCACCGGCAAAAAAGGAGAATTTACATGCCTCAATCCCCCGCACTGAAGACCGTTCGCAATGACATGAAGACGCTGGTCAAGGACGCCCAGGCATTGTTCGCCGAGGCCGCCGCCGCCACCGGCGAGAAGGCCGACGAGCTGCGCGCGCGTGGCCTGACCCTGCTGGAAGCCGCTGCCGAAGCCGCCCAGACCGCTCAAGCCGCCGCCATCGAGAAGGGCAAGGAAGTCGCCGCCAAGACCGACGACTACGTCCACGAGAATCCGTGGCGTGCCGTGGCCATCTCGGCAGGCCTGGGCCTGCTGGTCGGCCTGGTCATCGGCCGCAGCAAGTAAGCGCCGCCCCGATGGCGACGCCCCACAAGGAAGGCCCGGCCGCACCTGCCGCGCATGCCGCCAACCCCGGCTTGACGGCGGGCCTGCTGGGCCTGGCCAAGAACCTGCTGGGCCTCATCATCAGCCGCATCGAACTGGCTTCGCTGGAGATGTCGGAGATCGGGGCCAATCTGGTCCGTTTCGCCGTCATCTTCGTGCTGGCCGCGGTCGCGTTGTGGTTCGCCATCGCCTTCTGGTCGGTGCTGGTGGTCATGCTGGCCTGGGATACCTGGGGCTGGAAGATCCTGGCCCTGCTGGGTTTCGTGTTCAGCGTGGCAACCGTGGGTCTGGTGTATTACGCCAGGTCGGTGCTGATGCAGGGCAAGCTGTCGCTGCCGCAGACCATGTCCGAGCTGCGCAAGGACCGCGATGCGCTGTTGTGATGAGACTGTCTGCACGTGAAGTCTGCGGCAATTTTCCTAGTTCAATGAGGACTGCATGAGCGATCAGGACCAGGGCATGACCCATGAGGAACGCAAGCGCAAGGTGCTGGCGCAAGGCGCGCTGTACCGGCTGGGCGTGATGGAAGCGCGTGAAGTCGTGCGCGAGAATCTCAGCGCCGAGTCGCTGGCCAAGGGTGCCTTGAGCCGCGTGGGCCATTTTGCCGCCTCGCTGTTCGGCGGCGGCAGGACGGTGCAATCGATCAAATCCCTGAAGTCGCTCAGCGGCGGACTGGGCAACCTGAATCTGCAGACGGTGACGCCGCTGCTGATGACCGGTGCCTCGCTGCTGTCACGCCGCTGGCTGCGCAAGCCGCTGATGATGGGCGGCGTGATTGCAGCCGTGGGCGGGCTGGCGTATTACTTCAGCCAGCGCGGCGGCAGCCGGGACCCATCGGATACGTCCGATACGGCTGCATTGCAAGGGCCACCGGAGCCGGATTGAAGGCTTCGGGGTGATCCATGATGTTCCTGCAAAGGCATCCGGTTTTCCGGGTGCCTTTGTCATTCATGGATAGCGTTTTGGCAAGCGCGGCAGGAACATATCCGCCCCGATGCGCTCTGAAGGACACCGGCCCATGGCCTGGACAACAAGACTGACAAGGCAAGAAAGGACATGACATGAAGAAAATTTCAATCGCAGCGATCGCCGGCGTGCTGGCGCTCTCCGGCTGTGCCGACATGAGCCCGACCCAGCGTGGCACGGCCACCGGTGCGGGTATCGGTGCCGGCCTGGGCGGCATCATCGGTGCAGCTACCGGCGGTGGCGGTGGCGGACGTGCGCTGGGTGGTGCGGCCATCGGCGGCGCCATTGGTGCGGTGGCCGGCAACATCTGGTCCAACCGCATGGAAAACCAGAAACGCGCCATGGAACAGGCTACCCAGGGCACCGGCGTGCAGGTCACGCAGACTGCCGACAACCGCCTGAAACTGGAAATCCCCAGCGACATCTCCTTCGATACCGGCCGTGCCGACATCAAGCCGGAGATGCGCCCGGTGCTGGATCGTTTCGCCGCCACCCTGGTGGAGAACCCGGCCACCACCGTGACCATCGTCGGCCACACCGACAACACTGGCAGCGATGCCATCAACGACCCGCTGTCGCAGCAGCGCGCGGCGCGCACCCGCGATTACCTGACGACGCGCGGCGTGGCCGCCAACCGCTTCAACATCTCCGGCCGTGGTTCGCATGAGCCGCTGGTCCCCAACACCAGCGATGCCAACCGCGCCAAGAACCGCCGCGTGGAAATCTTCGTGGCCGAGCAGCAGGCTGCAGCACCGGCACAGCAGCAGGCACCGGCGGGTTATGCACCGGGCAACTACCCGCCGCCGCCTCCACCCCAGCGGTATTGAGGCGATATGAAGCTTTCTCCGATGCGCCCGGCATGAGGGCGCATCCGGAGGGGCTGGAATAGGGCGCAGGGGCTTTTGGCTCCGCTTGTACGTGAATGAAATTGAAAAATCCCCGAATTTCGCTTCGGGGATTTTTTTTAGGCGAGGCCAGCGAGCGGGTCGCTGGCCACTGCGAGGATTACTTGGCGGGTGCGTCGGCAGCCGGTGCGGCACCTTCGGCGGCGGCCGGGGCCTTCACTTCGGGTTCCTTGAACTTGGCGCCGGACTGGTTGGCCATGTAGACCACGGTGCGCTGGATTTCGACGTCATCCAGATCAGGGTTGCCGCCCTTGGCGGGCATGGCGCGCAGGCCATTGATGGCGTGCGAGACCAGGGTGTCATAGCCTGCGGCGATGCGGGCCTGCCAGGAGGCGGCGTCACCGACCTTGGGAGCACCGGCCACGCCGGCGCTGTGGCAGGCGGCGCAGGTGGTCTTGTAGACTTCTTCACCGGAGAGCAGTTGCTTGGGGCCGTTGGCATCACGGAAGGTGAAGCCATCGTCGGAGACGGGTTTGATGCGTGCCGCGATCATCTCGGGCGTCTGGCTGTCGGAGCCGGCACCGGTTTTCTGGCCATTGGTGACGTACTGCACGAGCAGCACGATGCACACGATGGGGACCAAAAAACCTGCGACGACGGCTGCGATCAATTGCTTGGGAGTCTTGATTGCCGACTCGTGTTCCTGCTGAGCTGAGCTCATGGGCGTCCCTCCGTAATGTTTCCTCGAAATTGGGGCGGAAAACGTCGGTTCCCTTTGTATTGCCTTATCGCCTGGCATTGCGTGGAACTGGGATCAGGCAGGGCTTTCATTGCGCTCTCTCGCCGAACTCTTGATTATAGTCACAATGCTTTCCGTTTGACACGGAAAAACCGCCAGCGCCATGGACGTCCAGCCGGAAAGACGGTATCCTTCAGGCCTTTCCGGGGTTCGCCCCGATTCAGCGCGGCTGTAGCTCAGTGGATAGAGTATTGGCCTCCGAAGCCAAGGGTCGTGGGTTCGATCCCCGCCAGCCGCGCCACTTCTTTTCCGCCTTCCTCACGCCAGCAGTCAATCTTCTGCGACCCGATTTCCAACGCAAATTGCAATAGTTGCAACGAATTCCGTTGGGAAACATCATGCGCGTTTTATGCTTTTGCTGCTTTGCGCAATATCAAATATGCCGGACCTGTGCTGCTGCGAGAGCAGCGCAGCTTCATATGCAAGCTGCTGGTGCTGCATGAGCGCGTCTGATATCGTTCCAGCTGCCCGTCAAAACCGATCAATTTCATTACAGGCTTGCGATCCGACCCATGCTGACTCTCCTCATTCCGACCAAGAACCACGGTATCTATCTGGAAAGCCTGCTTTCCAGCGTCATTTTCGCGCCCGGATCGCCAGTGACCAAGCTGATCGTCTACAACGATGGTTCGACCGACAATACGGCAGAAATCCTTGCCAGATATTCGGGCGACGCGCGGGTGCGGGTCTTGGGGGGGGACGGTCCGAGCGTGGGTGTGCTCGGGGGGTATCAGAAGATGTGCCCGCTGATCGACACGCCCTACATGACCATGCTGGCCTCCGACGATCTGTTTTATCCCGAAAAGCTCGCCCTGCTGTTCCAGGAAATGTTGCGCACGAACGCAAAAATGGCCTTCGGAAAATACCAGATTCTGGAAAACGGCCAGTTGTCCAACCTCAGCCATCCTGGCTGGCAGGCCCGACGATACAAGCCCAATTGCGATTTCGAGGCATTGATCGGTTTTGATCACTATGTCTTCTGCGGCATCTACAAAACCGATGCCTTGCCGCGCCACGGCAGCAACGGGTTCATGTTCGACCTGACGCTCAGCAAGCTGGTGGCCGCCGACGGCTTGGGGGAATTCCGGGGACAGGACTGGGCACTGGCGCTTGACATGGCGGTGGCCCATCCCGGCGAGATCTGCTTCGTGGACGATTACATTGCCGTGTTCCGCAAGGTCGCCAACCAGCTCTCCAGCGATACCGTCTACGTCCACACGGGCAGATCGGCATTTGAAATGGCGCTGCTGATCGTCAAATTCCTCAGCGACTACTCCTTGCGCGCCAAGCTCAAGAGCGAGCCCTACTTCCATCAGTCCGTCAAGAACCTGTTTTATGCCAAGTTTGGCGGTATCACGGAGGCGGCCAAGCAGACCTCCAATTTCCAGCAGATCTACAAGCCGATGATTCTCGCGGCAGACACCATTCTGAACAATATGTAAGTGCCGCCGCAATGGTGCCTGGCCGCGCATCGCGCGCGGCCAGTACAGGCTTACATCTTCTGGAACACCCCGTGATGATTGGGCATGCCCCAGGTGGCGATGAATACGCTGTCTTCACGGCAGAAAGTGGTCAGCTCGTCGATCTTGCCCTGTCCCATCAGCGTCATGGCCGTCTTGATCATCGTGAGGATGGTCCGGGCCTTGGCCGCATCTTCTGGCGACGCGATGATGTTGCCCGCGGCAAGGAAGGCAATCAATTCATCCAGAATGGCGACGGCGCGCAGGCAGTTGGTTTCCGAGGCATTGTCGATGAGGCCATCCACGATCCCGACCAGTTCGGCCAACTGATTGGAGATGGTCGGTGAGGGCGCCGGCAACAGGCATTGCGTACTGAGGACGTGGCTCAGCCGGCTCTGCTCGATATAGGCAATGGCCGCCTCGTTGTCGTCGCCCGCGCGATACTCGCCCTTGATCCAGTTCATTGCCAGCACATCCTTGTAGTTCGGCCAGGCCGAATACAGGCGGAAATGACCGGCGTGCATCTCACGCAGCAATTGCGCCGGATCGATGAAATATTTCATGCGCACGAAGGGATTCTGGATCACGTCCATGAACCAGGACTCGATCTTGCGCGTATGCGCAATGCTGTTCCACTTCGGCAGGAACAGATGCCGGGCAGTCTCGATGCCGCCCTCACCCTGGCCGTGGCGCAGGGCAGTCTGGTAGATCGCCTTCAACAGCAATTCCATGAAGCTGCCGTACTTCTCGACATAGGTCACCAAGGCGATGCCATCCGGCTTCAGGCATTCATGCAGCTTGCTGACCCAGGCGCTGGTCGGCTGCACGGTATAGATGAAGCCTTCTGCATCCACGAAGTCGTATTGGCGGGCCGGCTCGAAATCAAGAACTGACTTGGTGACGATCTCGGTCAGATTCGATTCCAGGGAAAATCGGGAAAAATACTGGCGGATATAGGGGTGCGCCTCCGCATTGGGTTCCACCAGCGTCACGCGCGCGCCCCATTGGGCGAAGACGATGGAGTTCTCGCCGGTATCCGGCCCGAACTCAAGCACTTCCTTGCCCTGAAACAGGGCCAGGGGCAGCGAGAGACGGAAGAACACGTTCTTGCGCAACTGTGCATAGCGGGAAAGCTCGGCATCGCTGCTGAAATCGGCATAGGTCGGCTGTACGTCCTGCTTGGCGTAGTACTCGTACATTTTCTCAGTCATGGTGTATTTCCTCGGAAAGTTCGGATCGGGTGCTCTCGGCCGCCAGACCCTTCGGCCTGATGCTCGGACCTTGCGGCACGAGCTACCCTTGATTGCTCAGTCTGCCCGGTATTGCCCTGCATGCTGCTCGTGCAGCAGCTGCGCAGGGGTCTCGCGGGCATCACTCTGTCTCTTCTGTGCACCGGCGCAGGCCGGCACGCATGCCGGCTCCTGCAGTCAGGCGCGCGTTAATGCTGGTCGGCCAGCTCCTGCATCAGATCACTGGCGGACAAGGGGATGTTGCCCACGCGGCTGACCTGGCAGGCGGCCGCAATCGATCCCAGATACATGCTTTGCCAGATGTCTACCCCGACCGTCATGGCCATGGAGGTGCAGGTGAGGAAGCTGTCGCCGGCACCTGCCGTATCCTTGGGCGAACTGTTGAAGGCAGGCAGGCGGTCGGTAAGCCAATCCAGCTCACCCTCGGACTGCGCATGAGCCAGGATGCCTTCGGCCCCCAGGGTCAGGATGATGTTCTCCGACTGCGAGCGCTGGCGCAGCTTTTCGGCCAGCACCACCAGACCCGAGCTGTAGTCCCGCACGGCCAGGCGTGCTTCGCGTTCGGTCGGCGTGAGCAGCATGGCCCCGCGGAAGCGCGATACATCGCCCATCTGCGAGGAGGACTGGCTGTCAGCGACGAAGGGGATGCCGCGCTCGACGCAGGCTTCCACCAGTTGATCGACCACGGCCTGCGGCAGGCAGCCGTAGTTGAAGTCGGAGAAGATCACCAGATCGCAGTTGTCCAGCGTGGCGATGACGGCCTCGGCGTAGCGCTGGGCCAGCCGGGGTTCGATGTCGTGCTGGCGCAGATGGCTCACGCGCAGCAAGGTCTTGCCAGCGGCGCGGAAGCGCTGCTTGAGCGTGGTCGGGCGGCTGTCGTCTTCGAAGAGCGTGGCCGTGACATGGTATTCGCTCAGCTTCTCACGGGCGAAGTCGGCAGCGGCATCCTTGCCTGCGACCGAGAAGTAATTGACCTGCGCGCCGAGCTTGCAGGCATGCGACGCCACGATGCCCGCCCCGCCGATGAAGCGCTCCTGCATGATGGGGGTGACCACCAGGGTCGGATCTTCCTGCGACATGCCCAGGGCTTCGCAGCTGACATATTCGTCGACGATCAGGTCGCCCAGTACAGCGACCCGCAATCCCTTGAATTTCTCCACCGTGCTGCGCAGGTCGTGCATCGTGAAGGCGTGACGCTCCGGGTAATCGTTGGGCAGCACGATGGACGACAGGTTGGGTTCGAGGATGTCGCGCTTGAGCAGGTCGATCGATGAGAAGCGCATCTCCCCCGAGCTGAACATGAGCTTGCCGCCATATTCATCCACGGCCGCCTGCTCGGGATTGAACTTGGACTCATGCTCGTCGCCCTTGACCACGATGCTGGGCTTGAGCGCGCGGATGATGTCCTCCGGTGCAGAAGTCATCACGAAGGCATGGTCCACGAAACTGATGGCAGTAATGCCGTCGAAGCGCAACTGGGCCGGCAGCAGCGCACCGGGGACATGGTCGCCTGCCACGCCGACGACCAGGAAGTCGCCGCATTCCGAGGCGAACTTGAGCAAGCGCAGGTGGCCCGGGTGTACCGTGTTGAAGTTGCCGGCGACGAAGACGATGCGTGCGCCTTCGCCCGCCAGGCTCTTGGCTTTGTTGATTTCTGCGATGTCAGTTGTAGACGAACTATCCAATTGATCCTCCGATACCTTGCCTGATCCGGTCCGTGCCGGTCGCTTTTTTCTGCCGCACGCGGTCACTTCACTGCCTGGGAAAATCCCTGATGATCGATTCATGGCTGCGCAAGCTCAGGCCGCCGTCGACCACGATGTTTTGTCCGGTGATATAGCTGCTCTGTTCTCCTGTGAGAAACAGGATGGCATTGATGATGTCGCGGGAGGAGCCGGCGCGCCGCAGGGGAATGAAGCGTTCGAAGCGATCCGTGATCCAGCTGTTCTGGCGGTAATACTCCCGCGCGGCTTCCTTGATGACCACGCAGGGCGACACCACATTGACCCGGATGCCATGCGGACCAAGCTGCAGAGCGTAATAGCGCGCCAGCTGCACCAGGCCGGCCTTGCTGACGTGATAGCCAAGATCCTGTTCCGGGGCGACGTAGTGGTCTGCGATGGAACTGACCATCACGATGCTGTTGCCGGATTCGTCCAGGCTGAAATGGCCTTGTGCCAGCAGATGGTCGATCGCATTGCGGGTGGCGGTCAGGGCGACGGCCAGATCGGTGTCGAAGGCGTCGCCGGCCGCGCGGTTGCGCTGCATAAAGACGGCACTGTCGATCTTTCCCTGAGACCTGGCACACGCATCGAGCGCGACACGCAACGCCCCCCCGTCGGTCACATCCAGCTGTTGCCAATTGAGCAGCGGGGACGATGGCAGCGGGCTGGCACTGCGTGCGAGCACCGAGACGCGCTGCCCTGCTGCCAGCAGGTGCTCCACCAATGCCAGGCCGCTGCCCTTGCTGCCGCCGACGACCAGGAAATGACGTTCACTCATCTCAGACGATCTTGAAACCCGGCACGGGCTGAATGAAATGGCCACCTTGCTCAAGGTAGGCCTGGTGTTTCTGGATGAAGGGTTCGCCAAACCGCCAGGCCAGGACCAGCACGTAATCCGGCTTGCGCTCGTAGATCGCCGACGACGGCAGCACCGGCAGGTGCCAGCCCGGGCTGTAGCGGCCCTGCTTGGCCTGGTTGTCGTCCACGAGGTAATCGAGGTACTGCCCCAGTTCGAAGTGATAGATGAGCGTGGTGCAGGTGATGGACGCACCGAAGCCGGCCACCGTCTTGTTCTCGGCCTTGGCCTGGCGCAGGAAGTCCAGGGTTTGCCGTTTCAGGGCATCGATCCTGGCGGCATAGGCATCGTAGGTGTCCTTGCGGTAGATCCCCTTGCGATCTTCTTCTTCCAGCAGTTGCTGCACCGAGCCATCCGGCTGGACCGGACCTTGGGGGCGCTGGACGAAATAGCGCAGCGATCCGCCTTTGGTGGCGACCCGCTCGATGGCCGTCAGCTCCAGCCCCACGCGGGCAAACAGCGCCTGGATCGGGCGCACCGAGAACGAAGAAAGGTGTTCGTGATAAATGAAATCGAACACCATGTTGTCGATGAGGTCGGCCAGGTAATAGCTCTCGAAGACGAATACGCCATCGTCGGCCAGCAAGGTGTTGATGCCGTCGACCCACGAACCGAGATCATCGATATTGGCGAACACATTGTTGGCCGTGATCACCCGGGCAGGGCCGTGCTGCGCCAGGATGTCCTTGGCCAGACCGCGGTCGAAGAACTTGCCGATGGTGGGAATGCCGCTGGCGGTTGCCTGCTCGGCGATGTGCGCGGCGAACTCCACGCCCAGCACATCCATGCCGAGTGTCTTGAACGAACGCAGCAGAGTTCCGTCATTGGAGCCCAGGTCCATGACGCGCGAGCCGGGCGCAAGCTGGCAGCGCTGTACGACGTTCCGAGCGTAGGCGTGGAAGTGGGCATGCAGACCGGGGGAGCTTTGGGTGACGTAGATGTAGTTGCCGTACAGAACGTCCGGGTCAATGATGTCGGTGATCTGCGCCAGACCGCACTGACCGCACATGAACAGATCGATAGGATAGCTCGGCTGTGCTTCGCCGAGGCGCTCTGCGGTGACATAGTCGTCGCCGATGGGGGTGGGCTTGAGTGCGAATACCAGGTCCAGATCATGGCTGCCGCAAGCGCGGCAGGTCGTGCGGCGATGGATGATTTGCTTCATTGGGTTCTCGTAAAGGGCTTGATTCGGAGTTCCAGTTCCCGGATGTAGGCGTCGGCCAGCGCGGCATCGCTGCCATCGGCTGCCCAGGCGGGAAACGCCGTGGCGGCGGGAAGGAAGGGGCCGTTGGTCACTTCATGGAAGACCAGGACCGGCGAGCGGATGATCAAGGTGTGAAAGATCGGCTTGTCCATGCGCTCGTAGAAGGGCAAGCCGGATGCATAGTCGCCCATTTCGATGACGCGGGTCACTTGCCCTTCGTCGTCCATCATCACCAGATCGACCCGGCCGGCAATCACGTGCATCGATTCCGATTTGCCAGGATGCTTGTGCGGACGCACGTACGCTCCGCGCTCATGAATGATGAGCATCTCGTGCAAGGCATCGTCGGGGCTGTCGTGCGCACACAGGCGCACCCGCTTGCGCGGATTGCGGGACGACAGCGCCTGCAGATGCTCGATGTCCTCCCGCGAAGCGGTCACGATCTCCATTTCCGAATAGATCACCTCGGGGTTCTGGAATCGGTATTTGCGCTGATCCTGGTTCATGGCCTTCCAACACGACTAAAAAATGTGCGGCGAAATCAGCCGTACCGGCCGCACCCCCGCACAGGTTTCCCTATTGTGAGTTTTATTGCCACATTGGCAATCGTGGACAATGCATCTTGCACAGGATAACCCGGTGGCTAGCGCGGCCATCCGTGAAACGGCCGTGCAAATGCCCGCCAAATAGGCGTTTTGCCACCGTCATGGCAACTCACTGCCCGGCCAGCCGGTGCAGCAGCTGATGCAGTTCCGGTGCGAGGGATTGCGTCAGCTCTGCCCAGGCGTGCGCATTTCCGGGCTGGGCCGGGGGCATGTGAAAGTCCTGCTGGGCCTGGGTCCAGCTCTGCACGGTGCCAATATCGCGATGGTAGGCATGGTTGGTGAAGGTGGCGATCCTGCCCAGATAGTGCGGAATGACTTCGGTGCTGAAGTCGATGTCGGGACGACCCAGGCTGTCCAGAAAATCCAGTACCTCCGGTTCGAGCAGGTAGACCGCCGCGTTGGCCAGCCTGCCAGGTGGCTCCGGGACCTTTTCGTGGAAGGCCTGCACCACGCCGTTGGCATCCAGCTCGACGATGCCGCAAGAACGGGGATCGGGTGTCTCGAACAGCATCATGGTCAAGGCGGTGTGCACCGGGCGGTCGCGGTGCACAGCGAGGAAATCGCGGCAGTCGAAACGGGTCAGATTGTCGGCATGTGCCAGCAGGAAGGGCTTGTTGCCGAAGAACGCGCGGTTGGCCAGTGCAGTGCCCGCCGTGCCCAGCAAGACAGGCTCGCTGACCAGCGTGACCCGGTCGCGCCAACAGCTGGCGGCGATGTAGCGCTCCACCAGACGGGCCTGATAGTGGGTATTGATCAGGATGTCGTCCACGCCCTGTCCGAGCAGGTTCTCGATCCAGTAGTCCAGCAGCGGCCGGCCGTTGATCGGAACCAGACATTTCGGCAGCAGATCGGTCAGGGGACGCAGCCTGGTTCCCAGGCCGGCAGCTAGCAGAAGTGCGCGCATGGGAAATCGGACGCAGCGTGCGTCGCCCGGCAGTTGGCGTTTTCAAACAACGCATGGTCGGTCAATGGCACCTGGTCACTGCGGTGCTTTCGGGCCGGGAGGACGACGGTAGGCATGGGGTTCCTTGGATGATTTCTCTGGCGCGTTCTGTGCGGCGGAGCCGCCTTTTCCGGATGTGACAGATGATAATGGGCCAATATCACGCCAAAGCAGGGAATAACCGGCGGAAAGGGGGGCTAGCTCTTGATTTGGCGCAGCGCTGCGCCGCCAGCGTGGGGGCTGAACAGCCTGTTACGGCAGTTCAACGCGGGAATAACCCCCCTTTTTCCTGCATTTACAGCCGTCCAGAGCGCAACTGAACCTGTGTAAAATCAGTCGCACCAGAACCACACGTGCGGCGAGCCTCCGGTTCTGCATGCTCGCTGCGTGACGACGACAGCGGGCCTGCGGCGATAGGCAGGCCCGGTGCATTCAGGCCCGCGTGCAAGCAGTACGTGAGCAACCCCACTTCAGCGAAGCCATCATGAACTCATCAGCCTCCAACCTTGACCCCATCGTGACCCACCTGATCGAGCACGGCAAGCGTGAGGACCTGCTCGCCGCCGGCGCTCAATTCATTCGGGAAAACCGCCGCAGCGATGCCATTGCCTGCTTCGCCAGGCTGGCCGAGGAAAAGAGTGATCTCAACGCGCGTTTCATCCATGCGCAGCTGATTGATGACGGGTCGCACAAACAGCTGGCCGCCGCACGGGATGCGGCAGTGTCCATCCTGGAGGATTTTCCCGCTCTGTTCGACAACGGCACCGAGGCCAACTGCGCGCTGGTGCGCTTTGCCGCACAGCGCTGCAGCTATGTCGGCCCACAGGAAAAGGCCGCCGACCTGTATCGCAGGCTGGTCGCCATGTCCAATAGTGCTGCGGACTACTACCATCTCAGCGAAAGTCTCTCGCACATCAACAATGTAGCCAACAACCTGGCGGACTCGATTGCCGCACTGGAAAAAGCCATCGCGCTGGACCCGGCCGTCTACGATACCGATACCAATCGCGAAACCATCAAGCTTGGCAAGGCTGCGCTGGCCCAGCAAGCCGAGGCAGCGAGCCCGAAACGCAAGAAAATCGGACGCTATCCGCTCACCGAGGATTTCGTCGGCGACCTGCCTGCGCTGATCAAGAAACACATCGCCTTCGATCTGCGCAACGAAGAGAAATTCATCAGCCGTGCCACGCGCTTCTTCACCATGGGTTCCTGCTTTGCGCGCAACATTTCCGCCGCCCTGAACAAGAGCGGCTACAACAGCACCCACATGGAAATCTCGGAGTACATCAACACCACCTTCGCCAATCGCGCCTTTGTCGATTGGCTCAGCACCGGCAAGACCGATGTGGCGGTGAGTGAGCGTATCCAGGAACTGCTGCCGCCGGGCTGGAGTGCCGACAGCACGCTGGAGAAGATTCGCAACTCGGATGTCTTCATCCTTACGCTCGGGGTGGCACCGGCTTTCTTCGACAAGACCACCGGCGCTTTCGTGCTGCCGCGCCCGACCGCGCTGAACTCCCGCGTGCTGGGCGAGAAGTACGAATACCGGACGACCACCGTGCAGGAGAACGTGGACAACGTCCTGTACCTGATCAACTTCGTGCGCAAGCTGGCTCCGCACGCCAAAGTGGTGATCACGGTCTCGCCGGTGCCGCTGATTGCGTCGTTTGAATTTGAATCCTGCGTCGTGGCCGACTGCCTGTCCAAGAGCACCATGCGCCTGGTGGCGCATCAGGTGGTGCACCAATCCGGCCTGAACAATGTGCTTTACTGGCCCTCCTTCGAGGTCTTCCGCTGGGGCGGCTCCAATGCCAGCAACTTCTATGCGGCCGATGATGGCGCCGCATGGCATGTCTCGGAAGAGAAGGTCAACGGGACCATCGGCGCTTTCATCGACATGTTCGACGCCGGTCGCTGATCAGCGCTGGCGGACGGCGGTCAGTTTTTCGTCATCCGTTGCGGGAAGACCAGCGTGATCTCCACGCTCACGCGGGTCTGGTCTCCCAGATTGACCGCCCCCCCATGCAGAATGCCTTCGTTGAAGATGAGCATGTTGCCGGGCTCCGTGAGCATCAGCTGCGCACCCAGTGTCGCAGGATCTTCATCGATGATGGGCTTCATGCCTCCGGCACCGGGTTCGCCGTGGTAGCGATACTGGCGGCGATGCGAATCGGGCACGATCATGAGCCCGTTGCGCCCTGGCTGTGAATAGATCGGAATCCAGATCTTGACGGTCTCCGCCTGTGCCGCGAAGGCGCGATCGTCCATGCCCATGACATCGTGAAACCACTTGTCGGCGTGCATGCCGCCGATGTCGCGTGGCGCATTCGGGCGTACCAGTCTCCAGTAGATCTCTTCGCGTCCGGCCTCGTGGGTATCCCCATAGAAGACATCGGAGATGGCAAACTCGCCCATCTCCGCACGGATGGTCTGAAGGAACGGCAGTCCGCGAATCTGCTGGCAACTGTGCAGCGGCAGGCAGCGATGCTGCTTGGGCCAGAGTGATTCGTGCTTTAGCAGATGGGACAGCTCGTGATAACGCGCGATGCCCACTTCCCTGAATTGCGCCACCAGCTCCGGATGCGCCCTACCGATCACGTCGAGCCACTGCTCGGTGATGGCCGCGCGAAACACCTCCAGCTCCTCAGGCGTGAGCCGGACATCGCTGGAGTAGCCGGGCGTGTCGAAAATCTTGTGCTTCAGGTTCAGTGCAGTCATGGCGTGCTCGCGCTGGGTCAGTCGTGCATGCGGATCAGGCAGCGGCCCGACATGGCACCGCTGCGCATGCGCTGGATGGCGACGTTGATGTCGTCCAGCTTGAAGTGCTCGGTGATGAGCGGCTTGAGCTGGATGAGGCCGGCATCAAGCAGCCTGGTATAGCGGGGAATGTCGACATGCGGCACGGCCTCGCCGCCATGCGAGCCACTGATGGTCTTCTCGAAGTGCAGCGGCAGCGAGTAGATGCTGATGTTGCGGCCGGCACGCGGCACCCCCACCAGAACCACGCGTCCCTGCGCCTTGGTCAGCTCATAGCCCATCTCGATGATGGACGGCTGTCCGGTGTTGTCGATGAAGACGTCGATGCCCTGCTTGCCCGTCAGCTCCAGCAGCGCTGTGCGTGCATCGACCTGGCTGGCATTGATCAGGTGCGTCGCACCGACCTGTTTGGCCAGCGCCAGCCGGCCTTCGTGCAGATCGACCGCAATGATGGGATAGGCCGAGCGCAGCGAGGCTGCCTGGATGATGTTCAGGCCGACGCCGCCGGCACCGAAGACCACCACCGATTCACCCAAACGGATGTCCGCATTGTTCTCTGCCACACCGAAGCCCGTGGTGACCGCACACCCGAACAGCGCAGCGACGTCCATGTCGCTGGACGGATCGATACGGGTGACGCGATTCTCCGACACGATGGCATATTCGTTGAAGGTCGCGATCAGGCCGGCGTTGAGCGGCTTGCCGCGCCAGGTGTACTTGGGCGGAAGCGATTCGATACCCTGGCTCTTGCGCCAGTGCAATACCACACGGTCGCCCGGCTTGACGAAACGCACGCCGGGACCGACTTCCTCCACGATGCCCGAGGCCTCGTGGCCGAGCAGGTGCGGCAGGTACTTGTCCTCGCCCTTGGCACCGTCGATTTCACCGAGCTGCGAGCCGCATACGCCGCTGACACCGATCTTCACCAGCACTTGTCCGACGTCGAGCTGCGGCGGCAGTTCGACCTCATCGATGATCAGCGGCTGTTGCAGTTCGGCCAGGATGGCCGCACGCATGGTCTTGGGAATGCTCATGGTGTTCACTCGAAATAGATGAGGGAATGGTCGCCGGTATAGCCGGTCTGGCGGAACCACCAGTCCCATTCTTCGGGGGTACAGAAGGCTTCGCAGGTGACCTGCCAGTACAGCAGGTTAGCCTTTTCGGTTTCGTTGCGATATGACTCTACGCAAACATACTTCTGCTTGCCGACCCGCTCCATTTCCCGCAAGGCCTTGTCCAGATCGTAGTTGTGCAGGTTGTGCAGCGTGGTGATGGAAAAGACGAAATCGAAATATTGGTCAGGGAAGGGCAGGCTGGTGGCATTGCCCAACAGCAGGCGATCGCGGATCTCTTCCTTGGCATGCTCCAGCGCATACGGAGAAATGTCGATGCCATGGATTTCCAGGCCGGGGACCAGCAGCGACATCTCGTACAGCAGAAATCCCTTGCCGCATCCCACGTCGAGCACCTTGTCGCCCGCCTTCAGGCCATAGTGGTCGATCATCGCCTGCGCCACCGGTGCCCAGCGGCCCGGCATGTAGCGATAGCCGCCGTAGCAGATGCGGCGATCGCCGTCCCAGTAGTCGAATCCCCATTGCTTGGCCAGCTCGGCCGCCTTGGGCTTGGGGAATTCAGGGTCGTTCACGCGCGCCAGATAATCGCGCTGGGTGCTTTTGTGAACGGAGCTGAGGAAGTCGATGTAGGCCATGTCTTATACCAGTCTGGATTGGAAAAATTGTCGCGCCTTGTCGAGCTGGGTGCGCTTGCGCTGCTCCACTGAAATCGAGGCATCGGCAAACTGCCGTCGCCGCGCGGCCTCGGGCAGGAATTCGTTGAGCATGATGCAGCACCATTTGGCCTGCATCACCGGCAGCAGTTGCAGGGAGCGCTCACGCAGGGAGCTGGCCCGCTCGGACCAGGCCAGTGCCTGGCCGGCAAAATCCTCGAAGTCGCCAAAGGGTACCGGGACGGCGGGCTGGCAAAAGAAGTCACCGATCATCTTGGCCGGATCATCCCACCCGGCGTATTCAAAATCGATGAAGCACAACTGGCCATCAGGTCGCAGCAGGACGTTGTGAAAGCCGAAGTCGGAAGGCGATATGCAACGGTCCGCCTCCAACAGCACTGGCAGACCCTCGGCAACCAGCCGTGCACGGTGGCGCTGCCAGACTGCCGCCATCTCGCTGATCAGTGCCTGCGCTTGTGCGTCCACTGCATCGCCGGGGACGAGGGCCTGCAGGCGCGCGATGCGCCGGTCGACGCTGGTCAGGTGTTGCGTCAGATCGAAACAGGCTTCGGAGGCCGGCGGCAGATCGTGACCGTCGTGCCGCGCCGCATTGAGGGCGTGCAGAAATTGTGCGGCGTCCATGACATGGGCCGATGTCAGTCGTGCTGCGACGATCTTCTCGCCATGGACGTATTCGTAAAGGCCGACCCGCTGTTGGAGGTCGCAGGCCAGCGCGCGCGGAACGCAGCGCAAGCCGAGCTTGCCGGCGTAGCGCAGGAAACGGTACTCCGCTCCCAGGCGGTCGCGGGTATCGGCAGCATCGCTGAAATAGGCCTTGGCCAGATAGCGGCCACCCGCCGTGTCGACGGCATAGACGCGGTTGTTGCCGCCGCCGTCGAGCGCAGTGAGGCGCAGGTCGCCAGCATCCAGTCCCGACTGTGTCAGCAAGGCCGTGATGGTGGCTTGCAGCCCGGTGTTCACCATCGTTCCTCGAAGAAGGCCCGGATCCCCGGCCATCCACTGAGTCGCGTGAATTCCGATGTGGCAGCATGATTGCCCTCGGGATCGAACAGCAGGCGCACCGTCTGCGGCGGGAATCCCGGCATGCGCAGGATCTCGGGCAGATCGTCGATGAAGTAATCGCAGCCGCAGTCGGCGATGCGCGCGATCTTGGCCTCCCTGGTCGGCTCGAAATACACGGCCTGCACGGCGTCGTTCCCGGTGGCTGCGCGCAGCGTGCCGTCAATCCAGCCGGTGGCCGCCGCATGCAGATCGTGTTGCGGACCTTTGAAGGGATAGCGGGTCTTGTGGCTGATGATCAGCAGTTCGGCACCCCGCGCAGAAGCCTGACGGATGAAGTCGAACACGCCCGCAAAGGCTTCGGCCTCGCCCATGCGGGCGCCGTAGACATCGCCCTGCAGTTCGGTGAAGACGGCATCCTGGCCTGCCTCGCGCAGGTAGTCGCGCACGGCGAGCTTGGAGACCGGCAAGCTCGCCGGGACCAGTCCCTGCTCGGTTGCCACCTTGTGGAACAGCGAGTCGTAGGTGACGATGGTGTTGTCGAAATCCAGTCCGATGCGCATCTCAGCCTGCCGTCTTCCGGAACGCAGCCTCCACCTTGGCGGCGATGTTGTCGGCGGTCAGTCCGTACTTGGCGCGTGCATACTCCTGCGAGCCGATCTCGTGCATGAAGCTGTCGTCCACGCCGAAGCCAAGCAGACGCCCCTTCATGGGCTCCTGCCGCGCCAGCCATTCTGCAATGGCACCGCCCAGGCCGCCGATGCGGCTGTGTTCTTCCACCACGCCCACCACCGCGTATCCCGCGAACGCCTGCTCCAGGCTGGCTTCATCGAGCGGCTTGATGGTGTGGAAGCTCTCCACGCGCGCCGAGATCCCGCGTGCCTGCAGCAAATCGGCTGCCGCCATCACGGTGGGCAGCAAGGTACCGGCACCGATCAGGCAGACATCGCTGCCGCTGCGCACATTGATGGTGCGGCCGATCTCGAAGTGCTCGTCCTGCTTGGGAACGATCTGCTCGCCTTTCTTTCCGATGCGGATGTAGACCGGGCCATCAAGCTTGAGCGCAGCACGCAGGCACTGGCGCAGCTCGACTTCGTCGGCCGGCGCGAGCACTGTCATGTTGGGCAGTACCCGCATGATCGCCAGGTCTTCGCAGGAATGATGGGTCGGCCCCAGTTCGGCATAGGACAGTCCGGAGCCGGTCCCCACGATGATCACCGGGACGTTGTGATAGCAGGCATCTACGCGGATCTGCTCGAAGCAGCGGGTGGTGGTGAACGGCGTGATGGTGTAGATCACGGGCCGCAAGCCGGACAGTGCCATGCCGGCGGCCACGCCCATCATGTTGGCTTCGGCGATGCCGCAGTTGAGGAAGCGCGTGCCGTTGGCGGCCTTGAACTTGTCGAACAGCTTGTTGCCGATGTCGCCCGAGAGCAGCACCACGCGCGGATCACTGCTACCCAGTTTGGTGATCTCATCTGCAAATGCGTTTCTCATGCCTGAGCTCCCAGTTCCTGATAGGCAGCGGCCACTTCGTCGGCATTGGGAATCCGGTAGTGCCAGTTGTTGTCGTCTTCCATGAAGGAGACGCCTTTGCCCTTGACGGTGTGTGCCACCACGGCAATGGGTTTTCCTTCGGGTGCGCGCGGGCGTCCCATGATCTCGACCAGGGTCGCCATGTCGTGCCCATCGATCTCCATCGCATCCCAGCCGAAGGCGCGCCACTTGTCCACCAGCGGATTCAAAGCCAGCACTTCCTCGCTGCGGCCGGTGGCCTGCCACTTGTTGAAGTCGACCAGCACCATCAGGTTGCCGGTACGCTGGGCCGCGGCCATCATGGCGGCTTCCCAGACCGAACCTTCATTGCATTCGCCGTCACCCAGCAGCACCGTGACGTCATAGCGCTGTTGCTGGATGCGACCGGCCAGGGCCATGCCCAGGCCGATCGGCAGACCATGGCCGAGCGAGCCGGTAGCGGCCTCGATACCGGGCAAGTGATCAGGCGTCGGGGGGTGTTCGGCGAAGATGCCACCGTCCTTGCCATAGTCGTCCAGCATCGAGATCGGGTAGAAGCCGCGCAAGGCCAGCACCTGAAACAGTGCGGCAGCGCCGTGCCCCTTGCTGAGGATGAAACGGTCCCGCAGCGGGTCGGCCGGCCTGGAAGGATCAATGCGCAGCGTACCGAAATAAGCCGCCGTGAGGATGTCCACGCAGGAAAGGCAGGAGCCCAGGTGCGGTGTCTGGGTGCGGTGCGCATTCTCGATGATGCGGCCACGCAGCTGGCTGGCTGTTTTCTTCAGCGCGGTAATGTCTTGGGCCATAACGATCTATCCAAAAGCAATGCCCGTTCTTTCAAACGGGCAGCAAAACGATGCGGCATTCGCCGAGGCTGCACATCAGTGCGGCTCAGGGCTTGTGGACGTAGTTCCATTCCATGGCCTGCATGGCGTCCAGGTTCTGCCGGACCCAGCTGACGCATTCATCCAGTCCTTCGTCGAGCGAGACTTTCACGTTCCAGTCCAGGCTCTGGCGCAGCTTGCTGCTATCCAACATGTAGGCGGCATCCTTGCCCAGGCGCTCGCCGACGATCTCGACGTTCGCCGCAAAATCCACGTCCAGCTTGGCGCAGATGCGCTCGACCAGTTCGCGCACGCTGACGATCTCGTCGGTGGAGATGTGGTAGGTCTGGCCATTGATACCGCGCGTGGCGATGGCGTGGGTGGCGCTCGATACATCGCGCATGTGGATGAAGGAGCGGCGCGAGAGTCCACCGCCATGCAGCTGCAGTTTCTTCCCGGTCAGCACCGAGAGGATGGTGCGCGGAATGATGCGATACAACTGCTGGCCCGGACCGTAGACGTTGGCGGCCCGGGTGAACACTACCGGGAAACCGTAGGCATCGAAGTAGGTCTTCAGGCTCATGTCGGCCGCCGCGCGGGACACCGCATAGGGCGTGCTCGGGTTGAACGGCGTGTCTTCCTTGATGAAGCCATCGGTACTGCCATACACCTCGGGTGTGGTGATGTGCACGTACTTGTCCAGGAAGTCGCACTGGCGCAGCACTTCGTGCAGGCGGATGGTCGCCATGACGTTGGTCTCGAACCAGTGTTCCGGATTCTTCCAGCTTTCGGCGACCATGCTTTGCGCGGCGAAGTTGACCACGATGGCGGGCTTCTCGCGCTGAATCAATTCGGTCAGCGCGGCCAGGTCCTTGTTGAGGTCATACGGGTAGAACGTGAATGCGGCCTGATGCTCGGACCAGCGATAAGGCAGGAACGCGCGATGCGGCTCCTGTGAACGGCTCACGCCGATGACGTCGTTGCCGTTGCGCAGCAGGTAATCCACGAAGCTGGCACCGGAAAACGAGTTGCTGCCGATGATGAGATATTTTGCCGACATGTTCATTCCACTGCGGGTTTGTTTTCGTACAGCCACTGCATGACCATATGCCCCACGATCACCTGCATGTCCTCGGCGATCTGCATGTCATCCACCGCAAAGTGGACCGGGATGTCGCACAGGTCCTTGGCCTTGCCGCCGCTGTAGCCGAGGATGGCGCAGGAAAGCACGTCCATCTTCCTGGCCTGTTCCAGCGCACGCAGGATGTTGCCCGAATTGCCGCTGCCCGACAGCACGATCAGCAGATCGCCCGGTTGCGCCTGCACGGCCAGCTGCTCGGAGTAGATGTGGTCGTAGCCGATGTCGTTGGCCAGGCAGGTCAGCACGGCGGCATTGGCCGACAGCGCCGAGACCCGCATGCCGCCGCCCGTGCGTTTGGCGATGCCGTACAGGAAATCATTGGCCAGGTGGATGGCATTGCCGGCGCTGCCGCCATTGCCGCACAGAAAGACCTGGCGGCCCTTGAGCCAGCATTCCTGCATGGCCTGCGCCAGGCGGCCCACGCCATTCCAGTCCGAACCTGCCAGTACCGCCTGCAGGCGGGTGGCGTAATCCTGGAACGCCGTCAGCGAAACCGGTGCCGGGCTCATGCCGCCTTGGGAGACAGTACGGTCTGCTCCATCCACTTCAGGTTGTAATAGCGGTCCTCATCCTTGAGCACGCCGCTGCGGTACTTCTCGATGATCTCGGTGATGGCGGTCTCGACCGACTTGGACGGCTTGAAACCGGTGGCCAGCAGCTTGTCCGAATTCACGCGGTAAGAGCGCGGATCGTTCGATTCGGTCACCACGATGTCCACCGGGATGTGCTTGGCCACCATGCGCGCGATGTCCAGGATGGAGATGTTCTCGAAGCCGGCGTTGTAGACGCCGGTGATTTCCGGATGATCGATCAGGTGCAGGTAGACATCGGTGATGTCATCGATATGGATGTTCGGACGCACCTGGGTGCCGCCGAACACGGTGATCTTGCCCTTGGCCAGCGCCTGCATCGTCAGCAGGTTCACCGACACGTCCAGGCGCATGCGCGGCGAGTAGCCGCACACGGTGGCCGGACGCACGATCTGGACGATCATGCGGTCCTTGTAGCTCAGCAGCACCGGCTCGGAGACCATCTTGGTCTTGTTGTATTCGGAGATCGGCTTCAGTTCGAGGTCTTCGGTGACCTGCAGCTCTTCCTTGACGCCGTAGACGCTGCCGGAAGAAGCGTAAATGAATTGTTTGACACCCTTGCGCACGGCCTTGTCGGCCAGTTGCATGGTGGCCAGTGCGCTGACCTCCCAGGTCAGCTTGGGATCGAGATCACCGCAGGGATCGTTGGCGACCGACGACAGGTGAATGATCGTGTCGACACCGTCCAGATTGATCTGGTCGATGTTGCGCACGTCACCTTCGGTCACGGTCAGGTTGGGGTGGGGGGCCAGATAATTGCCGAACCACATGATGTCCAGCACATGCACCTTGTAGCCGCGCGCCAGCAGTTTGGGGACGAGAACGCTGCCTTTGTAGCCGCAGCCGCCGGTGACCAGAATATTCATATCTACGCGTGATTCCCTAATGTAAAAACTGTCAGTGGTGATCGCGCCATGGCTGGCCAAAGCGGATCAGGCCGGCGGCTGCGGATACCTCGGCCGAGGCCGTACCGTGCGCTTGCAGCGCAGGAAATTTCCCTGGAGAAATATCACAGAGAGTCTTGCCCATGCTTGCATCTTGACAGCTTGGGCAGGCGGACGACGGCCACATAAGCGAGGAAACTTGCCCCCTATTTATCGCATGGACGTCATTGAAGGATCGCCCGCGCGCAGGTAGGCAAGCCCGCACCGATGCGTTCATCTACGGAAGGAAAGGGCAAAACTTGAATGGCCGGATGGCCGCCGCGCCGGCGCGGCGTCCGGTGTAGGATCAGAAGAAGCTGGCCGGGCGATCCTGTCGGTACTCGGGATCGCAGCGCCGCAGCAGGTCGTGGCGCAGGGCGTGGAAACGATCGAGGTAAGCCTGGTCGGCCGAATGCAGGTAGGCAGTCTTGAGCGCATCCAGGATCACCATCTCGTCGCGGCAGGGATAGAACAGCGGGTCACCGAAGCGCATGGCGGCAATGTTCAGATTCGTCACCTGCAGTTCGGGCATGAGCGCCATCACCAGCGAACCGATGCGCTCCATGATGAAAACCTTCATCTGCACCGTACTCTTGCCATAGTCGGTGACTTCGTTGAGCTTGCGCGCCAGTGGCGTGGCATTGGCCTCCGCCAGGGCGAACATGTGCTCGTTGATGGCGAACCACTTGTCCCAGAACACGGGCTTGGCAATGATGTAATTGCAGTACGCGGTGGAGCGGAAATTGTTGATCAGCGATTGCAGGTTCACTTCCAGTCCGATGTCGGCCATCAGCGCCTGCGCGACCGGAACGATGCCGGGATGGCGCCGGGCGCCCTGTTCGAAGACGCTCAGGTAGGCCGAGGCATCCGACATCGACGGCGAGAACGTGTACACATCCGCGCCAAGGCGGCTGTCCATGAAGGCGTGCACCTGCTGCGCGTTCATGCGCGTCTTGTCGAAGAACAGCGGAGAGAGGAAACCGTAGTAATCGTCCTCATTGAGCGCCGTGTTCAGGAAATAATTGCGGATGCCCCAGTACTCGCGCCAGTCAGGCCGGGGATTGCCGACGATCTCAAGCGGCGTGAAGCCGGGATCCAGCATGCGGCGGCTGGCTTCGTCGTAGTGGATCTGCAGGATGTGCTTGTTCATGGTCATCAGGGGGCCAGGCAACGGCTGTAGACATCGTGATAGTGGGCGGCCTTGGCGGCCAGGTCGAAGCCTTCACGCACTTCCTTCTGCCCGGCGGCGGCCAAGGCGTGGCGCTTCCCGGGCGATTCGATCAGTTGCGTGATGGCGTCCAGCCATGCCTGGCTTGAATTGGGCATCAACAGTCCGGTGACCTCATGCGTGACGACCTGGCTGTACACGGAGACGTCGCTGAAGACGGAGGCGATACCGGCCGCCGAGTAATCGAGCCACTTGATGTAGCTCTTGCATTGATTGTATTCGTCGCTGGCCAGCGGGATCAGCGCAATATCCCAGTTCCACTGGCGCAATTGCGCCGCATAGTCCACGTACTGATGCACGAAGGTATGGAAGGTCGTCAGCGGATGGCCGGCCCAGCCCTGCGGGCACTCCCAGCCGACGAAGTCGATGTGCAGGCGCGTACCGTAGCGCTCCACCAGGGCGCGCAAGGCCTGGTCGACCAGCGCGAAATTGGAGGGCTGGATGGAAGAGCCCAGCAGCCCGATGTTGATGCGTCCGTCGGGGGCGGTGGACTGGGGAACCGGACGGTAGAACAGATCGAAATCGATGTAGTTGGGCAGGACGTGGACCGCCGCATTGAGCTCGCGGTACTTGGCGGCGAGGAATTCGGTGGAGACCACGACGGCCTTCGCATGCCGCACCGCGAACTCGATGCCGGTCTTCCAGGCCGCGCCTTGCTGGGCTTCAGGATGGTCGGCCGGAATCTCGTTGAGCAGGTCGTCGGACTCGTAGATGATGGGAACCTTGGAACTGAAGATGGTGCGCAGCACGTCCAGCGACATCAGGCCGGGGGTGTAGCGATGCAGCAGTATCAGGTCGGCATCGGCCAGGTAATTGCTCTGCAGCTGGCCATTCTGGATACCCCAGACCAGTTCCCACTCGTCCTGCAGATGGGCGAAGGGACGGATCAGGCGGATCTGCGGGCAAGGGCTCCAGGTCGATTCCACCGAATACACCACCAGCCGTTTCTTGCGGCGCGTCGGGGCCGGTGCGGGCGCAAAGGCCGGCGCTGCAGGAGGCGCGTTGAAGCGCCGCTGGCTGGCCAGGATGAAGTCGTCCAACTGCCCCGCCACCAGGTCGCGGCGGGCTGCCTGGTCCGCCGCTGGTAGCAGCGGCAATTCCAGCAGTTGCACGCCGCCACCGAGTCCGGGCTGCCAGGCCAATGGCAATTCGCCGGCCAGCGCGGCCTGTCCAGGCTTGAGCAGGAAACGCACCACGTTCACTGCGGACAGGGGATTGCCGGCCACGCTGCCGGCGTAGATCACGATGGGATTGCGTCCGGCCGCCAGGTGGGCGTTGATGAGCTCTTGCGTCAGTCGCGGCGTGCGCAGGGCGGTGCTGCCTTCTTCGGTGACATAGGCTTCTTCGCCCCACAGGTTCAGCGCGTGGCAGAGGCGATGCAGCAGCAGGGCTTCTTCCGATTGGGTGGAGAAGGCGGGCGCAAAGATGTAGTAGGGGGAGTGCAGCCGGGCGAACAAATCTGGTCTCATATGCTACTCGGTGGTCTGTCTCTGGGTGGCTCGATGATCTGCGCAACGGACAGCGCCCCGGCTTCCTGGCCCCGGCGGCGGCATCCAGGCGCTGCGCCCCCTGCAGGGCAGACCTCATGCAATCGGGGCAGTATAGCAGCGCACTTTTGCGGGGAATGGTCTGAATTGGCGGCAAAGAGGGCGACAAATCCTCGCATGGCCGGCTGCTGCGGCGGACTGCAAAAAGCCAAATTGGCCTCGATAAACCGCCCAGACCCACGGTTGTTCCCGCTGGCAAAGCCGGTAACATAGGCATCTTTGGTGAGAGTGTTGCTTTGGATGCAATACTTTCATGGCTGACGGATCATCACTCATCTAGGGGTACAAATTGAAAGTCGTCATTCTCGCCGGCGGTCTGGGTACGCGGCTTGGGGAAGAAACCGATGTGCGTCCGAAACCGATGGTGGAGATCGGTGGCAAGCCCATCCTGTGGCACATCATGAAGGGTTATTCGCAGCACGGCTTCAATGAGTTCGTGATCCTGCTGGGCTACAAGGGTTACCTGATCAAGGAATTTTTCGCCAACTACTTTCTGCATCAGGGCGATGTCACCATCGATCTGGCCGACAACCGGGTGGAAGTCCATCGCAACAAATCCGAGCCGTGGAAAGTGACGCTGGTGGAAACCGGCCTGTCGACCCAGACGGGTGGCCGTTTGCTGGCCGCCCGCGACTATCTCAAGGAGGGCGATTTCATGCTCACCTATGGCGATGGCGTTTCCGATGTCGACGTGACCGCTCTGGTGGCGCATCACCAGGCCAATCCCCAGGCACTGGTGACCATGACCACGGTGCAGCCCGAGGCGCGTTTCGGCATGGTGCAGACCGATGAGGCCGGCTTCATCCGCGATTTCCGCGAGAAGCCGCCGGGAGACCTGGGCTGGATCAACGGCGGCTTCATGGTATGTCGCCAGGGCGTGTTCGATTACCTCAAGGAAGGCGAGGGCACCATCTTCGAACGCGCCCCGCTGGAGCAGATCGCAGGGGATGGAAGGCTGCTGAACTGGCCGCACCACGGATTCTGGAAATGCATGGACACCCTGCGCGACAAGATCCAGCTCAACCAGATGTGGGACCAGGACCAGGCACGATGGAAGACCTGGAGCTGAGCCCGTCCTGCGGGCGCGGGGAGTGCGCATGAACCTGCAGATCACGCCCACCGGAATCGCGGGGGCGGCGGTGGTGTCCAGTGTGCGACGCGGTGACGCGCGCGGCAGCTTCGCGCGCTGGTTCTGCGACGAGGAACTGGTACCGGTATTGCAGGGCAGCCGCATCGTGCAGGTCAACAATTCGTTCACGGCCGAGCCCGGCAGCGTACGCGGCATGCACTTCCAGCATGCGCCCCACGCGGAAAAGAAACTGATTCGCTGCCTGGCAGGCCGCGTCTTCGATGTGGTGCTGGACTTGCGCAAGGGCTCGCCCACCTTCCTGCAGTGGCGCGGCGTCGAGCTGGCGGCCGGTGACGACCGCGCGCTGCTGGTGCCGGAAGGCTGTGCGCACGGTTTCCAGGTCCTGGAAGCGGGCAGCTCGCTGCTCTACCTGCATACTGCTCCCTATGTCCCGCATGCCGAAGGCGGTGTGCGCCATGATGATCCACGCGTGGCCATTGCCTGGCCGCTGCCGCCGCAGAACCTGTCGCCACGCGACCTCCAGCATCCGCTGCTGGCTCCCGATTTCGATGGAATACCGCTATGAAATGCCGCCACTGCCAGACCGAACTGCATGACACATTCCTCGACCTGGGTTTCTCACCGCCCTCCAACGCTTATCTGAGGGCCGAGGATCTGCGTCGTCCTGAAACCACCTATCCGCTCAAGGTGATGGTGTGCCGCCAGTGCTGGCTGGTCCAGACCGAGGATTACACGCACTACGACCAGCTCTTTGCCACCGATTACGCCTACTTCTCATCCACCTCAAGCACCTGGCTGGCGCATGCCGCGCGCTATGTGGACATGATTGCGGCACGCCTGAACCTGAACGCGCAATCCCTGGTGGTCGAACTGGCCGCCAATGATGGGTATCTCCTGCAGTACGTGCAGCAGAAGGGCATCCCCTGCTTGGGCGTGGAGCCCACCACCAGCACGGCTGACGCCGCGCGTGCCAGGGGCATTGCGATCGTCGAGGAATTTTTCGGCGTGGCACTTGGCCAGCGGCTGCGCGAGAGCCACGGTGCTGCAGACCTGATTGCCGCCAACAACGTGCTGGCGCATGTCCCGGACATCAATGATTTCGTTGGCGGCATGCGTGCCCTGCTGGCACCGCAAGGGACGGTGACGGTCGAGTGTCCCCACCTGTTGAACCTGATCGCTCAGGCACAGTTCGATACCGTCTACCACGAGCATTTCTCCTATCTCTCGCTGGTGGCGGTACAGCGCGTGATGCAATCGCAGGGGCTGCGCGTCTACGACGTCGAGGAGCTGCCGACCCACGGTGGCAGCCTGCGCATCTATGCCTGCCATGCCGATGCCGCCATCGCCGCCACGCCGGCCGTGCAGGCCATGCTGGCACGTGAGCGGGAGGCCGGGCTGGAGCGCATCGAGGGCTATGCAGGGTTCCAGGCGCGTGCCGAAGAGATCAAGTTGCAGTTGCTGTCCTTCCTGTTGGAGCAGAAGCGCGCCGGCAAGAAGGTGCTGGCCTATGGCGCCGCTGCCAAAGGCAACACGCTGCTCAATTATTCCGGCGTGCATCCCGATCTGCTGGCCATGGTCGCCGATGCTGCACCTTCCAAGCAGGACAAGTACATGCCAGGCAGTCATATTCCCATCGTTTCCCCGCAGCGCCTGCTCGACGAAAAACCGGACGTGGTGCTGATCCTGCCCTGGAACATCAAGGACGAGGTCGCGCAGCAGCTGGCCGAGATCCGTGCGTGGGGCGGCCGCTTCGCCATCGCGGTGCCGCAGCTTCAGGTGTGGTGAGGGAGGCCAACATGCATATTCATCTGTTGCAGCTCGCTCCGTCGACCGTCCCGGTAGCGCCAGGCTTCCAGCACGTGCTCACCCCTGCGCCTGACGCTTGGGGCGATCTGTTGGCCATGCGCCGCTTTTTTCATGAACAGGCTATCGATGGTGAGGCTTGCTATGCCTTCGTCACGTCGGCATTTCTCGGCCAGACCGGTCTGGATGCGGCTGGCGTGCGCAGTCTGATCGAGGCGAATCCGCAAGCCGCCGCCTGGACCTTCATGCCGCATCCGCTGGAGGCCTGTGGCCAGCTCAACCTGCTGCTGCAGGCGGAGCAGCACCTGGAGGGTTTCGCCGCGCTGGCCAAGCGTTTCCTGCAGGCGCTGGGCTTGCAACTGGACCCGCTGCATTTCGTGCCGCAGTGGCAGAACAATGTGCCGCACGGTTTCATCGCGGCCAAGCCGGCGTTCTGGCAAACCTGGTTTGATCTGGCCGAACGCCTGTTCCAGATGGCCGAGCAGGAGCCGGGTGAGTTGCGCGCGGCACTGCAGCGCCAGGCAGCATCCGGCGAGTCCGGACGGTCGCTGCTGGCGGCACGCCTGGGCTCCCTGGTGCTGGGACTGGACCAGCAACTGCGCGTATGGCATTGCCCGCCGGCGCTGATGCCGGCTGCCCTGCCCGTGGCTGCTGCCGACCTGGCAGAACTGGAAGCCTTGCGCAACGCCTATGCGGCCAGCGGTGACGCCGCTGATCTGCAGCGTTTCAGCTTGCGCAGCGGACAGTTGAGTGGCGCGCCGGCCCGGCCGCCTGCGCCGCTGTCGGCACCGCTCGCCGCTGCGTCATCTCCATCGCCATCGCTGACGCTGGCACCGCGCACGCTGGCGCAGCCCGATAACGCGGCGGCCCAGGCCGCGCGTGGCGAGCTGGTGTTTGGCTGCATGACCCACGTGCCGTTGCCGGTGAAATTCCCCGATCATGTGCTGCCGATCTACCTCGGCGAGGCCCAGCATGAGGGCGCGCTCAACCTGCGCGACCTGGCACCCCAATGGGTCCCTTATCACCCCATCGTGGCCGGCATGCTCGGCAACTTTGCCTTGCGCAACCTGATCCTGCGCGACTACCCCCACGTCAAGCGCGTGGGCGTTTGCCTGTACCGCAAGTTCATTTCGCGCGAGCGCATCAGCGGCGTGCCTGCTGAAGACAACTGGATGATGGACGTGGTCTCCGACAAGGAATTCGCACGGCTGTCGCTGGAGCAGATGATGGAGCCGGGCGAGCAGGAATTCCTGGTTGGCAAGACCTGCGGGTTCAAGGTGAGCGGCCGGGATGCCGGCTATCTGTCGCATTACGCGGTCTCGCATCACGCCGAGGATCTGTTGCGCTATGCGGCTGCCGCAACCGAGCTGGGGGTCTTCGCACGCAGCGAGGCCGAGCTGTTCTTCAACGAGAAGACCTTCTTCATGGGCGGCATCGAGATGGGCGTGTTTCCTGCCGATTTCTGGCTGCGCACCGTGGAGCAGATCGAAACCGTGACCTGGTATTGCGTCCAGCACTACGACACCCGCCGCGAAGGCTATCAATCCCGCGCGTGGGCATTCTGCGCTGAACGCCTGGGCAGCTACCTGCTCCTGCGCGAACTGCGCGCACGCTACGGTGATCCGGGCTACATGCGTTTCTTTGGACAGCTCAATCTCATCACCCGTGGTGACCAGACCAAATACGTCCCCAGCCACTGACCAGGTTCATCACGGCCCGGCTGCCGATACCGCCTGCGTCTTCAGTCAGGGAGCAGCTTGCCCTGATCGAGCTGGTAGTGGTCGATGATCTGCTGCAGGCAGGCCGTGGCGTCCTCATCCCACGCGGGCAGGGTGATGCCGAAGCGCAGTTCCAGCTTGCTGCAATCCAGCCGTGAATTGAGCGGACGCTCGGGCGGCGTAGGGTAGGAAGAGGTCGGTACCGGGGTGATCTGGTCCAGTCCCTTGAGCTTGACCGGGACGCCACGCGCCATCAGCTCGCGCGCCACCAGTTGCGCATAGCGATGCCACGACGTGGCTCCCTGCGCGGTGAGGTGATAGATGCCGCTGGTGGCCGCAACTTTCTCGCGCCCGCCGTCGGTCCCGGCCAGCATGCGGCAGCAGACCGCCGCAATGGTGGAGGCCCAGGTCGGTGCCCCGAACTGGTCGCCCACGATGGTATAGCTTTCCTTCTGCTGGGCCAGGCGAATGGCCGTCTTCATGAAATTGTTGCCCGTGCGGTTGTAGACCCAGCTGGTCCGCAAGATCCAGTGGGCTGCGCCGCTGGCGGCGATGGCCAGTTCGCCGTCACGCTTGCTGGCACCGTAGACATTCAGCGGATGGGTCGGCATGTCTTCCGTATAGGCACCGGGGTGCTGTCCGTCGAACACGTAATCGGTGGAGAAGTGGATCAGGGCAGCCCCCAGCCGCGCGGCCTCCTGCGCCAGGAGGGCGGGCGCGTCGGTGTTGATGCGACGCGCCAGCTCAGGTTCGGACTCGGCCTTGACCACCGCCGTGTAGGCGGCCGGGTGGATGATCAGATCGGGCCGGGCGTCGCGTACCGCCGTGCGCAGCGCATCCGCGTCGGTGAGGTCGAGATGCCCGCGCACGGGCGCGATCACATCGAGGCCGGCCGGCATGACACGCAGGCGGCGCAGGAATTCACTGCCGACCTGGCCGCTGCTGCCGGTGAGCAGGATGCGCATGGGTTTCATGGCTCAGGGCTTGAAGCCGTTCGGATTGTTCTGCTGCCAGCGCCACGAGTCGGCGCACATGGCGTCCAGTCCCAGCCTGGCTTCCCAGCCCAGCTTGCGGCGCGCTTCGGCCGGATCGGCATAGCAGGAGGCGATATCGCCCGGGCGCCGCGCGGCGATGGTGTAGGGGATGGGTTTGCCGGCGGCCTTTTCATAGGCCTTGACCACATCCAGCACGCTGTAGCCATTGCCGGTACCGAGATTGACCGCGAAGCATTGCGGTTCGGTCAGTGCCTGCAGGGCGGCCAGGTGGCCGGTCGCCAGGTCGACTACGTGGATGAAATCGCGCACGCCGGTGCCATCCGGGGTCGGATAATCGCCGCCCCAGATGCTCAGTTTTTCACGGCGGCCCACGGCGACCTGGGCGACATAGGGCATCAGGTTGTTGGGGATGCCACCCGGATCTTCGCCGATCATGCCGCTTTCATGCGCGCCGACCGGGTTGAAGTAGCGCAGCAGGGCGATCTTCCAGTCCGGATGGGCGCGATGGTAATCGCGCAGCATGTCTTCGATGACGATCTTGCTGCGGCCATACGGATTGCTGGCCGACAGCGGATGGGATTCCGTCAGCGGCAGGTATTGCGGGTCGCCGTAGACCGTCGCCGAGGAGGAGAAGACGATGGTCTTCACGCCCGTGGCTTCCATGGCCTCCAGCAGGCGCACGGTGCCGACCACGTTGTTGTCGTAGTACATGAGCGGCTTTTCCACCGACTCGCCCACGGCTTTCAGGCCGGCGAAATGGATGACCGCGTCGCATTTGAACTCGCGCAGCACGCTTTCCAGCTGATCGCGGTTGCGAATGTCCCCCTTGACCAGCGCCAGTGAACGGCCGGTGATCTGTTGCACTCTCGCCACCGACTCCGGGCTGCTGTTGCAGAAATTGTCGAAGACGATCACTTCGTGGCCTGCCTTGAGCAATTCCACGCAGGTATGTGAACCGATGTAGCCGGCACCGCCGGTGACGAGGATGTTCATGTGAGCTTCTCTTGGTAAGTTGGCAACAGCGTGATTATGTCAGAGTCTGGTAAAACTCAATCTGTTCTTCGGTCAGGGTGCGCAGGTCATCGTTGTTCAGGTAGGCGGCGTACCAGCGCGCGGTCATCTGCAGCGCGACGGTCAATTCCAGTTTGGGCGTCCAGTTCAGGCGCTGGCGCGCCTTGGAGATATCCAGCCGCAGCAGATGGGCTTCATGCGGGGCATGGGCTTGGGATTCAACACGGATGTCCAGCGGCGCGATGTCGTGTTGCCGAAGCGCCTTGTTGAAGCTCTCGCAGAGCTGGCCGACGTTGCGGGGATCGGCATCGGCCGGGCCGAAATTCCAGGCTTCCGCATGGCGCGGGCCTTCTTCGTAAAGAAGCCTGGCAATCTGCAGATAGCCCGACAGCGGTTCCAGCACGAATTGCCAGGGACGGATTGCGCCAGGGTGGCGAATGTTCAGCGGCGTCTGCGCTTGCAGGGCGCGGATGACATCGGGGATCAGGCGATCTGCGGCGAAGTCGCCGCCGCCGATCACATTGCCGGCCCGCACGCTGGCGATTGCGGCGCGGCCCGCATCGCGCTCGCCAAAGAAGGAGCGGCGATAGGCCGAGGTCACCAGTTCGGCGATGCCCTTGCTGCTGCTGTAGGGATCATGCCCGCCCATGGGATCGTCTTCGCGGTAGCCCCACAGCCATTCACGGTTCTCATAGCATTTGTCGCTGGTGACCACCACCACGGATCGCACGCTGGGGGTGTGCCGTACGGCTTCCAGCACGTGCACGGTGCCCATGACATTGGTCGCGTAGTTGTCCACCGGGTTGGCATAGGAGTCCCGCACCAGCGCCTGGGCCGCAAGATGAAACACCACGTCAGGCTGCACGGCTGCCATGGTCTGCGCCAGATGCACCGGGTCGCGCACATCGCCGGTGGTGGTCTGCACGCAGTCGTGCAGCCGGGCCAGTTCAAACAGACTGGGATGGGTCGGTGCAGGCAGCGAATAGCCGCTGACCTTCGCGCCCATCATGTGCAGCCACAGGCTCAGCCAGCCACCCTTGAATCCGGTGTGCCCGGTAATGAAAACACGTTTGTCACGCCAGAAGTTCGACATCATGCAGCCTCGAATGCGGGAGAGGAATATCGCCGAGATCACCCGGACGAATGCATGTGCGCAGCAGCGTTGGTGTCGACGAGGCTCCTATTAGACCATGGCGTGGCGGCCGGGCAAGGGTGAAGCAGGCAGGCTTTCTTCTTTCATTCCCGCCGTTGCGCAGCGGCGGAAGAGGAGGAAAGGGAATGAGAGATGCGCCGCCGGCGCGGGCCGGCGGCGAACTTTGCTGAGGAGGGAGGCTTACCGGGTCGCTGCCACAGCTTCCAGAATCACCTTGGCCACCTCGGCCGGACGCGATTGCTGCGGCACGTGGCTGGCGGCCAGCTCGGTCGTCTTTGCGTTGATCTGCTTGGCAAAGCTGCGCTCCAGTGCGGGCTGGATCATGCGGTCCTTGGTGCTGACGATGTACCAGCTGGGACGAGTCTTCCAGGCGGCGGTCTCGACCTTGTCGCCGAAGGCCTTCATGGCGATCGGACCTTGGGTTGCGGCCATCACGGCGGCCTGCCTGGCCGGCACGTCCTGGGCGAAATCAGCGGCCAGCGCGGCCGGCGGCAGGCTGGCGAAACCGGCCTTGTCCACCGACAGCTTGGCGATGCCCGGCGGTACCGGCAGGTCCTTGCCGAGGTCGCCCGTGGCCTGGCCGGCGTCCGGTGCGAAGGCCGCGACATAGACCAGGCTGGCGACCTTCTCATGATTGCCGGCCTCGGTGATCACGGTGCCACCCCAGGAGTGGCCGACCAGCACCACCTTGCCCGGCTGGTTGTCGATGGCGCGCTTGGCGGCGGCGACGTCGTCGGCCAGCGAGGTCAGCGGATTCTGCACCGCGGTGACCTTGATGCCCTTGGCTTGCAGCAGCGGGATGACCTTGGCCCAGTCGGAGCCATCGGCAAAGGCACCGTGGACGATCACGACCGACGGCTTGTCCGAGGCATCGGCGGCGATCGCGCTGCTGCCGGTGAAGGCGGCGGCGAGAGCCAGCATGCCGAGAGTGGTCTTGAAGCTGAAGCGGGGGAAAGCGGATTTCATGGTGTTCTCCTGTTCAAAGAGTGCGTGGGCTAGGGTGTGTTGCAGTGAGGCCAGTATAGAAATGCAGCTGCGCTGCCGGTATCGGTCAATTGACCGACCCCGGCCAGCGTGCGGCAAGGCGCTGCGATTGTGGCCGGTTGCCACCGGCCTGCCCATTAACCGAAGAGTTGATTGCGGCCGGTGGATGCTTGCCGCTACAGTGTCGGGATGCTTCCCGACGCTTCCCCCCTTCCCGACGCCGGCACGTCCGCGCTACCCGCCGCCCACCTGGTCGCCGCCGGCACTGCCGTGCAGGTTCTGGCACTGGTCGGCGACCTCAGCATGGGCCAGCCGCCGCACCAGTCCCGCCGGTGCGCTGTCCTGGCCGCCCGCATTGCCGCGCTGGACGGTGCCTCGGCCGACCTGATCCAGCAGGCGCAGCTGGTGGCCTGGCTGCGCTGGTCCGGCTGCACTGCCAATGCGGCGGGCTTTGCCAGCCTGCTGGGTGACGATGTGGGCGGACGCGAGGCCATGCTGCGGCAAGCCTTGCCCGAGGGGCATCCCCTGAACTTTGCGACGGTCGAGCCGCTGGCCCGCATCCACTGTGAAGTGGCGGGCGACGTGGCCGGCATGCTGGGTTTGCCGGGCGGGGTCGAGACCGGACTGCGCCATGTCTGGGAACACTACGATGGCAGCGGCGTGCCGCAGCGGCTGCAGGGCGCGGCCGTGCCCGCCGTGGTCTATTACACCAGCCTGGCAGGGGATCTGGAGATTCATGCACGGTCGCACGATATCCCGTTCGCCCTGGAGGCGGTGCAGCGCAACGGCGGCATCAAGTATCCGGCCGAGCTGGTCAGCCGCGTCCTGCCGCAGGCGGCAGACTGGCTGGCGGCGCTGGACGAGGAGGCCGATGCGGCAGCGATACCGGTGGACCTGCCCATGCACGCCGTTCCCCTGAGCATCGTGGCCGACCTGATCGAACTGAAGCTGCCGTGGTTGACCGGCTACTCCAGGCGCGTCAGCGAACTGGTGCAGCGGGCAGCGGTGCTGGCGGGCCTGCCTGTGGAGCAACAGGAACGGCTGGCACGGGCCGCCTTGATCCATGGCATCGGGCGCGCTTCGGTTTCCAACACGATCTGGGAGCGCGAGGGCCGTCCGGGCCAGGCTGACTGGGAGCGCATTCGCCTCGCACCCTACTGGACCGCCCGTGCCGGCGCGCTCATTCCCGGCCTGCATCATGAGGCCGCGCTGGCCTCGCAACTATATGAACGTCTGGATGGCAGCGGTTATTTCCGGGGGCTGGACGCCGACATGCTGGCATTGCCAGCCCGAATCCTGGCGGCCGCGTCGATCCAGGCCGCGCTGTGCGCCCGCCGTCCCTGGCGCGAGGCGTATGCGCCGCAGGCCGCCGGGGAGGTGCTGCAGGAGCAGGCCCGCCTTGGCCGCGTTGATCCGGAGGCGGTGCGCTGGGTGCTGGCCGCAGCGGCAGGAGAGGGTGTTCCGCTCCCGGTCCGCAAGGGCTTGCTCTCCGAGCGCGAGGTCGAGGTGCTGCGCCGCATCAGCCTGGGCGAGAGCAACAAGGAAGCCGCCCGCACCATGCAGATCAGTCCCTCCACCGTGCGCACCCACGTCGAGAGCATCTTCCGCAAACTGCAGTGCTCCACGCGGGCTGCCGCCACGCTCAAGGGGCTGCACCTGGGCTTGATCTGATCTTGATCCGATGCCGTATTTCTACGGCATCAACGGTCCGACCACTGCACCGGTCTGGTGAGCGGGCTCACTTTTTTGCGGGGCGGCGCTGTGCTGCAACATGCGTCCCTGAAAGCGAGCCCGGTCGTCCGACCTCTCCCGATTTCCTGACAAAATGTCAGCGCCTTGCGTAAACGTTTGCGAGCGCCCCGGAAATTTCCGTAAATCATTGAATTTGCGGGATATTTCTCTGGCGTCGAGGGGCGTTTTTGATTAAATTGAGCGCTGTTTCAAAAACCGGCGCGTTTTTCCGGCTTTTGTGCATGCATTTCTGCAAATTCACTGCGAGATGCATAAATCTGAACAAACGGATAAGAAGGGGAGATCCGTCGGGAGCAAAAAGCGGGCAGGGGACAAAACACGCGCCATGGCGTTTTTGTGCTGCACTGCAAAAAATCGAAGTGGCTGCTTATTTGCCACAACTCGCCGCGAAGTGCCCCAGATAAGCCCTTGATCTGGCTGCAAAAGGTTTGACTTACCGGAAAACGAACCTTTATAATCGCCGGGCTTTTAAGCTGCCGTCTGCTCGTAAAGGGTGCGGCGCATGCACGATATTGGATAGATATGCTGCGCATCATTCTCTTGCAGCTCCTCACCACGGTCATTGCTGCCCTGGTGGCGGGGATGCTGGGCGGACTTCCGGCGCTTTGGTCCGCATTGTTGGGAGGCGTCTGCTGTGTCGTTCCCAATGCCCTGTTTGCACTGCGACTTCATGTCAGTGCGCAGAAACCCGGTGGTACCAACCCGATGACGTTTTTCTTCGGGGAATTTATCAAGATTGCTACGACTTTTGCGCTCATGGGCGCGATCGTTTGGTTGTACCACGGTGTTCACTGGCTCGCATTTTTGCTGAGCTTCATCGTGGTGCTTAAGAGTTATTTCATTTTACTGTTTAGACACCGACCATGACCGTAGAAGCCGCAGAGCACGCGCCGACAGCCTCTGAATATATCGTCCACCACCTCGGACACCTCTCCACGCAGCACCAGACCAAGATCGTCGATTTCTCCATCCTGAACGTGGACACCATCTTCTGGTCCGTGTTCTGTGGCGTCATCGCCTGCTTCTTCATGTTCCTGGCTGCCCGCAAGGCGACCTCGGGCGTGCCGGGCCGCTTCCAGGCCTTCGTCGAGATGGTCGTCGAAATGGTGGAAGACCAGTCCAAGGCCATCGTCCACGGCGACCGTACCTTCATCGCCCCGGTGGCGCTGACCGTGTTCGTCTGGGTGGCCCTGATGAACTCGCTGGACTTCCTGCCGGTGGACCTGGCTTCCGGCATTCTGGGCCTGTTCGGCCTGGGTGAAATGCATCACCGCATCGTCCCCACCGCCGACCTCAACGGCACCCTGGGCATCGCCCTGGGCGTGCTGGCCCTGATGCTGTATTACAGCGTCAAGATCAAGGGCGCAGGCGGCTTCATCCACGAACTGTTTGCAGCACCCTTCGGCATCTGGCTGGCGCCGTTCAACCTGCTGCTGAACATCATCGAATTCGCCGCCAAGACCGTGTCCCTGGGCATGCGACTGTTCGGCAACATGTATGCAGGCGAACTGTTGTTCCTGCTGATCGCATTGCTGGGATCGACCGCGACCGCATTCGGCTTCATCGGCCATGTGATCGCCGGTTCTATCTGGGCAATTTTCCACATCCTGATCGTGTTGCTCCAAGCATTCATCTTCATGATGTTGACACTGGTTTACCTGGGCCAGGCGCACGAAGCGCACTAACACAAGGCTTGCAGTACCTGTTTTTCAGTTTGTTTTTTGGTTTTGTATTTAATTTAACTTTTCTTAAGGAATTGTCATGACTGATGTCTCTTTCGTTGCTCTGGCTTGCGGTTTGATCATTGGCCTGGGTGCTATCGGCGCTTGTATCGGTATCGCGATCATGGGCGGTAAGTACCTCGAAGCATCCGCACGTCAGCCTGAACTGATGAACACCCTGCAAACCAAGATGTTCCTGCTGGCTGGCCTGATCGACGCGGCCTTCCTGATCGGCGTTGGTATCGCCATGCTGTTCGCATTCGCAAATCCGTTCATCGCCAAGTAATTCGCGCTTCATAGCCGATTCTCATCTGCCGGACGATTGGTTCCGGCACTCGTTATTCTGAGAAGGAAATTACCGTGAACTTAAATGCAACATTGATTGCACAGTTCGTGGTCTTCTTCATCCTCGCCGGCTTCACGATGAAATTCGTGTGGCCGCCGTTGATTAAGGCGCTCGATGAACGCGCCAAGAAGATTGCGGACGGGCTGGCAGCCGCTGACCGCGGTAAGGCCGATCTGGCCGCCGCCGAAAAGCGTATCCAGGGCGAACTGGCATCGGCACGTGATGAAGGCCAGAAGCGCATCGGCGAAGCCGAAAAGCGCGCTCAGCTGATCATTGAAGAAGCCAAGAAGACGGCCGCTGAAGAAGCTGCCCGCATCATCGCCGCTGCCCGTGCCGACGCTCAACAGCAAGTGAACCAGGCACGTGAAGAACTGCGCGGCCAGGTCGCAACGCTCGCCGTCAAGGGCGCGGAACAGATCCTCAAGCGCGAAGTGAATGCGGCTGCTCACGCCGACTTGCTGAATCAACTGAAGACAGAGCTGTAATATGGCCGAACTCGCAACGATCGCTCGTCCTTACGCCGAAGCCTTGTTCCGTGTGGCCAAGGCAGGCAGCCTGGCAGCCTGGTCCGATCTCGTCGACGAGATGGCCCAGGTGGCGGCGCATCCCGAGGTGCAGGCCCTGGCGCAGAACCCTTCCGTATCGCATGACAAGCTGGCAGAAGTGTTTGCCGCTGCCCTGAAGACCCCGCTGTCCGTCGAGGCGCAGAATTTCGTCAAGACGCTGGTCGACAACGGCCGCCTGGTCCTGCTGCCGCAGATCGCCGAACAATTCCACGTGCTCAAGAACACGGCGGAAGGTTCGGCTGATGCCAACATCGTGAGCGCCTTTGAGCTCAGCGATGCCCAGGTCAAGGATGTGGTCTCGGCACTGGAGAAGAAGTTCGGCCGCAAGCTGAACCCCTCCGTGACGGTCGACAGCAGTCTGATTGGCGGTGTGCGCGTCGTGGTCGGCGACGAAGTGTTCGATACCTCCGTGCGCGCGAAGCTGCAGCAGCTGCAAGCTGCTCTGGCCGCGTAAGTGCCTCTGGCTGGCTAAGCGAAAGAACAATTTTTAGGAGTTAGTATGCAACTCAACGCATCTGAAATCAGCGAGCTGATCAAGAGCCGGATCCAAGGCCTTGGCGATACCGCTGAGATTCGCAATCAGGGCACGGTCATTTCCGTGTCCGACGGTATCTGCCGTATCCATGGTCTGTCCGACGTGATGCAAGGTGAGATGCTGGAATTCCCGGGCAACACCTTCGGCCTGGCGCTGAACCTGGAGCGTGACTCGGTGGGCGCCGTTATCCTGGGCGAATACGAACACATCTCCGAAGGCGACCTGGTCAAGTGCACCGGCCGCATCCTGGAAGTGCCGATCGGTCCTGAACTGAAGGGCCGTGTGGTCAACGCACTGGGCCAGCCGATCGACGGCAAGGGTCCGATCAACGCCAAGCTGACCGCCCCGATCGAAAAGATCGCTCCGGGCGTGATCGCGCGTCAGTCCGTGTCGCAGCCGATGCAGACCGGCCTGAAGTCGATCGACTCCATGGTGCCTGTCGGCCGTGGCCAGCGCGAGCTGATCATCGGTGACCGCCAGACCGGCAAGACCGCTGTTGCGATCGACGCCATCATCAATCAAAAGGGTCAGAACATGACCTGCATCTACGTTGCGATCGGCCAGAAGGCTTCGTCGGTCAAGAACGTGGTGCGCGCACTGGAAGCCCACGGCGCGATGGAATACACCATCGTCGTGGCAGCAACCGCCTCCGAATCGGCAGCGATGCAATACGTGTCGGCCTACTCGGGTTGCGCCATGGGCGAATACTTCCGCGACCGCGGCCAGGACGCCCTGATCGTGTATGACGATCTGTCCAAGCAAGCCGTGGCTTACCGTCAGGTCTCGCTGCTGCTGCGCCGTCCGCCGGGCCGTGAAGCTTACCCTGGCGACGTGTTCTACCTGCACAGCCGCCTGCTGGAACGTGCTGCCCGCGTGAACGCCGACTACGTCGAGAAGTTCACCAACGGCGAAGTCAAGGGCCAGACCGGTTCCCTGACCGCACTGCCGATCATCGAAACCCAGGCTGGTGACGTTTCCGCCTTCGTTCCGACCAACGTGATCTCGATCACCGACGGCCAGATCTTCCTGGAAACTTCGCTGTTCAACGCCGGTATCCGTCCTGCGATCAACGCCGGTATTTCGGTGTCGCGCGTCGGTGGCGCTGCCCAGACCAAGGTCATCAAGGGCCTGTCCGGCGGTATCCGTACCGACCTGGCACAGTACCGTGAACTGGCTGCCTTCGCGCAGTTCGCTTCCGACCTGGACGAAGCCACCCGCAAGCAGCTGGACCGCGGTGCGCGCGTGACCGAACTGCTGAAGCAGGCTCAGTACACCCCGCAATCGATCTCGATCATGGCTGTCACCCTGTTCGCCGTCAACAAGGGCTACATGGACGACGTCGAAGTGAAGAAGATCCTGGCCTTCGAGTCGGGTCTGCACAACTTCATGAAGACCAGCCACGCTGACCTGCTGAAGAAGATCGAAGACACCAAGCAACTGGATAAGGATGCTGAGGCAGCCCTGGCAGCCGCCATCGCTGACTTCAAGAAATCCGGCGCGTACTAATTCTTACTGAAGCTATAAGGAGTCTTACTCATGGCTACAGGTAAAGAGATACGTGGCAAGATCAAGAGCGTAGAAAATACGAAGAAGATCACCAAGGCGATGGAAATGGTCGCGGCATCCAAAATGCGCAAGGCGCAGGACCGGATGCACGCAGCCCGCCCGTACAGCGACAAGATCCGCAACATTGCGGCCAACCTGTCGCAGGCCAATCCGGAGTACGTGCACCCGTTCATGGTCCAGCAGGATACGGCCAAGCGCGTTGGTTTCATCGTCGTCACGACCGACAAGGGTCTGTGCGGCGGCATGAACACCAACTCGCTGCGTCTGTTGACCAACAAGTTCCGTGAACTGGAAGGCCAGGGCAAGGCCATCGAAACCGTCGCCATTGGCAACAAGGGTTTGGGTTTTCTGAATCGCATCGGCGCCCGTGTGGCCGCCAACGTGACGCAACTGGGTGATACGCCGCACCTGGAAAAGCTGATCGGCCCCGTCAAGGTGCTGCTCGACGCTTACCAGGAAGGCAAGCTGGACGCGGTGTACGTGGTGTACACCAAGTTCATCAACACGATGAAGCAGGAAGCCACCCTGCAGCAGCTGCTGCCGCTGACCAGCGACAAGCTCAAGGCTGACGAGGGTGCGCACTCCTGGGACTACATTTATGAGCCCGATGTGCAATCCGTGGTGGACGAACTGCTGGTGCGTTACGTCGAAGCGCTGATCTATCAAGCCGTCGCCGAGAACATGGCCTCCGAGCAATCGGCACGCATGGTCGCGATGAAGGCCGCCAGCGACAACGCAGGTAGCGTGATCGGTGAGTTGAAGTTGGTCTACAACAAGACTCGCCAGGCCGCCATTACCAAAGAGCTGTCGGAAATCGTCGCCGGTGCGGCTGCGGTCGGCTGATCAGCTGGCGTAGCGTAGCGAAACAGAATTTAAATTTTATCTATTGAAGGAACGAAAATGGCTGATGGCAAAATCGTTCAGTGTATCGGCGCTGTGGTGGACGTGGAGTTTCCGCGCGATGCGATGCCCAAGGTTTACGATGCCTTGAAATTGGAAGGTTCGGATCTGACCCTGGAAGTCCAGCAGCAGCTGGGCGACGGCGTGGTTCGTACCATTGCGCTCGGTTCGTCGGACGGTCTGCGCCGCGGCCTGACCATCTCGAACACCGGCAAGCCGATCACGGTGCCCGTCGGTACCGCGACCCTGGGTCGCATCATGGACGTGCTGGGCAACCCGATCGACGAATGCGGTCCGGTCTCGCACGAGCAAACCGCTTCGATCCACCGCAAGGCCCCTGCGTACGACGAACTGTCGCCCTCGCAAGAGCTGCTGGAAACCGGCATCAAGGTCATTGACCTGGTCTGCCCGTTCGCCAAGGGTGGTAAGGTCGGTCTGTTCGGTGGCGCCGGTGTGGGCAAGACCGTGAACATGATGGAACTGATCAACAACATCGCCAAGGCGCACAGCGGTCTGTCCGTGTTCGCCGGTGTTGGTGAGCGTACCCGTGAAGGTAACGACTTCTACCACGAAATGGCAGAAGCCAAGGTGGTGGACCTGGAAAACCCGACCAACTCCAAGGTCGCCATGGTCTACGGCCAGATGAACGAACCGCCGGGCAACCGTCTGCGCGTGGCGCTGACCGGCCTGACCATTGCGGAAGGTTTCCGTGATGAAGGCAAGGACGTGCTGTTCTTCGTCGACAACATCTACCGTTACACCCTGGCCGGTACCGAAGTGTCCGCGCTGCTGGGCCGTATGCCTTCGGCCGTGGGCTACCAGCCGACGCTGGCCGAAGAAATGGGCCGCCTGCAAGAGCGTATCACCTCGACCAAGACTGGCTCGATCACCTCGATCCAGGCCGTGTACGTCCCTGCGGATGACTTGACCGACCCGTCGCCGGCAACCACCTTCGCCCACTTGGACTCGACCGTCGTTCTGTCGCGTGACATCGCCTCGCTGGGTATCTACCCCGCCGTCGATCCGCTGGATTCGACCTCGCGCCAGCTGGACCCGCAAGTGGTCGGCCAGGAACACTACGAGACCGCCCGTGCGGTCCAGGGTACCCTGCAGCGCTACAAGGAACTGCGCGACATCATCGCGATTCTGGGCATGGACGAACTGGCACCGGAAGACAAGCTGATCGTCGCCCGTGCTCGCAAGATGCAACGTTTCCTGTCGCAGCCCTTCCACGTCGCCGAAGTGTTCACCGGTTCCCCGGGCAAGTACGTTTCGCTGAAGGACACGATCAAGGGCTTCAAGATGATCGCCAGCGGCGAACTGGACCACCTGCCGGAACAAGCGTTCTACATGGTCGGTACCATCGACGAAGCAATCGAAAAGGCCAAGAAGATCAACTAAGACTGGCCATGCCGTCGCAGGCAGCGGGTGCGTAACCCGGGCCGGTGGCGGCAGGTAAGTACACATTGATTCATTGGCGCCGCTCCTGTTCGCAGGAGCGGTCCATCGACTAGGAAACGACATGGCACATACTATTCACGTGGACGTGGTCTCGGCGGAAGAGGAAATCTTCTCCGGCGAGGCAGAATTCGTCGCGTTGCCGGGCGAAGCGGGTGAACTGGGTATCTATCCCCGTCACACCCCGCTGATCACGCGCATCAAGCCAGGTGCTGTCCGTATCAAGGTCGCGGGCCAGGCACACGAGGAATTCGTGTTCGTGGCCGGCGGTCTGCTGGAAGTGCAGCCCGACGCCGTGACCGTGCTGGCCGACACCGCCATCCGTGGTGCCGACCTGGACGAAGCCAAGGCCGCCGAAGCCAAGCGTCTGGCCGAGGAAGCGCTGGTGAACCGTGACTCCAAGATCGACCACGCCGCAGCCCAGGCCGAACTGGCCGCCGCAGTGGCACAGCTGGCCGCGATCCAGAAGTTGCGTCAGAAGCGCTGATCGGCAGCGGCGTTCTTCCTTGCGAAGCACGCCTGGTCCGGTAGCACGGCAGCACAGCAGCACAGTATTACCGCAGGAATGCAGTACGTGAAAAGGCAGCTTCGGCTGCCTTTTTTCATGCGCGCTCGATCCGCTCAGACCGGCCTTCCTTTGGCCGCTCCCCGGACTCGCAGTGATTGCCGAGCTGACCAGCCCTGCCGGTTTCGGGCACTTTGAAACAATCTGCATCAAACCTTCCCCAATGCCGCGTCCACTGGCGCTGCGGCCACTGCCATCCTCGGGTAAAGTGCCCGGATGGTGAAGAAAAGAACCAATTCCTTCCAGCCAGATCATTTAAAGCATTCGCCCCTTTCAAACCAGCCGGACAGGAGCCCTCATGTCGCCAGCTGTACCCGCATCTTCCGCATCCTCTTCCACGGCCAGCCCGCGCCAGCACGGCAAGCCCATCATTGCCGTGGTCGGTCTCTCCAATCGCCCCGAGCGCGCCAGTTTCGACGTCGCGGCCTACATGCGGTCCGCGGGCTATCGCATCGTGGCCGTCAATCCCATGTACGCTGGCCAGACCATCCTCGGCGAACACTGCCACGCCAGCCTGCAGGACGCCAGCGCGGCCTTGGCCAGCGACGGCTTGCGCATCGCCATCGTCGATTGCTTCCGCAAGTCGGCCGACATCCCGCCGGTGGTGGAGGAGGCCATTGCGATCGGCGCCGAATGCGTCTGGATGCAACTCGACATCGTCCACGAAGAAGCGGCGGCGCGCGCCCGTGCCGCCGGGCTGAAGGTAGTCATGGACAAGTGCATCAAGATCGAACACGCCATGGGCCAATCCCACGGCGTGTTGTAAGACGTCACCGGTCCCAACCGGAAATGATTTATAACGAAAAAAGCGAGACAGCATGGCAAAGAAAATCGGCCCGCAATTCATCGTCCATCCCAAGTTCGTCCTGAAGGAAAGTGAAGCCTCCACCAAGCCGCTCTCCAGCGGCGACAAGGAAACCGACCGCGCCACCGTGCAGCGCCTGGCAGCCGAGATCGGCCTGCAGCAGCAGATGCTCTACGCCGGCCACAAGCACAAGGTGCTGGTGATCCTGCAGGGCATGGATACCAGCGGCAAGGATGGCACCGTCAATGACGTCTTTGCGGCCGTCAATCCGCAGGGCATCCGCATCGCCAACTTCAAGGGGCCGACGGCCATCGAACTGGCACACGATTACCTCTGGCGCGTGCATGCGCAGGTACCGGTGGCGGGGGAGATTGCCGTCTTCAATCGCAGCCATTACGAGGATGTGCTCATCACCCGCGTGCACGACTGGATCGACGACAAGGAGTGCAAGCGCCGCTATCGCCAGATCAACGACTTCGAACGCATGCTGTGGGAAACCGGAACGGTGGTGTTGAAATTCTTCCTGCACATTTCCAAGGCCGAGCAGAAATCACGCCTGCAATCGCGCATCGATGATCCCAACAAGCACTGGAAATTCGATCCGCAAGACCTGGCCGAACGCAAGTTCTGGGATGCCTACCAGCAGCGCTACCAGGAGGTGCTGCGCCAGACCAGCACCCTGCATGCGCCCTGGTATGTGGTGCCGGCCGACTCCAAGACCCACCGCAACCTGCTGGTGGCCAATGTGGTCCTGGAGACGCTACAGAAGCTCAAGCTGCGCTTCCCCGACCCCAAGCCCGAACTCAAGGATCTCAAGTTCGACTGAGGCCGGGCGCGAGTCAACCGGCGCTTACTTGATCACTTCAGCCACTTGTCGAAGATGCGCTGGTATTCGCCGGTCGCCTTGGCCAGGTGCAGCCAGGTATCGACATAGGCCTTGAAGGCGACATCGCCGCGCGGCAGCAGGTAAGCCTTCTCGGCGAACTGCAGCGGCTGGTCAGGCTGCACCGGGCACAGTTCCGGATGCAGCTTGGATTGCCACAGGGTCTCGCTGGCATCGGTGACCATGACATCGGCTTTGCCATCGATGATCTGCTGGAAGATGGTGACGTTGTCCGGATGCTGGAGCAGGGTCGCATTCTTGTAGCGGGCCTTGGCAAAGCGCTCGTTGGTGCCGCCCGGGTTGACGATGGCGCGCGTGCCGGGCTGGTCGATCATGTCGAAGTTGCGGAACTTGTCCTTGTCGGCACAGCGGATGATGGGCGCTTTCCCATCCACCATGACAGCCTCGGAGAAGGCCGCCCGGCGGGCGCGATCGAGGGTGATCGAGACGCCGCCCATGGCCACGTCGCACTGGGCAATGAAGTCATTCATCAGGGTGCTCCAGGTGGTCTTGACGAACTGCGCCTCCACGCCCAGCGACTTGGCCAGCGCCTGGCCGAGCTCCACGTCCATGCCTTCGAAGGTCTGGTCGGGGCGATAGTAGGTGAAGGGCTTGTAGTCGCCGGTCATGCAGATGCGCAGCTTGCCGGCCTTGATGACCTGGTCCAGGCGTGAGGCAGGGATGGCGTCGTCGGCACGGGCCGCCGACAGCGTCAGGCAAAGCGACAGGGTGGCCAGGCCTGCGAGCAGGGCGGTGCGGATGATGGACTTCATGGAAGCTCCTCGTGGATGATGATGGACAGGGACGTTGGCATTGAATTCGGTCCGCTTCTTGTTCATTGGAAGGACCGGCTGGCGACAGCCATCGGATCATAGCAAAACCGCGCGCCACGACCTGCATCAATATCAGCGCACGCTGATAGCGACAATTAGCCGGAAGCCATGCGCGGAGGATGAGATAATGCCGGATTGTCGTCAGACCGCATTGCAGGCCGACCATGTCCTCCTCTTCTTCCATGTCCACCTTCGCTCCGCTCAAAAACGATACCTTCCTGCGTGCGCTGCTGCGCCAGCCCACCGACTACACGCCGCTGTGGCTGATGCGCCAGGCGGGCCGCTACCTGCCGGAATACCGCGCCACGCGCGCCCGTGCCGGCTCCTTCATGGGCCTGGCCACCAATCCCGACTACGCCACTGAAGTCACCCTGCAGCCGCTGGAACGCTATCCGCTGGACGCCGCCATTCTCTTCTCGGACATCCTCACCGTGCCGGACGCCATGGGCCTGGGCCTGTATTTCGCTGATGGCGAAGGTCCCAAGTTCGAGCGCCCCTTGCGCGACGAGGCGGCCATTCAAGCCCTGCAGGCCCCCGACCTGGGCAAGCTGGACTACGTTTTCAAGGCCGTCACCCAGATCCGCCGCGAGCTCGATGGCCGCGTGCCCCTGATCGGCTTCTCCGGCAGCCCCTGGACCTTGGCCTGCTACATGGTCGAAGGCGGTGGCTCGGATGATTTCCGCCTGGTCAAGAGCCTGCTCTATCGCCGCCCGGACCTGATGCATCACATCCTCAAGACCAATGCCGATGCCGTGGCCGCCTACCTGAACGCGCAGATCGCCGCCGGTGCGCAGGCCGTGATGATCTTCGACACCTGGGGCGGCGCGCTGGCCGATGGCATCTACCAGCAATTCTCGCTGGCCTACATGCAGCAGGTGGTCAGCCAGCTGCAGCGCCAGCAGGATGGCCAGCAGATCCCGGTGATCGTCTTCACCAAGGGCGGTGGCCTGTGGCTGGAGCAGATCGCCGCCATCGGCGCCGATGCCGTGGGCCTGGACTGGACCGTCAACCTGGGCGAAGCCCGCCGTCGCGTGGGCGACAAGGTGGCGCTGCAGGGCAACCTCGACCCCAACGTGCTCTTTGCCGGTGACGACGCCATCCGCACCGAAGTGCGCAAGCTGCTGGAGTCCTTCGGACGCCCCGGCGCCGGTAGCGGGCATGTCTTCAACCTGGGCCACGGCATCTCCCAGCACACCCCGCCGGAAGCGGTGGCGACCCTCGCGCAGGCCGTGCACGAGATCAGCCGCTCGCTGCGCGGTTGAACGTGCGCGTATCTGTCGTTATCTTTTCGTATTTGTGCAGTTTGCCAAGTCCATATGCACATTCGTGCCACTGGCGAGGGACTTATGCACATACAGGCAGAATTTTTGACTGAGAATCAAATTTATTTGAATATGAAGGATTGCGCAGAGGGCTCCTGTGTAACCCGTTGATTTTATTGGGTTTAATTTTTTGGCTTGCAGAGGCATTTTTGCTGAAAGATGCACTGGCCGTGGCTTGCGAGCTTGTCAATAGGCAGTTGCCCACAAAGTTATCCACAGACGCTGTGTATAAGACCCAAAAGCGTTTACAAAACCGCCGCTTATCGAAATCTTTGAAGGTTTACTTTAAGTTTGTAGGACAGTGAGATAACGGCCTGCCATCCAAAGCCGACAAAATTCTGTCGGTCAGGACTTGACAAATGCTGGGCGCATTGTCCCTTGGTGCAGACTTATGCACACAGGAAGCACCAGCGCCATGCGCAAAGCTTCCATGCAAAAATATTTTTCGTGCTTGAAGCCTCGGATGCAAGTCATTGATTTCATTGGCTTAATTTTTTGCCCTCGATTTGGGCAATGCATCGCAAGCCGCAGCCAGCCTGCGCGGGGCGATGTCAAGTGGCACTTGTCCCCAAAGTTATCCACAGCGTATGTGGATAGGTCCAAAAATGACGATGAAACCGGGGCTTAGCCCGGTTTTTCAGGATTGACTTTAAGTTCGTGGAACAACGCCTGCTCCAGGTGGCGCTCGATACGCCCCTGCATACCGTCTTCGATTACCGCTGGCAGCCGGCCACGCCGGAGGAGCCCATGCCGGCCATCGGCCAGCTGGTGGTGGTGCCGTTCGGCCGCCGCGAAGCCGTGGGTGTGGTCGTTGGCCATGCGGACCAGACCGACTTGCAGGCCGACAAGATCAAGGACGTCATTGCCGTGCGCCACCAGTTGCCGCCGATGTCGGCGCACTGGCTGGCGCTGTGCGGCTTCGCGGCCGACTACTACCAGCGCCCGCTGGGCGAGGTGATGCTGCCGGGGCTGCCCAAGAACCTGCGCGCCCTGACCACCGTAGCGCTGGACAAGGCGCTCAAGGCCCTGGGCCGTCTGGTCGCGCCCAAGAAGACCAAGGCGCGCCGCAAGACCCGCGCCGAGGCTGAAGCGATCACCGCCGAAGCAGCAGAACCCGGCCTGCAGGCTGCACCCGATCCGCTCGAGCTGGGTGAGGCACCGTCCCTGAACCCGGCCCAGCAGCAGGCCGTGGACGCCATCGCCGGTGCCACGGGATTCGCGCCGTTGCTGCTGTACGGCGTCACCGGCAGCGGCAAGACCGAGGTCTACCTGCAAGCCGCTGCCGCCATCCTGCGCCGTGCGGCAGATGAGGCGGCACAGGGCAACAAGGAAGCGCCCACCGGCACGGCCGACCCTGGCCAGCCCGCGCCGGCCCCCGCGCAGATCCTGGTGCTGGTGCCCGAAATCAACCTGACCCCGCAACTGGAAGGCAACATCCGCGCACGCTTCCCGCACCTGAACGTGGTGGCGCTGCACAGCGGACTGGCCGAGGGCGAGCGCGCCCGCAACTGGCTGGCCGCGCACCTGGGCCAGGCCCACATCGTGCTGGGCACGCGGCTGGCGATCCTGTCTTCGCTGCCGTCACTGAAGCTCATCGTCATCGACGAGGAACACGATCCCTCCTACAAGCAGCAGGAAGGCCTGCGCTATTCCGCGCGCGACCTGGCGGTGTGGCGCGCGCACCAGCTCGGCATTCCCGTGGTGCTGGGCTCGGCCACGCCCTCGCTGGAAACCTGGCATCACGCCCAGGCCGGCCGCTACCGCCGCCTGGAACTGCGCCAGCGCGCAGCCCAGCAGGCGGTGCTGCCCACCGTCAAGGTGATCGACATGGAGCGCGACAAGCCCGTCGATGGCCTCACCGCCGGCCTGATCGCCGCCGTGCGCAAGCGCCTGGAGCAGGGCGAGCAGTCGCTGCTGTTCCTGAACCGCCGCGGCTATGCGCCGGTGCTGGCCTGCGATGCCTGCGGCTGGATCAGCAACTGCATGCGCTGCGATGCCTTCATGGTGGTGCACCGGCCCGAGCGCCGACTGCGCTGCCACCATTGCAGCCTGGAACTGGCCATCCCGCGTGCCTGCCCGACCTGCGGCAACGTCGACCTGCAGCCCTTGGGGCGCGGCACCCAGCGGGTGGAGGAGGGATTGGGGGCGATTTTCCCCGGCGCGCGCGTGCTGCGCATCGATGCCGATTCGACCCGCCTGAAGGGTTCGGCCCAGAGCGCCTTCGACAGCGTGCACCGGGGCGAGGTGGATATCCTGGTCGGCACCCAGATGGTGGCCAAGGGACACGACTTCAAAAAACTCACGCTGGTGGGCGTGCTCAATCCCGATACGGCGCTGTTCTCGCACGACTACCGCGCCAGCGAACGGCTCTTTGCCCAGTTGATGCAGGTGGCTGGCCGCGCCGGACGGGCCGGGCTGTCCGCGGATGGCAGCTCGGGCGAGGTGCTCATCCAGACCCGCTATCCGCATCACCCGCTGTATCAGGCCGTGATGCGCCACGATTACGACGGCTTTGCCGGCGACCTGCTGGACGAGCGCCGCCAGGCTCATTTCCCGCCCTTCATGTACCAGGCCCTGCTGCGCGCCGAGGCGCGCGAGCTGGATACGGCCATGGCTTTCCTGAAGGAGGCCGCCGCCCTGTTGGACGCCCCCGCCATCACCATCAACGAACCGATCCCCATGACCATGATGCGGGTGGCCAACGTGGAGCGGGCGCAGTTGCTCATCGAATGTCCATCACGCCCGGCGCTGCAAGGCTTCCTCAAGCACTGGCTGGCCGAGTTGCGGCAACTGAAGACGCGGGTGCGCTGGTCGCTTGAGGTCGATCCGGTCGATATATGAAGGCAGCCCGGCCGCAGGCGGGTCCCCGGCGCATCGTGAAATGCCGGGTGAAGTTTGTTGCAAAATTGACCTAAGCGCGTCCAAGCGCCGGCAAGCGAGGCTGCGTGCTTTGTTGTGATTGCGCCATCTTTATGGAACAGAGAGCTTGCCTGTGTGCAAGCTGCTTGCTCGGGCAGCCAACATGGTGCGCCTAGCCGGTATAATCTCGGCTGCTCAACCAATTGCAAGCGATCCCTCCGCGCGGCGCAGCCTGCCAGACCAGCGCCTCGGCCGCTTCCGCTTTACCCCTCATTCCCATGCTCGCACAACAGAAACAACGCATCTCCGACCTGTTCTCGTCCGCCTTGCAGCCGCTGCTGGCTGATAGCGGCCTGACCCCGACCATCACGCTGGAGCGTCCGCGCGATGCCTCGCACGGCGACATCGCCTGCAACATCGCCATGCAGCTGGCCAAGCCGCTCAAGAAGAACCCGCGCGAACTGGCGCAAGCCATCGTGGCCGCCGTCATGGCCGACCCGGCGCGTGAAGGCCTGGTGGAGTCGGTCGAGATCGCCGGCCCCGGCTTCATCAACCTGCGCGTGGCGGCTGCCGCCAAGCAGGCGGTGGTCAAGGTGATCCACGAACAGGGCGAGGCCTTCGGCCGTGGCAGCCTGGGCGCTGGCAAGAAGGTGCTGGTCGAGTTCGTCTCGGCCAACCCCACCGGTCCGCTGCACGTGGGCCATGGCCGCCAGGGCGCGCTGGGTGATGCGCTGTCCTCGCTGCTGGAAGCCCAGGGCTATGACGTGCTGCGCGAGTTCTACTACAACGATGCCGGCGTGCAGATCGCCACGCTGGCCACCTCGGTGCAGGCGCGTGCGCGCGGCTTCAAGCCGGGTGACGCCGAATGGCCCGAGTCGGCCTACAACGGCGACTACATCGCCGACATCGCCCGCGACTTCCTCGACAAGAAAACCGTCTCGGCCAGCGATGGCGAACCCGTCACCGGCAGCGGCGATGTGGAAGACATCGAATCGATCCGCCGCTTCGCCGTGGCCTACCTGCGCCACGAGCAGGACCTGGACCTGCAGGCCTTCGGCGTGAAGTTCGACAATTACTACCTGGAGTCTTCGCTCTACGCCGACGGCAAGGTGGCCGCCGCCGTGGAGGCGCTCATTGCCGCCGGCAAGACCTACGAGCAGGATGGCGCGCTCTGGCTGCGCACCACCGACTATGGCGACGACAAGGATCGCGTCATGAAGAAGACCGACGGCACCTACACCTACTTCGTGCCGGACGTGGCCTATCACATCAACAAGTGGCAACGCGGCTACGGCAAGGTCATCAACATCCAGGGCAGCGACCACCACGGCACCATCGCCCGCGTGCGCGCCGGCCTGCAGGCCGCCGGCGTGGGTATCCCGCAGGGCTATCCCGACTACGTGCTGCACAAGATGGTCACCGTCATGCGCAATGGCGAAGAGGTCAAGATCTCCAAGCGCGCCGGTTCCTACGTCACCCTGCGCGACCTGATCGAATGGTCGGCCGGCGAAGCGGTCGAGGGCCAGGAACGTGATCTCACGCGCGGCCGCGATGCGGTGCGCTTCTTCCTGATCTCGCGCAAGGCCGATACCGAGTTCGTCTTCGACGTCGACCTGGCCCTGGCGCAGTCCGATGAAAACCCGGTCTACTACGTCCAGTACGCGCATGCCCGCATCTGCACCGTGCTGGGCAAGTCGGGCGTGGATGAAGAAGCGCTCAAGACCACAGCCGACCTGTCGCTGCTGACCGCCCCGCGCGAAGCGTCGCTCTTGGCCAAGCTGGCCGAGTATCCGGACATGCTGGCCCATGCCCTGCAGGAACTGGGACCGCACCAGGTCGCCTTCTACCTGCGCGATCTGGCAGGCGAACTGCATAGCTACTACAATGCGGAACGCGTGCTGGTCGACGATGTCCCAACCAGGTCTGCACGCCTGGCGCTGTTGTCCGCCACCCGCCAGGTGCTGCGCAACGGCCTGGCATTGTTGGGCGTATCGGCTCCGGCCAGAATGTAAAACAAGCAGCTAAAGAGAAACGTGAAACCGTTGAACGCGAAATATCACAAGCAGGCTGGCGGTACGCTGCTCGGCCTGATCCTGGGTTTGATCGTCGGCCTTGGGATCGCCGTGGGTGTGGCACTGATGATCACCAAGTCGCCCATCCCCTTCGTCAACAAGGTGACGCGCCCCGAGCGCGCCGACCCGACACCGGCCCAGGCGGCCGATCCCAACCGTCCGCTCTACGGCAACCGCGACATCGCCCGCGAAGCAGCGCGCGACCAGCAGCAGTCGCAGACGCCGGTGCCGCCCAATACGGCCGCCGCGCAACCGGTGCCGCCAGTGGCCCCGGCGCCGCAGCCCACCCCGGCACCGTCCAAGCCGGAGACCAAGACGGCTGACGCCAAGCCCTCGGCCACCACGCCTGCGACCCCGGCCGCCAAGAACGACACCAACGACGACAAGTGGACTTACTTCCTGCAGACCGGTGCCTTCCGCGACCAGGCCGATGCCGAAAGTGCCCGCGCCAAGCTGGCCCTGCTGGGCTTCGAGGCCAAGGTCACCGAGCGCACGGCAGACAGTGGCGTGCTTTACCGCGTGCGCATCGGTCCCTTCGAGCATGCGGAGTCGATGAACCGCACGCGCAGCAAGCTGTCCGATAACGGGGTCGATGCCGCCATCGTGCGCATCCCCAAATAAACAGATCGCACCGTGGATGCCGGCGGCAGGGGATAACCGACCGGCACGACGGGCGTGGAATGGCCAGCGGCCGTTCCCACCGACTATCCATCAGAGAGGGTAATACCATGCGTTTCCATCAAAAGCTGCTGGCTGCGGTCAGCTTCGGCGTACTGGCTTTCACCGCCAGCGTTGGCGCTTCGGCCTCGCCGGCCAATCCGCAAGTGGGCAGCGACTACCGTGTGCTGGAGCAGGCCCAGCCGACCGATTCCGGCAACAAGGTCGAAGTCACCGAGTTCTTCTGGTTCGACTGTCCGCACTGCGCGGCCTGGGATCCGTCGCTGACGGCCTGGGTCAAGAAGCAGGGCGACAAGATCAGCTTCAAGAAGGTGCCGGTGGCCTTCCGCGACAGCTTCGTGCCGCAGCAGAAGCTCTACTACACGCTGGAAGCCATGGGCAAGGCCGATGAACTGACCCCCAAGATCTTCCAGGCCATCCACGTGGAAAACCAGCGCATCAACACCGACAAGACCATCCTGGCCTACATCGAGAAGATCGGCCTGGACAAGCAGAAATTCCTCGACCTGTACAATTCCTTTGGCGTGCAGACCAAGGCCCGCCGCGCGGCCCAGCTGCAGGAAGCCTACAAGGTCGACGGCGTGCCCATGATCGCCATCGATGGCCGTTATGTGACCTCGCCGGCCGTGGTCGGCGTGGCCCTTGCCAACCAGCCGGAATCGATGCAGCAAGCCGCCGCCCTGCAGGTGATGGATCACCTGGTGGCCAAGGTGGCTGCTGAAAAGGCCGCTGGCAGCACCCCCGCGAAAAAGAAATAAGCTTCACCCGTTCCACACGGTCCGCGTCCGCAAGGCCGCGGACCGTTGTCATTTGGGCAGCAGAAATTACCTAAACCTTCAACTCACCTCAGGAGCAGGCATGGCCAACCCTCTCGTCGTTGCAGCCCAGGAACGCGTGTTCCTGACCGGCGCCTCCAGCGGTATCGGCATGGCCCTGGCGCAAGCCTACGCCCGCCGTGGCGCCATCCTCGGCCTGGTCGCGCGCCGCACGGCCGAGCTGGAAGCCTTGCGCGCCAGCCTGCCGCATCCGGAGCGGCACCGCGTCTATGCCCTCGACGTGACCGACCATGCGGCCCTGGCCGCCGCCGCCGAAGCCTTCCTGGCCGAGTTCGGCGGGGCAGACGTGGTCATTGCCAACGCCGGCATCTCGCAAGGCACGCTGACCGAATATCAGGAAGACCTGCCGGCCTTCGAACGCATCCTGGCCGTCAACGTCACGGCCACCTTTGCCACCTTCACGCCCTTCGTGGCCCGCATGAAGGCCGCGCCGCCCGCGCAGCGCAATCGCTGCCGCCTGGTCGGCATCGGCAGCGTGGCCGGCATTCGCGGCTTGCCGGGGGCGGGGGCCTACAGCGCTTCCAAGTCGGCCGTCATCAGCTATTGCGAATCGCTGCGGGTGGAGCTGCGCTCTTCCGGCATCAAGGTCGTGACCATTGCGCCGGGCTACATCGATACCCCGATGACCCGCGTGAACACCTATCCGATGCCTTTCCTGATGCCCGTGGAGCGCTTTGCCGAGCGTGCCGTCGAGAGCATCGCCGAGGGCGTGAGCTATCGCGTCATCCCGTGGCAGATGGGAGTGGTGGCCAAGCTGCTGCGGCTGCTGCCGAACTGGCTGTACGATATCGCCTTCGCCCGCGCGCCCCACAAGAAACGCAATCTGTAAATCTGGCGGCTGCGGCCGCCCCTGGAGTTTTTCATGAAGATCATTTTTGCCGGCACGCCGGAATTCGCCGCCGTCGCGCTCGAAGCGCTGTACGCTGCCGGTCACGAGATCACGCTGGTGCTGACCCAGCCCGACCGCCCCGCCGGACGCGGCATGCAGCTGCAGGCCTCACCCGTGAAGCAGTGCGCGATCAAGCACGGTACGCCCGTGGCGCAGCCGGTCTCGCTGCGCCTGAACGGCAAATATCCGGAAGTGGCACAGGAAGCCCACGCCCTGCTGCAATCGACCCCGCATGACGTGATGGTGGTGGCTGCCTATGGCCTGATCCTGCCGCGCAGCGTGCTCGACATCCCGCGCCTGGGCTGCATCAACATCCACGGCTCGCTGCTACCGCGCTGGCGCGGTGCCGCCCCCATCCATCGCGCCATCGAGGCCGGTGACGCCGAGACCGGCATCACCATCATGCAGATGGAAGAGGGCCTCGACACCGGCCCCATGATGCTGATCGAAAGCGTCCCCATTGCCGAAGACGACACCACCGGCACCCTGCATGACAAGCTGGCCGCGCTGGGCGGCAAGATGATCGTGGAAGCGATTGCGAGGCTGGAACAGGGCACGCTGCCGGCCACGCCACAGCCGGAAGAGGGCGCGAACTACGCCGCCAAGATCGCCAAGGAAGAGGCCGCGCTCGACTTCACCCAGAGTGCCGAGCAGCTGGCCCGCCGCATCCGCGCCTTCAATCCCTTCCCCGGCGCAACGGGCCGCTTCGGCGATACCGTGGTCAAGCTGTGGCAGGCGCGTCCGGTCAAGGTGGCGCAGCAGGGCGAGCCGGGACAGGTACTGTCGGCCGATGCCCAAGCTGGCATCGTGGTGGCTTGCGGTGAAGGCGCATTGCTGCTGACGGAACTGCAGAAGCCGGGCGGCAAGCGCCTGCCGGCGGCGGAATTCCTGAAGGGATTCCCGCTGGAAGGCGGCCGCTTCGCCTGAGCGCTGCGACCACCTTCAGGCAGGCATGAGGACTTTGGTTCAGGCGCGAACTAAGTCCTCCCGTCGCGCCTGAACGCCTGCGCGAATCAACGCGCCTGTTCTCCATCGAACTGTCTGAGCACCAGCGGCAGATGCCGCCAGAACAGTTCCTCGCCCAGATGCACGCGCGCCTGCCAGTCCTCGGCCGCATCGTCATCGGCGCCATCGGTGATGAACTTGAAAGCCCGCCACGGCAAGCCAAAGTGCCGGCACACGCGGGCGATGGCAAACAATTCCATATCCACCAGATCGACCTTCTGTTCCAGCAGCCAGTCGTCGGCTGCCGTCACGAAGCTGTCGCCGGTGCCGCACAGCACGCCGGGATAGCCGGACTCCAGGCGCGCCGGCTGTTGCTCCTGGTTCATCAATGGCGTCACTCCACGCGGTGCCAGCGGCATGGCCGCCATGTCGCGCTGGATGACGGCCGCCACTTCCAGCAGCCCGTCGTGCGCCGGATCGATCTTGCCGGCCGTGCCGAAATTGATGAGTGCGCGCGGGCGATGGGTCAGGATGGCCTGGGTCGCATGCAGGGCGGCATTGACCTTGCCCACGCCGCAATAGACCACCTGCACCCCCGCCGGGGCGGCGGTGGCATCGAGTTCATTTTCCAGGGCGGTCAGAATGAGGATGGGCGGGTGATCGGGCATGGATGTAAATAGTTAACATTCTGCAACCAAGCCCCGCCCGCAAAGCCTGCCGGGAGGCGGGAGGAGGGTGCTTTGGCGTATAATCGGGTTCACTTTTTGCCTGATGAACCGGTCCTTTTCTGGCCGGTTTTTTTATCCGCAGCGCGCTTGCGCGCGGGATCAGGCCTCGCATTGTTGCCGTTACCAGAGAAAAACGCCAGATGAAGCCGAACGAACTGTGCCAGACCGAATTGCTGCTGCGCGACCTGATGTCGCAGCGCATCCTCATCCTCGATGGTGCGATGGGCACCATGATCCAGCGCTACAAGCTGACCGAAGAGGATTATCGCGGCCAGCGTTTCGCCGACTTCAGCGTTCCCGGCAAGGACCTGTTCGTCAAGGGCAACAACGAGCTGCTCTCGCTGACCCAGCCGCACATCATCCAGGAAATCCACGAGCAATACCTGGCCGCCGGTGCCGACCTGATCGAGACCAATACCTTCGGTGCCACCAGCGTGGCCCAGGACGATTACCACATGGCGCATCTGGTCTACGAGATGAACGTGGAATCGGCGCGTCTGGCCCGTGCGGCCTGCGACAAGTACTCGACCCCGGACAAGCCGCGCTTCGTGGCCGGCGCCCTCGGCCCCACGCCCAAGACCGCTTCCATCTCACCGGACGTCAACGACCCGGCCGCGCGCAACGTCACCTTCGATCAGCTGGTGGCGGCCTACCTGGAGCAGACCCGTGCGCTGGTCGAAGGCGGTGCCGACGTGCTGCTGGTCGAGACCATCTTCGATACGCTCAACTGCAAGGCGGCTTTGTTCGCCATTGATACTTTCTTCGAAGAGAGCGGCAAGCGCCTGCCGATCATGATTTCGGGCACCGTCACCGATGCGTCCGGCCGCATCCTGTCGGGCCAGACCGTGACCGCCTTCTGGAACTCCATCCGCCATGCGCGCCCGCTGACCGTGGGCCTGAACTGCGCCCTCGGTGCGGCCCTGATGCGCCCCTATGCGGAAGAGCTGTCCAAGATCGCCGACACCTACGTCTGCATCTACCCCAACGCCGGCCTGCCCAATCCGATGAGCGATACCGGCTTCGATGAAACCCCGGATGTCACCTCGGCCCTGTTGAAGGAATTCGCCGAGAGCGGTTTTGTCAACGTCGCCGGTGGCTGCTGCGGCACCACGCCGCCGCACATCAAGGCCATTGCCGAGACGGTGGCCACCATCGCCCCGCGCAAGCTGCCCGAGCCCACGCACGAGATGCGCCTGTCGGGCCTGGAGCCCTTCACCATCAATGACCAGTCGCTCTACGTCAACGTCGGCGAGCGCACCAACGTCACCGGTTCCAAGGCCTTCGCCCGCCTGATCCTGAACGAGCAGTACGACGAGGCCCTGGCAGTGGCCCGCCAGCAGGTCGAGAACGGCGCGCAGATCATCGACATCAACATGGATGAGGCGATGCTCGATTCGGTCGCCGCCATGACGCGCTTCCTCAACCTGATCGCCTCCGAACCCGACATCGCACGCGTGCCCATCATGATCGACTCCTCCAAGTGGGAAGTCATCGAAGCGGGCCTGAAGTGCGTGCAGGGCAAGTCCATCGTCAACTCCATCTCGATGAAGGAAGGCGAGGAGAAATTCCTGCGCGAAGCCAAGCTTTGCCGCCGCTATGGGGCGGCCGTCATCGTCATGGCCTTCGACGAAGTGGGCCAGGCCGATACCTTCGCCCGCAAGATCGAGATCTGCGAACGCGCCTATCGCCTGCTGGTGGACAAGCTGGACTTCCCGCCCGAAGACATCATCTTCGACCCCAACATCTTTGCGGTCGCCACCGGCATCGAGGAACACAACAACTACGCGGTCGACTTCATCGAAGCCACCCGCTGGATCCACCAGAACCTGCCCTACGCCAAGATCAGCGGCGGTGTCTCCAACGTCTCCTTCAGCTTCCGCGGCAACGACCCGGCGCGCGAAGCGATCCACACCGTGTTCCTGTATCACGCCATCAAGGCCGGCATGACCATGGGCATCGTCAATGCCGGCATGATCGGCGTCTATGACGACCTGCCGGCCGAGCTGCGCGAGCGCGTGGAAGACGTGGTCCTGAACCGCCGCGAAGACGCCACCGAGCGCATGATCGAATACGCCGCCACGCTCAAGGCCGGCGACAAGAAGGAAGAAGCCACCCTGGAATGGCGCAACCTGCCGGTGGCCAAGCGCCTCTCGCATGCGCTGGTGCACGGCATCACGCAGTGGATCGTGGAAGACACCGAAGAGGTGCGCCAGCAGGTCGCCGCCGATGGCGGCCGCCCCATCCACGTGATTGAAGGTCCGCTGATGGATGGCATGAACGTGGTCGGTGATCTGTTCGGCCAGGGCAAGATGTTCCTGCCGCAGGTGGTCAAGTCGGCGCGCGTGATGAAGCAGGCCGTGGCGCACCTGATCCCCTTCATCGAAGAAGAGAAGCGCCAGCTCGAAATCGCCACCGGCGAAGTCGCCAAGCCCAAGGGCAAGATCGTCATTGCCACCGTCAAGGGCGACGTCCACGACATCGGCAAGAACATCGTCACCGTCGTCCTCCAGTGCAACAACTTCGAGGTCGTCAACATGGGCGTGATGGTGCCCTGCGCCGAGATCCTGGCCAAGGCCAAGGAAGAGAAGGCCGACATCATCGGCCTCTCCGGCCTGATCACCCCGTCGCTGGAAGAGATGGCCTACGTCGCCAAGGAAATGCAGCGCGATCCGTATTTCGCCGGCCTGAAGATGCCGCTGATGATCGGCGGCGCCACGACCTCGCGCGCCCACACGGCCGTCAAGATCGCCCCCAACTACGAAGGCCCGGTGGTCTACGTGCCGGATGCTTCGCGCGCCGTGTCGGTGGCGCAGTCGCTGCTGGCCGACGAGCAGAAGACGCAGTACGTGGCCGACCTCAACGCCGACTACGAACGCATCCGCGAACAGCACGCCAGCAAGAAGGCCGCGCCCATGCTGTCGCTGGCGGCAGCCCGCGCCAACAAGACCAAGCTGGAATTCGCACCGGTCAAGCCCAAGTTCATCGGCCGCCGCCTGTTCAAGAATGTGGACCTGGGTTTGCTGGCCAACTACATCGACTGGGGTCCGTTCTTCCAGACCTGGGACCTGGCCGGTCCTTATCCTGCGATCCTCACCGATGAAGTCGTGGGCGAAGCGGCGACCAAGGTCTTCCAGGAAGCCCAGGCCATGCTGAAGAAGATCATCGATGGCCGCTGGCTCACCGCCAATGGCGTCATCTCGCTCTTGCCGGCCAACACCGTCAACGACGACGATATCGAGATCTACACCGACGACAGCCGCAGCCAGGTCGCCTTCACCTATTACGGCCTGCGCCAGCAGACCGAGAAGCCGGTGGTGGATGGCGTGGCGCGTCCCAACCAGTGCCTGTCGGACTTCATCGCGCCCAAGGCATCGGGCGTGCAGGATTACATCGGCATGTTTGCCGTGACCGCTGGCTTGGGCATCGAGAAATACGAAAAGCGCTTCGAGGATGCGCACGACGATTACTCCTCGATCATGCTCAAGGCCCTGGCGGACCGCCTGGCCGAAGCCTTCGCCGAGTACCTGCATGAGCGCGTGCGCAAGGACCTGTGGGGCTATGCGGCCGATGAGAACCTGAGCAGCACCGATCTCATCAAGGAAAAATATCTCGGCATCCGTCCCGCCCCCGGCTATCCGGCTTGCCCGGAGCACACCGTCAAGGCTGAGGCTTTCCGCGTCATGCAGTGCGACGAGATCGGCATGCAGTTGACCGAGTCTTACGCCATGTTCCCCGGTGCCTCGGTGTCGGGCTTCTACTTCGCGCATCCGCAGTCGAAGTACTTCGTGGTCGGCAAGATCGGCGAAGACCAGGTGGTGGATATGGCAGAGCGCCGCCATGTGCCCAAGGAAGAGGTGGAGCGCTGGCTGGCGCCGAACCTGTAAATAGTTTACGGAATCGCCGTCCGGCCTGATGCCGGACGGTTAGTTTCATTTCCGGACTTTTGCCGCGGGTTCTTGTATTCCGTCGCCGTCCTGCTATCATCCACGCCCGCCGTTCCGTAGCCCTGCTTTTGCCATGATCGATTCCGCTGACCACGTCACCCATGCACTGCCCGTGACCGTGGCCACGCGCCTGCACTTCACCGACGGCAAGACGCGCGCCATCTTCACGGTGGACCTGGTGCAGGATCTGCTGGGTGACTGGGTACTCACGCAAGCCTGGGACGGCATCGAAGGCCGCAGCGCCGTGCGCCGGGTGGTGGTGGCCGGGCATGAGGAAGGCTTGCGGATGCTGCAGAAGATTGCCCGGCACAAGGAGCGCCTGGGGTTTCGGCCGGTGCATCTTTATCACGTGGGCTGAGGCTGCCTGCCTTGCTTGCTGATCGCCGTTCGCGCCCTGGTGGCCCGGACGGTTTTTTTATGTGCGGGTGTCTGGCAGGCCTGATATTCAGGAGTGTCGCATGAACATGCATGACCTGTTGGAGGGGGAGCTCCTCTCCATTGAGTGGGCGCAAGAGAAGACGTATGCCGGCCTTGAAGTCCTTACTGTGGACGACCGGAGAGTTCGGATCGACGCCATCGCCTTGCATGATGTCGATGTGCAGATGAGCTTTCATCCCGTCGCGCTCAATGCAGGCCGTTGCACTGCCGACGGCAGCCCAAGCCTCGGTGAGATTGAAGCGATACAGTTCGCTCCCCATCGGCTCACGCTCGAAGGCGATTTCGGGCGTATCGAGTTGGTAGCGGGGCACATGGAAATCGTTGCATGTGAGCTTGTGAAATCCGAAAGGTGAATCCATGCGTCACAGAAAATCGCTCTTTCTTTTTATCGAAGCAGTAGCTTTGGGTGGTTCTTCTGACGTCGTTGGTACACGAGCAGAATCCAATTTTTGGCGATGACAGCTTTGGGGCCGGCATGCCAATCAATCTCATCAGTCGGGAACTTCTTCTGCCATAATGTTTGGCCGCCATACCGCCGACATAAACAATTAAAAGGGGAATTCCATCCATGAATGCATCACTGCGTTTTCTCATTTCTTTTTTTGCAAGTCTATTTTTCATCTGCAGCAGCGCCTATGCGGTGGACCAAGCGACCGAAGCCGAGCAAAAAGCTGCGGCTCAGGAGGCTGAAAAGCTTCTCCAGCATGGCCCTGTCTCCATCGATATCCAAGATCAGGCAAAGCTTGCGCTCCCGGCTGGAACTGCATTCATCCCTTCTGCTGCCGCGGCACGTTATTTGCGTTCCCTTGGCAACCGCGTTAATGAACAAGGATTGGTCGGCATCATTGTGCCTACCGATGGCACAAGCTCATGGATGAGCGTACTGACCGTGGAAAAAGCCGGCTATGTCCGTGACGATGATGCCAAGGATTGGAAGGCAGACGACATCCTCAGCAACCTCAAGGAAGGCACAGAGGCCGCCAATGCTGAGCGCACGCAACACGGAATTCCTGAGATCGAAGTGACCGGTTGGGCCGAGATACCCAAATATGATTCGGCTACACATAAGCTGGTGTGGTCAGCCATCGTGGCCAACAAAGGCAAGCATGATGCCCCATCCGACCTTTCGGTGAATTACCGTACCTTAGCATTGGGTCGTGAAGGCTATCTCTCACTCACTATGGTCAGCTCGCTGGATCTGCTCCAACAGTACAAGCCAGCTGCGCAACAACTGCTCGCGGCGATCAGTTTCAACGAAGGCAAACGATACATTGATTTCAACGCATCCACCGATCATGTCGCCGAATATGGTCTTGCCGCTTTGGTGGCAGGGGTGGCGATCAAGAAGCTGGGCCTGTTTGCTCTCGTTGCTGCCTTTTTTGCCAAGTTCTTCAAGGTGATTCTGTTGGCCGTATTCGGCTTTGGCGCGGCCTTCAAGAAGTTCTTTACCGGTAAAGCCAAGACTGCCTCTCCGACTGTGTCGGGAGAAGATACGCATGCTCCCGTTTCGACCGTGCTAATTCCACCGGAAGCGCAGAACACTCCACCGTCGTCGCCTGGGCCTGCGGATTCACGCTGAGCAAACGTCATGATCAAACTGCTAGTGCTTGCCCTATCCGGGCTCAAGTTCGGCAAGTTGCTTGCGTCGGGCGGTTCCATGCTGCTGTCGCTATTAGGCTATACCTTGATCTTCGGCTGGCGCTATGCGCTGGGCTTTGTATGCATGCTGCTGATTCACGAATACGGCCATTACTGGGCAGCCCGCAATCGGCAGCTGGATGTCGGCTTGCCGACCTTCATTCCATTCGTCGGTGCGTGGATAGAAATGAAGGACAAGCCCCTCGATGCAGAAACGGAAGCGTATGTCGGATTGGCCGGCCCACTTGCTGGCAGTATTGCAGCGCTTGCCTGCTATTTCGCAGCACGTCAACTGGACAGCTCGCTGTTGCTCGCCATTTCATACAGTGGCTTTTTCCTCAATCTATTCAATCTCATCCCGTTGTCGCCCTTCGATGGTGGCCGTATTACGGCAGTATTGTCTCCCCGTATCTGGTTCGCCGGCGTTCCGGTGTTGATAGCGCTGTTCGTCTACCATCCGAGTCCGATGCTGATCCTGGTTGCGATATTGGCCTTGCCGCAACTTCGACTAGCCTGGAACTATGATCCGAGTCATCCCGACAATGCACGCTATTACGGAGTTCCGCTTTCGACGAAGCTTAACTACAGTACGTGCTACCTCGCCTTGATTGCATTTCTCGCGATGATGGTGCTTGGTGTGCATGACATGTTGGGTGCGGTGCGAGTTATGCACTAGTAATCACGCAAGCAGGTATGGCGCATGCAAGGAGTCAATATAGGCCACCTATCGGTGGCGCTCGACGAGTTCGCCAATCGGTACCTGTAACGATGTAATCGGAGTCCTGTGCAACCGCGAGTGACATGGATTGTTCTTGCGCACGATGCCCACAATCGGCCCGGGACGGACTGCAGCCCAACCAACATATCGAAAGAAGCCATATGACCTGCGATCCGCTCTCACAAGTCATTGACGAACCGATTGCCTTGGATGCAAGCGTCACCGAACAATTGCGAGCCTATCGGCTGGCGGCGAAGTACTACTGGCAAATGGCCTGAAATCTGACTTCTCATTTTCAATGAAGACAAAAATCGGACTGGTCCTTGCGGGCATCGTTATCGCGATTCAATGGCTGATAGTAGTGAGCTTCATGGATCATTCCTATTCCTCGTGGTTGAAGGAGGGGAATCGGGTTGTCACGGCCAGTATCCGCGGCACCATCTTCTTCACCATTTGTTCGGGGCTCGCCATCCTGTTCCTGGCAAAGATGAATGACAGATTCCATCAAGCCCGATCAGCTCTTCGTTATCTCAGCCAGATCCTCATGTTGATGGGATTGGCAGGCGTGTTGGTATTTTGGGGAATGATCTTTTCTGCAATCGTTCTGCTTGTGAATCGCTGAAGGTGTTTGGTGACGGCCAGGAATTGGCGGTTGCAGAGTCACCCGATGCCGATGCCCGTGTCGTGACAATGATGCGTTTCAGGCGACTGCAAGCTCGGTTGTGGCTGCAATCTACCAGAAGCAGGCTTTTTCCGTTTCGCCGAACGAACCCTCTCGCGCCGATGATATGTCCGTGCCAGCAAACGCCGACAGGCTTGCTACATTGTCCCGTTTGGTCTCCCGAGGTGAAAATGCTGGCCGACATGTCAATCCTCTCATACGTTCTCTTTTCCAGTTCAACTGCATATGAAAACTCGCCGTCTCGTCTTTTTCTCTCTGTCATTGGTGTGCTCATTGGCGATGGGCCAGGAGGCCTGTGAGAAATTAAGTGCCACCCCAAGAACTGTAAGGCAAATGGCTGATGCGCAATTATCCGTATCGAAGAAGGCTGTTGTCGTACAGGACTCGGATTCTGAACCCAATAAATGCTTTCCCCGTGCAAAGTCTTTGATGGTGATGGGAGCACCGCTCTGCCAGATGGAATTTTCGAATGTTCAGGTTCCCGTTTTGGCCGCTGTCTTTGCTTCGACGGAAGACAGTAGCAATGCGGAATCCGCGTTCTATATCATGCGCGGGAAAAAAGAGGATGTTGCCGCAGCATCAGCCTACTTCGACAAGAACTATAGCGACGCAACAGCCGAGTATCTGAAAGACATCAAAAAGGGAAGGGTTTACGGATCTCTGCGTGCCTGGAAAAACGGCGCGCAGTATATCGTTCTGGAACAAGATGAACCTGGTTATCGTTCCGAGGATATGTCATTGAGCCTGAGCGTAGGCAGCAAGCAAGGAATGATCATCAGCAATACAGATCTCAATACTTGCCGTTGAGCGCCCGCTTTTTTCTTGCTGCTTCCATGCTTGCGTTTCAACGTCCAGATGTCGTCCGCAAGTTTTCAGCAGCGTGCTTTCCTGGCCGCGGTTTTAGCTAATGATGAACGGCAGATAACGGAGCTATCCCGATCACATGCTCGTTTAGGGTTTCGCATGATTTTCTGAGAAGCATAGGCGGTTTCCATATCGGCGATCCTCATTGCTGTGGGGGCCATGATGTCCGCTATCGTTCAGAAGTGGCCCTTGTACGCAAACTGTCCCACGAATTCCGGCTAGGTGTTGTGGATGGAAATACTCATGGTTTGGCGTTCGGAACAAGCGAGCGTTCCTGGACCCGCGAGAATCTGAAATGTACGAACTTTACGATGAATATCTTGGTCGCGACTTCTCGTCTGACTATTGGTCAGATGAGGGAATATCGCAGGCGGGATTGATGTTGAGCAGATTTACCGATAGCGATTGGAGTGCTCTTGCTACCTCGTGCCTTGGCAAGCCCGAAAAGTGGGGTATTCGATGCGCAGAGACTCTCGGCGATATCCAGAGTTACAACGCGATTTTAGTTTTGCTCCAACTACTCAAATCCGTAAATTATGATATCCGCGTCGCAGTACTTGATTCGATCCGATCTCATTTGAGTAGTGCGGCATATATCTCACCGCATGTTCAAGAAATAACTGATGCCGTGGCACAGATAAGGGCATCCAAAGGCGTCGATCACATTGTTGACTTGATACTTACGTCGCTCGAGAAACAGATGGTCAGGTTGTTGAATTGCATTTAAATCTGACCCACTTTCTCAGGAAATTTGCATCCTAAGTTGACCCATGTTTAGACCACAATCCTGCTCATGACAGCGAGCGGGAGAACGGAGTGATAAACGTGGCCCTACTTGGAATTATTCGACGCTGGTACATTAGAGACCATATCTCAATCCGGGAAATCGCCCGCCGCCTGGACATCTCCCGCAATACGGTTCGCCGTTATATCCGGTCGGACGCGATCGAACCAGCATACCCAGCAAGGCATTCACCGAGCTCTCTTGATGAGTTTGCTCCCAGGCTCTCCGCTTGGCTGAGCGCTGAGTCCGTTAAATCTCGAAAGCAACGAAGAACCCTGAAACAGATGTTCCTGGATCTAAAAGAACTGGGATATGAAGGGTCGTATGACCGTGTGGCCGCCTTTGGTAGGCGGTGGAAGGTGGGTCAAATGGAGAGGGTCAAATCTGCGAGCAAATCAACACATCATGGTCGTGGCTAACCAGGATTGCCAAAAATGAAGAGATATCGCCCTGCCATCACGATACTGATTCTGTCTGCGCTCAACCTTTTTTCATCTGCCTACGCACAGAATTTCCCATTAAAACCAGCCCCCTTTAATGACAGATTTCAAGGATATCCAAATGCCTGCGTTTCCTCTGAGCGCCAGCGGATAGAGGCCGAAATACATGTTCTTGCCACAAATCATGAACCGGCGCTTGCCTCTCGTCTGGCGCTCGAAATGCTATGTGGAGACAATTATCAGTCCTATGAGTACGTAATTTCGCATACTGCGGAAACAATCCGTAGTGTAGACACTGGAAGTTATGATGAGCATGGGCACTTTGCAGCAGTTCAGGTAGCGGGAGCCGCTATTGTTCTTGCGAGGAGAGAAGCTTGGAACGTTCATGTCTCACGTCTATACGCAGGAGGAATCGGGATTGAATTCTCTGATGGTGGACCGTGCATTTCTAGCTTTGAGATAGATAGACCGGCAACGCATTGGGTAATTGTCGCTACTGACGTTATGTGCGATTAGGTCCGTATTTACAGGCAGCCATGTCTGCTACCGGCCAGAAGCAGTCATACGATTTCTATCATTTTTGACAAAGACAATCGATAACATTGTATGGAGGATGCCATGGAGGCCGTTGACCCATCCTCGAGACGTACCTGCTCTTCAGCTCCAACTGGAACGAGAGCTTGCAGAAGGCCATCCCCTCTGGGGGAATGATATTGAAGTCGTTGGCCGTCGAGTGGACAACGATGATGTATTGGTCCTTTGTTGCGATGGAGCAATGGTAGTTGTCCATCTCGACTGGGCAACCGGCCCGCATAATAATCCAGCAGAATACCCGTCAGTTATCACCTACCAGTCTCTAGCCGAATTCCATCAAGCCATGGATTCTGATGCACATGAGTATGGTGACGATGATTGAATCAAAGTTCGCAATCGGCCCGGGACAGACTTTTGAGGCTTCGTCCTGCCCAGTTCGTCGTCGCTTTGCCCAAATTGATTCCAGCTAGCGGCCTAGATATGTAACTGCTTACATTAAATGAAGGAAATTAATGGGTTTTTCTATCTCTTGGTTAGCCACTCCGTCCGATAAGAAAGAGATTGTGCTTAGTGCATTGGGTTTAGCTGAAACCAATCAACGTCAGTCATTCACAGAAACCGCTCGCGCGGGAATTGCGCTGCCAACTGGATGGTACGTCGTATGGTTTGACACCCCCAGTCCTTCGGCATTGAAACCGGAATTTCTGCGTATGCTCTCCGCAAGCACGAAGATCGTCGCATGTCAGATAGAAGAGCATGCAATGGTCAGCACGGCAGCTTGCTGGGAAAATGGAAAAGAGCAATGGTTTATTGCTCACGACGCAGAAGATGGGGTCATGAGCCTTGATGTGATGGGCAATCCGCCTGTCTTTTTTGATGAGGTACGCGCGGAGATGCTGCAGCTACAGGATGGCCGTACGGATGTCGACTATGTCTTTGATGTCGCGATTATGCTGGCAGAGCGATTAGTCGGATTCCGACATGATGCGGCATTTGACGAGAATGAAGAGGAAATGTTTTTTGTTCTCTCGCAACGTTCGGCGGCATAGGCTCCCAGTGCGAAAAGACTTGCTAAAGGCGTGGAATATGATGTCTTCTATTGGCCAGAGGATGCCGTTCAATAAGGAATCAGATATGCGATTCAAATTGGAATATCTATCGACTGGCAATGCTCCATATGTGTTGGCGCGTCAAGTAGACAAAGGTGACTTCAGAGTAGGGCCGGATTCGCGTCTGGCCGGCGTTCGTATCAAGTGCCAATTTTTACAACCACGCGCACTACGACCAGACGGCTCACCAGATTTGACCGTATTTTCCTTTGAATTGCTGGAGCGTAAAGATGGCGAGCTTTTGAAGATTGGCGAAACGGTAGACCTGATTCCATGAAGTCTCAATACGGCCAAAAGCGGACTTTCAATAGATAAAGCACATGCCAATAATTTTTCAACTATCCGAATTTAAGAAAGCACCGCGAGGGCCGTACGCTTTCGATTTTTGGGTCCACCCAGTTTTAATTTCGAGCGTATTAGGTTTATTTGCCGTCGAACTTCGTCCGGATATTGGCGAGCCAGATTTGCAGATGGTTAATGAAGCTGAAAGATTAGTCTCATTTATGCAAGCACATCCCGATAAACTATTGGATAAAGTCTATGAACACTATCGGGGTTTCGATGCGCATTCTGAATGGCTAGCTTCCTGCGACGTTCCAGAAAATTTAAATAAAGATGAACTGCTGCCATATCTTGTAGTGAGAGATATTGTCGTCATTCGGGACGAAGACATGCAAGCACTGAGTTCATGTTTTTACATCTCTCCACAATGGGATACGGAACACGGCATTTACCTTGAACTGCACGGAATTAAGCTGGAATATTGCGAATTTTGAGTTCTGAAAGTATAGCCGGACACGGCCAGTAGCAGGCATTGAAAATGGTATTGATGTAGAGCCTCCCGCAATCAACAACGCTACTTCAGGTACTTAACTACTTATGACTACTATGAAAAGCTTTGATTTTAAAACGCGTTTTATCGGGGCTTTACCTTCTATTCCTCCTGGGCTGGAATTAAATTTGGACAGGTTTGTCGAGTTTGATAAAAATCTTCTCTCTTGCTTGGCTGAAGAGGATAGCGCCTTCCTTGAACGACATGGTTTGCCGTGCGATGCGTCACCGTTTCTAAGTTTTTCCGCATATTCTCCGTCGCAAATTGCTCAAAGTATCGAAACCTTCGCATTACCCCCCCATTACCTTCCCATTGGAAACAATGGGGCAGGTGACATCATTGCGATAGACGAGGACTCGCGACAGGTCGTCTACTTTAATCATGATGCGCATAACTTACGGGTTTTTATCAATTCGACAGTGAACCAGTTTGCAGAATGCCTCTGTGTCTTCCAAGAGCATCTTCGAAGCGAAACGATGTCCTCTTGTTTAACTGAAATTGAAGGAATAGATGCCGCCGCCGCAAACGTCAATACCATGTGGCACAGTGAGGTGATGGCGGAGATTTCAAAATTATAGATATTGTTTGGTTGCGAATTGGACGGCAAGAGAACGGCCGCAATCGGCCACAAGCGGACCAAAATCAATGCTTAAAAAAGATTTTTAAAAATATTAATAAAATGAAAATTCCAAAACTCTCGCCGTCTCAACTCCAAATGACGTGGCAATGCGCAGCTCAGTGCGATGCCCTGATAACTTCCGAAGATTGGCTAAGATCCTTCTGGTATGAACAGTACTGGTCGGACGGGATTGCAATGGCTAAATACGACAATGGTGCGGGAGACCATGTTATTGCGCTCTTTAGCGTTGACGGAAAAGTTGTGCTCAAAGGCTTTGACCACGAATCAGAAGTCAGCCCATATGCGCGCGATGAATACGGAATCTGGCCAGGGATTTACGAGGGTATGCCGCAAGAATTCCTACGTTTGATACAGGACGAGGCCATCGAATCTGAGCTCGTTACGTTTTGCTGTTGGAGTACAGACGGTAAATCTTGGGAAACCGGAACCGCGTTACTTCCTGTCGGCATTGATGATGGCTCCGACTGGTTGTTAGATATGGTGCAAATGGACGCGGAAGAGTTCATTGAGTGGGCAAAATCTTACTATGAAGATAACTTTGAACGAATCGGTGAAGATGGCATTTTCAAGGAATTCAACGTGCGTTATAAACCTGCGTCGCTGGGCGACTGACTGTTTCGGAGCATGCCTGCTTGAGTGAAAATTTGGGACGCTCTGGGTCGGTTCCGATGATTTGATTAATGTCGCTGTACTTGAAGCTGAACGAGATACCTGATTCGAATGCCGTAGTCATCAAGGACCGCTTCCGGCCAGAAGCAGACATCCCATTTATCCGGAACCAAGAATTCAAGCAATCACGAAAATTCAAAATGAAAATTTACCCGGCATTTTTTTTTCTACTGTTATTCCTGTCGAACTGCGCTCATGCGCAACTCCCCCGCGATTGCAGCGACGCCTCACAAAAGTTGCTGGAGGCAGAAGTTCAGCAAGGGAATCCCAAGGCCCAATATTTGTTGGGCACTCAGCTTTTGACGGGGCAATGCGGAAGAAAAGATAGTGATGAAGGCGTCAAGCTGGAAGCCAAGTCGGCCGAGAGTGGATATCCGCCCGCAATCCATATCCTTGGTGTCATTCTTCGCAAAGAGCGCAGCATCCAGGAAGCTGTTCCGTTTTTCCTTGGTGCAGCACAAAAAGGCTTCCGTTTAGCTGAAGTTGACCTTGCGTTCGCTTACGGCGAAGGCTCTCCGATCAAGAATCTACCACTGTCCTACGCATGGTTCTCTGTCGCGGAAAGTCATGAAGAAAAAGCAGAGCTAAAACAATTTCTCGCATCGAATTTAAAGATGCTGGCAGGAAAAATGGGTGACGCGGATATGGAAAAGGCAAACCAATTGAAGGAGAAGTTGCTCGCGGATTTTGGCTCCATCCCGCGATTTAAAGATGATCCATGAAATCACCAGCGGCCAAATGTGAGCAACACCAAGACACAGGTACACGGTCAGCCAGTGCTCCTGTTTTCGATGGCAGTGATTCCGCTACTGTGGCTTGCTGTCACGATAGGCCGGGAATGGTCAACGAGCCATGACGATCGGCATTTGGTAAAGCTTCTGCCTTTCGCTCGCAGAGACATCGGTGAAATCGCTTGATGGGACGCCTTGCCGAAGCAAGCCTGGGCATCTGCCTCGATTACTATCCCTATAAAAAAGATGAGAAACAAGGCTGATCGGACCAAGCTCATCGCCAGCAGTCAGCCAAGAAAAATTGCCAACAGAGAACAAGCGGGCGTTGCAGCGCCCCATTAAAAAAATGATCAGGAGACCCCCATGCCCCCATTCTCCCCCGCAAGCCCCGCACCCCCCGACCCCCACCAGGTCGACTCCCCCTACGCCGTAATGCGCCTCTGCATCACCATGATCCTGATGGTCGTGGGTGCCAGCGGCATGTACGTGATTGCAGTGGTGCTGCCCTACGTGCAGGCGCATTACTACGTCGACCGGGGCCTGGCCTCGATGCCCTATACCCTCACCATGCTGGGCGTGGGCGTCGGTGGCCTGCTCATGGGCCGCATGGCCGACCGCTCCGGCATCACCCGGCCGATGATGCTGGGCGGGCTGTGCCTGGGCGGCGGTTTCATCGCCGCTTCCTGGGCCCAGGACATCTGGACCTTCATGGCCGTGCATTGCATCCTCATCGGCCTGCTGGGGACCTCCGCCACCTTTTCTCCGCTGGTGGCCGATACCTCGCTGTGGTTCCGCAAGCGGCGCGGCATCGCCGTGGCGGTCTGCGCCAGCGGCAACTACCTGGGCGGCGCAATCTGGCCGCCCATCGTCCAGCATTTCGTCGACAACTACGGCTGGCAGGAAACCTATCGCGGTCTGGGCCTGATCTGCATCCTGGTCATGTGCCCGCTGGCCCTGCTCATGCGCGCCCGGCCGCCGGTGCAGGACAGCAGTGCAGCGACGGCCCGCGCCGGCGGCGGCCCGCGCCCCTTCGGCCTGGCACCGGGCTCCGCCCAGCTGCTGCTGTGCGTGGCCGGTGTCGCCTGTTGCGTGGCCATGGCCATGCCCCAGGTCCACATCGTGGCCTACTGCGGCGACCTCGGCTACGGCCCGGCACGCGGTGCCCAGATGCTCTCGCTGATGCTGGCCTGTGGCGTGGTCAGCCGCCTGGTCTCCGGGGCCATCTGCGACCGCATCGGCGGCCTGCGCACCCTGCTGCTGGGCTCGGCCCTGCAAGGCCTGTCGCTGCTGCTGTTCATTCCCTTCGACAGCCTGGCCTCGCTCTATCTCATCTCGGCCCTGTTCGGGCTGTTCCAGGGCGGTATCGTGCCGTCCTACGCCATCATCGTGCGCGAATACTTCCCCGCTGCCGAAGCCGGCCAGCGCGTGGGTGCGGTCATCATGGCCACCATGTTCGGCATGGCGCTGGGCGGCTGGATGTCCGGCAAGATCTTCGATCTCACCGGCAGCTATCACGCGGCCTTCGCCAATGGCATCGCCTGGAACCTGCTGAACCTGGGTATCGCGGTGCTGCTCTTCACGCGGGTGCGCGGCATGCGGTTGCGGGCCGCCTGAGAGAAGAGGGCACAACCGCGCAACGCCAGATGCGGCCGTGGTTGGCAGCGTAGCGGCTTTCAGCTACGCTGCCGGGTCAACCTTCAATGCCGATTATTCGCCGTTTATTTCTGATTGCGCCATGTTCATCCTTTTCCTCAAGGCGGTCGTCCTGATCCCGGTCACGCTCTTGCCCATCCTCAATCCCCTGGGCATCGCACCGGTCTTCGCCAACCTGCTGGGCAACGTCAGCCGCAGCACCGAAAAGCGCATCGCGCGCCAGGTCGCCATCAATTGCTGGTTCATGCTGGTGGCGGCCATCTTCATCGGCTCGCACGTGCTGACCTTCTTCGGCATCTCGCTGCCCATCGTGCGCGTCGGCGGTGGCCTGCTGGTGGCGGTCTCGGGCTGGAAACTCCTCAACGACAACAGCCAGGACAGCTCCATCCCCACCCAAGTGGCCAAGACCTATGACGAAGACCTGCCCGACGATGAAATCAAGGCGCGCAGCTTCTATCCCATGAGCTTTCCCCTGACCGTCGGCCCCGGCACCATCGCCGCGTCCATCACGCTGGGGGCCAATACGCCAACCCGCCTGCTGGATTGGGTGATCTCGGTCGGCAGTGCCGCCCTGGGCGCGGCGCTCACGGCGCTGGTGATCTTCCTTTGCTACAACTATGCGCACAAGCTGGTGCACCTGATGGGGCGTCTGGGCACCATGGTGGTGTTGCGCCTGTCGGCGTTCATCCTGCTGTGTATCGGGATCCAGATCTTCTGGTCGGGGATGTCGGCGCTGCTGGCCGAGGCGGGGATCAGCGGCGTGTCCCCGTGATGGGGAAGTACAAATATCAGGAAATCTGAAGCGGGATAGTTAGTTGCATTATGGAAATAACTAACTATTTCAGCCAGCCCAACTCATCCAGTGCATCCTGCACCAGCTCCAGCCGCAACAGGGGATTGTCCAGCGCGAGCAGGCTCTGCTTGAGGTTGACGGAGATGGGCATCATCTCGGCCCAGCGGTTGGCCACCCAGCCGCAATCTTCCAGCCGGTAAGGTGCGGCGATGGGCACTTCACTGTCCGGGAGGCCCTGGCGCAATACCGATTGCAGCAGGTTGTCCAGTGCCTGCGAGGTATTGCGCAACTCCTCGGGGATCGTCACGGCACGGTCCGCTTCCATCATCTCCACCTGCGCCGTCCATAGTCCATGTTTCTGCTGCTCGGCCTGCACGATGCGAAAACGCTCGCTGCCCAAGCAGGCGATGCGCATGAGGCCGGGGGAGGGCGTGCTCCATTCCTGGATGCGCGCCAGCGTGCCCACGCCGACGAAGCGTTCGCTCTGGCCGGGCCGCCGCACTTCCGATCCTTCCGTCAGCGCCACCACGCCGAAGCTGCTGCCCTCGGCGATGCACTTGCCGATCATGTCCAGATAACGCACCTCGAAGATCTGCAGCGGCAGCCGCCCTTCCGGGAAGAGCGTGCTGGCCAGCGGAAACAGCGGGATGGTCTGGGCCGAGATCGGCGGGCGCGGGGTAGCGGGGGCGGCGGGCATGGTCACTCCTGGCAGCGGTCACTCACGAACGCAGAGCATACCGGTTCTCGGCCACGCATTCATAGCGCTGCACGATGTAGCCGTTGTCGTCCACGCTTTCCAGATAGACGTCGAACTGCCACAGCCGCGCCATGTGGCGCAGCACCTCGTTGGTACTGTCGCCCAGCGAGCGGCCGTCACTGCGGAAGTGGCGCAGCGTCAGGCTGCGGTTGCCGCGCGTGTTGACCGACCAGACCTGGATGTTGGGCTCGCGGTGGTTGATGTCGTACTGCCGGGACAGTGCCTGGCGCACGTACTGGAAGCCGCGTTCGTTGTGGATGGCCGAGACCTCGATCTCGCTGCGCGCCTCGTCATCGAGCACGGCAAACATGCGCATGTCGCGCATGAGCTTGGGCGAGAGATATTGCGCGATGAAACTTTCGTCCTTGTAGTTGCGCATCACGTACTGCAAGGTATCGAGCCAGTTGCGCCCGGCGATGTCGGGGAACCACTCGCGGTCTTCATTGGTAGGGTTCTCGCAGATGCGGCGGATGTCGCTCATCATCGAGAAGCCCAGTGCATACGGATTGATGCCGTTGTAATACGGTTTGGTGATGGGCGGCTGGAACACCACATTGCTGTGCGAATGCAGGAATTCCATCATGAAACCATCGGTCAGGCGGCCCTGGTCATAGAGCGTATTCAACAGCGTGTAATGCCAGAAGGTGGCCCAGCCTTCGTTCATCACCTGGGTCTGGCGCTGGGGATAGAAATACTGCCCGACCTTGCGCACGATGCGGATCACCTCGCGTTCCCAGGGCTCCAGCAGGGGCGCGTTCTTCTCGGCGAAATACAGCAGGTTCTCCTGGGGTTCGGACGGGAAGCGGCCTTCCACAGCCGCGGCGGCCGTCTCCTTTTTAGCCGGCAGGGTGCGCCACAGTTCGTTGACCTGCGACTGCATGTAGGCCTCGCGCTCGCGCTGGCGCGCCTTCTCCTGCGCCAGCGACAGGCGTTGCGGACGCTTGTAGCGGTCCACGCCGTAGTTCATCAGCGCATGGCAGGAGTCCAGCAATTCTTCCACGCGCTCGAAGCCGTGCCGCTCTTCGCACTCGGCGATGTAATTGCGCGCATACACCAGGTAATCGATGATGGCGCTGGCATCGGTCCACAACTGGAACAGGTAATTGCCCTTGAAGAAGGAGTTGTGGCCATAGGCCGCGTGCGCGATGACCAGGGCCTGCATGGTCATCGTGTTCTCTTCCATCAAGTAGGCGATGCAGGGATCGGAGTTGATCACGATCTCATAGGCCAGGCCCATCTGCCCGCGCTTGTAATCGCGTTCGGTCAGCATGAAATGCTTGCCGTAGGACCAGTGGCGATAGTTGACCGGCATGCCGTGCGAGGCATAGGCATCCATCATCTGCTCGGCCGAGATGATCTCCAGCTGGATGGGATAGATGTCCAGCTCGTACCCCTTGGCCACGCGTGCGATTTCCTCGTTGTAGCGCTCGATGAGATCAAAGCTCCAGTCCGAGGGGCAAGGCAGCGGGTCATGCTTGAAGCGGCTGTTCATGCGTGCACCTGCTTTTCAAAGAGTTCGCGGAAGACCGGGTAGATCTCTGCGGCCGATTGCACCTTCTTCATGGCGAAGTGCGGATGCGATTCGATCAGCTGCATGTACTCGGTCCACAGGTTCTGTTCCGGCTCGGCCACCTGGATGTAGGCGAAGTAGCGTGTCAGCGGCAGGATCGACGACTCCAGCAGTTCACGGCACTTGGGGGAATCGTCGTTCCAGTTGTCGCCATCCGAGGCTTGCGCGCCATAGATGTTCCACTCGCTGGGCGAATAGCGCTTGGTGATGATGTCGTGCATCAGCTCCAGCGCGCTGGAGACCACTGTGCCGCCGCTTTCCTGCGAATGGAAGAAGGTGTTCTCATCGACTTCATCGGCGCGGGTGTGATGGCGGATGAAGACCACTTCGATGTGTTCGTAATTGCGCGTCAGGAACAGATACAGCAGGATGAAGAAGCGCTTCGACAGATCCTTGCGCTGCTCATCCATCGAACCCGATACGTCCATCACGCAGAACATCACGGCGCGGCTGGAGGGTTGCGGCTGGCGCACTCTGTTCACGTAGCGCAGGTCGAAGGGGTCGATGAAGGGGATGCGCAGGATGCGGGCGCGCAAATGCTTCACTTCCTCTTCCAGCAGCGGGATGTCGGCGCTGTGCTCCTCGGGTTTGCGCTTCATCTCGGCCAGCGTTTCCTCGGCCACGTCGAGCTGGCGCTGCAGCGGTCCACCCAGGGCGATGCGGCGGCCCAGCGAGGAACGCAGCGAACGCACCACGTCGATGTTGTTGGGCGAACCGTCGACCGAATAACCGGCGCGCTGGTTCTTCCAGTTCGGTACCTGCAGCAGGTTGGTTTCCACCAGGCGCGGCAGTTCCAGGTCCTCGAAGAAGTAATGCATGAATTCTTCGCGGGTCAGTTCGAAGGTGAAGTCGTCCTGGCCTTCGCCGTCGTTGCTGGCACTGCTGCCGCCACCGCCGCCGCTGCCGCCGTTCTGGCGCGGGATGCGGTCACCCTGCAAGTAATCCTGGTTGCCCGGGTGCACGGCTTCGCGCTTGCCGCCCTTGCCGTGATGGAAGAAGGGCTCCGAGACATCCTTGCGCGGGATGCTGATGCTCTTCGATTTTTCGAGATCGGTGATGCTGCGGTCGCGCACGGCGTCCGCCACCGAACGTTGGATATGCCCCTTGAAGCGCCGCAGGAAGCGCTCCCTGTTGGCGATGCTCTTGTTCTTGCCAGCCAGCCTGCGGTCGATGATCTGATGCAGCACTCGGTTCTCCTGCTAGTGGTCGGCGGTGCGCCAGGCGCACGGCGCCGAAGGGTCGCCGCGCGCATCGCCACGCATACCGCGGGCGATGCGCAACAGCGGCGCTTACGAGGACTTGCGCACGCGCAGGTACCATTCGCACAGCAGGCGCACCTGCTTGGGCGTGTATCCCTTGCTGACCATGCGATTGACGAAGTCTTCGTGTTTCTGCATTTCCTCGGTGGAGCCCTTGGCGTTGAAGGAAATCACCGGCAACAGGTCTTCGGTGTTGGAGAACATCTTCTTCTCGATCACCACGCGCAGTTTTTCGTAACTGGTCCACAGCGGATTCTTGCCGCCGTTGTTGACCCGCGCACGCAGCACGAAGTTGACGATCTCGTTGCGGAAGTCCTTGGGGTTGCTGATGCCGGCCGGCTTCTCGATCTTTTCCAGTTCCGCATTCAGGGCCGCACGGTCGAAGCTCTCGCCGGTATCGTGATCGCGGTATTCCTGATCCTGGATCCAGAAGTCGGCATAGGTCACGTAACGGTCGAAGACGTTCTGGCCATATTCCGAATACGACTCCAGGTAGGCCGTCTGGATTTCCTTGCCGATGAATTCGGCGTAGCGCGAGGCCAGCGTGTCCTTCACGAAGGAGAGATATTTCTGCTCGGTCTCCTGCGGGAATTGTTCGCGTTCGATCTGCTGTTCCAGCACGTACATCAGGTGCACCGGATTGGCCGCTACCTCGGTGGTATCAAAGTTGAACACCCGCGACAGAATCTTGAAGGCGAAGCGCGTGGAGATGCCGTTCATGCCCTCGTCGACGCCGGCATAGTCGCGATACTCCTGGTAGGACTTGGCTTTCGGATCGGTATCCTTGAGGTTCTCGCCGTCATAGACCTGCATCTTGGAGAAGAGGCTGGAGTTTTCCGGTTCCTTCAGGCGCGTGAGTACCGAGAACTGCGCCATCATCTTCAGCGTGCCCGGTGCGCACGTGGCCTTGCCGAGCGAAGAGCTGCGGATCAGTTTTTCGTAGATCTTGATTTCTTCGGAAACGCGCAGGCAATACGGCACCTTGACGATGAAGATGCGGTCCAGCAGCGCTTCATTGTTCTTGTTGTTGCGGAAGGCCTTCCATTCCGATTCGTTGGAGTGGGCCAGGATGACGCCATCGAAGGGGATCGCGCCGAAACCTTCGGTACCCTTGAAGTTGCCTTCCTGGGTGGCCGTCAGCAGCGGGTGCAGCACCTTGATGGGGGCCTTGAACATTTCCACGAATTCCAGCAGGCCCTGGTTGGACAGGCACAGGCCGCCCGAGTAGCTGTAGGCGTCGGCATCGTCCTGCGAATATTGTTCCAGCTTGCGGATATCGACCTTGCCGACCAGGGTGGAAATATCCTGGTTGTTTTCATCGCCCGGTTCGGTCTTGGAAATGCCGATCTGGCGCAGGATGGACGGATAGCGCTTGACCACACGGAACTGACGGATGTCGCCGTTGTACTCGTGCAGGCGCTTGACGGCCCAGGGGCTCAGGATGGGTTTGAGATAGCGGCGCGGGATGCCGTATTGCTCTTCGAGGATGGGACCGTCTTCGTCGTAATCGAACAGGCCCAGCGGGGATTCATTGACCGGCGAACCCTTGATGGAATAGAAGGGCACCTGCTCCATCAACTGCTTCAGGCGTTCAGCGATGGAGGACTTGCCGCCACCGACCGGTCCCAGCAGATAGAGGATCTGCTTCTTTTCTTCCAGGCCTTGCGCGGCATGGCGGAAATACGAAACCACCTGCTCGATCACTTCTTCCGCGCCGTAGAATTCCTTGAAGGCGGGATAGACCTTGATGACCTTGTTGGCGAAGATGCGCGAGAGGCGCGGATCTTCCCGGGTGTCGACCTTCTCCGGTTCGCCGATGGCCATCAGCATCCGTTCGGCAGCCGATGCATAGACTGCCGGGTCGTTCTTGCAAAGATTCAGATACTCTTCAAGCGATAATTCTTCTTCTCTGGTCTTGTCGAACCGGCTTGCAAAGCTGCTGTAGATATCCATACCACCTCCGTCGCTCTCAAAAAAGTACGAAACAGATTCATATGTCTGGACTTGCCATCTGCGGTTATCGAAGAACGCGTCGGTGACTCTGCATTGCGTCATTGCCGGTGTGTTCTTTGAAAGCCGTAGCTTCTACAACGTGATGCGAAGATCTTTTCAGATCCTGCAGTTCATTCTATTCCTTTTTTTGCTTCTGCTTGGTGATCCCTATAGTGCAGCTTCATTCAGCAAGCGCTGGATTTTCTTTGCATTTTCCCGCGCATTGGGGTGAAGCGTTTATCCCATTGCGTGCGCAGGGACATTCGCAGCTTCATTCACATCATGCTCTTTCAATGTGCGGATTGCTTCAGCGGTTGACCACACGGTGCGCTATTTTCGCGCAGCGCGCCATCGTGAAAACCCTGATAGCCGGCGGGAGGGAACAGGCGGACAATGCCTGTCGGGCGGTTGCGCAGGCCAGCGCGGCTGGTGCCTGGCGATGCTGCCGATCTCCTCCTGCCGGTGCAATTCGTTCCTGCCTGCTTGCCGGTCTCTTTGCTTCATCTCCCCTTATAGCTGGAATCGTGCCAGGCATGTTTGTCATATTGCAGGGTGCAGCTTTCATGACGCATCTTTTTTGTAACAGGACGATTGCGCTGTCTCAATGTTGCTGATCTGCCTCATCCGCCTCCCGTGGGCAAGTCAGGCGCACCGGTGTCCAGCCCTGCTGAAAAAATGCTTTAGATGATTTACGGATTTGTTCATGCGTGGGGCGCATGGCGTGCCTGCATTTTCTTCATGCATTGAACGCGTCAGGTGAAGGCTTGTACTGAAAACGGGGTGATGTCCTGCAAGCAACTTCATATCGGCTTTTTGCCGGCCGGCTGGCGGCAGGGAAGGGGCGATTCTGGCCAGATGCGGCAATTCCGCCACGCATTGGCCCCGAACTCGGCCGTTGAGTGCCCGGGGAGGGCGCAAAAGCGCATAAGTCATTGACAGCGAAGTGGAAAATGCAGTCTAATTCAGGGTTCACCATCTGAAGAATTGCGCGCGGTGCCGACGCAGTGCTGTTTCAGTTGTCCACCGGTCGATTACCCAGTGATCACACCGGGAGGCGGCAGAGGCCAACAGAGTTAATGGTGTCAGCGATGCAGGGGCTGCCGGCTCAGACAGGCGGCAGGGCATCGGTGATGCGGAACAGGCACACCGAAAGCGGTTCCAGAATTCCGATTTATTTTTGCTGTTTGCTCCAAGGCAGCCCAACTTAGCGAGTCCAACATGAAACGTACTTACCAACCTTCCGTCGTGCGTCGCAAGCGTACCCATGGTTTCCGTGCCCGTATGGCAACCCGTGGCGGCCGTGCCGTGATCAACGCCCGTCGCGCCAAGGGCCGCAAGCGTCTGGCTGCAGTTTAAGCCGGGGCTTTGCGCTGCCGTTTCGTGTGACGGACGTCCGTACACCGCTTCCAGCACGTCAAGCAGGCGACTTCCCACGCGATCGGCGAATCGTTAAAACGGATGAGTTTTCATCCGTTTTTCGTTTGCGCCCCGTGTATCGTACCGAGCATTTCGTGTTGTACGCACGCCGCAACAGCCTGCCGCAAGCCCGTCTGGGCGTAGTGGCGGCCAAGCGGCTGGCACCGCGTGCGGTCACCCGCAACACGATCAAACGGGCCACGCGCGAGCTGTTTCGCCAGGCTGAACTGCCTGCCGTGGACTGCATCGTGCGCCTGTCGCGCCCGGTCAATACCAGGAAGGATCCTGCCCGCAGTGCGTCCGTGAAGGCCACGCTGCGCGCCGAACTGATGCAATTGTTCGCCTTCCTGCCGAGCGCCCCCGCGTTCGCCAGGAAATAGCCAGGAAAACAGGAAGTGATGAAGACCCCTCTGCTCCTGCTGTTGCGTGCCTACAAGCTGGGAGTGAGCCCTTTCCTGGGGCAGAATTGCCGTTTCTATCCCAGCTGTTCCGACTACGCCGCCGAGGCGGTGCGTCTGCATGGCGCGCTCAAGGGCAGTGTCCTGGCCGGCAAGCGCCTCTGCAAATGCCATCCCTGGCATGCCGGCGGCCTGGACTTCGTGCCCGGCTCGGCCGAGGCGCAAGCCCATGCCCAGGCGCAGGCGAACAGCCCGTCTTCTTCCGTCGTTCCCGATTCCCCGACCACTGCGCTGCCGTCTCCGGTAGCGCGGCTGTCTCCCCCTGTGGCCGCTGACGGTTGCAGCCACTCCTGAACTCATCAATACGCATATGGATATCAAACGTACCGTCCTGTGGGTTGTATTCTCCTTCTCCCTGCTGCTGCTGTGGGATGGCTGGATGCGCCATAACGGACATCAGTCGATGTTCTTCCCGTCGGCCAACCCGACTCAGGAGCAAGCCGCCGCCAATCCGGCCGCGCCCACCGCCAGCCCGACCGGTTCCCCGGTGCCGCAGGCTGGCACGCCGGCACCGGCGCCTGGCGCGGTCCCCGGTGCTGACGTGGCCGCCGCCACCAAGGGCGAAACCATCACCATCACCACCGACCTGGTCAAGGCCAGCATCGATACCGTGGGCGGTGAGCTGAAGCGCCTGGAACTGCTGAAGCAACCCGACGTGGTCGATCCGACCAAGAACGTCGTGCTGTTCGATTCCGAACCCGGCCACATGTACCTGGCGGAGTCGGGCCTGATCGGCGGTCCCTTCCCCAATCACAAGACCATCTTCACCGCACAGCCCGGCGCCCGTTCGCTGGACAACGGCAATGAAGTGCAGCTGGTGCTGGTGGCCGAGCAGGGCGGCGTGAAGCTGACCAAGACCTACACCTTCAAGCGCGACAGCTACCTGATCGACGTCAAGCACACCGTGACCAACACCACCGGTGCGGCGATCAATCCTTCGCTGTACCTGCAGCTGGTGCGCGACGGCAACAAGCCGGGCGGCGAATCGCACTTCTACAGCACCTTCACCGGTCCTGCCGTCTACAGCAGCACCGAGCACTTCGAGAAGCTGGACTTCGAGAAGATCGCCAACGGCAAGCAGCAGCACGTCAACAAGGCGGACAACGGCTGGATCGCCATGGTGCAGCACTACTTCGTCTCGGCCTTCATCCCGCCGCAGAACGCGCAGCGCGACATCTTCAGCAAGAAGGTCGGCGACAACCTGTACGCGGTCGGTTCCATCCTGCCGCTGGGCAGCGTGGCCCCGAACGCCAGCGTGACCATGGATACCCAGCTGTATTCCGGTCCCACCGTCTCCAAGACCCTGCAAGCGATTGCCCCGGGCCTGGACCTGGTGCGCGACTACGGCCACCTGACCGTGATCGCCGAGCCGATCTTCTGGCTGATGACCCACATCCACAACCTGGTGGGCAACTGGGGCTGGACCATCATCCTGCTGACCGTGCTGATCAAGCTGGTGTTCTTCCCGCTGTCGGCGGCCAGCTATCGCAGCATGGCCAAGATGAAGGCGGTCTCGCCGAAGATGCAAGCCATCCGCGAACGCCACAAGGGTGATCCGCAGGCCATGAACCGCGAGATGATGGCGCTCTACAAGACCGAGAAGATCAATCCGCTGGGCGGCTGCCTGCCCATCGTGATCCAGATCCCGGTGTTCATCGCGCTGTACTCGGTGCTGCTGGCCTCGGTGGAAATGCGCGGCGCGCCTTGGCTGGGCTGGGTGCATGACCTGACCGCCCCGGACCGCCTGTTCGGCACCATCCCTTACTTCAACATGCCCATCGGTTTGCTGCCGATCATCATGGCTGCGTCGATGTTCCTGCAGACCAAGCTGAACCCGACGCCGCCGGATCCGGTCCAGGCCAAGGTGATGATGTTCATGCCGCTGGTGTTCTCGTTCATGTTCTTCTTCTTCCCGTCCGGCCTGGTGCTGTACTGGGTGACGAACAACATCCTGTCGATCGCGCAGCAATGGGTGATCACCCGCAATATCGAGAGCGGCAAGACCAAATAATTTGCTTCTTGCAGGCCATCAAAGGAAAAACCCGTGGAATCCACGGGTTTTTTTTCGGTCGTAGAGCGCAAGCAGGGTTAACATGGCTTTACGCCGTTGCTCCGAGGGGGATGCAGCGGCGGGCTCACCTCAACACAACAACAAGTATTTGCAGATGACTTTCGATTCTTCTCCCATTGCCGCCATCGCCACCGCACCCGGACGCGGGGGCATCGGCGTGGTCCGCATCTCAGGCAAGAACCTGGGCCCGGTGATCCGTGCCGTCTGCGGCCGCGACAGCCTGGCACCGCGCCACGCCACTTATTTGCCCTTCCTCAATGAGGATGGCAGCCCGATCGATCAGGGCCTGGCGATCCACTTCCCGGCCCCGCATTCCTATACCGGCGAGGATGTGCTGGAACTGCAGGGCCACGGTGGCCCGGTGGTGATGCAGATGCTGCTGGCGCGCTGTGTGCAGGCCGGCAACGAGATCGGCCTGCGTCTGGCCGAGCCGGGCGAATTCACCCAGCGCGCCTTCTTGAACGACAAGATCGACCTGGCCCAGGCCGAGGCGGTGGCCGACCTGATCGAAGCGACCACCGAGGCGGCGGCCAAGTCGGCCTCCGAGTCGCTCTCGGGCGCGTTCTCCAAGGTGATCCACGAGCTGGTGGATCAGGTCACGCGCCTGCGCATGCTGGTGGAAGCGACGCTGGACTTCCCCGAGGAAGAAATCGATTTCCTGAAACAGAGCGACGCGCGCGGCCAGCTGGCCACCATCCGCAGCACGCTGGAAGAGGTGTTCAAGCATGCCGCGCAAGGGGCCTTGCTGCGTGATGGCTTGAATGCGGTGCTGGCCGGCAAGCCCAACGTGGGCAAGTCTTCTCTGCTGAACGTACTGGCCGGATCGGATGTGGCCATCGTCACGCCCATCGCCGGCACCACGCGCGACAAGGTGACGCAGACGATACAGATCGAAGGCATGCCGCTCAACATCATCGATACGGCCGGTATCCGCGAGGCTGGTGAAGATGGCAGCGGTCCGGACGAAGTCGAGCGCATCGGCATCGAGCGCACCTGGGCCGAGGTGGCCAAGGCGGACGTGATCCTGCACATGCTCGATGCGGACCGTGGCCCGACGCTGGAAGATGAAAAGATTACCGCGCGCTTCCCCGAGGGCGTACCCATCATCCGCATCTGGAACAAGATCGACCGCTCCGGCCACAAGCCTGCGGTGGATCCGATGCCGGACGCCACGCACGTCTATCTGTCGGCGGCCGAAGGGCAGGGCGTGGACTTGCTGCGTGCCGAACTGCTGCGCATCGCCGGCTGGCAGCAGACGGTGGAATCGCGCTACCTCGCGCGCGAGCGGCATTTGCTGGCACTGAAGGCGGCCGATGAGCATCTGGCCCATGCAGCGGCGCATGCGGCGCTGGACAATGAGGCTGGCGAGCATGCATTGGATCTGTTTGCAGAAGAGCTGCGATTGGCGCAGGAGCGCTTGTCCAGCATCACGGGCAAGTTCACGCCGGATGATTTGCTGGGGGTGATTTTTTCGCGGTTCTGTATCGGGAAATGAGTCGGATGCGGCGCAAAGCCGCGTCGGCCGTGGACGACAGGGGAAACGCCATTCCTGACAGTTTCCCCACAGTCCACTGCACAATTGCAACGGATGTTACAGCGTGTAAAAACGTTGGAGGCGCGAGAGGGCCATCGTTATTCTGAAGTTCCTCCCCCTCCAATTCATCACCCCTGAGAATTGGATTTAACCCGCCGCCGCAAGGTGCGCGGGTTTTTTTATGGCTGCGCGGCTGGCTCTGCAGGAAACAGGCGGCGCTGCTAAGATGCCTGCTGCCTGAATTCATCCACCCTCATCCTCATAGGAAAAGAGCATGTCCGCCAATCCGCGCAACGCCGACTATCCCATTGATCCGCAATTCCTGAACCGCTGGTCCCCGCGCGCCTTCAACGGTGCCGAGATCTCCGAAGAAACCGTCCTGACCTTCCTCGAGGCTGCCCGCTGGGCACCCTCGGCCTACAATGCGCAGCCGTGGCGCTTCGTCTATGCGCGCCGTGGTACGCCGGCCTGGGACAGCCTGCTGGGCCTGTTGAATGAATTCAACCGTTCCTGGTGCGCCAATGCATCGGCTCTGTTCGTGGTGCTGTCGCGTACCGTGATGGTGCCGCCGGGTGCGACCGAGGCGGTGCCTGCGCCGACCCATTCCTTCGACACCGGTTCGGCCTGGGGCTACCTGGCGCTGCAGGCGTCGCTGTCCGGCTGGCATGCGCACGGCATGGCCGGCTTTGACAAGGACAAGGCCCGTACCGAGCTGAACGTCCCGGCCGAGTTCTCGGTGGAGGCGATGGTGGTGGTGGGCAAGCTGGGTGACAAGTCCATCCTGCCGGAAGGCCTGCAGGCACGTGAAGTGCCGAGCCCGCGTGAGCCGCTGTCCAAGCTGGCGTTTGAGGGCAAGTTCAAGGCTTGATGCCGGGCCGTAAAATATTTCGCAATTATTTTTAAAAAGGGCTGGCATTTTCAAAAAGTCTCTCCTATAATAGCGATCTTTCAGCAAGCAACGACGGCTGAAACGGTTTTAGGAGTGGTAGTTCAGTTGGTTAGAATACCGGCCTGTCACGCCGGGGGTCGCGGGTTCGAGCCCCGTCCGCTCCGCCAAATAAAATGCCCCGTTCGCAAGAACGGGGCATTTTTGTTTTTGCGCAGCAAAAACCTGCGGAGTGGAGGGAGCCGCCTGCGCGGCTCCCGGCGGGGCGAGAAGGGAATCGCTTGCAAGCGATTCCGCGGCCTGCGCCTGTGTAGGAGAGCCCCGTCCGCTCCGCCAAATAAAATGCCCCGTTCGCAAGAACGGGGCATTTTTGTTTTTGCGCAGCAAAAACCTGCGGAGTGAAGGGAGCCGCCTGCGCGGCTCCCGGCGGGGCGAGAAGGGAATCGCTTGCAAGCGATTCCGCGGCCTGCGCTTGTGTAGGAGAGCCCCGTCCGCTCCGCCAAATAAAACGCCTCATTCGAAAGAATGGGGCGCTTTTGTTTTTGCGGATTCTTTCCGGATTATTTACCTAAAGTTAAAAAAGCCGATGCACCCAAAGATGCATCGGCTTCCTCATGCACCCAGCAGCGAGCAGGGTCAATCAACCCTTGCCCTTGCTCCCCGACAACTGCTCCACCACCTGCCTTGGCGCCTCGGCATAATGCTTGAACTCCATCGAGTAAGTCGCGCGCCCCTGCGAGAGCGAACGCAGCGTGGTCGAGTAGCCGAACATTTCCGACAGCGGGACTTCAGCACGCACCAGCTTGCCGCCGCCCACCATGTCTTCCATGCCCTGCACCATCCCGCGCCGTGAGGACAGGTCGCCCATCACGTTGCCCATGAATTCCTCGGGCGTTTCCACCTCGACCTGCATCATCGGCTCCAGCAGCATCGGACCGGCACGCTTCATCGCTTCCTTGAAGGCCATGGAACCGGCCATGCGGAAGGCGTTCTCGTTGGAGTCCACATCGTGGTACGAACCGAAGGTCAGCGTGGCCTTCACGTCCACCACCGGATAACCCGCCAGCACGCCTGCCTTCAGCGACTCCTGAATACCCTTGTCGACCGCCGGGATGAATTCGCGCGGGACCACGCCACCCTTGATGGCATCGACGAATTCATAGCCCTTGCCGGCCGGCTGCGGCTCCAGCTTGATCACCACATGGCCATACTGCCCGCGTCCGCCGGACTGCTTGACGAACTTGCCTTCCACATCTTCCACGCCCTTGCGGATCGCTTCGCGGTAAGCCACCTGCGGCTTGCCGACCGTGGCCTCGACGTTGAACTCGCGCTTCATCCGGTCCACCAGGATTTCCAGATGCAGCTCGCCCATGCCCGACATGATGGTCTGGCCCGATTCCTCATCGGTATGCACGCGGAAGGACGGATCCTCCTGCGCCAGGCGATTCAAGGCGATGCCCATCTTTTCCTGGTCGGCCTTGGTCTTCGGTTCCACCGCCTGCGAGATCACCGGCTCAGGGAAGATCATGCGCTCCAGGATGATGGGATGTTCCGGATCCGACAGCGTGTCACCGGTGGTCACATCCTTCAGGCCCACGGCGGCTGCGATGTCGCCTGCGAACACTTCCTTGATTTCCTTGCGCTCGTTGGCGTGCATCTGCAGGATGCGGCCCAGGCGTTCCTTCTTGCCCTTGACCGGGTTGTAGACCGTGTCTCCCGAATTGACGATGCCGGAATACACGCGGAAGAAGGTCAACTGCCCCACGAAGGGATCGGTCATGATCTTGAAGGCCAGCGCCGAGAACGGTTCCTCGTCCGAAGGATGGCGCTCGATCTCGCTGTCGTCCTCGGCATGGCCGGCGATGGCGGGCACGTCGACGGGCGAGGGCAGGTAATCGATCACCGCATCCAGCATGGCCTGCACGCCCTTGTTCTTGAAGGCGCTGCCGGCCAGCATCGGCACGATCTCGTTGGCCACCGTGCGCAGGCGCAGGCCGCGCTTGATGTCGTCCTCGGTCAGGGGATTGCCGGAGAGATATTTCTCCAGCAGTTCCTCATTGGCCTCGGCGGCCTGCTCGATCATGAGGTCGCGCCAGTGGCGTGCGGTGTCCTCCAGCTCCAGCGGGATGTCCTCATACTTGAACAGCACGCCCTGGCTGGCTTCGTCCCAGATGATGGCTTTCATCTTGACCAGGTCGATCACGCCCGAGAAATGGTCTTCCGCACCCACCGGAATCTGGATGGGAACGGCTTTGCCCTTCAGGCGCTCTTCGATCTGCTTCTGCACGCGGAAGAAGTCCGCACCGATGCGGTCCATCTTGTTGACGAAGGCGATGCGCGGCACCTTGTACTTGTTGGCCTGGCGCCAGACGGTCTCGGACTGCGGCTGCACGCCGCCCACCGAGTCGTACACCATCACCGCACCATCGAGCACGCGCATGGAGCGCTCCACCTCGATGGTGAAGTCCACGTGGCCCGGGGTGTCGATGATGTTGATGCGATGCTCGGGATAATTGCCGGCCATGCCCTTCCAGAAGGCCGTGGTGGCGGCCGAGGTGATGGTGATGCCGCGTTCCTGCTCCTGCTCCATCCAGTCCATGGTGGCCGCACCGTTATGCACTTCGCCGATCTTGTGGTTCACACCCGTATAAAAAAGAATGCGCTCGGTGGTCGTGGTCTTGCCCGCGTCGATATGCGCGCTGATACCGATGTTGCGGTAGTTTTCTATTCGGGTCTTGCGGCTCATGGCATGTCCTTTCGATGGGTGCCGTCAAATGCTGGATTCAGTGTTGATGGTGACGATTGATCAAATTGCCCGCTACAAAGTTTATTTATGTAACGAGCATTAGATAATAGGAACGTCTTCCCCAAAGTTCAAGGTCTGGCGATTTATTTTTGTAATGCCGACTAAATTAAACTACACTTCTCCGCAACACCATTACCGCCAGGGGTAATACCCCGCAAAGGAAACCGATGATAAAAACCCGTGGCCGCCCGCGCAGCTTCGACCGCGACCAGGCGCTGCAGCAGGCCATGCAAGTGTTCTGGAGCAAGGGCTACGAAGGCACCACCATGGCCGATCTGTGCGAGGCCATAGGCGTGAAGGCCCCCAGTCTCTACTCGGCCTTCGGCGACAAGGATGCGCTGTTCCGAGAAGTCATGGAGGTCTACTCGCGCACCATCAGCGCCGAACCGCTGCGCCTGTTGCAGGCCGGCAAGGGCATTCGCGAAGACCTGCAAGCCATGCTGCGCGCCAGCGTGCGCATGTATTCGGGCAAGTCGACGGTGCCGGGATTGCCGGCAGGAAAGGGGTGCATGGTAGTGATTTCCGCCATCAACTGTGCGCCCGAAAACAGCGAGCACAGTGATGCGCTCTCGCAACGCCGCCACAAGCGCCGCAATGAAATCCGCGCGCGCCTGCTGCAGGCGCAGCGTGAAGGGGAGATCCGGGCCGATGCCGATGTCACCGCCCTGGGAGATTTCTATACCAGCTTCCTCAATGGACTGGCGCTGGGTGCGCGCGATGGGGTCTCCACGGCGCGGCTGGCCGCCACGCTGCCGCATGCGATGCTGCCGCTGGAAAACGTGATGGTGCATGCGCTGCCACCGGAGTGAATGAAGCCGGCTGCGCCCGTTACGATATCCTCCCTCCCTTTGCCGTTACCAGGACCCTTACCAGCCTCATGAGACCCTTGCACTATGCCGTCATCGGCGGCGGCATCAACGGCCTGGCCGTGGCCCGCCAGTTGCTGCTGGATCAACCCGATGTGCGCGTCACCGTCTTCGAGAAGGAAGACGCCGTGGCCCGCCACCAGTCCAGCCATAATTCCGGCGTGGTCCACGCCGGCCTGTATTACGAACCGGGCGGCCTCAAGGCGCGGCTGTGCCGGCGCGGCGTCGAGCTGGTCAGGACCTACTGCGAGCAGAATGGCTTGCCCTACGATGAATGCGGCAAGGTGGTGGTGGCGCTGGAGGCGGACGAATTGCCGCGCCTGGAAGCCATCCATCGCAAGGCGCTGGCCAATGGCGTGCCGGATGTGGAGATGATCGACGGCGCACGCCTGCGCGAGATCGAGCCCCATTGCGTGGGACTGCGCGCGCTGTATTCGCCGCGCACGGCCATCGTCAGCTATGGCCAGATCGCGCAGCACATGGCGCAGGAGATCGTGCAGAGGGGCGGCGTGATCCGTCTCAATGCAGCGGTGCAACGCGTGTTCGAACAGGGGCAGCATGTGCAGATCGAACTGGCCGGTGGCGAGATCCACGGTGATGCGTTCGATTTCGTCATCGCCTGCTGCGGCCTGCAGTCAGACCGGCTGGCACAGCAATCGGGCGATGTCGCCACGCCGCGCATCGTGCCCTTCTTCGGTCAGTACTACGTCATCGATGAAGCCTTCAAGTCGCATGTCCGGGGCCTGATCTATCCGGTGCCCGATCCGCGCTTTCCCTTCCTGGGCGTGCATTTCACCAAGCGTATCGATGGCCAGATGACCATCGGTCCGAATGCCTTCATTTCGCTGGGACGCGAGAATTACCAAGGGGATCGTTTCAGCCTGCGCGACGTGGCCGATTATCTGGGCTATCCGGGTTTCTGGAAATTCGCCAGCCGCAACATGGCCGCGACCCTGCGCGAACTGAAGACCGTGGTCAGCGAGCGGCACTTCGTGCGCGAAGCTGCCCGCTATGTGCCGGCCCTGTCCGAGGTGAGCGTGACCCCGGCGGTGCGCGGCATTCGCGCCCAGGCCATGGAACCCGATGGCCGGCTGGTGGACGATTTCGTGATTCGCCAGAGCAGCCGCGTCACGCATATCCGCAATGCCCCTTCGCCCGGGGCCACCTCGTCATTGGCCATCGGCGAGCACATCGTGCGCAACCTGATCCACCCGCACGGGACGATATGAAAAAAACGCCGCGACGGTCAGCCCGTCGCGGCGTTTTCATTCGTACTGGCGTACTGAAGCGATGCCGGTCAGGCCGCGCGGGCCAGTGTTCCGTCGTTTTCCTTCAGTTGGCCTCCCAGCGCGTCGACCAGCGCGGTCAGCAGCTTGGCCAGCTCACCGGTCATCAGCATGAAGTCGCCATCGAAGCGTTCATCGTCGTTCTTGCCGGCGATCTCGCTGTCTTCCTTGAGTACGTCCAGCGGCGCGATGCGCTTGACCGACAGGTTCTCGGTCAGCACGAAGGACACCTTGTCGGCCCAGGTCAGCGCCAGGCGCGTGCACTGCTTGCCGGCTTCGATGTGGCGGCGGATGTCGTCGGCTTCCAGCGTGTGGCGCACGTAGCGCACCGTGGCCTTGCTCTCGGCGGTGGAGCGCAGCTCGGTATCCTGGTCCACGGTGAAACCGTTGGGCGCTTCGTCGCTGGCCAGCCAGTCGGTCATGGCCGCTGCCGGCGACATGACGGTACGCAGCGTTTCCAGCGGGAACTTGGGGATGGCCTTGAACAGCAGCTTCAGGACTTCTTCGGCCTTGGAGGGCGAGCCGGCATCGACCAGCAGCCAGCCATTGACCGGATCGATCCAGACCCAGGTACTGCGCACTACCGAGAAGGCGCGCGGCAGCAGTTCGTCGGTGACCTGTTCCTTCAATTCCTTGGTCTGCTTGCGGCCCGGCGGGAAACCTTGCTGCTCTTCCAGCTCGGCGGCACGGGCCTTGGTGACCTGGTTGATGACGGTCGAGGGCAGCAGTTTCTTCTCGGTATCGAGTTTCAACAGCAGCTGGCGGTTGACCACATGCACCAGTTTTTCATTGTTGCGCGGCGGCACCCAGCCCTGGCTCTGCATGTCCAGGCTGGAGCAGGCGGTGAAGGCCTGCGGCGCGAGATGGGATTCGAGTTCGTCGGCATTGATCGCCCACGGTGCGGGCAAACGGTAGATCTGGAGATTCTTGAACCACATAGGTTTCCGGAGCAGGGCAAAGAGGGAAAGGGGGAGATTTTACACGCCCGTCTCGCCGCAAGCGATGTCGGATTGTCCACGCTTGCAGTTAAATTTTTCGTGGCCGGGCTTGCCGCAGAGTACGTCAGAAAAACGCACAAATAGTTCGCGGAAATATGGATCAGCCGCCGAACGGCAACTCCGCCTGCAGCGCCTGCGCTGTCAATGCAAGCTCATCCTTGCGCGAGAGCGCGCCCACGCGCACACCGAGCAGGCGCAGCTTCTTTTCCAGGGGTACGCGCTTGAGGCATTCCCCCGCCGCCTGGCGAATGGTGGCGGCATCCCCGGTGGGCGCGGGCAGCGTGACGTCGCGCGTCACCCCCTGGAAATCGGCGTATTTCAGCTTGATGCCGATGGTGCGGCCGACATAGCCCTTGCGCTCCAGGTCACCGGCCAGCTTTACGCACAGGGCGGTGAAGATTTCCGAGAGTTGTGTACGGTCGGCACGCGCATGCAGGTCGCGTTCAAAGGTGGTTTCCCGGCTGATGGATTTGGGTTCGGAATAAGTCTGTACCGGGCGATCATCAACGCCCTGCGCCACACGTCCCAGCCATTCGGAATAGCTGCGCCCGAAATGCGCGTGCAGCAACTCAGGCGATGCGCGTGCCAGGTCGGCCACGGTCTCGATACCCAATGCCGCCAGCTTCTCGGCGGCCTTCGGCCCGATGCCGTTGATCTTGCGCGCAGGCAGCGGCCAGATGCGGCGCTCGATGTCCTCGGGCGTGAGGATGGTCAGCCCATCGGGTTTGTCCAGTTCGGAGGAGATCTTGGCCAGCATCTTGTTGGGCGCCACACCGACGGAGCAGGTCAGGGCGGTAGCGGCATGCACCGCATCCTTGATCTGGCGCGCGACCTCATGCGCGGTATCGGGCCACGCAGAAAGATCGATATAGATTTCATCGATGCCGCGATCCTCGATCAGCGGCGCGATGCTGCGCACCGCTTCCTTGAACAGGCGCGAATACTTGCGATAGGCCTCGAAGTCGGTCGGCAGCAGGATGGCGTCCGGTGCCAGCTGGGCCGCCTTCATGATGCCCATGGCCGAGAAGACGCCCAGCGCGCGCGCCTCGTAGGTGGAAGTGGTGACCACGCCGCGCCCGGCGTAATCGCGCATGCGGAAATACTGGCGCGTGCCGTCGGGCAATTCCACCGGCCGCGTAGCCGAACCGCCGCCGATGACCACCGCCTGGCCGCGCAGCTCGGGATAGCGCAGCAATTCCACCGACGCATAGAAAGCATCCATGTCGAGGTGGGCGATGCGGCGTTCGTTGGCCATGGTGGTGCGTGCAGCGAAGAGAAAGCGGAAGCGGAAGCGGCGCGATCAGTAATGCGGCGGCTTCTCGTTGGCGGCGGCGCGGTCCTGGCTGGTGTCGGACAATTCCTTGAATCGCTTGGCCAGGGCATGCAGCAGCATGTCCAGTTCCTCGATCTTCTTTTCCTGGCGATAGACGGTCTGGTTCAGTTCGTCCAGCAGGTGTTCCTGATGGGCGAGTTTCATCTCCAGGTCGATGAGGCGGTCGTCTTGGGTCACTTGTGTTGTTCCTTGGAAGAGTGGCTCAGGCTGGCAGCGCGGTCATCGCTGATGAGCCAATGCAAGGCACCGGCAGCAGCGGCGCGGCCGGTGGCAAAGCAGGCGGTAAGCAGGTAGCCACCGGTGGGCGCTTCCCAGTCCAGCATCTCGCCGGCGCAGAACACGCCGGGCAGGGCACGCAGCATCAGCGCATCATCGAGCGCCTCGAAGCTGACGCCACCGGCGCTGCTGATGGCTTCGGCGATGGGACGCGTGCGCAGCACGGTCAGCGGCAGAGCCTTGATGGCGCGCGCCAGCTTGCCCATGTCGGCGAAGTCGTCCTTGCTGACCAGCTCGCGCAGCAGTCCGGCCTTCACGCCCTTGAGATGCAGACGGCTTTGCAGGTGGCTGGAGAGCGAACGCGCACCACGCGGATGGGCCAGTTCGGCTTCCACTTTTTCCAGCGGCCAGTCGGGCAGCAGGTCCAGGTAGAGGCGCGCCGCGCCTTCGGCGGCGATCGTGTCGCGCAAGGCGGAGGACATGGCATAGACCAGGCTGCCTTCGATGCCTTCGGCGGTGATGATGAATTCGCCGCGGCGATTCTGCACGCCGCCGCTGGGCAGCGCCGTACTGGCCACCACCGGCTTGACCGGTTCCCCCGCGAAGCGGCTGCGGAAATGTTCGCTCCAGTCCAGCTCGAAGCCACAGTTGGAAGGCAGCAGTGGTGCGACCTCGACCTGGCGGTCTTGCAGCAGCGGCACCCAGCTGCCGTCCGAGCCCAGGCGCGGCCAGCTGGCGCCGCCCAGTGCCAGCACCACGGCATCGGCTTGCACATCGGTGTGGCCATCAGGATGGGCAAAGCGCAGTGCGCCGTCCTCCTGCCAGCCCAGCCAGCGATGGCGCATGTGGAAGCGCACGCCGGCTTCGCGCAGGCGATGCAGCCAGGCGCGCAGCAGCGGTGCGGCTTTCATCTCGCGCGGGAAGACGCGGCCGGAGCTGCCCACGAAGGTCTCGATGCCGAGGCCGTGTATCCAGGCACGCAATTGGTCGGCGTCGAAGCGGCGCACGAAGGGTGCGACCTGTTCGCGGCGATGGCCATAGCGCGGCAGGAAGTCGGGTTGCGGTTCGGAGTGCGTGATGTTCATGCCGCCGCGCCCGGCCAGCAGGAATTTGCGGCCGGCCGAGGGCATGGCGTCGTAGACGTCCACGGCGGCGCCTTGTGCGGCCAGCACTTCGGCGGCCATCAGGCCGGCCGGACCGGCGCCGATCACGGCCACGCGGCGGCTGCCGGGAGCGAGTTGGGGGAGAGTGTGCATCGATGTCATGCGCGGCATGATACCGCCCGCCTGCGAGCAGCGCACGCGCTTCCCGCTGATCGCTGCGGATCGGCGGGCAAAACGGTCAGCGGCGATGCGGCGCGCTGTACTTTTTTTCCAGACGGGCCACCACCAGCGCCAGGCAGATGGTCATGGAGAAATACAGGATGGAGATGGTGATATACGGCTCCCAATAGCGGGCATACGTGCCCGCCACGGTACGCGCGGCATAGGCCAGTTCGGCCAGGCCGATGGCCGAGACCAGCGAGGAATCCTTCAACAGCGTGATGGCTTCGTTGCCCAGCGGCGGCAGCATGCGGCGAAACGCCTGCGGCAGCACCACGTAACGCATCGTGAGCCCGTAGTTCATGCCCAGGCTGGCGGCGGCATAGGACTGGCCGCGTTCGATGGACTGGATGCCGGCGCGGAAGATTTCCGAAATGTAGGCCCCTGCATTGAGCGACAGCGCGACCGTGCCGGAGAGGAAGGCACCATAGTCCTGCTTGATGGTGCGCGCCAGTTCGCCGGTGATGAGCAGGCCGTGTTCCTGTTGCACCAGCAGCGGCATCACCGCGAAGTGGATCAGCATGATCTGCACGAACAGCGGCGTGCCACGGAAGAAGGCGACGTAGAAGCTGGCCAGCCAGCGCAGCAGCTTCAGCGGCCACTTCCACGGACCGTGCTGCAGGTCGGCCAGGCGCAGCATGCCCACCAGCAAGCCGATCACGGTGCCGATCAGGATACTGATCAGCGACACCTGCAAGGTCATGAGGACGCCCTTGGCGAACAGTGGCGCGTAGCCTTGGATGATGCTCCAGCGGAAATCCATGTCGGACTCGATTGGTGGTTGAAATCGGGAAAGGAACAAAACGGGGACGGCGGCCGGGGCCGCCGTCTTGTTGCCGGATCAGGCAGTCATGCACTCATGCAGTCCTCTGCTCCTGTAGAGGTCGGCAGGAGCAGCAGGACGGCGTGCGGGCTTATTTGCCGAAGTATTGTGCGCTGATGGCGGCGAAGCTGCCATCGGCCTTCATGTCGGCCAGGCCCTTGTTGATCTTGGCCAGCAGTTCCGGATCATCCTTGCGCACGGCGATGCCGTAGTCTTCCTTGGGGAAGCTGGGATCGGTGACGATACGCAGCTTGCTGTTGGGGTTGTTGGCGATGTAGTTCTTGACCACCGGTTCATCGGCCACGACGGCGTCGACGCCACCGCTTTCCAGTTCCTTCAGGGCCAGCGGGGTGGAGTCGAAGCGCTTGATCTTGGCGCTGTTCTTGCCCAGCACCTGCTGCACCAGTTCGTCGCCGGAGGTGGCGCTCTGGGTACCGACGGTCAGGGGCTTCAGGTCGTCCATCTTGCTGACCTTGGTGTCGGCGGCCGGCAGGGCGATGGTCTGGGTGGCCACGAAGTAGGGCTCGGAGAAGGCCACCGACTTCTTGCGTTCATCGGTGATGGTGATGGCCGAGATCAGCAGGTCGCGGTCACCTTGCGCCAGGAAGTTGAAGAAGCCTTCGAAGGGCGTCGGTACGAACTTGACTTCGATGCCGATCTTCTTGGCCAGGGCCTTCATGACGTCGATGTCGAAACCGACCACATCCTTCTGTTCGTTTTCCGAGGAGAAGGGCGCATAGGCCGATTCCACGCCGACCACGTAGACGCGGGCGGCTGCGGCTTGCGGTGCCGGGGTGGCGGCGCTCTTGTCTTCCTGCTTGCCGCAGGCGGCCAGGCCCAGCATGCCGACGAAGCCGGCGGTCAGCGCCAGCGTACGGGCGTGGCGGGAGAACATCTTGATCATTGCTTGATTTCCTTGTCTGGAATGGTTTGGGGCAACAGGGGCAGACGAGCGGGTAGCGCGGCGGGCGGTGTTGCTTGGGTGAAACTCGGGGATTTTTTTGCAGGCGGCATTGTAAACCGCCCGGGGGTGGTGGCGGGCAATGGTGCGTCAAAAAGGGGCAGGAAAAGGTGGGAAGCGTGGCGTGAGTGCAATTTTCAGGGCGGGCGGGTGGAAATTTCGCCCCTGTCGGTGAACTACATGAGACCGCCGGCAACTCGTCAGGTTGCCGTGGAGAGGCACGAGGTTCAAATCGGATATGCCGTCTTTCATTGCGACTTCAGGGGGCCTCGGGATCGGCGTAAACCATCTCTTTTGTATAGGTGGAATAGAAAGCCGGGTTATCCACCTGCTTGCTTAGCCAAAAATAAAAGTCGATGTCTTCACGCTCATTGTTGTACGGGTGTAGCCCGATACCGAACTTGGGCTCTATCCACATCTCGAAGACATGCTGGTCTTCGTGCAGCAGACGAAAGAGCGTTTTCTTTTCAATATCGCTCAATCTGATTTTTGTTTTGCCGAGAGACATTGGATACAGCAGATCATTCAGTAGCAATACCGGGCCTTTAGGGGTGGCGAACAGGGCTACGGTAGTGAGTGCGGGGGCCTCGCTTTCTACCTCGAAGAAGCCGAAGCAGATCCGTCGGGGGTTGACCGATGCTTCGCTAACAAGCCGTCTTTCCAACGCTACCAGATCAATCAGCAACAATCGCGCTGACGAATCAAACTGGGCAAGTGCGATGTGGTTCATGTTCAAGACCTCCGACACGGACTGCAGGATCAGAATGCACCAGGCCGGGTACGCAACGTCGCGATGACCTTGTCCCAGAGGTAGACAGCTTCGGCGTCGCTCAGGCTGGGGGCGAGAATGGGTGGCGGATAGGGGGCCTCATCGGGGTCCTCGGGCTCAGGTTCGGGTTTGCGTTTGCCTACGGCCATTTCCACCTCGATCATCGGATTGCTCACCCCTTCTTCTCGCCGCGTGTCCTCGTAGAGGAACTGGAGGGTCGGAATCTTGGTGTGTTCATCCGGGGCCATATACAGCACCTCCTGTCCGGGCAGGTGGTGATAAAGCCTGCTGCTCCTGATGAGGCGGCCGCCGTCCGTCTTCCAGATGGGTGCAAGAAATTTCATCCGGTCCAGCAGAGTGTCGGTGTCGCGCAGACCGGATAAGGTCGCTAACGTGAAATACACATCGTCGACGTCCTTCAGATGATAGAAGAAGCGCAGACTTTCATTGCTTGAAGCGGGGCCCGTGACAAAGCCGTTGAGGATGCAGGTGCCCTGGCCCGAGGGGATTTCGTCGCCACGGGGGCGGGTGCGATGGTAGACCTTGAGCAGGGCGGCCAGTTTTTCGGGGGTGGTGTTTAATACTGTTCCTTCGGGATATTTCTCCTCCGAGTAGCGTCTGTCTCTCGCATCAATTTCCATCTTGATTTGATAGCCATCACGCCAATCCATGAGCTCAAGAGTGCGGAACAAATTGCTGAACTGATTTTCGGCACGATCAAAAATCACGCCACGTCCATTTGGGAGAGGGAGAATTTCCTTGAGCGTTGTAATCTTTGGTTCGAGCAAAAGTGTCTGTGACTCGAGCACGCGTCTCCTTGCGTCCAGCCCTTGGTTGAATTCTGCCTCTGAGCGAGCTCTGATATCGATGGTCACCCCATCGATTTTCTGCCCTCCTTCGGTGTTGAGGACGAAGCTTTCTGGCAAATCAATCAGATAGCGTCCAAAACATCTTGGAATCATTTTCTCCGTAATGGCATTCATCTTCTGTGTTTCCTTCGCATTGAGTTTCGGGATTCCGGATTGGCATGAAAAAAACGTAAACACGATCAATGCGAGCAGCACGCCAAAGGAACCCAGATATTTATTCCGCATGAATTTTTTCATTCGTAATCCAGAGATGTGCCCTTGATCGCCTGGACGATCTGAACGATGGAGCGGAGAGTGAATTCTCTCGCCATGGCTGAATCTTTATAGGCCGGCTCATGGCCAACTGAAACCCGAAGCATTGATTTGATGCCGGGATGTTCTTTGGGCGCGATGCCTGAGCGATAGGGCACTGTTCCGTCACCCTCTTCGTCGGGCTCGCTGATTCGGAACATTTCATTAGGTAGGATCTGTCCTGGGCTCTTTCCGGAATAGAGTGCGGTCCTTGTTTCTCCCAATTCACCGTAGAAGTGAGGTTTTGCATTGAATACGTCTTTCTCCTGTCGTGGGAGAGGTGGACGTCTGATGGACTTGAATGTCGTTCGCCAAACTACCGTTCCATAAGCTTTAAACTGGCTATCACTGCCGAAAAACGCGTAAGTGTTAGGGTGGTAATTCCCTTTGATTTTCTGGTGAAATTTTTTGACCTTGTCATTGATGATGTCCGAAAAGCTAGCCCAGTCGGCATCAATTTCTCGTTGCTCCCTTACTGGAGTCCTAGGTGCGCGCGGAGTGATCAGATAATCCTCGCACATGCTCCACCATCGCCCACGGACGGTGTAGATCTCGTTGTACGGGTCGTTATTGCGCGGCAGACTGACGACGGTGCTCCCATCATCAATCTTGAGCCAGTCATTTCCATATTCCGGCGTTGGCAGAAGCTGCAAGGGGCCAGGTGCACTGGACAACACAGCAGTCATTTCTGCTGCATCTTCTCCCAGTACTTTGGCCGCCAGCCATCCACCTTCCGTTCCCGACTTGAAGCGCCGATAGACAGCGGCTGCCCCGATGGCGGGCATGACGCCATGGACGATGCCGAGGATCTTGTCCGACATTCCCAGTACTTCCGAGCAATGGCGTGCCACCAGGCCGCCCATGGAGTGCGTCACCAGAATCACTTTTTCGCAGCGCTTCTTCTGCTGCCGGTAGCGCGCAATCACGCTGTTGATCCGCAGCTTCAATTGCTCGGCGGACGCGTCATTGCTGTCCAGCCAGTTATAGCCAAAGGCATGCACGGGGAATCGATAACGGTAGCTCAGGGCTACCTGTGCCTTCAGCAAAGCTTCATCGCTTTTCATGGATCCTAAAGTCTTGTTGGTCAGCAAATCACGAAGGCCGCCATTGGCATCGGCGAAATCATTCAACGCGTTCTCAAGCCAGACCAGAAAACCACCATAGCTCATCGCCCCGACTTCCCCCCAGCCGCGCCGTTTCAGTTCTTCGTCAGACTGGGCGGTTCCGCCGGGTCTTTCGCCTTCGTTGTCGACAGTCATCGTCTCCGGCGTGAGATATTGCTTCCGTTTCACCGCTCCTCTGCCTAACCAACTCAACATGGTGTGTTCGCTGTCCAACCGCCAACGAACACCCTGCGCATTTCCGATTCCCTTCAGATTACTGCCCATCACCCCCGGCACAAAAATCACCGGGATGATGCGATCTGGAATCATGTGGCAGACCGCATAGGAGTCGTCAGGACGGCTTAGTGTCGACTTCCATTCAGGATTGCCCTTCTTGTCGAAGGTGGGCGTCAGTACCCGTTCGCTATTGTTTTTGCTCATGATGGGGGGCGTTATTCTGGAAGGATGCGCAGGGAGGTGTTCTCGACGAACAGACTCTTCTGCAGGACGGTCTTGCCTTGCGCGTCGGTCGTGCCGCGGACTTTGGTGCCGTCGCCCCGGACGATTTCAAAGCGCCGGTTCTTGACAGGTGATTGGTCATACGGCCACCTCAGGACGAACTCTTCGTCGAATGGCAGTGCTGCCGACGACTTGTTCATCTCGTAGGCCAAGGTGGAAGGCCCCTGCATGGCATGGGTGCCCGCCTTGGCTTCCCAGGCTCCTGACGTCCCTTGCGTGATTCCCGATGCGTTGAGCCGGATGAAGGAACCCCCTGCCGTAATGAGCACTTCCTCTTTGGCACGAATCTCCACCCGTCCGCTTGCGGACAGCAACCGCGCCACCTTCTCTGCAATCAGGTCCAAATCATCGCTCTGCGCCTGCACCTCCACCTTGCCCTTGGCGGAGAACAGCTTGATCCCGGCCTTGAAGGCGAACAGGCTGATCTTCTCGGCCACGCTGGCCAGCAGGCTCTTTCCGGCGGCGATGCTGGTATCCGTTCCTGATGAGAGCGTGATTTCGGCACCAGCATGCGTGTGCACGCCTTTGGGCGTGGTCAGGCCAATGCCATCCGGGGAGGCCGCCAGCAGAATGGCTTGCTTGAAGCGATTGGCCTGCGCTTGCGACGGATCCTCGTAATCCGCCTGCGTGGCATCGGCGAAGTCGCGCAATGACTCATGTCCCGCCAAAGGTTCCGCACCAGCTTTCGCTGCCGTCTCCGACAGGGTCCGGCTGAGGGATGCACCGGCCTTCAGCTGGCCGCTAGCCTCGCTGGCATCGAGTTGTGTTCCCTGTGCGCCTGGCCGTCCATAGGTGCTGATGTACAAGCCCTTGTGCGTGACGATGGCACCGTAGGCATCGGTGCTGAGGGCGAAGCCGCTGCCGAAGAAGCCGCCACGTTCGTTGCCCGTCTGGCTGACCATGTAGCCGAGATTCAATTGCGCATGGGTATGGGTGCTGTAGAGATGAATCCGGTTCTGCTCAGGGGTGTCGTCCATCACCATCTGGTTGAAGCCGGTGCCGCCGAATTCCTTGGACTTCATGCCCGAGAGCCTACCGTTGGTATGCCACTGCGGGCGTTGCTCCCCATTGAACAAGCGCCCGGTCACGACCGGCCGGTCCGGGTCGCCGTTGAGGAAGGAAACAATGACTTCCTGTCCGATGCGCGGCACCTGGATGGCACCCCAGGACTGGCCGGCATTGGGATAGCTCACCCGCACCCAGCATGACGCCGCCTCGCTGCCGGGATTGATCCGGTCCCAGCGGAACTGGACCTTGATGCGATCGAGATGATCGGTATAGACCTCTTCGCTGGCCGGCCCCACGACGATGGCCGTCTGCGGCAGCATGACCGGCCTGGCATGAGTACGCGCAGCACGAAACGGCAGCTTGCGGCGCTGTACCTCAAAGCGGTTGAAGCAATGGCCGGTGTGTTCGTTGTCCGTTTCGTCAACTTGCCGCTCGCGCCGGATATACTCCTTGAAGGCCGCCAGCGCAGTGCTCAGGCTGCCCGGAAAATCCAGCGCCTGATGCGACAGGGGAAGATTGTTCTCGATGAACCAGTCGATGGCCAGGATGACGAACTGGCGTTCCCCGTCCGGCTCTGTCCGATGCCGGGGATGGTCTTCCAGCCTGAACCAGCCCGCAAGCCAGATTGCGCACGCCCGAGACGGCAGCGTAGCGCTGCATGGAAGACTCCCACTGTTCCACCTGCAGGTCGGCCTGGCGATTGCCCTGTTCCTGCAGCCTGAAACTGTACGCGCCGGTGTACTCATACATCTCCAGCTGCGCGGGCAGGTGGCCGTATTCGGGCATCACCTGTTCTTCGGCCTCCTTTTGCATGCGAGGCGCTTTGTAGTCGTCGCTGCGGCCCCGCCATGTCTTGGAGGAAAGCGTGCGGCTGGCGCTCCAATGCAGGATCTTGTCGAGCTCGTCGCGGGGGCCAGCACCGTGGAAGGCGATGCCTTGCTGGGGCGGGCCGGGCAGGTTCCAGGTGTTGTCGGTGATGACCAAAACGTGACCGCTGCCATCTTCCCGCTGCTCGTGATGGGCGAACCAGCCTTCCTCTTCCATCAGGCGCTGGACGAAATGCCAGTCGGTTTCGTACTGCGTGCAATAGGATCGCGGGACGTAAGTTCGTTCAAGGACAAAACGGTAATGGCCGCGTGCTTGCGGATGGTTGTTGAAGACGTCAGCGAGGATGTCCTCGGTCCGCTTGTCCTGCCAGATACGGGCGTCCTTGCGAAAGCGCAGGAAATGCAGCCAGGGAGAAAACGTGAGCTGGCAGAAATCGATCTCGCCGTCACTGCCCAGGCGTTTTGCGGTATGCACGTAGCCATGCCAGGGCAGGGTATCGCCGTCATGCTGCCGGATCCACAGCGTGACTGGCTGAGCAATCAACTGCTCCAGCGCGATGCCGGTGTGCGTGCTCAGCAGATCGAGGGTGACTTCGTAGCCGTCATTGAGTCGCTCGGTGGCGATGAGCCGTTGTGGCAAGAGGACGTCCGGCCCGAGTGTCGAGTCCAGCTGGAGCAGCCGGCGATGCTGCGTGATGCGCGCTTGGGAGCGTGGTGAATCATTCGGCGAGGGTGAGGGCATGCGATGCGGCTTCCGGAGAGAATTCGCGCAGCCGGGACCATGCCAGTGAACAAACAGGAAAAAACGCAGGACTTCTTGCGAAGCGCGCCTGCCCGGTTTGAAGGAGGATGTCCCGGATGCGGCCAATGCCCATGGACTCCTCGGTACAGCCGGGGCCTCGGGCGACGAAGGCGACAGTCTCCGTTGCGCGAGGCACTTTCTCAATGGAAGAAATTCTATTTTTCCGCCAAATTATTTTGGCAATTTTGATCGGCAGTCCACTCGTTGTGAAGCGATGACGGTCAAACGGATGGATGCAGCGGGTTGAGGAAACCTGCCTTGCCAGTCCCTGAAAAGGCAGGTGCTAACTTTGTTCCGGCGTATTGCGCGGCTTCTGCAACAACGCCTTCAAATTCGCCAGCCGCGCCTGCGGCGTGATCTTCTCGCTCTCCTGCGGCACCGCCTCGCCTTCATCCAGGCGCATCTCCTTGACGAAGCGCGAGATCTGGCATTCGATCACTTCCTTGGCGCGCTTGCGGCGCTTGCACCAGGACAGGTGCAGGGAACGTTGCGCGCGCGTGATGCCCACGTACATCAGGCGGCGCTCCTCTTCCACGCGCGCAGCGGCGGCCTCGGGCGGGGTGTCGGGGTCGCCCTTGTGCGGCAGGATGCCTTCCTCCACCCCCACCAGGAACACGTGCGGAAACTCCAGTCCCTTGGACGCATGCAAGGTCGACATGCGCACCGCATCCTGCTCTTCGTCGCGCCCTTCGAGCATGCTCATGAGCGCCACCATCTGCGTGATCTCCAGCAGGTTCTTCTGTTCACCCTCGCCATCGCGGCCGCCACAGGCGCGCTCCTTCAACCAGTTGATGAAGTCCACCACGTTCTGCCAGCGTGCCAGCGCCGCGCGCTCCTCGAAGCTGTCGTAGAGGTAGAACTCGTAGTTGATCGCCTCCATCATGTCGTCCAGCACCTTGCCCGCCTCTTCGCCGCTGCCGGACGGACCCGGCCGCGTGGCGCGCGATTCCAGCGCATTGATGAAGTCGCAGAACTTGCGCAGCGGCAGCAGCTGGCGGTCGGTCAGCTTGTCTTCCAGGCCGCCCTTGTAGACCGCCTCGAACAGCGAACACTGCCACTGCCCGGCCAGCGTGCCCAGCACCTCCAATGTCGCCTGGCCCACGCCACGGCGCGGCGTGGTGACCGCGCGGATGAAGGCCGGGTCATCGTCCTGATTGGCGATCAGGCGCAGGTAGGCAATGATGTCCTTGATCTCGGCACGGTCGAAGTAACTCTGCCCGCCCGACATCACGTAGGGGATGCGTTCGCGCCGCAAGGATTTTTCCAGGATGCGCGCCTGGTGGTTGCCGCGATACAGGATGGCGTAATCGGCAAACTTGGCGCGCCGCTCGAAGCGGTGCGCCGAGAGCGTGATGGCGATCTGGTCGGCTTCGGCTTCTTCATCATCCATCGCCATGACCGTGATCGGATCGCCCAGCCCGTGCTCGGACCACAAGGTCTTGTCGAACAGCTTGGGATTGTTGGAAATGACCGCATTGGCCGCCTGCAGGATGCGCGTGCTGGAACGATAGTTCTGCTCCAGCTTGATGAGGTGCAGGTTGGGAAAATCCACGCCCAGCAGTTTCAGGTTCTCGATGGTCGCGCCGCGCCAGGCATAGATGGCCTGGTCGTCGTCGCCCACGGCGGTAAACATCGGCTTCTTGCCCACGCCGGTCACCAGCAGCTTGACCAGTTCGTACTGGCAGGTGTTGGTGTCCTGGTATTCGTCGATCAACAGGTAGCGCAGCTTGCGCTGCCAGCGGTCGCGCACTTCCTCGTTGCTGCGGAACAGTTCCACCGGCAGGCGGATCAGGTCATCGAAATCGACCGCCTGGTACGCCTTCAGCGTAGCCACATAGCTGCGGTAGATGCGCGCGGCCTGGGCTTCGTCTTCGGTGCGGGCATTCTTTTCGGCCAGCTCGGGATCGACCAGGCCGTTCTTCCACAAGGAAATGGAATTCTGGATGCCGCGGATGATGGCCTTGTCGGTAGTGACCGCCAGTTCTTGCACGAGGGAAAAACAATCGTCGCTGTCCATGATTGAAAAGCGGTCCTTCAGCCCCAGATGCTTGGACTCCTGCCGCAGGATCTTCACGCCCAGCGAATGGAAGGTCGAGACCGTGAGGTGCTTGGCCTGCTTGGGATCCTTGAGCAGCTTGGCGATGCGCTCCTGCATTTCCAGCGCGGCCTTGTTGGTGAAGGTGAGCGCGGCGATGTTGCGCGATTCGTAACCGCAGTTCTCGATCAGGTGCGCGATCTTCTGCGTGATCACGCGGGTCTTGCCCGAACCGGCACCGGCCAGCACCAGGCAGGGCCCGGCCATGTAGTGGACGGCTTCGCTTTGCGGCTTGTTCAGGCCGAAGGAGGGTGCGGACATACGGAGGCGATCGGCGTGGGCAGGAGAAGAAACGAGGCGCCATTGTAGCAGCCCGCCCGACCGGCCCGGCTGCGCCTGTGGGACAATGCCCGCATTGCCGGCGGCAACAACAACACGAGAGCAACCATGAAATTCAACCATCTCATCCAGATCAACGATCCGCTCAATCCGCTGATCGATTCCCTGACCCGCGAGCAACTCTGGCGCGGCCTGGTCCTGCGTGCGGAGTCGCCGCGCCTGTTCATGCCGCATCTGGACGACTGCCGCCTCTCCGAAAAAAGCCTCGACAGCGTGCGCCGTGAGTTGCGCTATGGCGAGCTGGTCATCATCGACAAGGTCACTTACCTGCCGCAGATCCAGGTGCTCTATGAAGTGCCCTCGCAGGGCGAGATCCCGGCCTCGCGCATGAGCATGACCATCGAGGAGCCTCAGGCCGATGTGCTCTTCGTGCGCTTCGAGTATGACGACGGCAAGCCCGAGGATGTCACCGGCGAAGAAGCTTTCTATGACAACTTCCGCCGCTCGGCTTATCAGGAAGCCGATATCGATACGGTGCGCATCATCCGCGAACTGACCCAGCGTGGTGAGCTGCATTGAAGAAACTGAATCAAGTTTCCCGTTGAGTCAGTTTTCCTGATGCAACAAAACAAGAAGGCGCGCTCCCTGCGGAGCGCGCCTTTTTGCTTGATGAGGTGGAGTGGGCCTCAGGCCAGCAAGCGTCCCAATGCGCCATTGACCAGGGCACCGCCAATCACCAGCCAGGCAAACAGCACCGCACCGAGGATCATGGGCTTGATGCCTGCACTACGCAGCGCCGAGAGATGGGTGGACAAGCCCAGGGCCGCCATGGCCATGGCCAGCATCAGCGTATCGGCTTGCAGCACCAGCTGGTTGACCGCGGCCGGCAGCGGGAAGAAGGAGTTGAACACCACCACACCGATGAAGGCAAAGGCGAACCAGGGAATCGACAGCTTGCGTTGCTGGTGCTGGTGTCCGGTGACGGACGGCGCCGCCTTCATCGACAGCATCAGCAGGAAGGGCGCCAGCATCATCACGCGGACCATCTTGGTGATCACCGCGACGTCGGCCGTGTGCTGATCGATGGAGCGTGCAGCGGCCAGCACCTGCGCCACTTCATGGACGGTGGAACCGATGTAGACGCCGAAGTCCGGCAGGCGCAGGCCCCACACGGGTTCGGCCTGCAGCGTATAGAGCAGCGGATAGAGGAAGATCGCCAGCGACCCGAAGATGACCACGGTCGAGACCGCCACGGTGACCTGCTCGCTGCGGGCGCGCAGCACCGGCTCGGTGGCCATCACGGCAGCCGCACCGCAGATCGAGCTGCCGGCACCGATCAGCAGCGCGGCATCGCGATCCAGCTTCAGCAACTTGGTACCGACCAGCCAGGCCAGGCCGAAGGTGGAGAGCAGCATCGCCGCATCGATCACCACACCGGCCACGCCGACGTGGGCGATGTCCTGGAAGGTCAGGCGGAATCCGTAGAGAATGATGCCCGCACGCAGCAGCGTCTGCTTGGAGAAGCGCACGCCCTCGCCGCAGTACGCACCGAGACGCGGATAGACGGTGTTGCCGATCAGGATGCCCAGCACGATGGCCACGGTCAGGGCCGAGAAGCCGTGATTCTGCAGCCAGCCGATATTGCCCAGGCTCATGGCTGCCCAGGCGACGGCGCCTGAAAGCGCCAGTCCGGCGGCGGCCGGCGGCAGGGAGGAGGTCTGGATGGCGGTACGCATGGGGCTCTCCACGAAGGGTGTGCTGTCGATGGAGTGCACTTTACGCGCCGGGCTTATAAAAGAAAAACGCGTTATTTTGCTAATATCTACCTGTTTAACAGGTAGATGGACGGTGACGTTTTCTGCGCACCCCCATGTCGGAAATGCATAAAGGAGGATCGATGAGGATCACGCTGCGGCAATTGCAGATTTTTCTGGCCGTGGCCCAGTCGGGTTCGACCACGGCGGCGGCCGGGCTGGTGTCGCTGTCGCAGTCGGCGGCCAGCGCTGCATTGAACGAACTGGAGAGCCTGCTGGGCGTGCAGTTGTTCGACCGTGTCGGCAAGCGGCTGGTGCTGAATGACAGCGGCCGACAGCTGCTGCCGCAGGCGCGCCACATGCTCGATGCGGCCCAGACCATCGAGCGCCAGTTCAGCGATCCGGCCGCCGGCAGCGACCTGCACCTGGGGGCTTCCACCACCATCGGCAGCTATCTGTTGCCGGCCATGATCGCCGCTTATCGGCGCAGTCATGCAGGAGCGCGAGTGCGCGCGCTGGTGGCCAATACCGCCGATATCGTGGAGGCAGTAGTCAACTTCGAAGTGGATGCGGGGCTCATCGAAGGGCCCTGCCATGCCGATGATGTGCAGGTGGAGCCGTGGATGACCGATGAACTGATCGTGGTGGCCGCGCCCAAACACCCCATCGTCCGCGCGCGCCGCAAGATCACCCTGAAGATGCTGCGCGAAGCCGACTGGCTGCTGCGCGAGGCCGGGTCCGGCACGCGCGAGGCGGTCGAGCATGCGCTCATTCCCTACCTGCACTATTTGCCGTCGTCCTTCGAGTTCGGCAATTCGGAAGCCATCAAGCGCGCCACCGCCGAAGGCCTGGGCATCAGCTGCCTGTCACGTTCGGTGGTGGAAGATTTGATCGAATCGAGGAAGCTGGTCGAACTGGACACGCCCCTGCCGACCTTGCGCCGGCATTTCTACATGGTGGTCAGCCGCCACCGCGCGCCTTCGCCCAGCCTCGCGGCGCTGCTGTCGTTCTGCCGCGACTGGGCGCAGCGGCAGGCACCGCACTGAAGACGGGGCCTGCCAAAGGCCGGAATCAGATCGGCTCGAAAACGCCCGCGCTGCGGTTCTTGGCCACCTTGTTCCAAGCGAAGATGCGGCCGTTCATGGCCACATACACCCCCGGCGGCAGGACCTGGGCTACGCCGCAGGCAAAGCCGAAGTTGAAGAAGGCGTCGGAATTGGCGATCTCGTAGGGGATCATGGCGCCGGTCAGCACCACGGTCTTGTCGGTGAGCGCCTGGCCGAGCACCTGGGCGGTCTGCTGCATGGTGTCGGTGCCGTGGATGATGACGATGGCCTGCTGCGCCGAGGCCTGGCAGGCTTCCAGCACGCGCTGGCGGTCGCCGTCCTGCATCTCCAGCGAATCGAGCAGGCGCAGGGTTTCCAGGGAGACTTCGGTGGTGATGCGGGCGCGGGCGATGACGTCCGGCAGGTGGCTCTCGCCAAAGCCAAGCTGGCCCGCGATTTCGTCGTAATGCTTGTCGAAGGTGCCACCGGTGGCGATGATGCGCAGGCTCATGGGTTTCCTATCTTCCAACTGGTCAAAATGTTCACATCGCGGGATAAGCAAGATGCGGTCCCGGACGCCGCGTGCCAGCCGCTTCCCCCCGGATAGCCGCGCTATGGCTGCTGGCAGGCGCTATCTTACACGCAGGAAGCTTCATTTTCGTGTCGAGACGGGCGGGGCCGGAGCGATTTTCCAAGGACATTTATAATGGACCGCATATGAAACCTCTGGCACCCGGCACCGTCATCTTCCACCGCCATCGCGGCTATGGCGTGATCGTGCTCGTCAACCTGATGACGGGCTGGATTTCTGCGCGCTTCGGCAGCGAGGTGCGCACCCTGGACCTGAACCTGTCGTCGGACGAAGTGCAGCACGCCGATGGCACGCCCATTTTGTTTCGCCGCGCTCCGCCGGACCGCATGCCTCATGCGCGCCTGATGGCCATGGTGCGCGAGCTGCATCGTGCCGGCTACCAGCGGCTCTACCTCTACAGCTGGCCCAAGCCGTCCGGGCTGCACTGGCGCTGGCATCTCTTCAGCGGCCCGCGCAACTGGATCGAGCGGCCCTGGCGCGAGGGCTGGTATGGCTCGGGCGCCGATTACAACTTCAATCCGGTGATGGGCTGGGGCGACGGACCTTCTTCGTCTCCCGAGGAACTGGCGCGCCTGCTGGCCCAGTTCGACCCGCAGGGACTGGCCCAGGCGCTGGGCGAAGACGAAGCCCACGCCAGCTGGTTCGAGCTGGTCTGCGCCACGCTGTTGCCGGATTACGCCTTCAGCCTCGGCTGGCACAGCAACGGCAGCATCCCGGAACACCTGCCGGTGATCCCGATCCGGCGCAACGTCCCCGAATACGCCGGCCCGCCGCTACCTTGGCCGCCGGGTTGGCGGCACCTGTGGAAGCGCGCCGGGGCCGTGCCCCAGCTCACCTATGACCCGCCGGTCAGAACCATTCACCGCATCACCCCAGAGCCTCAGGATTGAGCACGTTCTTGGGCGATCCGGCGGCGTAGTCGACGATGTTCTGGAAGGCCGCGCGGAAGTAAAGTTCATATCCGTCTTTTTCCACGTAACCCAGGTGCGGGGCGGCCACCACGTTATCCATCTTCAGCAGCGGTGAATCCACCGGCAGCGGCTCGCGCTCGTAGACGTCCAGCGCAGCCAGTCCGGGACGGCCGGCGTGCAGGGCCGCTTCCAGCGCATCGGCCTCGACCAGTTCGGCGCGGCTGGTGTTGACGAAGCAGGCAGTCGGCTTCATGCGGGCCAGGTCGCTGGCCTTGACGATGCCGCGCGTGGCGTCGTTCAAGCGCAGGTGCAGGGTCAGTACGTCGGCCTGGGTGAAGAAATCTTCCTTGCTGGCGGCAGCTTGCAGACCATCCTTGACGGCTTGCTCGCGGCTGGCCTCGCGTCCCCACACCACCACCTGCATGCCGAAGGCGCGGCCATAACCGGCTACCAGCTTGCCGATCTTGCCGTAGCCCCAGATGCCCAGGGTGCGCCCCTTCAGGGCGGTGCCGATCAGGTTGTGATGCGGCGTGGGCGAGACCTGCTGCCAGGCCCCCGCGCGCAGGGCGCTGCAGTATTGCGGCACGCGGCGCATGGCAGCCATGATGAGGGCCCAGGTCAGCTCGGCCGGTGCGGTCGGGTCGCCCACGCCTTCGACGATGGCAATGCCGCGCGCGGTGGCGGCGGCCACGTCGACATGCCCGCTGACCTTGCCGGTCTGGGAAATCAGTTTCAGCAGGGGGAGTTTTTCCAGCAGGGGCTGGGTGAGGGCGGTGCGTTCGCGGATCAGCACCACGGCGTCGAAGGGCGCCAGCCGCGCGGCCAGCTGGCCGGTGCCGCGCACGGTGTTGGTGAAGACCTTGACGTCGTGGCCGTCGAGCAGGCGAAAGCAGTCGAGGTGGCGCACGGCATCCTGGTAGTCGTCGAGGATGGCGATTTTCATGGGAAGTCTCCTGGCACTCTTGAGGGGCTGTGTCCGGCCACCTGCGCGGCCGGCGTGGGCGTCCATCATAAAGCGATTGCCGGGATTCGGCACGGGCGGTGCTGCCCTGGCCGCTTCCCCGCCACTCAAATGCCGATGTCGATGACCAGCTTGCCGCGCGCCTGGCCCTCGGCCACCAGGGCGTGGGCCTGGTTGACCTGCTCCAGGGTGAAGCGGCGTTCGTCCATCAGAATCCGCAATTTCCCGGCATCGGCCAGGCCTGCGGCTTGGCGCATGATCTGGCCATGGCGCGCGCGGTCTTCGCCGGTCAGCAGCGGCAGCAGGGTGAAGACGCCCGAATAGGTCGCGCCCCGGAAGGACAGCGGCGCCAGCTTGTGCGCGCCCCAGCCGAGGCAGCTGACGACATGTCCTACATAGCGGCGCGCCGCGGCGAAGGAGGCGTCCAGCGTAGCGCCGCCGACGGTGTCGTAGATGACGTCGAAGCCTTTGCCGGCGGTGTGTTGCTGGACGTAGTCCTCCACCTGCTGGCTGCGGTAGTCGATGGCGGTGGCGCCCAGGCTTTCGATGAGGCCCTGCTGGTCGGCGCTGCCGGTGGCATAGACCTCGGCACCGAGCGCACGGGCGATCTGCACGGCGATGTGGCCGACCCCGCCTGCGCCGCCGTGCACCAGCACTTTCTGGCCGGGCTGCACGCGGGCGCGCTCGACCAGGCCTTCCCAGGCGGTGATGAAGATCAGGGGCAGGGCGGCGGCCTGGCGCATGTCCAGGCTACGCGGCTTGTGCGCCAGCAGGTCGGCATCCACGGCGGCGAACTGGGCCAGCGAACCCGGCACGCCGCCGATGCCGCCGGTCATGCCATAGACCTCGTCACCGGCAACGAAGCGCGTTTCGCCAGGCGCGACTGCCTCGACCGCGCCGGCCAGGTCGATGCCGAGGATGGCCGGCAGGCTAGCCTGGGCGTGGGCTGCGTTGCCGGCCTGGATCTTGGTATCGAGCGGATTGACGCCGCTGGCGACGACGCGCACCAGCACCTGGCCGGGGCGCAGCGTTGGTGTTTCGATCGGGGCAAGCGACAACGGGGTGCCGAACTGGGTCAGCAGGGCGGCTTGCATGAGGGAAGGGGCGTTGGACATGATGACTCCTGAATGTGGTCTGGGTGAAGGAAGCATCGCCTCACCGCATGGCGGCTGGTCGATGCACGCAGTCTCCCGGTTTGCCTTGCGCCGAAAAAGCGGGCAACGCCAAAGTCAGAATTGCGCATCGGCGAATAATCGACCGCGCACCATGGCCTAGAATCAGGGCACCAACAACGACAGCACAGGGAGAACACCATGGACCGACTCGACATGCTCAAGGTCTTTTGCGCCGTGGTCGAGGCGGGCGCATTCAGCCGGGCGGCTGAAAAGCTGTCCATGTCCACCTCCTCCGTGACCACGCACGTGGCCGCACTGGAGGCGCACTTCAAGGTGCGCCTGCTCAATCGCACCACGCGCAGCATGTCGCTCACCGAAGAGGGGCGGCATTGCCACCAGCAGGCGCTGCGGCTGCTGGCCGACATGGGCGAGCTGGAGGCGGGTTTGCGGGCCTCCGATACGCGCCCGGCAGGGCTGCTCCGGGTTGACCTGCCCAGCGTCATCAGCCGGCGTTACGTGGCGCCGGCGCTGCCGGACTTCCTGCGCCGGTATCCCGAGCTGGAGCTGCGCGTGACCGTGAGCGACCGCATGGTCGACATGGTCGAAGAAGGGTTGGACGTGGTGGTGCGCATCGGTACCCTGGCCGACTCCGGCATGGTGGCGCGCAAGCTGGCCAGCACCCGCTACCTGTGCTGCGCGGCGCCGTCCTACCTGCAGCAGCACGGCTGGCCGCAGACGCCCGAGGCGCTGGACCAGTTCGCCTGCCTGGGTTTCCTGAATCCGCGCACGCGTATGGTCAAGCCCTGGCGTTTCAGCCGTGACGGCGTGGAAAGCTCGCATATTCCCAAGGGCCTGCTGGCCATGGATCATGTGGAATCCATGGTGGCCGCCGCGCAGGCCGGGGGAGGCATCATCCAGCAGATGTCGGTGACCCTCGATCCGGCCATGCAGGAGGGTAGCCTGGTGCCGGTGCTGCCGGAATGGCAGGTGGCCGGTCCGGACATCGTGGCGCTTTACCAACCAACACGCCGCGAGACAGCCAAGGTGAAAGTTTTCGTCGCGTTTCTGCAGGAGATATTCACAGCGTGAATGGCATATCGCCCGCAATGCCCCGCAAATCCAGTGTTCATGCGGTTTATCAAGGAATGACTGTTATATCCCACGGTAATGAATTAACAGATTTTTTTTGATTTGTAATTACCTACTACATAAGTCGGGTATTTTTCGCTACAAATTTGCGTAAATTCCGTTTTATCGGGGTACAATCGCTGCCACTTTCCTGCACTCTCGACTGTCGAAGAGTGAGCAAAACCCGCCGCCAGCAAGGAGGCGGGCCGGGTGGCCGGGCTCCTGGAGACGGCCCCCATCGACAAGACCGCCGTATTGCAGACTGGCGTGCGTATCCCGCCAGGCCGTGCAACGACGATCCTGCCGTGCCAACCGAATTCATCAACTTGTGGCATTGGAGGTAGCATATGAACCAACCCCTCATGGCAGGCATTCCCGCAGTCAATGCGCCCGCCTACGTCAAACACCAGAAACTGATCAACTGGGTCGCCGAAATTGCCGCGCTGACCAAGCCGGCTCGCATTTACTGGTGCGATGGTTCGCAGGAAGAATACGATCGCCTGTGCGCTGAAATGGTCGCCGCCGGCACCATGAAGAAACTCAACGAAGCCAAGCGTCCCAACAGCTACCTGGCCTGCTCCGATCCGTCGGACGTGGCCCGCGTGGAAGACCGCACCTTCATCTGCTCGCAGAACAAGGAAGACGCCGGCCCGACCAACAACTGGACCGATCCGGCCGAGATGCGCCAGACCCTGAACGGCCTCTTCGACGGCTGCATGGCCGGCCGCACCTTGTACGTGGTGCCGTTCTCGATGGGTCCGCTGGGTTCGCCCATCGCCCACATCGGCGTGGAATTGTCCGACTCCCCCTATGTGGCCGTGAACATGCGCATCATGACCCGCATGGGCAAGGCCGTGTATGACGTCCTGGGCAGCGATGGCGAGTTCGTGCCCTGCGTGCACACCGTGGGCGCACCGCTGGCCGCCGGCCAGAAGGATGTGGCCTGGCCGTGCAACGCCACCAAGTACATCGTCCACTATCCGGAAACCCGCGAGATCTGGTCCTACGGTTCGGGCTACGGCGGCAATGCGCTGCTGGGCAAGAAGTGCTTCGCCCTGCGCATCGCCTCCACCATGGGCCGCGCCCAGGGCTGGCTGGCCGAGCACATGCTGATCCTGGGTGTCGAATCCCCGGAAGGCAAGAAGCACTACGTGGCCGCCGCTTTCCCCTCGGCCTGCGGCAAGACCAACTTCGCCATGCTGATCCCGCCCAAGGCCTTCGGCGGCTGGAAGGTCACCACCATCGGTGACGACATCGCCTGGATCAAGCCGGGTGCCGATGGCCGCCTGTACGCCATCAACCCTGAAGCCGGCTATTTCGGCGTGGCCCCGGGCACTAACGAAAAGAGCAACTACAACTGCATGGCGTCGGTTTCGGCCAACACCATCTTCACCAACGTGGCGCTGACCGATGATGGCGACGTCTGGTGGGAAGGCATGACCAAGGAAGCCCCGGCGCACTTGATCGACTGGCAGGGCAAGGACTGGACCCCGGAAATCGGCAAGGAAACCGGCCGCAAGGCAGCGCACCCGAACGCCCGCTTCACCGTGGCCGCGACCCAGAACCCGGTGATCGATCCGGCCTGGGATGATCCGGCCGGCGTGCCGATCTCGGCCTTCATCTTCGGTGGCCGCCGTTCCACCACCGTGCCGCTGGTGACCGAAGCCCGCAACTGGGTGGAAGGCGTGTACATGGCCGCCACCATGGGCTCGGAAACCACCGCTGCGGCCGTCGGCCAGCAGGGCGTGGTGCGCCGCGATCCGTTCGCCATGCTGCCGTTTGCCGGCTACAACATGAGCGAATACTTCCAGCACTGGCTGGACATCGGCAAGAAGATCGCCGCCTCGCCGGCCGAGCTGCCGAAGATCTACTGCGTGAACTGGTTCCGTACCGATGCCGATGGCAAGTTCGTCTGGCCCGGCTTCGGCGACAACATGCGCGTGCTGAAGTGGATGCTGGACCGCATCGAGGATCCGCAGGGCGTCAAGACCGGCGGCGTCGAACACCTGTTCGGCGTGACCCCGCGCTTCGATGACCTGCAGTGGGAAGGCCTGGACTTCAGCGCCGAACAGTTCGCCACCATCACCTCCATCGACAAGGCCGCCTGGGTCAAGGAACTGGAGCTGCATGCCGAACTGTTCGACAAGCTCAAGCACAAGCTGCCTGCCGAACTGCAAGGCGTGAAGGACAAGCTGGAGAAGAAGCTGGCAGCCTAAGCTGACCGGTTCGGAGAAGACAGGAAGCGCCTGCCGCAGTGATGCGGCAGGCGTTTTCTTTTTGGGGTGGCGGATCTGGCGGAAGCGTTTTTTCAGCCCGGCATCAGCAAGGTCAGCGGCATGAGCGCCGCCCGCAATGCCTCCGGCAACGCCACCGGCCTGCGGCTGGCGCGATCCACGTACACATGCACGAAGTGGCCTTGCGCAGCGGCAGTCTCTTCCCCCGCCTTGAAGATGCCCAGCTCGTAACGCACGCTGCTGCGGCCCAGATGCGATACGCGAACGCCCACTTCGATGAGGTCCGGAAAGGCCACGGAAGCGAAATAGTTGCACTGCGTTTCGATGACCAGCCCGATCACTTCCCCTCGCTCGATGTCCAGCACGCCCCGCTGCACCAAGTAGTGGTTCACGGCGGTATCGAACCAGCTGTAGTAGACGACATTGTTGACGTGGCCATAGACATCGTTGTCCATCCAGCGTGTCGCAATGGCGTGGAAGTGCAGGAAATCGGCGCGGCGGCCGGGTTGGGGACGGTGCTCGCTCATCGGTTCATCAGGGTCAGGATTGGTCAGCTTGTGCACCTGCACAAGAACGGCGTGCTTGCAGTAACATTGCTCCCACTTCCGCTCGCACCCGCTCCTTGGTGCGGCCGGAAGTGTTCCATCTTAAGCGATCACGGTCAGAGATTGGCCAGTGTCGCGCTTGCATCTGCGCAGGCCGATGCCATGTGTTTCCGGTGACCGCGTCGTTTTGCGGGCGCCGGCGCTGCCGATAGCCTGATCCTCAAGACTGATAGTTAAATCCAATCAAAAGTATTGATTAAATAAAATTGATCTATTTTGTTTGGCGTTCTACTATTCAACCCATCGCTTCACTCAACCCCCCTTTAAAAGGAAATCGACAATGTCCCTGATCAACACCACTATCAAGCCGTTCAAGGCAACCGCTTACCACGATGGCAAGTTCGTCGACATCACCGAAGCCACCCTGAAGGGCAAGTGGTCCGTGTTCGTGTTCTACCCGGCCGACTTCACTTTCGTGTGCCCGACCGAGCTGGAAGATCTGGCCGACAACTACGCTGAATTCAAGAAGCTGGGCGTTGAAATCTACGGCGTGTCCACCGACACCCACTTCGCTCACAAGGCATGGCACGACACCTCGGAAGCCATCAAGAAGGTCCAGTACCCGCTGGTGGGCGACCCGACCGCAACCCTGGCACGCAACTTCGAAGTGCTGATCGAAGAAGAAGGCCTGGCACTGCGCGGCACCTTCGTGATCAATCCGGAAGGCGAAATCAAGGTCATGGAAGTGCATGACAACGGCATCGGCCGTGACGCTTCGGAACTGCTGCGCAAGGTCAAGGCTGCCCAGTACGTGGCCTCGCACCCGGGTGAAGTCTGCCCCGCCAAGTGGGAAGAAGGCGCTGCCACCCTGAAGCCTTCGCTGGACCTGGTCGGCAAGATCTAAGCAACACCCCGCCGTATCGCGCCAGCCAAGCGCTGTTCTCCGGCTGGCGCTGCACTGAACATCCCTGCAGTATCCGTCCTGGCCCGCTCCCCCCGGGCAAGCGGCCGACCCCCACAAGGGCGAGGCCGTGGTCAGGGCGACCCTAGAATCTCTCAACGAGGAAGTAATCATCATGCTTGATGCCAATCTCAAGACCCAATTGAAGGCCTATCTGGAAAAGGTCAGCCACCCGATCGAGATCGTCGCGTCGCTCGATGATGGCGCCAAGTCCCGTGAGATGCAGGAACTCCTGCAAGACATCGTGCTGCTGTCGGACCGCATCAAGCTGGTCGAGCAACGCGGTGCCGATGCCCAGGGACGTACCCCGTCCTTCAGACTGAACCGCCCCGGGACCCATATCAGCGTCGAATTCGCCGCGATCCCGATGGGCCACGAATTTACCTCCCTGGTGCTGGCGCTGCTGCAAGTCGGCGGGCACCCGGTCAAGCTCGACGACAAGGTCATCGAGCAGATCAAGAACCTGGACGGCGATTATCGCTTCGAGACCTATGTCTCGCTGACTTGCCAGAACTGCCCGGAAGTCGTGCAGGCGCTGAACGTGATGTCCATCATCAATCCGCGCATCCAGTCGGTGACCATCGACGGCGCGCTGTTCCAGGGTGAAGTCGAGCAACGCCAGATCATGGCCGTGCCGACCGTCTACATGAACGGTGAAGTCTTCGGTCAGGGCCGTACCGGCGTGGAAGAGATCCTCGCCAAGCTCGACACCGGTGCCGCTGCCCGCAAGGGTGAAGAACTGAGCGCCAAGGAGCCGTATGACGTGCTCATCGTCGGCGGTGGCCCCGCCGGTGCAGCGGCTGCGATCTATGCAGCGCGCAAGGGTATCCGTACCGGCGTGGTGGCCGAGCGTTTCGGCGGCCAGGTGCTCGATACCCTGGCCATCGAGAACTTCATCTCGGTGCAGGAAACCGAAGGCCCGCAATTCGCCACCGCGCTGGAACAGCACGTGCGGGCCTATGACGTCGACATCATGAACGTGCAGCGCGCTGAAGCGCTGGTGCCGGGCGACAAGCTGATCGAAGTGAAGCTGGCCAATGGCGGCGTGCTGAAGGGCAAGACCGTGATCCTGTCCACCGGTGCCCGCTGGCGCAACGTCAACGTGCCGGGCGAGCAGGAATACAAGAACAAGGGCGTGGCCTATTGCCCGCACTGCGATGGTCCGCTGTTCAAGGGCAAGCGCGTGTCGGTGATCGGTGGCGGCAACTCGGGCGTGGAAGCAGCCATCGACCTGGCCGGTATCGTCGCCCATGTGACCCTGATCGAGTTCGCAGCCGAACTGAAGGCCGATGCGGTGCTGGTGCGCAAGCTCAAGAGCCTGCCCAATGTGACCATCGTGACCTCGGCGCAGACTACCGAGATCACCGGTGACGGCCAGCGCGTCAACGGCATCAGCTACAAGGAACGTGAAACCGGTGAGGTCAAGCACGTGGAACTGGAAGGCGTGTTCGTCCAGATCGGCCTGGTGCCCAACACCGAATGGCTCAAGGGTACCCTGGCCTTGTCCAAGCACGGCGAGATCGAGATCGACGCCAAGGGCCAGACTTCGATTCCGGGCGTCTTCGCGGCCGGTGACGTCACCACGGTGCCGTACAAGCAGATCGTCATCGCCGTGGGTGCAGGTGCAACGGCTGGCCTGTCGGCCTTCGATCACCTGATCCGTTCGTCGGCGGATGATGTGGCACCGGCAGTAGCCAAGGAAGCGGTCGCGGCCTGATTGCTGTTTGATTTCAGCCAGCCAGTAAAGCAGTAAAAGAAACGCCACCGGTTCGCCGGTGGCGTTTTTGTTTCTGGCTTGGGGTATGTGATCCGATGCATCCAAGGGTTTGCGTATACGTATCGGCATGCAATGCGTGGCCTTGGCAGCGCACATGAAAAAACGCCATCGGGTGACCGATGGCGTTTTCTTGACTTGCTCATCTTGCTCATCTGCCGCCGTGGCGGCAGAACCGCCTGAGGATTACTTGAACATCAGGCGCAGCGAGTCCCAGGCGCGGCCGATGAAGCCAGCCGGGCCCACCGATTCCAGTGCGATCACCGGCAGTTCGGCCACGGTCTTGTCATCGATGGTCACCTTCAGGGTGCCGACCTTGGCGTTTTCCGAGATCGGGGCGATCAGCGGATCATTGCGTTCCAGCTTGGTCTTGACCTTGTCAGCCGTGCCCTTGGGGATGGTGATGTAGACGTCGTTCTTGAAGCCGACCTTGATCTTGCTCTGCGAACCCTTCCACACGTCAGGCGTATCCACGGCCTGGCCCTTGGCATACAGCTTCACGGCGTCGAAGTTCTGGAAGCCCCAGTTCAGCAGCTTCTGGCTTTCCTGGGTGCGGACCTGGTCGGAAACCGTACCGATCACCACCGAGATCAGGCGACGCTCGCCGTTGGGCACCGGGCGATGGGCCGAGGTGATCAGCGAATAGCCGGCGCTGGAGGTGTGGCCGGTCTTCATGCCATCGACCGTCGGATCCAGCCACAGCAGGCGGTTGCGGTTGGGTTGGGTGATGTTGTTGTAGGTGAACTTCTTGACCGAGTAATAGCGCTTGTAATAGTCAGGGAAGTCGTTGATCAGGTTGCGGCACAGAATGGACAGGTCGCGCGCGGTCGTGTACGTGTCGGCGCTGGGCAGGCCGTGCGGGTTGCTGAAGTGGGTGTTGGTCAGGCCCTGGCGCTGCGCTTCACGGTTCATCAGCTGCACGAAGGCATCTTCCGTACCGGAGACGGCTTCGGCCACGGCCACGGCGGCGTCATTGCCGGAGACCGAGATCAGGCCATACAGCAGGTTGTCGATCGAGACCGGCTTGTTGGGCTCGATGAACATCTTGGAGCTGCTCGGATCGACCTTCCAGGCGTTGACTGAAACGTTCACTTCCTGCTCCAGGCTCAGGCGCTTGTCGCGCAGGGCGGCGAAGGCCAGGTAGGCGGTCATCAGCTTGGTCAGCGAGGCCGGTTCCACGCGGGTGTCGGCGTCGCTGGAGGCGATCACCTGGTTGGCCGAGGCATCCAGCAGCAGCCAGCTCTTGGCCGCCACGGTCGGCGGCGGCAGGCTTTGGGCGGAGGCGGTCAGGGCGGAAAGGGAAAGGACGGTTGCGGCAAATGCCGCGAGAAGCTTTTTCATCGGTGCCTAAGAAAAATTGCCAGCACGGGGGAACATCGTAGCTGTTGGTTTGAAAAGAGGGTGAGGCAGGACGGATCAGTCTGGTTCAATCGATGCGAACAACCGCAATGGCGCGCGCTGCGCCGGTCTGGCTGGTCGCACTGAATTATAAAACGTCATGTGGCATCGTTCCCAATTGAATGGATCTTCATCCCCGAAAATCCCCTCACGATACCGGCATGCACCCTGGCTCTGGCCTCGTACAGCGCCGCCATGCTTCCGGATGAACGCCGGACGTGCCGGAAACCTTCAGGCCGGAAGCTGCGCCGGGCGGCGATGCCAGCTTTCGACCACGACGTTCTTGATATGTTGCAGCTTGCGGTGAAAAAAGTGATCCGAGCCCGGAATCACCACCACCGGCAGCTCCTGCGGGCGCGCCCAGTCCAGGACGGCGGACAGGGGAATGGTGTCGTCCTGCTCGCCGTGGATCAGGATGGTATTGGCCGGGGCCGGCGGCATGGGCCACTTGCCGGCGGCGGTGCCGACCAGCACCAGGCGTTCGGCGGCGCTGGCTGCATCCTGTTGCAGCAGGCGCTGCTGCAATTGCGCCTGAACGAAGGTACCGAAGGAGAAACCGCCCAGTGCCAGCGGCAGGTCAGGATATTGCGCGCGCATGTGCTGCAGCAGCAGGGCCATGTCGTCGGTTTCGCCGGCCCCGTGGTCGTGCACCCCTTCGGACTTGCCCACGCCGCGGAAATTCATGCGCACCGCCACGTAGCCCAGCGCCAGGAAGGTGCGGGCCAGGGTTTGTGCAACCTTGTTGTCCATCGTGCCGCCATACAGAGGATGCGGATGGGCCACCAAGGCCAGGCCGACGGGCGCGGCGAATTGCTCGGGATCCGGCAGGTCGAGTGCGCATTCGAGCTGGCCCACGGCACCGGCGATCTGGAAGTGTTGGGTATGTACGTTCATGGCGTGCGGGGAAACGGATGAGGGGAAGCTTGCTGCGCCCGGCATTCAGGGCGGCAGCATGATCAAACTTTCATATCGTCAGATTTTCAGGCGGTCCACGACCTTGCCGCCGACGATGTGGCTGTCGATGATTTCGTCGATGTCTTCATTGTCGACGTAGGTGTACCAGGTGCCTTGCGGGTAGATCACCACCACCGGGCCTTCTTCGCAGCGCTCCAGGCAGCCGGCCTTGTTGATGCGGACCTTGCCGGGCGCGGACAGGCCCAGTTGCTTGATGCGCTTCTTGGCGTGTTCCTGCGCGGCCTGCGCGCCCTTGTCGGCACAGCAGGTACGTTCGCCCGGCTTGCGCTGGTTCAGGCAGAAGAAGACGTGATGTTCGTAATAGGGTTGCTCTTGCTCTTGCTCTTGCGGTTGCTCTTGATCGCTCATGGAATGCCCTGTGGAGAGTGACGGCAGTGCCGGCGCGGGCCGGCAAAGCGTCAATGATACACCCCGCTCAGCCCGGCCTGCGGTGCACCGGGTGCAACAGGAACCAGATCGCCAGGAAGGGCCACAGCACCGACAGGAACTGCGCGGCCCCGTCGAAGTTGAGGAATTTGCCCTGGACCCAGGTCTCCAGCGTGGAGAGGTAATAGGGATTGGCCGGGACTGCGTTGGTCACCACCAGGCTCAGGATCAGTGCCAGCGCTGCCACGCGCCGCTGCGCCGTAGGCGGGGCCCAGGCCAGGCCGACGATCATCAGCGTCCCCAGCATGATACCGCCCACGGCACTGGGAGAAATCCAGACGAAGGCATTCTGCGGCGCGAAGAACAGCGCGCAGGCCAGCGACTTGGCCGCGATGCAGGCCAGCAGGTAAAGCGTTACCAGCCGCCGGCGCGGGGCCTGGCGGCGCATCAGCAGCAGCACCAGCAGGGCCGCGCCGGTCAGGCCGCAGGCGGTGACGATGACGTCGGCCAGCCAGTATTGCTCGGCGCTCGGTTGCGCGCTGTTGAGCCAGGTGGTGGCGAGGTCGATGGGGGTATCGAACAGGTCGGAAAAGAATGCCGACAGCGGCGGCACCAGATGTCCCAGGCCGAACAGGTGATTCTGTGGATAAATCAGCGCCAGCGGCCACAGCCACGCTACCACCAGCCCGCGGCTGGCCGCGCCCGAGAACCAGCGGCGGCGCAGCATCAGGAAGCGGCTATCCTCCAGGAAATAACGACTGCAAGCTGCGCCCAGCACGGCCCCCAGCGCCACGCCCAGCGAATTGGTCAGCAGGTCGAGATTGGAGGGCACGCGCGTGGGCAGGTAGGTCTGCACCGCCTCCATGCAGGCCGACAGCAGCACACCGGCCACCGTGGCCGGCCATATCGCCCACCGGGGCCGCAGGTGCGGATGCAGGGCCAGCACCAGCAGCAGGCCCAGCGGGATGTAGCCGGCCACGTTGGTCCAGACGTCGAACACGGTCCAGTAGTAGGGCAGGCGCGCGCCCAGGTAATCGAAGGGTTTGATTCCCATGTCGCGCCAGCCGGAGAAGGGATACCAGCTGGCATAGACGATCAGCAGGGTATAGACCAGCAGGCTCACGCGCGCGAACGACGAGGCTGCCGGTGCACTGGCCGGGGTAGCGGGAGGCTCGGAGCGGGAATCGGGTGGAACGGGCATGGGCCAGAGGGTAACCGATTTCGGGCCAGGCAGCGCCGGCCGGCTGCCGTCTTTACCATTGCAGCGTGCCCGGCCCCCCCGCGCAGGTGCGCTCTGCCGTTACAATGCCCGCATGACACTGACTTTTCCCATGCCCGCCGAGTCTGAATCGGCACCGCTGGTGCGTCCCGAGCGCATCGGCATGCTCCTGGCCGGTTCCGATCCCCAGGGGCAGCAACGCATCGATGTCGAAGCCGTGGCCGAGACCGGTTCCACCAATGTCGACCTGATGCAGCGCCTGTCGTCCCTGCAGCGTCCGCTGCTGCTGGTGGCCGACCGCCAGACCGCCGGCCGTGGCCGCGCGGGCCGTCCGTGGCGCGCCGCACCGGAAGATTCCCTGACCTTTTCGCTGGCCTGGCGCCTGCAGCGTCCCATGCACGCGCTGCTGGGTCTGCCGCTGGCTGTGGGCGTGGCGCTGGCCGAGGCGCTGGAAGTGTTCGGCATCCGGCCGCAACTGAAGTGGCCCAATGACGTCTTGCGCGATGGCGCCAAGCTGGCCGGTGTCCTGATCGAGACCGCCGCGGATGGCCGCCAGGGCAATGCCACCTGGGCCGTGATCGGCATCGGACTGAATCTGGCGGTTCCGCCGGGGCTGGAAGATGAACTGCAGCGCGCCATCGGTGCGGCCCCCGAACTGCAGAAGCCGCCGCGCGAAACCGTGCTGGCCATCATCGCCAGCGCGCTGGCAGGCGTATTGGAAGAGTTCGAGGCGCGCGGCTTCGGGGCCTTCGTCAAGCGCTGGGAAGCCTTCCACGCCTATGCCGGCCAGGCCGTCAAGATCGTCGAGAATGGCCGCGTGCTGCAGGAAGGCACGGCCGTGGGCGTGGACATGATGGGCCGATTCCTCATGGACACCGAGGCCGGGCAGGTCGAGATCCTGGCCGGGGATGTCTCCTTGCGGTTGCAAGACGCATGAGGCTGCTGGTCGACGCCGGCAACACCCGCATCAAGTGGGCGGTCGTGGCCGATGCGGAACGGACCACGCTGCCGCTGCCGCGCTGGCAACAACAAGGCGCGGTGGAACGCGCCCAGGTGGAGAGGCTGGCACGGGACTGGGGGGCACTGGCCAGACAGGCTGCTCCTGAGGAGGAGTTGCAGATCTGTGTGTCCAACGTCGCCGGCCCGGCCCTGCGCGACAGCCTGCAGGCCCTTCTGCACGGTGTCTTCGGACCGCGTGTGATCGTCGAATGGTTCGCTTCCACCGCCGAGCGGGCTGGCGTGCGCAATGGCTACCGCCATCCCGGCCAGTTGGGCTGCGACCGCTTTGCGGCGGCCATTGGCGCGCGGGCCCTGTTTCCGGACCAGGAGTTGCTGGTGGCGACCTGCGGCACGGCCACCACCATCGACGTGGTCAGTGCCGACGGGTGTTTCGAGGGCGGCATGATCCTGCCGGGATTCGGTACCATGGCCACCTCGCTGGCCTTGAATACCGCCCAGTTGCCCCGCATCGATGGCGCCGCACCGCCCGAACGCCTGTTTGCGGACAATACCGTCGAGGCCATCGTCGCCGGCTGCATCGCGGCCCAGGTCGGAGCCATCGAGCATGCGCTGGCCGAGCGGCGGCGCCTTCGTCCGAACGTTCCGCTGCGCTGCCTGCTGGCCGGGGGCGCCGGCTTGTTGCTGGCGCCGTATCTCGCATCGGGCGATACGCCGCTGGAAAAAGTGGATAATCTGGTGCTCATAGGCCTTCATATGGCCACCATGCGGGTATGAACCATGGACGCTGAGCGCTTGTCCATGCAGACAGGCAAATCAATGAGGGCAAGGAAGACTGGGCGCGGATGAAGCTGAAACTGCTTTTTTGGCTGTTGCTGGTAGGTAACGTGGTCCTGTTCGGGATGTCGCGCGGCTATTTCGGTGCCAACGCGTCCGAACGGCGCGAGCCGCAGCGCCTGGCTGAGCAGTTGCGCCCGGAACTGCTCAGCGTGCTGCCCGCCAATAGCGACAAACTCGCGTCGCAACTGCGCGCGCAGCCAGCGATCGCGCAGGCCGCCGCTGCCGACACTGGGACGGCGGCCGCAGCGCCTGCCCCTGCGGCCACCCCCGCCACGGCAGCCCCGGCCCAGCCAGCGGTCCCGCAGGTCGCCACGGTCACGCCTTCCTGTACCGAAGTCGGCAACTTTACCGCCGCCGACGCCCGCCGCTTCTCGGACCAGCTGGCCAGCCTCAAGCTGGGCGACAAGGTGGTCCAGAAGCTGACCCAGGACGTCACCAGCCACATGGTCTACATCCCGCCCCAGGATGGCCGCGAGGGCGCGGACCGCCGCATCGCCGAACTGCGCCGGCTGGGTATCGGCGATTTCTACGTCATTCCAGACAGTTTCCCCAATCCGGCACTGCGTTCGGGCGTCTCGCTGGGCATCTTCCGTACCGAGGAGGCGGCCAAGGCCTATGTGGGCCAGTTGATCTCGCGGGGCGTGCGCAGCGCCCGCATCATTGCGCGCCGCTCGGGGGCCGGCAAACAGGTATTCCAGCTGCGCGACCTGAGCCCGGAAGCCCGCACCGCACTGGAGAACATCAAGAGCGCCTTCCCGGATCAGGAAATCCGCGCCTGCAGCGTCTGAGCGCGGCGGCGTTGTCTGGATAGGACACGCCGCATGTTGCAGTGCGAAGGCAAGCGGCTTTCCATGTAAAATCGCGTCCCTAACCGCATCACCCCATCACTTTTTCCTCATCGCATCGACAGGACATTGCCATGACCACCGACCTCACCCACGTAGCCCCGCAGATCAAAGCCGAAATCCTGGCCGAGGCGCTGCCGTATATCCGCAAATTCCACGGCAAGACCATCGTGGTCAAGTACGGCGGCAACGCGATGACCGAAGAGAGCCTGAAGCACGGCTTCGCGCGCGACGTGATCCTGTTGAAGCTGGTCGGCATGAACCCGGTGGTGGTCCACGGCGGCGGCCCGCAGATCGATGCGGCGCTCAAGAAGATCGGCAAGCAGGGGACCTTCGTGCAGGGCATGCGCATTACCGATGAAGAAACCATGGAAGTGGTGGAATGGGTGCTGGGCGGTGAGGTGCAGCAGGACATCGTGATGCTGATCAATCACTACGGCGGCCAGGCGGTGGGTCTGACCGGCAAGGACGGCGGCCTGATCCGCGCGCGCAAGATGCAGATGCCGGACAAGGAGCATCCGGGTCAATTCCTCGACATCGGCTACGTGGGTGAGATCGACGCGATCAACCCGGCGGTGGTCAAGGCGCTGCAGGATGATGCCTTCATCCCCATCATCTCGCCGATCGGTTTCGGCGACGACGGCCAGGCCTACAACATCAATGCCGACGTGGTGGCCGGCAAGATCGCCGAGATCCTGCACGCCGAAAAGCTGATCATGATGACCAACATCGCCGGTGTCCAGGACAAGGCCGGCAACCTGCTGACCGACCTGTCGGCGCGCGAGATCGACGAGATGTTCGCCGACGGCACCATCTCCGGCGGCATGCTGCCCAAGATTTCCTCGGCGCTGGATGCGGCCAAGTCGGGCGTGAACACGGTGCACATCATCGATGGCCGTATTGAACACTCGCTGCTGCTGGAAGTGCTGACCGAGCAGGCCTTCGGGACCATGATCCGTTCGCACTGATCCACACGCGATTCAAGTTTCAACATCAAGGCGGCGCAGATCGCCATGAACCCCCAAAGGATGGTGCCCCCATCCTTTTTTGTTTGCCTTCCTCATCGACTGGAGAAACCATGATGCATCACCGCCGTATCCTGCTGGCCGTCGCGTTGTCGGCCTTGGCTGCCCTGTCTGCCGTCTCGGCACCTGCGCTGGCGGCACCCGCCAGCGAGGACACCGTTCGCCAGATATTGGAAGTGACCCAATCGCGTCAGCTCGTTGACGGCATCATGGACCAGCAGGCAGCGCGCATGGATCAGGTCATGACGGCGGTGCTCGCGGGGCACAAGCCCACCCCGGCTCAGCAGCAGGCGATGGACAAGATGAAATTCCGCATGCTCAACCTCATCAGGGAGAGCATCAACTGGGAGAAGATGGAGCCGGCCTATATACGCCTCTACCGTGAGACCTTCACGGAGGAAGAGGTGCAGGGTATGCTCGACTTCTACCGGACCCCGGCCGGACAGGCCATGATCCACAAGTTGCCAGTGTTGATGCAGCGGAACATGGACCTGATGCAGCAATCGCTCATCGCGATGCAGCCCAGGATGCAGCAGATCCAGCAGGACTTCATGGCGGAAATCAAGGCGGCGAAGTAAGCCGCTTTCTGACGCTGGTGAGATGGACGGGGATGAGTGTGCTCATCCCTGTTTTGTTTCCGGATATCGTGGACCGACCGGGTCAATAGAGCTGTCTGACCTGCAGGCCTTGCTTGCCCAGCAGCACCGGCACGCTGTCCGGCCCGACCAGATGCAGGATCCCGATAGCCGCCACGGCCTTGTCCTGTTGGCGCAGCAGTCCGGCAATGCCCGCCGCCAGGCCAGGATTGCGCTCACGCAGCAGGGTTTGCACGGCAAAGCGGCTGGCGAAACTGTCATCCTGCTGCATCTCCTGCAAGGCGGCACCGAAGTCGGCACTGTCGGCCCTGCGCCAGGCCGCCACCAGGCGATCGAGCTTGCGGGCAAGGTCGGCATCGTCCAGCTCCTGCAGGGTATCGGACAGGAATTGCGCCTGCTGCGCCGGCGTCAGCTTGCTGAACAGGCCCAGCTGGCGGTCGGCGCTTTCCAGTTCGATCACCCTGCCACCATGTGCGCGCACGCTCTCAGCCAGGTGGCTGTCGACGGCCAGGTCGGTGCGATAGCCGTGGCGCACATATTCCTGCACGGTCAGGGCCATGGCCAGCATCCAGGGACGAAGTTGCTGTACGTTGTCCGGCGTCATGCCGAAACGCTGCAGCGTGGTCCGGGTCCGTTCGCGCAGCGCCGGGTCGAGTTGGTCCAGCAGTTGTTGACCGGCAGGATAGACCGCATAGCGTTGCACGGAGCTCTGCATGGCGGCGGTGTTCTGCGGATCCAGTTCCAGCGCCAGCGTGGGGGCGGCGGCCAGGGCTTGCTGAAGTTTCGGTTCCAGCGGATAGAAATCGGGTGCGCCGACGTGGATGGTGCCAAACAGCAGCAGCGTATGGCGGCCATCGGAGACCTGGTAGAGCGCGCCGCGCGGCGGGGCGGCCGGAGCTGCATCGGCTGGCGTCGCGGCGCGGGCCGGGGAGAGCAAGTTCAGGCAGGACAGCCAGGTCAAACTCACTATAATCAAGCGTTGCATCAATCCGGTCACTGCTGGCCTTTCTTTCCTAGCTTGCTGAAGGTGCGCCCCGGCGACGGCGGCGCGCCGGTCTTTTTATGGCGTCCAATACTACACCGCTCTGGCTGTTCGATCTCGACAATACCCTGCACAACGCCTCGCACGCGATCTTCCCCGCCATCAACACCAACATGAACCGCATCATCAAGCGCGTGCTGGACAACGATGGCCAGCCCAGCGACGAAGCCGCGGTCAATTACCTGCGGCGGCATTACTGGAAGCTCTACGGCGCAACCCTGCTGGGGCTGGTGCGGCATCATGGACTGGGGGTGGATGAATTCCTGCATGAAGCGCATCTGTTCGACGACCTCCCGGGCATGGTGCGCGCCGAGCGCGGCATCGGCCGCTGGCTCTCGCAGTTGCCGGGGCAGAAGATCCTGCTCACCAATGCGCCGCGCCGCTATTCGCGCGAGCTGGTGCGGCACCTGGGGCTGCATCGCCATTTTTCGCATCACATTTCCATCGAATCCATGCACGTGCATCGCCAGCTGCGCCCCAAGCCTTCGCGCATCATGCTGCGCAAGCTGTTGGCGCGCCACAAGGTGGCCCCACGGCGCTGCATCCTGGTCGAGGATACGGTGGATAACCTCAAGAGCGCCCGCGAGTTGGGCGTGCGCACGGCATGGGTCACCCAGTACCTGCGCGGCAGCCAGGCCCTGCTCGGGCACATGGGAGGCCAGCGTGCGCTCAGTCGCCTGCCGGGTTTTGTCGATGTGAAGGTTCGTTCAGTGCAGCAGCTGCCGCGACGGCTCGCGGCGCTGGGTGCTGCGCGCTGACCTGAAGGGATGTGTCAAAAAGTCAGTCGGCGCAGTCGGCGCACCAGCCTTTGATGGTCAGTTCCACTTCGTGACTCTGGAAGCCCTTGCCCAGGGTCTTGCGCAAGGCCGACTGCAGTTGCGCGGCGGTGGAGCGGTGACGGTCGGCATCGGGCAGCACGGTGGCCAGGAAGTCGGTGCCATCGCTGGCATCCAGGCAGAACACGCGGTTGCAGCGGGTGCACTTGAAGTGGCCGTGCTGGTGCTGCTTGCCCTGCGCATGGTCGTGCAGCCCGTGTTCAGCGTGATCGGCACCAGCGCTGTAGCGGAAGATGCGGTCGTCGCTGGAGATCTTGTGTGCCAGGCCGGCTTCGGTCAGGCAATCCAGGGCACGGTAGAGGGTGACCCGGTCCATGTCGGCAAAGCGATCCTGGATATCCTGATGGGAGGCGGCGCTGCGGGTTTCCAGCAGCGCGCCCAGCACGTTGACCCGGGCTTGCGTCACGCGCACGCCGGCCTCGCGCAGCTGCGCCTCGGCCAGCGCGATCACCGTCGCAGCCTGGGCGGCGGTGCTGGCGGGAGAGGAGTCGGCGGCTTTGGCTTTCATGGTCGGCATGGGCGAGTGTGCTGGGCCAGCAGGACTGGCGAAAGGATTCGGTAGCACGTGGCGTGCGGAAGCCTCCATTTTAGCCGATCACGGCCCGGCGCTCGCGGCGGCGCGGCCGGCGGCCGGACTGTGGCTCGTCATTGACTATTTCCCGCCGCCCTTGCGGGCGCGCGGATGGGCCTGGTCGTAGACCTGGGCCAGGCGCTGGAAGTCCAGTGCGGTGTAGACCTGGGTGGCGGTGATGGAAGCGTGGCCCAGCATTTCCTGTACCGCCCGCAAGTCCCCCGAACTCTGCAGTACATGCGAGGCGAAGGAATGCCGCAGCATGTGCGGATGGACGTCGGCCGGCATCTCCACACTCTTGCCATGCGCTTTCAGGCGCAGCTGCGTGACCCGGGGCGACATGCGCGCTCCACGTTCGTTGAGAAACAGCGCATGGCCATCCATGCCGCCATCGGCCTTGACCAGACTGGCGCGCAGGGGCAGCCAGTCGCGGATCGCCTGCAGCGCGGCCTGCCCGACCGGGACCTTGCGCTTCTTGCCGCCCTTGCCGGTCACGGTGACTTCCGCTTCTTCCAGATCGATCCAGCCTGCTGATTCGTAAGGGCCGTCGCGTACGTCTTTCACATCAATGCCGGCCAGTTCAGAGACCCGCAGCCCACTCGAATACAGCAGTTCGAACATGGCCCGGTTGCAGGCCGCCAGGGTGGAATCGGGGTCGCGCGCCGGATCGGCCTGGGAGACCAGGCGGATGGCTTCGTCGGCCGGCAGGGCCTTGGGCAGGGGTTTGCTTTTCTTGGGTGGCTTGACGCCGTCGACCGGGTTGGCAGGCATCGCCTGTTCCACGGCCAGCCAGGCAAACAGGCCGCGCCAGGCCGACAGCTTGCGCGAGATGGAGCGTGCATTCAGCCCGCGCGCATGCAGGCGCGCAGCGCATTTGCGGATCTGGGCCTGGGTCACGCGCTGCAGCGCGGGTTCGGCCTCTTGCGGTTGATCGGCGGGGGCCAGCAGGGCGCGCAGCTCCTGCAGGTCGCGCGCATAGCTGTCCAGCGTGTGCGGCGACAGCTTGCGCTGGCTGCGCAGGAAGGAAAGATACTGTCCGATCAGGGAAGAAGCCGGGGAGGTTGGGCCATCCATGGCATGACTCCCGGTGGGACGCGCTCGGCCGCGCTCAGCGCAGCAGGCAGGCCAGGGCGGCGCTGCCGGTTTCGCCGATGCGGGTCAGGAAATCGGTGCCCATGTCGGCAGTGAAGCGATTCGGATCGGGCGATCCCAGCACCAGCAAGCCGAAGGCTTCCGGTGCCGCACCGACGCGCAGCGGCAGCATGGCGACCGACTTCACGGAGGCGGCATCGTCCAGCCAGGTCGCGGCTTCGAAATCCTTGTTGGGGCCGCAGAACGGGGCCGACAGGCCATTGGCGAAGATGCGGGCGTCGTCCGAGACTTCCTGCGTGGCCCAGTTGCCGGCGTGGGCCGGGCCCAGATTCCACAGGCGGACGGTGACTTGCGGCACGTGGAAGATCTCCTGCAGGCGGTCCACCAGCACGCGCGGCAGGTCGTCGGCATCGCGCGTGAGCAGCAGAGCGCGGCTCCATGCCTGGAACTTGCTGGTGATCTCGTCGTTTTCCTGGGCGATACGCATGAGATCGGCCATGCGCAGTTCCTGTACGCGGATCTTCTCGCGCAGGATTTCCATCTGGCGTTCCTGCAGCGACACGGCGCGGCCCATGACCGGGCTGGTGAGCTTGACCGTCGAAAGCAGTTCGGCGTGCTCCTCGAAGAAATGAGGGTGGTCGAGCAGGTAGTCGGCAATCAGGCTGGAATCCAGTTCGGTGGTCATCGTCGCGGGGTCTGTGTTGGAGTGCCGGTGGCGCGCGGGGAGGGGCGCACCGGAAGTATCGCGAGATTATCCTCGCTATCGGACACACTGACAATCATCGGCGCCGTTCGGGGAGTTGGACGGGGCGATGGCAGCGGATGAGGGCAAAAAGAAAGAGGCCTGCATGATTGCTCATGCAGGCCTCTTTCGGTACGACTCAGGTTCAATTCAGGTTGAAACCGATGTGTTCACACCGGCTTCAGGTCCTTGAATTAGAACTTGTGACGGATACCAACTGCAACAGCGGTTTGGCTGTCGCTGGCGTTGCCAATGGCGGCGGTACCGGTTGCATCGCCGAACACGCCGGTGTTGGCCATGTCGGTTGCGCGGATGTTAGCCACGAATGCGTACAGGTCGGTACGCTTGGACAGCCAGTAGTCGGTGCCCAGGCTGATTTGGGTCAGCTTGCCCTTGGAGGACGAGTTGAAGTCAGCACGGGTGTGGGTCACTGCGCCCAGCAGCTTCAGGGACGGGCTCAGGGAGTAAGCGGTACCCAGTTCATAGATGTCGGCCTTGTTGGCAGCACCCAGAGTCTTGGCAGCAACGGCGGTCGGCGAACCGGTGTTCAGGTCTTGCTTGACGCGCGAGTAGTTACCGTACACGCGGGCCGGACCGAACTGGTACGAAGCCACGACGTTCAGGCCCTTGTAGGCGCTGTTACCGGCTTGGGTAGCGGTAGCGGTCGACAGCAGGCTGGTGTCCGAAGGAGTTGCGCCTTGCTTGGACTGGTAGTAGTTGATGCCCAGACCCAGAGGACCGTTGTCGTACTTGCCGCCGATGCCGAAGGATTGGCCAGCGGAGGTTTGGCCAGCGGTTTCGCCGAAGCCGTACATCAGGTTACCAGTGAAGCCGCTCAGGTTGGCGGTGGTGTAGCTGATGGAGTTGTTGGTACGGGTACCTTCCAGGCGGTTCAGGTTGTGGCCAACAGCGCCGGTCACGCCACCGAAATCGTTCACGGAGGTGTAAGCGGAGATGGTGTCAGCGAAGTCGGTTTGACGGCCAACCAGCACGGTGCCGAAGCCACCCGACAGACCAACGACCGACTTGCGACGGAACAGGTTGGTGGTGTTCGGATCTTGGCCGTTCAGAGCGCCGTTGTCGTTGTTGAAGCCGGTTTCCAGTTGGAACACAGCCGACAGGCCGCCGCCCAGATCTTCAACGCCCTTGAAGCCGATACGCGAACCTTGGATGATGCCGGAGTTCAGACCGAACTTGCTGCCGGTGCTGGCGTTGCCAGTGTTGACAGCCTTGCTGGTGTAAACCAGACCGGTATCAACGATACCGTAGATAGTAACGGAGCTTTGTGCTTGAGCAGCACCTGCGAACGCGCCGAGGACGGCCAGTGCCAGCAGAGATTTTTTCATTTGACATCCTTCTATAAAAATAGTCTTGAGGATCCGTACTTCTGGTCGGATGGTGAGACATTAAGGGTTCTCATTTGGCGTGGCCGCAGATTGGTCGCGTGGAGGGAGGAATTTTGGTTGAAAGCGTCAATCCACGGATGGAGTGTTGTTTTTTTCAAACGCTTTCCTGCCCGTCAATGCATGACAGGCAAATTTTGGCTTGCAGCGTGTCACTCATTAACGGCATGGCCGCGCAAAACTTGATCCGCCCCGTCTCGTCAACAAGTTTGTTGTTAAAACGATGCATTTGGATACTTTTCCAGGGAATTTTAAAAAAATGTCGATTGTGCGGCATAATTTTGGCTTTCTGACCTGATGTGGAGGCTGGATGGCCAATCGCGAAGATCTAGCAATCATCCGGGCAGCACGTGCCGGAGATGCCCAGGCGCAACTGAACCTGGGCCAGCGCTACCTGTTTGGCGGCAATGGTTTGCCGCAAAGTCCGGGCACCGCATGGCACTGGCTGGAGCGGGCTGCCCGCCAGGGCTTGGCCGATGCCTGGATGCTCATTGCCCGGCATATTCCCTATGAAGTTGTGAGCCAGCTGGGCAAGCCGCACGAAGCTGCGCAATGGTACGAGCGCGCCTTCGAGGCGGGGGCCACGCGCGCTGGTCTGACCTTGGCGCGCCTGCTCCTGGAACATCCTGCCGGCGTGGCGGCGGCCAGTCCCGAGCAGAAGAGCCGCGCGCTGCGCGCGCTGGAAACGGTGGCAGCGGAGGGCGATCCGGATGCCCAGTGGCTGCTGGCGCGTCAGGGTGAACGCATGCTGGTCCCGACAGCAGTATCGTCAGAGGCCGCAGCCGATGTGGCGCCAGCGGCGGCCGCGACGGTCAGGCCCGAGCAATTGCAGCAGTGGACGCAGAAAGCCGCCGATGCCGGCATCGAGCAAGCCCAGCATGCGCTGGCCGACAGCGCCTGGCAGCAGTCCGACTTTGTGGCCTTCCGCCAGCGCGCCCAGCCCCTGGCCGATGCCCTGTTGCGCCAGCATGAACAGCAAGTGGCGCAGCTCAATGCTCCTTCAGAGGCGCTGGCTGCAGCGCTCGGTGCGCAGAACATCCAGTTGCTGCGCCGCCTGGCCGAAGTGCACCAGTCCGACAAGCGCCCTGATCTCCTGCAGGCCCAGCAACTGCTGGAACTGGCGGCCCTGGCCTGCGACCGGGATGCGCAACTGGCCCTGGGCCTGTTGTATGGGCGGGTAGATGCCTCGGGTGAGCGCCGATTTGCCGGACAAGGCTCGGCCAATTACAAGAAGGCCATCCGCTGGCTGACCTTGGCGGGCGAGCAGGGGATGGCAGCGGCCTGGTTTGTTCTTTCCCGTATCTATTTGAAGCCGGAATTTTCACAGCGCAACCTTGCCGATGTGCAGCATTATTTGGAGCGTGCCGCCGAGATGGGTCATGTGGAGGCGCAGCTGGAATGCGGCGTGGGCGCGTGGCGCAACCGGCGTGACGATCCCGCCAATGACGTGCGTGCGCTGTACTGGTTGCAAAAGGCGGCAAGCCAGGGTGCGCAACAGGCGCAAGCCTTGCTCGACAAGGTGGCGGATCGTCCGCAATCTGCCGCCTGGGCCGTGCAGGCCCGCGCACAGATGAGCCGCGAGCAGGTCAATGCCCATCCCTTCCTGGCCGCCCGCATCGAGCTGGCCATGCTGTTTGGCCTGACCCGGCCCGAAGCCCTGTTGATCGACCTGAAGCAGGCGGATTGCGGACATTGCCTGATGATCGACATCCGCAGCCAGTACGCGCGCAGCAAGCGGCGGCTCATCATGGTGGAGACCGGCGAGCAGCGTGGTACGCTCAACCGTATCGGACGGCTCTTCGAAGACATGGACTGCGGTCCCAGCGGGCCGGAAGGCAATTACCGCCAGCGTCTGTACCGTCTGAAGACCGTGCTGCCCCAGTCGCAGGAAGACGAGGAAACCGAGACCCAGGATCTGGCGGCCTGACTGAACCTGAAGTCACTGTTCAGCGCAAGCCTTGCAGCGCAAATGAAAAGCGGCTTGCTGATGCCTCAGCAAGCCGCTTTGTTATATCTGCTGTCGGTCCGGGATCAAAGAGAATCAGGCAGTTCGATTTCGCCTTCAAACACCGTCACCGCGGGGCCAGTCATCATCACCGGTTCGCCCGGGCCGGCCCAGGCGATGTTGAGCACGCCGCCGTGCGTCTGGACCGCTACCGGCGAATCCAGCAGGCCACGGCGGATACCCGCGACGACCGCGGCGCAGGCGCCGGTGCCGCAGGCCAGGGTTTCTCCTGCACCGCGTTCGTAGACGCGCAGATTGATGTGATGGCGATCCGCCACCTGCATGAAGCCCGCGTTGACGCGCCTGGGAAAACGTTCATGGTGCTCGATCAGCGGTCCGTCCACCAAGACCGGGGCCGCTTCGCTGTCCTCCACCACTTGCACCGCATGCGGGTTGCCCATCGACACCACCGAGATCCAGGTGGTCTTGCCGGCCACGTCCAGCGGCCACAGCGTGTCCTCGGCTTCGGTGCGGTGTTGCAGGCCGCGGCTGTCGAAGGGGACGTCGGCCGGCGTGAGGATGGGCGCGCCCATGTCCACGGTGATCTGGCCGTCTGCTTCCAGGCGCGGTTCGATTACGCCGGACATGGTTTCCACCCGGATCGCCCGCTTGTCGGTCAGGCCCTTTTCGGTAACGAAACGCACGAAGGCGCGCGCGCCGTTGCCGCATTGCTCCACCTCGCCGCCATCGGCGTTGTAGATGCGATAACGGAAATCGACGCCAGGGGCTTGCGCCTTTTCCACCACCAGCATCTGGTCGGCCCCGATGCCGAAGCGGCGGTCGGCGATGAACTGCCACTGGGCTGGGGTGAGCGAAATGGCCTGGTTCACGGCATCAAGCACGACGAAGTCGTTGCCGGCACCATGCATCTTGGTAAATTTGATTTTCATCACATCATTATAAGTACGCCGCGCCCGATTCACAGGGCGCAGGGAGGGAGATCAGGGCCTAGTGCTGGCCCTTGCGGTAGACGTCGGGCTCGCCCGGGGGCCGGTTCTTGAAACGCTTGTGCGCCCAGAAATATTCGGCCGGGGCTTCCAGCACGCGTTCTTCGATGAAGGCATTCATGCGGCGGGTGGCGGCCACGATATCGTCGCCCGGATAGTTTTCCCAGGCCGGATAGAACGTGGTCTTCCAGCCGCGATAGCCGGGCAGGAAGGTGGTGATCACCGGCACCACCGACGCGCCGGTGGCCGCCGCGATGCGGGCGGTGGCGGTGAGCGTAGCGGCCGGCACGCCGAAGAAGGGGACGAACTCGGCATCGCGGGTGCCGAAATCCATATCCGGCAGCATGATGAAGGGCAGGCCCTCGCGCATGGCGCGAATGATGGGTTTGACCCCTTTCTCGCGCGCCAGCAGGGTCACCGGGCGGAAGCGCGAGCGTCCCTTGAGCAGGGCCTGGTCCACCACTTCGTTCTGCTGGCGGGAGTAGATGGTGCAGACCGAGTAGTCCGAGTTGAGCACCAGCGCGATGCCGGGAATCTCCAGGCAGACGAAATGCGGGCACAGCAGGATGGTCGGACCCTTGTCGAGCGTCTCGAAGGGAATGCCGGGCTCGACCTGGATCAGGCGCTTCAGGCGGGACTCCGGGGCCCACCACAGGATGCCGCGCTCCAGGGCGCTGCGGGCGTAGGCCTGGAAGTGGCGGCGGGCGATGAGGCGGCGTTCCTCTTCCGATTTCTCGGGAAAGCACAGCCGCAGGTTGATCAGGGTGATGCGGCGGCGCGGGCGCATATAGATATAGAGCAGCCAGCCCAGCGCCTCGCCCAGCCGTCCCAGAATGGGCAGCGGCAACCAGTGCAGCAGCCACATCAGCCCGATCAGGGCTCTCATTGAGCGGCTCCCGGCGGGGTTACGCCCGGGGGCGTCTTGTAGCGGTTGTAGCTCCAGATGTATTGCGCCGGGCAGCGGGCGATCAGCTTTTCCATGGCGGCGTTGATGGCACGAGCCTGTTGCTCGGGCGTTTCGCCCAGTTCACCTTCAAAGGCCACGAAATGGATGGCGTAGCCGCGTCCCCAGGACAGGCGCTCGGCATAGGCCAGGATGATGGGCGCGCCGCTCATCTGTTGCAGCTTGGCCGGCAGGGTCATGGTATAGGCCGGCTTGCCGAAGAAATTGGCCCACACGCCTTCGCCATTCTGCGGCACCTGGTCCGGCAGCAGGCCGATGGCCTGGCCATTCTTCAAGGCCTTGAGCAGGATACGCACGCCGGACAGGTTGGCCGGTGCCAGGTGCAGGTTGGCGCGGGCGCGGGCACCCTCGATGAGCGGCTTGAGTGCGGCCTTGCGCGGTGGGCGGTACAGCACGCTCAGGCTGTGATGGCGCGCCACCGACTGCGCCGAAATCTCGAAACAGCCCAGGTGCGGAGTGAGGAAGACGATGCCGGCCTTGGCGTCCAGTGCCTGCTGGACCAGATCCCAGTTGACGATGCGCGCCGTGCGCAACACCCGTTCCGGGCGGGCGCACCAGATGAAGGGCAGCTCGAACATGCCCTTGCCGGCTTCCCCGACCGATTTCCACAGGCTGCCGCGATGGCCGGCCAGGGTGATGTTGTCAGTCAGGCGGCGGCGATAGGCGGGGGAGAGCAGGAAAACCAGCCAGCCCACCACCACGCCGAGGGCATGCAAGGCCGGCAGCGGCAGGAAAGAGAGCAGGCGGAATAAAGAAACGAGCATACTTGCCGATAACAAAAAGGCGGAGTTGCTCCGCCGTCAAATTGCAGAAAAATGCAAGACGCGTAAAATAGCACAAGCCGTCGAGTTAATGACAACTTGCGAGACGGGGTACAAATATCGCTAAAGCGTCGCAGGCACGACTAACGATGGGCCGCGACATTGGTAAATCGTTTTCAGTCAGAGGCTTGCATGTCCAACGAATATCTCTTCACTTCCGAATCCGTCTCCGAAGGCCATCCCGACAAGGTTGCCGACCAGATCTCGGACGCCATCCTGGATGCCATCTTCACCCAGGACCCGCATTCCCGCGTCGCTGCCGAAACCTTGTGCAACACCGGTCTGGTGGTCTTGGCCGGTGAAATCACCACCCGTGCCAACGTCGACTACATCGATGTGGCCCGCGAAACCATCAAGCGCATCGGCTACGACAACGCCGACTTCGGCATCGACTACAAGAGCTGCGCCGTGCTGGTGGCCTACGACAAGCAATCTCCCGACATCGCTCAGGGCGTGGACGAAGGCCGTGGCGTTGATCTGGAGCAAGGTGCCGGCGATCAGGGCCTGATGTTCGGCTACGCCTGCAATGAAACCCCGGAACTGATGCCGGCCGCAATCTATTACGCCCACCGCATCGTCGAGCGCCAGTCGCAACTGCGCAAGGATGGCCGCCTGCCCTGGCTGCGTCCGGATGCCAAGTCGCAGGTCACGCTGAAGTATGTGGATGGCAAGCCGGTCGCCATCGATACCGTGGTGCTGTCGACCCAGCATGCGCCCGAGATGGAGCAGAAGGACATCCACGAAGCCGCCATCGAGGAAATCATCAAGCCGGTGCTGCCGGCCGAGTGGCTCAAGAACACCCGCTACCTGATCAACCCGACCGGCCGTTTCGTCATCGGCGGCCCGCAGGGCGACTGCGGCCTGACCGGCCGCAAGATCATCGTCGATACCTATGGTGGCGCGGCGCCCCACGGTGGCGGTGCTTTCTCCGGCAAGGACCCATCCAAGGTCGACCGTTCGGCTGCCTACGCCGGCCGCTATGTGGCCAAGAACATCGTCGCTGCCGGCCTGGCCGAGCGTTGCCAGATCCAGGTGTCCTATGCCATCGGTATCGCCAAGCCGACTTCGGTCATGGTGACCACCTTCGGCACAGGCAAGATCAGCGATGAAAAGCTGGCCCAACTGGTGCAGGAGCACTTCGACCTGCGTCCCAAGGGCATCGTCCAGATGCTGGACCTGCTGCGTCCGATCTACGCCAAGACCGCCGCTTACGGCCACTTCGGCCGCGAAGAGCCGGAATTCACCTGGGAGCGCACCGACAAGGTCGCCGCCCTGCGTGCCTCGGCCGGCCTGTAAGCCAGCCCATCCGGCACGAGCCGGCTTGCAGTATGCACAATGAAGCGCCAATGCATCTGCAAACCTGCTCAACAGGCGTGTGAAGAGCGATTCACACGCCTGTTCCGAGGATTGACTAACGCCTGACCCGCGCTACAATGCTGTTCCCGCGAATGAAGATTCGCGCACTGTTCCGATGTTGGCATTGCGTCCGGAACGCCAAATCTCACAATGCCTCACCGCTGCAAGGAGCGTTGCGACAGGGACATCCCCTGCCAGGCTTGAAGCGGTGAACAGGCGCAAGTCGCCTGGCAACCGCGCTCACGTTACTTTTTTTCTGGCTTTTTCATGAAAGGAGGGCGTGAACAGCGCCATTGCCATGACCACCAATCCTACCCAAGACTACATCGTCGCAGACATCAAGCTGGCCGACTGGGGCCACAAGGAAATCAAGATTGCCGAAACCGAAATGCCGGGCCTGATGGCGATCCGCGAGGAATTCGCTGCCTCGCAGCCCCTGAAGGGCGCGCGCATCACCGGTTCGCTGCACATGACCATCCAGACCGCCGTGCTGATCCAGACCCTGGAAGCACTGGGCGCCAAGGTGCGTTGGGCTTCCTGCAACATCTACTCGACCCAGGATCACGCTGCTGCGGCCATCGCGGCCAACGGCACCCCGGTGTTCGCCGTCAAGGGCGAAACCCTGGATGAATACTGGGATTACACCCACCGCATCTTCGAATGGACCGACGGTGGCTATTCCAACATGATCCTGGACGATGGCGGCGACGCCACCGTGCTGCTGCACCTGGGCACTCGTGCCGAGGCGGACATTTCGGTGCTGGACAAGCCGGATTCGGAAGAAGCCGTGTGCCTCTTCAACGCCATCAAGCGCACCCTGGCCAAGGACCCGCAGTGGTATTCCAAGCGCATCAAGGAAATCAAGGGCGTCACCGAAGAGACCACCACCGGCGTGCACCGCCTGTACCAGATGTTCAAGGAAGGCAAGCTGGCTTTCCCGGCCATCAACGTCAACGACTCGGTCACCAAGTCCAAGTTCGACAACCTGTACGGCTGCCGCGAATCGCTGGTGGACGGCATCAAGCGCGCCACCGACGTGATGATCGCCGGCAAGGTCGCCATCGTGGCCGGTTACGGTGACGTCGGCAAGGGTTCGGCCCAGGCCCTGCGCGCGCTGTCGGCGCAAGTGTGGGTCACCGAGATCGATCCGATCTGTGCCCTGCAGGCCGCCATGGAAGGCTATCGCGTGGTGACCATGGACTACGCCGCCGAACACGGCGACATCTTCGTCACCGCCACCGGCAACTACCATGTGATCACCCACGAGCACATGAAGAAGATGAAGGACCAGGCCATCGTCTGCAACATCGGCCACTTCGACAATGAAATCGAAGTTGCCGCCCTGAAGCAGTACACCTGGGAAAACATCAAGCCGCAGGTCGACCACGTGATCTTCCCCGATGGCAAGCGCATCATCCTGCTGGCCGAAGGCCGCCTGGTGAACCTGGGTTGTGCCACCGGCCACCCGTCCTACGTGATGAGCTCGTCCTTCGCCAACCAGACCATTGCCCAGATCGAACTGTTCGTCAACACCAAGGACTATCCGGTCGGCGTCTACACGCTGCCCAAGCACCTGGACGAAAAGGTCGCCCGTCTGCAATTGAAGAAACTCAATGCGCAGTTGAGCGAACTGACCGCCGAACAGGCCGCCTACATTGGCGTGAAGGTCGAAGGCCCCTACAAGCCTGAGCACTACCGCTACTGATTCCTGCCTGGCGCCGGCCTTCTCTTGATTTGAGGGGCCGGCCCTGCAGTCTCAGTATCATCTCCCGCCTGCGGACCTTGCATCCCCTCTTGAGGTGATGCAAGCTTCACGGGTGTCTTCATCACTCCCCCGACGGGATCGAAAGGTTTTTTCATGCGCCTGCTGCTGACCTGGCTCATCAACGCATTGGCCTTGCTGGCCGTTCCTTACCTGATGCACTCGGTGCAGGTCGACAGCTTCGGCTCGGCCCTGCTGGCCGCGCTGATCCTGGGGTTCGTCAATACCATCGTGCGCCCGGTGCTGGTGGTGCTGACCCTGCCGGTGACCATGCTCACCCTGGGCCTGTTCATCCTGGTCATCAATGGCCTCATGTTCTGGGTTGTGGCGCAACTGGTCGGCGGCTTCCACGTGGCCGGCTTCTGGTCTGCGGTCGGCGGCGCACTGCTCTACAGCATCGTGTCCTGGGCCCTGTCCACACTGTTGCTGAAATCGGGTTCGAATCAATGAGTACACATAATTTCAGTATCGAATTTTTCCCGCCCAAGACTGCCGAAGGGGCGGAAAAGCTGCGCGCTACCCGCGCCCGGCTGGCGGCGCTGGCTCCGAAGTATTTCTCGGTGACCTTCGGTGCCGGCGGTTCGACGCAACAAGGTACACGCGATACCGTGCTGGAAATCATCGGTGAAGGCCACGAGGCCGCACCGCACCTGTCCTGCATCGGCAGCTCGCGCGCCAGCCTGCGCACCATTCTCGAAGATTACCGCTCCCAAGGCATCAAGCGCCTGGTGGCTCTGCGCGGCGACCTGCCCAGCGGCTATGGGGCGATGGATCAGGCTTCGAGCGAATTCCGCCATGCCAACGAACTGGTCGAGTTCGTGCGCGCCGAAACCGGCGACTGGTTCCACATCGAAGTGGCCGCCTATCCCGAGATGCACCCGCAAGCGCGCTCGCCGCAGGACGATGTGCAGAACTTCGCACGCAAAGTGAAGGCCGGTGCCAATTCGGCCATCACCCAGTATTTCTACAATGCCGACGCCTACTTCCGCTTCGTGGACGAGGCCGCCAGACTGGGCGCGACCGTTCCGGTGATTGCCGGCATCATGCCCATCACCAACTACACGCAGCTGATGCGCTTCTCGGACATGTGCGGTACCGAGATCCCGCGCTGGATCCGTCTCAAGCTGGCCAGCTACGGCGACGATACCGAATCGATCCGCGCCTTCGGCCAGGACGTGGTGACCCAGCTGTGCCAGCGCCTGCTGGCTGGCGGTGCGCCCGGTTTGCATTTTTATTCACTGAACCAGGCAGGGCCGACCGAGGCGATCTGGCAACAACTGGTGAAGTAGGCGGAGATTGCCTTTCCAAGCCGGACCTGGGTCCGGCTTTTTTCTTCATATATCGTCGAAAATGACGCTATCCAGCGCGATGTCGTGCGCCTGCGCTTCGAATTCGACCCGTCCGAAGCCGTGGCAGACCCCCACCGCCAGCGGCCGCGGACTGGCCGCCAACGTGCGGTCGTAGAAGCCGCCGCCATAGCCCAGACGGCATCCTGCCGCATTGACACCCAGGCAAGGAATCAGCAAGGCCTGCGGCTGCACGATGGTGGTCCCGGCCGGTGGCACGAGTGTGCCCATCCCATCCTTTTCCAGAGGATCGCCAGGCTGCCAGGCGCGAAATTCCAGTGCCGAATCTTTATCGACCACCACCGGCAGGCACAGGTGCACCCCGCGCGCGGCCAGCGCGTTATAGGCCGCAGACAGATCCGGTTCGCGCCGGATCGGCTGGTAAACCGCCAGGCTGTGGATGGCGTACGTGGCGCACCAGTCCAGTACCCGCTGCCCGATGATGGCATCGGCTGCGATCTTGTCCTCGTCAAGCAGGGCCTTGCGGCGCGCCAGCAGCTCTGCGCGCAGGCGCTGTTTGTGAAGGGCGGCCGCCTCCTGTTCCGTCGGTGGAGGGGGCGTATCGCGTGCTATGCTTGGGTTCATTATTTGTTCCAACAATCTGCATGAAGAAGCTTGCATGAGTATGCGTCCGAAGAATCATCCGTTCAACCAGCGCCTGCGCGCGCTGGCCGCCTCCGTGGCGCTCCCCCTGGCGCTGGCGACCGGCGCCATGCTCACCGCTGCGCCCGCCGCCCACGCCCAGAAGCGCGTGGCCCCGGACGCCGCTCCTGACGATATTTTCCTGGCCCTGCGCCAGGCGGCCGCCAGCGACAACGCCGCGCTGGCGCAAGACCTGGCCTCGCGGCTGTCGGGCTATGAGCTGGCGTCCTATGTCGATTACTACCGGCTCAAGCCGCGCGTGCGCGACTACAGCGCCAGCGAGCAGGAGATCCGCGATTTCCTGGCACGCTGGGACGGCCAGGCCATCGTTGATCGCCTGCGCAACGACTGGCTGCTGGCCCTGGGCAAGACCGGCAACTGGGCCGTCTTCGATGAGCAGTACCCCAAGTTCGTACTCAATGATGATACCCAGGTCAAGTGCTTTGCCCTGAACTCGCGCGCGCTCAAGGGGGCCAATGTGGCCGAGGAGGCGCGTGCGCTGCTGAGCAATCCCAAGGACTACGGCCAGGGCTGCAGCGACCTGATTGCCACCCTGGCGCAGAACGGCCAGTTCAGTGATGCCGACGTCTGGTTCCAGATCCGCCAGGCCGCCGAGAACGGCAATGCCACCGTGGCGCGCCGTGCGGCGGTGCTGGTCGACAGCGGCGATGTCAGCGTGACCCAGGTGATGGATCGTCCGGCCCTGATGCTGGCCAAGGGACCGGGCCGTGGCCCGGTGAACCACCAGCTCTACATCATCGCGCTGGGCCGCATCGCCAAGACCAATCCGTCCCAGGCCGCGACCTATCTCAACGATGCCGGCCGCAACATGAGCTCGCAGGAAGTCGCACAGGCTTGGGCACAGATCGCCCTGGCCGCATCCTACAAGCTGGCACCGGAAGCCTCGGACTACTGGCGCAAAGCCAAGGACGCGCCGCTGACCCAGGATGCGATGCAATGGAAGGTCCGCATGGCCCTGCGCGACGGCGACTGGAAGACCGTACGCAAGACCATCGAAGCCATGCCGGCCCCGCTGCGCAGCGACACCGCCTGGGTCTACTGGCTCGGCCGTGCCCTGAAGGCCGAAGGCCAGAACGAGGCCGCACGCCGCCTGTTCGAATCGATCGCGCCCAACTTCAGCTTCTATGGCCAGCTGGCGCTGGAAGAGCTGGGTCAGCAGATCACCATTCCGCCTGGCCCGACCCCGCCGGGCGCCGGTGAAGTGGCGCTGTATTCGCAGAATGCCGGCTTCAAGCGTTCGCTCAAGTTCTATCAGCTGAACCTGCGCTTCGAAGCCATCCGCGAATGGAACTGGGAACTGCGCAACATGACCGACCGCCAGTTGCTGGCCGCCGCTGAATACGCACGCCAGAATGATGTGCTGGACCGCATGGTCAACACCTCCGACCGCACCAAGACCGAGTTCGATTTCACCCAGCGCTTCCCGGCACCGCACCTGCCCGAGATGAATGCGGCCACGCGACCGCTGGGCATGGAGAACGCCTGGGTCTATGGCCTGATCCGCCAGGAGTCGCGCTTCATCAAGTCGGCCCGTTCGCATGTGGGCGCTTCCGGCCTGATGCAACTGATGCCGGCCACCGCCAAGTTCGTTGCCAAGAAGATCGGGATGACCGAATTCACGGCTGACCAGGTCAATGACATCAACACCAACCTGCTGCTGGGCACCAGCTATCTGGACATGGTGTTGAACAACCTGGAAGGCTCGGAAACCCTGGCCACCGCCGGCTACAATGCCGGCCCCGGCCGTCCGCGCACCTGGCGCGCGACCTTGCCGCGTCCGGTCGAAGGGGCGATCTTCGCCGAGATCATCCCTTTCAATGAAACCCGGGGCTATGTCAAGAACGTGATGTCCAATGCGACCTACTATGCGGCCATGTTCGAGAACCGCCCGCAATCGCTGAAGCAGCGCATGGGTACGGTGGCCCCCAATGCCAACGTCGCCACCGACCTGCCCTGATCCCATCGCCGCGGCCGCCGTCCCTCGTTGACGCGGCGGCCAGCGGTTCCCCCTGGAAATCGGAGAGAGACAAATGGCAGTCAAGAAGATCCTCGTCATCGGCGGTTCCGGCTTCATCGGCACCCGCCTGATCGAACTGCTGGGCAGCACCACCGGCTACCGCATCATGGTGCCCACGCGCCGCTACGAGCGCGCCAAGCATCTGCTGGTCTCGCCCGTGGTCAGCGTGGTCCAGGCCAACATCCATGACGATGCCGTGCTGGCGCGCCTGGTAGCCGAGGCGGACGTGGTCATCAACCTGGTCGGCATCCTGCAATCGCGTCCGGCGCGTGGCGGTGCTCCTTATGGTCCGGATTTCGAACGCCAGCACGTGCTGCTGCCGCGCCGCATCGTGGCCGCCTGCGTGCAGCAGGGCGTGCCGCGCTACCTGCACATGAGCGCGCTGTGCGCCGATGCCCAGGGGCCGTCGATGTACCTGCGTTCCAAGGCGGCCGGCGAACAGGAAGCGCTGGCCTCGCCGGCGCTCGATGTGGCCATTTTCCGTCCGTCGGTCGTGTTCGGCGAGGGCGATAATTTCATCAACATGTTCGCCGGCCTGAACCGCCTGTTCCCGGTGATTCCGCTGGGCAGCCCTGATGCGCGCTTCCAGCCGGTCTACGTGGGTGATGTGGCACAGGCCTTCGTCAATGCGCTGGCCTTGCCGCGCCTGGGCGGCAAGGTGTTCGAGCTGGGCGGGCCCAAGCAATATTCTCTGCGTGAACTGGTGCGCCTGTCGGGCTGGTACAGCGGCCATCCGCGACCGGTGATCGGCTTGCCCGATGCGGCCGGCTGGCTGCAGGCCTTCGCGCTGGAACACCTGCCGGGCAAGCTGATGAGCCGCGACAATGTCGCCTCCATGAAGGTGGACAATGTCCTGCACGGCCCCATTGCCCCCGAGCTGCAGCTCACGCCGCGCGCACTGGAAGACGTCATTCCCGGCTATCTCCTGCCGCGCAGCCCGCAACAGCAATTCGACTTTTTCCGTAGCACCGCGCGACGCTGAATGGTTCAGTCGCCGCGACATTGATCTTCGAGAAACGAGCTCCCATGCAAGATACAGAACTGGATCCGGTCTTGTCCGAAACCCTGCAAAAGGCCGGACGCCACATGCCCACCCTGGTGATCGCCAACAAGAATTATTCCTCGTGGTCGATGCGCCCGTGGGTCACCGCCGTGGCCTTCGATATCCCTTTCAAGGAAGTGCGCGTGCTGCTGGACCAGCCCGAGACCGCCGGCGAGATCGCCCGCTACACCGGCTCGGGCCGCGTGCCGGTGCTGCTCGATGGCGACATCGCGATCTGGGATTCGCTGTCCATCTGCGAATACCTGGCCGAGCAATTCCCTGACCGCCACCTGTGGCCGGCCCGCACCGATGCTCGCGCCATCGCGCGCAGCATCTGTGCCGAGATGCACTCCGGTTTCACTGGCCTGCGCACGGCCATGAGCATGGACATCCGTGGCCGCTACCCCGGCAAGGGGCGCACCGCCGACGCACAAGCCGATATCGCGCGCGTGTGCGAAATCTGGGAAGAGTGCCTCTCGCAATTCGGCCATCATGAATTCCTCTTCGGCGATTTCTCCATTGCCGATGCCTTCTATGCACCGGTGGTGATGCGCTTCGTCAGCTACCAGGTGCCGCTGGCTCCGGCCCTGCAAGCCTATGCCGACCGTGTGCGCGAGCACCCGGCGGTGGCGCGCTGGATCGCCGAGGCGCTGGCCGAGAAGGAAATCCTTCCGGACCACCAGTGAGGCGCAGCCGATGAAGACCTACACCGTCGGCGGCGCAGTGCGCGACGGCTTGCTGGGCCTGCCGGTGAAGGACCGCGACCACGTGGTGGTGGGGGCCACGCCGCAGCAGCTGCTGGAACTGGGTTTCCGCCCGGTCGGCAAGGACTTCCCGGTGTTCCTCCATCCCGACACCCACGAGGAATATGCCCTGGCCCGCACCGAGCGCAAGACCGCGCCCGGCTACAAGGGCTTCGCCTTCCATGCCGCACCCGATGTGACGCTGGAAGACGATCTCGCGCGCCGCGACCTCACCATCAACGCGATTGCGCAGGATGAGGATGGCACCCTGGTCGATCCGTATCACGGCCGTGCCGATCTTGAGGCGCGCGTATTTCGCCATGTCTCCGAGGCCTTTGTCGAAGATCCGGTACGCATCCTGCGCGTAGCACGTTTTGCGGCGCGCTTCGCCGATTTCACGGTGGCCCCGGAAACCAATGCGCTCATGCAGCGCATGGTGCAAGAGGGCGAGGTGGATGCGCTGGTGCCTGAACGCGTCTGGCAGGAACTGGCGCGCGGCCTGATGGAGCACAAGCCGTCTCGCATGTTCGAGGTCTTGCGCGCCTGCGGCGCCTTGCAGCGCATCCTGCCCGAACTCGATGCGCTGTGGGGCGTACCGCAGCCGGAGAAATGGCATCCCGAAATCGATACCGGTGTTCATGTGATGCTGGTGGTCGATTGGGCCGCCGCGCAGAATTTTTCATTGCCGATCCGATTTGCCGCGCTGTTGCACGACCTCGGCAAAGGCACCACGCCACCCGAGATCTGGCCGCGCCATCATGGCCATGAAGCGCGCAGCGAGCGTTTGGCCGAAGACGTCTGCACGCGCCTGAAGGTGCCCGGCGAATGCCGTGACCTGGCGCTGATGACGGCGCGCGAACATGGCAATGTGGGACGCTCCTTCGAGATGCGTCCCGATACCCTGGTCAAGTTCTTCGCACGGTGCGATGCCTTCCGCAAACCGCAGCGCTTCGTCGACATGCTGCGCGCCTCGGAATGCGACCATCGCGGCCGCACCGGGCTGGAGTTGCAGCCCTTCCCGCAGGCAGCTTATCTGGAAGGCGCACTGCAGGCCGCGCAGGCCATCGATGCCGGCGCCATCGCGCAGCAGCAGGCACAGCCGCAACGCATTCCTGAGGCCATCCTGGCGGCACGTACCGCGCAAGTGGCGGCCTATGTCGAGCAGCATCGTCCGGCGCAGTCTTGAGGAAACGTCACGATGAGCCATCCCCTGTCCCGTCTCCTCCAGCGCTTGCGTGGCCAGCAATCCGGCTTGCCGCCTGTACAGCCGGAGAAGCAGGACAAGCCCAACGTCTTCGTCAAGGAGCTCTCGCCGCGTGCGCGCCGCCACCTGCTGCGCCATTTCCTCGCGCTGGAAGAGAAGGATCGCCTGCTGCGCTTCGGTTCCAAGCTCTCCGATGAGATGGTGACGCGCTACGTGGAGGGCATCAACTTCGAGCGCGATACCGTCTTCGGCGTCTATGACCGTCGCTTGCGACTGCTCGGTGTCGGCCACCTGGCCTTCGCGCCCAAGGAGAGCACGCGCATCAGCGGTGCCACCATCAAGCCGGTGGTGGCCGAGTTCGGGGTCTCGGTGACGGCTGCCGCGCGTGGGCTCGGTGTGGGCACGCGCCTGTTCATGCGCGCCTCCGTGCACTGTCGCAATGCCGATGTCGATACGCTGTACATGCACTGCCTCTCGTCGAACAAAGTGATGATGCACATCGCCAAGAAGGCCGGCATGGAAATCCACCGCGACTATGGCGAGGCCGATGCCTACCTCAAGATCAAGCCGGCCAACTCGGCCACGGTGTTCCAGGAAGCGCTGGAAGAGCAAGTTGCAATGTTGGACTATATCGTCAAGGCCAACTTCAAGGCACTGCTGAAATGGGGCGCGCGCGTGACCGGCATCGGTGCCAAAAAGAAGGATGACGGCACGCCGCCGCCTGCTGCCTGACGCGCTGCTTGCGCGAACGCACATGACCATCCCGTGCCGGGAGCGCATAATATGCGCCTCACTTTGATAACGGGTATGCCATGAGCACCAATCCCAACACCGATGATTTCTTCGCCACCGTCGCCACCAAGTCCGATAGCGGAGCCTTGCGCGGCGACTACAGCCAGGCCGACGCCAACTACGTCGTGGCCCAGAACTGGGAGGGCTACACGCCCGCCCAGCACGCGCTGTGGCGTCGTCTCTATGAACGCCAAGCCAAGTTGATTCCGGGTCGCGCCTGTGATGTCTTCATCGGCAGCCTCAAGGCGCTCGATGTCTCGCAAGGCATCCCGCGCTTTGACCGCACCACCGAAGCACTCTTCAAGGCCACCGGCTGGCAGCTGGTGGCGGTGCCGGGCCTGGTGCCGGACCACACCTTCTTCGAGCACCTGGCCAATCGCCGCTTCCCTGTCACGGTGTGGCTGCGTGAAGAGCACGAGTTCGATTACATCGTCGAGCCCGATCTGTTCCATGACTTCTTCGGCCATGTCCCGCTGCTGTTCAATCCGATCTTCGCCAACCACCTGCAGGAATACGGCAAGGGTGGCCTCAAGGCGCTCAAGCTCGACGGGCTGGCCTATCTGGCGCGCCTGTACTGGTACACCATCGAGTTCGGGCTGATCCAGAGCAAGGAGGGTTTGCGCATCTATGGTGCCGGCATCCTCTCCTCGGGCGGCGAGGTCGAGTACTGCCTCTCCAGCGACCAGCCGCGCCGCGTGCCGTTTGAAGTGGAGCGCATCATGCGCACGCTCTACAAGATCGACACCTATCAGGAGACCTATTTCGTGATCAAGGATTTCGAACAGCTCTTCAACGATACCGCGCCGGACTTCACGCTGCTCTACGAGCGGCTCAAGCAGCAGGAGGCCCTGCCGGCCAATACCTTGCTGCCGGGCGAGACCAATTTCCCGCCCAATCGCTGAAGATGACATCGCTGCAAGCAAGCGCTCAGGAAAGCCGGACATGCGTCCGGCTTTTTTTTTGTGCCCGGCAGAAGCGCACATAAAAAAAGCGGATCCGACAGGGGAGGCCGGATCCGCGAGCTAGTGGTGCTTTCAACACTAGAGGGGAGGAACCTTGCACAGTAACGGATACCAATCAATCGCTGTTCAAGTGAGGTCTATTAAACGTCAGCGGCCGAGCTGGTCCAACGGCTTTTACGGGCTGTTACATTCACGTCTTGCTTGTAACACTTGGGGCGTCCGCAGCCCTTTTTTTTCAGCCGGAAATGTTGTTGTTTTTCGCTTTCCGGCATTTTCTTCTCCGCAATGCCGTGAATGCCGCAGGACTTGCGGAAACAGTTTCCCGCAAGACAAAAAAGCCCGGAAACCCTGCTGCGGCGCGCGTAGCGGGCCGGTCACCCTTGTGCTAACTTGACCCCACAACTTGAAGACACCCGGTTCACAAGACTGAGGTGTTCCCGATTCCCGACAGATCAGCGTAACTGCACAGCGACAGGGTGCGGGGCATGACTGGCGGGAGCATGTGCAAGGCAAAAACAAGATTTTTGGCACGGAGACCACATGAACGCACCCCTACCCGCCGGGCAACGCCTGCTGCTGGACGATGTATCCCTGGACGACAAATATGCACTGGAGCGCGGCCGCGTCTTCATGACCGGCATTCAGGCGCTGATCCGCCTGCCGATGCTGCAGCGGCAATACGATGAACGCGCGGGCCTGAACACCGCCGGCTTCATCACGGGCTATCGCGGCTCCCCCCTGGGCTCGGTCGACCAGACCGCCGAGAAGGCGCGCAAATACCTGGAAGCCAAACAGGTCAAATTCCATCCCGGCATGAATGAAGACCTGGCCGCCACCAGTGTGTGGGGCACGCAGCAGGTCAATCTCTTCAAGGGCGCGCAATACGACGGCGTGTTCTCGCTGTGGTACGGCAAGGGCCCGGGGGTCGATCGTTGCGGCGATGTCTTCAAGCACGCCAACATGGCAGGCACCTCCAAACACGGCGGCGTGCTGGTGATCGCGGGCGATGACCACGCCGCCAAGTCCTCTACCGCCGCACACCAGAGCGAGCACATCCTCAAGGCCTGCGGCATTCCGGTGCTCTATCCGTCGTCGGTGCAGGAGTATCTCGACTACGGCCTGCATGGCTGGGCCATGAGCCGCTACACCGGCTTGTGGGTGGCAATGAAATGCGTGACCGACCTGGTCGAATCGGGCATGTCGGTGATGATCGATCCGGAGCGCGTGAAGATAGAGTTACCGGACTTCGAACTGCCGCCCGATGGTCTCAACATCCGCATGCCGGATACGGTGCTGGGCCAGGAAGCGCGCATGATCAACTACAAATGGTATGCCGCCCTCGCTTACGCACGTGCGAACAAGTTGAACCGCATTATCTGGGACAGTCCGCGTGCGCGCATCGGCATCATCACTGCCGGCAAGTCCTACCTCGATACGCGCCAGGCGCTGGAAGACCTGGGCATCGATGAACAGGTCGCCGCCGACATCGGCATCCGTCTCTACAAGGTCGGCATGACCTGGCCGCTGGAAGCCGAGGGCGTGCGTGAATTCGCGCAGGGTCTGGATGAGATTCTGGTGGTCGAGGAGAAGCGCCAGATTCTTGAATACCAGTTAAAGGAAGAACTCTACAACTGGCGCGACGATGTTCGACCCCGCGTGGTCGGCAAATTCGATGACACCGGAGAATGGAGCGGTTCGCAGCGCGAAGGCCATGGCAACTGGCTGCTGCCGGCCACCTATGAACTCAATCCGGCGCAGATCGCACGCGCGATTGCCACGCGCATCTCGCGCTACTTCGCCGGCCATCCGGTGGAGCAGCGTGTGCGCACCCGCGTGGCCTATCTCGAAGCCAAGGAAGCGGCCCTCAACATCAGCAGCAAGCCCGATCCCGACAAGGACCGCGTGCCGCATTTCTGCTCGGGCTGCCCGCACAACACCTCCACCAAATTGCCCGATGGCAGCCGTGGCCTGGCCGGTATCGGTTGCCATTACATGGTCACCTGGATGGACCGCGAGACCAGCCTCTTCACCCACATGGGCGGCGAGGGCGTGACCTGGGTGGGACAGGCGCCGTTCACGACGGAAAAACACGTCTTCGCCAACCTCGGTGATGGCACCTACTTCCATTCCGGCCTGCTTGCGGTGCGCGCCTCGGTCGCGGCGAAGGTCAATATCACGTACAAGATCCTGTACAACGATGCGGTGGCCATGACCGGTGGCCAGGAGTTCGATGGCCCGCTCGATCCAGCCATGATCTCGCGCCAGCTGGCGGCCGAAAACGTGCGGCCCATCATCGTGGTCACCGATGAGCCGGACAAATATCCGGCCGGCACCCAATGGGCCGAGGGCGTGACCATCCGCCATCGCAGCGAACTCGATGCCGTGCAGCGCGAACTGCGTGAACAGCCCGGTGTGTCGGCCATGATTTATGACCAGACCTGCGCTTCGGAAAAACGCCGTCGTCGGAAACGCAATGCCTATCCCGACCCGGCCAAGCGCGCCGTCATCAACGAGGCGGTGTGCGAAGGCTGCGGCGATTGCAGCGTGCAGTCCAATTGCCTGTCGGTGGAGCCGCTGGAAACCGAGTTCGGCCGCAAGCGCCAGATCAATCAGTCTTCCTGCAACAAGGACTATTCCTGCGTGAACGGCTTCTGCCCCAGCTTCGTGACGGTGGAAGGTGGCCAGCTGAAGAAGCCGGTACGCGCCAAGACGCAATCGGGTCCGGTCTTGCCGACACTGCCGGAACCGGTCCTGCCGGGGCTGGCCCAGCCTTATGGCATCGTGGTCACCGGCGTGGGCGGCACGGGCGTGATCACCATTGGCCAGATCATCGCCATGGCGGCTCACGTCGAAGGCCGCGCCTGCTCGGTGCTCGACATGAGCGGGCTGGCACAAAAGGGCGGGCCGGTGATGTCGCACGTGCGCGTGGCCGAGGACCCGGCGCACATCCAGTCCACCCGCGTGGGCACCGGCATGGCTGACCTGGTCATCGGCTGCGACGTCATCGTCACTGCAGGCCGCGATGCCCTCTCGCGCATGGGCGAGGGGCGTACCCATGCAGCGGTCAATTCGACGCAGATGCCCACTGCCGCGTTCGTCCGCAATCCGGACTGGCAATTCCCCACTGCCTCCAGCGAAGGCGAGATCGCCAAGGCCTGCGGCCGCGACAATCTTTCACTGATTGATGCCGGCCGCATTGCGACGGCGCTCATGGGCGATGCGATCGCGACCAACATGTTCATGCTCGGCTATGCCTGGCAAAAGGGCTGGGTACCGTTGTCGGAAGCGGCCCTGTTGCGCGCCATCGAACTCAACGCGCTGCAGGTGGATTTCAACAAGCAGGCCTTCGCCTGGGGCCGCGTGGCCGCGCACGATGTCGAGGTCGTATTGGCCGCCGCAGGCCGCAATGGCATGACGGCCCAGGTGATCGAATTCAAGCGCACGCCGACCCTGGATGAACTGGTGGAACGCCGCGTGGCCTTCCTCACCGATTACCAGAACGCCGCCTATGCGCGCAGCTATCGCGATGCCGTGGAAGAAGTGCGTGCGCGCGAGAGCACGCTGGGTGAGGCGGCACGCGGCTTCAAATTGAGCCGTGCGGTAGCGACCAGTCTCTTCAAGCTCATGGCCTACAAGGATGAGTACGAAGTCGCGCGCCTCTACACCGAGCCGGCCTTCCGCGCCAAGATCGCCGGCATGTTCGAGGGGAATTACAACCTGCGCTTCCACCTGGCCCCGCCGCTGCTGGCCAAGCGCGACGACAAGGGACACCTGCGCAAGCAGGCCTTCGGCAGCTGGATGATGCCAGCCTTCGGCGTGCTGGCCAAGCTGCGCTTCCTGCGGGGTACGGCCTTCGATCCTTTTGGCTACACCGATGAGCGCAGACAGGAGCGGGCGCTGATCAGCGAGTACCGTGCCACCCTGTCACGCCTGCTGGCAAAGCTCACGCCCGAGAACCTTGAACAGGTCGTCGCCGTGGCCCGCATTCCGGAAGAGATTCGCGGCTATGGCCACGTGAAGGAACGCCATCTGAAAGCGGCCATGCAAAAGCAGGCTACCTTGCTGGCGCAACTGGAACAGGGCGTCTCAAGCGGTCAGCCGCACTCGCCGCAAGGAGGCGGCAAGCGGGCGGCCTGAGAGAGCAGGAGGAAAGCCAGAAACGGTCAGCGGATCAGGCCAGGCGGCCGCCGCTGACCCGTTCAATACCGGCCAGGTCGCGCCAGCTCCGGACTTCCTTGAAGCCGGTGCCGGAGAGCAGTCCGCGCACCGCAGCGGCCTGGTCGTAACCATGCTCCATCAGCAGCCAGCCGCCGGGCAGCAGATGCGCCGGTGCGCCGTCGATGATGCTGCGCAGGTCGGTCAGGCCATCAGCGTGATCGGTGAGCGCATCGACCGGTTCGAAGCGCAGGTCGCCCTGGGAGAGATGCACATCCCCTGCGACGATATAAGGCGGGTTGGAGGCGATCACTGCAAAGCGCTGATCCTGGGGCAGGGCGGCGTACCAGTCGCTTTCCAGCAGCGTCACGCGGACCTGGTTGGCGGTGGCGTTTTCACGTGCGATGGCCAGTGCAGCAGCGCTGGCATCCAGTGCCGTCACTACCGCATCGGGCCGCGTATGGGCAATGGCGATGGCAATCGCCCCCGAACCGGTCCCCATGTCCAGCAGCGCCGCGCCTTGCGGCAATCTTTCCATGGCCAGTTCCACCAGCAGCTCGGTATCGGGCCGGGGGATCAACACATCCGGCGTGACGCGCAAGTCCAGTCCATAGAATTCGCGCTGGCCGATGATGTAGGCAATCGGCTCGCCACGCAGACGACGGGTGTAGAGGGCCGTGAGCGCCTCCGATTCAGCGGCATCGAGCCGCCGTTCGGATTGCGTGATCAGTTGCACGCGCGTCATGCGCAGCGCGTGGCACAGCAGGATGCGGTTCTCCAGCGGCTCCAGCGGCGCCGTCTTCAATACGGTGGCCAGCGTACAGCCGGCATAGCTGGAGAGCGGCTCCATCACTTCCAGATGGTGGTGCGCGGGGCGCGCTTGAACAGTTGCACGGCCAGCACCAGGGCCAGCACGCCGAACCAGATCAGCGACCAGGTCGGGATCTGCAGGCCGAACACCGGGGGCCAGGGGGCCGAGCAGAAGCCGTCGGCGGTGAACATCTGCGGCCACAGCTTGGCCGTGGGCAGCTGGTTGAGCGCCGTTTCCAGCGGATCGGTGGTGCAGGAGACACCCGGATGCGCCTTTACGTACAGATGCCAGATCGCGGTGCCGGCGCCAGCCAGCGCGGCCAGCAGGCCCAGGCCGGCGCTGCCGCGGCGGGCGGCTTCGGGCATCAGGGCACCGATCAGGGCGAAGGCACCGACCAGCACGAACATGTAGCGCTGGATGACGCACAGCGGGCAGGGCTGCATTTCTTCGACGATCTGCAGGTACATGGCAACGCCCAGCAGGGCAGCGCACACCAGCGCCACCAGCAGGAAAACCGCTTTGGATGATTTCATGGTTGAGGATTCAGAGATTCATTAATGGGGGAATGCGTCGGGGCAGTTCGATGGGCGGGACCACGCGGATGATCCGGCGGTTTTTTGCCATGACGCGATTGTAGAGAAGTCCGGGCCTGCGTGCATGCTGCCCGCGCAGGCAAAGGCACTCTGAACGGATCCCCCCGGCTTGGTTCCGTTGGCCTCAGTCGTCGCCCAGCTGGGCCAGCAGTTCAGCCTGGTGCTCGGTGATGAGGGCATTGGTCAGTTCGTCCAGGTCGCCATCCATGATGAAATCGAGCTTGTAGAGCGTCAGGTTGATGCGGTGGTCGGTCATGCGCCCCTGCGGGAAGTTGTAGGTGCGGATGCGCTCGCTGCGGTCGCCCGAGCCGATCAAGGACTTGCGGGTGGCGGCTTCCTTGGATTGCTGCTCGCGCAATTGCACGTCCTTGATCCGTGCTGCCAGCACTTTCATGGCCTGCGCCTTGTTCTTGTGCTGGCTGCGGTCGTCCTGGCATTCCACCACGATGCCGGTCGGCAAGTGCGTGATGCGCACCGCCGAATCGGTCTTGTTGATGTGCTGCCCACCAGCCCCGGAGGCGCGATAGGTGTCGATGCGCAGGTCGGCCGGGTTGATGTCCACATCCTCGACTTCATCGGCTTCAGGCATCACGGCCACCGTGCAGGCGGAGGTGTGGATGCGGCCCTGGGTCTCGGTGGCCGGCACGCGTTGCACGCGGTGGCCGCCGGATTCGAACTTCAGGCGCGAGTAGGCGCCGAAGCCGGCGATGCGGGCGATGACTTCCTTGTAGCCACCCAGTTCCGATTCCGAGGCCGAGACGATCTCCACCTGCCAGCGCTGGCGTTCTGCATAGCGGGTGTACATGCGCAGCAGGTCGCCGGCGAACAGGGCTGATTCGTCACCTCCGGTTCCGGCGCGGATTTCCAGGAAGATGTTTCGTTCATCATTGGGATCCTTGGGCAGCAGCATCTTCTGCAGATCCAGCTCCAGCGCCTCCATGCGGGCCTTGGCGCCATCGATTTCTTCCTGGGCGAAAGCTTTCATGTCGGGGTCTGACAGCAGCTCGCCGGCGGTGCGGATATCTTCACTGGCCTGCACATAGTCGTGGTACAGCGCCACCAGCGGGCCCAGTTCGGCGTGTTCGCGGGTCATCTTGCGGAAGTTGTCCATGCTGGACGTGGCATCTTCCTGGGCCAGCAGGCTGTTGAGCTCTTCCAGCCGTTCGGCGAGCTGGTCGAGTTTGGCGAGCATTGAGGGTTTCATGAGGTCGGGAAGTCAGTATCGGTCAGCAATGAGGGGGACGACGGCAGCCGTCGGCGACGGCGCGAGGGTGCCAGCCGCAGGCAGCGGCCAGCGCGGCGGGAGAGGCGCTAACGCTTGGCGCGGAACAGTTGCGGCAGCAGCGAGACCAGCTGGCTGCGCTGTTCACCCTGGGCGTGGTGCAGGGCCTGTTGCGGGCCGTGCAGGAACTTGGCGGTCAGGCCCTTGGAGAGGGCGTCCAGCACCGCTTCCACATCCTCGCCCTTGGCCAGCATGCGGCGTGCGCGGTCCAGTTCGGCCAGGCGCAGGGCCTCGCCGGTTTCGTGCAGGTCCTGGATCAGCGGCACCATGGCGCGGCTGTCGATCCAGTGCATGAAGGATTGCACCCGGGTTTCGATGATGGCTTCGGCCTGCGCGACCGCAGCCTGGCGGTTTTCGACGCCGCTTTGCACCACCGAGGCCAGGTCGTCCACGGTGTAGAGGAAAACGTCATCCAGGCGGCCGACTTCGGCCTCGATATCGCGCGGCACGGCCAGGTCGACCATGAAGATGGGTTTGTGGCGGCGTGCCTTGACGGCCCGTTCCACCAGCCCCAGGCCGATGATGGGCAGCTGCGAGGCGGTACAGGAGACCACGATGTCGAAGTTGGCCAGCTGCGCCGGCAGGTCGGCCAGGCGGATGGCACGGCCGCTGAAGCGATGGGCCAGGGTTTCGCCGCGCTCCATGGTGCGGTTGGCCACCGTCAGGGTCTTGGGATTCTGGGCCGCGAAGTGCGTGGCGCACAGTTCGATCATCTCGCCCGCGCCGATGAAGAGCACGTTCTGGCCGGAGATCGAATCGAAGATGCGCTGCGACAGGCGCACGGCAGCGGCGGCCATCGAGACGCTGTGCGCGCCGATTTCGGTGGTGCTGCGCACTTCCTTGGCCACCGCGAAGGTGCGCTGGAACAGCTGGTGCAGATAGGTGCCCAGGCCACCGGCGGCATCGGCCTGGCGCACTGCATCCTTCATCTGGCCCAGGATCTGCGGTTCGCCCAGTACCATCGAGTCCAGCCCGGAGGCGACGCGGAAGGCATGGCGCACGGCATTGTCCTGCGGCAGCGAATAGAGGTAGGGACGCAGGTCGGCGTAGGGAATGTGGTGATACTCGGCCAGGAACTGCGCGGTACGGTCGATGGCGAATTCCACCCCGTCTTGCCCGGCGGCCGCAGCCGCATACAGCTCGGTGCGATTGCAGGTGGAAAGGATGGCGGCTTCGCCCGCGGCCACGATCTTGTCATTGCCGCCAAACCACGCACGCGCGGACGCCACCGCCTGACCGATCTGGTCAGCGGGGAATGCCACTTTCTCGCGCAGCGAGACCGGCGCGGTAGTGTGGTTGAGTCCGACGGCGAGCAAATGCATGGAGGAATCGACTATAAGGCAGCAGTGCCGATGAGCTGGGAAATTGCACTTCTATGGCTGTGAAACTGAATGAAAAGCGTACGAAACAATGCAATTCGTACAAAATCAGACAGATTCGGCCCCGGTTTTGGGAATAATTATACTCTTTGCCCACTGTCGGGTTGGGGCGCCCCCTGATAATCGGTATATGTCCCTGACATGGATCAGGCTTGGCGCAGATGGCCGGGGTGCCGATGCAACACTCTCCGGCTGGCCTGCGCGAAGGCTCCCGGGGTGTTATTCCAGCCGCTCCAGCTGGTAGCCGTAGCCATAGACGGTGGCCAGCTGGTAGCCATTGCCGGGATGCAGCTTGAGCTTGGTGCGGATGCGCGAGACGTGGGTATCGATGGTGCGGGTCGGGGTTTCCGGCTCGGCCCCCCAGATGCGTTCCTGCAGGAAGGCGCGCGACAGCGGGCGTCCCAGGTGCTGCATGAACAGCAGCGCCAGTTCGACTTCCTTGCGGGTGAGCGTGGCATCCAGGCCGGGCCGCTCGGGATGGGTGATGCGCAGGCGCGCCAGGTCGACCATGAAGCCGCCGGCTTCCACCACGCTGGGCGGGGCTTCGTAGGGCTGCGCGGCCAGCAGCAGCAAGTCCAGCCGCAGGGCCAGTTCCTGGCGGTCCACCGGCTTGACCAGGAAATCATCGGCCCCCGCCATGCGCAGGTTGCGCAGCCAGTGCTGATGAGCCGGCGTGCACAGCAGCAACACCACCGGCCGCGCCTTGGAGGCCGCCGGCGGACGGTGCTGCTGGACCAGCATGGTGACCGCATGCTGATGCCGCTGCAGGTCGTCCAGATCCAGCACGACCAGGTTGGCGCGGTCGGCACAGGCGGCGGCAAAGCCTTCGACGCCGCTGTAGACCTGGCAGTCATGGCGATCGGCCAGCTGCGTGACCAGGGTCACGGTATCGGCGTCTTTGGAAAGGATCCCGATTTTCATTGCATCAGTTCAGGGCAGCAGTAAAAGGCAGTCAACGCGCAGGGCCCGGGTGTGGTGGACCGTATTGGCAAAAAGGGCAGCCGAAGCTGCCCTTTTCTTCATGCAGAGTGCGGTATGTGCGCTCAAGCAGCCGGAACGTCGCTGTCAGGCAGCACCACGTTCACATCCAGCACTTCCAGGTTGCCCTGGCGGTCCAGCGAGATCTTGATGTCGTCGGCGTTGACCTTGGTGTACTTGGAGATGACCTCGATGAGTTCCTTGTGCAGGGCCGGCAGGAAGTCCGGGCCCTGGCGGCCGTTGGAACGCTCGCGGGCGATGATGATCTGCAGCCGCTCCTTCGCCGCCACCGCACTTTTGGGCTTGCTGGGGAACAGGAAAGAAAGCAGGGACATGTCACTTACCTCCGAAGATGCGCTGCAGGAAGCCCGGCTTTTCGTAGGTGGTGAAACGCAGCTCGACGGTCTCGCCGAGGAAGCGCGACACCACGTCCTGGTAGGCCTGGGCCACGTCGCTGTCCTTCATGTGGATGGCGGGGGAGCCCTGGTTGGAGGCCTGCAGCACGGTTTCCGATTCGGGGATGATGCCGATCAGGGGAATGCGCAGGATTTCCTGCACGTCGGTATAGGACAGCATCTCGCCGTCTTCCACGCGCTTGGGCGAATAGCGGGTGATGAGCAGGTGTTCCTTGACCGGCTCGCCGCCCGAGGAGGCACGGCGCGACTTGGCCTGGATGATGCCGAGGATGCGGTCCGAGTCACGCACCGACGACACTTCCGGGTTGGAGACCACCACGGCTTCGTCGGCGAAGGTCAGTGCCATCACCGCACCGTGCTCGATGCCGGCCGGGGAGTCGCAGATGATGTATTCGAAGTCCATCTTGGAGAGGTCGTTGAGGACACGCTCCACGCCTTCTTCGGTCAGGGCGTCCTTGTCGCGGGTTTGCGAGGCCGGCAGGATGAACAGGTTGTCGCAGTGCTTGTCCTTGATCAGGGCCTGGTTCAGGGTGGCTTCCTTGTTGATCACGTTGATCAGGTCGTAGACCACGCGGCGCTCGCAGCCCATGATCAGGTCCAGGTTGCGCAGACCGACGTCGAAGTCGATCACGGCCGTCTTGTGGCCGCGCATGGCCAGGCCCGATGCGAAACTGGCGCTGGACGTCGTTTTGCCGACGCCGCCCTTACCCGAAGTCACAACGATGATTTTTGCCACGAAAAACTCCTTAAGAAGAACAGTACGCCGGCGGTTCCGGCTGGATTCGTTTAAATGATTTACGCCGCAGCCTTACGATGCCGCCATTGGCAGCACGTCGATGCGTTCGCCCTGCAGGCGCACCTGCACCTGCTTGCCGGCGAGTTCGGGCGCATGACCGTTCTCGAAGGTCCGATAGACCCCCGCAATGGAAACCAGTTCCGCTTCCAGTGAAGCGGCGAAGATGCGCGCGGTCGTATTGCCCGAGGCACCGGCCAGGGCACGGCCGCGCAGCGGTGCATAGACGTGGATGCAGCCATCGGCGATCAGCTCGGCACCGTTGTTGACCACGGCCAGCACCACCAGGTCGGCACCGCGCGCATAGATGCGCTGGCCGGCGCGCACCGGGGTATCGATCACCACGGTGTTGGCCACCGGGGCCGGGGCGGACTGGGGAGCGGGCGCAGCGGGAGCGGCCGGTGCTGCGGGGGCGGCTACCGGTGTCGGCGCCGGCTCGGCTTGCTGGGCTGCCGCCTCCTGCGCACGTGCATTGGCGGTGCCGGCACCGGCCACGGCCGAGTTGTCGATGGCCAGGCCCTGGGCGACGATGCCGCCGTGTAACTCTTCCGGCGCATTGCGCACGGCCACGGTATTCAAGCGGAAGCGCTTGAACAGGGCCACCACGGCGCTCCAGTCGATGGCCGCAGCGGCCGCCGCATCCAGGGTGCCGATGTCCAGTACCGCGAATTCGTCTTCGAAGAAATCGGCGACGCCGCCAGTCATTTCCTTCAGGGCTTTTTCCAGCGAAGTCGGATCGGTTTCATGCAGGATTGCCGAAATGGCAACTACAGTGGAAATTTTGATTTCGATCGGTTTGCGCGTTTTTTGCATAAATCCTGTAGTTCAATGCGGCGGAAAGTGAAGGAAAATGCAGGCTTTCCACCCGGTTTGGCTGTGCATTATACAGGCTGGATGCGGCTGCGATAGCGGTGGAGCGGGGGTTTTCGGCGAGCCGATAGTAAGGCGGCCAAGACTGTTCGGAGATTCGGCAAAAGTTGCAGCCGTGAAGATTTCTGAGAGAAAAGTAACCCGGCGAAAGCGCACTTTGCCAAAAAAAAGCCGCCGGCACCTCGCGATGTCAGCGGTCTTCATCAAGCTTGTCCCGGCGCCTGACAGCAGCGCCGGGTGAGGAAACCGGCAATCAGCCCGGTACCTTGCCGTCCACGCCCTCGACGTAGAATTTGATGCCATGCAGGAAGCCGTCATCGGCCACGGCGTCCTTGCCCAGCACTTCCTTGCCGGCGTTGTCCTTGAACGGACCCTTCCAGATCGGCGCCGAGCCGTCGACGATGCCCTTCTTGCGCTCTTCCACCAGCGACTTCACGTCGGCCGGCAGTTCAGGATTGAAGGCGGCCAGGTCGATGCCGTTTTCCTTCAGGCCGATCCAGCTGGTGCTGCTCTTCCACGAGCCATCCAGCACGGCTTGCACGCGCGCCGTGTAATACACGCCCCAGTTGATGATGGAAGCAGCCAGGTGGGCCTTGGGGCCGAAGCTGGTCATGTCGCTGTCCCAGCCGAAGGCATACACACCCTTTTCCTGCGCGGTCTGCACCACGGCCGCGGAGTCGGTGTTCTGCATCAGCACATCCACGCCCTGGCCGATCAGGGTGGTGGCGGCTTCACGTTCCTTGCCCGGATCGAACCACTTGTTGACCCACACCACGGCGGTGGTGGCCTTCGGATTGACCGAACGCGCACCCAGGGTGAAGGAGTCGATGTTGCGGATCACTTCAGGAATCGGCACCGAGGCCACCACGCCCAGCTTGCCGGACTTGCTCATCTTGCCCGCGACCACGCCGGCCAGGTAAGCGCCTTCATAGGTGCGCACGTCGTATTGCGCCAGGTTGTCGGCGGTCTTGAAGCCGGTGGCGTGTTCGAACTTCACATCCGGGAATTCCTTGGCGACCTTGAGCATCGCTTCCATGTAGCCGAAGGTGGTGCCGAAGATCAGCTTGTTGCCATCGGTGGCCAGCTGGCGGAAGACGCGCTCGGCATCCGCTGCGGATTCAGGAATGTTTTCCACGAAGGTGGTCTTGACCTTGTCGCCGAATTTTTCTTCGACCGCCTTGCGGCCCTTGTCATGCGCAAAGGTCCAGCCGGCGTCGCCCACCGGGCCGATGTAGACGAAGGCCACCTTCAGCGGATCAGCCGCCGGTGCCGCAGCAGCCGGCGCAGCAGCGGGCGCGGCGGCAGCGGGTTCTTCCTTCTTGCCGCAACCGATCAGGGTTGCTGCCGCCAGGGTGGCGAGCATCGTCAAGGATGCCCTGCGCGAAATCTTCATTGTGTTCTCCCTCAAGGTCAGTGGATAAATGCAGGTGCTGCTACAAAAACGGAATAAACGATTTAAACGATATAAACGGTATAAATAGTTCAGGAGGCGCCCGGACGGAACGGCTTGCCCAGCGAGGCCGGCATGTTCAGGCGGATCCAGTCTGGGTTGCGCGAGATCAGCGCCAGCACCACGATGGTGGCCAGGTACGGGGCCATCGACAGGATCTGCGAGGGCACCGTCACGCCCATGCCCTGCAGGTAGAACTGCGCGATTGTAACGCCGCCGAACAGCAGCGAACCCAGCAAGACCCGTGCCGGACGCCAGGTGGCGAAGGCGGTCAGGGCCAGCGCGATCCAGCCGCGTCCGGCCACCAGGCCTTCGACCCACATCGGGGTATAGACCAGCGACATGTAGGCACCCGCCAGGCCGCAGCAAGCACCGCCGAACAGCAGCGCCAGATAGCGGATGCCACGCACCGAATAGCCCAGCGCATGCGCCGATTCCGGCGACTCGCCCACGGCACGCAAGACCAGCCCGGCCCGTGTGCGATACAGGAACCAGATGCTGGCCAGGCACAGCGCGAAGGCCACATAGCTCATCCAGTGCTGGTGGAACAGCGCCTTGCCGAGGAAGGGAATATCACCCAGCAGCGGAATCGAATTCGGTTGCGCCGGCAGCGCCAGGCCGACGAAACGCTGGCCGACGAAGGCCGACAGGCCCGCGCCGAAGATCGACAGCGCCAGGCCGGTCGCGACCTGGTTGGTGGCCAGGCGCAGCGCCAGCCAGGCGAAGAGCGTGGCCATGAGCATGCCGCAGACGGCGCCGGCAACAAAGCCGAGCAGCGGGCTCTTGGTGGCATAGCCGACCGCAAAGCCGGCGATGGCCGCCACCAGCATCATGCCTTCGGCACCCAGGTTGAGCACGCCGGATCGTTCATTGATCAACAGCCCGATGGCCGCCAGCAGCAGGGGCGTGCCGGCATTGATGGAGGCTGCGATGAGAGGAGCGAGTTGTTCCATGTCCTGTCCTGATTCCTTAGACTTTCTTTTTCCACGCCAGGCGGTAATCGATGAGCGTATCGCAGGCCAGCAGCAGGAACAGCAGCATGCCCTGGAATACGCCCGTGATGGCCGAAGGCAGGCCCAGGCGCGACTGCGCCAGCTCGCCGCCCAGGTACAGCAGCGACATGATCAGCCCGCCCAGGATGGCACCCACCGGATGCAGGCGGCCGATGAAGGCCACGATGATGGCGGCGAAACCATAGCCCGGCGACACCGACGGCAACAGCTGCCCGATCGGACCGGCGATCTCGAAGGCCCCGGCCAGTCCGGCGAAGGCTCCCGAGATCAGCAGCGAGACCCACAAGGCCGACCGTGCCGAGAAGCCCGCATAGCGCGCCGCATGCGGTGCCACGCCACCGACCATGAGCGAGAAACCGCGCAGGCTGCGCATCATGAAGATGGCCATCAGGATGGCCGCGACGATGGCCACCGCAAAGCCGATATGCAGGCGCGTGCCCGACATCAGCATGGGCAGCATGAATTCGCCGGAGAACACCTTCGACTGCGGGAAGTTCATGCCATTGGGATCCTTCAGCGGACCATTGACGGCCCACATCAGCAGCAGCTGCGCCACATAGGTCAGCATCAGCGAGACCAGGATTTCATTGGCATTGAACTGGTCGCGCAGGTAAGCCGTGATGGCCGCCCACAAGGCACCGCCGATGACGCCGGCCACGATCATGAGCACCAGCCCCATGCCGCCGGAAATGCCGTGCCCCGGCACATCCAGCCACACCAGCATGGCGCCCGAGCAGAGCGCGCCGACCGTGAACTGGCCTTCGGCACCGATGTTCCAGATGCTGGCGCGGAAGCACACTGCCAGCCCCAGCGCGCACAGGATCAGCGGCACGGATTTGAGCAGCAGCTCGCTGATGGCGCGCTTGCCATTGAACGGGTCAACCAGGAACACCTTCAGGCCGGCCAGCGGATCCTTGCCCAGTGCCAGGAACAGCAGCGCCCCCAGGAAGAGGGTGGCGACGATGGCGATCACCGGCGACAGATAGGTCATGGTCTTGGACGGCGCACCGCGCAGTTCAAGCCGCAGCGGGAAGCTCATGCGTTCAGCCATGGCTCACCTCCGCCGCAGCGGCTGCCGGTTCGTCCCACAGGCCGCTCATCCACACGCCCACTTGTTCGCGCGTAGCCTGTTCGATGGGGATGGAGGGCGACAGACGCCCCTTGGCGATGACGTGCAGGCGATCACATAATGCGAACAATTCGTCAAGTTCTTCCGAGATCACCAGCACTGCACAACCTTCCTGTTTCAGTTTCAAGATTTCGCCGTGGATCTGGGCGGCGGCACCGACGTCCACCCCCCAGGTCGGCTGGGCCACCACGAAGACGGCGGGTTTGCGTTCCATTTCGCGGCCGACGATGAATTTCTGCAGGTTGCCGCCCGAGAGGCTCTTGGCCGGGGCATCCGGTCCGGCTGCCTTGACCTTGAAGCGTTCGATGATGGAGGCCGCAGCACGGCGCGTAAAACCGAAGTCGATCATGCCGCGCTTCACGTAGGGCGCTTTCTGGTGCGACAGCAGCATGTTGGCCGTAAGCGAAAGCCCAGGCACGGCACCGCGCCCCAGGCGTTCTTCCGGCACCAGGCCCAGGCCCGCCGCGCGGCGCGGATTGGGCGAGAGGTCGCCGACGGCCTTGCCGGCCAGCATGATCATGTTGGGCGCAGCGCGCTGGTCTTCGCCCGAGAGCGCCGCCAGCAATTCCTGCTGGCCATTGCCGGAGACCCCGGCGATACCGACGATTTCACCTGCGCGCACTTCGCATTCGATGTCTTTCAGTTCGGTGGCAAACAGATGCGCCTCGGGCAGCGAGAGACGATTGACGTGCAGCTTGCGTTCATTGCGCAGCGAATCGGGATTGCGTTCGCGCTGCAGGCGCACCAGTTCGTCGCCGATCATCATGCGTGAAAGGCTGGCGCTGCTCTCATTGCGCGGATCGCAGTTGCCGGTCACGCGGCCACCGCGCATGACGGTGGCGCTGTGGCACAGCGCGCGGATTTCGTCGAGCTTGTGGCTGATGTAGAGGATGCTGCAACCCTCGTCGGCCAGGCGGCGCAGGGTGACGAACAGTTTTTCCACCGCCTGGGGCGTGAGCACCGAGGTCGGCTCATCCAGGATCAGCAATTGCGGTTCGGTCAGCAGCGCGCGCACGATTTCCACGCGCTGGCGTTCACCGACCGACAGCGTATGCACGTGGCGCTGCGGTTCCAGTTCCAGTCCGTATTTTTCGCCGGTGCGGGTGATGCGTTCGGCCAGTTCCTTGAGGTCGGTCTTGGCATCCAGGCCCAGAGCGATGTTCTCGGTCACGGTCAGCGTATCGAACAGCGAGAAATGCTGGAACACCATCGCAATGCCCAGCTTGCGCGCCACCTGCGGATTGGCGATCTGCACGGTCTCGCCGTTCCAGCGCAGTTCGCCGGCATCCGGCTTGACCGCGCCGAAAATGATTTTCATCAGGGTGGACTTGCCCGCGCCGTTCTCCCCGAGCACGGCGTGGATCTCGCCGGGCGCCACCGCCAGGCTGACATCGTCATTGGCCAGCACGCCCGGGTAGGCCTTGCGCACATGGCTGATTTCAAGACGGAGTGGAACTGCGCTCACGTGATTTCCCTGTGGTGATGAATGTGGTCATGTCGAAATGCAACGCGGTCCGCGTGCCTGCGGCCGCCGCGAGCGCCCCTGCGGCTCGCACGCGCGACATCATAGACAAATTGCGCCGCGCCGCATACCGCTTTTGCCGGGTTTTGCGCCCCTGTTGCGGCGTTACGGCCCGATTTACCTCATTTTCCCCGATGCGCCCAGCCGGTGGTGCGTTTCTCGATGATGGCAAACAGTTCGTACATGGCCATGGCCATGGCCCCGATCACCACCAGTCCGGCAAAGGCCAGCGGCATCTTCATCGACGATCCGGCCGAGACCAGCAGGTAGCCGATGCCCTGGTTGGAGGCATTCATTTCCGACACGGTGGAGCCCACGAAGGCCAGCGTGATGGCCACCTTCAGGGAGGCAAAGAAATACGGCATCGAACGCGGCAGGCCGACCTTGAGCAGGATGTCCATGCGGCGCGCGCCCAGCACGCGCAAGACGTCTTCCAGCTCCGGTTCCAGCGTGGCCAGGCCGGTGGCGATGTTGACCATGATGGGGAAGAAGGAGATCAGGAAAGCCGTGAGGATGGCCGGCCCTGCGCCGATGCCGAACCAGACCACCAGCACCGGCACGAAGGCCGCCTTGGGCAGGGCATTGAAGGCCGTCATGAGCGGATAGGCGGCGGCATACAGCACGGGTGAAGATCCGATCACGAAGCCCAGCGTCACACCGACCGCCACGGCGATGGCGAAGCCCACCATGGTGACCCAAAAGGTCGAGAGGGCATGTTCGGTGATCGGGCCGGCGTAATCCACCATGGCCTGCAGGATGGAAGCGGGACTCGGAAAGATGAAGTCGGAGACCTGCCACACGCTGCAGATGAATTGCCACACGCCCAGGATGGCGAGCAGCAGGATCCAGGGCGCCAGCGTGGTGGCGGCGCGGTTGAGTTTGCCGTTGAACGGAGTTTTCATGAGTTTCCTTGGCCGGGCCGTGTGAGGGTCAGGTATTGCGCACGTGGCCGATGTGCTCGCGCAGTTCATGCACCAGCGCGTTGAAGCCGTCGGTATAGGTGGTTTCCAGCGGGCAGGGACGCGGCAGCGGGTTTTCCCGCCGCACCACGATGCGGCCCGGACGCTTGCTCATCACATAGATGGTGTCGGCCAGGAAGGCCGCCTCGCGCAGGTCGTGCGTGACCAGGATGACGTTGAAGCGGCGCTCGGCCCACAAGTCGCGCAGTACGCACCACAGTTCTTCGCGGGTGAATGCGTCGAGCGCGCCGAAGGGTTCATCCAGCAGCAGCATCTTGGGCTCATGAATCAGCGCGCGGCAGATCGAGGCGCGCTGCTGCATGCCGCCCGAGAGTTGCCACGGGAATTTGTCGGCATAGCCATCCAGGCCCACGGTCTTGAGCAGCTTGAGCGCACGCTCTGTGTACTCGGCCTTCTTCTGCTTGAACTCGCGCCGGTAGGGCTCGACGATCTCCAGCGGCAGCAGCACGTTTTCCAGCGTGGTGCGCCAGGGCAACAGGGTCGGGGCCTGGAAGGCCATGCCCACGAACTTGAGCGGCCCCGTGACCGTCTGGCCATTGATGACGACGCTGCCGCGATTGGGCTGCTTCAAGCCCGTGGCCAGCTTCATGAAGGTGGACTTGCCGCAGCCGGACGGCCCGACGATGGCGATGAATTCGCCAGCGCGGGTCTGCAGGTCGATGTCTTCCACCGCAAATTCGGCGGCGCCATCATAGGCCAGGTAGACGTGGCGGAAATCGACGAAGGGTTCGCTCATGAATGCTTCAGTCAAGGATGAATTTGGTAAACGATATAAATGATTTACTTGGGGAACACGTCCAGCTCGGCCTTGCTCGGCAGGAAGCTGCCATTCCAGATCTTGTCGGCGTTGACGCGGGTCTTGGTGCCGTAGGCGTCCGAGACTTGCGAGGCCATGAGCGTCAGGCGCGGGCTGTAGACCTGTCCGTAGCCTTCCGCCTTGGCGTGCGGCGTGGCGATGGCGCTGGCGATGGCCAGTTTCAGGCGGCGCAGTTCCAGCTTTTCATCGATGAGGCCATCGCGTTCCTTCAGGACCTTGATGGCGGCTTCCGGATTGGCCATCACATCGCGGCTGGCCTTGGCGAAGGCGCGCAGGAAGCCCTTGATGGCTTCCGGCTTCTGCTTGACCATGGTTTCGGAGGCGATGATGGTATTGCCGTACAGGCGCACGCCGTAGTCCGGGTACATCATCACGTTGATGTCTTCATCCTTGATGCCGCGCGCATTCAGGTTCAGGAGCGAGGTGAAATAGAAACCGGTGATGGCATCCACGTCGCCGCGTGCCAGCATGGTTTCGCGCAGCGGCGGGTCCATGCTGGTCCATTGCGCCTTGGTGGCATCGAGGCCATTGGCCTTGGCGAAGATCGGATAAGCGCGGCGGCCGGCGTCGAACACCGGTGCGCCCAGCTTCTTGCCGGCCAGGTCGGCGGGCTTCTTGATGCCGGATTTCTTGAGCGAGAACACCGCGGCCGGGGTGTCGTTGTAGACCATCATCACGGCCACCGGCTTGCCCGGGGCATCGGGATTGTTGGCGGTGAATTCCATCAGGGCGGCCATGTCGGCAAAGCCCATGTCATAGGTGCCGGAGGCCACGCGGTTGACCGCATTGCCGGAGCCGTTGCCGGCGTCGATGGTGACATCCAGCTTTTCCTGCGCGAAGTAGCCCTTGGACTTGGCCACCAGGAACAGGGCGGCCGGTCCTTCAAAGCGCCAGTCCAGCTGGAATTTGATTTTGGTGTCCTGGGCAAAGCTGGGCGAGGTCGACAGCAGGCCGAGCAGCAGCGCCGCCAGGCAACCGAGGAAGCGGAAATGACGCATGGGGAAATCTCCCGAAAAGCGATTGAAAAAAGAAGATGGAAACCGCAACGCGCGCGCTATTTGGTCGTGGAAACGATAGCGTTCAGAGTGCCGGCGGCGCGTTCCGGTAATGCGGTTCCCACCGAAGTACTGCCTCAAGATCACGCCACGGCTAGAAGGAGTCGCCGCGACGGCTACGACGCTTGTAAAACCTGCTGCACGATCACCGCATGACCGGAGTCCACGCCATCGGAAACGGGTGGCGCGTACTCCAGTTTGAACTTGCCGCAATTGCGGTGTGTTCAATATGCGGACATGCCGTTAGAAGCGATGGCGGATTCCCAGGCCGAACGATGCTGCATTGCTTTGGCTGGAGATCTTGTCGTTCATGACGATCGCGTACACGTCGGTGCGCTTGGACAGGAAGTAGTCGTAGCCGACTGAGGTGGTATTGCGCGACACGTCGCCGGTGGTCAGCAGATCGCCGGTGCGTTTGGTGCGAGCGATGGCGGCCAGGATGGAGCCATTGCCTACCGGGATCGACAGGCCTGCGCTCATTACCTTGTCCTTGGCTTGCGACGCGCCAGCGGTGGTGTCCTTGCTGGTCTGGTAGGTGCCGTACAGCTTGATCACCTGGAAGTCATAGGTCGCGCCGAGCATCCAGGTTTTCTGGCGATTGATGGAAGCGAAGGGGGTGGTGGCGTCAACGACAGCCGCACCGGAATTGGGGTTGCTGACCTGCGCATCGAAGTACAAGGCGGTCAGTGCCAGACCACCGTTGAAGTAGAGCGCGTTGACACCGATGTTCTTTTTGCCGTTATCGCCAGCCACTTCACCGAACTGATAGTGCAGGTTGGCTTGCAGGCCACCGAACTTCGGAGTGGTATAGATGACTTCGTTGCTCCAACCGCTGTCAGCTGCGTTTGCTTGGGGCCAGGTGCGCGCACCGAAACTTCCCGACGGGGTGTAGACGTGCAGTACCAGCGGTGAGAAGGTAAAGGAGTCGCCAAACGGGTTGAACAGCACGGTTGGCAGGAAGCTTGGTGCGAGACCGCGTCCCAGGGAGACTTTGCCGAACTCACCTGACAGGCCGATGTTGGCATCGCGCGAGAACAGGTTGTCTCCGGAGAAGCGGCCATAGGCACCGGTATCTGTCTGGAAGAACGAGGTCAGGGCAAATTCTGCCCTGAGACCGCCGCCCAGATCTTCAACACCCTTGAAGCCGATCCAGGAGGTGGTCATGCCGCCAGAACCGACCGAGGACTTGCTTCCGGTATCGCCACTGTTTTTCATGCTGCCGACGTAAGCGTCGACGAGGCCGCTGACAGTGACGGATGATTGCGCCATTGCACTGCCGGCCATCAGGCAGGCTGATAAAGCCAGTGCCAAACGAGTTTTCTTCATTGATCTCCCCTGTTGATAAAAAATGGGTGTCGGAAAGCTGATCCGACGATTTCACCGTGTTGCGCATGACAGGAGGTAATGCCGCTCTCCCGATCCACCTGCCGTGCGGGTTCAGCAACGCCAATTAGCAGATATCGTGCCAACCGGGTATTGCGGGCCGGGCGCTGATATTGGAGGGCGGGCGGGACTCATCAGCCCGGCCCCCTGCACAAGGGGAGAGGTGGTTCTGACTGAGGTTATTGTGAGGTGCGACAATCAATTGTCGTATGCGTCGGCAGTTGGCTTACATTTTGTTGACAATGTTTTCTGATCAATTGCAACAAGTTGGTGCCTTCGCTGCACTGATTTTGACGGCATGCACTAAAAAAACATGCTTGCCAGGCAGGCTGGCGATGGCCTTGATCTGATCGTGGAGGTATCGCCTGGGAGCGGGTTGACGCTTATCTGCAAAAAGCACTTTGGGCTATAACGATCGCCACATATTGTGAACAAAAAATATTGCTATTGTGCACAATCTGCGCTTGGATTCTCCAAGCGTCAGCTGGGCTGCTGTTGGTTTGGGTTGCTCGGTGGGATTAAGCCTGTTGGCAATCGGGATGCAGACTTGTTCGCAAGCGGACGTCGGTGTTTTTCTCATCCCGGCACCATTTATGCTTGAACCTTTGGCTGGGGCATTTTCGCCCTCCAGCCTTACTACTACATGAGGACGCATTTCTGACATGGAAGCCTACCTTCTCGATTGGCTCAATCTTCTGCTGCGCTGGCTGCACGTGATCACGGCGATTGCCTGGATCGGGTCTTCGTTCTATTTCGTCTGGCTGGACAACAGTCTGGTGGCACCGACCGATCCTGAGCTCAAGGAGAAGGGCGTCGGCGGGGAGCTGTGGGCGGTGCATGGCGGCGGTTTCTACAATCCGCAAAAGTATCTTCTTGCACCCAAGGTGTTGCCGGAGCATCTGCACTGGTTTTATTGGGAGTCCTACAGTACCTGGCTGTCGGGCTTTGCCTTGTTTTCGCTGTTGTATCTCTTCAATGCGAACGTCTTTTTGGTGGATCGCAATGTGTTCGATATGTCGGCGTCGATGGCGGGCGGGACGGCGATTGCCTTCCTGGTCTTCAACTGGCTGATCTATGACGCGATCTGCAGCACCATCGGGGATCGGCCGGGGGCGGATCGGCTGGTCAATATTCTGGTCGGGTTGCAGGTGATCGTTTCGGTTTGGGCAGCCTGCCATCTGTTTTCGGGGCGGGCGGCGTTCCTCATCAGCGGGGCTTCCCTTGCCACCATCATGAGCGCGAACGTGCTGGTGTGGATCATTCCGGGGCAGCGCAAGATGGTGGCCTCCATGCGCGCCGGGCAAGCACCCGATCCGATTCATGGCAAGCGCGGCAAGCAGCGTAGCGTCCACAATACTTACTTCACCTTGCCGGTGCTGTTTGCCATGCTGTCCAATCACTACAGCATGACTTACAGCGCGCCGCATAACTGGATTGTCTTGTTGTGCATCATGGCCGCTGGTGCCTTGATCCGGCAGTTCTTCGTGTTGCGGCACAAGGGGGTTTACAACTGGTGGTATCCGGGGATTGCTGTTGCACTGCTGCTGGCGGTGATCTTGTGGATGAGTCCTGCCATGCAGTCCAAGCCGGTGGCTGCTGTTGCTCCTTCTTCCTCTGCTGCTCCTGCTCCTGCTGGCGAAGCTGTGGCTGCAGGGTCGTTTGCCCAAGTCCAGCAAGTCATCCAGGCACGATGCATCCAGTGCCATGCCGCCAAACCTACCCTCATGCCTGTGCCCGGCAAAGGCGTGCTGCTCGATTCGCCTGAACATATCTCCCAGCACGCTCAGCAGATCTATCAACAGGCTGTCGTGCAGAAAGCCATGCCCTTAGGGAACATGACTCAGATCACCGACGATGAACGTGCCATCATCGGGAAGTGGTTCGAAAGCGGTGCTCCCGTTAAATGATGGTTTGATTGCTTGGTGGCTTGGCAGACTGCTTTTCTGGTTTTGTGGTTTGGGGTAGTCTGCACGGAAATCTTTCCTGCGCTCTAGCTTAATTATTTTCTCTCTCCGGTCGGAAGAACGCGCCGGGAGCGGCCCGGCAGCCGCTCACTTTTCTTGTCTCGCCAAGAAAAGTAAGCAAAAGAAGGCGACCC
>NZ_JAFICQ010000006.1:0-290063 GCF_017833835.1 Herbaspirillum sp. 1130
TTCTTGGCGAGACAAGAAAAGTGAGCGGCTGCCGGGCCGCTCCCGGCGCGTTCTTCCGACCGGAGAGAGAAAATAATTAAGCTAGAGCGCAGGAAGAAATTCCGTGCAGACTACCCCAAACCGTAAAACCAACACCAAAAAAAATACCGCCCAAGGAGAAAACCCAAGGGCGGCACAGAATAATTCCAAAAAAGAATAAATCAGCGCTCCGAAAATGGATGCGTCTTCTTCCAGTGTTCAGCGATATCGATACGCCGGCAGATCCAGACTTTGTCGTGTGACTGCACATAATCCAGGAAGCGCTGCAGGGCACGGAACCGTCCAGGCCGTCCGAGCAAGCGGCAATGCATCCCGATGGACAGCATCTTCGGCGCGTCTTCACCCTCTTCATAGAGCACGTCGAAACTATCCTTGAGGTACTGGTAGAAGTGCTCGCTGGTATTGAACCCCTGAGGCGTAGCAAACCGCATGTCATTGGAATCCAGCGTATAAGGCACCACCAGATGTGGTGCCTTCACGCCACCGCTGGTCTCGACTTCAGTCCAGAACGGCAGATCATCCCCGTAGTAATCGGAGTCATAGGCAAAGCCCCCGTGCTCCACCACCAGCTGCCGCGTATTGGGCGAATCCCGCCCCGTATACCAGCCCAGCGGCGCGCTCCCGGTGAGCTCACGGAAGATCTGCACCGCCTCCTGCATGTGCGCCCGCTCGGTCTCGATATCCATGTTCTGATAATGAATCCACTTCAAGCCATGGCAAGCAATCTCATGCCCCAGCTCCTGGAACGCCTGAGTCACATCAGGCGAACGCTGCAAGGCCGTGGCCACGCCAAAGATCGTCATCGGCAGACCGCGCTTCTCGAACTCGCGCAGGATGCGCCACACCCCCACCCGCGACCCATATTCGTAAATCGATTCCATCGACATGTGCCGCGCCGGATAAGCCGCCGCCCCCACGATCTCGGACAGGAATTGCTCCGACGCCGGATCGCCATGCAAGACGCAGTTCTCGCCGCCTTCTTCATAATTCAGCACGAATTGCAAAGCCACCCGCGCCTGGCCGGGCCAGCGCGCGTGCGGCGGGTTGCGGCCGTAGCCGGCCAGGTCGCGAGGGTAAGTTTGTTGCTGTGACATAAGTTCTTCGTTTGGCTGTCAAGAAAGGAAATCGCAGCGCCCGACCACAGCGCCGCAGGAAAAATCACACACGTGCAAAACCGCTGAGCAATCCATGATAAGCCTTGGGCAAGGGCCGCGCCCACTCACCACCCTTGGCCGTGCCCAGCCCCAGCGCCACCAGCGACTCCGCCAGCTTGACCGCTGCGGTCACGCCGTCGATCACCGGTGCACCAATGTCACGGCCAATGGCCGCACACAGGTCGGCCATGCCGGCACACCCCAGCACGATGGCCTCGGCCCCGTCTTCAGCCAGCGCACGCCGGCACTCGTCGGTAATGCGCGCCCGCGCATCGGAAGCCGGATTCTCCAACTCCAGCACCGCAATCTCGCAGGCGCGCACGTTACGGCAAAAACGCTGCATGCCGTAACGCTCGGCCAGATGCCAGGCCATGCCGCTGGTGCGCGCCAGCGTGGTCACCACCGAGAAGGACGGGGCGACCAGACTGGCCATGTGCATCGCCGCTTCGGCAATCCCGATCACCGGTCCCCGCGCCAGCTCGCGCGCGGCCGACAAGCCAGGGTCGCCGAAACAGGCAATCACGTAGGCATCCACACCCTCGCGCTCGCCCTGCTCGATTTCCTGCAGCAGGCCCGGCACGGCCAACGCCTCGTCGTAGTGGCTCTCGATCGAGGCCGGCCCCATCTGCGGACTCACGCCCGTGATCTCGGTGCCGGGTGCCGCCACCTGACGCGCGCAGGCAGTCATGGCCTCGGTCATGCTCATGGTGGTGTTGGGATTGATCAGCTTGATGCGCATGCTTGTTCCTTGATGCAATGAAGTCCAGGTCGGCGACGCTCAACGCTTGCGCGCGAACATCAGGTAGAACACCGCGCCCAGCGCCGCACCGATGAACCAGGAGAAGTCCGCCGCTTTGCGCAGCTGCGGCAGCATCACGCAGGCCACGCACACGGCAGCAGCCAGCACCAGCGCCTTGACCGCATCACGGTTCACGCCATTGGTGTACCAGTAACGGCCTTCGGGACGCATGGTGTAGAGATCCTCGACCTTCACCTGGCGTTGCTTGACCAGGTAGTAGTCCGACAGCAGGATGCCGTACAGCGGGCCGATGAAGCCGCCCAGTACATCCAGCGTGTAGTGGATCACTTCCGGATTGCCGAACAGGTTCCAGGGCGTGATGAAGATCGAGGCCGTGGCGGCGATCATGCCGCCGGCGCGCCAACTGATGCGGCTGGGCGAGAGGTTGGAAAAGTCGAACGCGGCCGAGACGAAATTGGCCACGATGTTGATGCCGATGGTGGCCGTCAGGAAGGTCAGCGCGCCGATCACGGCAGCAGTCGTGCTGTCGATGCGCGAGACGGTTTCCACCGGGTCGGTGATCAGTTCGCCAAACACGGCAATGGTGGCCGAAGTAGTCACCACCGTGACTATCGAGAAGGCCAGGAAGTTGACCGGCAGGCCCCAGAAGTTGCCACGCTTCACATCGGCGAAAGTATGGCAGTAGCGGGAGAAGTCGCCGAAGTTGAGCATCGGCCCCGAGAAGTAGGACACCACCAGCGAGATCGCCGTGATCATCACCGAGACCGCCGCCCAGCCGCTGTACTTGATCTCGCCCAGGTTCAGGCCGACATTCTGCCAGCCGGCCTTGTAGATCATCCAGCCCGCCAGGATGAACATGACCACATAGACCGCCGGACCGGCAAAGTCGATGAACTTCTTGATGGTCTCCATGCCGTTCCAGAACACCAGCGCCTGCAGCACCCACAGCAGCAGGAAACCGCCCCAGCCCAGCGTGGAGAGGCCGGCGAAGGAGTGCACATGAACATCGGCATAAGGCTTCAGTTCCGGGAAGAACTTCAGCACCACCACCACGAAGGCGGCCGAGGCCAGGTAGGTCTGGATGCCGTACCAGGCCACCGCGATCAGGCCGCGGATCATCGCGGGGACGTTGGCACCCAGCACGCCAAAGGACAGGCGGCTCATCACCGGATAGGGCACGCCATGCGCCTGGCTGGGACGCGCCACCAGGTTGCACAGCAGGTAGACGATGCTGATGCCGATCAGCAGCGAGATCAGCACCTGCCAGCTGGTGAGGCCCAGGGCGAACAGGCTGCCGGCAAACACGTAGCCGCCCACGCTGTGCACGTCGGACATCCAGAAGGCAAAGATGTTGTAGGAACCCCAGGTCTGTTTCTTCAGGGGGGCAAGGTCTTCATTGGTCAGGCGCGCATCGTCGGCGCCGGCGAGATAGGCGCCGGGTGCAGCGGAGGGGGAAGCGTCGGTAGTCATGGCCGGTCTCCATCAGAGAGAAAGGTTGGGTGAAACGAATCACGCCCGGCCGCAGCCGGGCTGTTCAACGGACTTCCTGCATGCTCTTGTCGGCATGGTGGTGGTCACACGGTCGGTATTGCATTCGGCCGCGCGACGTGGCCCTGTTTGTTTCTCACTTCCTTCTTCCATCTTCCTGATCCTCCCTGGCGGGAAAATCAGGGTGTGCGCGCCGGCCCGTGGGTCACAGTCCCTTGCCGAGCACGGCACGCAGATCGAACTGATCATCCGCATCCGGCCGTACCCGGTCCTCGCACAAATGCAAGTGATGTGCCATATGCGACTGGGCTGCGGCAACATCGCCTTTTTCCAGCGCTTCCAGCACGGTCTCGTGTTCATCGAAGGAGCAGGCGTTGTGGCCCGGCGCCTCCGTCTTGGCAATCATCAGTGTGGTGCGCGAGACCAGCTTGCGCAGCGTCTCCACCAGCAGCGCATTGCCGGTCAGCTCCGCCAGCGCCAGGTGGAACTGGGCGGAAAGCCGGATCCAGCGCGGCCGGTCACCGTTCAGATAGCAATCCCGCTCTTCCTCCACCATGCGCCGCAAACCGGCGATCTGGCGCGTGCCCGCCTCGCGCCCCACCTTCTCCAGCACCGCATGTTCGAGGATGTTGCGCAACTCGAACATGTCGCGCACCTCCGCATGCGAAGGGCTGGCGATGAAAGCGCCCCGGTTGGCTTCCAGATCCACCATGCCCTCCGAGGCCAGGCGCGAGAGCACCTTGCGCACCGTGTGGCGGGCCGTGTCGTAGATCTGGCACAGGGTCTGCTCGGTCAGCTTGGTACGCGGCGGCAGGCGGTGTTCCATGATCGCGTCATAGATGTCCTGGTACATCCTTTCCTCGACCGCTCCCGTGCTTTCGCGCTCGCGCGCACTGGCGCGGGCCGGGGCGGCAGGGGGGCGTGCGGTTTTGCTGGCTTTGTTCATGATGCTCATGCTCTGGCTGGAATGACTGTCTGGAAGGTCTTGCCGGTCAACAACGAGGCGCATGGATCGTCAACAATCTGAAAATGGATTTGCAACAAAACGGGGCTCATTCTGCACCAAAAAGAATGCCCTGTGACCCTCTTTGGGTCACCGCCGACGCGACTTTCGATGCTGCGGCGCAGCGCCGATGGGGCAAACTTCCCTTGTGAACAATGGCGTACCGCATGCTGCATGGCGTAATCTTGATTTCAAAAATTGTTGTCAATTCGTGCGTTCGATTGCGGCAAAAACGGGTGGTCAATGGTGCCGGTGGCGCGCTGCAAAAGACGGGCCGGACCGTCGCCAATCCCCTGTAACTCCTATGCAAGAAGCGTGCTTGACCGCAAGGGATATGAAAACGCCCGGCACATGGCCGGGCGCGATGTTGCGAGCTGCGGCAGGTCTAGTGGCTGGCGGCGTACTGTTCCAGCTCCTGGTGCAGGGTGGCCTTGTCTTCTTCGGACAGGAAGCAGGCGTCGATGCCATTGCGGGCCAGCTGCAGCACCTGCTCGCGCGAGAGGTTCAGCGAGCGGGCGACAGCGTGGTAGTTGGCGTTCATGTAGCCGCCGAAATAGGCCGGGTCGTCGGAGTTGACGGTGACGGCCAGGCCGGCATCGAGCAGGCGCGCCAGGTTGTGCTCGGCCATGTCCTTGACCACGCACAGCTTCAGGTTGGACAGCGGGCACACCGTCAGCGGGGTGCGCTGTTGCGCCAGGCGCTGCATCAGGGCCGGGTCTTCCTCGCTGCGCACGCCGTGGTCGATGCGTTCGACGTGCAGCACGTCCAGCGCGCCGATCACGTAGGCGGCCGGACCTTCTTCACCGGCGTGGGCCACCAGGCGGAAGCCGAGTTCACGGCAGCGGGCGTAGACGCGTTCGAACTTCTCCGGCGGATTGCCGCGTTCGGAGGAATCCAGGCCGATGCCCAGCCACAGGTCGGCGTACTGCTCGCGCAGCGGCAGTGCCGCTTCCAGCGTGGCGAAGGCATCTTCTTCGGAAAGATGGCGCAGGAAAGACATGATCATCACGCTGCCGAAGCCGTCGCGACGGCGCGCATCGCGCAGGGCGGCGGCGATGCCGGCGAACACGGTAGCGATCGGAATGCCGCGCTCGGTGTGGGTTTGCGGATCGAAGAAGATCTCGGCATGGCGCACGTTGTCGGCTTGCGCCCGGGCAATGTAGGCGGCGGTCATGTCGTAGAAGTCCTGCTCGGTGCGCAGCACGTTGGCGCCGGCGTAGTAGAGATCGAGGAAGGACTGCAGGTCGCTGAAGTTGTAGGCCGCGCGCAGGTCCTCGACCGAAGCGTAGGGCAGGGCGACGTTGTTGCGCTGGGCCAGGGCGAACATCAGCTCGGGTTCCAGCGTGCCTTCGATGTGCAGGTGCAGTTCGGTTTTCGGCAGGCCGGCGATGAAACCGTCCAGCGCGGCGCCGGTAGCGGAGGAAGAAATGACAGCTGAGCTCATGGAAACGACCCTTCAAAAATGGCAGAAACAGGGAAGGCGGGCGCGGGAACAGACCCGTGGGCGCCGCGCGACACTTCGCCGCGCCAGCATAGCCGCCTTCCGGACCCCGCATTATCACGCAAATCGCAGCCCTGGCTCCACAAAGGTAAAAGCCGGTATGCCGCTGAACCAAAGAGGCTGCGTGAGTTCTGAGCAGCAGTGCTGCGGCCTCTCGCCGGGCGGGACTTTGGCAGGGATGCAACTAAATCTCGCCAGCATCGGGCAAGCCATGTTTAAATGCTAAGCTTCTTGGGGGAAACGAATGCGCAAGTCGATCAGGGAAAGCATGCAGTGGATCGTGGGTGGCACCGTACTGGTGGCCATGTCGGGGTGTTCCATGATGCCGTGGACGGAAGCCGAGGATCCGACGGTGGTACCGTACAAGACGGTCCTGAGCGGTTCCTACCAGGGTTTCCTGAAGAACTGGGATGAGCAGCGCCAGCCGGTTTTCTGTGCCCTGATCCGCAGCCGAGCCGAGTGGGACCGCTGGATGCAGCCGGCTCCGGTGATGAACGACAAGCGTCCCTTCGGTCCTTCGGCCGATCATTTTGAACGCAAGCAATATCTGGTGGTGGCGCGCAGCATGTCCGCGCCGGATGCGGCGGAACGTCCCCATGTCTTCACGCCCTTGTCGCTGCGTCTGCGCGACGGCACCCTGCGTCTGAACTATCTCTATCGCGCACCGGCTTCCGGCGCTTCGTATCGCATCAAGGATTACCTGATGGTGGCCATTCCCAAGGAACGGTTCACGACGGGGCCGGTGGTGTTTTATGAGAATGACCGGAAGGTGTGTGAAGTGGAGCGGTAACGCCCAGGCTGGCCCAATGGTCAGCCACATCCGTGCAGGACCTGAACGAAAAAAAGCCGAAGGCGAGAGCACCTTCGGCTTTTTCATTTCTGACTCCGTCTGACATATGGCGGCTTCAAGCCCCCTGCGTCATCCCGATGAACTGCTGCAATTCCGGCGTCTTCGGATTGCCGAACAATTCCTCCGGCGGTCCGATCTCATGCACCTTGCCCTGGTGCATGAACACCAGCCGGTTGCAGACCTCACGCGCAAAGCGCATCTCGTGCGTCACCATCAACAGCGTCATGCCTTCCTTGGCCAGGCCGCGCATGACGGTCAGCACTTCGTTGACCAGTTCCGGATCCAGCGCCGAGGTGATCTCGTCGCACAGCAGCGCCTGCGGATTCATCGACAGCGCGCGCGCAATCGCCACGCGCTGCTGCTGGCCGCCGGAGAGTTGGTCCGGAAATGCATCAAACTTGTGACCCAGCCCGACCTTCTCCAGATTGGCCTTGGCCGTGGCCATCGCCTCGGCTTCGCTCGTGCCCTTCACGATCATCGGCGCAATCATCACGTTGCGGCCCACCGAGAGATGCGGGAACAGGTTGAACTGCTGGAAGATCATGCCGACCTTCAGCCGCAGGTTGCGCAGCTCCAGTTCGCTCGCCCCCAGCTTGGCACCGGCCACGCTGATGTTGCCCTCGTCGATGCTCTCCAGGCCGTTGATACAGCGCAGCAGCGTGGACTTGCCCGAACCGCTCTTGCCGATGATGGCGATCACTTCACCGGGCTCGACGTCCAGGCTGATACCCTTGAGGACTTCGTTGTCGCCGAAGCGTTTCTTGACGTTGTCAATGGCGATGAGCGGCATTGTATTTCCTTTCTAAAGACTGGCTGTACTTGGACAGCGGCCAGCAAAGCACGAAGTAGAAGGCACCCACGATGGCAAACACCGTGAAGGGGCGGAAGGTGGCATTGGTGATGACGGTGCCGGCCTTGGACAATTCGATGAAGCCGATGATGGAGGTCACCGCCGTCGACTTGATGATCTGCACGCCAAATCCCACCGTCGGTGCAATCGCGATACGGAAAGCCTGCGGCAGCACGATGTAGCGCATCTGCTGGAAGTAGCCCATGGCCAGCACCGATGAGGCTTCCCACTGCCCCTTGGGAATGGCTTCCACGCAGCCGCGCCAGATCTCGGCGAGATACGACGCGCTCCAGCACATCAGCGCCAGTCCCGCCGCCAGCCAGGCCGGCACTTCGATGCCGAACAGCGCAATGCCGAAGAAGACCAGGAACAACTGCATCAGCAGCGGCGTGCCCTGGAACAGTTCGATGTAGAGCCGGGCGACTTGTCGCAGCCAGTTCTGGCGCGAAGTGCGCATGAACAGGATGATCAGGCCCAGCGCGCCGCCGAGTACGAAGGTGACCAGCGACAGGACGATGGTCCAGCGCCACGCCAGCATCAGGTTGCGGACGATGTCCCAGGTGGTGAACGTGATCATGCGGTCCTCCGGGCAGTGATGAAGTGGTTGCCGATCAGGCGCAGCAACTGGCGCAGCAGGATCGCCAGCACCAGGTAGATGGCGGTGGCGACGATGTAGGCTTCGAAGGCGCGGAAGTTGCGGCCCTGGATGTAGTTGGCCGCGAAGGACAATTCTTCCACCGCGATCTGCGAACACACCGCCGAGCCCAGCATGACGATGACCACCTGCGACGACAGAGCCGGCCAGATCTTCTGCAGCGCCGGACGCAGGATGATGTGGCGGAAGATCTGCCCGCGCGACATCGACAGCGATTGCGCCGCCTCGATCTGCCCACGCGGAATCGCTTGTACGCCGGCGCGGATGATCTCGGTGCTGTAGGCCCCCAGGTTGATCACCATGGCCAGGATGGCAGCGGTGATTTCACTGATGTGGATGTTCAGCGAAGGCAGGCCGAAGAAGATGAAGAACAGCTGCACCAGGAAGGGCGTGTTGCGGATGATCTCCACATAGCCGCTGACGATGGGTTTGAGCCAGCCCGGCCCCTGCGTGCGTGCCCAGGCACCGAAGATGCCCACGGCCACGCCCAGCACGCCGCCGATGGCGATGAGCTCGGCGGTGGTCGCCACACCCTTGACGATGACGTCGGTGTAGTCGAGCGTGGAAAGAAAATCGAATTGATAAGCCATGATGTCGTGTCTGCCCTGCCTCGAAAATGCTGCGTTTGCCGGGTTGTCCGCCTGCCTGCTGCCGGGGTAAAACTCGTTTGCTGCTGTACTGCTGCTGTACTGCTGCTGTATTGGTGCTCTCTGGCGACCGTACTGCCATCGCCTTGCTACTGTACTGGTGGATTCCCGCAACTGTCATGCCGCACACCATGAAGGTGTGCGGTCACTCCAGCAAATTACAGGCCAGCCGGCAGCGGCAGGCCCAGCCACTTCTGGGAGATGGCGTTGAGGCTGCCGTCCTTCTTGGCATCGGCCAGGATGGCGTCGACCTTGTCCTGCAGCTTCTTCTCACCCTTGTTCAGGCCGATGAAGCAGGGCGAATCCTTGATCAGGAACTTGGTCTCGGGCTTCTTGGGCGGATTCTTGGCGATGATGGCGGCGGCCACCACGTTGCCGGTAGCCACCAGCTGCACCTGGCCGGAGAGGAAGGAGCTGATGGTGCTGTTGTTGTCTTCGTAGCGCTTCACGGTGGCCGAGGCCGGCACGATCTTGGTCAGTTCCAGGTCTTCCACCGAGCCACGGGTGACGGCAATGGTCTTGCCGGCCAGGTCGGCGGCGCTCTTGACCGGCAGGTCGGCGGGGCCGAACACGCCATTGAAGAAGGGCGCATAGGCAGCGCTGAAGTCGATCACCTTCTCACGCTCGGCGTTCTTGCCCATGCTGGAGATGACCAGGTCGACTTTCTTCGTGGTCAGGTAGGGAATGCGGTTGGCGCTGGAGACCGGGATCAGTTCGACCTTCACGCCGATCTTCTTGGCGATCAGGTTGGCCACGTCGATGTCGAAGCCCAGCGGCTTGAGGTCGCTGTCGACCGAGCCGAACGGCGGGAAGTCGGCCGGCACCGCCACGCGCAGCGTGCCGTGCTTCTGGATATCGTCCAGGGCGTCGGCGCGGGCAGCCGAAGCGGAGAACATCATGGCGCCGGCCATCAGGCCGAGCAGGAGTTTGGTCAGTTTCATAGCAGTTTCCCTTGGGTTGACGTCGTTGACTACGTTGATGAGTGGCCTGTGCGGTACTGTGCTGCTCAAGGCCGTTTGCTTTCCTGGCGCGGCAGTCCGGTCTCGCCCGCAGCCCCCTGCCGCGACACCGATGCCAGCGCCTGTCGCAGCGGTTCCAGCGGATCGCTGCTGCGCACCTGGGTGAGCCCTGATTCCACATGCTGCAGGTGGTCCTGCATCAGTTGCTCTGCCCGTTCCAGATCGCCGCGTTCCAGCGCCTCGACGATCAATACATGTTCCGAACACGAATCCTCGGCCTGCTCCGACGACTGGTGCAGCATGGCCGTCAAGGTGGTGCGCGCGGTCAGGTCGCGCAGCGTTTCCGACAGCAGCGAGTTGCCCAGGCATTCGCACAGACAGACATGGAAGTCCCCCAGCAGATAGCTGCGCGCCCCCACATCGGCCCCGGCGATGGCCGCCTCTTCACGTGCGATGTGATCGCGCAGCTGGCCGATGGCCTGCGCGCTGATCGGCCGCACCCGCGCCTGGCGCAACAGCCCCAGTTCGATCACGCGGCGTGCCTCGAAGGCTTCGCGCGCCTGTTCAGCAGTCGGCTCGATGACGAACCAGCCGCGCCGGGCACTGACGGTGACGATGCCACGCGCCATGAGCCGGGTCAGCGCTTCGCGCACCTGGGTGCGCGAGACGCCGAACAGGTCGGCCAGCTGCTGTTCGCCCAAGCGCGTCCCCGGTGCCAGTTGCTTGGCGAGGATGGCCTCGGTGATGCGGACCGCAATCTGCGACGACGACTTGGCGGAAGGATCGGTGTTCATATCCCCTCATCAGCAAGTTGTGTGCCACGCTGATATACAAGATTGGCATACAACAAGCCGCGACGATTATTGGCGGCCAGACGCCGGTGTGGCAAGGGTTTGCGCGGGGTGTCGCAATGTGGTCACGCTGGCGGGAGGGCGGGTGATGCGGCGCAAAATGGACGAAATGAAGGAGTCGGCGCAGGGCTTGCCTGCTTTTGGTGCGCTTGAGCCCGCCACAGGCGGGTTTGGGCTGCCCTGCTTTTGTGCGCCGCATTGTCGAATATGAATGCATTGGCGTTTTCAGGCAGCGGATTATCTTGGATGGACGTCAAAATATTCACATCAAGAGACATCGAAATTCCCTTCAAGTAATAAACTTGCAGTTGAATCTAGTTAGAATCTGATACAAATTGCTAACAAGCACACAGGGAAAATCCGGCAAATTTAACAAGAACAAGGATGGAAGCTCATCCATGTCAGGATTTTCCGGATTTCCGCAATGCCGCAGCCGTGGTTTCATACGGCCTGCCAAATTGATAACAAATCCATCAGGGAGAGCCCGTGCCGCGCTCTGCAGCAAGCCAAGCCATACAACAAACAGCCGGCCGGACCTGGCGCGCCTTGCGGGCGCTGGCCTGGACCCTGGCCGCCAGCGCGGCGGCGCTGGTGACCGGTGCAGCGCCGGCCCAGAACCCGGCGGCGGCCACGGCGGCCGCGCCCACCTCGATCGCCTTCTATTACGGCCCCAATCCCCCGCTGGCTGACCTGCAGGCCTTTGACGTGGCCGTGGTGGAACCGGCCTTCGTGCGCGACCCGGCCGCACGCACGCGCAGTGCGGCCAACGGGGCGCACCAGCTGTTTGCCTATGTCTCGCTGGGCGAGGTCCAGCCTTCCCGGCCTTACTACAAGCAGATGCCGCCCGGCCTGCTCAAGGGCGACAACGCCGCCTGGGGCAGCCGCGTGATCGACCAGACCGCGCCCGGCTGGCGCGACTTCTTCCTCGACAAGATCGTGGCGCCCTTGTGGGCGCAGGGCTGGCGCGGTTTCTTCCTCGACACGCTGGATTCCTACCAGCTCTTTGCCAAGACCGATGCCGAACGCGCCGCCCAGACGCAGGCCATGATCGCCACGTTGCGCGAATTCAAGCGCCGCTATCCGGAGGCGAAGCTGATTCTCAATCGTGGCTTCGAACTGTTCCCCGACGTGGCACCGCTGACGTATGCAGTGGCTGCCGAATCGCTCTACCGCGGCTACGACGCCGGCCGCCGCAGCTATGGTGCCGTCACCGACAATGACCGCGCCTGGCTCTCCGGCCAGCTGCGCACCATCCGCGACCGCTATCGCCTGCCGGCCATCGCCATCGATTACGTCGACCCGTTCCAGCCCGGTGCCCGCGCCCTGGTGCGCGAGACGGCCAAAAAGATCAGCGCCGACGGCTTCCTGCCCTGGGTGGCCGATGGCACGCTGATGTCCATGGGCGTGTCCAGTGTCGAACTGGTGCCGCGCAATGTGCTGGTGCTGCTGGATGTGGCCAAGGGCGATGACCTGCATACCACCGAGGCCCAGCGCTTCCTCGGCATCCAGCTGAATCACCTCGGCTTGCGCTATGAATTCCGTGAAGTCGGCCGCGAGGGCCTGCCCACCGAGCCTCTGGCCGGACGCTATGCGGGCGTGGTGACCTGGTTCCGCAGCGGTACCGATCACCAGCGCCTGGGTCCGTGGATCGGGCAGCGCATCAAGGAAGGTGTGCCGGTGGCCATCTTCAATGCCTTCGGTTTCCAGATGACCAAACTCAGCGCCGGCATGCTGGGGCTGACCAGTTTTTCCGCCCCTGCGCCGGAACAGCTGGAGGTCACACAAGCCGATCCCGAACTGATGGGTTTCGAGACCAAGCCGCGCGTGGACCGCACGCAGCTGGAACTGGTGCGTCTGACCGATCCTGCCGCCAAGTCGCTGCTGCGCATGAAGGATGGCCGCAACAACATCTACGATGCCGCCGCCATCATGCCCTGGGGCGGTTTCGCCCTGGCCCCGTTCGCCACTACCACGCTGCAGGTGATGGATCCGCCGCGCTGGGTGCTGCAGCCCATGCTGTTCCTCAAACGTGCGCTGCGCCTGCCCGATATCCCGGTGCCGGATGTGACCACCGAGGGCGGCCGCCGCATCCAGACCAGCCACCTCGATGGCGATGGGTTTCCCTCCAAGGCCGAATATCCGGGCTCGCCCTTTGCGGTCGAAGTGCTGCAGCGGGAGATCTGGGACCGATACCGCTTCCCCGTGACGGTCTCGGTGGTGGAGGGCGAGCTGAGCCCGCAGGGCGTCTATCCGCAGCTCTCGGCGCAGACCACGGCGCTGGCGCGCAAGATGTTCACGTTGCCTTATGTCGAGCCGGCCAGCCATTCCTTCTCGCATCCCTTCAACTGGGCCGATGCGATGTATGACACGCGTACCGCGGACATCAACCAGATGGATGGCGATGCCTCGCGCACGCTGGACATCCCCAACTACAAATTCAACTTGCAGCGCGAGATCAAGGGGTCGATGGACTACATCAACAAGACCCTGCTGCCCCCGGGCAAGAAGGCCGAAGTCTTCCTCTGGACCGGCAACTGCGTGCCGCCGCCCGAGGCCATCGCCCAGACTTATCTGGACGGTTTCCTCAACATGAACGGCGGCGACACCATGATCACCAGGAGCCGCAACACCTGGACCGACATCGCCGCGCAGGGGGTGCGCAAGCAGGGCTGGTACCAGGTCTTCGCGCCCAACCAAGACGAGAATGTCTACACCGGCAACTGGACCGGTCCCTTCTACGGTTTCGAGCGCGCCATAGAAAGTTATGAACTGACCGGCGAGCCGGTCCGCTTCAAGGCGGTGGACATCTACTACCACTTCTACGCCGGCACCAAGCCCGCCTCGGTGGCGGCCCTGCACAAGATCCACCGCTGGGCGGAGGCGCAGCCGTTCACGCGGCTGTACGTCTCGCAGTACATCCGCAAGGTCATCGATTTCGAAAATACCAGCATCGCCCGCACTGCCGATGGCACGCTGGTGTATCGCACCGGTGAGTATCTGCGCACGCTGCGCATTCCGGCCGATGCGCCTGACGTGGATTTGTCACAGCCCGGCATCGCCGGGATCGCGCCGGGCCCGAGTGGCCGTTACCTGATCACGTCGGCCGGCGAAGTGCGCATCCGCCAGCGCAGCAGCAGCGAGCCATCCGATGCGTCGCCGGCCTTGCCCATGCTGCTGGAAGCGGCCGGCCAGGTCGGTGATTTCCAGCGCAGCATCAACGGCAACAAGGCCGAGCTGCGGTTTTCGCTCACCGCCAATGGCGTGACGACCTTCAGCGTCAGCGGCGCGCGCGCCTGTACTGCCACCGCCAATGGCGTGGCGCTGGCCAAGGGCAAGTCGGTCAGCATCACCGGCCAGACGTGGTACCGCAATTTCACCGGCAAGACTGCAGTTCATCAATATGACATCGGCTCCGCAACCGCCCCGCTCGCGACAACACGGCACCTGGTACTCGTTCAATGCACCTTATGAACGGGCCAGGCTGTTCTCGCCCTGGACGATCGCCGGCTTCGCGCTGGCAGTCGGGACGGTGCTCGCCCTGGTCTATCCCAAGGTCTCGCTGCAGCAGCGGCTGGAAGTGGCCAATGCCAGCGGCAAATCCGACCAGCTGACGGTCGAGTACATCAAGGTCTTCCTCAAGGCCCAGCCCGGCAATGCGGCGCTGCGTGCCGAGCTGGTCAAGCAGATGATCGACCTCGGCCAGTTCGGGGAGGCGCGCGCGCAACTGGCCTTGCTGCAGCTGGACAGCAGCGCCGCGGCGCGCCTGTCGGCGGCCTGGCTGGAATATCGCATCCGCCAGCAGGAAGTCTTCGCTCTGCCCAAGGATGCGCCCGAGCGCACGTTCTTGCTGGCGCAGTTGCGCGAACAGCTCAATGTGCTGATGACCTATCCGCTCACTGCGCAGCAATGGCTGACGCTGTCGCAGGATGCGCTGGCACTCGGTGACGGCGAGTCCGCACGCGCTGCCTTCGCGCGCCTGCTGGCCGATCGCAGCACGGCCGACATGTCCTACACCGAAGCGGTGCGCCTGGGCCAGCAGAGTCTGGGCGTGGGCGATTATCACAGCAGCGCGGCCTTCTACCTGCTGGCCATGCAACATGCCGGATCGCTGGCGGCGCGCCGCGAGAATTTCCTCGATGCGATGCGGACCCTGCAGGCCGGCGGCTTCTACCAGGAAGCGCTGGCCGCCGCCGAGGCCAACCTCGGTCCGCTGTCCAATGACAAGACCGTGCTGCTGTACCTGACGCGGCTGGCCCAGGCGGCCAATCGCCCGGATGCCGCCGAACGTTACGTGAAGCAGTTGCTGCAATTGTCGATGGCGCGTGCGCCGTCGCCGCTGGCGGCTGCGCGAGCCGGGCAGGGGGGCGTGGTGGCCGTGTCCATGCAGGACTTCCGGCAGTCGCTGCAGCAGATGCAATCGCTGCTGCACCATCCCCGGCGCCTGCACAATGAACTGCAGCGCGCGATGCAGCAGGGCCGCCTGCTGCGTGTGGCCGGGGAGAACCAGCCCTCGGCGGCCGATGTGGCTTCCAGCCGCGCGCTGGCCAGGCTGCCCTTCGATGAGGAGATCTACACGCTGGCCTACAACGTCTTCCTGGCCAATCGCAACCTGGTCGATGCGCGCCTGCTGGCGCAATCGGCGGTGCGCCAGCGCCCCGATGACGCGGCCTGGCGCAAGCGCCTGGCCGAGGTCTCCGAATGGAGCGGTGTGCCGGAACAGGCCACGCCGCAATGGCTGGCCTATGCGCGCCTGTCGGGTGACGAGGCGGCATGGGACAACGTCCTGCGTGCCGCCGCCGGGACCTTTGAACAAGACATGCTGGTCGAGGCCCTGCAGCACAAGATGCAGGTCGAGCCCGGCAATGCGCAGTGGGTCAACCTGCTGGTGGCGCAATACGAAAACATCGGCCAGCCCGAACGCGCCGCCGCCTTGCTGGAAGAGCGTCTGCGCGGCAAGCCGGCCCGCACTCCCGACGCCGCCACCGAGCGCAACGGCACGATGGAAGCGCTGGCCAAGCTGTATCTGCGCATGGGCCGCGATGATGCTGCGCTGGCGACCTTGCGCCGCCAGCGCGAGGAGTTCGGCCCTTCCGCCGCGAACGCCCTGATGACCGCCAATCCCCTGTATCTGCGCGGCCGCCTGGACGATGCGCTGGAAGTGCTGCGCGCTGCCGCCAGGGTGGCACCGGACGGCAATGCCGACTTCTGGCGCACCTATGCGGAAGTGGCGCGCTACATGGGTCTGAATGAAGAGGCGCGCATCGGCTATGACCGCCTGCTGGCCGCAGACCAGGCCGCCGAAGGCGACATGAGCAACATGATGGTGGTGATCCAGGACCGCGAACCACGCGCCGCCGCCGAGCTGGCCGAGTTCGGTTTCCACCGCACCGGCGTGCCCAATTTCGCGGTGCAGGCGCTGACCTATCGCCTGCGTCTCAATGACCTGGAGGGCGCGCGCAGCTTCCTCGCCAGCCTGACTCCGCAGCAGAATGCGGCATTGGAAAAATACGTTCCTTTCCTCAGCGTGCGTTCCTCGGTCAAGCAATTGCAGCGCGATCTCGAGGGCGCGCGTGCCGACATGCGCCTGGCGCTGTCGCTGGCACCGCGCGCGGCCGATGTGCGCGCCGAGACCCTCTGGGTACTGATCGCCACGCGCGATGCCGCACTGCTCAATCGCGCCATGACGATGTGGGCCCATGATGCCGAGACCACGCCGCAACTGTGGGGACCGTACGCCGCCGCCAACATGTCGCTGAACCGGCAGAACCAGGCGCTGCACTGGTTCCGCAAATCCGGCTTCCCGCACGACGATTACCTGTGGCTGATGAGTTATGCCGAGGCGCTGGATGCCACCGGCCAGCCCGACCTGGCCTGGCGCATCCGCCGCCATGCCTGGCTGGAAGTGCGCAATCCGCAACTGCTGCGCAATGTCCCGCCCGGGCAATTGCATGAATGGCGCGATCGTCTGGCGGCGCTGGCACCGCTGTTCATGAGTGCCGATGACAGCGCCCGCGTCATGCGCGCACTGTTGCGCAGCGATGTGACGCTGCCACCGCGGCCGGACGGCCAGTCCAACCCCGCCAACGGCCCGGCCCTGCTCAAGGACATGCAGCAAGCCGCGCGCAGCGATGCCGTCCAGCGCAGCCAGGATGAGGTGCGATCAGCGCAACTGGCCGAGGGGCCGGCAGCACTGTTTGCGCCCACCACCGACACCGGCCAGCGCCCGGGCGATGATGCCCGCTTGTCATCCGGTGCACGCGAACTGGCGCTGGCCTATGCGATGAACCAGAACCAGTCCGACCTGGCCCGCACCTGGCTGGCCACGCGCTTTGCCAGACAGCTCGACAAGCCGCTGTGGGGCGAGCTGGCCATGGCCCTGGGCAACGATGATCGCCAGCGCTTGAATGCCATGCTGGACAACCTGGCCGACTGGCTGCCCATGTATGACCGCGTCGAAGCGGCACGCGTGGCCGGGCGCGTCGGCCTGGCACAGACGCTGGCCTTCGACCAGCTCGAACGCCTGCCCGCTGACGATGAACTGCACGGACGGCTGACCGGCCTGGTGACCGATGAGCCGCCGCGCTTCTCGGCGGGCTACACCGCCACGCGCGAATTCCCGCTGGCCACCAAGCTGTTCACGCTCAACACCGGCGTGGCGCTCACGCCGGGCACGCGCTTCTCCTTCGGCTATACCGAACGGCACCAGACCGTGGACGACACGACTCTGCTGGGCGATGTGCCGGCGGTGGACCGGCTCTTCGAATTCACCCTGCGCCGTCGCATCGAGGATGGCTTCGTCAGCGCCAGCCTGCAGCACCGCGATGCGATGACTTCCTTCAATGGCCTGCGCCTGGAATTCTCGCAGCAGCTCACGCGCAAGCTCACGCTCTCCGGCAATGGCGGGCTGAACCTGGCGGCCATCGATTCGGCCTTGATCCGCGTGGGCGGACGGCGCAGCGGCGGCGAACTGAACCTGAATCTGCAATTGAGCCGTACCGAATACCTGCGCCTGGGCGGCGGCCTGCAGCGCTACCAGACGCAATCCGGCACGGCGCTCGGCAATGGCCGCACCCTCAATGCCGAAATCGGGACGCACTTGCGCGTGGAGTATCCCAACCTGACCCTGCGCGGCTTCGTCAACGATGCCAGGTTCAGTGACCGTGGTGCCAGCGATAGCCAGATCGCGCGCCTGGTCCCGGCCGGCAACGATCCGGCCGGCTTCCGCTACATGCCGTTGGATGCGCGCTCGTGGGGTGTGGCACTGGGGGCCGGCACCGTCATCGAAAATGCCTACACGCGCGCCTGGCGTCCTTATGCGGAGTTCGGCCTGACCCGCACTTCCGACATCGGCTGGGGCCGCAACCTGCGCGCCGGGGTAGCCGGCAGCGTGCTGGGACAGGACGTGCTGTCGGTGGCGGCGCAGAGCACCAGCGCCACGCCCAACACGCCGCAGCGCGGGTTTGAATTGAATGTGCTCTACAAATGGTTCTACTGAATATGAATCTGAAATTGAAACCGCAGGTGAAGGCCTCGCTGTCCGTACCGTGTCGAAATTGATTGATCAATGAAATCGATGAATCAGTCCTCATTAATCTATGGCCGCGAAAGGCCGCGTATTGCTCCAAGGTGACCACCATGACAAACAAGATCCGCTCCACGCTGTTGAAACTCGGCAGCGCTGCCGTACTGACCCTGGGCCTGGCCGCCTGCTCCACCACCGACATCGGCCGCGCGCCGGTGGTGCCGGCCGATGCGCGCTGGGGCTTGCTGCCCTTTGCCAATCACACCGAGACCCCGCAGGCCGGACTGCGTGCCGAGTCGATCTCGGAAAGCATCCTGCGCGCCAATGGCCTGGCCGAGCTGCGCCGCTATCCGGCGTCGCTCAACAATGAAACCCTGTTCGAACCGATGGACCGCAAGCAGCTCGATGCCGCCCTCGACTGGGCACGCAGCGAGAACATCACCTATGCACTCTCCGGCAGCGTCGATGAATGGCGCTACAAGGTCGGCATCGATGGCGAGCCGGCGGTGGGCCTGACGCTGCAGCTGATCGAGGTCTCCAGTGGCAAGGTGGTCTGGGCAGCGGCCGGCGCGAAGAGTGGCTGGAGCCGCGAAGCCTTGTCGGCCGTGGCGCAGAAACTCATGCGCAGCCTGCTGTCGCCCTTGCGCGCGCTGGCGCGGACCTCGGCGGCCGTCAATGCGGCCAATGCCGCGGATGCTGCTGCGCAGGCCGAGTCCGCCTCACCCGAGATGCAGCGCCCCTGATGGGAGAGAACGTGAACGACAGCCAACGGCCCACTGCACCACCGGTCTCCGGACGTCCCGGCGGCGGCCAGCCGTGGGCGGCCAGTCCGCGTCCGGCACCGACGGCGGCGCAGAAGCGCCAGAAGTTTTGGTCACGCCTGTTTACGCGCTTCGATACCGACAGCGGATCACCGCGCAAGGCGGCCCTGCGCATCGTCGAGACCATTGCGCTGGTGGCCGCCGCGCTGGGTGTGGCCTGGTGGCTGGCGCCGGAGGATCCGTTCGGGCTGGAGGCGCAATTCCCCTGGCTGTGGCTGATGCCGGCCATCCTTGCCATGCGCTACGGCAGCACGCTGGGCGTGGTGGCGGTGGCCACCATGCTGGGGGGCTGGTATCTGCTCATGCATGGCCATCATGAGGATGAGGCGCAGGCCGTGGTGTCGGCGGCGCAGGCCTTTCCGCAAGCCTATTTCCTGGGCGGGCTGGTGCTGACGCTGCTGTGCGGCCAGTTCGCCGAAGTGTGGAATGCGCGCAGCCGCCGCCTGCGCGGGGTGAATGCCTATCTGGAAGAGCGCCTGACCATGCTCACCAAGAATCACTTCTTGCTGCGCCTGTCGCATGAGCGGCTGGAACAGGACCTGCTGTCCAAGCCGCTGACCCTGCGTGAATCGCTGGACCGCATGCGCGCCCTCACGCTCACGCAATACCTGCTGGACCCGGGACGCATGCCGGCACCGGATGCCTTCCTGCAGATCCTGGTGCAGAGCTGCCAGGTGGAGTCGGCCTCGGTATTTGCCTGCGATATCCACGGCCACGTCCTGCCTGAGGCGGTGGCCAGCGTGGGCAAGGTCACGCCGCTGGCGGCCGACGACCCGCTGGTGCGCTATTGCCTGACGCAGCAGAAGCTGGGCCATATCCAGACCGAGAGCCTGAACCAGACCCTGCGCAACCAGAGCCGCTATCTGGTCTGTGCGCCCTTGCGCAACTACGAGGGCCGCCAGTTCGGTTTGCTGGTGGTGGAGCAGTTGCCCTTCCTGGCCCTCAACGAAGACACGCTGCAACTGATGTCGGTGCTCATCGACTACTACGCCGACGGCATCGAGATGGGCGACAGCGCCCGCGCCATCCTGCAGCAGCTGCCGACCTGCCCGCCGGAACTGGCGGTGGACCTGGTGCGCCTGCATCGTCTCAAGCGCAGCACCGACATCGATTCCTCGCTGGTGGCGCTGGTGTTCGGTGACGACGAACTCTCGCGCGACATGTACGATCAGGTACGCCGTTTGAAGCGCGCCGCCGATGTGGTCTGGACCTACAAGGCCGGTGGCCGCAACGTGTTGATGACCTTGCTGCCGCTGGCCGGACCGGCAGCGGTGGATGGCTACCTGATGCGCATCGAGACCGCTTCGCACGCGCAGTTCGACAACAAGTCCCTGGCCAACTTCGCCGCTGCGCACACCGCTGCGCTGGGCAGCGATGAGCCGATGCGCCTCTTGATCAACCTGGTGGAACGCTGTGCTGCTTAAACTCTCCGCTGCCGGTCTGAGTTTCGAGACCGCCTCCGTGGCCCTGCTGCTGCAGGGCGGCAACGGGCTGGGCGTACTCTCCGGTTATCTGCTGCTGCACCTGGCCTCCTCGGCGCTGTTCGCGCTGGCCATCGCGCAGGTGGCCCCGCCGCAGTACCGGCGTCCGCGCACGGCCTTGCTGCTGTATTTGTTCTTCTTCAATTTCTTCATTCCCATCGGCGGCGTGCTGTGTGCCGTGGTGGCGCTACTGGTGGCCGTGCTTTGGCCCAAGGACAAACCGGAAGACCATTTCGATACCAGCCAGGCGCCGGCCTTCGTCACTGCGCGCAGGCGCGAGGGCAGCGGTTTTTCCGGCAACCGCGTGCGCGCCCAGCTGGGCAACGTCGCCACCCCTGTGGACAAGCGGCTCAATGCACTGGTGGCGATCCAGAGCACGCCCACGCGCGCCAGCGGCGCTTCGCTGCGCAGCCTGCTGGGCGATCCGGCGGACGACGTGCGGCTGCTGGCCTATGGCATCCTGGATGGCAAGGAAAAGAAGATCACCCAGCGCATCGTCGACATGCGCAACCACCTCAAGACCGTCTCCGACCCCGAGACCCTGAGCATCCTGCATCAGCAGGTGGCCGAGCTCTATCAGGAACTGATCTACCAGAACCTGGTGCAGGGCGACCTGCTGAACTACTCCTACACCCAGATGCGCGAGCACGCCCGGGCGGCGCTGCAGATCGATGCCGCCCAACCGGGCCTGTGGTTCATGCTGGCGCGCATGGAGCTGGCCAACCGCAACGTGGCCGACGCCGCCGAGGCCATGCAGCGCGCCCATGAATATGGTTTTTCGCGCGTGCGTCTCCTGCCTTACCTGGCCGAACTCAGCTTCCTCGAACACGACTACGAACAAGTGCGCAAGCTCTTCATCGAAATGCAATACGATCCCAGCGTGTCCTCGCAGCCGCAGCTGCACCGTTACTGGCGCCATGGCCGGCGCACCATTGCCAACCGGCCTGACACCTTCAGTCCCGCGCCTGCGGGCCGTCCTGGCGGAGGCCGCCGATGAATGCGCCTGTCGTCAAACCGGTCGCCGGCGATGCGTCCTACCAGCGCCGCGCCAAGGACTGCGACGTCATGCTGCTGCTGGAAGGGACCTTCCCGTATGTGAGCGGTGGCGTGTCAAGTTGGGTCAACCAGATCATCCGGGGTTTTCCCGAGATCCGTTTCGGCCTGTGCTTCATCGGCAGCCGGCCGGAAGATTACGGCACCCCCAAGTACGCACTGCCGGACAACGTGGTCCATCTGGAAACGCACTTCATCCACGAACATCTCTCGGCGACGCAGGTGGTGCGTTCGCGCGGCGATGCAGCCGCCTTCGAACGCATCGACGAACTGCATGCCATGTTCCGCGCCTACGATCGCACCGATGCCACCTCGCATTCGGCGCTGGTGGCGCAACTGGGTGAGCTGATTCCGATGATGGAAGATGGGGGCAAGATGGACCAGGACACCTTCCTCTTCAGCAAGCGTTCCTGGGATTACCTCGCTTCGCAATACCGCATCTTCTGCACCGATCCTTCCTTCGTCGATTACTTCTGGACCGTGCGCATCATGCACCAGCCGGTATGGACCCTGGCCCGCGTGGCGCGCCAGCTGATCCCGGCGCGCTGCTATCACACCATCTCCACCGGTTACGCGGGCTTCCTCGGGGCGCTGATGAAGATGCAGACCGGTCGTCCGCTGATCCTTTCCGAACACGGCATCTACACCAAGGAACGCAAGATCGACCTGTTCCAGAGCGAGTGGATTCGCGACAACCGCAACGTCTTCGAAAAGGATGCCTCGCAGATTCCCTACTTCCGCGAGATGTGGATCCGCTTCTTCGAGGCGCTGGGCCGGCTGTGCTACCAGGCGTCCAACGACATCGTCGCGCTCTACGAGACCAACCGTCTGCGCCAGATCCATGACGGCGCACCGGCCGAGCGCACGCGCAATATCCCCAACGGCATTGACCTGCCGCGCCTGTCCAAGCTGCGCGCATTGCGCAGCGAGAAGATTCCGCCGGTGCTTTGCCTGCTGGGCCGGGTGGTGCCGATCAAGGATGTGAAGACCTTCATCCGTGCCATGCGTACCGTGGTCAACCAGTATCCGGAGGCCGAAGCCTGGATCGCCGGACCGGAAGATGAAGACCCGGCCTATGCCGGTGAGTGCCATGCGATTGCCGATGGCCTGGGCCTGACCGACAAGGTCAAGTTCCTCGGTTTCCAGAAGATCGACGAGCTCATGCCCAAGATCGGACTAGTGGTGCTCTCCAGCATCAGCGAGGCCTTGCCACTGGTGCTGCTGGAAGGTTTTGCGGCCGGTGTGCCGGCCGTTGCCACCGATGTGGGATCGTGCCGCCAGCTGCTGTATGGACTGTCGGAAGAAGACCAGGCGCTGGGCGCAGCGGGGGATGTGGTCGGCATCGCCCAGCCCCAGGCGCTGGCCGACGCGGCATTGAAACTGCTGACCGATCCGCAGCGCTGGCACGCGGCCCAGGCCGCAGGCATTGCGCGCGTGGAGCGTTATTACACCCAGGACATGATGTTCGGTGCCTACCGTGAGCTGTACCAGCGTTCGCTGGCGCAGGGTGGGCCGGACAGCGACGCCGCCTCCGGACAGCCGTTGCGCTGCCCGGTGCGGCACTGACGAGGACCGCCATGGCCGGTATCGGTTTTGAACTGCGCAAGATATTGAAGCGCGACAGCCTGCTCTCGCTGATGCAGGCGTATTCCTATGCGGCCCTGATCAGTTCGGGGCCGTGGATCATGTCCATCGTCGGCATCCTGGTCATCGGTTTGGTGAGCTATACGGTGAACATGCCCAAGCTGGCCATCGTGCAATTCCAGGTCAGCATCACCTACGTGATTTCGCTGTCGCTGATCTTCACCGGCATTTTCCAGCTGGCCTTGACGCGCTTCGCAGCGGACCGCCTGTTTGAAAAGGACAATCACGCCATCCTGCCCAATTTCCATTCGGTGTCGATGGCGGTGACGGTGGTGGGCGGCGTGCTGGGCCTGCTGGCGGTGGCCTTCCTGTTCCCGCAGCAGAGTGCGCTGTACCGGCTGCTGTTGCTGGCGGCCTTCATCATCATGTGCAACATCTGGATCGCCACCATCTTCCTGTCGGGGATGAAGCAGTACAAGGCCATCTTCTGGATTTATGCACTGGGCTACACCATCACGGTGGTGGCGGCGCTGCTGTTGCGGCCGCTGGGGCTGGAGGGTTTGATGGGCGGATTCGTGATCGGCCAGGCGGTGCTGCTCATGGCGATGATGGCGCTGATCCTGCGCAATTTTCCGTCGGACCGCTTCATCTCCTTCGAGTTTTATGAGCGCAAGAAACTCTATCCCTCGCTCATGGCCATCGGCCTGCTCTACAACACCGCGATCTGGATCGACAAGGCCATGTTCTGGTACACGCCCGAGACCAGCCAGGCCATCATCGGTCCGCTGCGCGCCTCGGTGATCTATGACCTGCCGGTGTTCCTGGCTTACCTTTCCATCATTCCCGGCATGGCCATTTTCCTGCTGCGCATGGAGACCGATTTCGTCGAGGACTACGATGCCTTCTACGAGGCCGTGCGCACCGGTGCCTCGCTCGAAACCATCGAGAAGCACCGCAACGGCATGGTGGAAACGGTGCGCCTGGGCCTGCTGGAAATCATCAAGATCCAGGCCATCACCACTTTGCTGCTGATGGTGACGGGTGAGTCCATCCTGAAGTGGCTGGGCATTTCCACGCTCTACCTGCCGCTGCTCTACATCGACGTCATCGCGGCCAGCCTGCAGGTGGTGCTGCTGGGCATCCTCAACGTCTTCTTCTATCTCGACAAGCGCCGCATCGTGCTGGGCCTGTGCGGGGGACTGGTGGTGCTCAACTTCGCGCTCACCGCGCTGTCGCTGCGCCTGGGTCCGACCTTCTACGGTTTCGGATTTGCACTGGCGGTGTTCGTGGTGGTGCTGGCCGGTTTCGTGCTGCTCACCCGCAAGCTGGAACTGCTGGAGTATGAGACCTTCATGCTGCAATGAGCGCGCTCATTGCAGCACTCATTGCGGTACTCACTGAGGCAACTCCTGCGCCTTCCATTTTTTCCACAGGCGATGCATGCGCTCGTGGCCATCGTTGACCTGGCCGGCCAGGAAGCCGCGCGCGTAGGCGATGCTCGGGGCCAGGCGTACCTGCTTCTGCTGCAGTTGCTGCAGCAGGGCATCGGCCACCACCAGGTCGTTCTGCAGGCCCAGTTGCTCCTGCAGGCGTGACAAGGCTTTCAGGTAGGGGCGGCTGCTCTTCTCGCCATACAGCGCCTGGAAGAACTCGATGTCGTAGCGCATCTTCTTGGCAGCGATGCGGGTACGGTGGCGAGCGCGGTCGTTTTCTTCGAGATGCGCACCGCGCTTGTTGAGGCGTTTCTCATCCCGCCGCAGCATCTGCCGTGCATAGCGGAAAAGCGCTTGCGAGAGGGCTTCCTGTCCCGCCTCGCCGAGGCCATCGCGCCAGCCAGAGGTCAGCAGCCAGCGGCTGAACTGCAGGACCAGCGCGGTATAGCGCGGCGAAGCCACGGCCTGTACCGCCAGTGCATGTTCCTTGCCGGCTTCCACCAGCGCGGCATGGCGCACCCGTTCCAGATCGATGGCGCCGACGGCGTGCGGTGGCAGCGTGGTCAGCGTTTGCGTGGCCAGTACATCCCAGTCACGTGCATGGCCGATGGCTTGCGAGACCCAGTCGAATTCAGCGGCCAGGGCAGCGGGCAGGGCAATGACGGGCTCGAACAGCGTGAAGGCCGAGCGCAGGCGGCGCAGGCCCACGCGCATCTGGTGCAGGCGTTCGATATCGTCGCTGTCCTGATCAGCGATGTCGTTAGCCTGGATCTGCTCCACGCAATTGTTGACCACCGCCAGGAAAGCCTGCTCCACCGGCATCTTGCGGGTCAGCTGCAGCGGCTTGGCGCGGCTGGCCGACGAGGTCGCGGCGATGCCCTGCTGCGCACGGCGCGCCTGGTGGAACAATCCATAGCCGCGCTGCGCCTTGCTCTGGATGCCGATGCGCAGCGGCAGGGTCTGCAGCAGCTGCAGTGCGAAATCGAAGAGGGCGCTGGCCTCGCCCCGTTTGAGTTCCAGTTCGATTTCGCAGACCTCCGCCTTGAGCTCTCCGTGTTCTACCGTGCCCTGGTCGAGTACGCATTCGACCTCGCTGCCATCCGGCAGGTCCAGGTCCCACACCATGCGCTGGATGCGGGTGCTGAAAATGGGCGTCAACTGCGCAGCGGTCTTGTCGGAGAACACCTTCCTGGCCCAGGCTTCGTCGGAGGCCGCCAGCTCGCGCAGCACCGGCAGGTCAGGTTGTTCACCTTCGACCAGCGACTCCCATTCATTGCGCTGGTGCAGGCCGCCACTGACGCCACCGCCTGCCTTGAGGGTCTGGATATATTCATTTCCGGTCCGACGCACCCGCAGTCCGGCTTCGTTCTGGCGCAGCAGCAGCTCGGGCGTATCGAAGTAGGTGCCGGTCTGGTCCTTGATGCGTGGCGCGGCCTGGGCGTAGCGCTTGATGAGCGGATGACGGATGAAGGCCTTGGTGTGCTCGGGGGCGAGCAGCAGTTTCAGTTCGGTTTCCATGAGGCGTTCCGTGTCGGTTGGAAGTAGGGGGCCGCCGGGCTGGCCGGTGGGGAAGAAGCGGGGCGGGCAAGCGGTGCCTGGCGCTGCGCCATGTAGCGCGCGGGCGGCTTGCCCAAGGTATTGCGGAACATGGTGATGAAGGCACTCACCGATTCATAGCCCAGGTCCTGCGAGACGCGCTGCACCGAGCTGCCCGAGGCCAGCCATTGCAGGGCCAGCATCAGGTGGATCTGCCGCCGCCAGCGGCCGAAGCTCATGCCGGTTTCGGCCTGCACGAAGCGCGCAAAAGTCCGCTCGCTCATCGCATGGCGCTGGCCCCATTCGGCCACCGTGCTGCGGTCGGCCGGTTGTTCGGCCAGGTGGCGAGCAATCGCACGCAAGCGCGAATGCTGCGGCACGGGCAGGTGCAGGGGCAGGGCGTGGCGCTGGCTGTGTTCCAGTTCTTCCACCAGTACCGAGGCCAGGCGCGCGGTGCGCTCGTGCGGGGCGTAGTCCTGGCGCTGCTCGGCGAGGTGGCAGATCATCTGCACCAGCAGGGGCGACAGCGCCAGCGTGCAGCACTGGTCCGGCATGCTGGCTGCATGTGGCGCGATGAAGAGGAAGCACAGCTGGCCGTCCAGCGTGACGCGGTTGCTGTGCGGCACCCCCGGCGGAATCCAGACCGCCGACTGCGGCGGCACGATCCACATGCCCTGCGCCGTCTCGCAAGTGACCGCGCCGCGCAGGGCCACCACCAGCTGGCCCTTGCGATGGCTGTGGAAAGGTGTCTCGCGCTCGCTCTGGCTGGTATGCACGCGCAGGGCCGTGACCGCGGCGTCGAGGCGGTCCGGATCGTGTTCGACCAAGCTGGCGTAGAGAGAGGCCATCGTGAGCAGGGTTGACCGTTTTTAGCAATAGTCTGGCATTGTAGCCAAATTCGTACAGGCTGCGATTGGCTAAGCTGGGCGCTCGCTGCTTTCGATCAATCATTGCCTTCATCACGCCCGCCATGCACGCCACGCATCCTCCTCACGTTCGCCCTGTTCATCGCAGTGTCTGGCTAATTGCAGGCATCCTGCTGATCGCCGCCAATCTGCGCGCACCGGTCACGGCCGTGGGGCCGGTGATGGGGCTGCTGCAACAGACCTTCGCCCTCTCGGCCGGTGCCGCCGGGCTGATGCTGACCTTGCCACTGCTGTGCTTTGCGTTGGTCTCGCCGCTGGCGGCCCGCGTGGCGCGCAGCCTCGGATTGGAGCGCACGCTCCTGCTGGCCTTGCTGTTGATTGCGGGCGGTATCGTGCTGCGCTCTTCGGGATCGGTGGCGGCCTTGCTGGCCGGGACCTGCGTGATCGGCTGCGGGATTGCCGGCGGCAACGTGCTCTTGCCCAGCTTGCTCAAGCGCGATTTTCCCGATGACCTCACGCGCATGACGGCCATCTATGCGCTCACCATGGGCGGTGCTTCGGCGCTCGGCTCGGTCTGTGCGGTGCCGCTGGCGGCGGGCCTGGGCTGGGCGTGGGCGCTGGCTTCCTTCATTGCATTGCCGGTGGTGACGGTACTGGTCTGGCTACCGCAATTGCGGCGTGCTACGCGCCCGGCCACTGCGCCTGCACGTGCGGCGTCGATGTGGCGCCAGCCGTTGGCGTGGCAGGTGACTTTCTTCCTCGGGACCAATTCGCTGGTGTATTACGTGGTGACGGCATGGTTGCCTTCCATCCTCGCGGCCAATGGGCACAGTGCGGTGGAGGCGGGCAACCTGCATGGCCTGATGCAGCTGGCCTCGGCCTTGCCGGGCTTGCTGCTGGTGCCGCTGGGTCCGCGCATGCGCGATCATCGCCCGGTGGCGGTGAGCATGTCGGCTGCGACTGTCCTGAGCCTCATCGGCCTCATTGCGTGGCCGCAGGCGTCCATCATCTGGGTGCCGCTGTTCGGATTCGGGACGGGCGCGGTGCTGATCCTGGGGCTGGCCTTTGTCGGTACGCGCGTATCGACACCACCACAGGCTGCTGTACTGTCGGCCATGGCGCAAAGCGTGGGCTATCTGCTGGCGGCCGCCGGGCCCATCCTCATGGGGCGACTGCATGATGCCAGCGGGGGATGGACGCTGGTGCTGGCGCTGTGTGCCGGCGGTGCAGTACTGATGGGCGTACTGGGCTGGCTGGCGGGGCGGCCGGGCAGGGTGATCGGGGCGGACACGCAAGGACAGTAAAGCGCGACTGGAAAAATTCTGCGGCTTCGCGGATCATGGCGGCTGCATCGTGAACAGGTGGCTTCTTGATCGCCGGTTACGATTCCCCCTTGATCTGCGACGACCAGCGCGACACACACCATGACCGCATCGCTTCTTTCCCCGGTAGACCTGTATTGCGAACGCCTCAGCACCGCCTTCTGGGCTGAGCCCGTCAATGCCCTTTCCAATCTCGCCTTCCTGCTTGCGGCGTATTTCCTGTGGCGCTTGCCGTTGCCGCAGGAACGCGGTGGCGTGGTGATGTCACGGATCCTGACGCTGATGGTGGCCGTGATCGGCGTGGGCAGTTTTCTTTTCCACACCTTTGCGCAACGCTGGGCCTTGTTCGCCGATGTCATTCCGATTTCGGTCTATCAGGTGCTGTTCCTGGCCTTCTATGTGCGCCAGGTGGCGCGCTGCAGCTGGCTGGTGACGATGGGCTGGGTGCTGTTCTTCTTTGTCGTCACGTATGGCGTCGGCATGCTGCCGGATCAGTGGCTCAATGGTTCGGTGGCGTCGTATGGATCGGCGTGGCTGTTCATTGGCGGGCTGGGCGTGTATCACTGGCGTATGCGCAAGGTGGAGCCAGGGATCCTGCTGCTGGCCACCGGTGTATTTACGCTGTCGCTGGTGTTGCGGTCGCTGGACATGGTGGCTTGTCAGTACGTGAGCATCGGGACACACATGTTCTGGCATTTGCTCAATGGGGGGGTGCTGTATCTCACCACGCGGGCTTTCATCTTGCAGACAAGCGGTCCGCGGAGGTAGCAAGACCGGCAATTTCATCCAGCCCTCCGCCGCTTTTGCGGCGTCGTCATTCGTCATTCTTTTGTCAGCATCAGATGCGAGCATGGAAGTGAAAGGAGCTCGCCATGTATCGCAAAAGGAAGACGCAATCCTGGCTCAGCGAAGAGATTCCTCCTGCTGAAAGAACGGACGCCTGGCAAGCGGAGCTGCGCCGATCCTACCGGGAATGGAAGCTGACCAAGCCCGTTTCTCCCGAGTTTCGTGCACACCTTGTCAGACATGAATTCAATGAGCTCTTGCTCATCAATACGATCTGCGGTCCGTGCGAGGGCGAACGCGATTACCAAACGCTCAGGAGGGATGACGATCTCTATATCGGTATCCAGCTTGCAGAGAGTGGTGCTGAACGCTTCGATACAGCAGGTCAGCGTCTGCAAGTGGGCGCGGGTGATCTGATCGTATGGACTACCGCCGATGCGACGCGGTTCGAGGTGATCCAGACCTTGCACAAGGTGACGCTGATGCTGCCATGGCGTCTGTTGAGAGATCGTTTTCCCGAGCACAAGGAACCTCCTGCGGGCGGGCTGCGTGAGGGGCGTCATGGGATCGGCTACCTCCTGGTCAATCAGATGCGCGCGATGGCCAGTGAGCTCATGCATCTCGATCCTCGTGTGGCCGGTGCTGCCAGTCGTTCCCTGCTCGAACTGGTCAATGCCCTGCTTCATCACGATACCCGCGCGGCACTCGATAATGCGTCCGTCAAACTGCAATTGATTCGGGAATACATTCTTCGCCATTTGCATGACGAGAGGCTTGATCCCGGTACCATCGCTGCGGCCCATCGCATCTCCGTACGCCACCTGCATTCTCTTTTTCAGCAGGAGGACATGCCGGTCTCACGCTTCATTCTCCAGAGGCGGCTTGAGGCCTGTCAGAAAATGCTGTCCGATCCCGCTCTCAATCATCTGCGTATTTCGGAAATCGCCTATAGCAAGGGCTTCGCTTCCATCAGCCATTTCTGCCGGGTGTTCAAGGCGGCGTTCGGCCAGACGCCCAATGAAGTGCGTCGTGCGGTGGCGCGCACACCGAGCGGCGAGTAATGTGCGGGCCACCGTCATTTATTGTCATCTTGTGATGTGACTGCGCTGTACGTCAATGCTGATGCGCTCTCGGGCAAGGATTGCGAACGACAGCTGCTACCTTGTTCGGGGGCTCTTCTCCCTGAAGCGAGTGTCTCCTCGTGCAGCCCGGAAGGATAGGTCAACATTGTCTGTTGCAGATGAGAGTCTTGCCGTTTCTCTCTGGGCTTCCGTGAGAAAGGAAGCGATGGAAATGCGGCATCGCGAGCTGGTGCGATCGGTCGCCCGCCTCAAGTGAATCAGTCCCGATTTGGCCATTCATCAATAATTCGGGGGTAGTGTGAAGAAATTTCGTGATCTCAAGATCGCCAAGAAGCTCGTCATCTCGTTCAGTCTGATCTTGTTGTTCACGACGAGTATCGGTCTGTTTTCCATCTGGCAGCTGCATCGTGTCAATGCATCGGCCAACGAACTGGCGACCAACTGGCTGCCCAGCATCAAGACACTAGGTGAGATCAAGCTGCTGCTGGCGCGCCTGCGCAGCAATGAAGCGCAACTGATCGTGTATGCAGGCGATCACGTTCAGGCCAAGAAACTCACCGGGCGCACACTGGATATCCTCAATGATCTCAAAACTGCGCTCAACACCTACGAGGGGCAGATCTCCGAGCCCGAAGAGAAGGACGTCTATCCGGAGGCCAGTCTGCGGATCAAACGATTGCTGCAGCACCACGCTGCCTTCATGGCGGCGCTGGCAGACGGTCGCCTCGATCTGGCCAGCACCATCTTTGCGGGCGAATCTTCGGACATCTATTTCTCGCTGCTCAAGGATGTTGATACGTTGGCGAACGTCAATCGGCGAGGTGGCGATCAGTCCGCCGCTGACACAAATCGTATCTATGGGGAGTCGCAGACCTTGATCTGCTTTGCGCTGCTGACCGTACTCCTGATCGGGGGTGGGCTCGCAATGATCGTCGCGCGGGCCATCTCGCAGCCGCTCATCCTCGCAGCGAGGATCGCCAATACGGTCGCTGCGGGCGACCTGTGCACCGAGATTGCGTTGTCCGGCAACGATGAAACGGGACAGGTGATCGCCGCTCTGCGGCATATGAACGAGGAGCTTCGGCTGATTCTCAATGGCGTCAAGTCAGGTGCCGAGAATGTAGCCACGGCATCACGTCAGATTGCCAGCGGCAACATCGATCTGTCTTCGCGCACGGAGGAGCAGGCCAGTTCGTTGCAGCAGACGGCGGCGGCCATGGAGCAGATCACCAGCAGCATCGTGCAGGCCAGTGCCCATTCGCGCCAGGCAGATGCGCTGGCTGTGAATGCTTCAACCGTGGCGGGAGAGGCGGGACAGGTCGTCACTGAAGTGGTCACGACCATGTCGGCAATCAAACAGGCCTCGACGCGTATCGTCGAAATCATCGCCGTCATCGACGGGATCGCGTTCCAGACCAATATCCTTGCGCTCAATGCTGCGGTAGAGGCGGCTCGTGCGGGTGACGAGGGAAGGGGGTTTGCCGTGGTGGCAGCGGAAGTGCGCAATCTGGCACAACGCTCTGCGACCGCGGCAAGAGAAATCAAGGGGCTGATCGACGATACGGTAGAGCAAGTAGGGGTCGGCAGCCTGCTGGTCCAGCAAGCGGGAGAGACGATGAGGAGCGTGGTCGGCAGCGTCGAGCAGGTTACCGCCATCGTTGCCGAGATTGCGCGCGCCAGCGACGATCAGAGCAAAGGCATCACGGAGATCAACTTTGCGATCGGACAGATGGATGGGGTAACTCAGCAGAATGCGGCCCTGGTAGAGCAAGCCGCAGCGGCGTCGCAGGGGCTGCAGGACCAGGCTGGTCTGTTATCGACATTGGTAGGCCGTTTTCGACTTCCGGCCGATCCGAGCGTGGCGGTGCTTGCGCCGGAGGGGCAGGCGCAATGAGCAAGGATGACCAGCCACCCCGGACAGCGCTGTCGCTGGAAGACCTGCGCAAAGTCGTCAACAGCACCATCAGGCTGGCCGAAGAACTGGATCGGCTCTGTGCGGTTTTTGAATCGGCCGTTGGCCAGGCTGACTCGCCGGCAGCGCATGCGCTGGCGCAAGAACTGAATGATGTGATCAAGCGGTGCTACGGCGAAGCGCAGGATGCGTTCGAGTTTCAGACCTGTGTCGATCTGGTCGGAGAGATCGGTGCCGTTCTTTTCATACAAAAGATCTTGTGGAGCGAGGACGTGACGGAGATGGCCATTGCCACCTCGTTGCAGAGGATCGTACCCGGCCTCAATGTTCTGGTCGAGAGATACCCGGAGATCCTGATGCGCAATGCACATGGGGCGCTGCTGCGGCTCAAGCAGGGCGGGCCTGATGGCTGATTCTGTCATCGTTCGGCGGCGCTGGCCTGCAGGGCGAGACTGCAGGTGGGCGATGACGAGGAAATGGACGTTTTCGGAACATCATCCGCGATGATTGCGATCCATCCGATTTTTTGAGACAGCCTTGCCTGAGATGGATCCGCAGGTGTGGAGAGGTGTCAGCGCAATTGTGATCGGCGGCATTGTCCGTGTGCGAGGCGGGATGAGATCGTTGGTTTCTCTTTCCCTCGCCTCTCTTCTTCAGCCCTTGGCCGCCCGCCCCCGCGCCGCACGTGCCCCTTCCAGCGTGCCTCCCTTGTAAGGCACCCGCCCCGACGGCACCACCACGGCCGCCTTCTGCACATGCCCCTCCTGGTCATCAAAGAACATGTGCGCGCCGAAGGCCTGCAGTACTTCCGCCTTGTTCAGCCCGCCCAGGAAGAAGGCTTCATCCACCGTCACATTCCAGGTCCGCAAGGTATGGATGACGCGCTGGTGCGCCGGGCTGTTGCGTGCCGTGACGATGGCGATGCGCACCGGGCACTGCTTGGGCGGAAACTGTTTCTGGATCGCCGACAAGGCCAGCAGCAATTTGGCGAACGGCCCTTCCTTCATGGCCTTCTTGCGATGGCGCTGTTCATGCCGCGCAAAGGCCTCCAACCCCTTCTCCGCAAAGATGCGCTCGGACTCCGCCGAGAACAGCACGGCATCGCCATCAAAGGCAATCCGGATCTGCTTGTCCGGCGCACTGTAGTCCAGCGGCGCGGCATACAACTGGGCCGCCGCCACGCCGGCATCGATGGCTTCCTGCACGTCGCCGGTATCGCGCGAGAGGAACAGGTCGATCTTGAAGGCCTGCAGATAAGGCGCAGTCGGTCCGCCGCCGGTGAAGGCCGCACGGCTGATGTCGAGCTTGTGGGCGGCAATGGCATTGAAGGCGCGCAGGCCGGTGTCGGGCGTGTTGCGCGAGATGACCACCACTTCCACCAGACGGCGTTCCGGAATCAGTTCATTCAACTGCAGCAGCGCCTTGACCAGCGGGAAGGCCGTGCCGGGCTGCAGCGGATCATTCTCGTGATCACGCTGGTACTGCGCATAAGCATCCACACCCTGCTGGTCGTAGATGGCGTTCTCCACTTCGAGATCGAAGAGGGCGCGGGAAGAGATTCCGATGACGAGCTTGTCCGAGAGATCGTAGGGCATGCGGCACATCCGTGGCAGGAAAGCCCTGATTGTAGAGCCCCCGGCCTGCTGGCGCAGCCTTGGCAGAGATATTCGTATTCTTGATGTCTGGAGCGAACTGCTGCATATATCACGTCAAGTTCCGTCAACTGCGCATATTGTTTGCCAAACGGGGGTGTTACTCCCGGTAAAGAGAAAAAATCGGATTGCCCCGTTCAAAATAAATTTGTATGATGACCGGATAACTTTACGATAACGACCGCGAGACAGCATGTTTCAGAAGATCCCCGCACAGGCGCTCAGCGACACTGTGGCCAGGCAATTGCTGGAAAACATCGACGCCGGTGCCTTCCCCCGGGGCAGCAAGCTGCCCACCGAGGCGGTGCTGGCGCAGCAGTTCGGTGTGAGCCGCACGGTGGTGCGCGAAGCCATCGCGCGCCTGAAACATGAAGGCGTGGTCGAACCGCGCCAGGGTAGCGGCGTCTTCGTGACCGAGCAGGCCGGCATCAAGCCGCTGCGCATCGATTACACCGAGGTCAGTTCGCCCGAGGCGGTGCTGCAGATCGTCGAGCTGCGCCGTGCCATCGAGGCCGAAGTCGCCGCCCAGGCGGCCAAGCGCCGCAGTGCGGAAGACCTGCAGGCGATTGACGCGGCGCTGGTGCAGATCGGGGCCGATGTGGCCGCAGGCGGTGATGGCGTGGCCGCCGATGTGGCCTTCCATCGCGCACTGGCCCAGGCCACGCGCAATCCGTACTTCATCAAGACGCTGGAGTTCCTTTCCCAGTATCTGGAAGCGGCCACGGCGGTGACGCGTGGCAATGAAGCGCGGTATGAGGATTTCTCGCGCCAGGTGCGCGAAGAGCATGAGGCGATCGTCGCAGCCATTCGCGCCGGTGATGAAATGGCGGCCCGCAATGCCGCCCAGACCCACATGTTCAACGCGGCACGGCGCTTGAGCCAGGGACAGTCCTGAAGAGAGTGTCCCGGCTTGAACGGCAGCAAATGATTTGAATGTTTTAAACGATTTAAACGGTTTATAAGTTTTACGAAATTTGAAATTCTGACGCCGGCCTTTGCCGGCGTTGCATCATCAACCCGGCGCAATGTCCTGCCCGTCAAGAGCGGCAGCGGCGTCATCAATGCGGAGGCAATTATGTCCAAGAATGTAGGTGTGATCGGTTTGGGAGCCATGGGTTATGGCGTGGCCAGCTCGCTGTTGCGTGCCGGTTTCAATGTGCATGCCTGCGACGTGCGCAAGGAAGTCCTGGACAAGTTCGCCGCCGCCGGTGGCGTGGCCTGTGCCAACCCGGCCGAGCTGGCCGCGAAAGTCGATGTGGTCATCACCCTGGTGGTCAATGCCGCCCAGACCGAGATGGTGCTCTTCGGTGAAAACGGTGCCGTCTCCGCCATGAAGCCGGGCAGCGTCGTCATCTCCAGCGCCACCGTGGCGCCCGACTTCGCCGTCGAGCTGGGCAAGCGCCTGGCAGAAAAGAACCTGCTGCTGCTGGACGCACCGGTCTCCGGTGGTGCCGCGCGCGCCGCTTCCGGCGAGATGACCATGATGACTTCGGGTCCCGCCGACGTCTACGCCAAGATCGAAGACGTGCTGGCCGGCATGGCCGGCAAGGTCTATCGCCTGGGCGACACCCACGGCATCGGCTCCAAGGTCAAGATCATCAACCAGCTGCTGGCCGGCGTGCACATCGCCGCCTCCGCTGAAGCCATGGCCCTGGGCCTGCGCGAAGGCGTCAATCCGGATGCACTGTATGACGTCATCACCCACAGCGCCGGCAATTCCTGGATGTTCGAAAACCGCGTGCCGCACATCCTCAACGGTGACTACACCCCGCTGTCGGCCGTGGACATCTTCGTCAAGGACCTGGGCCTGGTGCTCGATACCGCCCGCCGCAGCAAATTCCCGCTGCCGCTGTCGGCCGCTGCGCACCAGATGTTCATGATGGCTTCCACCGCCGGTCATGGCGGCGAGGATGATTCGGCCGTCATCAAGATCTTCCCCGGCATCGACCTGCCGCCGGCCAAGGCCAAGTAATCCAGCGTCGTCCCTGCATCTGAATCGAGGAGTTTTCATGTCCACATCCCGTCCCTTGCTCGGTTGTATCGCCGACGATTTCACCGGCGCGACTGACCTGGCCAACATGCTGGTGCGCGGCGGCATGCGCACCGTGCAGACCATCGGCGTGCCCAGCGAAATGCCGGCCGTGGCGGCTGACGCGCTGGTGATCGCACTGAAGTCGCGCACCATTCCCGCTGCCGAAGCCATCGAGCAATCGTTGGCCGCACTGCGCTGGCTGCAGCAGCAGGGCTGCACGCAGTTCTTCTTCAAGTACTGCTCCACCTTCGATTCCACCGACGAAGGCAACATCGGTCCGGTGACCGATGCGCTGATGAAGGAACTGGGCGAGGACTTCACCATCGCCTGCCCGGCCTTCCCGGAAAACGGCCGCACCATCTATCGCGGCTACCTGTTCGTGGCCGATGCGCTGTTGAATGAATCGGGCATGGAAAACCATCCGCTGACCCCGATGACCGATGCCAACCTGGTGCGCGTCCTGCAGCGCCAGACCGAATCCAAGGTCGGCCTGGTGCGCTACGACACCGTGGCACGCGGCGCGGCCGCCACGCAGGAACGCTTCACCGCCCTGCGCGGCGAAGGCGTCAAGATGGCCATCGCAGACGCTGTCTCCGACAAGGACCTGTTCACGCTGGGCGAAGCCTGCGCCGAACTGAAGCTCATCACCGGTGGTTCCGGCGTGGCCCTGGGCCTGCCCGAGAACTTCCGCCGCGCCGGTTTGCTGACTGCTGCCGGTGAAGCCGCGCAACTGCCCAAGGTCGATGGCCTGTCGGTAGTGCTGGCCGGTTCCGCCTCCAAGGCGACCAATGCGCAAGTGGCCGAATGGAAGGCCAAGCGTCCCGCCTTCCGCATCGACCCGCTGGCCCTGGCCCGTGGCGAAGACGTGGTGGCACAGGCGCTGGCCTTTGCCGATGAACGTATCAAGAACGAGCCGGTACTGATTTACGCGACCGCCACGCCCGATGAAGTCAAGGCCGTGCAGAAAGAACTGGGCGTCGCCAAGGCCGGTCACCTGGTCGAACAGGCGCTGGCATCGATCGCCGCTGGCTTGAAGCAACGTGGCGTGCGCCAGTTCGTGGTGGCCGGTGGCGAGACCTCCGGTGCGGTGGTGCAGGCGCTGGATGTGCGCGCCCTGCGCATCGGCCCGCAGATTGATCCGGGCGTGCCGGCGACCGCCACGCTGGATGAACAACCGGTTGCGCTGGCATTGAAGTCGGGCAATTTCGGCAGCGTCGATTTCTTCGAGAAGGCACTGCGCTATCTCGACGGGAAGACGGCATGAGCCGCAACACCAACGAAAGCGCGCTGCGCGAAGAGATCTGCCGCATCGGCGCTTCGCTCTATCAGCGTGGCTATACCGTCGGGTCGGCCGGCAACATCAGCGCACGTCTCGATGACGGCTGGCTGATCACGCCGACCGACGCCTGCCTCGGTTTCCTCGATCCGGCGGCCATTGCGAAGGTCAATGCGGCAGGGGAATGGGTCTCGGGCGACAAGCCCTCCAAGACCCTGGTCCTGCATCGCGCCATCTACGACAACAATCCCGAGATGCATGCGGTGGTGCATACGCACTCCACGCATCTGGTATCGCTGACCATCAACGGCGTCTACAGCGAGCAGGATGTCTTGCCGCCCATCACCCCGTATTACGTGATGAAGGTCGGCCACATCCCGCTGATCCGCTATGCCCGTCCGGGCGCGCCGGAAGTGGCCGAGCAGGTGGCGAAGATCGCCACGCAAGTGCGCGGCGTGCTGCTGGAGCGGCTCGGTCCGGTGGTGTGGGAAAGCTCGGTCTCCAAGGCCGCCTTCGCCCTGGAAGAACTGGAAGAAACCGCCAAGCTGTGGCACCTGGCCGGTGGCCGTGCCACGCCGCTGGAAGAGCCCGCGCTGCAGGACTTGCGCGACACCTTCAAGGCGCGCTGGTAGCAGTAACGGTAGCGCTCAGGCAGCTTCAGCAACCCATAGCAACAACACGTCATGGCGGACGCAGCCAGTCCGCCATGCCCCGCTTGCGCCCAACGGAAGGTGGTGGGTGCAAGTGGCAGTCAAGCCGGCACAAGACCGGCCAATCAATGCCGGCCTGTGTGCCGTTCCGCAAGGAGCGGCACGCGGGTCCGATTGAATCCATAAATTGCCCGTCAGACCACGGGCACCAAGCAACCAGCGGCCGTGCATAGACAGCCGCGACACTCTTAGGGAGATGTAACACCATGACCACCGCAAGCACTTCCGGCGTCGGACTCGACGTCAACGACAAATCCAAGGACGGACTGTACAAGAAAGTCTTCTGGCGCATCATGCCGTTCCTGATGCTGTGCTACGTGATCGCGTATCTGGATCGCGTCAACGTCGGCTTCGCCAAGCTGCAGATGTCGCAGGACCTGGGTTTTTCCGAGACCGTCTTCGGTCTCGGCGCTGGCCTGTTCTTCATCGGCTACTTCCTCTTTGAAGTGCCCAGCAACATCCTGATGCACAAGGTCGGCGCGCGCATCTGGATCGCCCGCATCATGATCACCTGGGGCATCCTCTCGGCGGCCTTCATGTTCGTGCAGAACGCGACCCAGTTCTACGTCCTGCGCTTCCTGCTGGGCCTGGCCGAAGCCGGTTTCTATCCCGGCATCATCCTGTACCTGACCTACTGGTTCCCTTCGCACCGCCGTGCCAAGGTGATCGCGGTCTTCATGTCCGGCATTCCGGTGGCCGGCATCCTGGGCAACCCGCTGTCGGGCTGGATCATGGATGCGTTCCACAACAATGGCGGCCTGGAAGGCTGGCAGTGGATGTTCCTGATCGAAGCCATTCCGGCGGTCCTGATCGGCGTGGCCACGGTGATGTATCTGGACAACGACGTCAAGAGCGCCAAGTGGCTCTCCGATGAAGAGAAGGCCAGCCTGCAAGCCGACATCGACGGCGATGCCAAGGGCAAGGAAAGCAAGCACGGCTTCGGCGCCATCGTCAAGGATGCGCGTGTCTGGCTGATGTGCCTGATCTACTTCTCCTTCGTCATGGGTCAATACGGCCTGACGCTGTGGATGCCGACCCTGGTCAAGGCCACCGGTGTGAAGGGCAACCTGGAAATCGGCCTGCTGTCGGCCATTCCGTTTGGCTGCGCCATCATCGCCATGAACCTGATCGGCCGCAGCGCCGACCGCATGCGTGAGCGTCGCTGGCATCTGGTGATCCCGGCCCTGATGGGTGGCGTGGGCTTCGTGGGTGCGGCGCTGTTCGCCGACAACACCGCGGTCTCGATCGCATCGCTGTCGCTGGCCGCGGCCGGCGTGCTGACCTGCGCACCGCTGTTCTGGTCGCTGCCGACTGCCTTCCTGTCGGGCGCTGCGGCGGCCGTCGGTATTGCCGCCATCAACTCGGTGGGCAACCTGGCCGGTTTCGTCAGCCCCTACCTGATCGGCTACCTGAAGGACCTGACCCACAACAACGCTACCGGCATGTACATGCTGGCAGTGATGCTGGTGGTGGGTTCGATTGCCACGCTGGCCACCAAGCCAAGCATGGTCAACAAGTAATGTGATGTCCCGTTCAAAGCCCGCATGCCTGTGCCTGCGGGCTTTGACGTTTTCTGCACCTTCTGCCTGTGTGGACGCGCGCAAGAGTGTTCGCGCTACACTGGCCCCTTCGTTACCAAGGAGAATCCGATGCTGCGTTTTGCCGCCAACCTGAGTATGATGTATGTGGAACACGATTTCCTGGACCGCTTCGCCGCCGCCGCCAAGGATGGCTTCTCCGGCGTCGAGTTCCTGTTCCCCTACGACTATCAGCCTGAAGAGATCAAGTCGCGCCTGGAGGCCAATGGCCTGACCCAGGCGCTGTTCAATGCGCCCCCGGGCGACTGGGCCGCCGGCGAGCGCGGCATCGCCTCGCTGCCGGGCCGCGAAGACGAATTCAAGCGCAGCATCGAGACTGCACTGAAGTACGCTTCCGTCATCGGCAACAAGACCCTGCACGTGATGGCCGGCCTGATCAAGCCCGAGCAGGATCGCGCGCGTCACCGTGCGGTGTATCTGGACAACCTGTCGTATGCGGCACACCAGGCCGAATCCGCCGGCCTGACCGTGGTGATCGAGCCGATCAACACCCGCAACATTCCGGGCTTCTTCCTGAATCGCCAGGACGATGCCCAGGCCATCTGTGCCGAAGTGGGTGCGCCCAATCTGAAGGTGCAATTCGACTGCTACCACTGCCAGATCGTCGAAGGCGACGTGGCCGTGAAGTTGAAGCGCGATATGCCCGGCATTGGCCACATCCAGATTGCCGGTGTGCCCGAGCGCCATGAGCCGGATGTGGGTGAGCTGAACTATCCGTATCTGCTCAAGCTGATCGACAGCCTGGGTTACCAGGGCTGGATCGGTTGCGAATACAACCCGGCGGGGGCGACCTCGGCGGGATTGGGGTGGTTGAAGGCGCTGGCTGAGCAAGGCCTGACCACGCTGAAGAAGTGATGGCTTGACGGCTCCGGAACCGGAGCTGGCTGAGATGTGAGAATGCCGTCCGGTGTTGAGCCGGACGGCATTTTCTTTGATTGCGCAGGGCTCAAGCGCAGATAGGGTTGCCTTGTTTTCCGCTCTTGGTGGCACGCGTCGTGCCGGGCTTTTTCACCGGTATCATCTTGGTGATGGCGGCGCGTCGTGGTGCCGGTTTCTTTGTTGCAGGAGCCTGGGCTGATGATGTTTTTACGGTGCCGGATCGTTTGGCTTTGCGCACCCCCTGAGGTGCGGCAATGCTCAAGCGCAGGTCGAGTGCTCCGAGCAAGCGAAGGACGGTGCCCAGCCTGGGCTCCGCACCCGGCTTGAGGGTCTTGTAGAGGCTTTCACGCCCCAAGCCTGCTTTGCCGGCCACCTCCGCGATACCCTGCGCGCGGATGACGTCATTGAGTGCGGCCATCAGGAAGTCAGGATCGTTCTCTTCGAGCGCAGTCTGCAGATAGGCTGCCATGGTCTCTTTGCTGTCGAGATAGTTCGCCGGATCAAAGTTGGAGATGCGCACTTCTTTTCCATCGATTTTTCGGTGAGTCACTGAAGCCCTCCTTTAGAGAGAGCAATCATTGTATCCACGTGGATACAGACGACCATACGCCGATGATTTCCTTGGACGAATTTCGTGAATGTACGAAAGGGGCAGCAGTGGCGCGTCTCGGTCCCGAGCGAATCAGAACAAATCGATTTCCCCACCCACCGGCTTTGCCTGCAGCTTGGACGCATATTCACGTTCACGGCTGGCCAGATCGGCAGCGGCATCCTTGATCTTCTTGACCAGCACCTTGCCCGTGCGCGGGAAGAAGTGAACCTTGCGCGGCCAGATGTCGTTGAGGTCTTCGGCCACCACGCGGATTTTCTCGGCCGACAGGTAATTCTTGACGAAGGCGGCATTGCGTTCGCCCACGTTCATGGCGTTCATGCCGCGCAGCACCGCGCCACCGCCGAAGACCTTGCATTCCAGGTTCTCGCGCCGGGCACCGGCCTTGAGCACGTCGTTGATCAAGACTTCCATGGCATAGGTGCCGTAGCGCATCGAGGCCGAGACCGGGCTGTCGGCTTCGCCGCCGCCATCAGGCAGCATGAAATGGTTCATCCCGCCCACGCCGCTGACGCGGTCGCGCAGGCAGGCCGAGACGCAGGAACCCAGCACGGTCACGATCATCATGTCCTCGCCGGTATAGAAATATTCGCCCGGCAGGATCTTGGCAGTGTCGCAATTGAAGGCCCGGTCGTGATACCGATACGACGCGAAATTTTCCGGCTTGTTGATGACGGTTTGCATACGGGCCCCTGATCGTTCTTGTGTGCGCCCCAATGAGGGACGGTGAGTGTTGGCGGTTCATGCATTGTCAGTCAGGCACGGCCCACACGATATCGGGGAATTCCCTAGCCCGGAGCATGCTTGTGCACCATCGTTAATAGGGGATATCCGCAATCGCCTTGGGCTCCCGTCCCGTGGTACGCTGCGCCCCCTCGACATGACCCGATCCCGGTCCGCTCTGACGGAGACGATTTGTACAGGCATTCCCCAAATGCCGGAGACAGGTATCGGACAGGCAGTTGAAACCGGCAGGCACCACCCAGGCTACAGGCCTGTACGTGCGCCGTGGCCCCGCGCGGCCACGCCCGGCCGGGCTTGCATTGATCTGCAAGGCCCACATGACGCAGCGCTTTCGCGCCCGCCCTCCACGGCAGGCGCTGTGGCCTGTGACATGCACCGGTTGTCCGACTCCCCGCCACTGTGCAGGGGAGGCAGCCCTCTCTCATCACAAATGGATTAGACAATGTTGAAAAAATCCTTCCTGGCCCTGCTGGGATTCGTAGTTGCGCTGGTCGTCACGCCCGCTTCGCAGGCGGCGGACGTCAAGAAGGTCGACGTGCTGCTGGTCGGCGGCGGCATCATGAGCACCACCCTGGCGGTCTGGCTCAATGAGCTGGAACCGGGCTGGTCGATGGAAATGGTCGAGCGCCTCGATGGCGTGGCCGAAGAAAGCTCCAACGGCTGGAACAACGCCGGCACCGGCCATTCGGCCCTGGCCGAACTGAACTACACGCCCGAAGACAAGGACGGCAAGATCCAGATCGCCAAGGCCATCGAGATCAACGAAGCCTTCCAGATCTCGCGCCAGTTCTGGTCGTGGCAGGTCAAGAGCGGCGTGCTGAAGAATCCGCGCTCCTTCATCAATTCCACCCCGCACATGAGCTTCATCTGGGGCGATGACAATGTCGCCTACCTGAAGAAACGCTACGAAGCCCTGCAGGCCAGCCCGCTGTTTGCCGGCATGCAGTATTCGGAAGACCACGAGCAGATCAAGAAGTGGGTGCCGCTGATGATGGAAGGCCGCGACCCCAACCAGAAGCTGGCCGCCACCTGGACCCCGCTGGGTACCGACGTCAACTTCGGCGAAATCACCCGCCAGTTCGCCGCCTACCTGCAGACGCGTCCCAACTTCGGCCTGAAGCTCTCCAGCGAAGTGCGTGACATCACCCGCAACGGTGATGGCACCTGGCGCGTGGTCTACAAGAACCTCAAGGATGGCAGCACCACCGAGACCGATGCCAAGTTCGTCTTCATCGGTGCCGGTGGCGGCGCCCTGAAGCTGCTGCAGAAGTCCGGCATCCCCGAGGCGCGTGACTACGCCGCCTTCCCGGTCGGTGGCTCCTTCCTCATCACCGACAACCAGGACATCGCCCTGCGCCACCTGGCCAAGGCCTATGGCAAGGCCTCCGTGGGCGCGCCGCCGATGTCGGTGCCGCACCTGGATACCCGTGTGCTGGATGGCAAGCGCGTGATCCTGTTTGGCCCCTTCGCCACCTTCTCGACCAAGTTCCTGAAGCAGGGCTCGCTGTGGGACTTGTTCTCGGCGACCACCACGCACAACGTCTGGCCGATGGCCCGTGTCGGTATCGATGAATACCCGCTGGTGGAATACCTGGCCGGCCAGCTGATGCAGTCCGATGACCAGCGTTTCGCCGCGCTCAAGGAATACTTCCCCAACGCCAAGAAGGAAGACTGGCGTCTGTGGCAAGCCGGCCAGCGCGTGCAGATCATCAAGCGGGATGAGGCCAAGGGTGGCGTGCTGAAGCTGGGCACCGAAATCGTGGCCTCGGCCGATGGCAGCATCGCCGGTCTGCTGGGTGCCTCGCCCGGTGCCTCGACCGCCGCGCCGATCATGCTGACCGTGCTGCAGAAGGTCTTCAAGGACAAGCTGGCTACGCCCGAATGGCAGCAGAAGGTGCGCCAGATCGTGCCCAGCTATGGCACCAAGCTCAATGACCACCCGGACCAGGTCGCCAAGGAGTGGGCCTACACCGCCGACGTGCTGCAACTGATGCCGCCGCCGGTGATCGCCCCCAAGGCGGCCGGCCAGACCGGCAAGGGTGGCAGCATGGAAAAGCCAAAAGCCAACGCATCGGCCGATATGGCGCTGTGATGGCGGGGTTGCCTGTTTTTCAGGCAATCACGATATGAAGTTTTGTTAGAAAAATGGGTAGCCCGGATTTTCCCGGCTACCCATTTTTTATGGCGGATCGGTCAGGAACGCTTGGCCGCACAAGGCAGGGGCACTGCCAGCAGCCTGGGCCAGAGTTGATCCCATTCGCTCTGGTGCGCCATGCCCTGCACGGTCACCAGTCCGGCGCAGCGGCCGACCTGGTCGACGAAACTGTGCGTGATGGCAGTGGGGATGACGGTATCCTCGGCACCGCTCACATGCAGTTGCGGGATGCGCTCCACCTGCGCCGCCACATCGATGGGATTGAGCGAGCCTGGCATCTGCGAGACCTTGTGCCATTGATTGACGGCCACGTGATCGAGGTTGCCGGCCACCGTGCGGATGGCGCTCACATCCTTGCGCCGCGCCGCCAGCAGCACGGCGATGGCACCGCCGCCCGAGAATCCCACCAGCTCCAGCCGGGCCGGCTGCAGCCGCGCCACATAGCGGCTCAGGGCCTCATCCATGGCACTCACCACCAGCGGGGAATAGCGCAGGCCGGCCCAGTACTCCGGCTGGCAGATCGGATTGCGCGCCATCGGCGTGAACTGGCAGGGCCGCGCCAGATACACCACGTCGCCGCCATCGCTGGCGGCCAGGCGCAGGCCCATGGCGGTATGGGGCGTCGGATCGGGGGAGACCTGATTGCGCGTGATCCAGGCACGGCCATCGCCTTCCAGATACACGCGCAACAGCGGGGCTTTCGGGCGCGCGTGCACGTAGGCCGTCAGCACGAAGGGACCGCCGCGGACTTCCTCGCGTTGCAGGCCGGCAGGTGCGACCAGGGCATCGGCACGTTGCACGAGATCGGGATCGCTGGCGCAGCCGGCCAGCAGGGCGAGGCTGGCGAGGGCCAGGGCAGGGCGGGGTAGCCGGAACCGGGAGAGGAAAGAGGAGCGCATCGGGCGATTGTCGCCGGAGTGAAAAAGGCCCGCAAGCGCAAGCTGCGGGCCTTGTTTCATGGACAGGTCAGCATCAGAACAGCCAGCCCACACGTGCGGTCAGTTGATGCATCAGCGAGCGGTCGCGGACTTCGGCGTCATAGCCGAGCGTGCCATAGCTGCCCTGGGCTCCGTTGAAGCGATAGCTCACGCCCAGTTGCACGGCATCGCGATTGGGTGCGGTGCTGGCGGTGGTGAAGCTGGGGCCGCCGGCCACGAAGCTGGCGGTGACATCGGGGTTGCCCGCCAGCTCGTGCAGGTAGCGCGCACGCAGTTGCAGGCGGTCGCCGTTGTCGCTCAGGCGATTGAATTCCACGCCCAGGGTTGGCTGTACCGAATTGGCGCGGCTGGATTCCACGTTCTGCGCCAGTGCCGCATTGCCGCTTTCGGTGTAGCCCTCATTGCTCAGGTGCGACAGGCGCAGGCCGGCCAGCCAGCGGCCCGACCAGCGCTGGCTGAGGGCGAAGGGCAGGCCGGCTTCCACGCGGGCACCGACCTGCCAGCCGTTGTAGCTGCCGCTGACGGTCTGGCCGAGGAAGCTGATGGCACGCTGGCTGCTGTAATGATTGCCGCCCACCATGAGCGCGCCGTCGAGCGTCCAGCCATCCATGTCCAGGCCAACATAGCCGCCCACATGCACCGCATCGACGTTGACGTCATTGCCGCTGGCGTTGTCGCTGCCACGCGTGCCGGCACGCGTGTAGCCGAGCGTGAGGCCGGCCACTTCGCGGGCGGAGAGGTCGGTCTCCATGCCGGCAGCCATGCCGTAGGCACTGACATCATAGCCATCAGCGCCGGCGCGGGCCTGCTGACGGCCCCAGGCGCCGAGACCTTGCAGCCAGACACGGCCGCGTGCGGCGGCTTCGCCGGTGGCCACGCCGCTGCCACCCTGGCTGGCCACGGGCGCATCGCCGCGTGCGCTGTCCACGCGTCCGGCCACGGCCGAGAAGACGCTGCCCATGGAGACCTGCGCCGCCTGCTGGCTGGCGCGATTGGTTTCCGGTTGCAACTGGCGCACCGCGCTGCGATAGGCGGCGGCCGTGGGCAAGGCATCCAGCGAGGCCAGCAGGTTCTGCACCTGGGCGTTGCTGCTGTTGTTGCCGAGCGCGTCGAGCGCGCGGCCCAGCGGGCTGCCGCTGACGTCGCTCACGCTGGCGGTGCGCCGGGCGGTGAGGATCAGGTCATTGCCCGAGACTTGCAGACCGTAGTCCAGCGTGGCGGTGTCGGCCAGCTGGATCGTCGACACATCGACCGACAGGCCGCTTGCGGCCGAGAGGATGGTCCAGCGTGCGGTGTTGGGGACATAGGTCTTGACCACCGGCTGCAGGGTCGCACTGTTGGCCAGCGTGGCGCTGCCGGCTGCATTGATCCGATCGCCCTGCGGTCCCGCCACGGCCACCTGCAGGGTCCCGTTGCTGCCCACGGAGAGATTGCCGCCGACGTTGACGGTGCGCGTGGCCGTACCCTCCGCCGCCTGGAATACGCCATTGATGGCGAGGTTGCCGCTGGTGCCGAAGGCGCCATTGACCTGCAGTACCGCACCCTGGTTGACGGTCATGTTGCTGACGGTGCCAAGGTCGTAATTGAAGCGTGTGACGCCGTCGCGCACGACGTAGTTTTCAAAGCCCGACAGCACCCCGGCCGCAAAGGTCTGCGTGCCGCCGGTGGTGAGCGTGTCGATGCCTGCGCCGCCGTTGATGGTGCCGATCACGGTGCCACCCAGCAGTTGCAGTGAATCGTCGCCGTCGCCCATGTCGATGGCCAGACCATTCTTGCCTTCGATGCGGCCATAGTTGATCAGCGTATCGTTGCCGCCGCCCATCTGCACCGCCGCGCCCGGTACGGTGCTGCCACCCTGGCCGGTGAGCGTGGCCTGGGCGCCGCCGGTGATGACGCCGCTGGCGTTGTTGATGAGCGTGTCATCGTAATTGCCGACCAGACCGATGGCGATGCCCTTGTTGCCGGTGATGCTGCCGTCGTTGACGATATACGCCTTGGCACCATTGACGCCACTGGCCCCGCCGGTGCCGCGCCCGGTGGTGTTGCCGTTGTTGTAGGTGATGCGCGGATTGCTCGGGTCCTTGGACCAGTCATTGCCATCGTCGATGAGGATGCCGTGGGCATCGCCATAGATCACCGCGCCCGCGTGGTTGATGATGGTGCCACCGCCGGCGGCGATGCCATCGGCACCGTTTGGCTGGCCGGTGGAATCGAGGCCGCCTGCGCCATTGCCACGGATGGTCCCCCAGTTTTCGATGTAGGCGGTGCCGTCGATATCGACACCGTCGCCGTCGCCATTGCTGGTGGTAGCGCCATTGCCGAGCACGTCATACACGCGTCCGCTGCCGGCGTAGTTGCCGATGATGGTGCCGTAGTTGAAGACCACGCCATGGCTGTCGAAGCCCACGCCCGAGCCATTGTTGCCGGTGATGACGCCGCCGGCCTGGTTGATCACCACGTTGTTGCTGATGGTCACGTTGTTGCGCGTGCTGCCATCGGCATAGGTGGCGTCGAAGGTGATGCCGGTAGCGCTCAGGCGCGGCGTGAGCTGGATGGCATTGGCGAGATTGCTGTCTGGTGTGGCGGCCACCGGATCACCGCCATCGATGCCGTGGCGCGTACCGGTGATGCTGCCGTAGTTGACGATGACCGCATTGCGGATGCCGTCGTCGATGGAGATGCCATCGGCCGCTTTCGGCGGCGAGCCGCTGGCGCACGCCGACAGGTAATCCGGACAGGAGGTGTTGACCGGGCTGGTGGTGAAGATGCGTCCGTAGTTTGTCAGCAGGATGTTGGAGCCCATTTTGATCGCGCTCGAACTCGACGAACTGATGGTGGCGCTGCTGTTGCTGGCCGAGCCGTTGACGATGGTATTGCCGGCGGTGGAGTAGTCGCCGTTGGCATTGATGGCGTAGTTCGTGCCGTTGTCCGCATTGGTGGGCGTGGGGCCGGTCTGCGAGATGGTGCCGAGGTTGACGATGGAGAAGGTATCGCTGCCTTTGCCGATCAGGATGGTCGGTGTCTTGGCGCTGCTGGAGGAGCTGGTGATGACGCCGCCAGCGGCGTTGTTGAGGATCAGGTTGACCTTCTTGTGGTTGATGCTGATGGCCGTCAGGCCGCTGTTCTGACCGATGGTGCCGGCGTTGTTGATGGTGACGGTGCTGAGGTTGTCGTTGTCCTGCGAGGTGCGGATGGTGGCCGCGCTGCCGGAAGCCAAGGTGCCGCCGGCATTGACGGTGATGGTATCGGCGCCATTCTTGGTCAGGGTCTTGGCGCTGGTGTCGGTCGTGCCGTTGGCCACCGTGTAGTTGGCCGCCTGGGCAGGGGTATGGATGGCTTGCAGGGCCAGGGCCAGCGGAAGCAGGCGAAGAGGTAAAGAAGAGCGGGCCATGTGCAAAGAAATTGGTAGCAAGTTGTCAAGAACTGAAAGTTTGCTGACAACTTGTGACCGGACCATTACATCGGTCGGCTGCGCGGCGCTTTTCGTCCCTCAGTGTGGTCTTTCTGATAATCTCCTGTCGTGACAAGACGCTGACAATGTAAAGAAGAGGGGGAGCAAGGATGGGAAGGTTCGTCATGCAGACAGGGGCTGTTCATGGATAAATCGCTGTGGAGTTTCCTGCTGCCGCAATGGGATGGCACGGCCTATGGCGGCCTGCAGTGGGTGTTTGCGCTGGTGTTGCTGTTGCTGGTGATCGCACTGCCGCTGCTGCTTTCACGCAGCGCCCGGCCTGCACAGTGGCAGGCGCGGCGGCAAGCGCTGACCGGTGAGCATGGGCCTCTGCCTGCGACGACCACACCGGACGAACTGAGCCAGGCCGTGGCCACTGCGCCGGAACGCTGGGCTGCCGCAATGCCGGGCTTGATCCTGATGCTGGGTTTGCTGGGTACCTTCATCGGCCTGGGCCTGGCCTTGACGGCGACGGCCGGCGTGCTTGGACCACAGGCTGCACCGGGGGCGTTGGGAGCGGTGATCGATGCGCTGGGCAGCAAGTTCAAGATTGCCGCGTGGAGCATGCTGGCGTTTCTGATTCTGAAGTGCTGGATGATCTTGCGCGGGCATGAGCAGGCGCGGCTGGCGTGGAGCATCGGCATTCTCAAGGACGTGGCCACTGCGGCTGCGCAAGCGCAGGCGGTGCAACACGCAGAAGAACAGCAGCGTCTGGTCGACGCCATCAAGCAAAGCGGACAAGCCCTGCTGGCGGCACAACAGGCCGAGGCACAGCGCGCGCATCTGCGCCATGGCGAGTGGATGGAAGCGCTGCAGCGCCAGTCCGGACGTTCTTCCTGAGGCGGCGATGAGTCAATCCGATCACGAATGGGTCGCGGCTACCGGGCTGATGGCGGCGCTGGCGGGGGTATTGATCGTCCTGCTGGCGGTGAGCCGGGCGGGTGGTCCCGAGATTGCGCAGCTGCGTGCGGAGGCACCGCAGGTGGCAGCCGCTTCCACGCCGGCACCGGCTGCCCCCTTGCCTGCTGCAGCACCCACCCCACCGGCGCCTGCAGCGGCTGAAGCTGCACCACCGCCGGCCGCGCCGACGACGGCCCGGCGCGAATCCGACGGACCGGGATTGACGGTCGTGTTGCGCCAGGTGCAGACGGTGTTTGCGCAGCAGGGCGCTTCCAACCTGGTGGCGGTCGATACCGAGGCGGGGAAGATTACGCTGAAAGAGGGGGCATTCCGTCGCGGCAGTGCTTGCGTGGAGCCGGAAGCGCGGGCCGCGTTTGCACAGGTCGAGGAGCGCATTGCGGAGTATTTGCAGCAGCATCCGGCGGGCCGCATCTATGTGGAAGGCCACACGGATGACAAGCCGGTGAAGGCACCGGTGACCGATGTACGCGCGTATTGCACGGTCTACGATGACAACTTCACGCTGTCGGCCGCGCGTGCGCGCGAGGCGCGTTTGCTGCTGATCGGACGCAGTGCGCCGGAAGCAGCGCGCCGCGTGATCGTGGCGGGGTATGGGGATTCGCAGCCGCTGCAGGGATTGACGGCCAGTGATGAACGCAACCGGCGGGTGGAGGTGCGGTTCGTCAATGGGGGTGAGAGGAATTGAGCTGAGGTCGTGATGTTGCGCACGTTGCGATCAGCTCGGTTTTGTTTTTCTGTTTTTGTGTTATCAGCTGGCGTGATGGGTTGTGTTGATTCAAGTCTTTGAAAGTGATGACAGTGAATCCAGGCGGGCGCAATCCCATCGGCCATCAAGGGCTGCCTGGTAGAGCATGCCCAGGGTGATTGGTGGCCTGTCGTAGGAAGCCCGCTTTTTCTTCCAGATCAGCAGCAGGAAAATCTCAAGTGGGCTGAAGCCTTCGGGGACAAAATAATGATCAAAATTGTAGTCCCCGAAGTCGATGGAGAATTCTTCAAAGAAGTGCTCCATGAAGTCAACGGCGTCATCGCCGTTGACATGCAGGTCTTCATCGAGTTGTGTATCGCGGGTGATTGGCTTTTTGGGATTCGTGCCGTGTTCCTGGCGTACCCAAGCTTCCAATCTTTCCCAAGCGATAGCCCGCATCACAAGACCTTGTCTTCCGTTCTGACCCGGCGATTATAGTTCGCAACGGAACGGCTCTTGATCGACGCGACGTTATGGGCCGACACCGCATACCCAACCAGGGGAAGGGCACGACCGACGCACTTGCCGATATTCTTTGTCATCAGCGTGTTCAGCGCTTTGATGCTTTGGTTGTTGAGCGTGGGAAGAATCTTCCTTTTCAAGTCGCCGTTGAGAGATCTGCGTCCCACGATGGACGCCACCGATGTCTGTTTCGTGGCGCCGGAAGGCTTGGTTCTGCCGGGAATCCGATGTCGACCGGCGAGAGCAGCGGCCGCGGCACTGACATCGTCTACGCCAAACTCTTTGCACGTTTCATCGATGAAGACGTAGAAGAGCAGCTCGTTAGGGGAAAGTTGGGTATGCAGGCCAAAGCTGTAGGTATTGTCCATGATTGTCGTTTTCGCGTGTTAAGGGGAACCGCGATCAGACTGAGTGCAAACGACTGAGTTCTGGAATCTGCATCAAGAGGCAAGCGAGTATCGGCAGACTCCATCTCGTGAGTTGTACTGGTTCTATGCACCGATGCCAGGCTTGACTCGGTTGCCGGAGTCTATGCCGGCAACGAATCAGTTCGCTGCTTGCGAGATGGGTGGGGATGTGGGCCGGAGAAGGAGCAAGCCCGAGTGAGCCAAAGAAAGTTGGTGCAGAAACGAAAAACGCCAACCCGAAGGTTGGCGTTTTTCTTGTAACTTGGTGGCCCGGGGCGGAATCGAACCACCGACACAAGGATTTTCAATCCTCTGCTCTACCAACTGAGCTACCAGGCCAAGACGGACAAGTATAGACACTTTAAAAAATTATGCAAGTCCTTTTTGAAAAATAGTTTTCGCCACCCCGTTTATAATCGCCAGCATGACTACCCAAGCACACACCCATACTTCTTCGCCGGCTGCGTCTGGCACTGACATTTGCATCGTCGGCGACGGCGCGGTCGGCAAGACGGCGGCGCTGGGGCTGGCCCAGGCGGGCTTCAAGGTGACCCTGCTGGCTCCCCCGCCTGCGACCGCCACGCCCGATCCCGCCAGCTGGGACGTGCGCGTCTACGCCCTCAACCACACCGCGCACCGCCTGCTGTCGTCGGTGCGCGTCTGGGACGCCATGGATGCCGCCCGCATCGCGCCGGTGGACAACATGACCGTGCATGGCGATGGCCTGCCCGAGAAAGCCCGCCCCGGCCTGCTTTCCTTCGATGCCTATGCTGCCCGCACCGATGCCCTGGCCTGGATCGTCGAGGACCGCAACCTCGACCAGGCGCTCGACGCAGCCCTGCGCTTCGCCCCCAACGTGCGCGTGCTGCACGGCCGCGCCACCGCGCTGGCAGTGGCCGGTGAGACCGCCACCCTGACGCTGGAATCCGGCCAGTCGCTGTCGGCCGCGCTGGTGGTCGGTGCCGACGGCGCCAACTCCTGGGTGCGCGGCCAGTGCGACATCGGCCTCGATTACCGCGCCTATGGCCAGAACGCCATCGTCACCAATTTCTCCTGCGAGCTGCCCCATCGCGGCGTGGCCTACCAGTGGTTCAGCCCGACCGAAGGCGTGATCGCCTTGCTGCCGCTGCCGGGCAACCGCGTCTCGCTGGTCTGGTCCGCGCCCCAGGCGCTGGCCGACCAATTGCTGCAGCTGCCGTTGTCGGCCCTGGCCGAGCGCCTGGCCCAATGGGCCGCGCCAGTGCTGGGCGCGCTCACACCGCTGCAGCCCGAAGTGGCCAAGGCCTTCCCGCTGCGCCTGATCAAACCGCACGCGATGATCGCCCCGCGCGTGGCCCTGATCGGTGACGCCGCCCACGTCGTGCACCCCATGGCCGGCCACGGCATGAACCTGGGCTTCGGCGATGTGGCCGCGTTAATCGACATCCTGCTCAAGCGTGAACCGCAGTACGACTGTGGCGACGAGCGCGTGCTGCGCCGCTATGCCCGCGCCCGCAAGGAAGAAGTGCTGCTGATGCAGATCGCAACAGACGGCCTGCATCGCCTCTTCTCCAGCGAGGCCGAGCCCGTGCGCCTGGTGCGCAACCTCGGCATGAGCCTGGTCAACCATCTGCCCATCCTGAAACGCCGCCTCATTGCCCATGCGCTGGGGCAGTAAGGGACGGTGATTTCAGGTAAGGTAGGGCCTCTGGCGAAGCGCGGCGGTACGATGCCTGTCTTCGCCAGCGCAACACCTTCCCCCTACATTGTTGAAAGACATGTGCGAACCCAGTCCCGGCGCGGCTTTGCGGCCGACGTTCCGAAGATTGGGCGCGCGTTTGATTTGAATCAGGACGAGTATGAAAAAATTTTTGACCGCAGGTGCGAGCTCCTTGCGCCATCTGAGCATGGCGGCAGTGCTGCTGGCTTCCACCGTCGTGGGCGTGAGCGCCCATGCGCAAGCCGAGGCCGCCGACAGCACCGAGGCCACCATCAAGAAGCTCATCGAGCCGCGCCTGGGCAAGGATGCCAAGGTCGATGCCGTCACCAAGACGCCTTATGCCGGCCTCTATGAAATCCAGATCGACGGCGATGTCATCTACACCGATGCCAAGGCCCAGTATCTCTTCATCGGCCGCGTGGTCGATTCGCAGACCTATCGCGACTACACCAAGGAAAAGATCGATTCGCTGAACCAGACGCCGTTCTCGGCCCTGCCGCTGGACAAGGCCATCAAGACCGTCAAGGGCAACGGCAAGCGCGTGATCGCCATCTTCGAGGATCCCAACTGCATCTACTGCAAGCGCCTGCACAAGACCCTGCAGGAAGTGGACAACATCACCTACTACACCTTCCAGTACAACATCCTCTCGCCGGATTCCATCGTGAAGTCGCGCAACATCTGGTGCGCACCCAATCCGAGCAAGGCCTGGAACGAATGGATGGTGAGCGGCAAGGAAGCACCGGCCGCTGCCGCCTCCTGCAACGCCCCGCATGAAGAGGTGCTGGCCCTGGGCAAGAAGCTCAAGGTCACCGGCACGCCGACCATCTTCTTTGCCGATGGCTCGCGCATTCCTGGCGCGGTCGATGCCAAGGGACTGGAACAGAAGCTGTCTTCGCTGAAGTAAGCGGATAAAGAAAAAGGGCGCTCGCATGTCGAGCGCCCTTCGTTCATCTGCCTTGGTTTTTCCCCTACAGGGGATTACTTCCCGGTATGCAATTCCATCATGGCCTGTTCGAACTTGCCCTGCACCAGCAGGGGGATGACGTTCAGGCTCTTGTCCAGCGCCTCGTTGATCAGCGCCTGTTCTTCCTTGCGCGGCCGATGCAGCACGAAGTCGGCCACCGGCTGTTGCAGCCCCAGCGTGCGCGGATGGCCGATGCCCAGGCGCAGGCGCCAGTAGTCTTGCGTGCCCAGGGCCGCGGTGATGTCCTTCAAGCCGTTGTGCCCGCCCGAGGAACCGCCTTTCTTGATCTTGGCCGCGCCCGGCGGCAGGTCCAGTTCGTCATGCACCACCAGCACTTCATCCGGATTGATCTTGTAGAAACGCGCCAGGGCACCGACCGACTGGCCGGACCGGTTCATGTAGGTCTGCGGTTCCAGCAGCCAGACCTCATTGCCGGCGATGCTGGTCTTGCCCGCCAGCGCGTTGAAACGCTGCTCGCGCGCCAGGCGCACCGGACCGGCGAGATTGTCGACCAGCCAGAAGCCGGCATTGTGGCGGGTTTGTTCGTATTCCGGGCCGGGGTTGCCGAGGCCGACGATGAGACGGATGGACATGGAGCTAAAGGACGAGAACGCGCAATGCGAAAGCGCCGATTATCCCGGCTTTGCGGCTGCGCGTCCAATCCGCGTGCAGCCGTGCAGGCACCGGTGAGGCCCGCGCCAAGGCACTTTGGCGTGCAATCGCACAATGTCAAGATTGGCTTGGCTGCCTGAATTGCGTATCATCCAACGCTTGTTTTTCTTCACTGCATAAACGCTTAACCGCTTAATTGCTCAACTGTTGACTGGGTTTCACCATGCTGCCTTCTATCGAACAACGACTCGCCCTCGAACTCGCCGCCAAGCCGGTTCAGGTCGCTGCCGCCATCGCCTTGCTGGACGAAGGTGCCACCGTTCCCTTCATCGCCCGCTACCGCAAGGAAGTCACCGGCGGCCTGGACGATGTCCAACTGCGTCTGCTGGAAGAACGCCTGCGTTACCTGCGCGAGCTGGAAAGCCGCCGCGCCGCGATCATCGCCTCCATCGAAGAGCAGGGCAAGATGACGCCCGTGCTGCTGGACGCCATCACCCACGCGGAAGACAAGACCCGCCTGGAAGACCTCTACCTGCCCTACAAGCCCAAGCGCCGCACCAAGGCCCAGATCGCCGCCGAAGCCGGCCTGACCGAGCTGGCCGATGCGCTCCTGAATGACCCGGCCCTGAATCCGGAAGAAGAAGCGGCCAAGTTCATCAAGCCCGCCTTCACCACCGACAACGGCGACAACCCCGGCGTGCCCGATACCAAGGCCGCCCTGGATGGCGCGCGCCAGATCCTCATGGAGCGTTTCTCGGAAGATGCCGAGCTGCTGCAGAGCCTGCGCGAATACCTCACCGAGCACGGCGTGGTCGAATCCAAGGTGATCGAGGGCAAGCAGGATGCCGGTGAAAAATTCGCCGACTATTTCGATTACTCCGAAACCTATTCCACCATTCCCTCGCACCGCGCCCTGGCACTGTTCCGTGGCCGCCGCGAAGAGATGTTGAACGTCATCCTGCGCCTGGATACCGAAGAAGAGAAGCCGAAGTGGGATGCCCCGCACAATCCCTGCGAAGGTCGCATTGCTTCACGTTTCGGTGTGTCCAACAAGGGCCGTCCGGCCGACAAATGGCTCTCCGACACGGTACGCTGGGCCTGGCGCGTGAAAGTCTTCATGCACCTCGAAACCGAGCTGATGACCAACCTGCGCGAGAAGGCCGAGGCTGAAGCCATCAACGTCTTCGCCCGCAACCTGAAGGACCTGCTGCTGGCGGCACCGGCCGGCCCGCGTGCCACCATGGGCCTGGATCCGGGCCTGCGTACCGGCGTGAAGGTCGCCATCGTGGACGCCACCGGCAAGGTCGTGGCCACCGATACCATCTATCCTCACCAGCCGCGCAATGACTGGAACGGTTCGCTGCATACCCTCTCGCAACTGGCCGAGAAGCACAATGTCTCGCTGATCTCGATTGGCAACGGCACCGCCTCGCGTGAGACTGACAAGCTGGCCCAGGACCTCATCAAACTGCGTCCCGAACTCAAGCTCACCAAGATCGTGGTCTCCGAAGCGGGCGCGTCGGTGTATTCGGCCTCCGAATTCGCTTCCAAGGAATTGCCGGATCTGGACGTGTCGCTGCGCGGCGCGGTCTCGATTGCGCGCCGCCTGCAGGACCCGCTGGCCGAGCTGGTCAAGATCGATCCCAAGTCCATCGGCGTGGGCCAGTACCAGCACGATGTGAGCCAGTCGCAACTGGCGCGCTCGCTGGATGCCGTGGTCGAGGACTGCGTCAACGCGGTGGGGGTCGATGTGAACACCGCTTCCGCACCGCTGCTGGCGCGCGTCTCCGGGCTCAACGCCAGCGTGGCGCAGAGCATCGTGTCCTACCGGGATATGAAGGGTATGTTCAATTCCCGCGCAGCGCTGCGTGAGGTGCCGCGCCTGGGCGACAAGACCTTCGAGCAAGCCGCCGGCTTCCTGCGCGTGATGAATGGTGAGAACCCGCTGGATGCCTCGGCGGTGCACCCGGAATCCTATCCTTTGGTGGAAAAGATCCTGGCCGACATCAAGAAGGATGTGAAGAGCGTGCTGGGCCAGACCTCGCTGTTGAAGGGCCTGTCGCCGGCCAAGTATGCCGATGAGAAGTTCGGTGTGCCCACCGTCACCGACATCCTGAAGGAACTCGACAAGCCAGGCCGTGACCCGCGTCCCGAGTTCACCACGGCGACCTTCAAGGAAGGCGTGGAAGAGATCAAGGACCTGCGCGTGGACATGATCCTCGAAGGCGTGGTCACCAACGTGGCGGCCTTCGGTGCCTTCGTCGACATCGGCGTGCATCAGGATGGCCTGGTCCACATTTCGGCGCTGTCCAACAGCTATGTGAAGGATCCGCACACCGTGGTCAAGGCCGGCCAGGTGGTCAAGGTCAAGGTGCTGGAAGTGGACGAGAAGCGCAAGCGCATCGCCCTGACCATGCGCCTGAACGACACAGCCCCGGCCCCGGGTGCGCGCAATGAACAGCGCGGTGACCGTACCGATTCGCGCCGTTTGTCGCAACACCAGAACCAGCGCGGCCGTGAGCAGGCACCGGCCAACAATGCGATGGCTGCGGCCTTTGCGAAGTTGCGTGGATGATGTTTGTTCGTGATGGTTTGTGATGTCGAGGGTGGTCTTTCTCACGCCTTTCGATGTCATGAAAAATAAGTAAAAAGAGGCTGTCTCTCTTGGGAGACAGCCTCTTTTTTATTAGTTTTTGCGAATTGGCTTTTGCAGATCAGCGCGACTGCAAAGTGCGATTACGCACTGGTACTGATCCGCGTCTGGCTCACCGATACCGAAATGCTCACCGTCGTCTCGCTGGCCGTGATCGTACCGCCCTGGCCATCCGCATTGCCTTCGCTGCCCGATCCGTCCTCACCCTCCTGCTTGCCGCCCTTGACCTTGTTGATGAAGTCGCCCAGCGCCTTCTGCACCAGGTCATAGGTCTTGTCGATGTTGCTGGCGATATCGCCTTGCAGCACGTTCAGGCTCTCCAGGATGCCGCGGGCTTCCTTGAAACCCTGGTCGACGCCTTTGAAGATCAGGTTCATGTAGTCGTCGATGTTGCTGGCGTCTTCCTTGTCCGGATTGTTCTGCTTGTAGAGCTCGAACATGTTGGTGATGAAGGAGACGATACGGCCGGCCGTTGCCTCCGGCGAATTGTCCTGGGTCGATGCGGTCTGGATGGCGTTGTCGCCCAGCTGCGGACGCAGGATATCGTTGATGTTTTCGATGGCGGTCTTGTAGACCAGTGACAGCGGATCGTTCTGCGTCTGCAGCGATACCTCCAGCGAGGATTGCACGATGGAGAGATTGAACTGGGCCTTGGCGCCGCTCACGGTGAGCAGGTTGGCTTGCTTGGCCTGGGCGATCTTGTCGCCGCCGCTGCTGTCGCCGGCGGTGGCGGGCAGCTTGTCGTTGTCTGACGCTGCGGCAGAGGTCGACGAAGTGGAAGAAGGGGTGACGGGCAGCAGGGACTTGTTGTCCACGCCGCTGGTGTTGCCGATAGCCATGACGGTCTCCTGAAAATGAAAGGGGATCCGGGCATCAGAGGGGGAGACGGATCCACGGAAGCGAAACTGCGCACCATGCGCATCCACTCCATTCCTGCATAACGGCCTGTTCAAAGCGGACTTGATATTGACAGAAATTTACACCTGTCAGTTTCTGGGGGACTTCGTTGACAAGTCTGCATTGCACCCGCGCAATCTTTGGAAAAGCCTTGCTGGAAGCGGGTTTGCGGCGATACCGTGCGTGCCGTCGGGCTGACTGCGATGGACGCAGGCGATCAAGAAAAAATGTAACGAAATGTGCGCGGGATGCTGGCAGCGGGATTTCAATTGCATTGGGGTAATGAAATCGCGCTGGCAGCACGACGATGAGGGCGCACGGATGCGCTGAATGAAAACGCCGCGTATCGATACGCGGCGTTCAACGCGGGCGTTGCACCCGCTCCATCAATCCTCACTCCATCACGAACAAGCGCCGATGCTCGCGAATGGCATAGCGATCGGTCATGCCGGCGATGTAGTCGGCGACTTTGCGCGCCTGCTTGTCTAGACGTTGGGTTTCATCCGTGATGCCCTTGACCTGATAGTCCGGCGGCAGCAGGCTGGGTTGGCCGATGAAAGCTTGGAACATCTCGGCGATGATGCGGCGTGCCTTGGCCGTCATGCGATTGACCTGATAGTGGCGGTAGAGCTTCTCGCGCAGGAATTTTTTCAGTATCGCGGCTTCGGCGGCCATCGCATCGGAGAAGGCGATGAGCTGCGGCGCATTGCGCACATCCTCGATGTCGCGCGGGGCGATCTCGGCGATGCGGCTGCGCGAGGTCTGGTTCAGGTCGACGATGAGCGCATTGATCATGCGGCGCACGGTCTCATGGATGACGCGGCGTCCGGTGATGCCGAGATACGCCTGTTCGACTTCGCGCAGATGGCGTGCGAAGAAATCGACTTCGCTCATCAGCTCCATGGTCAACAGTCCGGAGCGCAGGCCATCGTCGATGTCGTGATTGTTGTAGGCGATCTCATCGGCCAGGTTGGCCAGCTGCGCTTCCAGCGAGGGCTGCTTCTTTTCCAGGAAGCGCACGCCGATCTCGCCCAGCTGGCGCGCATTGTGCAGGGAGCAGTGCTTGAGGATGCCTTCGCGCGTCTCGAAGGTGAGATTGAGGCCATCGAAGGCAGCGTAGTGCTGCTCCAGCTCATCGACCACGCGCAGGCTCTGCAGGTTGTGTTCGAAGCCGCCGTGATGCTTCATGCAGTGGTTGAGCTCGTCCTGCCCGGCATGGCCGAAGGGCGTGTGGCCGAGGTCGTGGGCCAGCGAGATGGCTTCCACCAGGTCTTCGTTCAGTTGCAGGTTGCGCGCGCAGGAGCGGGCGATCTGGGCGACTTCGATGCTGTGGGTCAGGCGGGTGCGGAACAGGTCGCCTTCATGATTGACGAAGACCTGCGTCTTGTATTCGAGACGGCGGAAGGCGGTGGAGTGGACGATGCGGTCACGGTCGCGCTGGAATTCGCTGCGCGAGCCCGGTGGCGTTTCACTGAAGCGCCGGCCTCGCGAACTTGCCGAGTGGGCGGCATAGGGGGCGAGATGGTCGGGCGCTTCAGTGTGCATGTCATTCTCCGGTGCAGGCCGCCAGGGTTTGCAAGAGCAGTTCCTGCGGCGCGTTGGTAATCAGGGGACTGCCCAGCGGCTTGATCAGGATGAACTTGATCGCACCGCCTTCGTTTTTCTTGTCCACTTCCATCAGGTCCAGCCAGCGTTCGGTGCCCAGATTCGGAGCCACCGTCGGCAGGCCGGCCGCGGCGGTCACGGCGCGGATGCGCTCGCGCGTGGCGCCATCGATATAGCCCAGGCGCTGCGACAAATCGGCCGCCATCACCATGCCGCAACCGACGGCCTCGCCATGCAGCCACTGGCCGTAGCCCAGGCCATTCTCGATCGCATGGCCGAAGGTGTGGCCGAAGTTGAGGATGGCGCGCAGGCCACCTTCGCGTTCGTCCTGGCGCACCACCTCGGCCTTGATCTCGCAGGAGCGCTGGATCGCATAGGCCAGGGCGGCGTCATCCTTGGAGACCAGGCGCGCCATATTGGTTTCGATCCAGTCGAAGAAGGGCGCGTCGATGATGGCACCGTGCTTGATGACTTCTGCAATGCCCGCCGCCAGTTCGCGCGGGGGCAGGGTGTGCAGGGTGGCGGTATCGGCGATGACGGCCTGCGGCTGGTAGAAGGCGCCGATCATGTTCTTGCCGAGCGGATGGTTGATGCCGGTCTTGCCGCCCACCGAGGAATCCACCTGCGACAGCAAGGTCGTGGGCACTTGGACGAAGGGCACGCCGCGCATGTAGGAGGCCGCCGCAAAGCCGGTCAGGTCGCCGATCACGCCGCCGCCCAGGGCGATGAGGGTGGTCTTGCGGTCGCACTTGTCGGCCAGCAGACGATCGAAGATCTTCATCAGGCTGGCCCAGTTCTTCTCTTCCTCGCCGTCGGGCAGCACGATCTCGGTGACCTGCTTGCCGGCCGCGCGCAGCGCTTGCGCCACCTTGTCGAGGTAGAGCGGACCGACCTTGTCATTGGTGACGATGGCCACGCGCTTGCCCTTGACGTATTGCGGCAAAAGCGTGGCGTCATCCAGCAGGCCGCGGCCGATGTGGATGGGATAGCTGCGTTCGCCCAGGTCGACGTTGAGGGTCAGCGAGGCAATCGTGGTAGCGGCGGGAGCGATGTTCTGGTTCATGCTGCGAAGATTCGGTTCGGTGCTGGCGGCACCATGGAAGATCTGGGTGGAATGACTGCGGGACAGCGTGGTGCTGCCGTCCGCGCCTTGCGTCAGGACCGCGCTGTGACTCTCGAATACGACGGTTTCGTCAGGTTCCGGTTCGGTCAGCCAGGAACCGTCCTTGGGCGAGAGTTCCAGATGGCTGATGATGGTCTGCACCAGGAATTGCACGTTGGGCCGGTTGGTCTCGACCACGAAATCGGCCACTTCGCGATACAGCGGATCGCGCTGGCGCGACAGCTCTTCGAGCTTGCGGCGCGGATCGGCGGTCTGCAGCAGCGGGCGGTTCTTGTCGCGGCCGGTACGTTGCAGGATCTGGTTGATGCTGGCGCGCAGGTAGACGACGGTGCCGCCCTTCTTGAGGTTCTCGCGATTCTCGGCACGCAGGACGGCGCCGCCGCCGGTGGCCAGCACGATGTCGGGCTGGGCCGCGAGCTCGCGGATGATCTCGGCTTCGCGGCGACGGAAGTTCTCCTCGCCCTCGATCTCGAAGATCACCGGGATGGTGGCACCGGTCCGCGCTTCGATCTCGTGGTCCGAATCGACGAAGCGCTTGTTCAGCTTTTTGGCCAGGGCCCGGCCTATGGTGGTCTTGCCGGCTCCCATCAGGCCGACAAGGAAAATGCTTCCCGTCATATCTAAGAATTCTGCGCTTTGCGCTACTGGCCAATGTCATGGCGCCGCACGTCTGCCGGCACGGTCGCCTGCCGCCCGGTGGACGGCTGTGTTGCCCGCCGCTGGCGGGCTTGCGCCCGGCGCAGCGGGCCTGGAACAGCGATTTTACCGTTCTTTGGCCCGCCACCGGGGAAAAATCCCGTGGCCGGGGCCTTCCGGCTCAATACGGGCGCGGCCCGGCGACGATGCGCGGGGTCAGGAAGATCAGCAGCTCGGTCTTGTCCCGCACCTTGCTCTGGCTGCGAAACAGCGCCCCCAGTACCGGGAGGTCGCCCAGCAGCGGTACCCGCGTCTCGTGGTCGTTGTCGGTCTGGGTGTAGATGCCGCCGATGACCACCGTGCCGCCATCCTCGACCTGGACCTTGGTCTTGATGTGCTTGGTGTTGATGGCCAGCCCGCCCGGCGTGACGCTGCCCCGGCTGTCCTTGTTGACGTCCACGTCGAGGATCACGTTGCCGTCCGGGGTGATCTGGGGCGTGACCTCCAGCTTGAGGTTGGCCTTCTTGAAGGCGGTAGCGGTGCTGCCATTGCCGGCAGATTGCTGGTAGGGAATTTCTTCGCCCTGCTCGATCAGCGCTGCCTGCTGGTCGGCCGTGATCAGGCGCGGGCTGGAGACGATCTTGCCGCGCCCGTCGGCTTCCAGTGCCGAGAGTTCGACGTTGAGGAAGCGCCGGGCAGCGGCATTGAAGAGGGTGAAGGCGAAGCTGCCCGGGGCTGCGCCGCTGAGACCGTCGGCGCGCAGGTTCAGGGCCGGTTCGCGCAGGGTGAGATCGGGTGTGGCCGGCGTCTGGCCACTCTGTTCAGCGATGGCCGCATAGCCGTTGCCGACGGCGGCACCGCGTGTGGTGGCGGCCAGTCCCAGCTTGATGCCGAGATTGCGCGAAAAGCTGTCGTCGGCCTCGACGATGCGGGCTTCGATGAGCACCTGGCGCGAGGCCACGTCGATGCGCTCGATCAGCTTGCGTACATTGGCCAGCACGGCCAGCGTGTCGGTGACCAGCAACTGGTTGGTGTGGCTGTCGATCATGGCGCTGCCCCGGCGCGACAGCAGGGCATTGCGGCGATTGGCCTGGGTGCTGCCGTCTTCGCCGATGCCCAGCGCCTTGCGCAGGGTGTCGGCGCGCTGGTAATTGAGCTGGAAGCTCTCGGCGTGCAAGGGTTCGAGGTCGGCGATCATGGCTTTCTGCTCCAGCTCCAGTCGCTCGCGCGCCAGCATCTCGTCGCGCGGCGCGATCCACAGCACTTCGCCATGGCGGCGCATTTCCAGCCCCCGGGCCTGCAGGATCAGGTCCAGCACCTGCTCCCAGGGCAGGTCCTTCAGGCGCAGGCTCAGCTGGCCCGTGACCGTATCGCTGGCCACGATGTTGACGCCGCTGTGCTCGGCCAGCACTTGCAGGGCGGTACGCACCTCGATGTTCTGGAAGTTCAGCGACAGCCGGGGGCCGCCGTAGGTCTTGCCTTCCTGCAAGCCGGCCGCCGCAATCCCGGGCAGAGCCGATTTGACCGGCAGGACATCGATCATCAGCCGGCGTTTGCTCTGATAGGCCTGGTAGCGCCACTGGCCCTGCATCTCCAGGACCAGACGCGCGCCGTCCTGATGGCCGTAAGCACGGTATTGCAGGACCGGCGTGCCCATCTGTCCGGTCTCGACCAGCCGCCGCAGGGCCAGCGGGACGGTCGCACCGGCGATGTCGGCGATCAGGCGTCCGCCCAGCTGGCGTACCTGCACGGTATGTGCGTGGCTGCCCATGTCCACTGCCAGGTGCGCCTCGCCCTGTGGGCCGCGGCGCAAGTCGATCGCTTGCAGCGCAACGGGATCGGAGGGCGGCTGCAGCGTCAGGTCCACCAGCAGGCGCACTTCTTCGGTGCGCAGTTGATAGATGGCGGCGTGCTTGAGCATCACCTGCAGGCGCAGGCGTTCATCATCCTCGGCCAGCTGGATGCGCTTGACCAGGCCGCTGCCGCTCAGGGACCGTGCGAGCGTTGCCGCCGCCGTGCTCCGGGGCAGGTCGAGGACCAGTTGCGGTGGCTCGATCAACAGGAAGTTCTGGACCAGTGCAGGGTCCACCGGAGCCTGCAACTGCAGTTCCAGGGTCGTACCGTCTGCACGGGGATGGAGGTGGATGGCCAGCAGGCGGTTTTCCGCCAAGGCAACGTGGTTCGCCAGCAGGGCCAGCAGGAACAGGATCATTTTCATGGCGACATTCCGGGACGGATCAGGCGGCGACGTGTGTGGCGCTGGGAAGTTCGCGCCGGGACCTTGCGCGCAGGGGCGAGGGGCATCGGGCCGGCAGCGGGGAGGGCGGCCATGGCAATGGTCTGTCGAGCAGCGTCGTCCTGGCCGATGTCGAGGGCGTCTTCGCGTACCGCCAGGACACGTCCGAGGCCGCCAGGCAGCGTATCCCCGGTTTGCAACTGCCTGGTGCTGCCCTCCAGTTCAGCGATGGCGATCCACTCCTGATCACGGCGCAGCGTACCCAGCAGGCGCAGGACGGGCGTCGGAAGCGGAGCAGTTGGGGCTGCGGGTTGGACCGGATTGTTTTCTTCATCCTCCTCATCTTGCGCGCGAACCCGTGAGGCGGCCGGTCGCGTCGGACTGGCGGGCGCAAGCGCGCCGAGCTGGAAGGGATCGGGCAACTCGCTGTCCTCGCCGGGGAGGCTGTCTTCCGTCGCCGCGTCGGAGAGGGCGGCAGCAGGAAGGGGCAGGGTGGAAGAGGGCCGGACCTGCGTGATCCACATCCGCGTGGCGTGGACTTCATCGGGATGGTCGAGCGCCATCATTGCGCCCATCACCAGCCCCGCCAGCAAGACCGGCAGCGCTGCCAGCCAGAGCGGGCTCATGGCGCGCTCTCCTTCGTCCCGGTGCCGGACAGGCTCGCCGTCACCAGTGCGCTCACGGAGGCATTCATCTGCAACTCGCTTTGCCCGTCCTGTTCGACGACATTGACATCGAGCCGCTCGACCATCACCGGCAAGGGCAGGCTGCTGACCAGTTCCACAAAGCGCAGCAGGCCGGCATGGCTGCCGCGCAGCACGATGGCCGCGGCCAGCTTGCCGCTCAATGGCTTGAAGGAGGACAGCGTCAGCCCGCATTCACTGGCGCGGCGGGCCAGCTTGGCTTGCAGCAGCTCCGGCTGCAGCTGATCGGTCGGCCACAACTGGCTCTGCTGCGCGGTCAGTTGTACCGCCAGCGCCCGTTCACGTGATTGCAGGGCAGGCAGTTGCGCCTGCTGGGTCAATGCCGCCTGGTATTGCACGCGCAGATCCTGCTGTCGCTGGCGCGCGGACCGCCGTGCCTCATCCAGTTCGCTCACGGCCAGCAGCAGGCCACTGCCTGCACACGCCAGCAGGGCCAGCAAACACAAGGCCAGCCGGGGCAGCAACGGCCAGTGCGCGGGATGGGTCTGCCAGCGCGACTGGTTCACGGTGCGGCCACCTTGGCTGCGGTTGCGGGGGCGGGCGCGGGGGACGTGCCCGTCTGCAAGGCCGGCAGGGGGATGGCCAGGATGAAGGCATAGGCACCGTCTTCGACGTGCAGGTCATGCAGGGTGGCCCCCTCCAGGCCGGCAGCACCCAGCGCGGCGGTAAAGTCGCGGACTTCCTGCGCGCTGGCCGCCTGGCCGCGCAATTCGCCGCGATCGCCTTGCAGCAACAGGCGGTGCAGGCGGATCTTGCCCGCGCTTGCCTGCGCCGCTCGGGCGGCAGCCCGCAGCAATTGCGCCGACTGCTGGCGGCGTTTGCCGAGCTGCTGGTGTGCCGTGATCTGCTTTTCCAGCGCGGCGATCTGGCTGCGCAACTCGGCCGTTTGCCTGGCCTGGGGGGCCAGGGTATGCAACTCGCCGGTCAACAGCACATTGGCTTTTTCCAGTGAGGCCGTGTGCAAGGAAACGCGCCAGCCGGGGAAGGCCGCCAGCGCGATGCCCAGCAGCAGGAAGAAGACCAGCACCCGATAGAAATTCCGTTCCCGCGTGCGCCGCCGCTGTGCCGGTGACTGAGAGAAATCCATGTCGCATCTCATGCCAGTCCCTCCCAGGCCAGGGCCAGTGCCAGCTGGTAGTCCGGCGGCATCAGCGCCGCGATCTGCGGCGTCAGCACCAGCGAGGAGGGAGGCGCGGCCACCCGGGCCTCCAGCCCCGCGTACTTGACGAAGGCGCGGGCAATCGTGCCGAGAGCCGGATGGTCGCCACTCAGGAGCAGGCGACGCGGCAGGGGTTTCAGCAAGGGCGCGGCATGCGCCAGCAGGGCCAGGTGCCCGCCGCGGGCGCTGACCTCCGGCAAGGCGTGGCTGGGACCCTCGCCGTGCAGCAGCCAGCGGGCGCTGCGATCCAGGCGCAGCACGGCGGTCTCGCCGGGAAGCCGGTCGTCGCGCAGCCAGGCGGCCAGGCACAGGTCTTCCGGTGCCAGGGTGACCAGCGGCCGGCCCACCGCTGCAGCCAGCGACAGGCGGTCTTCGATGATGAGCCGGGAGGCGGCCACCGCCAGTACCTGCTGGTCCGAGGGCGAGCCCGGCGGCGGACCCAGTTCACGGTAGTCCATGGCGTGATCGTCAGCGCCGATGCCGTGGGCCGCGAGTTCGGATTGCACTTGCCGCCAGCGTTGTACCGGGTGGCTGTCAGCCGGCAGCACGAGTCGGCGTCCGGTGAGGCCTTGCACCGGGACCGCCAGCGCCAGGGTGGCGCCCTGGCAGCCGGCCTCGTCCAGCAGGGAGCGGCAGATCAGGGTCAAGGCCTCGAAGTCGGTGATCTGTCCGTCCCGGCAGATCACTCCGCCGGTGAGCCGCTGCGTCAGCTTCAATAACTGCGCGCGGCGACCGCTACGGCGCAGCAGCGCCAGCCGCACACGGTCGGTCGCGATGTCGAGGCCTGCGCACAGGCGCGGGGTGCCGAGGCCGAAAAAGAGGGGTAAGCCTGTCATATGCCGTTCTCATGCGGAGGGAAACCCCGGATTCTCCGGTCTGCGCGGCCAGGCGGGAATCGCTGAAACTTGAGGAATGCCCGTCAATTTGCAGCAATTTGCGCCCAATGCCGCACTTCCCCGCTCTCACTCCGGAACCGGCCTCCTGCCCTTTGGTCTATTTGCAACACCCGGCCGCGCGGCGGCTCAGGGCGAGCCGCTATAATGCGGGCTTGTTTCTTCCACTCCGGCTCTGGCCTGCAGCTTCGGCCTGCTTTAACGCTTAATTCGAATGTCTTCATCTTCCAACGGCGGCGATCAACCCAAACCGGCATCGGCGGATGCCCCCGCAGAAAAAGCGCCCCGCAAGCGCATGCACTGGTCGCTGCGCATCCTTCTGGGTTTGTTCGGTACCGTGCTGGGCCTGGTGGTGATGGTGCTGTTGGGCGTGACCTTCATCGTCGCCCTGACCTATCCCAAGCTGCCCGACCTCGATACGCTGACCGACTATCGCCCCAAGATCCCGCTGCGCATCTTCTCCGCCGATGGCGTGCTGATCGGCGAATTCGGCGAGGAGCGCCGCAACCTGGTCCACTTCAAGGACATCCCGGACATCATGAAGAAGGCCGTGCTGGCCATCGAGGATGACCGTTTCTACGAACACGGCGGTGTCGACTACCAAGGTATCGCCCGCGCTACCTTCTCCAACCTGTCCGGCGGCGGCGGCGGTGCTTCCACCATCACGCAGCAGGTGGCGCGCAACTTCTTCCTGACCAGCAACGAGCCGACCTTCCTGCAGAAGGCCACGCGCAAGTTCTTCTACGAGATCCCGCTGGCCTGGAAGATCGAGAACAACCTCACCAAGGACCAGATCCTTGAGGTCTACATGAACCAGATCTATCTGGGCCAGCGCGCCTATGGCTTCGCCTCGGCCGCCCAGATCTATTTTGGCAAGCAACTGAAGGACCTCACCATCGCCGAAGCAGCCATGCTGGCCGGCCTGCCCAAGGCCCCCTCGGCCTACAACCCGGTGGTCAATCCCAAGCGCGCGCATGCGCGCCAGCAGTACATTCTCTTGCGCATGCGCCAGCTGGGCTACATCACCGATGCCCAATATCAGGAAGCCAAGGATGAGGAGCTGCGCGTCAAGGGCGACAGCTCGGCCTTCGGCATGCATGCCGAATACGTGGCCGAAATGGCGCGCCAGCTGGTCTATGCGCAATACAAGGACGAGACCTACACGCGCGGCCTGAACGTCTTCACCACCATCACCAAGGCTGACCAGGACGCCGCCTACATCGCCCTGCGCCGCGGCATCATCGACTATGAGCGCCGCCATGGCTATCGCGGTCCGGAAGGCTACATGGAGCTGCCGGAGAAGGCCACCAAGGAAGTGGTGGAAGATGCGGTTGAAGTGGAACTGGCCGACCATCCCGACAGTGACGACATGGTCGCCGCCGTGGTGCTGGAGGCCAAGCCCAAGGAAATCACCGCCATGCTCTCGACCGGCGAAGAGATCAGCATCTCCGGTGCCGGCCTGGGCTTCGGTGCCAACCTGCTGTCGGACAAGGCACCGCCGCAGAAAAAGATCCGCCGTGGCGCCATCATCCGCGTGTTCCAGGATGGCAACAGCTGGATCATCACCCAGATGCCGGAAGTGGAATCGGCCTTCGTCTCGGTGAACTCGCGCGATGGTGCGATCCGCTCGCTGGTCGGCGGCTTCGACTTCAACCGCAACAAGTTCAACCACGTCACGCAGGCGTGGCGCCAGCCGGGTTCGTCGTTCAAGCCCTTCATCTATTCGTCGTCGCTGGAAAAGGGCCTGTCGCCGGCCACCATCATCAATGATGCGCCGCTGACCTTCACCCAGACCGGCGGCCAGGTGTGGCAGCCGAAGAACTACGGTGGCAAGTTCGAAGGCCCGATCTCGATGCGCCGCGCCTTGCAGAAGTCGATCAACCTGGTGTCCATCCGCATCCTGGAGCGCGTCGGCGTGAAGTATGCGCAGGAATACATCACCCGCTTCGGTTTCGATGCCGACAAGAACCCGCCCTACCTGACCCTGGCGCTGGGCGCGGGCAACGTCACGCCGCTGCAGATGGTGGGCGCGTATTCGGTGTTTGCCAACGGCGGCTACAAGATCAATCCCTACCTGATCACCAAGGTCACCGACAGCAACGGCGAAGTCCTCTCGCAGGCCAAGCCGGCTACTGCCGAGGATGAATCCAATCGCGTCATCGATGCACGCAATGCCTTCATCATGGACAGCATGCTGCGCGACGTGGTGCGCCATGGCACCGCCGTCAAGGCCTTGTCGCTGAAGCGTACCGACCTGGCCGGCAAGACCGGTACCACCAACGATTCCATGGATGCCTGGTTCGCCGGCTATCAACCGGGCCTGACCGCGATTGCGTGGATTGGCTATGACCAGCCCAAGAGCCTGGGCGACCGCGAAACCGGTGGCGGCCTGGCCCTGCCGGTGTGGATCAGCTACATGTCCAAGGCGCTCAAGGATGTGCCCAACGTGGATCGCAAGGTGCCGGATGGCGTGATCGAAGCGGGCGGCGAGTACTACTATGCCGAGTTCCCGCCCAGCGCCATGGTGCGTGACCTGGGCATGGGCGATCGCGGTGGACTGACGCCGGAAGAAGAAAAAGCCAAGACGCAGATGAAGAACGAGCTGTTCTGATTTCTGATTTCTGATTTCTGATTTCTGATTTTCGATGAACGGATCAAAAAATATAAACGATTTATATCATTTAAATTTTTTCCGTTGATCGCTGCTTCAAACGAAAACCGTCTGTTGCAAGACAGGCGGTTTTTTCATGGCCATCGGTATGCGGCAGGCCAGCTTACTCCTTGCCCGACACCACATGACTGATGCTGCGCATGGCCAGCATGGTCAGCACTTCATCCTGCTCCGTGCCGTAGTCGCTGAGTTTGACGATGACCGTGCGCGTGGCCGGGTTGACGTAGATGTACTGGCCGAACACGCCGATAGCCGAGAAGTCGCGGTCATTGGCATTGCCCGGCGGGATCCACCAGCCATCGCGATAATCCAGCGCATTGCCGTTGTTGACCGGCTGGCGTGGCTCGGCGGCCCAGGCCGGGCTGACGATCTGTTGCTCGCCGATGCGGCCGCCATGCAGATAGAGCAAACCGAGGCGGGAGAAGTCGCGCGCCGTGGTATTGAGGCAGCAGAAGGCCTTCTCCACGCCATGCTGGCGGCTGTCCACGCTCCAGCTGGCATCCTGCTCCATGCCCAGCGGCTCCCACAGCGCCTGCTGGGCGAAGTCGGAGAGGCGCATGCCGGTGGCGCGCGCCAGCACCCGCGACAGGATCAGCGTATCGACGCTGCGATATTCGAAGCGAGAACCCGGTGCAAAGCGCAAACCACTGCGGCGGGCGATGAAACGCTGCAGGTCGGTGCTGACGAACATGCGCACCACCGGCGAGGCGAGCGAACCGCCGTAGTTTTCATCGACATCGATGCCGGAGCGCATGTCCAGCAACTGGCCGATGGTGATGTTGGCGTAAGCCGAGGAAATCTCATCGGGTTTCAGATAGCGGCCAATGGGATCATTGAGCGATCGGATCTTGCCCTGTTTCAGCGCCACACCGGTCAGCGCCGAGACGAAGGACTTGGCCACCGAGAAGGAAGTGAAGCGCGAATTGGCATCGTAGCCATCGATGTAGCGCTCATAGACCACGCTGCCATCCTGGATCACCACAAAGGCGTGCGCCGCCGTGCCCTTGATGAAATCGATCAGCGGCAGGCGCTTGCCGTCTTTCCAGGGCACATCAATGTTGAGCGGGCGCAGCGCGGTGGGCAGCGGCTGTGGATGCGAGGATCGTGCAATCGGGTTGTCCTCGAATACCTTGAAGCTCTGACTGCGCGGGGTCAGGTCGAATTGCAGGTCGACCAGCGCGGGCAGGCTGGGCAGGTCGGCGATGCGGCGGCCGATCTCGGCGCTGGCCAGCAGCACCAGCAAGGCGGCGGCGCTGCGGGCGAGCAGAAGGGTGGTGCGGGCTTGGGGCATGAGGCTCGCTCTTGGAATGGTGAGCCTATTGTGCCCGATTACCCGGCGCTTTTGCGTACCGCGTACTGTTGATAGCCACGGGCGCGCAGTTCGCAGGCCGGGCACTTGCCGCAGCCATGGCCCCAGTCATGCAGCTGGCCGCGTTCGCCCAGGTAGCAGGTGTGGGTGTCGGCGCGGATCAGGTCCACCAGCGCGGTGCCGCCCAGCGATTCGGCCAGGGACCAGGTCTCGGCCTTGTCGATCCACATCAGCGGGGTTTCCACCTTCAGTTGCGTGGCCATGCCCAGGTTGAGCGCCACTTGCAGCGCCTTCATGGTGTCGTCGCGGCAATCGGGATAACCGGAAAAATCGGTCTCGCACATGCCGCCGACCAGCACGTTCAAGCCACGGCGATAAGCCAGCGTGGCGGCCACGGTCATGAACAGCAGGTTGCGGCCGGGCACGAAGGTATTGGGCAGGCCGTTGTCCTGCATGGCGATGGCGACATCGCGTGTCAAGGCCGTGTCGGAAATCTTGCCGATCAGCGACAGGTCGATCATGTGATCCTCGCCCAGGCGTGCTTGCCATGCGGGCGAGAAGGCTTTCATCTTTTCCAGCAGGGCCGGACGCACTTCCAGTTCGATGGCATGGCGCTGGCCGTAGTCGAAGCCGATGGTCTCCACCCGTTGATAGCGGGACAGCGCCCAGGCCAGGCAAGTGGTGGAATCCTGTCCGCCGGAGAAGAGCACCAGGGCGCTCTGGGTGCTGAGGGTCGGGGCGATGGCGGGAGTGGCGGGATTGGCGGACATGGTCGGGCTCAACAAGTAATCGGAATCGGGGGAATCAGGCGCGTGATGGGGGCGAAAAACGCACGCGGGGCCAGGCGGCATCGCTGCCGGCCTGGCCCCGCGCCTGCAATAGCGGCAAGCTTAGTTGGTTTTCTTGACCGAATCCAGCACCTGCTCGATATAGTCGCCATTGGGATCGGTGAACTTCAGGCGCACCGGATACCACTCCATCTTCGGTGCCAGCCAGATGTCGAGTTTCTGGGCCTGGTCGTCCGGGGGCGGATTGCGGAACAGGTGCAGCGCTTCGGTCTCGCCCTGGGCGGTCTTGATCTTTTCGCGGCCCACCACCTTGAAGGTCCACTGCTCGGCATCACGCGGACCGGCCACGAAGAAATTCCACTCCGAACCCGGCTTCATCTTGGCGGCATTGGCGCGGGCAATCGCCACGAACTGCCAGGTGATGCCGGTGCGGTCCTGCTCGCCCCCCTGCAGCGGGAAGCTCTCGGCCGATTCGGTGAAGGTGATCTTGTTCTGTTCGCGATTGAAGGTGGTGGTGGTCGGTTCGCGGCGCAGGCGCTTTTCGACAAAACGCGACGGAGCCAGGCCGTAGGCGTCGATGCCGCCCTCACTGCTGGTTTCCAGGATCTTGCCCAGCAGCATGGCGCGGGTTTCGGTGTTGACGCTGTAGGCGGTCTTGCTCTGCGTCCACTTGACCAGGCCTTCCCCCTTCAGATCGAGGCCGCTTTGCTTGGCGGTGATGGCGTAATGCAGCTCGGCCGAAGGCGGCAGGTTGAAGGGGCGCTTGTCCACCGGATGCGGACCGTCGGCGGCCAGGGCGGGCGCGCTGGCGATCAGGGCGGCCAGCGGCAGCGCAGCGAGGGTGGTTTTGAGGCGATATGAAAGAAATGTCATGGCGAGCTCTTCGTGTTGGTCTCTGTGGGGCTCGGCGATGAGGCAATGCCGAGCCATATGAAGGAATACGACCAAAATGCCGGGGGGCGGTTCTGCCTTCCGGGCGCGTAATTGTGCGCAATTGTTTCCGATTTTGACAGGGCTTGCAGGATCTGGTCTTACTGGTCCACCGGTTTGAGGCCCGACAGGTCCAGTTGGGTGTAGTCGCCATTGGGCCGCAGGTCGGTATAGCGCACCCGCACCGGATACCACTCATGCTGCGGGGCCAGCCAGATATCGACGCGGTCGTCATAGGAGCCGGGCTTGGGCTGGCGCACCACGTGCCAGGTCTGGACCGTGCCGACGGGCAGCGTCAGGCTTTCCTGGCCCAACACCTGCACGCGCCAGATTTCGCCATCGCGCACGCCGGCCACGAACAGGTCGATCACTGCGCCCGGCTGGAGCTGGCCCGGATCGCCCCGGCCGATGGCGGCCAGTTGCCAGATCAGGCTGGCGCGGTCCTGCTCGCCGCCCCGGCGCGGGTAGCTGGTGGTGGAGGCGGAAAAGCTGACGACGTTGCGTTCGCGGTTGAAGTGGGTGTTGGTGGCCGACTTGAAGCCCTTCTGTTCCGTATAGAGCTCGGGCGAGACGCCCCAGGCATCAAGCTCGCCCACGCTGGTGAAATTGAGAAGCGTGAAGAACAGCGCCTTGGCCTTGCCTTCCACCTTGTAGTGATCGCCCTCGTTGTGCCAGGCGATGCTGCCGCGGCCGTAGGCCGGCTGCTGGTCCTTGGTGCCGGTGACGTCGTATTCCAGCAGCACGCTGGGCGGGGCGCTGGTCTGGTATTGCTTGCCGGTGGCGGCCTCGGGCGCATCGCCGCTGCCGGTTGCGGTGCTGGCGGTGCCGCTGCCCGGCCCGCTGCCTGGCGAGGCCGGGCCCGCAGTTTCCGCAGGGGAGGGCGCTGCGGCCGTTTGCGTCGCTTCCGGGGCAGGCGTGGTGATGCGTTCCACGGTCTCGCGGATAGGCTCGTCTGGCGGTTCGACGGAGGGCTCGGGTGCGCGCCGTGGCTGTGGAGCCGGGCGACTGGCGGGAGTGGACGGTTTGGCCGTCTTCGGTGGTACCGGCTTGGGTGTCGGCAGTGCCACCGGCTGCTCCGGCGGCGGCACCGGGCGCAGTTCCACCGTGATGGCCTGTTCCTGCGTCCGGCCCGGCATCACGATCTGGCGCCGGCCCCAGTCCACCAGCGCGGCGTGCAGTGCCAGGCTCGATGCAATCAGGATCAACAGGCGCGGCCAGCGCCGGGTGGGACGGGAAACTTCGATCATGCCCGCCAGTGTATCGGATCATGCAATCAGCGTCGTGGGGGCGCAGGGCAAAGGAGGGCCATTTCAAACAACGTACAATGCGGGTTTTGCCGCCGTCTCTTGCAGAATCGATGAACCTGTCCCTGTCTTCCCGCCCGCCCCTGCGCATGTTCCCGGCCGCCCTGCTGGCGCTGGCCGCCTTGTCCACCCCGGTTTCCAGCGTTGCCGCACCCTTGCCGCCGGTGCGCATCGGCATGATCGATGGCCTCTCCGGTCCTTTCGCCAATGCCGGTGAAGCGGTGGTGCGCAACATCAGCTACGCCATCGAGCGCGTCAATGCGCGCGGCGGCGTGAATCTGCCCGATGGCAAGCACCTGCTGCAGTTCTCCACCTTCGACAACAAGCTGGGCGTGGAAGACTCGCTGGTGCAGTTCCGCCAGTTGACGGACGAGCGCATTCCCTTCCTGATCGAAGGCAACAGCTCGGCCGTGGCTGCGGCCTTGATCGATGCGGTCAACAAGCACAACCAGCGCGAGCCCGACCGGCGCGTGCTGTTCCTGAATTATTCGGCGGTCGATCCCACGCTGACCAACGAGAAATGCAGCTTCTGGCATTTCCGTTTCGATGCCAGTGCCGACATGCGTATGCAGGCCCTGACCGAAGCCATCAAGGCTGATCCGGCGACCAAGAAGGTCTACCTGATCGGCCAGGACTACAGCTTCGGCCGCCAGGTCGCCAAGGCCGCGCGCGAGCAGATCACGGCCAAGCGGCCCGATATCGCCATCGTCGGCGACGAGCTGCATCCCATCGGCAAGATCAAGGATTTCGCGCCCTACATCGCCAAGATGCGCAGCGCCGGGGCCGACGCCGTCATCACCGGCAACTGGGGCAATGACCTGACGCTGCTGGTGAAGGCCGCACGCGATGCCGGCTTCAAGGCCAAGTTCTACACCTTCTATGCCAACAGCCTGGGCGCGCCGGCGGCCATTGGGGACGCGGGTGTGGGCGTGGTGCGCGCGGTGGCGGAATGGCATCCCAATGCGGGCGGCAATCCGGGCTCGCCCAGTGACGCCTACTACCAGGAATTCCGCAAGCGCTACCCGCAGCCCAAGGATGATTACCTCTACCTGCGCATGCAGGTGATGATCGACATGCTGGTCAAGGCCATCGAGAAAGCCAGGAGCACCGATCCCAAGGCGGTTGCATATGCATTGGAAGGCGCGCATTATCAGAGCGCCTTCCACGAGGCCACCTTGCGGGCCGAGGATCACCAGCTGATCCAGCCGCTCTACCTGATGCAGATGCAGCGCGCCGACAGCGGCGGCATCCGCTTCGACAATGAGGGCAGCGGCTTCGGATTCCGTACCGAGCGCTTCATCCCGGCCGAGCAGACCGCACTGCCGAGCACCTGCCGGATGCAGCGCCCGCCACGCTGAGCACGACACCACAACAAGAGGAGCGATCAATGTTGAACCATGAGCAGATGCCGGGCGCAGGCTCGGTAGCCGATACCATCGATTTCATGAAGAAGATGTGGAGCAGCATGGGCGCCCCCGCCATGGCCACGCCTTCGCTGTCGGTGGAGGACATCAACAAGAAGATCAGCGACCTGAAGACCGTGGCCTCCTGGCTGGAGCTGAACCTGAACATGCTCAAGGCCACCATCCAGACCCTGGAAGTGCAGAGCGCCACGCTCTCCACCCTGCAGGCCATGAGCGAGATCATGGCGTCGCGCGGCACGCCCCAGGCCGAGGCCCCGGCGGAGGAAGAGGGCAGCGCGGCCCCGGCTTTCCCCTTCGGTTTCCCGATGTGGCCGGGAGCAGGCGCCCAGCCCGAAGAAACGCCTGAAGAAGAGGAAGAGCCTGCTTCCGTGCCTGAAGTTGCAGAGGAGCAAGCCGCCGCGCCGCGGGCCGATGCCGGGCCCGCTGCAGAAGCCGAGGGTAGCGTCCCGCCGGCCCCGGACTTCCAGTCCGCCATCGCCAATCCCAATGCCTGGTGGAATGTGTTGCAGGAGCAATTCAAGCACGCCGTCGGCAACGCCCTGGCCGGTGGCCTGGCTGAGCAGGAGCCGCTGTTGAAGCCCGCCAAGCCGCCCAAGCCCGAGAAGGCCCCCAAGCGTAGCGAAAATAAGACAGTTGCCCCCAAGCCCAAGGCAGGCGCCAAAGCCAAGCCCGCTGGCGCTCCCAAGCCGGCCAAGGGAGCCAAGACGGCCCCGAAGAAGCCACCGGTCAAGAAAGCGCCCAAGCGTGCGGAAAATACGAGCGCGCCCGCCCGGACGGCTGTTGTACAATCCCGGCAAAACAAGAAGCCAGCCTCCCGCAAGCCAAATTCCCCCTGATCCTCGCCATGGCAGAGCCTGGCCCCGGGCGCAGCCGCGCCGGGCCTCTGTCATATTGCTGAAACCTGACCGTTTTAGTATGGATCGGGAAAATCTTGTTAAAATCAAACACTTAACGCATATAGGCACATACTGAGATGCTGTACCCAGAATTGTTCAAATCGCTAGAGCAGGTCCGTTGGAATATGGATAAGGATATTCCCTGGGACAAGTTCGACGCTTCCTTGCTCACCGACGAACAGGCGCAGACCATCCGCATGAACGCCATCACGGAATGGTCGGCGCTGCCGGCTACCGAGATGTTCCTGCGCGACAATCGCGGGGACAGCGATTTCTCGGCATTCATGTCGGTATGGTTCTTCGAGGAACAGAAGCACTCGCTGGTGCTGATGGAATACCTGCGCCGCTTCCGCCCGGACCTGTGCCCGACCGAAGAAGAGCTGCACAACGTGCGCTTCGAGTTCGATCCCGCCCCGCCGCTGGAAACCCTGATGCTGCACTTCTGCGGCGAGATCCGCCTGAACCACTGGTATCGCTGTGCCGCCGACTGGCACACCGAGCCGGTCATCAAGCAGATCTACAAGATCATCAGCCAGGACGAAGCCCGCCACGGCGGCGCCTACCTGCGCTACATGAAGAAGGCTCTGAACGAAGTGGGCGACAAGGCCCGTGCCGCCTTCGCCAAGATCGGCGTGTTGATGGCCTCGGCGCGCCGCACTGAAAAGCCGCTGCACCCGACCAACCTGCACGTGAACCAGGCGCTGTTCCCCAACGACACCGTCCAGAGCCGCCTGCCGGATCCGGAATGGCTGGAACGCTGGCTGGACAACCAGATCAAGTTCGACGGCGAGTGGGAAAAGAAGGTCGTGGACCGCATCCTGCACAACATGTCGCTGCTGTTTGAACGTACCTTCAGCAACGTCCAGGAACTGAACCGCTACCGCAAGGAAGTGACCCAGCGCATCCTGCCGCCGGGTACGGCGGCCGCCTGACAGGGAAAAATCCTTCACAGGCAGCAAGGCAGTACAATCACGAAAGCCGCAACCCAGGTTGCGGCTTTTTTCATCCTGCAATCAGCAATCAATCACCCGCTCACCCGAACCGATCCCGATCAACATGGCCGACTTCGAATCCAAACTCTGCACCCGCGACGAACTCCAGCAGCGCGTAGCGCAATTGCCCAAGCCGGTGGTGATGACCAATGGCGTCTTCGACATCCTGCATCGCGGCCACGTGACCTACCTGGCGCAGGCCCGCGCCCAGGGTGCGTCGCTGGTGGTGGCAGCCAATACCGATGCCTCCGTCAAGCGCCTGGGCAAGGGCGATGACCGTCCGATCAACACCTGCGAAGACCGCATGGCGGTACTGGCGGCGCTGGAATCGGTGTCGCTGGTAGTCCCCTTCGATGAAGACACGGCGCTGGAAGCCGTGCAGCAGGCGCGTCCGGAGATCTACGTCAAGGGCGGCGACTACGACATGCACGCCATCCCCGAAGGCCAGGCCGTGGCGGCCTATGGCGGCCAGGTGCTGTCGATTGCCTTCGAGCATGACCGCTCCACCACCAAGCTGCTGGCCAAGGTGCGCAAGCTGGCTGGCTGATCGCGTCAGGCTGCAAACGACAAGGCCGGCAGGAGCATCGCTCGCTGCCGGCCTTGCCGTTTCAGGCTGCCCGGTGGGTCAGTGGTGCGTGTGGCCCTTCATGTCCTTCATGTCGTCCTTGCCCGCCGCTGCCGCATTGCGGTCCTCGACGTTGAAGGTCACGTCGACCTTGCCGGCCTTCTCGAAGGTCAGCGTGGCCGGCACCTTCTCACCCGCCTGCAGCGGCTTGGACAGGCCCATCAACATGATGTGGTAGCCATTGCCCGGCTGCATGGTGATCTTCTGGCCGGGTTTGACTTCCAGGCCGCCCTCGACTTCGCGCATCTTCATGACGTTGCCTTCCATGGCCATGGTGTGGATTTCACCCGACTTGGCCACCGGCGAGGACACGCCCACCAGGCGATCCGGTGCGCTGCCCTTGTTCTCGATGCTCACGTAGGCACCGGCGGCCGGCTGGCCGGGAACCGTCGCGCGGGCGTAGGGATGGCCGATTTCCAGCTGGCCCAGCTTGTATTCATGGGCCTGTGACAGCGGGGCGGCAGCCAGCAGGGCGGAGGTGATGGCCAAGGTGGCCAGCTTTTGGACGAAATGCTTCATATCAGTGATTCCTGGTTGTCTTGTTCATGTCTGGAATGCGGGCGCGCGGCCTGCATGGGTGGGCGCAAAGGCCCGGGGAACGGCGGGTTCAGGCCGGTGGCGCACGGGCCCGCGGCGAACCCGGTGCCAGGCTGAGCGGACGCAGGCGTAGCGCGGCGCCGGCCAGCGGATAGCCGATGCCCGGCAGGACCGTGGTATCGAAGGAAGAGTCCGGTGCCGGCGTGGCCGCCTGTGTGCCGCAACAGAGCGGGCAATGGCTGGCCGCCAGATGCGCAGGTGCATTGCCGGAAGCGCCGCCGCCCACGCTGCAGATGGCCATGGCCGGACTGTCCCGCAGGGTGCGCGCGGCGGCCTGCTGCCACCAGGGCGCGGCCACCATCGCCAGCAGCAGCGCCAGGCTGGTCCACACCTGCAGGCGCAGCCAGGGGCGGCGCAAGGCAAGTCGTGTGGGGGAGGGGCGCAGGCGGGAAGACATGGGGCCTGATTATAGCGCCCGTCTTCTTTTTTGCCCGGTGCGCTGCTTGATCCCGATCAGGGGATATCCTGCAATGCGAGCCGCCCGGCCCGCCTGCCAGCGCGGGCGGCGGCGGGCCTTCATGCAAATTGATTGTTGACAGGCGCTAGGCTAGACTTAGCGTCTTTTCGGGTTTTTGGGTTTTCGTTCACATTTTTCCAAGGGAGACTGCATGTCCTACACCAACAAGCTGACACTGCGCGCGATGGTCGCCGCCCTGTCCCTGGCTGCCGTCTGCGCAGCCCCGGCCATGGCTGCCGACAAATCGGTCGCCGTGACCGCCATCGTCGAACACCCGGCCCTGGACGCCGTGCGTGACGGCGTGAAGGACGAGCTGAAGGAAGAAGGCTTTGAAGCCGGCAAGAACCTGAAGTGGGAATACCAGAGCGCCCAGGGCAACACCGGCACCGCCGCCCAGATCGCGCGCAAGTTCGTCGGCGACAAGCCCGACGTCATCGTGGCCATCGCCACCCCCTCGGCCCAAGCGCTGGTATCGGCCACCAAGAGCATCCCGGTGGTTTATTCCGGCGTGACCGATCCGGTCGCAGCCCAACTGGTGAAGGACTGGAAAGCCTCCGGCACCAACGTCACCGGCGTGTCCGACCTGCTGGAACTGGACAAGCAAATCGACCTGATCAAGCGCGTGGTCCCCAACGCCAAGCGCGTGGGCATGGTCTACAACCCGGGCGAAGCCAACTCCGCCGTGGTGGTCAAGGCCCTGAAGGAACTGCTGGCCAAGTCCAACATGACCCTGGTGGAAGCCGCCGCACCCCGTTCGGTGGACGTCGGTTCGGCCGCCAAGAGCCTGATCGGCAAGGTCGACGTGATCTACACCAACACCGACAACAACGTGGTGTCGGCCTATGAAGCGCTGGTCAAGGTCGGCAACGACGCCAAGATCCCGCTGGTGGCCTCCGACACCGACAGCGTCAAGCGCGGCGCCATCGCTGCCCTGGGCGTGAACTACTATGACCTGGGCCGCCAGACCGGCAAGGTGGTCGGCCGCATCCTCAAGGGTGAAAAGCCGGGCGACATCGCCTCGGCCACCAGCAGCAAGCTTGAACTGTTCGTCAACACCGCCGCCGCCCAGAAGCAGGGCGTGACCCTGTCGCCGGAACTGGTGAACTCGGCCAAGACCGTCATCAAGCAATAAACCAGGTATCGCCTGAAGATCCCGCTGCCATGCGGGATCTTCCGTATCTGGCCGCAACAACGCAACAACGCAACACCGCAACAACGCAGCAAGATCTGCCCATACGCATAACGGGCCCGGTCGAGAGGAACGCCGAGGCCTGACCACCATGAACGAGGAGAGGACCATGTTTGCAGTATCGAAGTCATTGCGCGCCATCGCCGGCGCGCTCGCCCTGAGCGCCATCTGCGCGTCGGCCCTGGCCGCCGAGAAGGTGGTGGCCATCACCTCCTTCGTCGAACACCCGGCGCTGGACGCCGTGCGGGACGGTACCAAGGATGAACTGATCGCCGAAGGCTTCGAGCCCGGCAAGAATCTGAAGTGGGATTTCCAGAGCGCCCAGGCCAATGCCGGTACGGCCGGCCAGATCGCCAAGAAGTTCGTGGGTGACAACCCCGACGTGATCGTGGCCATCGGCACCCCCTCGGCGCAGCCGATGGTGGCCGCGACCAAGAGCATCCCCATCGTCTACTCGGCCATCGCCGATCCCATGGCCGCACAGCTGGTCAAGGACTGGAAGCCGTCCGGCACCAACGTGACGGGCCTGTCGCACATGCTGGACCCGGTCAAGCAGGTCGAGGTCATCAAGCGCGTGGTGCCCGAGGCCAAGCGGGTGGGCGTGGTTTACAATCCGGGCGAAGCCAATTCCGTGTCGGCCCTGAACAACCTCAAGGGCGAGCTGCAGAAAGCCGGCCTGACCCTGGTGGAAGCCGCCGCGCCTCGTTCGGTGGACGTGGCCCCGGCCGCCAAGAGCCTGATCGGCAAGATCGACGTGATGTACACCACCACCGACAACAACGTGGTCTCGGTCTTCGAGTCGCTGGCCAAGGTCTGCAACGATGCCAAGATCCCGCTGATCGCCTCCGACACCGGCAGCGTCAAGCGCGGTGCCGTGGCCGCCCTGGGCGTGAACTTCTACGACATGGGCCGCCAGACCGGCAAGGTCGTGGCCCGTATCCTGAAGGGCGAGAAGGCCGGCGAGATCGCTTCGTCGCCGGTCAAGAATCTTGAGCTGTACGTCAATACCTCGGCGGCGCAGAAGCAGGGCGTGACCCTGTCGCCGGAGTTTTTGAAGTCGGCCACCAAGGTCCTCAACTGAAACTGAGCATGACCGCAGTCTGATTCGTCGGCCATGCACCGCCGGCGCCGCACCACCCGTGCAGCGCCGGCGCCACGCAGAAGACATTCGGCATTGGCGTACCGCGCCGTGCCGAATGTGTTTTTTTTAGAAAGTCCTTTTTATGTCGCTGTATACCCTCCTGGGCGCCCTGGAGATCGGCCTGATCTTCAGTCTGGTGGCCCTCGGCGTGCTGATTTCCTTCCGCATCCTGGTGTTCCCTGACCTGACCGTCGACGGCAGCTTCCCGCTGGGCGGTGCCGTGGCCGCCACCATGATCGCAGCCGGTTTCAATCCCTTCCTCGCCACCTTCGTCGCGCTGCTGGCCGGTGCGCTGGCCGGTTTCATCACCGCCTGGCTGAACGTGCGCCTGAAGATCATGGACCTGCTGGCCAGTATCCTCATGATGATCGCGCTGTACTCGATCAACCTGCGCGTCATGGGCAAGCCCAACGTGCCGCTCATTTCCGAGCCGACCATCTTCACCATCCTGCAGCCGGGCTCGATTCCCGACTACGTGGCCCGACCGCTGATCCTGCTGGTGGTGGTGACTGGCGCCAAGCTGCTGCTGGACTGGTTCTTCTCTTCCGAGATCGGCCTGGCCATGCGCGCCACCGGTGCCAATGCCCGCATGGCGCGTGCCCAAGGCATCGCCACCGGCCGCGCGACGCTGGCCGGCATGGCCCTGGCCAATGCCCTGGTGGCCCTGGCCGGCGCCCTGTTTGCACAGACCCAGGGCGGTTCCGACATCTCCATGGGCATCGGTACCATCGTCATCGGCCTGGCTGCCGTCATCATCGGCGAGAACATCCTGCCGGCGCGCCGCCTGGTGTGGACCACGCTGGCGGTGATCCTGGGCGCGATCCTGTATCGCTTCTTCATTGCCCTGGCGCTCAACAGCGACTTCATCGGCTTGCAGGCGCAGGACCTGAACCTGGTGACGGCCGTGCTGGTGATGCTGGCGCTGGTGCTGCCCATGGGCAAGCGCAAACTGAAACTGCTGAGAAAGGGAGCCTGAAATGTTGAAAGCCACCGATCTCAAGATCACCTTCAATCCCGGCACGCCCATCGAGAACCCGGCCCTGCGCGGCCTCTCGCTGGAAATCCCGACCGGCCAGTTCGTGGCCGTGATCGGCTCCAACGGCGCCGGCAAGTCGACCTTCCTCAACGCCATCTCCGGTGACCTGCTGGTCGATACCGGCAAGATCGAAATCGACGGCACCGACGTCACCCGCAAGCAGGCGTGGGATCGCGCCGGCATGGTGGCGCGCGTGTTCCAGGACCCGATGGCCGGTACCTGCGAGGCGCTGACCATCGAGGAGAACATGGCGCTGGCAATGGCCCGTGGACGCCGCCGCGGCTTCAACTTCGCCATTCGCGGCAAGATGCGCGAGCTGTTCCGCGAGAAGCTGGCCATCCTCAACCTGGGCCTCGAAAACCGTCTGACCGACCGCATCGGCCTGCTCTCGGGCGGCCAGCGCCAGGCGGTGAGCCTGTTGATGGCTTCGCTGCAGCCTTCGCGCATCCTGCTGCTGGATGAGCACACGGCCGCGCTGGACCCGAAGACGGCCGCCTTCGTGCTGGAACTGACGGCCAAGATCGTCTCCGAGGCCAAGCTGACCACCATGATGGTGACCCACAGCATGCGCCAGGCGCTGGACTACGGCGACCGCACCGTGATGCTGCACCAGGGCCGCGTGGTGCTGGATGTCTCCGGCCCCGAACGCGCCGGACTGGACGTGCCGGACCTGCTCAAGATGTTCGAGCAGACGCGCGGCGAGAAGCTCTCGGACGACGCCCTGTTGCTGGGCTGATCGGCCCTGCCAACGAAAACGGCTCCCTCGGGAGCCGTTTTTTCATGGGCGCAGCGGGTCGTCAGCTGCCACCGTCATAGCCATTCTGCCGCCAGGCTTCATACACCACCACCGCCACCGTATTGGAGAGGTTGATGCTGCGGTTGCCCGGCCGCATCGGCAGACGGATGCGCTGTGCTGTGGGGAAGGATTCACGCCGCTCCGGCGCCAGCCCGCGCGTTTCGGAGCCGAACACGAAGGTGTCGCCCGGACGGAAGGCCAGGCCGGCAAAGGGCGTGGAGCCATGCGTGGTCATGGCGAACATGCGCGCCTCATCGAATTGCGGATCCTGGCGGCGATGGGCCAGGAACTGGTCCCAGTCCTTGTGCACCTGCATGTTGGCGTATTCGTGGTAATCCAGCCCGGCACGCCGCATCTTGGCGTCATCGAGCGGGAAGCCGAGCGGCTCCACCAGGTGCAGTTGCGCGCCGGTATTGGCGCACAGGCGGATGATGTTGCCGGTATTGGGAGGGATCTCCGGCTCGACCAGGACGACGTGGAACAAACAATTCTCCTGCTATGTAAAGGATGGCCGACCCGCTTCAGGTCGGCAGGGTGCGCGCAAAGACCAGGTTGGTCACGCGCCGGGCGCCGTGCCGCTTGAGCACGATCGCCACTTCATTCAAGGTGGCGCCGGTGGTCATGACATCGTCGACGATGCCCACATGCAGCCCGCGCACCTGGTCCATGGCCGCGAACGGCAGGGCGAAGGCCGAACGCACGTTGCGCGCGCGAGCCCCGACCGGCAGGGCCGACTGCGCATCGGTTTCCTTCTTGCGTTCCAGCAGGCGCGGCTGCACCGGGATGTCCATCAGCTTGCCCAGCGGCCGGGCGATTTCCAGCGCCTGGTTGAAGCCGCGTTCCTGCAATCGCGCCAATCCCAGCGGCACCGGGGCCAGCAAGGTCGGCATCGGCAGCTGCACGTCGCTGCCGGGCACCGGATTGCGGCGCGTGGCATCGAAGATCAATCGCGCCAGCAGCGGTGCCAGGCGCAGGTCGCCGCCGAACTTCAGGGCCAGCGCCAGCTGGTCGGACGGGGCGAAATAATCGGTGGCCACGATGGTGGCGTCGAAGGCCGGGCGATCCTTGAGGCAGGCACCGCAGCGCAGTTCCTTGCCGGTCACCGGCATGGGCAGGGCGCACTGAATGCAGCGGCGGTGCTGGCGCGTGTAGAAACGCTTGTGGCAGGGCGCGCAGAGAGTCTCGCGTCCGGCCGCGCCGCACAGCGCGCAGGACGACGGCAGCAGCTGCGGTACATGCGCCAGCAGGCGCTGCAGCCAGCCGGGGCCGGATGGCTTGCCCGGCCGTGCCGGCTTGCCGCCGACGGCGCGATAGGCGGTGCCAGGCTTGGCCTGGGGCGATGCGGCAGCGGGTTTGGAGGATTTGAGATCCATGCGAGGTGCGCCCGGGAAAAATGGATTTCGACTAAACTACGCGCATTATCGCATCAGCCCCGTGGATCGGCGGCCCTCTGCTGGCCGCCCGAGCTTGCCACGCTGCTGCGCAGTCCATCTTCCTGTTCCGTTGCCCATGTCCCTGCCGCCGCCTTCTGCCAGCGCCAAGCTGAGCGCTCCCATCGACCTGCCCCTGGTGCGCCGCCGTTTCGGCCAGCCCCAGCGCGTGGCCGAATCCGATTTCCTGCGCCGCGAAGTCTCGGCCCGCATGCAGGAGCGCCTGGCCCTGGTGAAAATCGCCCCACGTGAAGTATTGGACGCCGGATGCGGCGAAGGGGCCGACCTGCCGGTGCTGCAGAAACGCTATCCCGAGGCGCAGGTGATCGGTCTGGACGGCGCCTACGGCATGCTCGCCAGGGCCGCCGACCACCAGCGCGGCGCGCAGACGGCCATGAACCGCCTGTTCGGCTCCATCAACAAGTGGCTCGGTTCCGGTCCGAATGCCGGTGGTCCCGAACTGGCCTGTGCCGACTTCGCGCGCCTGCCGCTGGCGGCCAATGCGCTGGACCTGGTCTGGTCCAACCTGGCCCTGCACTGGCATCCCCAGCCCGACCGCGTGTTTGCCGAGTGGCGTCGCGTGCTGCGGGTGGAGGGTTTGCTGATGTTTTCCTGCTTCGGCCCCGATACCCTGCGCGAAGTGCGCAGCGCTTTCGAACAAATCGATCTTGCACCGCACACCTTGCCCTTCGTCGACATGCACGACTTCGGCGACATGCTGGTCAATGCCGGCTTTTCCACACCGGTGATGGACATGGAAACCATCACCGTCACCTACGAAACGCCCCAGCGTCTGCTGGAAGATGTGCGCGCCTGGGGTGGCAATCCGCTGGAATCGCGGCGCCGCAGCATGATGAGCCGCCGCCAGTACCAGCGCCTGCTGGCGGCCTTCGAGGCCATGCGCAAGCCCGACGGCAAGATCCCGCTGACCTTCGAGGTCGTCTACGGCCACGCCTTCCGTCCGGTGCCCAAGACCACCGCGGCTGGCGAGAGCATCATTCGCTTCGAACGCCCGCCGCGATAGTCGAAACTTCATATAAGGCTTAGTCGCCCAGCCCTATCTGGCCTGTCAGATAGTTGCTGTATCGTTACGCCCTGCCTGTTCCTGCCGAAGCCTTCATATCGCCGCAAAGCCGCGCCCCTGGCGGCTCTGCTGCCGCTATCCCGGCCCGCCGGACAGCCCGCAAGCGCCACCGTTGTCAATGCGGCGGTGCGTGCTTGATCCATGGCGACGTTAGCCCTTATACTCAAATGGGTAAAAAAATTCACACAAAGAAATTCCAGTACGAACGAATAGCAAGAATAAATAAAGACCGCAAAACGGATAGCCACGGAGTGCGCCCCACGCAAGACGGCCCCCGGCAGGAACGGGCTGGCCCGCATCCAGTGAGCATCCCCTGCGGTAAGAGACAGAGACACGCTCGACCGACAATCATGCTGGCGAGGTGCCATGGAGACGCGGGAATGGATATTGAAGCGCAATTGTTCGATTGCGCCACGCCAGCTGGCGTGGGTCTTCGCAGTCCTTTGTACGGTTTCACTCACGGTCGCGCTGGGCTTCACGCTGCGCGGCGCTTGGATCATCCTGGTTTTTTCATGCATTGAACTGGTGGCGGTGGGCGCGGCCATGCTGGTCTACGCCCGTCACGCCACCGATCGCGAAGTGCTGGTGCTGGCCGATCATGGCCTGGAGGTGGAAGTCATCCAGGGTAGTCGTTCGCACCGCAGCAGCTTGCAGTTGCATGGCATGCGCATCGCTTTTCCTGTGGGCCGGCAGTCGCTGGTGGCCCTGGAAAGCCGGGGGCAGCGCGTGGAAATTGGCCGGTTCATGAGCTTGTGGCAGCGGCGCGCTTTGGTGCAGGAGCTGCAACAGGAACTGGCCGCCAGGGGTGGCGGGGTGGCAGCACTCTCATTCTTATAATTTTGGGCTTTTGAGGAAATCCATGAAACTTGCGAAGCGCCTTCAATCCTTGACCCTCGGTGCCTCGCTGCTGGCGGCCGGCTTGCCGGCCTGGGCAGTGGTGGATAGTCCGGGCGGACCGGCCGTGCTGCAGATGAATTTCCAGCCGCCGGTGACCAAGATCGCCGAGCAGATCTATGACCTGCACATCCTGATGCTGATCATCTGCCTGGTCATCTTCGTGGCGGTCTTCGGGGTGATGTTCTATTCCATCATCAAGCACCGCAAGTCGGTCGGCCACAAGCCCGCCAGCTTCCACGAAAGCACGACCGTGGAAATCGCCTGGACCGTGGTGCCCTTCCTGATCGTCATCGGCATGGCCTTGCCGGCCACCAAGACCGTGGTGGCCATGAAGGACACCTCCAACGCCGACCTCACCATCAAGGTCACCGGCATGCAGTGGAAGTGGGGGTATGACTATCTCAAGGGCGATGGTGAAGGCATCTCCTTCCTCTCCAGCCTGGCCACGCCGCGCGAGCAGGTCACCGATCCCACCCTGAAGAAAAACGACAACTACCTGATCGAAGTCGACAATCCGGTGGTGGTGCCCGTCAACAAGAAGGTGCGCATCGTCACCACCGCCAATGACGTGATCCACTCCTGGACCATCCCCGCTTTCGGCGTGAAGCAGGATGCGATTCCCGGCTTCGTGCGCGACACCTGGTTCCGCGCCGAGAAGATCGGTACCTATCGCGGCCAGTGCGTGGAATTGTGCGGCAAGGATCACGCCTTCATGCCCATCGTGGTCAACGTGGTCAGCGATGACGACTACAAGAAATGGGTCGAGGGCAAGAAGAAGGAAATGGCCGCCAAGGCCGATGATCCCAGCAAGGTCTGGACGGTGGATGAGCTGAAGCAGCGCGGCGAGAAGGTCTATGCGGCCAACTGCGTGGCCTGCCACCAGGCCAATGGCAAGGGCGTGCCGGGTGCCTTCCCGGCGCTCGATGGCAGCGCGATGGTCAATGGCCCCAAGGATGGCCAGATCCACATCCTGCTCAACGGCAAGAACGCCATGCCGGCCTGGAAGGGTGTGTTGAACGACACCGAAATCGCCGCCGTGATCACTTATACGCGCAACAGCTGGTCCAACAAGGCCCAGGAAAACATCGTGCAGCCGGCCGAAGTCCTGGCCGCCCGCAAGTAATCGTTTGGAGAACCGGACATGACTACCACCGTCGATCACGCCCCCGATCATTCCCACGATCACGGGCATGGGCACGCTCACGATGACCACGCGCACGACCATCCGCACGGCTGGCGGCGCTGGCTCTTTGCCACCAATCACAAGGACATCGGTACGCTCTACCTGTGGTTCTCGTTCACCATGCTGCTCTCGGGCGGCGTGCTGGCGCTGTTGATCCGGGCCGAGCTGTTCCAGCCGGGCCTGCAGTTCTTCCGTCCTGAATTCTTCAACCAGTTGACCACCATGCACGGCCTGGTGATGGTGTTCGGTGCGATCATGCCGGCCTTCGTGGGCTTCGCCAACTGGATGATCCCGCTGCAGATCGGGGCGTCCGACATGGCCTTTGCGCGCATGAACAACTTCTCGTTCTGGCTGCTGCCGCCGGCCGCGCTCCTGCTGGCCGGTTCCTTCCTGGTGCCGGGCGGCGCCACCGCGGCCGGCTGGACGCTGTACGCACCGCTGTCGACCCAGATGGGCCCAGGCATGGACATGGGCATCTTCGCCATGCACATCATGGGTGCTTCTTCCATCATGGGTTCGATCAACATCATCGTCACCATCCTCAACATGCGCGCGCCCGGCATGACGCTGATGAAGATGCCCATGTTCTGCTGGACCTGGCTCATCACCGCCTACCTGCTGATTGCCGTGATGCCGGTGCTGGCCGGTGCCATCACCATGACGCTGACCGACCGTCACTTCGGCACCTCCTTCTTCAACGCTGCCGGCGGCGGTGACCCGGTGATGTACCAGCACATCTTCTGGTTCTTCGGCCACCCCGAGGTCTACATCATGATCCTGCCGGCCTTCGGCATCGTCTCGCAGATCATCCCGGCCTTCGCGCGCAAGCCGCTGTTCGGCTATGCCTCGATGGTGTATGCGACGGCCTCGATTGCGATCCTGTCCTTCATCGTCTGGGCGCACCACATGTTCACCACCGGCATGCCGGTGACCGCGCAGCTGTTCTTCATGTACGCCACTATGCTCATCGCCGTGCCCACCGGCGTGAAGATCTTCAACTGGATCGCCACCATGTGGCGCGGCTCCATGACCTTCGAGACGCCGATGCTGTTCTCGGTGGGCTTCATCTTCGTCTTCACCATGGGCGGCTTCACCGGCCTGATCCTGGCGGTGACCCCGATCGACATCCAGATGCAGGATACCTACTACGTGGTGGCCCACTTCCACTACGTGCTGGTGGCCGGTTCGCTCTTCGCGCTCTTCGCCGGCTACTACTACTGGGGCCCGAAGTGGACCGGCTTCATGTACAACGAATGGCGCGGCAAGTTCCACTTCTGGGCCTCGCTGATCACCTTCAACATCACCTTCTTCCCGATGCACTTCCTGGGGCTGGCGGGCATGCCGCGCCGCTATGCGGATTACCCGGCACAGTTCACCGACTTCAACATGGTGGCCTCCATCGGTGCCTTCGGGTTCGGGCTGTCGCAGGTGTACTTCCTGTTCTTCGTGGTGATCCCCTCGATCAAGGGTGGCAAGAAGGCGGAAGCCAAGCCCTGGGAAGGGGCAGAGGGCCTGGAATGGACCGTGCCCAGCCCGGCGCCTTTCCACACCTTCGAAGAACCGCCGGTGGTGAAGTAAACGCCTGTGGATAACACAAGTCATCGTCCCTAATGCAAAGGCAACCCTCATGACCGAACGCAAGAAACCCAACAACCTGCGCACCGGCCTCCTGCTGGGGCTGGTGGCGCTGGCCTTCTTCGTCGGCATCTTCATCAACCGCATCTGGTTCGCCAAATGAGCAGAGATGACGATCAGGTGGAAGAGACGACATCACGCGGCCTGAACCGCGTGATGTTCAGGAAGCTGCTGGTGGTGGCGGTGCTGATGTTCGGCTTTGGCTATGCGCTCATCCCGGTCTATCGCAAGATTTGCGAAGTGACCGGCGTGAACTTCCTCACGCCCAAGGATGTGACGGTGGAAGCGCCGGCCAATACGCAGATCGACAAGACGCGCACCATCACTGTGGAGTTCGATGGCAATGCCCAAGGACCGTGGCGCTTCCGCCCGACGGTGGCCAGCATGCAGGTGCACCCCGGCGAGATGACGCAGGTCACCTACGAAGTGGTCAACACCCAGCCGCGCAATGTGGATGCACAGGCCATCCCGAGCTATGCACCGCTGCAGTCGGCGGCCTTCTTCAAGAAGGTGGAGTGCTTCTGTTTCACGCAGCAGACATTGGGACCAAACCAGGCCAAGCAGATGCCGGTGGTGTTCTATATCGACCCCAAGCTGCCCAAGGAAGTGACCACGATCACGCTGTCCTATACCTTCTTCGAGATCAACGGCAAGGCCAAGACGGCGGGCTGACCAGCCCCGAGGAGCGGGTGTGAACGATGAGCTGAAAAAGGCGGCCCGGCGCAAGGCCTCCTTCGGCGCGACGATGAAGGCGGTGTTCTGGTCCTTCTTCGGCGTGCGCAAGCGCAAGGATTACGAGTCGGATGCAGCACGCCTCAATCCGGTGCACGTCATCATCGCCGGCATTCTCGGTGCGGTGATCTTCGTGACCGTGCTGGTGAGCATCGTCAAGCTGGTGGTGCGTAGCGCGGCAGGTGGATGAGACTGATCGAGACTGACCGAAAAAGAGCATTAAGGAAACGTAAACCCTGTATCGCAAGAGCATTCAACGCAGCTTAATGCCCATCTTTGCTGCTCTTGCCCAGGCCAGGACAATCGGATTTCGTACCGGGAGAAGAACATGAGTTCTCAACAAGCCAAGGCACCCCATTATTTCGTTCCAGGCCCGTCGCGCTGGCCGATGATGGCGGGCATTTCCATGCTCATCACCATGATCGGGGCTTCGGCCTGGGTCAATGGCGTCTCGTGGGCGCCCTACGTCAATATCCTCGGCATCCTGATGGTGCTGGTGGTGCTGTACTACTGGTTCGGCGATGCGATCCGCGAATCGGAGTCGGGCCTCTACAGCGAGCGCATCGACCTGTCCTATCGCTGGAGCATGAGCTGGTTCATCTTCTCGGAGGTGATGTTCTTCGCGGCCTTCTTCGGCGCGCTGTTCTATGCGCGCAGCATCACCATGCCGTGGCTGGCCGATCTGGACCACAAGGTGATCTGGCCCGACTTCACCGGCCAGTGGGGCAATGTCGGCCCGGCCGGCACGGTGGAGAATTTCACCACCATGGGTCCGTTCCCGATTCCGACCATCAACACCTTGCTGCTGCTGACCTCGGGCGTGACGCTGACCATCTCGCACCACGCCATGCGCGCCGGCCATCGCGCGCAGACGGCCGTGTGGCTGTTCCTGACCATCCTGCTGGGTGCCGTCTTCATGGGCTTCCAGGCTTATGAATACATCCACGCCTACAGCGAGCTCAACCTCAAGCTGACCTCCGGCATCTACGGCTCGACCTTCTTCATGCTGACCGGCTTCCACGGCTTCCACGTGACCATGGGCGCGATCATGCTGTCGGTGGTGCTCTATCGCGTGCTGCGCGGGCACTTCACGCCCACGCATCACTTCGCCTTCGAAGGCGCGGCGTGGTACTGGCACTTCGTGGACGTGGTGTGGCTGGGCCTGTATGTGGTGGTGTACTGGCTGTAAGGCACGCCCTGTCTGCGCAATGACAAAGCCGCACTTCGGTGCGGCTTTTTTGTGGGGTGCGTGCGGATGAAATCAGCGGATGCCGGTCGGCTGTATCCAGCCCAGCTTGTAGCTCAGCAGGATGAAGAGGAACAGCGCCACCGAGAAGCCGACCCGCAGCGTCAGCGCCTGGACCGTGCGATTGCTCTTGCCCTTGTCGCGCATCAGGAAGATCAATGCCGAGGCCAGGCTGGCCAGGATCAGGATGAAGGCGATGGCGACGATGATTTTCATGAGGATGGAACCCTGTCTCCGAAGGCGTGCATGCGGTATGCTGCGACGCTGATGTGCAAGATTTTTTCTTGTCCTGTGTGCGCTTCATTGTAAGGCCAAACTTCATCGATGCCGACCCGATTCGTTTTTCGCCTCATCCCGTTTTGCGCCACGCTGCTCGTGGCTGCCGCCAGCATTGCGCTGGGCCAGTGGCAGACGCATCGCGCCGAGGAGAAGCTGGCCCTGCAGCAGCGCATGCAGGCGCGGGGCAGCGAGGCTCCTCTGAGTGCGCTGCCGGTTGACGCGAGCGATGCGGAGTTTCGACAGATCCGCCTGCGCGGCCACTATCTTGCGCAGTGGACGCTGTATCTGGAGAACCGCCCCTACAACGGTGTCGTTGGTTTCCATGTCCTCACGCTGTTCCAGCCCGAGGGCAGTGGACCGGCCGTGGTCGTGGCACGCGGCTGGGCCCCGCGCGATGCTGCCGATCGCACGCGCGTGCCTCAGGTGCCGCCGCCATCGGGCGTTACCGAGGTGGAAGGCATCCTGCGTCGCGATGCCGGGCATGTGCTGCAACTGGGGACGGCCGATGCACCGCGTCCGCAAGCCATCCTGCAGAATCTCGATGTGCCGGCACTGGCCAAGGCCAGCGGTATAACGCTGGCACCGCTGGTGATCGAGCAGGGCGGGGCGGCGGGCGATACCTTGGTGCGCGACTGGCCCGCTCCGTCATTGGGTATCGATCGTCATCGTGGCTATGCCGTGCAGTGGTACGCACTGGCGGGCATGGCTCTTCTTTTTTTCATCGTGACAGGATTCAAACGTGGTCGTCATGACAAAGCCTGAAGCTGAGCAATCCGCGCAAGCCGCATCCGCCGACGAGGTGCGCCGCCGCCGCATTGGCCGCTGGAAGATGCTGGCGGTGGTGGCCGTGTGTGCCGCACCGATGATCGCTTCCTACCTCACCTATTACGTGATCAAACCGCAGAGCCGCAACAACTATGGTGCGCTGATCGATCCGCGCCAGTATCCGATTCCGGATCTCGGCAGCAGTGCCATCGATGGCGGTCCGGCCAGGCTGCAGGATTACAAGGGCAAGTGGGTGATGCTGCAGGTCGATCGCGGCGACTGCGGCGAACCCTGCCAGAAGAAACTGTTGACCATGCGCCAGCTGCGGCTGATGCAAGGCAAGGAAATGGAGCGTATCGAGCGCGTGTGGCTGGTCACGGATCGCGCACCGATTGCGACTTTGCTCCTGCGCGAATTCGACGGAACCGATATCCTTCGGGTTGACGCTGGCAAATTGCAGTCCTGGTTGCCGGCCGATGCCGGCACCTCGGCCGAAGACCACATCTACCTGATCGACCCGCTGGGCAACCTGATGATGCGCTTCCCCAAGGACCCCGATCCCGGCAAGATGAAGAAGGACATTTCCAAATTGCTGCGCGCTTCCTCCATCGGCTGATGCGGATGGATCGCCTGCGCGCAGTGACGCACGTTTGACTCAAGATGAATGCAACGACGCTGATACAACTGGGCCTGACCGGGCTCGTGGTGGCCCTGATTCCGCTGGCGCTGGTGTGGCGCGCACAGGGCGTGGCCAACAAATACCGCAAGCTGGTGTGGGTGACGCTGTTCTTTACCTTCGACCTGATCATGTTCGGGGCCTTCACGCGCCTGACCGATTCGGGCCTTGGCTGTCCCGACTGGCCGGGCTGCTACAGCCATGCCAATCCGCTGCTGGCGCATGAGCACATCAATGCCGCGCAGGAAGCCATGCCGTTTGGTCCGGTGACCTGGGCCAAGGCCTGGATCGAAATGATCCACCGCTATTTCGCCATGGCCGTGGGCTTCCTCATCATCGTGCTGATGGTGGCCGCCTGGCGGCGCTGGATCAAGTCGGGCAAGACCGAACTGCAGTTCCGTCCCTGGTTCCCGACGGCGCTCCTGGGCTTCGTCTGCCTGCAGGGCGCCTTCGGTGCCTGGACCGTGACCATGAAGCTGCAGCCCATCATCGTCACCATCCACTTGCTGCTGGGCCTGACGCTCCTGGCCATGCTGGCCTGGCTGGGGGCGCGGCAGGAAGAGCATGTGCCGGTCTCGCCCGCAGGCCGCGCGCTGGTGGTGCCGGCCACTATCGGCGCGGCCCTGCTGGGTTTGCAGATCGCGCTGGGCGGCTGGGTCAGCACCAATTACGCGGCGCTGGCCTGTTCCGATTTCCCGCTGTGCAATGGCAAGCTGGTGCCGGAGATGGACTTCGAACACGGCTTCACGCTCTGGCGCCACCTCGGCATGACCTCCTCGGGCGACTACCTGCCGGTGGAAGCGCTGACCGCGATCCACTGGGTACATCGCAGTTTTGCCTTTGTCGTCATCTTGTATGTTGTATGGCTGGCACACCGCGCGCTGCGTGATGAAGGCTTGCGCAAGACCGCCCGCTGGATGCTGACGGTGCTGGGTTTGCAGCTCTGTACTGGTCTGGCGACCATCTATCTGAACTGGCCGCTGGCCATTGCGGTGATCCATAACGGCGGCGCGGCGCTGCTGGTCATCCTGATGGTCATGTTAAACTACAAGGTCCGTTACGCACCCTCCGGCCTGGCCGCCGCTGCTCCACCAGCATCCGCCCGGCCCGTCACGCCATGACCACATTGACCGCCCAACCCAACCGCATCGCCCAGTACTGGGCACTGACCAAGCCGCGCGTGACGCAGCTGGCAGTGTTCTGTGCCGTGATCGGCATGTTCCTTTCCACGCCTGACCTGCCGGACTGGCACAAGGTCATCTTCGGCACGCTGGGCATCTGGCTCCTGGCCGGCGCGGCTTTCGCCATCAATTGCCTGGTCGAGCGCGAGATCGATTCGCGCATGGCCCGCACCGCCCGCCGTCCGATGGCGCGCGGCGAAATCACGGTAGGCCAGACGCTGGTGTTCTCGGGCGTGCTGGGTGGCCTGGGCATGTGGGTGCTGTACAACCTGGTCAATCCGCTGACCATGTGGCTGACCTTCGCCACCTTCGTTGGCTACGCCATCATCTACACCATCATCCTGAAACCCGCGACCTCGCAGAACATCGTCATCGGTGGCCTGGCTGGTGCCATGCCGCCCGCGCTGGGCTGGGCGGCCATGGCCAATGACGTGCCGATGCAGGCCTGGGTGCTGGTGATGATCATCTTCATCTGGACCCCGCCGCATTTCTGGGCGCTGGCCATGTACCGCCGCGACGATTACGCCAAGTCCGGCCTGCCGATGCTGCCCATCACGCATGGCATGGAGGTCACCAAGCTGCACATCCTGATGTACACCATTGCACTGCTGGCGGTGAGCATGCTGCCCTTTGCCATCGGCATGAGCGGCCTGATCTACCTGGGTACCGCCATCGTGCTGGGTGCGATCTTCTTCTGGTATTCGTGGCAGATCTATCGCCACTACACCGACCTGATCGCGCGCAAGGCCTTTGCTTATTCGATCGTCTACCTGTCCATCCTGTTTGCGGTGCTGCTGGTGGACCATTACTTCCTGTTCCGCAGTTTCTGATTCCCTGAACGCATGAAACGATTCCTCTCGGCGCTGCTGCTGGCCGGCTGCGCAACGCTGCTGGCGGCCTGCGGGCCGTCCAAGCCTGAACTGAAGTTCAACAATACCGATGTCACCGGGCTGGATTACGCGAAGGACTTCGCCCTGACCGACCACACTGGCAAGCCGCGCACTCTGGCCGATTTCAAGGGCAAGGTGGTGGTGATGTTCTTCGGCTATACGCAGTGCCCGGACGTGTGCCCGACCACCATGGTCGAGATGTCCAACGTCATGAAGGAACTGGGACCGGATGCCGACCGCGTGCAGGTGCTCTTCGTGACCGTCGATCCGGAGCGCGATACCCAGGAAGTGCTGGCGCAATACGTGCCGGCCTTCGACAAGCGTTTCCTCGGCTTGCGCGGCGACCTGCAGCAGACCGAGAAGGTGGCCAAGGAATTCAAGGTGTTCTACCAGAAGGTGCCGGGCAAGCAGCCGGGCAGCTATACGATGGATCACACGGCGGGCAGCTACGTATTCGATCCGCAGGGACACATCCGCCTGTTCGTCAAGCACGGACAAGGGCCGCAGACGCTGGCGCATGACATCAAGTTGCTGCTGTCGTGATGGCTTGAAACGATATAAATCGTTTGGATAAAAAGAAAGGCACCCGAGGGTGCCTTTTTCATTGCTGCTGACCTGAATGAAATCCGGATCAGGAGTAAGCCTGCAGCGCGGTCTTCATCTTCTTCAGCGCGACTGCTTCGATCTGGCGGATACGCTCGGCCGACACGCCGAACTCGTCAGCCAGTTCATGCAGGGTTGCACCCGAGCCGTCGTCATTGGCGAGCCAGCGGGCTTCGACGATGCGGCGCGAACGGTCATCCAGCTTGGACAGTGCAGCTTCCAGGCCTTCGGACTGCAGGCGGTCGTATTGCTTGGCTTCGATCACGCGGGTCGGTTCCGAATTGTCGGAGGACAGGTAGGCGATGGGGGCGAACTTGTCATCTTCATCATCGGTGGGCGACTCCAGGGCGATGTCGCGACCGGACAGACGGGTTTCCATCTCGATCACTTCTTCGCGCTTGACGTCCAGGGTCTTGGCCAAGGCCTCGACCTGGGCCGGCGTCATCGCGTCCAGGCCTTCCTTGTGGCTGCGCAGGTTGAAGAACAGCTTGCGCTGGGCCTTGGTGGTCGCGACCTTCACGAGACGCCAGTTCTTCAGGATGTACTCGTGGATCTCGGCCTTGATCCAGTGCATGGCATAAGACACCAGACGCACGTTCTGGGCCGGGTCGAAGCGCTTGACGGCCTTCATCAGGCCGATATTGCCTTCCTGGATCAGGTCGGCGTGCGGCAGGCCGTAGCCGAGATAGCCACGGGCAATCGACACCACCAGGCGCAGGTGCGACAGCACCATCTTCTGAGCGGCGCCCAGGTCGTTCTTTTCACGCAGGTCGCGCGCCAGCTTGATCTCTTCTTCGTGGGTCAGCATGGGCAGGCGGTTCACTGCCGAGATATACGCGTCGATATTGCCCAGGCTGCCGGAAAAACCCAGCGCGAGTGCATTGGACTCGGCAGGCATGAGTGCAGTGTGTGCAGACGCAGTTTTCATGGATTCTCCTTGGTTCCTTTGCGGAAACAGTATGAAACGGTAGGAAGCAAATGCTTCGGATGCCAGGGGCAATGTTCCCAACTTCCCTGGCGCGGCCTCGTGGCCGCTGCTGTTTGATGCAGTGCTCCGGAAAACTGGAGCAATTCGATAAGGTATTCTAGCACTCGTCACCCGGGAGTGCTAATAGCATGATAGTGAGGGAGTAATAGCGTTAATCTATTGCTGTCCAGCCAATCATTGCATCCCATTCCCTTCATATTAGTCGCCTTTGGGCGACAAAAGTTGCGACAGGGGTCAAAAGGGGGCCAGAAACTTGTAACACTTTTTTGCAGCGCGCCAAGGCCTATATGAAGTGCGGCAACGGCTTGGCCAACAGTGCAGGGGAGACAGCTTTTGTCGCATGACAACTCGTCAATCGACGAGGTTGGCTCTGATAAGAAGACGGGGAGAGGAGCAACTTATTGTTGCGGACAGGCAGGATCGATAAAATTTCCCGCCAGAAAGTCCAAAGCCCGCAGTGAGCGGGCTTTGTCCTCAATTTACAGGGGCACGACCAAATGATTGGAAAACCCCTGTCTCTATGGGCCCGAGTATAGCACCCGGGCTTCCCAATTTTCAACAGGCTGGCGGCATGCTGAAACACCTCACTGCTCCTCGGTTATCCACGCTCCAGCAGTTCTTTCTGACAACTTCATATCAGGATACCTTGGGATGTTATGCCTGGAACCAGGCCGTCGCCGCAGGGCTGCTGCCATTGCTGGCCGATGTCGAGGTCTCCCTGCGCAATGCCTTGCATGGTGCATTGTCACGCCATTACGGCGCGGCTGAATCATTTGGCTGGATGATGCCCAGGTCCAATCCGGCGCATGCGATCAATCCGGCTGCACCGGCCGTGCTGCCGCCGATCCATAAATTGAGTCCGAAATCGCGTGCCGATGTGATCTGCGCGATGGAAAAGGTCATGGGAAGGAAGCCATCTTCATATATCGTCACGCCAGATGACGTGGTGGCCGCTTTGCCCTTCGGTTTCTGGGAAGTCCTCATCAGCGGGCTCGCCCATCGTGCCCAGCCCGCCGGACTGCAAGCGGCGATCCTGGCGGAGGTATTTCCGCATGCCCCGGATATTGCCCTCTTTGCCCATGACAGTCCGGAATTCAGGAAACGCGTCGTCACCCTCCTCAAGCGGATACGTGACGTGCGCAATCGGATCGGACATCACGACGCGCTATGGACCCTCCCCGAATTCGACCGGTTCGGCGTTCTCGGATTCATCCCGCGCCGGCCCCGGCATACCGTCAATAGCCTGCGGCGGCTTGCGGAACATTTATCGTGGTTTGCCGGCTGGATCGATCCGGTGATCTCCCTGCATCTGCGTCAGAGCGATCATTGGTGGTCGTTGCAGGTACTGCTGGATCGCCACGCCTTGGCGATCTATCGTCGCACGGGTGGCCGGGCAGGCAGCTATCGCCTGGTCCTGGCGCAGACCAGGGTGCCGTGCGAGCCCTTTAGCAAGCGCAGAAGGGGCTCACGCCAGTCGGTGGCATCCCCAGGCTGGGATCGTTACTTCTTCTGAGCAGCGAATTTGCCGGCTCAGGCCTTCCTCGCCAACTGCCTGCGCACCGACAGCATCGCCCCGAACAAGCCCAACAAGCCGCTGATGGCCAGCAGCAGGCCGATGGCCATGGGGCTGGGCAGGGCCAGCTGGAATTCCGAGGCATACAGGTGGGCGAAATCCAGGATGGCTTCATTGAGCGGCTGCTGCGCCGCCACCACCAGCCCCAGCGCCACCGCGCCCGCACACAGGCCCAGCAGCGCGCCGGTGTAATAGAACGGACGATAGATGAAGGAATTGGTCGCCCCGAACAGCCGCGAGACCTCGATTTCGTCGCGCTGCGTCATGACCTGCAGGCGAATCGTGTTGAAAACGACCGCCACCACCACCGCCCCCAGCGTGATCCCCAGGAACAGCAGCACCAGCCGCAGGATGCGCAGCAGCGCCGCCAGGCGCTTGACCCATTCGGAATCGATCTGCACCGTATCCACGCCCGGCTGCTTCTTGAGCTGCTGGGCGATGTCATCCACCCGGCTGGCATTCATGGCGTTCTCGAAGCCGGGCAGGCGCACCACGTAGCTGTCCGGCAGCGGATTGCTGCCCAGCGTGGCCAGCACGTCGGCCAGGCCGGTCTTGCTCTTCATCGCATCGAAGGCTTTTTCGCGCGGGATGAACTCGACCTTGCCATTGGTGTTGCCGTCCTTCAACACTTGGCTGATGGTCTTGCCCACGGCCTGCGCGGCCTCGCGGCTGGCATCGGGTTTCATGAAGATGCTGATCTCCGGCTCCACCGACATCTGCTCCGAGATCGGGCGCACGTTTTCCAGCGCCGAGAGGCCGGCAAAGGGCAGCGCCAGCGCAATCGAGACCACCAGCACGTTCAACAGGAAATTGCCCGGCGAGCGCAGCAGGTGGCGCAGGGCGTCCGCAATGGCGGCGAAATGCTGTCGGAGCCAGTTCATGGCGACACCTCCACGGGATTGGCTACGCCGTTGTGCCAGCCATCGACGATGCGGCCACGGTCCAGGTAGATGATGCGGTCGGCACCGGTGAGGAAATTTTCGTCGTGGGTCGAGATCAGGCAGGTCACGCCCACGCCGTGGAAGGATTTCAAGGCGGCCAGCACCTTGTTGGCATTGGCCCGGTCCAGATTGGCCGTCGGCTCGTCAGCCAGAATGATCTGCGGACGGTTGACGATGGCGCGTGCAATGGCCACGCGCTGCTGCTCACCGCCGGACAGTTCCAGCGGCTCGCACATGGCCTTCTCCAGCAGGTCGACCTTGTCGAGCGCGGCGCGGGCGCGCTTTTCCGCATCCGGGCGGGAAGAGCCGGTCACGATCAGCGGCAGCATCACGTTGGCCAGCAGATTGCGGTCCAGCAACAGCTTCTGCTGCTGGAAGATCAGCCCCAGGTTGCGCCGCAGGTAGGGCAGGCCGGAAGGTTTCAAGCCCGCGATGTCGGTGCCGCTGACGGTGAGCTTGCCCGAAGTGGGCCGCTCGATGGCCGCGATCATCTTCAGCAGCGTGGACTTGCCGGCACCGGAAGGGCCGGCCAAAAAGATCAATTCGCCCTTCTTCACCGACAACGTAATGTCGCGCAGGGCATAGACCTCGCGCGCGTATTGCTTGGAAACCCGGGTAAATTCAATCATCGGTTCAACTCAGGAGGGCATCGACGAATTCGGTGGCATTGAACGGCTGCAGGTCTTCGATCTTCTCGCCCACGCCGATGAAGTACAGCGGCACCGGGCGGGTCTTGGCGATGGCGGCCAGGATGCCGCCCTTGGCGGTGCCATCCAGCTTGGTCACCACCAGGCCGGTCAGCCCCAGTGCATCATCGAAGGCCTTGACCTGGGCCAGCGCATTCTGGCCGGTGTTGCCGTCGATGACCAGCAGCACTTCATGCGGTGCCGAGTTCATCGCCTTGGCAATGACCCGCTTGATCTTCTTGAGTTCATCCATCAGGTGCAATTGCGTCGGCAGGCGGCCGGCGGTATCGACCATCACCACATGGGTGCCGCGCGCTTGCGCCGAATGCACCGAGTCATAGGCGACGGCGGCCGGATCGCCGGATTCCTGCGCGATCACCTGGACGTTGTTGCGCTCGCCCCAGACCGCCAGCTGCTCGCGGGCGGCTGCGCGGAAGGTGTCGCCGGCGGCCAGCAGCACCGACTGGCCGTGCGCCTGCAGATGCAGGGCCAGCTTGCCGATGGTGGTGGTCTTGCCGGCACCGTTGACGCCGGCAATCATCATCACCAGCGGCTTGTCGCGGCCCAGCACCAGCGGGCGCTGCAGCGGCTGCAGCAGGTCGATCAGCAGGGTGCGCAGGGCGGTGCGCACCTGGGCGGCTTCGGTCAGGCGCTCGTTTTTGACTTTTTTCTTCAGCTCGGCCAGCAGCCACTGGGTGGCTTCCACGCCGGCGTCCGATACCAGCAGGGCCGATTCCAGTTCCTCGTACAAGTCTTCATCGATGCGCGCACCCACGAACAGCGTGGTCAGGTTGCTCGAGGTCTTGGACAGCCCGGCCTTCAGGCGCGAGAGCCACGAGCGCTTGACCTCTGGGGCCGGTTCCGGCGCGGCGACGATCTCGACTTCTTCGGCGGACTCTTCGATGGCGGCCACCGGCTCCGGGGGGGCGGCCGGGGCAGTCAAGGGTTGGGGCACAGGCTCCGGGTCAGCGATCGGCGTCGGGGCTGGCGGTGCTACCGGTGCAGGCGCGGCAACTGGTGGCTGAACCGCAGCGGGAGCGGCAGGAGCAGGAGCAACGGATTCAGTCGGGGGCGGAACCACCGGGGCCGGCTGGGCTGCCGGTTCGGCCTGGGGCGGCAGCGCGGGTTGCGCTTCCGGTTTGGGTTTTCTTTTGAAAAAACTGAACATCGGATGGCGGATAGGCTGGATGGTAGCTGCGGCCGGGGCGGGGGGAGGGCGGGACGGCAGGCGCGTGGCTGCCCTGACAACCGCAGTGGACAGGTTACAATTGCCCTTCCACAAGACCCGCGCATGGCCGCCAGGGTCAATGAATCCTGCATTTTATCAGAGCACAGCCCATGAAATCGAAGATCAGAGCCCTCCTGGCCACCGCCCTGCTGAGCCTCCTGGCCGCTACGGCGGCGCAGGTGCGGGCCGAGCCGGCGCGCGAATTCGTGCTGGCCAACGGCATGAAAGTGGTCGTCAAGGAAGACCGGCGCGCCCCCACGGCGGTGCAGATGGTCTGGTACAAGGTCGGCAGCATCGATGAACTCAACGGCACCACCGGGGTATCGCACGCGCTGGAACACATGATGTTCAAGGGCACCAAGAACCACAAGGTCGGCGAATTCAGCCGCCTGGTGGCCGAGCTGGGCGGGCAGGAAAACGCCTTCACCGCCAATGACTTCACCGCCTACTTCCAGCAGATCGAAAAGAGCCATCTGGAAAAGGTGATGGCGCTCGAAGCCGACCGCATGGCCAACCTGCAATTCGACGCCAAGGAATTCGCCAAGGAAATCCGCGTCATCATGGAAGAACGCCGCTGGCGCACCGATGACCAGCCCATGGGCCTGCTGAATGAAGCCCTGAACGCCGCCGCCTGGACCGCCCACCCCTATCACCACCCCGTGGTCGGCTGGATGGACGACCTGCAGCACATGACGGTGCAGGACATCGCCGGCTGGTATCGCCAGTGGTACGCCCCCAACAACGCCACGCTGGTGGTGGCCGGGGATGTCGATGCCCAGCGCGTGCTGGCCCTGGCCAAAAAATATTTCGGCAAGATCCCGTCCCACCCCGTGCCCCAGGGCAAGCCGCAGAACGAGCCCGAGCAACTGGGCTTGCGCCGCGTCACCGTCAAGGCACCGGCTGAAAATCCTTATGTCGTGATGGCCTGGAAGGTGCCCGCCCTGCGCAATGTGGAAGCCGACCAGGAAGCCTACGCCCTCGACGTGCTCTCCGCCGTGCTGGATGGCTATGACAATGCCCGCCTGACGGCCAACCTGGTGCGCACCGCCAGCCAGGCCACTGCAGTGGGCGCCAGCTACAGCGGCGTGGCGCGCGGCCCGGTGCTGTTCACGCTGGAAGGCAGCCCGGCCAACGGCGTTTCCACCGAACAGCTGGAAGGCCTGCTGCGCGCAGAAGTGCAGCGCATCGCCAGCGAAGGCGTCTCCGAGCAGGAACTGCAGCGCGTCAAGACGCAACTGATCGCCTCGCAGGTCTACAAGCGCGATTCCGTTTTCGGCCAGGCCATGGAGATCGGCATGATGGAAACCACCGGCCTGGGCCAGAAGAACATCGACCGCATCATCGACCGCCTCAAAAGCGTGACCGCCGCCCAGGTGCAGGCGGTGGCCCAGAAATACTTCAAGGACGATACGCTCACGGTCGCCACGCTGGTCCCGCTGCCGCTGAACGGCAAGAAGCCCGCCGCGCCGCCGCCCGGCCTGTTGCATTGAGGATTGACGTTTTTTGCACCATTAAGCCGGGGTGAATGCTGTATCGAACGGCATTAACGACGGCTTAATGGGATGTCCAAGTCGCTGAGTTCTTCCTTTTCTGATCGATCGGCTTCTGTTCTTTACGGAGAAAACCATGCCCGTCATCGTCGTCGCCAACCCCAAGGGAGGCGTAGGCAAGACCACCCTGGCCACCAACCTGGCCGGTTATTTCGCCAGCCTTGGCCATGCCGTCATGCTGGGCGACATCGACCGCCAGCAGTCTTCGCGTGCCTGGCTGTCGATCCGTCCGGAGCAGGCGCGCCCCATCAGCACCTGGGACATCAACGAGGACTACGTCGCCAAGCCCCCCAAGGGCAGCACCCACGTGGTGCTGGACACGCCCGCCGGGCTGCATGGCTGGCGTCTCAACGATACCCTCAAGCTGGCCGACAAGATCCTGGTGCCGCTGCAGCCCTCGATTTTCGACATCCTGGCCACCCAGGATTTCCTGCGCCGCCTGGCCAATGAAAAGGCGGTACGCGATGGCGAGATCGATGTCGGCATCGTCGGCATGCGGGTCGATGCCCGCACCCGCTCGGCCGAGCAGCTGCAGCGCTTCATCGAGGGCCTGAAGCTGCCGGTGCTGGGCCATCTGCGCGATACCCAGAACTACGTGCAACTGGCCGCGCACGGCCTGACCCTGTGGGATATCGCGCCTTCGCGCGTGCAGCGCGATCTCGACCAGTGGCAGCCCATCCTGCAGTGGCTGGGCGGACAGCCCGCCGCTGCACCTGAACCTGAACAGAACGCCTGACATCACGCGTGCCCCGTCGCTTTCGATTTCCGTTTCCATGAAAAAAATTCTTCCTCTCCTGCTGCTCCCGCTGGCCTTCCTCTGCAGCGCTCCCGCCTCGGCGGCCCTGGCCATCCAGTCCTGGACCCAGCCCGATGGCGCGCGCGTGCTGTTCGTGGCCAATCACTCCATTCCCATGCTGGATGTGAGCGTGCAGTTCGATGCCGGCCAGCGCCGTGATCCCGCCGCCAAGGCCGGCCTGGCCGAGCTGACCGTGGCCAGCCTCACGCGCGGCGTGGAGGCCGCCAACGGCGCGCCGGCACTCACCGAAGCCCAGATCCTCGACGGCTTTGCCGATGTCGCCGCCCAGCAGAATGGCGGGGCCGGGCAGGACCGTGCCGGCGTGAGCCTGCGCAGCCTGTCCTCGCCCGCCGAGCGCGATGCCGCGCTGGGTTTGCTGGGCCGCATGCTGGCCCATCCGGCCTTCCCGCAGGCGGGCCTGGAGCGTGACCGTGCGCTGGCCATCGCCAATCTGAAGGAAGAACTGACCAAGCCCGAAACCATCGCCGAGAAGGCCTTCATGGAAGCCGCCTACGGCAGCCATCCCTATGCCGTCGATGCCAGCGAAGCCAGTCTGCAGGCCATCACCCGTGAGGACCTGCTGGCCTTCCATCGCGCCCACTACGTGGCCAACCGCGCCGTGATTGCCCTGATCGGCGACATCACCGAAGCGCAGGCGCGCAGCATCGCCAGCGCCCTCACGCGTGAACTGCCGCAGGGCAGCGCCTTGCCGGCCCTGCCGCAAGTGGCTGCGCCCAAGGGCGTGGAGCGCCGCATCGCCCATCCGGCTTCGCAATCGCACATCCTCATCGGTGCCCCGGCCATCCAGCGCGGCGACAATGATTTCTTCGCGCTCACGGTGGGCAACTACGTGCTGGGCGGCGGCGGTTTCGTCTCGCGCCTGACCGATGAAGTGCGCGAGAAGCGTGGCCTCAGCTACAGCGTCTACAGTTATTTCTCGCCGCTGGCGCAGCCGGGTCCGTTCCAGATCGGCCTGCAGACCAAGAAGGAGCAGACCGCCGAAGCCCTGCACGTGACCCGCGCCACGCTGGACAAATTCCTGCAGGAAGGCCCGACCGCCGCCGAACTGAAGGCCGCCAAGGACAACCTCGCCGGTGGCTTCGCGCTGCGCATCGACAGCAATGCCAAGCTGCTGGAGAACCTCTCGGTGATCGGCTTCTATGGCCTGCCGCTGGATTACCTGGACCACTGGATCGAACGCATCCGCGCGGTGAGCGTGCAGGATGTGCGTGCGGCCTTCCGCAAGCATGTGCATCCGGAAGAATTGTCCACCGTCATCGTCGGTGAAGCCGCCGAGTAAATCGCCGGGTAAATCGTTTAGTCCATTTGTTCATTTGAGAATCACGGGATCCACCGATCCCGTCGACGGCCCCGCCGTCAGCAGCAAGGAAAGTCATGCGCAAGAGCAGTCCCCCCTCCCATGGCGCGCCCTCCAAGGGCGGCAAGCCATCCCGGCCCGTCAACCGTGGCCCGCACCAGGTGCGCATCATCGGCGGCCAGTGGAAGCGCACGCCGCTGCCGGTGCTGGACGCCGAAGGCCTGCGTCCCACGCCCGACCGCGTGCGCGAGACCGTCTTCAACTGGATCACCCATCTCATCGATGGTGCCTGGGAGCAAGTGGCCTGCCTGGATCTCTTCGCCGGCTCCGGCGCCCTCGGTTTCGAAGCCGCCAGCCGTGGCGCGCGCCGCGTGGTGATGGTGGAAAACAGCAGCCCGGCCGTGCGCCAGCTGGAAGCCAACCGCGACAAGCTCAAGGCCGACAAGCTGGCCATCGTCCGTGGCGACGCCCTGGCCGCCGTGCAGAGCGCGGCCCAGCGCGAGCCCGCGGGCTACGGCCTGGTCTTCATCGATCCGCCGTATCACCAGGGCTGGCTGGAAAAAGTGTTGCCAGCCTGCATGCCTTTGCTCACGCCCTCCGGACTGGTCTATGCCGAAGCCGAATATCCGCTCGACGGCGAGCAGGCCCCCGAATGGATGCAGGACTGGGAAGTGGTCCGCGCCGACAAGGCCGGCATGGTCTTCTATCATTTATTGCAACGCAAAAGCGGCACCCAAATTGAGGCATAATGCGCCTTCTGATTCAATAGCCGGAGAGGAGACACCATGGTCACAGCTGTATATCCGGGGACATTCGATCCGTTGACGCGCGGTCATGAGGACCTGGTCCGCCGCGCTTCCGGATTGTTCGACAAGCTGGTCGTGGGCGTAGCCGACAGCAAGAACAAGAAGCCCTTCTTTTCGCTCGAAGAGCGCCTGTCGATTGCCAACGAAGTGCTGGGGCATTATCCCAATGTGCAGGTGGAGAGCTTCTCGGGCCTCTTGAAGGATTTCGTGCGCCAGAACAATGCGCGCGTCATCGTGCGCGGCCTGCGCGCGGTCTCGGACTTCGAATACGAATTCCAGATGGCCGGCATGAACCGCTACCTGCTGCCGGACGTGGAAACGCTGTTCCTGACCCCGTCCGACCAGTACCAGTTCATCTCCGGCACCATCGTGCGCGAGATTGCGCAGCTGGGCGGCGATGTGTCCAAGTTCGTGTTCCCCTCGGTAGAGAAGTGGCTCAAGGAAAAGATCGCCAAGCAATGATGCCGGCGATGGTCAGGATTCAAGCCAGGCAACAGGCAAGCAAAAGGTAGTGCAATGATGTTTCAAGCAAGCGAGGTGCGGCAATGGCACTGATGATTACCGACGATTGCATCAACTGCGACGTCTGCGAACCGGAATGCCCCAACGAGGCCATCTACATGGGGCCGCAGATCTATGAGATCGATCCGGACAAATGTACCGAATGCGTCGGCCATTTCGAGGAACCGCAGTGCCAGCAGGTCTGCCCGGTGGCCTGCATCCCGTTCAATCCGGCCTGGCGCGAAAGCCGCGAGCAGTTGATGGACAAGTACGAACGCCTGCAGGCCGAGGCCAAGCGCAGCTGATCGTCCGGCTGCGGCCGTGCTGCAATTGAATGCCGTTCAGTGCTGCACTGAACGGCATTTTGATTTTGTTAATGCTCCTTGCTGGGAGCATTAAGCCTGGATTAATACCCGCTATCAGCGCCGGCCAACCACCGTCTGCCACTGCGCACGTACATTGGCTTGCCTGCCGGATTGACTGACGCGCCTCCTCCTGAACACGACATGCACCACCTGCCCAAATCCGCCGTCGCCGCCTTGCTGCTCAACACCTTCATCTGGGGCCTGTCCTGGACCGGCACGCGCGCGCTGGAAGGCATGGGCCTGCATCCGGTCTGGGCCACGGCCGCCATCTTCAGCGGCTGTGCGCTCTTGCTGCTGACCCTGCGCCATCGCGAACTGCCGCTGCTGTGGCGCCATCCGGCCCTGCTGGGCGTGGGGCTGGCCACGGGGCTGACCAATGCCTCCTTCAACATGGCAGTGGCCTATGGCGACGTGGTGCGGGTGATCCTGCTGTTCTACCTGATGCCGGTGTGGACCGTGATCCTGGCGCGCCTGGTGCTGCACGAAGCCATCACCCCGCGTTCGCTGGCACGCGTGGCCCTGGGATTGGGGGGCGCCTTCATCGTGCTGTACCAGCCGCGCCTGGGCCTGCCGCTGCCGCAGAGCCTGCCGGACTGGATGGCGGTGGCCTCGGGCCTGCTGTTTGCGGTGACCAACGTGCTGTTGCGCCGCCTGCACGGTTTCTCCGATGGCACGCGGGCGGTGGCGATGCTGGTGGGTAGCGGGGTCTTTGCCAGCCTCTTGGGCGTGGTGCTGTCGGCGGCCGGGGTGGTGGCCTGGCCGCTGCCCCTGCCGGTGGCGGCCGCGCCCGTGGTGGCGCTGTGGGCGGTGCTGTTCCTGGTATCGAACCTGAGCCTGCAATATGGCGTGGCACGTTTGCCGGCCAACATCGCTGCCGTCATCATGCTGGCCGAAATCCTGGTGGCGACCTTCTCGGCCTGGATGCTGGGCGCGGCCGAGCTGCGGCCGCAGGATCTGATCGGCGGCGTACTCATCATCGCCGCCCCCTGGATCGTCCGCGACCGCCGGGTGGCGGCGCAGCCGGCCTGATCAGTCGCTCATTCGGCCGGTGCCAGCATGACCCGGTTGCGCCCGGCTTCCTTGGCCTGGTAGAGCGCCTGGTCGGCGGCCTTGAGCATGGCCTGCTTGACCTCGGCGGCGGGACGGCTGCGGTCGGGCGGTGACAGCGAGGCCGCGCCGATGGAGGCGCTGATGCGCAGCGGATCGCGCGAGCCTTCAATCATTACGCCACGACTGCAGATGCCGGCGCGGATACGCTCGGCGATGCGTGCGGCGTCGTCCCGCGTGGCGTGCGTGAGCAGGACCACGAACTCTTCCCCGCCGAAGCGCCCCAGCGCATCCGACAGGCGCAGTTCCTTCTTGATGCGCGCGGCCACTTCACGCAGCACATCGTCGCCGCTCTGGTGGCCGAACTGGTCGTTGACGCGCTTGAAATGGTCGATGTCGATGAACAGGCAAGACAGTGCCGAGCGGTCACGCTGGCTGCGTGCCACTTCTTCCTGCATGCGCTGCTCGATGTAGCGGCGGTTGTTCACGCCGGTCAGCGGATCGGTGAGGCCGATGTGCTTGAGGCGTTCGTTGTTGATGACGTTTTCCAGGCAGATGGCCGCCACGGTCGCCAGGCGCTGGATGAAGTCGGTGGCCAGGCTGCGGGTGAAGCGCTCGGCATAGGCGCTGCCCAGCGACAGGTAGCCCAGCAGCCGGTGCTGGCGCACCAGCGGCAGCACCGCCACGCTCACCGGCTGGTAATGCGGGAACAGCGCGCCGTGCAGCGCCGGCACGTACTGGCCCAGGCGCGGTTTTTCATCGTCCAGCGGGCCATCCTCGTCGATGAAGTGCAGCGGGGCTTTCAGGAACAGCAGCTTGGGGAATTCGTTCACGCCGATCTGCAGGTCGCGCAGGATGCGCTGGATCGCGTAGTCGCCATCGATCAGGGACAGCGTCACCGTCTCCAGGCTGAACACGCCGGGCATCACGGTCAGGATGACGTCAATCAGTTCGCGGAATTCGCTGGCGCCGATCAGTTTCAGGTCGAAGGCCTGATGGCGTTCGATGATGGACTGGTTGATGTGCGCCTGCTGCAGCAGCTCCTGCAGCTCGCTCCTCAGTTGCTCGTTGTCGGCAATCAGCGATTCCATATCGATGGTGGCTTTCATGTGCTCATCTGCATTTTCCGGCGTCCGGCCGGCCCCTTGCCCAATCCGGTTGCCCGGTCTCCCTGCGGCCGCGATGTCGCGCGTGCGGCCTGACTGCCTGTATTGCGATTGCCGTGATCCGATCCGACGTTATCGGCAGGGACGGCGGCAAATGAAGCCCGTCCCGCTGTCATTCCTGTCCAGCAAGAAGCGTTCCCGTCCGCTTGCCTGCTGGCGCCGCCTCAGGCGGCCAGGGGCGCGAAGAAGCGCTCGCCCATCTCTTCCAGACCCAGCGTGCGCAGCACTTCCTGCAGGCGCTCGGCCGGACGGCGGCGCGGCAGGTCGCGGTATTGCGCAATGATCAACTCATTCTTCATCGAATGTTCCCAGCCCACCAGCTCGGTCACGCTGACCTTGTAGCCATGCGCTTCCAGCTGCAGGCAACGCAGCACGTTGGTGACCTGGCTGCCGAATTCGCGCGTGTGCAGCGGATGGCGCCAGATCTCGGTGAGCGAATTGGCAAGCGACTTGCCCTTGTTGCGATTGAGCACCGAGGCCACTTCGGCCTGGCAACACGGCACCAGCACGATGAAGCGCGCCTGTTTGGCCAGCGCGAAATGGATGGCGTCATCGGTGGCGGTATCGCAGGCGTGCAGGGCGGTGACGACGTCAATCTTTTCCGGCAGGCTGGGCGAGGTGATGGAATCGGCCACCGACAGGTTCAGGAAGGACATGCCGCCGAAGCCCAGGCGTGCGGCCAGTTCTTCGGACTTGCGCACCAGCTCTTCGCGCGTTTCGATGCCGTAGATGCGCGGTGCCCCTTGCAGGCTTTTGAAGAACAGGTCGTAGAGGATGAAGCCGAGATAGGATTTGCCCGCGCCATGGTCGACCAGGCTCACGTCGGGATGATCGTCCAGCACTTCCTGCAGCAGCGGTTCGATGAACTGGTAGAGGTGGTAGACCTGTTTCAGTTTGCGGCGGCTGTCCTGGTTCAGCTTGCCGTCGCGCGTGAGGATGTGGAGTTCCTTGAGCAGTTCGATGGACTGGCCGGGGCGGATCTCATGCGCCTGCGGGGTGCTCTCGGCAGTGGGTTTGGCCCGGTTCGGCTGGCGGCCGGGGGCGCTGTTGGCTTGCTTGCTCATGATGCTGCACTGGCGAAGGGCCGGCGCGCAGGCCGGCGGGGTGGATTCGGGGGCAGGGCGGCGAGCTCCGGAGCTCGGCAAAGGCCTGCCGTGGCCGGGCATTTTACCCGATCCCGATGTCCACTTCGTGAAGTGCTGCTGCCGTGCGCGCCATGTTGCAAGCGAGCAAACATGCGCGCACGGGCCAGTCTCATGGGCTCACACCCGTTCGATCACCAGCGCGATGCCCTGGCCCACGCCGATGCACATGGTGCACAACGCATACCGGCCACCGGTGCGCTCCAGCTGGTTGAGCGCGGTGGTCACCAGCCGCGCGCCGGAAGCCCCCAGCGGGTGGCCGATGGCAATCGCACCGCCATTCGGATTGACGTGTGCGGCATCGTCGGGCAAGCCCAGATCGCGCGTCACCGCCAGTCCCTGTGCGGCAAAGGCTTCGTTGAGTTCGATCACGTCCATCTGCGCCAGCGTCAGTCCGACTTGCGCCAATACCTTGCGTGCTGCCGGGGCCGGGCCGAAGCCCATGATGCGCGGCGCGACACCGGCGGTGGCCATGCCCAGCACGCGCGCACGCGGCTTCAGGCGATACAGGTCGGCCGCCTTGGGCGAGGCCAGCAGCAGCGCGCAGGCGCCATCGTTGACGCCGGACGCATTGCCGGCCGTGACCGTGCCATCGGGACGCACCACGCCCTTCAGTTTGGCCAGCGTGGCCAGGGTGGTGTCCGGGCGCGGATGTTCGTCGGTGGTGACGATGAGCGGATCGCCCTTCTTCTGCGGGATGGCCAGCGGTGCGATCTCGCCCGCGAAGAAACCGGCCTCTTGTGCTGCCGCCCAGCGTTGCTGGCTGCGCAGTGCAAAGGCGTCCTGGTCGGCCCGGTTGATGTTGAAATCGGTGGCGACGTTTTCGGCCGTCTCGGGCATCGAGTCGATGCCGTACTGCGCCTTCATCAGCGGATTGACGAAGCGCCAGCCGATGGTGGTATCGAAGATCGCGGCACTGCGCGAGAAAGCCGATTCCGCCTTGCCCATCACGAAGGGCGCGCGCGTCATGCTCTCCACGCCGCCGGCGATCATCAGCTGCACCTCGCCCGATTTGATGGCGCGTGCGGCCATGCCCACCGCATCGAGGCTGGAGCCGCACAGGCGGTTGAGGGTGGTGCCCGGCACCTCGATGGGCAAGCCGGCCAGCAGACCGGCCATGCGGGCCACGTTGCGGTTGTCTTCGCCGGCCTGGTTGGCGCAGCCGTAAAGGATGTCGTCGACGCAGCGCCAGTCCACGCCGGGGTTGCGCTCCATCAGGCTGCGGATCGGCGCAGCCGCCAGGTCATCGGCGCGCACCGCGCCCAATGCACCGCCATAGCGGCCGAAGGGCGTGCGGATGGCGTCACAGATCAATGCTTCCATAAGTTGTTTTCTTCCTGGATCAAGGGTTGCAGGGCCGGGCATCAGGCCGGAACGGCCGAGGTGGCGGCGGCTTCGGCCTTCTTGCGATGGTCGATCACGCGTTTGGCCTTGCCCACCGAGGTGCGCTCGATCATGCCGGCCGGCACCACCGTCACCTTGGTCGAAATGCCGACATAGGTCTTGATGCTGTGCTGCAGTTCTTTCTCCAGCGCCTCCACGTGTTCGTTGGAGGCATCCTCGCGCAGCTCGGCGAAGACGCACATGCTGTCCATGTGGCCGTGGCGTTCGATCTGCAGCTGGTATTGCGGGGCCAGTTGCGGCAGCTTCAGGATCAGTTCCTCGATCTGGGTCGGGAACACGTTCACGCCACGGATGATGAGCATGTCGTCCGAACGTCCGGTGATCTTGCCGATGCGGCGCATCGCGCGCGAGGTCGGCGGCAACAGGCGCGTGAGGTCGCGGGTACGGTAGCGGATCATCGGCAGCGCTTCCTTGGTCAGCGAGGTAAAGACCAGTTCGCCTTCAGAGCCATCGGGCAGCACTTCGCCGGTATCCGGGTCGATGATCTCGGGATAGAAATGGTCTTCCCAGATCACCGGGCCATCCTTGCTCTCGATGCATTCGCTGGCCACGCCCGGCCCCATCACTTCGGAGAGGCCGTAGATGTCCACTGCATCGATGCCGGCGCGCTGCTGGATCTCGCGGCGCATGGCATCGGTCCAGGGCTCGGCGCCGAAGATGCCGACCTTCAGCGAGCTGGCCGCCGCATCCAGTCCCTGGCGCTGGAACTCCTCGATCACGTTGAGCATGTAGGAGGGCGTGACCATGATGATGCTGGGTTTGAAATCACGAATGAGCTGCACCTGCTTCTCGGTCTGGCCGCCCGACATGGGGATCACGGTGCAGCCCAGTTTTTCGGCACCATAGTGCGCGCCCAGGCCGCCGGTGAAGAGCCCGTAGCCATAGGAAATCTGCACGATGTCGCCACGCCGGCCGCCGGCGGCGCGAATGGAGCGCGCCACCACGGTAGCCCAGGTATCGATGTCGTTCTGCGTATAGCCCACCACGGTCGGCTTGCCGGTGGTGCCGCTGGAAGCGTGCACCCGCACCACCTGTTCGCGCGGTACGGCAAACATGCCGAAGGGATAGTGGTCGCGCAGGTCCTGCTTGGTGGTGAAGGGAAATTTGGACAGATCCGACAGGCTCTTGAGATCGTCCGGATGCACGCCGGCCTGGTCGAAGGCATTGCGGTAGTGCGCCACGTTGTCATAGGCGTGCTGCAAGGACCATTTCAGGCGTTGCAGCTGCAGCGCCTGCAGTTCGTCGCGGCTGGCGGTTTCGATGGGTTCCAGATCGCCGGGTTGTGGAGTGCGGGTGGTCATGGTGGTCTCCTGTCTCTGTTGGTATTGGTGTTCTTTTATGCGTGGCCTTGCTGCGCCGCTGGCAGTCCGCTGATCACCTCGCCCTTGATGCGATAGGACTTGCCCCGGAACAGCGCGATGATCTTGCCGTCCTGGTTGCTCACGGTGATGTCGTAGACCCCGGTGCGGCCGGCCAGCGTACGTTCCTGTGCCTCGGCAGTCAGGACGTCATTGCGCAGGGCCGGTGCCACGTATTCGATGCTGCACCCCGATGCCACGGTGTTGAGATTACGGCTGTTGCAGGCAAATGCAAAGCTGCTGTCGGCCAGCGCGAAGATGAAACCGCCGTGGCAGGTGGCGTGGCCATTGAGCATGTCGCTGCGCACCAGCATGCTCATGCGCGCGCGGCCGGGCGCGACTTCCAGGATCCTCATGCCCAGCGCCTGGGAAGCGTTGTCGCGCGGGAACATGGCCTGTACCGTGGCCTCGGCCAGGGCTTGCGGATCCATCTCGGCAGATGGGAATGACAATGCGGTTTCACTCATGGAATTTCCTCCCGGATGCTTGCAGTCGTTGGAGCAGGGGCGAGACGCGGTAGCGGTCTTCGCCATAGGTGGCACTGAGCTGGCGCAGTACATTGGCGACGGTGTCGACGCCGATGGCATCGGCCCAGGCCAGCGGGCCGCGCGGATAGTTGACGCCCTTCTGCATGGCCAGGTCGGCGTCCTGCTTGCTGCACACGCCCTGGCTGACGGCGTCCGCCGCTTCGTTGATGAGCATGCAGACGGTGCGCATGACCACCATGCCCGGCACGTCCTGCAGCGGCGAGAGGGCAAAGCCGCAGTGTTGCAGCACGCCCGCCACCGCCTCCCAGGCCCGGTCGCGGCACTGGTCGGCGCGGGTCAGGGCCAGGCGCGGGGCCGTGGCATAGTCCAGTGCCAGGTCCACCAGCACCACGTCGGGCATGTTGTAGTCATAGGATTGCTGGGTCGCGGTGCGGCCGCCGGTCATGTAGAGGCGGCCGGGGCCGGCCTTCATCAGCAGCTGGTCGGCGCGCGCCTCGCAGTACTCCACGCGGCCCTGATAGCGCGCGCGGATCACTTCCACCAGCGGATGCGTACCGAACAATTGCAGCGGTACCGTGGGCGTGCCGAATGCCGGGACGGTGACTGGCTGTGGCGTTTCCGGTGCCTCGCCATAGCGATAGAAACCGCGTCCGCTCTTGCGCCCGAGGAAGCCGGCGTGCACCAGCTCCTGCTGGATCAGCGACGGCGTGAAACGAGGATCGTTGAAATACGCCTGGAACACCGATTGCGTGACGGCGAAATTGACGTCATGCCCGATCAGGTCCATCAGTTCGAACGCCCCCATGCGGAAACCGCCGGACTCGCGCAGGATGGCGTCGATGGTCGCCGGTTGCGCACCGCGCTCATTGAGCACGCGCAAGGCTTCGGCGTAATAGGGACGCGCCAGCCGGTTGACGATGAAGCCCGGTGTCGAGGCGGCCACCACCGGCACCTTTCCCCAGGCCAGCGCGGTGTCATGCAGGCACTGCACCACGGTGGCATCGCTGCATACGCCGCGGATGATTTCCACCAGCGCCATCATCGGCACCGGGTTGAAGAAATGCATGCCGGCCAGACGTTCGGGATGGCGCAGCGTGGCTGCGATCTGGGTGATCGAGATCGAGGAGGTATTGCTGGCCAGGATGCACTGCGCATCGACGATGGCTTCCAGCTTGCCGAACAGTTCCTGCTTGGCCGCCAGCTGTTCGACGATGGCTTCCACCACCAGGCGCGCATCGCGCATTTCCTGCAGCGCGTGCGCTACCGACAGCCGGTCGCTCGCGCCTTGCGCCTGTTCGTGCGTGATCTTGCCCTTGTTGGCCAGCTTGTCGAGGCTGGCGCGGATGTCGGCGATGGCCTTGGCCGCGGCACCGTCGCGGCTGTCGTAGAGCTGCACCGGATGGCCGGCGACTGCCGCCACCTGCGCAATGCCGGCGCCCATGGTGCCGCTGCCGATGACAGCGACGCGGGCCGTGGCGGGCAGGGCGTGCGGAGACTCTGCTGCGCTCATGTCATTGTCCCGTGAATTGCGGCGCGCGCTTTTCCAGGAAGGCGCTCACGCCTTCGCGGTAGTCGCGGCTGTGGCCGAGGGTGCGCATGGTGTCGCGTTCCAGGTCCAGCTGTTCGGGCAGCGTATTGGCCGGGCTGGCATACAGCGTGGCCTTGGTGGCGGCCAGGCCCTTGGTCGGGGCGCGGGCGAAGTGGGTGGCCATGGCATAGGCTTCTTCCATGAGCTTGTCGTCGTCCACGCACTTCCAGATCAGGCCCCAGCATTCGGCTTGCTCGGCGCTGATCTTCTCGCCCAGCAGTGCCATGCCCATGGCGCGCGCCGTGCCCACCAGGCGCGGCAGGAAATAGGTGCCGCCGGTATCGGGGATCAATCCCAGCTTGCAGAACACTTCCACGAAGCTGGCCGAACGCGCGGCCAGCACGATGTCGCAGGCCAGCGGCAGGTTGGCGCCCGCACCGGCGGCCACGCCATTGACGGCGCAGATCACCGGGAAGGGCAGCGCCCGCAGCGACTTCACCAGCGGACCGTAGTACTTGTCGATGGATTCGCCCAGGTCGACGGCGCCGTCGCCGGGTTTGACGGCGCGGTCGCCCAGGTCCTGGCCGGCACAGAAACCGCGACCGGCACCGGTGAGCAGCAGCACCCGCACGCTGGTGTCGGCCTGCAGCGTGGCGATGGCCTCGCGCAATTCCAGGTGCATGGCCACGGTGAAGCTGTTGAGCTTGTCAGGGCGGTTCAGGGTGATGACGGCGATGCCGTCATGGTTCTCGAAGAGGATGGTGGAGTCGCTCATGGGCTCAGGAAAGTTCAGGGGCTGATCAAAGGGAGGGCCGCATCGTGCGGGCGTGGCTGGCTCAGTTGTCCTGGTCGAAGTCCAGCAGCAGCTTGTCGCTGACCGGGAAGGATTGGCAGCTCAGGACGAAGCCGCGCGCGATCTCGTAGTCTTCGAGCGCGTAGTTGGCATCCATGTCGACCTTGCCCTCGACCACCTTGCAGCGGCAGGTGGCGCACACGCCGCCCTTGCAGGAGTAGCGCAGGTCGATGCCGTGCTTCAGGCCGGCGTCGAGCACGGATTCCTTTTCCTTGTCCATGGTGAAGACGTTGTGATAGCCGTCGACGATGACCGTGACTTCGCATTCCTTCTTGCCGACGACCGGGCGCGAAGCATGCGCACGCGTCGGCGCGCTGGCGGCGAACAATTCGGTCTTGATCTGCGCCTTGGGCAGGCCATGCGCCTGCAGCGAATCGGAGACGGCCTGCACCATTTCTTCCGGGCCGCACAGGAAGGCGGCATCCACGTCCTTGAGATCGATCCAGGAGGCGAAGAAGGCATCGCACTTGCTGCGGTCGATGCGGCCGTTGAACAATTCCACGTCCTGCTGTTCGCGGCTCATCACCCAGATCACGTTGAGGCGTTCGAGGTAGGCATCCTTGAGGTCGGTGATGTCTTCCTTGAAGATCACCGAGGAGGAAGCGCGATTGGCATAGACCAGCGTGAAGCGGCTGTGCGGCTCGGCCAGCAGGGTGGTCTTGATGATGGAGATCATCGGCGTGATGCCGCTGCCCGCCGCAAAGGCCAGGTAGTGCTTGCGGTTGGCCGCATCCAGCGGGACGTTGAAGTGGCCCATGGGCGGCATCACTTCGATGCTTTGTCCCGGAACAAAGGATTCATTGGCCCAGTTCGAGAACAGCCCGCCCGGCACGCGCTTGATGGCTACGCGCAACTGCTTTTCCTGGGTAGCCGCGCAGATCGAATAGGAGCGGCGCAATTCCTCGCCCTCGATGTGCGAGCGCAGTGTCAGGTGCTGGCCTTGCTGGTAGGAAAACGTGTCCTGCAATTCGGGCGGGACGGCGAAGGAGACCACGATGGTGTCGCGCGTTTCCTGTTTCACGCCCGAGATGGTCAGTGGATAGAATTTGCTCATGATCTTGTGCCTTTGTTCTGGGACATTGAGCGCGGCTCAATGCGCCTTGAAGTAATCGAACGGTTCGCGGCAGTCCTTGCACTGGTACAGCGCCTTGCAGGAGGTGGAGCCGAACTGGCTCACGCAGACCGTCTGCATCGAACCGCAATGCGGGCATTGCACCTGCGGTGCAGCTTGTCGCCGGATACTGATGCCGCGAATGTCGATGACCTGCTGCGCCGGGGGCGCGATGCCGTATTGCTGCAGGTTGCGGCGGCCTTTCTCGCTCATCCAGTCGGTGTTCCAGGCCGGTGCCAGCTGCGTGCGGATGGCCACCTCGGCCAGTCCGTGCTGCTTGAGTGCCGTGCTGATGTCCTGCGCGATCACGCCCATGGCCGGGCAGCCGGAGTAGGTCGGGGTGATGACCACGGTGCAGCGTGCTGCCTCGGCATCGTCATCGGAAACCTCGACGGCGCGCACGATGCCCAGGTCCACCACCGAGATGACCGGAATCTCCGGATCGGGAATGGCCTCCAGCCATTCCCAGATGCTCGCCTGCAGCGTCTGCGCGCGGGAGGCCAGCTCGTTCACCAGCTCGCTCCCGGATAGGTGCGCTGCAGGAACTGCATCTCCGCCAGCAGGTAGCCCAGGTGTTCGGTATGCCGTCCCTGCTTGCCGCCACTCTGCATCCACAGTCCGGACGCTGGCAGTTGCAGTGTGGCTTCGCGCATCACCTCGGTGACGTGCTGCTGCCACTTCTGCTGCAGTTCTGCGAGATCCGGTGCGATGCCATCGGCCTGCATGGCCTGGTCCAGCGCGTCGGTGGTGAACAGTTCGCCGGTGTACATCCACAGCGCATCGATGGCGTCCTGCATGCGGCGATGGCTTTCTTCGCTGCCATCACCCAGGCGGATCATCAGGTCGGTACTGCGGCGCACGTGATAGGTGACTTCCTTGAAGCACTTCTGCGCGATCTCGGCGATGCGCGCATCGCTGCTTTCACAGAGTCCCTCAAGCAGGAAGTAATGCCACACGTCGAAGAGGAACTGGCGTGCCAGCGTATCGGCATAGCTGCCATTGGGCAGCTCCACCAGCAGCAGGTTGTGGAACTGATGGGCATCGCGCAGGAAGGCCAGCTGGTCTTCGTTGTGTCCTGCACCTTCCAGTTCGGCGGCGTAGGCCAGCCACAGGCGGGCCTGGCCGATCAGGTCCAGCGAGACGTTGATCAAGGCCATGTCTTCTTCCAGGGCCGGGCCCTTGCCGCACCATTCGGAGAGGCGCTGCGAGAGCACCAGGACGTTGTCGCCCAGGCGTCGCACGTAATCGGTTTTGTGGGTCATGGTGCGCGCCTCTTACAGGTTCTTCAGTTCAGCCGGCATGGGGAAGAAGGTCGGGTGGCGATACACCTTGCTGTTGGCCGGTTCGAACAGCGGGGCCTTGTCGCCGGGGCTGGAGGAGACGATGTCGGCGGCGCGCACCACCCAGATGCCCACGCCTTCATTGCGGCGGGTGTAGACGTCGCGCGCGTTGTTGATGGCCATCTCGCCATCGGGGGCATGCAGGCTGCCGACGTGTTTATGGGCCAGACCGTGCTGGCTGCGGATGAAGACTTCCCAGAGAGGCCATTCCTTGCTCATGATGCGTTTCCTTGTTGGCGGGCCGCCCGGTGATGTCGGGCGGCCACTGGCAGGTTGTGAGATGAAGCGATTCAGAAACAGACGATGGGCGAATCACGCCGCCTTGCGCGCGGCACGCTTGTCGGCGTGCGCCACCAGCGCATCGCGGAACCACGCACCGTCGTCATAGGCTTTCTTGCGGGTGGCCAGGCGTTCGCGGTTGCAGGGGCCATTGCCGCGCAGGACGTTGTGGAATTCATCCCAGTTGATTTCACCGAAGTCGTAGCGGCCACGTTCTTCGTTCCACTTGAGATCGGGGTCGGGCACGGTCAGGCCCAGGTATTCGATCTGCGGGATGGTCTGGTCGACCATGCGCTGGCGCAGTTCGTCATTGGAGAAGAGCTTGATGCGCCACTGCATCGATTGCGCGCTGTTGACCGATTCCGCATCGGAGGGACCGAACATCATCAGCGCCGGCCACCACCAGCGGTTCAGCGCATCCTGCGCCATCTGCTTCTGCTCGGGCGTGCCACGGCACAGCGCCAGCATGATGTCGTACCCCTGGCGGGCGTGGAAGGATTCCTCCTTGCATACGCGCACCATGGCGCGCGAATAGGGACCATAGGAGCAGCGGCACAGCGGGATCTGGTTGATGATGGCCGAGCCATCCACCAGCCAGCCAATGGCCCCCATGTCGGCCCAGCTCAGGGTCGGATAGTTGAAGATGCTGGAGTACTTGGCCTTGCCGGAATGCAGGTCGCCCAGCAGCGCATCGCGCGACACGCCCAGGGTTTCTGCCGCGCTGTAGAGGTAGAGGCCGTGCCCGGCTTCGTCCTGGATCTTGGCCAGCAGGATGGCCTTGCGCTCCAGGGTCGGGGCGCGCGTGACCCAGTTGGCCTCGGGCAGCTGGCCGACGATTTCCGAGTGGGCGTGCTGCGAGATCTGGCGCACCAGCGTCTTGCGATAGGCCTCGGGCATCCAGTCCTTGGGCTCGATCTTGACGCCCGCATCGATGCGCGCCTGGAAAGCCTGTTCTTCGGGGGACATGTCATCGGCGCTGCGCACCTTGGCCAGTCCGGTTTCTACGAGTTGTGCATACATGCTGCTTCTCCATGAAGGTGGATCACGCGGAGGCAGGACGAACACGGTCCTTGCCGCAGGGACCGGCCCTGCGTCTGCGTGAGGTGTAAGCGTGAATCTTGAAACTGAAAAAAATGTGCAGCCGTCTGCTAAGCCCGTCTGGCCGCGATCAGCGGTTCGACGAAGGGCGCGGCCAGGGTCGGCCGGTTCTCTTCGATCTGCGCCAGGGGGCTGACCTCCCGCAGGCTCTTCAGGCTGCGCTTGGCGAGGTCGTGATACGTCTCGGTACCGGCCCGTTTCCAGGCCATCTCTTCTTCCGTCAGGTCGCGCACCACCTTGGCCGGCAAACCGGCCACCAGGGTGCGCGCGGGAATCTGCATGCCGGCGCGCACGAAGGCGCAGGCCGCCACGATGGACTGTGCGCCCACCACTGCCTCATCCATCACCACCGCATTCATGCCCACCAGCGCATCGCGTTCGACGGTGCAGCTGTGCAGCACCGCACCGTGGCCGATGTGGCCGTTCTCGCCCACCACCGTCGCATGGCCGGGGAAGCCGTGCACCACGCAGGTGTCCTGTACGTTGGCGCCGCGTTCCAGCACGATGCGGCCGAAGTCGCCGCGCAGGCAGGCGGCCGGGCCGACGTAGCAATCGGGACCGACGATGACGTCGCCAATCAGCACCGCCGTGGGATGGACATAGGCGGCCGGGTCGACCACCGGGATCACGCCTTCGATCGAGTAACAGGGCACAGCGTCTCCTTGGCCGGCGCTTTCACTGCAGGCGCCAGCAGCTTGTGGTTGCAGCGTGCTGAACTTTGCTTGTCTTTCCCGGTTGAAACGCATGGAAAAAAGCATTTGCCTGCCGCTGTTTTTTGAGGAATAATAATTTCGACCGACCGGTTGGTCAATAATGTTTTGAAGATTTTTTCTGACCGTGTTGAGGACGCAGGGAAGTCAGGGGCCTGTTCCCATTCAATCTGCGAGTGCGAGAGGTCGCCAAGCGTTGACTGCCTAGGCGCAGCGACGCGCCGTGGTGGTGCCACGGCAAGGAGCTGCAACAACGGCAGGCGACGCTTGGCGGCCTCTCCCGGAGGGTTGCCCCCAGAAGGCGTGCTGGCCGCGTTGCACGTCAGGGCTGGTGGCACCACCACCAGCCCTGACGCGCGCCTTGCCACCACGCCTTCTGGGGGCAACGCATCTCGCAGATTGAATGGGAACAGGCCCTGGGCAGGGCAGGGAGGCTGGCAGAACAGGATGTCTCCGATAGATGTTTCGTAAGAGTTTTGATTTACGGCACAATCATGACTTTGCGGAAATATCGACGAGGAAGCATTTATGCCACGCAAGCGAGCAGCGGGATACGACAACCAGCGCGAGACCATTATCGAACAGGCGGCAGCCCTGTTCGCGCGCAATGGTTTCGTGGGCACATCGATGAATGAGGTGGCGCTGGCGTGTGGCCTGTCCAAGGCGTCGCTGTATCACTACTTTGCCGACAAGCACCAGTTGCTGATGCACATCTGCGAAGACCACATCGATCGCCTCTGTGCGCTGGTCGATGAAGTCGCGCAGCAGGAGCTGGACCCCGAGCCGCGCTTGCGCCTGCTGATCCAGCGCTTCGTGGAGGAATACCGCGATGCCCAGAACGAGCATCGCGTCCTGACCGAGGACGTGCGTTTCCTGGAACCGGGAGACCAGAAGCGCATCCTCACCGGCGAGCGCAAGGTGGTCAAGGCGGTGGCCGAGGCCATGTGCGCGGTGCGGCCGGAACTGGATCGCAGCCGCATGGCCAAGCCGCTGGCCATGCTGTTGTTCGGCATGATCAACTGGATGTTCATGTGGTTGAAGCCCGATGGCGAACTGACCCATGAACGCATGGCCGTGGTCGTGTCCGATTTGTTGTTTGGCGGAATCGGTGCCGTCAGCCTGGAAGGCACCGGGAAGAAGAAACGATGACGTGAGCCCTTGATCGGTAGCGTCATTGCAGGCATGCAGCACCACAATGACAAAATCATCAAGGAGACCTCCATGCAGTTTGCTCGCCCTTTGCTGGCGCTGGCTTTGGCCGGCTGCGCGCTCGTCGCACACGCCGACATCAACGTCGGCGTCACCGTATCCACCACCGGCCCGGCCGCTTCGCTGGGCATCCCCGAAAAAAACACCATCGCACTTCTGCCTGCCACCATCGGCGGGCAGAAGATCAACTACATCGTCCTCGATGACGCCTCCGACACCACGCAGGCGGTCAAGAACGCACGCCGCTTCGTCTCCGAAAACAATGTGGATGTGATCGTCGGTTCGTCGGTGAGCCCCAACTCGATCTCGATGATCGAAGTGGCCGCCGAAGCGCAGACGCCGATGATCTCGCTGGCCGCCGCCGCGCGCATCGTCGAGCCCATGGACGCCAAGAAGAAGTGGGTCTTCAAGACCCCGCAGAACGACATCATGATGTCGCTGGCCATCGCCAAGGACATGGTGGCGCGCGGCTACCAGCGCATTGCCTTCATCGGTTATTCCAACGCCTATGGCGAAGGCTGGTACGAAGAATTCAAGAAGGCCGCCGGCCTCAAGAAACTGGAGCTGGTGGCCAATGAACGCTTCGCCCCCAACGATACCTCGGCCACCGCGCAAGCCTTGAAACTGGTGGCGGCCAAGCCGGATGCCATCCTCATCGCCGCCTCCGGCACCCCGGCCGTGGTGCCGCAGCGTGCCTTGAAGGAGCGCGGCTTCAAGGGCCAGATCTACCAGACCCACGGCGTGGCCAATGCCGACTTCCTGCGCGTGGGCGGCAAGATGCTCGACGGCACCCTGCTGCCGGCCGGCCCCGTGCTGGTAGCGGCGCAGCTTCCTGCGGCCAACCCCATCCGCAAGGTGGCGTTGGACTACACCGCCAAGTATGAAGCGGCGCACGGCAAGGACAGCGTCTCGCTCTTCGGCGGCTATGCCTGGGATGCGGGCGTGCTGCTGCAGTCGGCCATTCCGGTGGCGTTGAAACGCGGCAAGCCGGGCACGCCGGAATTCCGCGCCGCCCTGCGCGATGCGCTGGAAGCCACCAAGGAAGTCACCGGTGTACATGGCGTCTACAACATGTCGGCCACCGATCACCTGGGCCTGGACCAGCGTGCTTCGGTGATGGTCAAGATCGTTGATGGCGCCTGGCAGTACCAGCCCTGATCCCCCTTTGTCCGGCGCTGCGTGGCTGCATTGCCCGCAGCGCAGCGTTCACCCTGCCTACAGGAGTTTTCGATGTCCGCCCGTCCCCCTCTGCTCCAGAGTTTCATCGCCGGCCGCTGGTTCGGTGAAAGCCCGGCCCAGGCACTGCACAGCGCAGTCAATGGCCACACCGTCGCCAGCACCCACCAGGAATCCATCGACTTCGGCGAAGCGCTGGAGCACGCCCGCAAGAAGGGCCTGCCGGCGCTGATGCAGCTGGACTTCCAGCAACGTGCAGCGATCCTCAAGGCGCTGGCCAAGTTCCTGGTCGAGCACAAGGAAACGCTCTACGCCGTCTCCGCCCACACGGGCGCGACCCGCACCGACAGCTGGATCGACATCGAAGGCGGCAGCGGCACGCTGTTCACCTATGCCAGCATCGGCACCAATGAATTCCCCTCGTCCAACCTGGTCCACGAAGGCCCGGCCATCTCGCTGGGCAAGCAGGGCCGCTTCGCCGGGACGCACATCCTGGTGCCGCGTGGAGGCGTAGCGGTGCACATCAATGCGTTCAATTTCCCGGTCTGGGGCATGCTGGAAAAATTCGCCCCGACCTTCCTGGCCGGCATGCCCTGCATCGTCAAGCCCGCCACCGCCACCAGCTATCTGGCCGAAGCGGCAGTGCGCCTGATCCAGCAATCGGGCCTGCTGCCCGAAGGCAGCCTGCAACTGGTCATCGGCAGCACCGGCGACCTGCTCGATCGCCTGCAGGCGCAGGACGTGGTGACCTTTACCGGCTCGGCCGATACGGCGGCCAAGCTGCGTGCGCATCCGAACCTGATTGCGAATTCCATTCCCTTCAATGCCGAAGCCGATTCGCTGAACTGCGCGATTCTTGGCCCTGACGTCAATGCCGACGATGAGGAATTCGATCTCTTCGTCAAGGAGGTGGCGCGCGAGATGACCACCAAGGCCGGCCAGAAATGCACGGCCATTCGCCGCGCGATCGTGCCGCGCCAGCACTTAGATGCAATTTCGGAAAAACTCGTCGCGCGCCTGTCGAAGACCGTGATCGGTGACCCTGCGCTGGAGTCGGTGCGCATGGGACCGCTGGCCTCACGCGCACAACAGCGCGATGTGGAAGAGCGCGTGGCCTTGCTGAAACAAAGTGCCGAGCTGATCCTGGGCGCCGGCAGCAGCTTCCGGCCGCAAGGCGAAGGCGTGGGCGAGGGCGCGTTCTTCGCGCCGACCCTGCTGCTGGCACGCGATACCTCCGCCGGCAGCCCGGTGCATGAAGTGGAAGCCTTCGGTCCGGTCAGCACGCTCATGCCCTATGACGATCTCGATGAAGCCCTGGCGCTGGCCGCACGCGGACGCGGCAGCCTGGTGGCCAGCCTGGTCACGCGCAGTCCATCGGTGGCCGCGCGCGCCATTCCTGTAGCGGCTGCATGGCATGGCCGCCTGCTGGTGCTCGATCGCGAAGCGGCTCCGGAATCCACCGGCCACGGCTCGCCCCTGCCGCAGCTCAAGCACGGTGGTCCTGGCCGCGCCGGTGGCGGTGAGGAACTGGGCGGCTCGCGCGCCGTGAAGCACTACCTGCAACGCACGGCGGTGCAGGGTTCACCGACCATGCTGGCCGCAGTCGTGGGCGAACACGTGCGGGGCGCGAAGGTGCGCGAATCGGATATCCATCCCTTCCGCCACTACTTCGAGGACCTGCAGATCGGCGACTCGCTGGCTACGCACCGCCGTACCGTCACCGAAGCCGACATCGTCAATTTCGGTTGCCTCTCGGGCGACCATTTCTACATGCACTTCGACGACATCTCGGCACGCCAGTCGCCGTTCGGCAAGCGCATCGCGCATGGCTACTTCGTGCTGTCGGCAGCGGCCGGCCTGTTCGTCTCGCCGGCGCCGGGTCCGGTGCTGGCCAACTACGGACTCGATACGCTGCGCTTCGTCAAGCCGGTGGGCATCGGCGACACCATCTCGGCGCGCCTGACCTGCAAGCGCAAGATCGACCGCAACAAGAAGGATGCCAACGGCCAGGGGCAGGGCGTGGTGGCCTGGGATGTGGAGGTGAGCAACCAGGACGGCGAGCTGGTGGCGTCCTACGACATCCTGACCCTGGTGGCGAAGAAGCCGCAGGCTTGAGCCATCCGGTTTTTTGCAGAAAGCTTCATGCTCCATCCGGTATTCCGCGCCAGACACAAGAAAGCAGCCCCAAAGGTTCATCTCTGACAAGAACCGGGCCTATCCCGGCCAGTCGCAGCCCGATCTGCGGCGGCCGGCATCAACAGGAGGAGACAAGTGGATACCAGCATTCTGACCGTGCTGATCCAGGACGGCGTCACGACCGGCGCGATCTATGCGCTGCTGTCGCTGGCGCTGGTCCTGGTGTTTTCAGTGACACGGGTGATTTTCCTGCCGCAGGGCGAGTTCGTCGCCTTCGGCGCATTGACTCTGGCGGCCATCCAGAACGGGCAGGCCCCCGGCACCGCCTTGCTGCTGGTGGCGCTGGGCGGTGTGACGCTGGCCGGTGAAGGCGGCACCGCGCTGCGCCTGGCCCCAACGCGCGCGCGTTTTCTGCGCCGCCTGCCGTCGCTGCTGGCGATGCACATCGGCCTGCCGCTGGTGCTCTACGCACTGACGCGCTACGTGGACCTGCAAGCGCTGGCCATGCCCTGGCAGATCCTGCTGACGCTGCTGATCGTGGTGCCGATGGGGCCCATGATCTATCGCGTGGCTTACCAGCCGCTGGCGCATTCGAGCGTGCTGGTGCTGCTGATCGTCTCACTCGGTGTGCATCTGGCCATGGTCGGATTGGGACTGTTGATGTTCGGCCCCGAGGGGACCAACACCAAGCCCTTCACCGAGATGCAATTCACTCTGGGTGAGAGCCCGGTCTCGGGCCAGAGCGTGATCGTGCTGGTGACGGTGGCGGCCCTGATCGCCGTGATCTACGTCTTCTTCGAACGCACGCTGACCGGCAAAGCCCTGCGCGCGACTGCCGTCAATCGTCTGGGTGCGCGGCTGGTGGGGGTGGGCATCAATCAGGCAGGCAAGCTGTCCTTCGCGATGTCGGCTGGGATCGGTGCGCTGTGCGGGATCCTGATTGCGCCCTTCACCATCGTCAACTATGAGTCCGGTTTCATCATCGCCCTGAAAGGCTTTGTGGGGGCCATCTTCGGCGGACTGGCGAGTTATCCGATTGCGGCATTGGGCTCGGTGTCGGTCGGGCTGATCGAGAGTTTTTCCTCCTTCTGGGCCAGTGCCTTCAAGGAGCTGATCGTCTTCACGGTGATCATCCCCATTCTGCTGTGGCGTTCGCTGACCAGCCACCACATCGACGAAGAAGCCTGAGGACGCCGCCATGACTGCATTCACATCGCATCGCGCCGCCTTGCCGGTGCTGTTCTTCGCCATCGTGCTGGTACTGCCGCAATTGGGCTTGGCGCCGTTCTGGGTCACGCTGCTGTCCTATGTGGGCCTGTATGCCATCGTCGCGCTGGGGCTGGTGCTGCTGACCGGCGTGGCGGGATTGATCTCGTTCGGGCAGGCGGCTTTCGTCGGCATCGGTGCCTACACCACTGCGTATCTCACGACGCAGTTCGGGCTATCTCCTTGGCTTGGATTGCTGGCGGGGATCGGGCTGACCGGCTTGTCGGCTTTCCTGATCGGCACGCTCACCATGCGCATCTCCGGCCATTATCTGCCGCTGTCCACGATTGCCTGGGGCCTGTCGCTGTACTACCTGTTCGGCAACCTGGAGATGCTGGGCAAGCATGACGGCATCAACGGTATCCCGCCGATTTCCATCGGCCAGTTCACCTTCGGCAACGGGGCCTCGATGTATCTGCTGATCTGGGCCGTGGTGATCCTGGCGCTGGTATCGGTGGTCAATTTCCTCGATTCGCGTGCGGGGCGCGCGGTGCGCGCGCTCAAGTTCGGCACCGTCATGCCGGAGGCCATGGGGGTCGATACGGCGCGGCTGAAGATCGTCATCTTCGTCTACGCGGCCGTGCTGGCGGGCATTTCCGGATGGCTCTACGCGCACCTGCAACAGGCGGTCAATCCCACGCCCTTCGGTTTGAAATACGGCATCGACTATTTGCTGATGGTGGTCGTCGGTGGTGCCGGCCATGTGTGGGGAGCGATCCTCGGTGCGGGCCTGCTGGCGGTGCTGAGCAATTTCCTGCAGGAGTGGTTGCCGGGGGTGCTGGGCACGGGCGGCAATTTCGAGGCCATCGTCTTCGGCATCGCGCTGGTGATCTTTTTGCAGTTCGCCAACGAGGGCTTGTGGCCGCGTCTGCAGGCGCGATTCGGGCGTCGCCTGCCGCGTCAGCTGCCGGCGGATGCTGCGCCATTGACGCAGATTCCCAAGCCAGCGCGGGGCGAAGTGATCCTCGAAGTGGAGGCGGCGCGCAAGCAGTTCGGTGGACTGGTGGCGGTCAATGATGTGAGCTTTTCGGTGAAGGCCGGGGAGATCGTGGGACTGATCGGACCCAATGGCGCGGGCAAGTCGACCACCTTCAACCTGGTGACCGGTGTGCTCTCCATTACCAGCGGCAAGCTCAATTATCGCGGGCAGTCGCTGGCGGGCTTGTCCTCGCGCGAGATCTCCAGCCGTGGCATTGCGCGTACTTTCCAGCACGTGCGGCTGGTACCGGGCATGAGCGTGCTGGAGAACGCGGCCATGGGCGCGTTCCGGCGCGGCGAGTTCGCGCCCCAGCGCGGCATCCTGGCCAGCCTGGCGCGGGCCAATCGCAAGGAGGAAGCGCGCATTCTCAGTGAGGCGCGGCGGCAGCTGGAGCGTGTCGGCCTGGGCGATCTGATTGACCGGCCTGCGGGCAGCCTGGCCCTGGGCCAGCAGCGCATTCTGGAGATTGCACGCGCGCTGTGCTGTGATCCGGCGCTGTTGTTGCTGGATGAACCGGCGGCCGGTCTGCGCCTGAAGGAGAAGCAGGCGCTGGCGGCATTGCTGGACAAGCTGCGTGGCGAGGGCATGGCGGTGCTGCTGGTGGAGCACGACATGGACTTCGTGATGCAATTGACGGACCACATCGTGGTCATGGAATTCGGCACCAAGATTGCCGAGGGCACGCCGGCCCAGATCCAGGTCCACCCGGCGGTGCTGGAAGCCTATCTGGGAGGAGCCCAATGATGACCGCCGCGACCATGATGAACCCTGCCAGCGTGGAATCTGAAGTGCGTGCGGCGAGTGCGCCGCTGTTGCTGGAAGTCAGCGGGCTCTCGGCGCGCTATGGCAAGGTGGCGGCCTTGACCGAGGCCGCGCTGTCGCTGCGGGCCGGGCAGATCGTCACCGTCATCGGGCCCAATGGCGCGGGCAAGTCGACCTTGCTCAATGCCATGATGGGCGCCATGCCGGCGGGGGCGGCGGCCAGCGGGCGGATCGCTTTCCAGGGCGAGGACGTGAGCCAGATGGAGGTGGAGGAGCGCGTGGCGCGCGGGCTGTCGCTGGTGCCGGAAAAGCGTGAATTGTTTACGTCCATGAGCGTGGAGGACAATCTGCTCTTGGGTGCGTACAAGCGGCGGCGCAATGGCGAGTCCGGCTATCTGGATCAGCAGGAGTTTGTCTATGCCTTGTTCCCGCGTTTGAAGGAGCGGCGCAAGCAGGCGGCCGGGACCTTGTCCGGTGGTGAACGCCAGATGCTGGCGGTGGGGCGCGCCTTGATGGCCAAGCCGCAGGTGCTGATGCTGGATGAACCCAGTTTGGGGCTGGCCCCGTTGATCACCAAGGAAATTCTTTCCATCATCAGCCAGTTGCGCAGCACCGGCGTGGCCACCTTGCTGGTGGAGCAGAATGCGCGGGCGGCCTTGCAGGTGGCTGATTACGGGTATGTGCTGGAGATGGGGGAGATCGTTTGTGAAGGGCCGGCGGGGGTGCTGGCGGCGGACAAGAAGATTGTGGAGAGTTATCTGGGGGTGGCGCGGGAGCCGGTGGAGCTGATTCAGCGCAGCGCGGTTTCCTAGCGGACCAGTTGCCCGGCAGCCCGAGAGCACAGGTCATTCGGACATCAAAAAAGGGCAGCCATGGCCGCCCTCGTGTTGCGCCGGAACGCAATCACTTCGCCGTCTGCCAGGTCTTGCCTGTGCGTCCCCGCTGCTGCCACAAGGCATACACCCCCATTGACGCCACGAAGGTCAGCGGTGCCGACAGCGATGGCCAGAAGCCCGTCATCTCCATCAGCACGAAGCCCGGCACCACGCCGCAGAACCATGCACCCAGTCCGACACGATTGATGCCGGCCGACCCTTCACCGGTGCCAGCGTGATCCGGTACGGTGAGAATATGCGCCAGCGCCACGCCCACCCAGGCCACCACGAACACGCCCTGATAGGCCAGTGCCTTGAGCAGGTAGGAGAACACGTCCGCCAGCATCAGCGCATAGACCACTGCCCCGACCACCACCGACCACACCAGACGCGAGGCGTGCAGGCCCAGCAGGTTGCCGAAGAAGGCCTGCATGTTGACCGTTGCCAGATAGTAGTTGGCGGTATTGATGCGCGTCTGCGTGACCCAGACGAAGAGCAGTCCCCAGAAGCCCATCAGCTTGAGGATGGCCATCACCACCGACACCTCGGACAGCTGGCCATCCTGCGGAATGCTGCTGGCCAGGTAGATGCCGGCGGCGCCATTGAGCAGGATGGTGACCAGGTAGAAGGGCATCCCGAAATTGAAGCGGCCGTGATACGTCGCATCTTCCGGCTTGCCGAAGCGGGCATAGTCGAAGGTGAACATCATCAATACCCATACGCCCATGTAATACGTGAAGCAGCTCCACCAGCCATCTGCCGGCGGCACTGCCGGGCCGAAGTCCAGCCACTGCGGCTGGTAGCCATACTGGCTCACCGCCAGCACCAGCGCCATCAGCAGGCCCAGCAGATAGAACGGCAGCAGCACGCCGTTGAACTTGTCCAGCCAGTTCTGCACGCTGCCAAACACCAGCGGCACGCTGTAGAGCACCACGATCAGCGCGGCGACCGGATAGAGCAGCGAGGGATAAAGATGATGCAGGGCCACCGCAATCACCGAGCCCTCGAAGACGGCGTAATAGATCGCGGTGGAAAAGAAGATCAGCGTGGCCAGCGAGGCCCCGAGCCGGCCGAACAGGATGCGCGAGAACAGGGCCACCGACAGGCCGGTGCGCATGGCGTAGCGGCTGATGCAGGCATTGATGAGTCCGTAGCTGATGACCGAGAGCACCATGCCGATCAGGGCATTGCGCGCGCCGTAGGTCAGCGCCAGCGATGCGCCCACGACGATGTAGAAGATCGCGCTGCAGACGGCCCACCAGGCCATCGTCAGCGACAGTTTGCCCATGCGCGCGCTGGCGGGAACGCTGTGGGTGGAGAGATCGGTTTCCTTGTTCTGCGTGTGTGATAGGCCGGCCATGTCAGTTTCTCCAGAGACGTTGAAGCAATGATTCAATGAGGCGGATGAGAGGCAAGAAGGACGTTCCAACAAGTTGCTGCAAGTTGCTGCGACTGCGAGTACGAATGGGAAGGCAAAGCCGGGCCCGGCCCCAGGGCAGCCGCCTGTGCGGACTGGCCTGGGGACAAGCGTCAAACGCGGTGTGACCTGCGCGGAAGTGTCAGCTGCCCAGCAGGCTGCTCAGGCGCTGGAAGCGCTGCTGGTACTGGCGGCGGGCCTCCAGGGCCTGCTCCAGCGTCACCCGCACGAACTGCGCCTTGTGGTTGGGCTGCAATTGCCCGATCAGGTCGAGGTCGGCGCTGATGACCGTGCCGATGGTGGCGTAGCCGCCGCCGGAGACTGCATCCCGCAACAGGACGATGGGTTCCAGGCCACCGGGGATCTGGATCGAGCCGATGGGATAGCAGGCATCGACGATGTTGGAGGGATCCGAGCCGGCGCCGAAGGGCTGTTCGCGTGGCTTGAACTGCATCGCCTGGCCACCCTTGAAGCGGTAGCCGATACGGTCCGCTTCCGAGCCCACGGTCCAGGTATCGGCAAAGAAGCGCTCCACGGCCTCCTCGGTGAGCCGATGTATATACAGCCCCGGCACCACGCGCAGCGTGGCTTCGCGATCGAAGACCGGCACCAGCGACAGCGGCAGGGCACGCCCCTCGACCGCCTTCGACGAGGCCCGGCCAAGCGGCAGTTCATCCTCCTTGGCCAGCTTGCGTCCCTGCCACCCGCCCAGCGCACCCAGCGCATAGGTGGAACGGCTTTCCAGCACCACCGGCACATCGATGCCGCCGGCGATGGCGAGATAGCTGCGTGCGCCCGCTTTCGGATAATCGAAGCTCAGGACCTGGCCGCTGCGCACCATGAAGGCGGTATCGAGCGGGCGTTCGCTGCCATCCACACGCGGCTGCATGCGCGCTCCGGTCACGGCGACCAGGGCGTCAGACCGGAATTCCAGTTGCGGTCCGAGCAGGCTGCACTCCAGCGCGGAGGTGGTGGCGTGGTTGCCGACCAGCAGGTTGGCGCTGCGCAGGGCGTACTGGTCAAGTGCCCCCGAGGGCGGGATGCCCAGATGGTAGTAGCCTTCCCGGCCACCATCCTGCACCGAGGTCGCCAGGCCGGGCTGTTTCACCTTAATCGTCATGGAGGGCCTCCTTGAGAGCATGGATGCAGGCCTGGGGATCGGCCTGGAAGGCATCGAGATCAAAACGCGCCGGGCGGATGCGCAGGTCGAAACGACCGGCATCGACGGCCGCGATGGCGGCGTCATACGCGCTGCGATCGATGGCCTTGAATTGCACGATGTCGCCAGCGCGGAAGAACACCATCGATTCCTGCAGGTAGGGCAGGCCCTGTTGCGGATCGTAGATTGGCGCAGGCGTGACGCCGAACATCTGGTAACCGCCCGCACCGCGTACCGAGTAGATGCAACCGAAGCAGCCGCCGTGTCCCAGTGTCAGCTTCGGGGTGTCGGTGCGCGGACGCAGGTACTTGGGGACTTGCAGTTGCCGGTCCTGTTCGACCATCTGGTACATGAAGGGAAGGCCGGCCACGAAGCCGACCATGGAGACGAACCACGGCGTGCCACTGTGGGCTGCGATGAAGGCTTGCACTTCGTCGTAGCCATTGATGCGCGCTGCGTATTGCAGGTCGGTGGAGGCGGGATCCTGGTGACGGTCGCGGAAGCGCGCCTGGGTTTCATTGGTCCAGGGATCGTCATACAGCACCGGAACTTCGATGATGCGCGTGTCGATGCGGCGCTCGGCCGTGGTGCTGCTTTCCAGCGCCTTGACCTGTTCCAGCAGGGCCAGCGGATGGATCAGGTCGGGATCGAAGCGGATCTGGAAGGAGGCATTGGCCAGGCAGACATCGAGTACACCGGGCAATGCCAGCTGTTCCACTGCGCGAGTGATGGCCATGGCGCGGAAGAAGGCTTCCAGTGACATCGACTCCGATACTTCCGCAAAGAGATGTTCGTCACCTGCAATGCTGTAGCGAATGGGCGTGGACTGTGAGGCTTGTGTGCGGTTCATCTCAGGCCTCCTCAAGTTGCGCGGTGCGCGCGTTGGCACGTTCGGCCAGCCAGCTTTCCAGCGCGCCGGTATCGAAGCGGGCAGCCTGTACGCGGGCATCGGCCAGCAACCACTGATGCAGTGGCAAGGTGGTGGCCATGCCAGTGATGTGCGTGGCAGCAACCGCCGCCTGGGCGCGGGCGATGGCCTGCGTACGGTCCTTGCCATGGACCACCAGCTTGGCCAGCAACGAGTCGTAATACGGCGGGATGCGATAGCCCGCATAGAGATGGCTCTCCACGCGGATGCCCTCGCCCTGCGGCCACTGCAGTTCGGCAACAGTGCCGGGGCAGGGGAAGAAATTGCGCTTGGGATCTTCGGCATTGATGCGCATCTCCAGCGCTGCGCCTTGCATGCGGATGTCGGACTGCTGCAGGCCCAGCGGCTCGCCACCGGCGATGCGCAACATGGCCTGGACCAGATCGATGCCGGTGATCATCTCGGTGACGGGATGCTCGACCTGGATGCGGGTATTCATCTCGATGAAGAAGAACTCGCCGCTCTCGTCGTCGAACAGATATTCGAGCGTCCCGGCACCGCGGTAGCGCAGCCGGGCGGCCAGACGCACGGCGCTGTCGCAGAGGGCCTGCCGCTGTTGCGGCGTGAGCGCAGGTGAGGGGGCTTCTTCGAAGACCTTCTGGCGACGCCGTTGCAGCGAGCATTCGCGTTCGAACAGGTGAACGGCTCGCTGGCCATCGCCCAGGATCTGTACTTCGATGTGGCGCGCACGGCGGATGAAACGCTCCAGATACACTGCACCGGAACCGAAGGCGGCCTGGGCTTCGCCCTGCGCCAGCGGGAACTCCCGCGCCAGTTCGGCGGCATCGCGCGCCATGCGGATGCCACGGCCGCCGCCTCCGGCAGAGGCCTTGATCAGCAGCGGATAGCCGACCTCGTCGGCACAGGCCAGCGCGCTGGCAATATCCTCCAGTTCGCCCGCCGAGCCCGGCACCACCGGCACCCCGGCGGCGGCCGCGGTACGACGCGCTTCGGCCTTGTCGCCCATGCGGCGGATGGTATCGGCCTCCGGTCCCACGAAGATCAATCCGGCCGCGCTGACGGCTTCGGCGAAGGCAGCGTTTTCGGAGAGGAAACCATAGCCAGGATGGATGGCATCGGCACCGCTGTCGCGTGCCGCCTTCAGCAAGGCGTCCACATTGAGATAGCTGCGGTCGGCGCGGGCCGGGCCGATGAGTTGGACTTCGTCGGCCATGCGCGCGGCCAGCGAATCGGCATCGGCTTCGCTACAGGCAGCTACCGTCTTGATGCCCAGGGCTTGTGCGGCACGAATGATGCGCACCGCGATCTCGCCGCGATTGGCGATGAGGAGTTTGCGCAGGGAAGTCGTCATGATGCCGGCCTCAGTCTGCGGTCTCGATCACGGCGACCAGCTGGCCGGGTTCGACCGGGTCGCCGTTGCCGACGTGGAAGGCCAGCAGCTTGCCGCCGTGCTCGGCCTGCAATTCCGTAAATTGTTTCATCACTTCGATCAGGCCGATCACGCGGCCGGCTTCGATGGCGTCGCCTGCCTCTGCATAGGGTGGGGCATCGGGGCTGGACCGGCGATAGAAGGTGCCGGGCAAAGGGGAGTGCACTTCGTGGACTGCCATGACTTTTCTCCTTCGTAACGAATGGGGGGATCAGCGCGGCGCGGCAATGGCGATGTCGGCCGCGTCCAGGCTCTTGCGCGTGGCCTGCACCAGCGCCAGTGCACCGGGGGTATCGCTGTGGATGCAGACGGAGTCGAAGGCGATGGGGATGTCGCGTCCTTCGACCGTACGCACCACGCCTTCGCGACACGCCCGCAGCACCTTGGCTGCGACCTGGGCCGGATCGAGCGCACCGACGCGGCGGGTGAAGACGATGGAGCCGCTGTTGTCGTAATCGCGGTCGGCATAGAACTCGCAGACCACCGCCTGCTGCAGTTCCTGCGCCACGCGCCAGACCGCCGAGCCGTGCATGCAGAAGAGAAGCAAGTTCGGGTCCAGCTGGCGCAGCGTCTGCACGAAGACGCGGGCGGCTTCTTCATCGCGGGCCAGGTGCATGTAGAGCGCGCCGTGCGGCTTGATGTGCTGCAGGGTCATGCCGTTGAGGCGGGCGAACTCACGCAGGGCACCGAGCTGGTAGAGCATGTCGTTGACCAGTTCGATGGCCGGCGCATTCAGATGGCGGCGGCCGAAACCGACCAGGTCGCGAAAGCCGGGATGTGCGCCGATGGCCACGCCGTGTTGCCGGGCCTGTTCCACCGTACGCCGCATGGTGTTGGGATCGCCTGCGTGAAAGCCGGTGGCGATGTTGGCTGAACTGATCAGGGGCATGATGGCCGCATCGACGCCATCGCCGATGGTCCAGGGGCCGAAGCCTTCGCCCATGTCCGAATTCAGGTCGATTGTCTTCATCTGGTGGTCTCCGGTGCTGTCGGAATCAGCACATGAAACCGAGTATAGAAATCGTCAACGGTATTGGACAGATGTATTATCAGAGGGCTTGATATCGAAAAATCCGATAGCTTATGAAGGGCGTCAAACATGGCCATCACCCTCCGGCAGATCCGTTACTTCGTGGCCACAGCGGAAGTGGGGCAGATTTCGCAGGCGGCGATCCATCTGCACATTTCGCAATCCTCGGTCACCAGTGCCATCCAGGAACTGGAGGCTTTGCTGGGGGCTCCGCTGTTCATCCGTTCTCCGCAGGGGATGATCCTCACCGACAGCGGGCGGCATTTCCTCAACCATGCGTATTCGATCCTGCGCAGCGTGGACGATGCGATGAAGAGTCCCTTGCCGGACAACACGGCCAGCGGCAGTTTGCGGGTGGCGGCCAGTTACACGGTGCTGGGGTATTTTTTGCCGCACCATCTGCAGCGGCTGTCGCAGTCCTATCCGGGCATCAAGATCCACGTGCATGAGAAGGAGCGCGCGGAGATCGAGCAGAGCCTGGTGGAGGGCGAGATCGATATGGCGGTGGTGCTGACATCCAATCTGCGGCACCGCGAGATTGCCTATGAGACCTTGTTCGGATCAGTGCGCCGCCTGTGGCTGCCGGCGCGGCACGCGCTGGGCGAGCGCACGGTGGTGAATTTGTCCGAAGTGGCCAATGAGCCCTTCATCCTGCTGACGGTGGACGAGGCCGACAAGACCGCGCTGCGCTACTGGAATCAAAGCGGACGCAAGCCCAACATCATCATGCGCACCAGTTCCATCGAGGCGGTGCGTAGCATGGTGGCCAATGGGTCGGGGGTGGCGATTCTGTCGGACCTGGTGTACCGGCCCTGGTCGCTGGAGGGATTGCGGATCGAGACGGTGTTGCTGATGGATCACGTGCCGGCCATGAATGTGGGGCTGGCCTGGCGCAAGGGGGTGGCATTTACGCCAGCCATGGAGGCGGTGCGGGAGTATTTCAGGCAGTCGTTTTTGACGCCGCAGTTGAGTAGTGGGAGGAGATAAGGGCCGGCAAGGCGAGCATCCGGACGCACTTGCCGATCAGTGGCTGGAATCCTGATCGCGAGCCGGAGGCGTTTCAAGTGGAAGTACTACATGTTGGTACGACATTGAATCAAGTTGCAGGGCGGCTGTTAATAAAAAACCCCGAATCAATTCGGGGTTTTTATTGAGGTCGACTCGCGTCGATCGGGAAGGCGTCACACGTTGAACAAGAAATTCATCACATCCCCATCCTTGACCACATACTCCTTGCCTTCCGCGCGCATCTTGCCCGCTTCCTTGGCACCGGCCTCACCCTTGAAGGCAATGAAGTCCTCAAAGGCAATGGTCTGCGCACGAATGAAGCCGCGTTCGAAGTCGGTGTGGATCACGCCGGCCGCCTGCGGGCCGGTCGCACCCACCGGCACCGTCCAGGCGCGCACTTCCTTGACGCCAGCGGTGAAGTAGGTCTGCAGACCCAGCAGCTTGAAGGCCGCGCGGATCAGGCGATCCAGGCCCGGTTCTTCCATGCCCATGTCGGCCAGGAAGTCGGCCTTGTCGGCGTCGTCCAGGTCGGCGATCTCGGCTTCGATGGCCGCGCAGATGGCCACGATGGGCGCGTTCTGCTCCTTGGCGTAGGCAGTCAGCTGGTCCAGCAGCGGATTGTCGGTGAAACCGCTGTCGGACACGTTGGCCACGTACATCGCCGGCTTGGCCGTGATCAGGCACAGCGGCTTGATCAGCAGCATTTCTTCGGCATCCAGGCCCAGTGCGCGCACCGGCTTGGCTTCGTCCAGCGCCGGCATGATGCGCTCCAGCAGGGCCACCAGCTTGGCGGCATCCTTGTCGCCGGAACGGGCCTTCTTCTGCTCGCGATGGATGGCCTTCTCGACGGTGCCCATGTCGGCCAGCGCCAGTTCGGTCTGGATCACGGCGATGTCGTCCAGCGGGCTCACGCGACCAGCCACGTGGATCACGTTCGGATCTTCGAAACAACGCACCACGTTGACGATGGCGTCCGTCTCGCGGATGTGCGACAGGAACTGGTTGCCCAAACCTTCACCCTTGGAGGCACCCGCCACCAGGCCGGCGATGTCCACGAATTCCACCGTCGCCGGCAGGATGCGCTCGGGCTTGACGATCTCGGCCAGCGCCTTCAGACGCGGATCGGGCACTTCCACGATGCCGACGTTGGGCTCGATGGTGCAGAACGGATAGTTCTCGGCGGCGATGCCCGCCTTGGTCAGCGCGTTGAAAAGAGTGGACTTACCGACGTTGGGCAGACCCACGATGCCGCATTTGAGGCTCATGACAGATTCTTCCGAAAGCAAAACCGACATTGTAGCAAGCCGCACGCCCCAAGCCCCAGCTTTGCGATGCAGCATCCTTCCGCACCCCCGCGCTGTGGTATCTCCCCATCACTGGTAACATGCGAGCCTTGATTCGCGTCTCGGAAAATTGTCTGCATTGCACCATTTCGTTGCAGACGCACCACGCAATGAGAAATTTTTTGCCGATGCAATATTTAAATGACTCAATCGTCATCTAGTTGGTTGGCGGAAATTGTAGTTATTTGTAGTGAACATGCAGGCAACTTGTAAAGAACGGGGCTTTTCGGCTCCCGCCATTTACAGGCTGTATTGCCTTCTTGAAAGCGATTTGTAAAATTTGCTCTACAATGTCGGTTTTCCCAAATCCTCAACGAATCCCTTTGCCTGCTTTGACTAATATCGTCGAAATCCGCGATCTGCACTTCCGTTATGGCGACCGGCCTATCCTGACCGGTCTGCAGATGGACTTCCCGCGTGGCAAGGTGGTGGCAGTGATGGGCGGTTCCGGATCCGGCAAGACCACCATCCTGCGCCTGATCGGCGGGCAGCTGCAGCCGCAGGAGGGCAGGGTGGAAGTCGATGGCGAGAACGTGCCGTCGCTGGCGACCAAACAACTCTACGTGTTGCGTCGCAAAATGGGCATGCTGTTCCAGAACGGCGCGCTCTTTACCGACATGACGGTGTTCGACAACGTGGCCTTCCCGCTGCGCGAGCATACCGATCTGGATGAAACGCTCATCCGCGACCTGGTGCTCATGAAGCTCAACGCCGTGGGACTGCGCAATGCCGCCTCGCTCAAACCCGCCGAGATCTCCGGCGGCATGGCGCGCCGGGTGGCGCTGGCACGGGCCATCGCGCTTGATCCGGCGCTGATCATGTATGACGAACCCTTCGCCGGGCTCGATCCGATTTCCATGGGCGTGACCGCCAATCTGATTCGCCGGCTCAACGATGCCCTGGGCTCGACCTCGATCCTGGTATCGCACGACGTCAATGAATCCTTCGCCATTGCCGACTATGTGTATTTCCTGTCGGCCGGCAAGATCGTGGCGCAGGGGACACCGCAAGAAATGCGTGAATCCACCGATCCCTATGTGAAACAATTTGTCCACGCCCAGGCGGATGGCCCGGTGCCCTTCCACTATCCCGGCAAATCGCTGGCTGAGGACCTGGGCCTGGGAGGTGCAGCATGATCGCCGGTTTCGTCAGCGGCCTCGGCCGCAGCGTGCGCGAATTCGTGGTCGGGGTCGGCTTTGCCGGACGCATGTTCATCAATATGCTGGGCGCCTCCCTGGGCCTGCTGCGCCGCCCGCGCCTCATCACCGATCAGATCCACTTCATCGGCAACTATTCGCTGGTGATCATCACCGTGTCGGGCCTGTTTGTGGGCTTCGTGCTGGGGCTGCAGGGCTATTACACGCTCAACAAGTATGGTTCGGAACAGGCGCTCGGTCTGTTGGTAGCCCTGTCGCTGACGCGTGAACTGGGTCCTGTCGTGACCGCGTTGCTGTTTGCCGGCCGCGCCGGGACCTCGCTGACCGCCGAGATCGGACTGATGAAGGCCGGCGAGCAACTTTCTGCCATGGAAATGATGGCCGTGAACCCGCTGCAACGCGTGGTGGCCCCGCGCTTCTGGGCTGGCGTGATCGCCATGCCGGTGCTGGCGGCCATCTTCAGCGCCGTCGGCGTGCTGGGCGGCTATGTGGTCGGCGTGCTGCTGATCGGCGTGGATGAAGGCGCCTTCTGGTCGCAGATGCAGGGCGGCGTGGATGTGTGGAATGACATCGCCAATGGCGTGTTGAAGAGCATCGTCTTCGGTATCGCCGTCACCTTCGTGGCGCTGTTCCAGGGCTATGAAGCGCAGCCGACCCCCGAAGGCGTGGCCCGGGCCACCACCCGGACCGTGGTGATCGCCTCGCTGACCGTACTGGGCCTGGATTTCCTGCTGACTGCACTGATGTTCAGTTGAGTGCCGCAGTGCTTGGACAAGCGCCCGGTCGGGGCGCAATGATGTGAATAAAAGGGTAGAAAAAGGGTTCAATATGCAACGTAAATCTCTGGATGCCTGGGTAGGAATCTTCGTGCTGGCCGGTGTGGCCGCGCTGGCGTTCCTGGCGCTCAAGGTCGGCAACATGAGCTCGATGTCCTTCGGCCAGAAGACCTATGCCCTCAAGGCCAATTTTGACAACATCGGCGGCCTGAAGTCGCGTGCGGCGGTCAAGAGCGCCGGTGTGGTCGTGGGCCGGGTGGATTCGATCCGCTTCGATGACCAGACCTTCCGCGCCGTGGTCACGCTGAACATGAACGAAAGCTACAAATTCCCCAAGGACAGCTCGGCCAAGATCCTGACCTCGGGTCTGTTGGGTGAACAATACATCGGCATCGAGCCAGGCGGCGATACTGCTAACCTGGCCTCGGGCGATACGATTAAGATGACACAATCCGCCATCGTTCTGGAAAACCTCATCGGTCAATTCCTGTACAGCAAGGCGGCAGAGGGAAAGGATGATTCCAAATGAATCAAATGAATAAAAAAGCCATCAGCACCGTCTACGCAGGCCGTCTCGGCGCCCTGACCCTGGCGGCGGCAGCCCTGACCGGCTGCGCCAGCACCAGCAACAATCCGAACGATCCGCTGGAAGGCTTCAACCGCACCATGTTCAGCTTCAACGACACGGTCGACAAGGTGGCCCTGAAGCCGGCCGCGCAAGCCTACGACACCGTGGTACCGACCCCGATCCAGCATGGCGTGGGCAACTTCTTCGGCAACATCGGCGATGTCTGGTCGTCCATCAACCAGCTGCTGCAGGGCCGTATCGAGCAGGGCGTCTCGACCTTCATGCGTGTGGCCATCAACACCACCTTCGGTCTGGGTGGCGTGCTGGACGTGGCGACCGAAGCCCGCCTACCGCGCGAGAAGTCCGATTTCGGCCAGACCCTGGGCAAGTGGGGCGTCGGCTCCGGCCCGTACGTGGTGCTGCCGTTCTTCGGCCCGTCCACGCTGCGTGACACCGCCGGCATGCCGGTGGACCTGTACGGCGACCTGTGGACCTACAAGCGTCCGACCCGCTGGCGCAACGTCGGTGCCGTGGTCCGCATCGTCGACCGCCGCGCCCAGTTGCTGGATGCCTCGACCCTGCTGGAAGATGCCGCGCTGGACAAGTACGACTTCGTGCGCGACGCCTACCTGCAACGTCGCCAGAGTCAGATCAATGGTGGCTCCAGCGGCCGCGAGCAAAAGGAAGAAGCGATCAAGCCCTGATGGCCGCCGACCTTGCCCCGCTGACCAGCGGGGAGGCCGCGGTCTCGCTTGCGGTGCCGCAGTCTTGTCTTGAAATGTGGGCCAATTGCCCAATCTGCGCTGTCTGCCCAGTTTCTTTGCCCTCCGAGGGCAATCTGTAACATCCGTGCCGAACTGTGACGGCACGGGAACCCCGCTCCCGGGCGGGCTTCGAAGGACATGCCGGCTGCCGTCGGCGCACGCATCGCGACTCATTGCGATGCAGCCCGGGCAGCCCCGGCACCTTCTGCTGACTCGAATGGAAAACCGACTTATGAAGATGCTTACCAAACTTTTCGCTATCGCTGCCTTCGCGGTTCCCGCGTTGTCCTTCTCCGGTGCAGCGGCCGCCCAGGAAGCCCCGGATGCGCTGGTCAAGCGCATCAGCTCGGAAGTGCTGGATACTGCCAAGAATGACAAGGATATCCAGTCCGGCGACAATACCCGCATCATGCAGCTGGTGGAACAGAAGATCCTCCCCTACGTCGACTTCGAGCGCATGACCCAGCTGGCCGCCGGCCGCTACTGGCGCCAGGCCACCCCGGATCAGCAGAAGCAGCTGATTACCCAGTTCCGCAGCCTGCTGGTGTTCACCTACTCCGGCGCGCTGTCGCAGGTGCGTGACCAGAAGATCGAATTCAAGCCGCTGCGCGCCGCCCCGACCGATACCGAAGTGGAAGTGAACTCGCAGGTAATCTCCTCGCGCGGCGGTGAGCCGATCCAGCTGAGCTATCGCCTGGAAAAGAAGCCCGACGGCTGGAAGCTGTATGACGTCAACGTGCTGGGCGCCTGGCTGGTGGAAGCCTACCGCGGCACCTTCTCCAACGAGATCAGCAAGGGCGGCATCGACGGCCTGATCAAGGCGTTGACCGACAAGAACCAGCAGTTGGCCGCACGCGGCAACGGCAAGAAGTAAGCTGTTCCGTTCATCGACCAATCTCCTGAACCGAAAGAACGCACCATGTTCAAGCCCGGCGCCTCGCTGACCTTCACCAATGCCAGCACCGTCCTGCGCGAAGGCCTGTCGGCCATCGCCGCCGGCCAGGCCAGCATTGACGTCAGCGAGGTGGCCGTGGTCGATTCCTCGGCCGTGGCGACCCTGCTGGCCTGGCGGCGTGCCGCTGCCGGTCGCGGCGCCGCGCTGGATTTCGGTCCCTTGCCGGCCAACCTGCAGAGCCTGGCCGATCTCTACGGCGTGACCGCCCTGTTGCAAGGTGCAGCCGCACCGACCTCCGCTACCGATCGACATCACTGATCGCGTTTTCTCCTTGCGACCCGGGCTCCCGGGTGCCGGGAAGCCCGTGCTACGGCGGCCCGGAATATCGAATTCCCCTATAATCGAAGGTTTTGCAGGCGCGCTGGCGGCGTTGGCAGCGGATCACGTTTCCGCCAGGCATTCTCCCGCCCGTCGGCATCGGCAAAACATTCCGGCTATTTCATAGCGCAACGACAACATGACTGCGTCATACGCTTCCCCGTCGGGAGGATGGCGCGGCCGAGGCGAGGCGGACAGCGGATTCCCCGGTGGAACTCCTGGCTCCTTATTTCTTTCTGGCAAGTAACGTATTGAACGGGCGAGGCAATGGCCGCTCTCCAAATCACAGACATCAAGAAGCGCTACCAGTCCCTGCAGGCGCTGGGTGGTGTGTCGCTGGCAATCGAAGAAGGTGAATTCTTTGGTCTGCTGGGCCCCAACGGCGCCGGCAAGACCACGTTGATTTCCATCATCGCCGGCCTGAACCGGGCCGATTCCGGCTCGGTCACCATCCACGGGCATGACGTGGTCAGCGACTATCGCGGCGCGCGCATGAACCTGGGCGTGGTACCGCAGGAACTGGTCTTCGATCCCTTCTTCACCGTGCGCGAGACATTGCGCATGCAGTCCGGCTATTTTGGCCTGACCAACAACGACAAGTGGATCGACGAGGTCATGGACAACCTCGACCTCACCAACAAGGCCGATACCAACATGCGCGCACTCTCCGGCGGCATGAAGCGGCGCGTGCTGGTGGCCCAGGCGCTGGTGCACAAGCCGCCGGTCATCGTGCTCGATGAGCCGACCGCCGGGGTGGACGTGGAACTGCGCCAGACCCTTTGGCAGTTCATCGGCCGCCTCAACCGCGAGGGGCATACCATCGTGCTGACCACGCACTACCTGGAAGAAGCCCAGGCCCTGTGCAATCGCATCGCCATGCTCAAGTTCGGCAAGGTGGTGGCGCTGGATTCGACCGATGCGCTGATCCGCCGCATCTCCGGTTCGCAGATGGTGCTGCGACTGAAGCGCGGCAGCCTGCCCGATGGCCTCAAGGCTCTGGTCACCCATCCAGAGGAGCTGCTGGCCGGCAATGCCGCCAACAAGTACACGCTGCGCGTGAATGACTACAAGGAAGTCGAACCCATTCTGGCCACGCTGCGCGCCTCGGGCGCGGAGATCGATGATCTGCAATTGCAGCAGGCCGACCTGGAAGACGTCTTCATCCAGATCATGGGAGATGAAAAATGATCGGTTTCCGCACCCTGTTCTACAAGGAAATCCTGCGTTTCTGGAAGGTCGCCACCCAGACCATCACTGCGCCCATCGTCACGGCCCTGCTGTACCTGCTGATCTTCGGCCACGTCCTGCAGGACCGCGTGCAGGTCTATCCGGGCGTGAACTACACCGGCTTCCTGGTGCCGGGCCTGGTGATGATGAGCGTGCTGCAGAATGCTTTTGCCAACAGCTCTTCCTCGCTGATCCAGTCCAAGATCACCGGTAACCTGGTGTTCGTGCTGCTGACCCCGCTGTCGCACTGGGAGCTGTTCGGCGGCTACGTGCTCGCGGCCGTGGTGCGTGGCCTGATGGTGGGTGCGGGCGTGTTCGTGGTCACCGTCTGGTTCGGTCACCTGGACTTCGTCGCCCCCCTGTGGATCCTGGTGTTCGCCCTGCTGGGTGCGGGCATCCTGGGCACCATGGGCCTGATTGCAGGGATCTGGGCGGAGAAGTTCGACCAGTTGGCGGCGTTCCAGAATTTCCTGATCGTGCCGCTGACCTTCCTGGCCGGCGTGTTCTATTCGATACACTCGCTGCCCCCGTTCTGGCAGGCGGTATCGCATTTCAACCCGTTTTTTTATATGATCGACGGTTTTCGCTACGGCTTCTTCGGCCAGTCCGACATTCCCCCCATGACCAGCCTCGGTATCGTCGCCGTGTTCTTCGTGGCGCTGTCGACCCTGGCCGTACGCATGCTCAAAAGCGGCTACAAGCTGCGCGCGGGTTCGCATTGAACACCCTGCGCCCCGCCATCTCCCCCATTCCCGTGAAGAGCCTCACCATGCTACCCACACCTGAACTCGTCAAAAGCTACATCGCCGCCGGCCTCGACTGCCAGCACCTGGAAGTGGAGGGCGATGGCCAGCACTTCACCGCCGTCATCGTCGCCGAGGCTTTCACCGGCAAGCGCCTGATCCAGCGCCATCAGCTGGTCTATGCCGCCCTGGGCGACCGCATGCGTGAAGAAATCCACGCGCTGTCGATGAAGACCCTGACCCCCGAAGAATTCCAGAAATAAGGCAACACGATGGACAAGCTTTTGATCCGTGGCGGCAAGCGCCTCTCCGGTGACGTCACCATTTCCGGTGCCAAGAACGCCGCCCTGCCCATCCTGTGCGCGGGCCTGCTCACCGATGGCGACCTGGTGCTCTCCAATGTGCCGCACCTGCAGGACGTGGTCACCATTACCAAGCTGATGAGCCAGATGGGCCTGCGCGTGCGCGAGAACGGCGAGCAGCTGGTCTTGAACGGCAACGACATCACCCGCCCGGAAGCGCCGTATGAACTGGTCAAGACCATGCGTGCCTCGATCCTGGTGCTGGGCCCCTTGCTGGCGCGCTTCGGCCAGGCCAAGGTGTCGCTGCCCGGCGGTTGTGCCATTGGTTCACGTCCGGTGGACCAGCACATCAAGGGACTGCAGGCGATGGGCGCGGAAATTCATATCGAGGCCGGATACATCCATGCCAAGGCCAAGCGCCTCAAGGGCGCGCGCATCGTCACCGACATGATCACCGTGACCGGCACCGAGAACCTCCTGATGGCCGCCGCCCTGGCCGATGGCGAGACCGTGCTGGAAAACGCCGCGCGCGAGCCGGAAGTGGGCGACCTGGCTCACCTGCTGGTGAAGATGGGCGCCAAGATCGAGGGCATCGGAACCGACCGTCTGGTGATCCAGGGGGTGGAGAAGTTGCACGGTGCCGAGCATGAGGTCATCGCGGACCGCATCGAGACCGGCACCTTCCTGTGCGCTGTCGCCGCCACCGGTGGCGACGTGACCCTGCACCGCACCCGCGCCGGTTTGCTGGATGCCGCTCTGGACAAGCTGCGTGACGCCGGTGCCATCCTCACTTCGGGTGAAGACTGGATCCGCATCCAGATGGCGCGCCGTCCCAAGGCGGTGAGCTTCCGCACCACCGAATATCCGGGTTTCCCGACTGACATGCAGGCGCAGTTCATGGCCTTGAACTGCCTGGCTGAAGGTACCAGCCACGTCACCGAGACCATCTTCGAAAATCGTTTCATGCATGTGCAGGAATTGAATCGCCTCGGTGCGGCCATCGATGTGGAAGGCAATACCGCCATCGTCACCGGCGTGGAAAAATTCCTCGGTGCGCCGGTGATGGCGACCGACCTGCGCGCTTCGGCCTCGCTGGTCATCGCCGGGCTGGCCGCGCAAGGCGAGACCGTGGTGGAACGCATCTACCACCTCGACCGCGGCTATGACCGCATGGAAGCCAAGCTGTCGGCTATCGGTGCCGATATCGAACGCATCAAGTAAATTGACGGACCCCAGAAAACGCACACCATCATGACCCAACAACTGACGCTGGCGCTGTCCAAGGGCCGTATCTTCGAAGAGACCCTGCCGCTGCTCAAGGCCGCTGGCATCACCGTGGCCGAGGATCCAGAATCCTCGCGCAAGCTGATCCTGCCGACCAATGACCCCGACGTGCGCGTCATCATCGTGCGCGCCTCGGACGTGCCGACCTACGTGCAATACGGTGCGGCCGATTTCGGCGTGGCCGGCAAGGATGTGCTGATGGAACATGGCGGTGAAGGCTTGTACCAGCCCATCGACCTGAACATCGCCAAGTGCCGCCTGTCGGTGGCGGTGCAGGAAGGTTTCGACTACGCCAATGCGGTGCGCCAGGGCGCGCGCCTGCGCGTGGTGACCAAGTACGTCAATACCGCGCGCGAACACTTCGCCGCCAAGGGCGTGCACGTGGACCTGATCAAGCTGTATGGCTCGATGGAACTGGGCCCGCTGGTGGGCCTGTCGGATGCCATCGTCGACCTGGTCAGCACCGGTGGCACGCTGCGTGCCAACAAGCTGGTGGAAGTCGAGCACATCATCGACATCTCCTCGCGCCTGGTGGTGAACCAGGCCGCGCTGAAGTTGAAGCGCGAGCGCCTGCAGCCGATTCTCGATGCCTTCGAGAAGGCTTCCAAGGCCAAGTAATCCCACGACCCCAGATATCTTCGCAGAGCAGGTGAGACCATGAGCATTGCCATCCGAAAACTCGATTCCGCCGAAGCCGGCTTCCGTGACAAGCTGTCGGCCGTGCTGGCCTTCGAAGCCAGCGAAGACGAGGCCATCGACCGCGCCGCAGCGGCCATCCTGGCCGATGTGAAGGCGCGCGGCGATGTCGCCGTGCTGGAATACACCCAGCGCTTCGACCGCCTGCAGGCCGCTTCCGTGGCTGGCCTGGAAATCGGCAAGGATGCCCTGCAAGCCGCACTGGCAGGCCTGCCCGAGGCGCGCCGCCATGCGCTGCAGACCGCTGCCGACCGCGTGCGCGCTTATCACGAGCGCCAGAAGAAGGAATGCGGATCGGATGGTTTCCTGTATCGCGAAGCCGATGGCACCGAGCTGGGCCAGAAGGTCACGCCGCTGGATCGCGTGGGCATCTACGTGCCGGGCGGCAAGGCCGCCTATCCTTCGTCGGTATTGATGAATGCGATTCCGGCCAAGGTGGCCGGCGTGCAGGAAGTCATCATGGTCGTGCCGACTCCGGACGGCGTGAAGAATGAACTGGTGCTGGCCGCGGCCGCCATCGCAGGTGTCGATCGCGTCTTCACCATCGGTGGCGCGCAAGCCGTGGGCGCGCTGGCTTATGGCACCGCCACCATCCCGCAGGTGGACAAGATCGTCGGTCCCGGCAATGCCTATGTGGCCGCCGCCAAACGCCGCGTGTTCGGCGTGGTGGGCATCGACATGATCGCCGGTCCTTCGGAAATCCTGGTGATCTGCGATGGCGCGACCGATCCCGACTGGATCGCCATGGACCTGTTCTCGCAAGCCGAGCACGACGAGCTGGCGCAATCCATTCTGCTGTGCCCGGATGCGGACTACATCGCCAAGGTCGAAGCCTCGATCAACCGCCTGCTGGAAGACATGCCGCGCAAGGACGTGATCCGCACTTCGCTCACCGACCGTGGCGCCCTGGTCAAGGTGCGCGACATGGAAGAAGCCTGCGAGATCGCCAACATGATCGCCGCCGAGCACCTGGAGATTTCCGCGCAGGAGCCGCAGCAGTGGGCGGACCAGATCCGTCACGCCGGTGCCATGTTCCTGGGACGCTTCTCCTCCGAATCGCTGGGCGACTACTGCGCCGGTCCCAACCACGTGCTGCCGACGTCGCGTACCGCTCGCTTCTCTTCACCGTTGGGCGTGTATGACTTCCAGAAGCGTTCGAGCATCATTCGCGTCTCGGAAGAGGGCGCGCAGACGCTGGGCAAGATCGCTGCCGAACTGGCTTACGGTGAAGGCTTGCAGGCGCACGCCCGCTCGGCCGAACTGCGGCTCAGGAAGTGACAGGATGACCTCCGCCACCGACTCCCTCGCAGGTGCCGGCTGGCTGGACCGCGTATTCTGCGAGGATGCGCTCTCGGCCACCGCTGGCCTGGCGCGCATTCCCGATGGCAGCGTCGACCTGATGATCGCCGATCCGCCCTATGGGCTGGGCAAGGATTACGGCAACGATTCCGACAAGCTCGATACGGCCGCTTATCTGTCGTGGACCGAGCAGTGGATCGATGCCGCGCTGCCCAAGTTGAAGCCCAATGGCAGCCTCTACATCTTCCTGACCTGGCGCAATTCGCCGGAAATCTTCGTGATGCTCAAGCAGCGCATGACCATGATCAACGAGATCATCTGGGATCGCCGCGTGCCCTCCATGGGCGGCAGCACCCGGCGCTATTCCTCGGTGCATGACACCATCGGTTTCTTCGCGCGGGCCAAGGATTATTTCTTTGATCTCGACGCCATCCGCATTCCCTACGATGCCCAGACCAAGAAGGCGCGTTCACGCTCCATCTTCGTCGGGGCCAAGTGGCTGGAAATGGGCTACAACCCCAAGGATGTATGGAGTGTGTCGCGCCTGCATCGTGAACATAAAGAGCGCGCCGACCATCCCACCCAGAAACCGCTGGAAGTGGTGGAGCGCATGGTCAAGGCGTCTTGCCCGCCGGGCGGCGTGGTGCTCGATCCCTTCATGGGCAGCGGCACTACCGCCGTGGCTGCGCGCCGTTGCGGTCGCCACTTCACCGGCTTTGAACTCAATCCCGATTATTGCGAACTGATCCGCCAGCGTCTCGACGCTCTCGATGCGCCGGCGCCTGCGAGCCAAGATGATGAATCCCTCCAAGCCTGAGACCGTGGACGACCTGGTAGCCAACGTGATCCGCCCGCTGGTGCGCGGCTGGCAGTCCTATCACGTGCCGTCGGCCGAAGGGATGGTCAAGCTCGATGCGATGGAAAATCCCTACCTGCTGCCGCCGGCCTTGCGTGAAGAACTGGCGCAGCGGCTGGCAGCGCTGGAGCTCAACCGTTATCCGGTGCCGTCCTATACCCGCCTGAAAGCGGCCATCTGCGCGAAACTGGGCGTGCCTGCGGGCTATGACGTCCTGCTGGGCAATGGTTCGGATGAGCTCATCACCATGCTTTCAGTAGCCTGTGCCATTCCGGGGCGGACCATCCTGGCACCGGAACCGGGGTTCGTCATGTATGGCGTCTCGGCAAAAATGGCCGGGCTGGATTATGTGGGCGTGCCACTGCGCGCGGACCTGACGCTGGACCTGCCCGCGATGCTGGCAGCCATTGAGCAACACAAGCCGGTCATCACCTGGCTGGGTTATCCCAACAATCCGACCGGCACGCTCTATCCGATGGCCGACGTGCTGCGCATCATCGAAGCCGCCGCACCCTATGGCCTGGTGGTGGTGGACGAGGCTTACCAGCCTTTCGCTGCATCGACGCTGATGCCGGCATTGCCGCAGCACAACAACCTGGTGGTGATGCGCACCGTCTCCAAGCTGGGGCTGGCGGGCATCCGCCTGGGCTACCTGTCGGCGGCCCCGGCGCTGTTGCGCGAATTGGACAAGGTGCGTCCGCCCTACAACGTCAACATGCTCACCGAAGCGGCCGCGCTGTTCGTGCTGGAACACTTGCAGGTGCTGGAGGCGCAGGCGGCGCAGCTGCGTGAGGCGCGCAGCGTGCTGGCGGCCGAACTGGCGGCGCTGGAGGGGGTGGAGGTGTTTCCTTCGGCAGCCAATTTCATCCTGATCCGCGTCCCGGAAGCCGATAAAGTCTGCGCCGCCTTGCTGGCGCGCAGGGTACTTGTCAAAAATGCCGGTAGAATGCACGTATTGCTGCAAAACTGTTTGCGCATTACCGTCAGTACGGATGAAGAAAACGCCATCTTCCTGACGGCCCTGAAAGATGCACTGCGCGAGCAGTGAAGGTTTGAAGGTCCACCGCAGGCAAGCAGGCATTACGCATTACCAACGATAGAACCCCGTCCAACCCCGACCATGTCTACACCGAGAACCGCCGAAGTCGTCCGCAATACCAACGAGACGCAGATCCGCGTTGCGATCAACCTGGATGGCACCGGCCAGCAGAAGCTGGATACCGGCGTGCCCTTCCTGGATCACATGCTGGACCAGATCGCCCGCCACGGCCTGATCGACCTGGACATCCACGCCAAGGGCGACCTGCACATCGACGCGCACCATACGGTGGAAGACGTGGGCATCACCCTGGGCATGGCGTTTGCCAAGGCCATCGGCGACAAGAAGGGTATCCGTCGCTACGGCCATGCCTACGTGCCGCTGGATGAAGCCCTGTCGCGCGTGGTGATCGATTTCTCCGGGCGTCCCGGCCTGGAATACCACATTCCCTTTACCCGCTCGATGATCGGTTCCTTCGATGTGGACCTGACCAGCGAGTTCTTCCACGGTTTCGTCAATCATGCGCAGGTGACCCTGCACGTGGACAACCTGCGTGGCGTGAATGCCCACCACCAGGCCGAAACCGTGTTCAAGGCCTTCGGCCGCGCGCTGCGCATGGCCGTGGAACTTGATCCGCGCGCTGCGGGTACGATTCCGTCCACCAAGGGCAGCCTGTAAAACGCAGGGTATCGCTAACTCATCTGGGTTTCCCGGCGCGCGAGCGCCGTTCAATGTCGCCATGAATAAAATTGTTGTAGTCGATTACGGCATGGGCAACCTGCGCTCGGTGGCGCAGGCGCTGCGCCATGTCGCGCCTGAAGCCGACGTGCGCATCTCCGGCGAAGTCGCCGATATCCGCGCCGCCGACCGTGTGGTCCTGCCCGGCCAGGGCGCCATGCCCGATTGCATGCGCAGCCTGCGTGAATCGGGCGTGCAAGATGCGGTCCTTGAAGCTTCCCGCACCAAGCCGCTGTTCGGCGTATGCGTGGGCGAGCAGATGCTGTTCGACTGGAGTGAAGAAGGCGACACCCCCGGCCTGGGCCTGCTGCCCGGCAAGGTCCTGCGCTTCGAGCTCGAAGGCGTGCGCCAGGATGATGGATCGCTGTTCAAGGTGCCGCAGATGGGCTGGAACCATGTGCATCAGACCAGCGCCCATCCGCTGTGGGAAGGAATTGCGGATAATGCCTTCTTCTATTTTGTCCACAGCTACTACGCCGTACCGGCCGAATCGTCGCACATCGTTGGCCAAACGCCGTATGGCCGTGACTTCGCCTGTGCCGTGGCCCGCGATAATATTTTTGCAACCCAGTTCCACCCGGAAAAAAGTGCCTCGGCGGGTTTGCAGCTGTATCGGAATTTCGTACACTGGAAACCTTGATTTTTTGCCTTTCCGGCAAGAACCTCGCCGCAGACCGTCGCCAACCCTTCTTTTTTACTGACTAGTCATCCCCTAGCCATGCTGCTCATACCCGCCATCGACCTGAAAGACGGTCATTGCGTACGCCTCAAACAAGGTGATATGGAACAAGCCACCGTTTTCTCCGAAGATCCGGCGGAAATGGCCCTGCACTGGCTCAAGCAGGGCGCGCGCCGCCTGCACCTCGTGGACCTCAATGGTGCCTTCGCCGGCAAGCCCAAGAACGAGGCGGCGGTCAAGGCCATCCTGAAGGCGGTCGCCAGCTTCGCCGAAGAGAACGACGTCGAGGAAATCCCGGTGCAACTCGGTGGCGGCATCCGCGATCTGGATACCATCGAACGCTACCTGGACGATGGCCTCTCCTACATCATCATCGGCACCGCCGCGGTGAAGAATCCCGGCTTCCTGCATGACGCCTGCAGCGCCTTCCCCGGCCAGATCATCGTGGGTCTGGATGCCAAGGACGGCAAGGTTGCCACCGATGGCTGGAGCAAGCTGTCCGGCCACGAAGTGGTGGATCTGGCGCAGAAATTCGAAGGCTATGGCTGCGAAGCCATCGTCTACACCGACATCGGCCGCGACGGCATGATGGGCGGCGTCAACATCGAGGCCACGGTGCGCCTGGCGCAGGCCGTGACCATTCCCATCATCGCCTCGGGCGGCGTGCACCACGTGGGCGACGTCGAGGCGCTGTGCCGGGTCGAGGATGAAGGCATCGAAGCCGTCATCTGCGGCCGTTCCATCTACGAAGGGACGCTGGACCTGCGCAGCGGCCAGGATCGTGCGGATGAACTGACGCGCGAACTGGAAGCCAACCGCCTCTCCGGCAGCAAATAACATGGCCCTTGCAAAACGCATCATCCCTTGCCTGGACGTGACCGCTGGTCGCGTGGTCAAGGGCGTCAATTTCCTGGAGCTGCGCGATGCCGGCGATCCGGTCGAGATCGCGCGCCGTTACGACGAGCAGGGTGCCGATGAGCTGACCTTCCTCGACATCACCGCGTCCTCCGATGGCCGCGACCTGATCCTGGACATCATCGAAGCCGTGGCTTCGCAGGTCTTCATCCCGCTGACGGTGGGTGGCGGCGTGCGCGCGGTGGAAGATGTGCGCCGCCTGCTCAACGCCGGGGCCGACAAGGTCGGCATCAACACCTCGGCCGTGACCAATCCGCAGCTGGTGGCCGATGCCGCCAACAAGTACGGCTCCCAATGTATCGTGGTGGCCATCGACGCCAAGCGCGCCGGCGACGGCAAGTGGGAGGTCTACACTCACGGCGGACGCAAGGCCACTGGCCTGGATGCGGTCGAATGGGCGCGCAAGATGGCGCAGCTGGGCGCGGGCGAGATCCTGCTGACCAGCATGGACCGCGATGGTACCAAGAGCGGTTTCGACCTCGACCTGACGCGTTCGGTCTCCGAAGCCGTCAGCATCCCCGTGATTGCTTCGGGCGGCGTGGGCGGCCTGCAGGACCTGGCCGACGGCATCACCAAGGGCAAGGCCGATGCGGTGCTGGCCGCCAGCATCTTCCACTATGGCCAGCACACCGTGCAGGAAGCCAAGCGCTTCATGGCCGACCAGAACATTTCCATGAGGCTGGCATGAGCATCAGCGCCAAATGGCTCAACAAGGTCAAATGGGACGAAGTCGGCCTGGTGCCGGTGATCGCCCAGGAAGTCGGATCCAATGATGTGCTGATGTTCGCCTGGATGAACCGCGAGGCGCTGGCGCGCACCGTGGAGATCGGCCAGGCGGTCTACTGGAGCCGCTCGCGCAAGAAGCTCTGGCACAAAGGTGAAGAATCAGGTCATTTCCAGAAAGTGCACGAAATCCGCCTGGACTGCGACGAAGACGTGGTGCTGCTCAAGGTCGAGCAGGTGGCCGGCATTGCCTGCCATACCGGCCGTCATTCCTGCTTCTTCCAGAAATTCGAAGGCAGCGCTGACAGCGGCGAATGGGTCACGGTGGAGCCGGTGCTGAAGGATCTGCAGCCGGGTGCCGGCGGTGGCCCCGCGACCGCAGTGGCCGCTGAGCCGGCCGCCAAGCCCAAGCGCGTGCGCAAGACCATCCCCAAGCCCGTGGACAGCGACAAGACCCCATCATGAGTGAAACCCTGAAGCGACTGGCCGAAGTCATCGAGTCGCGCAAGCTGGCCAACGGTGGCAATCCGGAGAAATCCTACGTCGCCAAGCTGTTCTCCAAGGGGGATGACGCCATCCTCAAGAAGATCGGCGAGGAAGCCACCGAAACCGTGATGGCCGCCAAGGATGCCCGCGTCTCGGGCGACAAGTCCAAGGTGCTCTACGAATGCGCCGACCTGTGGTTCCATTCCATGGTCCTGCTGGCGCAGTTCGATCTGAGCCCGCAGGATGTGCTCAACGAACTGGCGCGCCGTGAAGGCCTCTCGGGCCTGGAAGAAAAGGCTGCCCGCAAGGACTGAGCGTCCTGCGCACTTTCCATCCACTTGTTTCCCAGGAGTACGGCGTTGGATAATTGTATTTTCTGCAAGATCGCAGCAGGCCAGATTCCCTCGAAGAAGATCTACGAGGACGAGGACCTGATCGCCTTCCACGACATCAACCCGGCCGCGCCGGTGCATTTCCTGATCGTGCCGCGCCAGCATGTGGCAACGCTGGCCGATTGCGGTGAGCAGCATGCGGCCTTGCTGGGCAAGATGCTGGCCCTGGCACCGCGCCTGGCGGCCGAGCAGGGCTGCGGTTATGGCATCGATGCCGAAGGCAAGCCCACCGGCGGTTTCAAGACCCTGGTCAACACCGGACCGGATGGCGGCCAGGAGGTGTACCATCTGCACATGCACGTGATTGGCGGCCCGCATCCCTGGCGGGTACGGTTCGTGCAACAATAAGCATTCGCCGGCCCGGGGGCAGGCAGGTTTCACTTGTACACAGGGCAGGGATGTCCGCTTAGGAGAAGAGAATGGGTTCGTTCAGTATTTGGCATTGGCTGATTGTTCTGGTGATCGTGATGCTGGTCTTCGGCACCAAGAAGCTCGGCAACATGGGTTCCGACCTGGGCAAGGCAGTCAAGGGCTTCAAGGATGGCGTCAAGGGCGGCGAGGAAGATCCGGCCAAGAAGGACCCGGCCATCGACGTGCAGGCCAAGGAAAAGGACAAGTCCGGCAGCTGATCAGGCCGCCCGCCAGCCCTCCTGGCGGGCTTGCATGGGCCCGCATCGTGATTTGCAGCGGGCACTCCCGTCTTCAAGCGCATGGCGCGCCCGCGTTGTCCTCTTAATGTCCACACAGACTCATGATTGATATCGGCCTTACCAAGCTGGCCTTGATCGGCGTGGTCGCGCTGGTCGTGATCGGCCCCGAGCGCCTGCCCAAGGTGGCGCGCATGGCCGGCACCCTGTTCGGCCGCGCCCAGCGCTACATCAACGACGTCAAGTCCGAAGTCAGCCGCGAGATGGAACTCGACGAGCTGCGCAAGATGCACAAGGATGTGCAGGACGCCGCCAGCGACGTCAGCAACAGCATTCATAAAAGCATGTCCGATACGGAAGCGTCGATCAATGACGCCTGGAACGGCGGCGACGATTCCTCCGTGTCCGACAGCAGCAGTGCCGGCAGCAGCTGGACCCGCACGCCCGACCCCTCCCTGCATGCGATCAAGGCCAAGGCTTTCCGCCGCAAGAAGCTCTCGCGCACCACCGGCGTGCCGTCCTGGTACAAGCACCAGAGCGGCCACAAGACCCGCGTGATCTCGGCCTCGGCCCGCGTGGCCAAGTATCGCCGTCCGGTCGGGGTGGGCAAGTCGGCAGGTTTCTTCTAATTTGGCGCAGCGCGTCTCACTTCATCAGAATGCTCCGAATCCATGGCTGAAGAAAACACCCAAGCCGAAGACACCTTCATCTCGCACCTGATCGAATTGCGCAGCCGTATCGTCAAGGCGGCTGCGGTGGTGCTGGTAGTGTTCCTCTGCCTGATGCCGTTTGCGGCCCATATCTTCGACGTGCTGGCCGCGCCGATGATCCATGCGCTGCCCGCCGGCAGCAAGATGATCGCCACCGGCGTGATCACTCCCTTCCTGATCCCCATCAAGGTCACCATGCTGGTGGCCGTGCTGATCTCGCTGCCTTGGGTGCTGTACCAGCTGTGGGCTTTCGTCGCGCCTGGCCTGTATGCGCACGAGAAGCGCCTGATCGCGCCGCTGGTGATCTCGTCCTCGCTGCTGTTCGTGGCGGGTGTGGCGTTCTGCTACTTCTTCGTCTTTGGCGTGGTCTTCCCGTTCATCAACAATTTCGCGCCCAAGTCAGTCTCGGTGGCACCGGACATCGACAGCTACGTCGACTTCGTGCTGACCATGTTCGTGGCTTTCGGCGTGACCTTCGAGGTTCCGGTGATCGTGATCGTCCTGGTTCGCATGGGCCTGGTGCCGCTGGCCAAGTTGAAGCAGATCCGTCCCTACGTGATCGTCGGTGCCTTCATCGTTGCCGCCGTGGTCACGCCGCCGGACGTGATGAGCCAGCTGATGCTGGCCGTGCCGCTGGTGTTGCTCTACGAGGTGGGCCTGCTGGTGGCACCGATCTTCGAGCGTGCCACGCGTGCGCCGGAGGCGGAACCTGGCAGTTCCGTGCCCACCGAATAAGCCTGGCAATTCACCAAAAACAAAGCCCGCTCGATGATGAGCGGGCTTTGTCGTTTCTGGCTTCAGGAGAAGGAGCTGGATAAACCGTTCACTCTTCGATAGTCACCAGCGGAATCTCGCGCAGCCATTGCACCAGCGGATAGGCATCCTTGAAGCCTTCCAGTACCTGCTTCCCGAGGTCGGCCGGAATCTTCTTGCGGATGTCCTCTTCGGTCCAGACGATGAAACTCTTGAGCTTCACGTATTCGATGTTTGGGGTGTCCGGATCGAAGCCCTTGGGCGGGCGCTGCAGTTTTCCTTCTTCCTGCAGGTCGCCATATGTCGCAACAAGCTTCTTGTTCTTGCGCATCTTGGTGAAGCCTGCTGCATCCTCCACCACGCGGTTGCGGATGGCGCGCAGGCGCGGCGTCGGTGGCAGGTATTCACCACCGGCAATGAGCAGTTGTCCCGCTTCATTGATGTGGAAGTAGTAGGCCGGACCGCCGCCCTGGCTGGGCTTCTTGAGCCCGCTGGCCGTGATGGCGGCCGAGAAGTGCGTCTTGTACGGGCGCTTGTCATGGGAGAAGCGCATGTCACGGTTGATGCGGAACAGCGCCTTCTTCGGATTGCAGCCGGCAATGGCCGGATCGAACTTGCTGATCTCGGCGATGAGCTTGATGGTCAGCGCCAGGAATTCCTCGCGCAGGATGTCATAGCGCGGCTTGTTCATGACGAACCAGGCGCGGTTGTTGTTTTCGGACAGTTCCCCGAGGAACTGGATCAGGTCACGCACGTGCATGGATCAGATTCTCCTGGCTCATTCTTCGTCGGCATCATCGTTTTTGGGCGGCGGCGGACGCTTGCCCACGGTGATGTTCAGCTTGGTTTCCTGCGCCTTGCGCAGCACCGTCATGGCGATCTGCTGGCCCGGCGTCAATTGCGCGATGACGTTGAGCATCTCGGTGGTATCGGCCACCGGCTTGTCGTCGATGCTCACCAGAATGTCGCCCGGACGCATGCCCGCGCGGTCAGCCGGACCGCCCTTGAGCACGCCGGCGATGATGGCGCCGGTCTTCTTGCCCAGGCCGAAGCTTTCGGCCAGTTCCGGCGTGATGTCCTGCGGTTCCACCCCGATCCAGCCGCGCACCACCTGGCCATGGCTGATGATGGCTTCCATCACGGTCTTGGCGGTGGACATCGGGATCGCAAAGCCGATCCCCAGGTTGCCGCCGGTGCGCGAATAGATGGCCGTGTTGATGCCCAGCAGGTTGCCGTTGGTATCGACCAGCGCACCGCCCGAGTTGCCGGGATTGATGGCGGCATCGGTCTGGATGAAGTTCTCGAAGGTATTGATGCCCAGGTGGTTGCGGCCCAGTGCTGAGACAATGCCCATGGTCACCGTCTGGCCCACGCCGAAGGGATTGCCGATGGCCAGCACGACGTCACCTACCGAGCTGTTTTCCGGATGGCCCAGGGTGATGGCGGGCAGGTTGGGCAGGTCGATCTTGATGACGGCGAGGTCGGTCTCGGGGTCGATGCCGACCACCTTGGCGCTGGCCTTGCGGCCGTCGGCCAGGGCCACTTCGATCTTGTCGGCGGCTTCCACCACGTGGTTGTTGGTGAGGATATAGCCTTGCGGGCTGACGATCACGCCCGAACCCAGGCTGGATTGCTTGTCATCCTGCTGCTGTTCGTCGAACTGGTCGCCGAAGAACTTGCGGAAGAACGGATCGTTCTGGAAGGGGCTCTTCTGCGGGCGCGCTTCGGTCGTGGTGAAGATATTGACCACCGAGGGCATTGCCTGGCGCGCGGCGTGGCGATAGGAGTCCAGGGCGGGCGCGGCGGGTGTGGCTTCCTGCATCTGGATGGTGGACTGGGCAGGGCGTGCACGCGAAGTGAAGGATCCGGACAGCCAGTCCGGCTTCAAGGTCGCTACAATGAACCACACCGCCAGACCCACTGTCACGGTCTGGGCAAACAACAGCCATAAACGTCGCATAAAAGAATTTTTGGTATTTGGATTGAAAATCTGATCGGATGAGGAAGAGATGACCCGCCACATTAGCAGAAACGAGTTCGCAGTCTATCTGGGGCAGACGCTTAACGCGGCGCAATATCGCGATTATTGCCCAAACGGCTTGCAGGTGGAAGGGCGCGCCACCATTGGGCGCGTGGTCAGCGGCGTCACGGCCAGCCTGGCCCTGATCGAGGCGGCAGTGGAATGGCAGGCCGATGCCATCCTGGTTCATCACGGTTACTTCTGGCGCGGTGAAGACATGCGCGTGATCGGGCAGAAGCAGCGGCGCCTGAAGCTGCTGCTGGGGCATGACATCAATCTGTTCGGCTATCACTTGCCGCTGGATTCGCATCCGGAGCTGGGCAACAACGCGCAACTGGCCAAACGACTCGACTTTGACGCCACTGGCCGCTTCGGCGAGAACGACATCGGCTGGATCGGACGTTGCCATGCGCCCTCCGTCAAGACCGCCGCCGACCTGGCGATGCTGATCGAAAAACGCCTGGGACGCATGCCCTTGCTCATCGGCGATCCGCAGCAGGCCATCGGGCAGGTCGCCTGGTGTACCGGTGCAGCGCAGGGCATGCTGGGCGAGGCCATCGAAGCAGGAGCCACGGCCTACATCAGCGGCGAGATTTCAGAACCGACCGTGCATCTGGCGCGCGAGAGCGGCACCGTCTATCTCGCCGCCGGCCATCACGCCACCGAGCGCTATGGCATCCAGGCGCTGGGGGAACATGTGGCCAGGCACTTCGGCATCGAGCATCGCTTCATCGATATCGACAATCCCGTGTGAGAGGGGCTGCGATACTTGTCGCTTCACTTACCGTGTCAGGTAAGTGAAGCTTTTTGGGGCAGGGCAGGCGTCAGCCTTGCTTCTTGAGCGAATCGCGGATTTCACGCAGCAACAGCACGTCTTCCGGCGTTGGTGCCGGCGCGGCCGGTGCGGCTTCTTCATGCTTGGAAGCCAGGTCGCGCGCCTTGTTGATGGCACGCACCATCTGGAAGATGATGAAGGCCAGGATCAGGAAGTTGATGAAGATGGTCAGGAAGTTACCGTAGGCGAAGACTGCTCCGGCCTTCTTGGCTTCGGCCAGCGGCAGGCCATAGGCTTGACCGTTCAGGGGAAGGTAGTAGTTGGCGAAATCCAGGCCGCCGAAGATCTTGCCGACGAGCGGCATGATGATATCCTCGACCAGAGAACTGACGATCTTGCCGAAGGCCCCGCCGATGATGACACCGACGGCCAGGTCGACCACGTTTCCCTTGATCGCGAAGGCGCGAAAATCCTTGAGCATGCTCATCCCTGGTTTCTCCTTTGAAAGTTGCTGTTTAAACATGAGGCGGGCTTACAACGCGTTATATCCTGCCCGCCAGCAAAAGTAAATCGGACAAGCACTGACGCCGCACTGCAAAAAAACTGAGAACGAGAGCAGATTGACAAGGGGTTGCGCTGCGTCAAATGTTCATTTTCGCAAGCCTGTACCATACCGGCCGTTAGCTACAAAACCCTATTCAGCTTATATATAATCGAAAAGTTGCATGAGGGTCACTTAGAAGGTCCACGCTAACTTACATTTGGAGATTGGGGTCTTTATGACTGACGAGAATCAGGTCGACGCAAGTCGACGAGGTTTGCTTGTTGCGACTTGTGCGGCCGGAGGTGTAGCGGGTTTGGCCACCGCTGGAGCATTCGTCTCCACCCTGCAACCTTCAGAACGCGCCAAGGCAGCAGGCGCACCGGTGGAAGTGGATATTTCTTCACTGGCTCCCGGTGAAATGCGCACCGTTGAGTGGCGCGGCAAGCCGGTCTGGATTCTCAAGCGCACCCCCGAGATGATCGAGTCCCTCAAGAAGACCGATGGCGAGGTGGCCGATCCCAACTCCAAGCGCACCGATTTCTCCGAAACGCCCGACTATGCGCTCAATGAGTGGCGTTCGCTGCGCAAGGACATCCTGGTCGTGGTCGGCATCTGCCCGCACCTCGGCTGCTCCCCGAGTTCCCGCTTCCAGAGCGGCCCGCAGCCTTCGCTGCCGGACGACTGGCATGGCGGCTTCCTGTGCCCCTGCCACGGTTCGACCTTCGACCTGGCCGGCCGCGTGTACAAGAACAAGCCGGCGCCGGACAACCTGCAAGTCCCGCGCTACATGTTTGAAGGCGACAACAAGCTCGTCATCGGCAAGGACGAGAAAGGGGAGGCCTGATCATGGGAGCATTTCACGAAAAGAAGCTGCCGGATGATGCACCGGTAGCAGCCAAGGCCCTGAACTGGGTCGATTCGCGCTTTCCGCTGACGGCCACCTGGAAAGCCCACCTCTCCGAATACTACGCCCCGAAGAACTTCAACTTCTGGTACATCTTCGGCTCGCTGGCACTGCTGGTGCTGGTGATCCAGATCGTCACCGGCATCTTCCTGGTGATGCATTACAAGCCGGACGCCAACCTGGCCTTCGCCTCGGTCGAATACATCATGCGTGATGTGCCCTGGGGCTGGCTGGTGCGCTATATGCACTCCACCGGCGCTTCGGCCTTCTTCATCGTCGTTTATCTTCACATGGTGCGGGGCCTGCTCTACGGCTCCTACCGCAAGCCGCGCGAACTGGTGTGGCTGTTCGGGGTGGGGATTTTCCTCTGCCTGATGGGTGAAGCTTTCTTCGGTTACCTGCTGCCCTGGGGGCAGATGTCCTATTGGGGCGCACAGGTGATCGTGAACCTTTTCGGCGCCATCCCCTTCATCGGCCCGGACCTGTCGCTGCTCATTCGCGGCGACTATGTCGTTTCCGACGCCACGCTGAACCGCTTCTTCTCCTTCCACGTGATCGCCATTCCGCTGGTGCTCATCGGACTGGTGGCTGCGCACATCATCGCGCTGCACGAAGTGGGTTCCAACAACCCGGATGGCGTGGAAATCAAGGAAAAGACCGACGAACGTGGCGTACCGCTGGATGGGGTTCCTTTCCATCCGTATTACACGGTGCATGACATCTTCGGTGTCTCGATCTTCCTGCTGGTGTTCTCGGCCGTGGTGTTCTTCGCGCCGGAAATGGGCGGCTACTTCCTGGAGTACAACAACTTCATCCCGGCCGATTCGCTCAAGACCCCGCCGCACATCGCACCGGTCTGGTACTTCACGCCGTTCTACTCGATCCTGCGTGCGACCACAGCGGACTTCATGGGCTGGCTCATCGCCGGGGTGGCGTGCTACGTCGCCCTGCTGGTGTTCAGGTCGCGCCTGACGGCCAAGCTGAAGATCGTGGCCATTGTGATCGGCCTGGCCATCATCGCCGGCATGCTGGTGTTTGATGCCAAGTTCTGGGGCGTGGTCCTGATGGGCCTGTCGGTGGTGATCCTGGGCGGCCTGCCGTGGCTCGATCATTCGCAGGTCAAGTCCATCCGCTATCGTCCCAGCTGGCACAAGTATGTGTACCTAATCTTTGCCATCGCCTTCGTCATCCTTGGCTACCTCGGCGTGCAACCGCCGACGGCCATCGGCACCACCGTCTCGCAGGTGTGCAGCTTCATTTACCTCGGCTTCTTCCTGCTGATGCCGTGGTGGAGTGCTGCCGGTACCTTCAAGCCGGTGCCCGAGCGCGTCGTCTACCATCCGCACTAAGCCAGCCGCCAAAGGACAAGAACATGACATTGCTCAAGAAAGTGATTGCCGCGCTGGCCTTGCTGCCGGCGCTGGCCTGCGCCAACGAAGGGGGCTTCCCTCTGGATCATGCCCCGGACCGTACCAAGGATGTTTCCTCGTTGCAAAACGGGGCCAAGCTGTTCGTCAACTATTGCCTGAACTGCCACTCGGCCTCGGCCATGCGTTACAACCGGCTGCGCGACATCGGCCTGACCGAAGACCAGATCAAGAACAACCTCTTGTTCAGTGGGGAAAAGGTCGGCGACCTGATGAAGATCTCGATGTCGCCGCAGGACGCCAAGGCCTGGTTTGGCGCAACGCCGCCGGACCTGTCGGTGATCGCCCGGGCCAAGGCCTCGGAGGCGGGCAGCGGTCCGGACTGGATTTATACCTACCTGCGCAGTTATTATACGGACGACAGCCGCCCCACCGGCTGGAACAACATGCTTTTCCCCAACGTCGGCATGCCGCACGTGTTGTGGGAATTGCAAGGTATCCGCAAGGCCAAGTTCGTGGAAGAGAAGGATCCTCACGACGCGAACAAGACCATCCACAAGTTTGCCGGCTTCGAGCAAGTCAAGCCGGGCAAGATGAGCGCGGCGGAGTATGACAACAATGTCGCCGATCTCGTTGCCTATTTGCAATGGATGGGCGAGCCGGCGCAGAATACGCGCAAGCGGCTGGGTGTCTGGGTACTGTTGTTCCTGGGAATCTTCTCGGTATTGGCGTGGCGTTTGAACGCGTCCTATTGGAAGAACATCAAGTAAAAACGTACAATCACGTATCCGCGCAGTTTTTGCGGAATTGCGTATCGGGGTGAGCGTTATGCGTCTCGCCCCCCTTTTGTTTTTAGGGCTCTGAAAAAATGATGGTTCTCTACTCGGGCACGACCTGCCCATTTTCGCAACGTTGCCGCCTTGTCCTGTTCGAAAAGGGCATGGATTTCGAGATCCGCGACGTTGACCTCTTCAACAAGCCGGAAGACATTTCGGTCATGAACCCGTATGGGCAGGTGCCGATTCTGGTTGAACGCGACCTGGTCCTGTATGAATCGAACATCATCAATGAATACATCGATGAGCGCTTCCCGCATCCGCAGCTGATGCCGGCTGACCCGCTGATGCGTGCGCGTGCGCGCCTGATGCTGTTCAACTTCGAGAAGGAACTGTTCGTTCACGTGCACACCCTGGAAAATGAAAAGTCCAAGGCTGCCGAGAAGAACCAGGAAAAGGCCCGCCACGAGATCCGTGACCGCCTGACCCAACTGGCACCGCTGTTCCTGAAGAACAAGTACATGCTGGGCGACGAGTTCTCCATGCTGGACGTGGCCCTGGCCCCGTTGCTGTGGCGTCTGGATCACTATGGCATCGAGCTCTCCAAGACAGCGGCACCGCTGATGAAGTATGCCGAGCGCATCTTCTCGCGTCCTGCCTACATCGAAGCACTGACCCCGTCCGAAAAGGTCATGCGCCGTTAAGCTGTTCCGGCTGCACTGCCGCCCTGGGCGGCGGTGCAGTTTACAGAAGTTCATATTGCTTTCCACCCCGGCCTTGCCGGCAGATGCGGTTTTTACCGTCGCATCGCAGACCACACCAGTCATGCCAGAAGTCTCCACCAAGCCTTATCTGCTGCGCGCCATCTATGAGTGGTGCACCGACAATGGCTACACGCCGCACATTGCCGTGGTCGTCGACAGCAGCACCCGCGTGCCGATGCAATTCGTCAAGAATGGCGAAATCGTCCTCAACATCAGCTTCGAGGCCACCAGCGGCTTGAAGATGGAGAACGACAACATTCACTTCAGCGCCCGCTTTGGTGGTGTTTCGCGCGACATCCTGATCCCTGTGGAAAACGTGATCGCCATCTACGCGCGCGAAAACGGCCAGGGCATGGCGTTTGAAGCGCCTGCGCCGGCCACGGCCGACGAGGCGCAGCAGGCGGCTCCTGAGCAGGAGAGCAGTGCTCCTGTGCTGTCCTCGGTACCTGTTTCCGAACCCGAAAAGAAGCCGGCTGAAAGCAGCGACAAGGGCGATGATGATCCGGAACCACCGAAAAAGGGTGGCCGTCCTGTACTGACACGCATCAAGTAGGCTATAATCGCCGGCTGAAGTTTTTGCTGGCTTAGCTCATCTGGTAGAGCACCTGACTTGTAATCAGGGGGTGGCGGGTTCAAGTCCTGCAGCCAGCACCAATACCGAAGCGGCTCACAGCAATGTGAGCCGCTTTTCTTTGCTCCGCAATTCTGGCTTTGCTCCGCAATTTTTGTACTTACGCGATGTTGCTTTAAATCATTCGTTTTTCAGCAAGTTCCCCATTCATCGTAAAAGCACTGATTGGAGGCGAAAAAAAAAGAGGCCACAGCCTCTTTTTTGCCGTTACCGGCAACGTTCATTCAGGGTAGCTGTGAGCCCCGACTATCTGGACAACTTGCTCCTTGCTCAATGCTATAGCTCTTCCTTGCATTTGCCACGCTGTGAGCATGCGCTGATACATTCCAATAGTCTGCGAGTGTGAATTCAGGCCTTCTGTGCGAATCGTCTCAACAAAGCGACCGTTGCGGAAGAGGGCATCGGCAAAGGACAGATGCTCAGTCTCATTGTTGCCATCAAAGCCACTGTACCGAACGTCTTGAGGATCGATGCCGCTTTTATCAGCCAGATTTTCAAAGCTGCGGCTCAAAGCTCTGAACATGGCCAGCACGTCCAAAACGAACTCGTGCTCTTCGAAAACAGGCGACAGTTGGCTCTCAAGCTGGTTTTCATAAATCCCTTTATGGCCCTCATTTAAATTTCTCGAAAGCTCTGCATACCGTGCAGCGTTGGAACCCTTATTAAGCGCGGCGAGAATCTCGTACTGATTGGCCAAAAACAGGCGATCTTTGTCTGACAATTCAATACTCATTGGCTACCCCTCCATAGATAAGTTGAACAGCAATCTTACGAGACATTCCCATCTCGCAGTAATCTCATCTGCGGACAAACGACTGGAATAAAAGGGCCGGAAAGATTTATTTAGTTGGCGTAACTTTTTGACCTCGGCGCTTGCGCACGTAATTCTCGGTCATTACTACGCTCGTATGGCCGAGTTGCTGCTGTGCTTCGCGAATGTCCTTGGTCTTGTCCGTTTTATCGGTAGCAGCCTTCGCACGCAGGTCGCGGAACTGGAAGTCATCCCCCTCAATGCCAGCAGCACTACGCGCGGCCTCGAAGCGAAAGCGCAACGCTGCCCGGCCCAGCGGCTGACCTTCTTCATTGACAAGTAACCGTGTTGAGACCACGACACCGGATATGCCGCGCTTTCTTGCCTTGATGCGCTCGATCAGCGCCCCGAGCTTTCCTTCGATAGCAATGCGCAGCTTGTGCCCGGTCTTGTTCTGCCGCACTTCGATGCTGCCTTCACGTAGGTGCGTTTCATCGATCTTCAGCAGGTCCGCCGGCCGCCCGCCGGTGAGATATGCCAGGTCCATTGCCTCACGCGTCGGAACGTCCGCTTTGCCCCACACGGCATGGAAGGCGTCGTCGTAGACATAGGTTTCACGGCCATACTCGCGGAACGACTTGATACCGGCGCATGGGTTCGGAAGGTCGGTCAGCCCCTCGGCCCGCGCTGCATTCCAGATGTGCGAAATGAGCGACTTCTCACGATTGGCCGCTACTCGACCTTCGTTGCCTTCCACCGGCTCACCCTTCTTGCGCAATGCATCTTGCGTTCGCTGGACGCGCCATGACAAAAACTGTTTGATGTGGATGGGCTTGATTTCTTCAAGCGGTGCCGGCGGATTATCGAAGAATGCAAGCAGTGTCTCAATCTGCCGCAATTTCTCTTCCCTCGTTTTCGGTGCATTCTCGATCAAGTATTTTTTCTGATAAACCTCGCACGCATAACGGAACGTCACTACCTTGGACACAGTGGAAGGCGGCATCGCCTCCAGTTCGGCCCACTTCCGCACGGCCTCGACATAGTTAGAGCCGAGCGGAATCTCACGACGAGGCTTGCCGCCGGCATCGTAGTAGTAGTAAATCACGCCACTGCGCTGCTCACGCGCACGCACGCCGCGTGGAAGATTCGAATTTTTCGACGGCCTGCGCCCCATGTCATGCCCCAATCACTGCTGGTTTCCATCCTTTTTTCGGTGCCTCTGCCGTGCGGCGCGATTCTATCGCCGACAGCAGCACCACCGGCCGGCCGCGCGCATTCGAGATAAACGGAATCCCGATTTCGCGCAGGAATGACGCCTGCATCTCATACTTGGTCCGCTTGACGCCGGCGCGGGTAGAGCCGCGCCGAATGCCTGTGAGTCGATCCAAGCTCTCATCATCAAGAAACAAAGCAGTCATGACTGTGGTTCCCTCATCCCCGTTTCAACACCCAGATTGCAGCTGTAGTCGCCCAAGCAAAGACGTCTCGTTTCGCGATTAGCGGCATTGCGGCGTAGATTTCCCGCATCATCGCAAGTGAGGATGTCCACCAGCGGCACTCCCCGGAATTGCCCCGCCAACTCATTGTCCAGTTCCACCCATGCGAATTTCTGGCCATTGCCCAGGTGCTGACGAATGACCGACACATAGCCTGCCAGCACGTCGTCATCGGGTGTGTTGAACGTAATGCGGTCCAAGGCCTGCGGTGGCAGCATGACGAAATCACGCTGTTTCGCCTGCTTGGCGAAATACTTGGCGGCGTAGCCTTCGGCGCGGTAAGACACGGCGGGATTGGTGGTTGTGGTTGCGTTCACTTCTGGTTCTCCTGAATGGCCGTAACAGAGCACACGCCAAAGCGATCGACGGCGGCGGCGATCACGTCGCAGCTATGCGCTGCGATGGCGGTGTAGGAATGGCGTGCGCTGGCAGTGCGCACGACGACACGAAACGCGGTCATGGGGCGTTCCCTTTCGTTGGGTTGGTATCAATCGGAAGTTCGGTCACATCAAGCCGGCCGGCGCGCCAGTCAGCCACCTGGCGCGGAGTGGCACGACGCGGGGACTTGTCCGGAATCGGCACCACGCGCGGCCAGGGACACGCCTTGATGACATCCCAGGCGGCCAGGGCCCGGCGCTGTTCGTCGGCCGTCATGGCTGGCGCTGGCCATGTCGGCATGTCATCCACTACCGGCCGGGGCCAGGGACATGCGCCCAGGGCGAGCCACGCATGATCTATCTGCGCGGCCTGGTCGGGCTTGAACATGACCGGCGCGGGTGATGCCTTCGGCTCGAAGGACACATCGGCCGCAAAGTCAGGCCCAGCGGACTGCGTACAGTTATTTACACGAGTCCAAGGGAACCCCGAACCCGCCGATGTGCGGGCGTCGTGCCCTTGAACTGGCGTCCATGTATGCCGAACGGATTTAAAGACCACCCCGGCCATCTGGCGGCATTGCACGCCATAGGGCATGACACGTTTGCACTCTTCATAGCGGCCGGACACAGTCTTGGTTTCTTTCGCAAGCGTGACCATGAGATCGTCGCGCTTCACCAGCGCGCCGCCCTGCGCACGCAGATAATTTGCCCAGCACGCACGCTTCTCACCCTCGACCTTTTGTACGGCATCCCATGCGGCGGCCATGGCCGGAGGAGCGTGTTTGACCATGTCTGCCGGCACGCGGCGCAGCTCGCGCCAGACGCTCACCGGTGCGCCACCCCATTGCTGGAACTGGCGAATACCCCAGCGGGCGGCCCAAGCTTCCACACGCGCCGAGGGCGTCAGCTCACGATCCCCTGCCATATCAGTGGTGATGAGGTAGCCTTCTTTGGTCTTGTGGTCGGCGACGCCATCAATATTCTTCGCCACGTACTTAGCGATATAGCCAGCAGCACTGCCTTTTTTCCAATCAATGCGTTTCACGTCAAGCCGGCGCTTGAATGCCCCCGGTTCGCCACGATCCACGCGCCAGGCGTATCTCTTCATGACGCGGATAGCGCGGCTGGCCACGTCCTTGACGTGGGGCGTGGTGTAGTCCGGCAAGGCGCGCACGAACACCAGCATGTGCCAGTGCGGGCTGCCATCGTGATGCGGCTCAGCGATACGGAAGCCATACAGACCGATGCCGCGACGAGCCAGCGCCGAGCGCGCCAACGCAGTCATCTTTCCCAGATACTTATTGGCTGTGCGCGGGTCCGAGCCGTCATACTTGGGATTCGGCTTGCCCGTATGCAGCGTCGCATGGAAGCGCGATGGGCACGACCATGTGAGGAACAGGCCCTGATCGTTGCACTCTTTCGCAATTACCTCGAAACCATTGATACGCAGCATGAGTTCGCCGCGACGAATAGTCTTGTTCGCGGTCGTCTTCTCGGCCAGCTCAGCAATACTGAATTCCTGGCCAGCCTCATTGCGCACAATGGTCGCCTCCAGCGCGGCTGCATTTCTCCGGTTCTGTGCCAGGCGAGAGAGTACGGCGTCATTACTGGCATAGGGCTCGCCGTGATAGTGCACATAGCCCAGGCGGATATTGCCGCCTTCGAAGGCGCGGCCAACCACTTTGCGCAGTTGCCTGCGCCACCAGCGCGGATCCACCACACGCGCGATGATGGCGCGCAGGTCATCATCGTCGACTTCCGGCATATCAATGCCGTAGTCGCTGCACTCTTGTTCGATGAGGTCCCGTGCGTGGGTATCTGAAATCGCTTTCCACAAGACCTTTTTGACATTCTCGGCGGCTTTCTCGGCCGTGGCGCAAATATCGGCATCATCCTGCGACAGATCTACTCCGGCCGGTACGTACTGCTCAGCGAACTCTCGGACGAACTGAACGGCGATCGGCTCAAAAATCTTGTTCCAGTGCCATACCGACATCAGTTCTAGCGCCTGGCTCACGACACGTCCACGCCACTTCAGCGGAATACGTGCCAGCTCTCCGGCAAACTGCTGCGACTCGACGAAAGCCCGATGGCGACGGCGTGTCTTCGCGTCAACTGTTCTAGACTGCATTGAGGGCTCTTTCATACGTCGTAATGGCACGCAGTACCGCATGGCGCATGGCCAGGCGTTCCGCTTCAGTGAAGGAGTGAATAGGGCATTCCCAGCGATCCGCCGAGAATCCCGCCAGGGCCAGGATGTGTCGACGCACTGGCTTGGGCATCGCCGCCCAGGAATAGGCGATCCCGGTTTGGAGATTGGGCCGCCGCCGGTTGCGCAGCAGCGAAATGGATTTACTTAGCTCGGCCTTGGCAGCTTCATTACCCGGAGGCGTGGGCACCCATGCCGCGCGCTCGCGCAGCAGGTCCGTTGCCGGACGGAATGACGCATGGTCCTTAATTCGTGCACCGCGCATCATTACCCTCTCACCAGCCCGAGAGCCGCCAGAAGAGATGGCGCAAGCAACAACAGAGCAGCGATGCCATGAGCAATCACAGTGCGCATTACCATGTCCCCATCAGACCGCCGAGACGCTGCAGACGCTGGCCAAGGCGATGTTCAATGGCAGATTTCCCCTGCCAGATCACATTCCACTGCAGTTCGTCTTGCAGTACCGCCTTGCGCAGCAGCATGCGCTGGGCGCATTGAAATTCTTTGATGTCGTCGCCCATGCGAAGCCGCAGCGAGGCGAGCGCAAGCGTTGTCTGTTGCTGATCGAGAGCCATGTGAGGTTTCTTTAGGGTGAGCGAATCCCGCGTGCGCCAAACGGCGCACGACAGGTCTTAGTCAATTTGGGGTTCAGCGACCGGCTAGGCGGTCAGCAGCAAGTCAGGCAGTACCTGTTCCTTGGGGTGCGAGGTACGCACGGGGCGAGATGGGAAGGCTCACCTCGGGATTGGGCATGGCCGACAGGGAAACGGTACGAGAAATCTCCAGCGTGGCCACGAAGGTATGGCCACAATCGACGTTCTGGCATCGATAGGTGATTTCCTTCATCAGCGTGGACATGGTCCGGCTTTTGGCTGCACGCACTGGGCTTTGGCAATGTGGGCATGGAAGGCTGATTACTCTCATATTTTTTTGATTTTTCTCTTCTTCAGCTACTGGGCTTAAGTGCAATGCAACTGATCCCAGCGGGAAAGATTCGTCGACGCACGGATTCGACTCACGATTTCCGCGCAATGGAGGTTTAATCACTTTATTATGTGGAGTATTATTAGCTTAAACACTACCACAGACCTCAATATAGTATCTATTAAGATTCATGTCAAACAAAAAAGTAATTGATTTAACCTCCTTTGGAGCTCGACTACGCGAGGAGCGTCTACGCTTGGGTTTTAATCAAACTGATTTTGCAGAGATCGGCGGCGTCCAAAAAGATGGACAGGTGAAATACGAAGCTGGCAAACGAGAGCCTGGAATTGGCTACATTGCATTGTTAGCACAAGCTGGAGTAGATGTCGGCTTTTTGATAAGTGGCTTGGTTTCCACTGCCGCAACCGATGACGAGATGGAACTTCTTTTCTATTACCGTCAACTGGATACAAAGTCAAAGTCAAGCGTGCTTGGGCTTGCTGATAGCTTGCGTCCTATGACCAAAGAAGTTGAGGTTGATTTCTCCAGCACTGAAATCGAACTCATTAAAGAGCTCGCGGAAAAGGCAGGGGTCTCTGTAGAGGTTATGTTACGGCGTATGTTGCTGCAAGGTGCCTACGAGCTTGCTGAAATTCCGCCACAACATCGCCAAAAAGAAGAAGTTGATATCAACGAAGCTTTGCGGAAAAAAAGCCAAAAAGAAGGGAAAATTTCAAAGGAGTAAGAAAGCAACGTTTAGCCTGGCCGTAGTAGTCCCTTGCTGGCTACATTGTTTACCCATCCACGTCCTGGCTCTGCATGCGGCTACCCACCGTCACCCCAAAGCCCACCCCATCACCCCGCTCTTGGTCTCCTGACGGAAGTTGCGCTACGTGCTGCTATCGGTCGCGGCCAAGATGTTCACGTTATTACCCGCGACCACCGCTGTACCTTGGGTAGACACCACATCGCTACCCGACACGCCCGCATTGAAGAGCAATCCATCCGTGCCAAACGAAACGCCCACCGACCCCGACATCCCCTTGTTCGTGCTGTGTTGTTCCGTCGTGCTCTGAGCGGCGAGAAGCCTGACCTCATTGTCAGCCTTGAGTGTGGCGTTAACGCCAGCCTTGATATCGCTGCCTTGGATAACGATATTGCTGTCAGTTCCGCCACCCGTGGCGGTGATATTGACGTTGCCGCCTGCCGCAACTTCTGCAGCATGTAGTCCGAAGACAGCCAGGTCCGATAGCTGGTGAAGCGCGGATCGCTTTGCACCAGGTAGCCCATGGCCGAGTTGGTGTTGATCGAGAACAGGCTGTTGTTGTGAAGACGGATCGCACCGCCTCCGCCAATGGTCAGCGCCACGCCCGGCACGCGTACGCCATTGCTCATGCTGGCGTTGTTCAGGCACCCCACCTGGGTGCCGCTGCCGGGCGCGGCGGTGTTCTCCCGATAGACCGTGGGCGTCAGGCTGATCGCCTGCACGATCTGGCCCGGATAGTAGGCTGCGGGCGATTTCCCGAATTGAGATGCGGTCTCTGATGTACCAGCGTCGAATAATTCCAAGTAGGGCCACGTCTATCACTCCGTTCTCCTGCTCGCTGTCATGAGCAGGATTGTGGTCTAAACATGGGGCAACTTTGGATGCAAATTACCTGCGAAAGTGGGGCAGCTTTCAATGCAAATCAACACTCTGACTGTTGGATATCTTCCAAGACAATCTTCATACGCATACCTACCGAGGCTTTGACCGTCTGCCGACTGTGGCCACCAAAAATTGTGGACGTAGCGCTATCGTCATTCTGGAATTTTTAAGTCAAATGATGGAGATGCCTCTACGTTCAAAGTTAGTCGCCCACCATCCTGCAAGAATTTGAGGGCTTCCGAACCAACCCAATAAGCCCCAATTTTTTCTTTAAAATTCTTTTTAATTGCCGACATAAACTGCCGCATCAGCTTCTGCGCAGGCTTACTATCCGACCATGTTTGGACAAGACCGCTGATAAGAACTGTTTCTTGCCAAAATCCTCCAACATTTAACTCTACACAGTCCCGACAATTTCCCATTTCAAAAGCGGTGACCAGCTCACCTCCTCCAGGCAAGGCTGCACCGATACGACGAGTCACAGGCTCAACTAGAGTTGAAGTCTCAGCTACCAAATAATGTTCACATCGCCCTGTCTGGCTTCCTGCGGCAATACCCAACTCTGGTATGGCCGACGCCGATAGAAAGATTGGCGCATCAGAAGCCGAGTATCTTTGGTGGAAATGATGGTGGGCCAAAATATACTTTAATGAATTTTTTTGTTCGATATCGTTAGTGACTGCGAGAATGTCGCGTTGCGTCGCGAAGAAAAAAATGCGCTTCATAGACCTGCCTTTAAGAATGCTTGTTCGATAGCTTGCCTAACCAGATCCGGTGTGGATCCTTTGGGAATAAGAACTAAAATATCACTTGGATATGCGTTACTTATTCTTGCTGCGGCTGCTGCCTCCGACGGAGTGGGCGTTATCCCATTTGCCAGAGTAGTTACAGTTTGCACCCGAACTGTAGGACCAACTCCATCAACCGGCTTTGCCGTAATGTCCACATATGAGCCGCCAGTCGTGCCTGGGCCAGGGCCAGGAATATACTCCTCAGAGGTTATACCGCCGCCACCGATCACTTTATATTTACCACTTTTCTCCAAAGTTTGTCCAACATCGTAATTCAATTGCCTTGTAGCTTGCGTCCCCCAGCGCCCTCCTGAGCCCGCCAGATAGTCCTGTGTAAACTGACTTGGTCCAGCAACAGAGGGGGTGTCACCCAACTGCACATTCGAGCCGCTACTCCCCGCAGTATTTGTACCCGGCGATGGGGACGCACTACTGCCGTTCCCATAATACTGATTCCGTGCCGAATTCGCGGAACCGGACGTAGTACCGCTTAGATTTTTAGCACTTTGGTTTTTGAGTGCCGAGGCGATGTCAGCCGCCGTGTCCGCCGCCGCTGCTTCGGCTTTAGCCGTAGCAATTTCGCTACTCGTCGCAACGGGCAAATTCAGTACAGGCGAAGGAGCTGCAGTCCCCAATGTGCTTTGTGCAGCGACGTCTACCGTCGCAACGCAAGTACCAGGATTAATCGAACAATACACTATCGGACCAAGACGGAAAAACGAGACCAACTCCGTTCCAGCCACTTTCCCAGCGTTGACTAGCGCCTGCAGACCGCTAGAAACAATCCCGATCGCTTCAGCGCTCGATGCGACTCCGCCACCGATCGTCGACAGAACAATTCCCATCGCCCGCATGCCAGCATCACCATGCGTTTTCAAAATCTTGGCATCACAATCAGCAGCACTCATTGCGCCGCAGACTAGATCACGGCCCTTCTGGATTGTCGCCACATTATTCAGCGCATTAGAAACTTGACTATCCGCCCTTGTTTGCTCCCCGCGGAAAGCAGTCGCTTCTCCTCCCACCAAACCTAGCGGCATCTCGCTCGGACTGGCGATGCTCTCCTTGATCTGCGCCAAGCAAGCCGCATCAGCACGCATCGCGCAGAAATTCAACGTCTCGATGTTTGCAGCAGACAATGCGCGGTACTGCGCAATCAACGCCTTGCGTTCATCCTCTGGACAACCACCTGACCTACTTTCGCAGCTATCGAGTTTTTGTTTGAACTGCGCTGCCTGGGTGTGATTCAGATAATTGAACTGCGTCGCAAGTTTAGCGGTGACCCCAGCAGCATTTCCATCCGCCCCACTTCCTGCCGAGAATTGAGCAACCGCTTTGCCAACCGTCAATCCCACCAACTGGATGAGCGCACTCTTCTCCTGGGGAGTCATGTCGCCGATACTACCCAACTGCTCCCCGAAGGCTTCGAGCGCTAGCTTGGCTGCCGCTGCCCCGGCAGCCCCCGCTCCAAAATTACCGCCGATGGCTTTTGCCATCAACCCGCCGACCAGTCCATGAACCAGGACCTTGGTTGGTGTCGAATCACCTTGCAAAAAGTCTCCTACCTGCTTATACAAGTAGGGAGCCGCCTGCTGCGCCAGTTGGCTGGTGAGCTGGTCAATCTGCTGCTGCCGCTGGACCTTCGCAAGATCAAATATCTGAGAGATCGAACCATTGGCAGCGGCCGTATCACGGCTGATGCTGGCAATGATCTGATCTGCCGTCTGCCCTGTCTTGGCGAGTTGACCGGCCTGATCAGTGATCGAAATATTGCCCTCACTGATCGCGCTCTTCGTTGTACCTGCTGCACTTCCCTCGATCGGATTCTGGCTATTGCCCGCCGCATTATCGACCGCATTGTTCAGAAGGTTGCCGATCGCCCCGGCCTTGGTGTCGAGGCTAGCCCCCTCATGACTGCTGTCAGCACTATATTGGGCAACATTCTTTACATCGCTGACAGTCAGCGTTCCGGTGGTGAGATTATTCTTCGACTTGTCAGCGCTACTGGCAATTAACCCACCGACCAGATCCGTATTGCCGTTGACCTTCACGTTATAGCCGCCATCGCCAGCAATGATCCCACTTTGCTGCTTGACGCTGGCGAAGGTGCTACTGATGTTCTGGCTATCCGATGACACACTACCTTGCACCATTGCGCCATAGCAAAACGGCGGAATGCACAGACTCATATTCACGCCGGAGCTGTTCTGAGCACTTTGGTAGGAAGAAGTATCCTGCTGGCTGCGAATGTTCAAATCACGTCCGACTGTCGCATTGACCGTGGTCCCTCTGACCTGCGCTCCAAGCAAACTGACGTCGCGTCCACTTGCCAGAGTCGTCGTCTGCGTTCCCGTGATGACCGTATTCTGATTCGTGACACTTTGACCGTTGGAATTGCCGTACGCTTTGGCGGCCGCCAGTTCTAATGTAAAGCCATTCTGCTGGCCACCTAGCGCGAACCCGACGCCAACACTGGTATTACTGCTCTCATTGTTGCTCCGATTTATCGTCGTATCTTTGGCACTTTCCAGATTAATGTCGCGAGCCGCAGCCAACGTCACATTTTGCCCAGATATCTGCGTGCCACGCGCATTGATGTCGCCGTCACTTGCGAAACCTGCTGCATCCTTGCTCCCACTGCCCGTGGCCACGAGCATCACATCCTTGCCAGCAGACAAGGTACTGCCTGTATTGGCTGTCGCTTGGCTCTCACTCTTGCTGTCACTTGACCCGCCCCCGATACTGACGGTGACTTTGACCAGTGCCGGCGTTGGCCCTGAGGGTGTGGCAATACTATTGGCGGCGTTGGCAGCAAGAAGCCCAGCCTTGGCGGCATTGAGTGCCGCGACACGATTGTCCCCTGCCGCTTGGGATGCCAGGCCCTGATTGATCGCTTGTGTCAGCTGCCCCGCCATCCCACCCACCGACACAGTGGTGCCATACTGGCTACTGTGTTGTGTCTGCTGACTTTGACTGCTGTCCCGCCCCGGATCAAGATTGAGATTCTGACCGATCAGGATCAGATTGTTGCCGGCAGAAAGGTCACTTCCCTTAACCGTGATGTCCTGCTTGGCATTGAGCGTAACGTTGCCGTTGCTACTAAAGATTTGGCTACGAACGACGTTTTGCAGTTGCTGTGCACTGTCCGACGTACTGTTGGAATTGCTCACTCCAACGGTCGTCGAGGTTCCGTTCGAGCCACTACCCAAGTTGCCGACGACGTGGGCACTGTGGTCTTCGTGATGAGTCTGATCGTTCTGGCCAGCCTCCACCTTGATCTGCCCCAACTGCGCGTTAAGAGTCACGTCATCCTTGGCTGCGATGCTTGAACCTGCAACGGTAATATCACCAGTACGGCTGATCAACGAAATCGTATTGCCACTGACACTGCTAGCCACTTGGCCGGTACTCTGCGTATTGCTGTTATCGCTGGTCTTGCTGGCGTTATAGGGCGACAGACCGACACCGCTGCTGTTGGGACCTCCAGACACATTACGCAAAATATCGCCCGCACTCGGAGTCGCCAGGTTCAGACTACTGCTCTTGGCACTAGCCTGGCTGGTTTCCGCATAGCGATCGGTTGCAGACTGAATCGTAATATCGCGTTGAGCTTCCAGCTGAACGCTACCAACGCCAGAGACGGTACTACCCGAAATGACGATGTTACCGTTGTTGGCCCGGCCATTTGCATCTTTGGTACCATCACCTATCGCTGTCAAACTAATGTTGCCCGCGGCGAGCAAGCTACTGCCAGTATTGGTGGTGCTATCGACCGTGCTTCGCATATTGCTGCTACTGCCACCGACTGTGAGTGCAATTTGCGGCGTCGTTAGCGCACTAAAACCGAGTTCATCCAATCCCGCCTTGGCCTTTTGGCCCTTACTACCGCCATTGCGGCCAATCGCCTGCAAATTGCGGACGGTATCCAAGGGCGTACCGACCAATGCCACGCCGACGCCGCTCTGCTTGCTTTCCTGCGTAACGGTTTTATGTTCGATATCAAGGCCCGTGTTGATGGTGATGTTGCGCGCCAGAATGTCGATATTGCCCGTTTTACTGGTCGAGTCATCCGCAGCTTTACCCGCAATCAAGTCGCTGCCAGACACCAGTACATCTTGTCCGGCACTGATGCTCAAGTTACCGGCAGACGAACCCACCGTACTGCGGGCGTCGCTTTGCGTAAGCTGGTTGCCATCCGCCGTTTGCTTGCTGGACTTGCTGCCGATCATGATGCCGATACCACCGGTACCAAAAATTCCAGACTTCTTCTCTTCGTGCTCGTAGTGCGTCACCACGGTATTTTGTGCAGCAGCGACAACGACATTGTTTCTGGCGTTGAGCGTGACGTTTCCAGTACCGGCAATCACACTGCCTTGCACACCCAGATCGCCGCCCGAAGTCAACTTGATCGCATTGCCCGCCACAGTACTTCCGGTGCTCATGTCCGCGTTGAAGCTGCTATTGGTGTGCGAACTGCTGGACGACAACCAGCTCTTGCTCTGGCTTGCATCATCGATGGTGGAGAAATTATTGCGGTGGGATTCCACAATGGAGACATCGCCGGACGCGCCGAGCAAGACATTACCCTGCCCGCCAGCATTGTTGCCTGCACTTACCGTGCTTCCTTGAACCACCAGGCTGTTGGCATGCGCAGCGGGGTCTGCTGAGGTGGTATCGAGTGTCAGATTACCATTGCTATCCAGCCTTGCGCCCGCCAGCACGGTAGCATTCGCGCCGGCAATGAGAGTACTGCCGATATTTGTCTCGAGATGACGATCCGCCGTCTCCCTACCATTCTTGCTGCTGCCTGCGCTATGGTAGGTAGTGGTATCGATCGCATTGGCGATATTGACGTTCCCTCCCGCCGCAACCAGCATATTCTGGCCAGAGCTCAGATTACTTGCCCGAACATTGATGTCGCCGCCGCTCTGCAGCGTCAGATTCCCGCCGGCGACCAGGTTGCTACCAACCACACGAGTGGACTGCAGGCTGGTGTCGGTGTTGCCGCCCGGGAGCACATATTGTGATCCAGCCATCACCGTTTCCACGCTGATGGCGTTACCGGCCTTGATCTTCGCATTGCCCGCGGCGTTGACCTGCGCAGCTTGCAGGATCACATTCTGTCCTGCGGATAAAGTCAGATTCTGTGTGGCAGCGATCTTGCCTACGGCACTCACAGCCGTAACCGTCGAGATGCTGTTGCCAAAATTACTGACGGCCGTATTGGTGAGCGACTGGTTGATGATATTGTTGCCGGCTGAAAGGTCTATATTCATCGCTGACAGCGAGCCCCCGACATTGCTGATGTCACGGTCAGCTGCCAGGCTAAGCTGCTTCGTGGCAGAGAAGCTTGCGCCGTTGTTGGCGATGTCCGTCCCCTTGACGCTGACAGATTCACCGGCAATCACTGCCCCAGTGGGCGTCAGGTTCATGTTCTTCGCCAGATACACCTGCGGCACCAATACGGTCTGCTGGCTACCGTCCGGCAGGGTTATGGTTTGGTTCACGAGCCACACCATATCGCTGGTCAGCGCGGCCATCTGAGCATCTGACAGCGCGACCCCAGGCGTGAGGTTGAACTGCTTAGCGAACGCGACACCGCTGGTCATCAGCGACTTGTATTCGTCTTCTGCATTGCTGTAACCGGCAAGATAGCGCTGTCCGGTCAGGTTGGTGACTTGATCTGTTACCAGCTTCGCTTCATAGAAGCCATCACCCAGACGCTTTTGCGTTACCGATGGATTGACGCCCATCAAATTCAACATGTAGTCGCTGGAGACGAAATTACCGTACTGGGTAAAGCGAGGATCGGTTTCGATCAGATACGATTTCCCCGGTTGCGGGTTGATGTGGTACAGACCGTTGGTGGGCAGCACGGTATTGACCACACCAGCACGAACCCCATTGACCGAGCGTGCTACGCCCGGTGTCATCCCGGCGACGTTTCCGATGCCGCCATTTCCCGACAGACTCAATGGAACGATCCCCTCGCCCAGGCCCAGCGATGCTCCGCTAGCACCAACAGGGAGGGTTGCTGTGCCGACACTGGCATTGGTGATCTGTCCGCCGCTGATCGAGACAGCCTGATTGCTGCTGATGGTGCCACCGACTACGCCAGTAGCTAAAGTAATTGGCGTGTTACTCCAGCTTATCCATTCCACGGGAGGTGCAGGCAATCTGTCCGCGGTCCCAAATCCGGATTGAATGGTTGATGTGTAGGTCTGCGTGAGTTGCGTGCCAGTGTTGAGGATCTTGGCACTGTTGCTGCCATCGGAGGAGGCGACACCGTCAATGGTCAAGTTACCGCCAGCCGCAATATTTCCCTTGTCGTTATTTAGCTGGGTACCGATAGCCATGTGCATATCGCCACCCGAGGTGATCAGCGCAGGCGCACCACTGTTGGGTGAGAGTTGCGTTGCCGTGACGACCTGATGCGCAATCCGCTGAACCTCGACCGGATAGCTGCCAGAGAAAGAGGCTCTCCGGATTTGCGTATCGTTCTGAAATGTTCTCGTTGGATCGGTATAGTCTGGAATCATCGCCAGACGTGTGCAATTCGTGGTGCAATTTCCGTATTGACTTGAATACGTGATCTCACCTAGAACATTTCGGAAAATAAAATTGCTGTAAGACGGCCAGGCAACGTTGCCGGCGACTTGATCCGGATTGACCTGGTTATCGGCTCGCGACGTGAAATAGATCACCTGCTGACCCGGCGATACTGTCACCCGCGACTGTTTCATGTATTGAATGTCACCGGCTCCATTTGGCAGCGGATAGGAAAGCCCTGAGGTCATTATCTGGAAAGCCGAATCGTTTCCAGAGAAGTTCACCACCGCTTTGTAGATCAAATAACCATCGGGAGTGACGAAAGGCGTGACGGAGACAATGGACGACGGATCAACAAAATATGCATCATGCATCGTCGTATTTGCCGGTGCCCGGGACGACCACCAAGACGACTGAACCATCGTCGAGGTCGTATCTGCCACTGTCACCGTATCGGTGGTTACGTTTTGGCGTATGTTGTTGATCTGGTTCGCCGCCACATTCAAGACACCATCAGCTTCGATCGTCGACGACAGGTTGTTGAGGGTGCCCGTCTGGTGGAACAGATAGCCGTTGGCATCCTTGACAGCACTGGCCGCTATATTCAGGTTCCCTAGACTGTAGAGGTTGGCACCATTCTGGTTGTTAAGGGAGTTGGTCACCCAAAGATTGACTTGGTTGGCACCAGCAATGATCGCCGCTGTACCGTCATTGGTCAGGTTACTTGCGCTGATAGTCACCGTATTGCCAATCATCGTTCCAGTGTTGACCAGCTGGGCGCTATTGATCGTGACGTTATTGCCTTCAATACGACCTGCATTGGCAAGGACACCAGCACCGGCATTGATCGTCGTAGTGCCGGTCGTAGTATCGCCGGGACGCCCCGAAGCGATAGTGGCGCCGGCAGCATTGTTAACACCCGCAGCATTGATTGCGAGATTCCCGGTCGCAGCTAAAGTGCCGGAGTTGTTCAGGGTGCCAGTCGTTGACAGCGTCAGATTGCGGTTCGCCGTGATCTGATTGCCCGAACGATAGTTGTAATCGCCCTGCATGCTGACGTTGGCGTCACGGCCTGCAATAATCTTGCCGTTGCCATTCACGGTATTGGCCGTCAGTTGCAAATCCTGGCCACTGCCGATAGCACCACCGCTATTGGTCAGCGTCCCTGTGGTGATGGCTATATCACCGTTGCCTGCCGAGTTGGCGATGCTACCATTCGTATTATCAATATTCCTTGAGGACAGCGTGAGGCTACCTGCACTGAGCCCACCGCCAATATTGGTCAACGTTGCACCGGTCTGCATCAACGTCAATGCGGTGGTCGCTATCATCTGACCGCCAGAATTATCGACGCTAGATGTAGTATTGAGATTCATCGCACGGCCCGCGATGATCTGGCCGCCTTGTCGGTTAGACAGAATCGGAGCGTCAATAGTCACGTCACCCGCACCTCCGATCAAACCAGCGCCCGATACAGCGGACGGATTGGCATTGAGGATCGATGTGGTGCCTGTCACCGTGGTCTGGCCATTCCCGACATTGATGATCTTGCCATTGGTGTTGTCAATGGTACGGCCAGAGACTTGTAATTGCCCTGTGCTGGCCAGCGACTCGATCTTGCCCCCGACGTTAGCGAACGCGCCCTGAGCGTTGACGGCCACATTTCCCAATGCCTTGATCGAACCGTCTGAGTTGTCCAACATGTCGCCGGTGCCGACAGCCAATTCACCCAATGCGCTCACCGCGCCGGCAACGTTATTGAAACTGCCCGTATTTGCGGTGATCGTCGCAGCCCCATTAGTGCCGATCGCGCCCCCATTGTTCGACACGGCTCCACCTTGTATCAGCAGTGCCCCATTTCCGGTATGCGCCAGCTTTCCGCTGTCGTTATTGAATGTACCCGCCATGACGGATAGATTGCTGGCCACGCTGGCGATGATCCCCTGCGCATTGTTCAGTTGCCGCAGCACGCTGATCGTCGCAGCACCATTTGCATCGTTCTGAATGATCTTGCCGCCGCTATTGGCCAAATCTGTTGCGGTCAGGTTAATGGTGCCCGCAGCCAGGGTACCGCTGCTATTATCCAGATTGGCCGCATCCACTGTCACGCTAGTGGGAGCAGCCGTAGTACCGGCCTGTATGGAACCGCCATTATTGCTAAGCCGTGCATCGACGTTGACCGTCATGGCACCATTGGAAGCGAGCGTTCCATTGTTATTGTTCAAAGAGCTCGATCTCAAATCGAGCGTCTTCTGCGCGGTGATGCTACCGCCATTGATCGCGGCAGCGGTTTGGATACTGGCCGCGCCGTTGCTTGCGATGCTACCCTGGACGTTGGAAAAAGTCCCTGTCTGGATAGATTGCTTGCCACTGCCCGCATGATTGATCTGGCCGTGGTCGTTGATCAGGCTACCTGACTGGATGGAGAGATTGGTGGCGTTGGTGGCAATGGTGCCGGCGTTGTTCAAGCTGCCGGAGGTGACGATACTGGTGTCACCATTCCCCGACTGGGCAATACTGCCGCCCGTGTTCGAAAGGCCACCGGCCTTGAGATCCAGCGAGGTAGCGCTGATACTGCCCTGGTCATTGATGACATTGCCGGTTGCTATTAGCGTTGCGCTTCCAGAAGCTTGTAATGTGCCCTTGGTCTGATCAATGTTTCCGGACTGAGCAGCGACAGCAATTTTTCCGCCCGCATTGGTTTGTGCCTGCGCGAGATTGACGCTGCCGCCGCTGATGGAAATATTGCCGCCGGCCGTATTCTGGCCAGTGGCACTCAACGTATCCACAGCAGTCACACTCATGTTACCGGCCTGCGTGGCGCGACTGTTGGCATCGATCCCTGCGCCAAGGGACCCGGTTGAATTGAGCGTGCCAGCGGCCAACGACAAATCACCTTGCGCGGCCATCGTGCCGGTGTTGCTGATCTGGCCGTTGCTGGACATCTGTGCATTGGTCTGTGCGTAGATTGTGCCCGAGTTGATGAGACCATCACCCGCCGCGATGTTGACGTGCCCCGTGGCTGTGGTGCGTCCCAGATTCGTTACGACGCCCTTGCTGTCGATGTCAATATCGCCCGCGCTGGCGGCGATATTTCCCATGCTCGTGACCCCTACGCCCGCTTCCGTTCCGATGAGTCGAATACGGTTGGCAAACATGCCGCCCAGATTGCTCGCGTCAATAGCTACGGTCGGCTTGCCGCCATCGCCAGCAATCACCGTGACACCGAGATCCGTATAATTGACGAGGTTGCTGCCGGTGACCAGATTGAGCCCGTTGCTGGTTTGCAGTTGACCATTCACTGCGATGCTGCGGGCGATCAAATCCAGTTGATCCAGGCCAGCGCCATTCAAGCCATTGGGCCCAATCTGGATATCGCCGCGAGTGACGCGTAGACCATTCAGGCTGCCATCACTATTCATGACGGGAACACCCGTCGTGACTACGGCGCGCGAAGTATTCAAAAATCCGAGTCCGTTGATGCTCACGCCATTCGGATTCGCAAAAATCACCGCCGCCCGTTGACCGGCGATCTCGACGGTCCCGTTCAACTGACTACGACCGGTGCCGGTTACTTCATTGAGGATGATTTGTGCGCTTCTGCCTGGCGTGAGATTGGCATTACCGGGAACAAATCCGGCGATTGACGTAGAAACGCCGGTTGGGGAATTATTAAGAACAACGCCCGGAGCGCCGACGTTCAATGTAGAAAATTGGTTATGACTAAGACCAGAGACGGGGGCCGTAATATTGACCAGCGGCACTCCATTCGGCGCGCTGGTGACCGCTGGTTTGCGCGAACCGGCATTGGGATCGGCCACAATCTGGGCCGACACCAAGGTAATGCCGCCACAGAGCGCTGCGATTGCCAGAACTAGATGCGTAAGACGTGGCCAAGTACGGTAGTCGTTGACATCGGCGCAGAATTTTGATGTGTTCATATTGCATCTAGCCCTGAAAAAAGACGATCTCTATCAATCGCCAGCGCATCCCGATCTTTGTACGGGCTGATGGCGAATCCAGAATCGGAATAGACTTTCCACCGACAAGCCGCTGTCGCGGTATGACGCGTTCCTGCAGCAGGTCACCGATGCCGGTTCCCGTGCTGTTCCATCGTTTGAAAAAATGCGTACATGAGCGGATGCTTGTTCCTGCTCACCGGATTCCCATGAGACGCGTTGCCATGATCAGTACTGGTAAGTCAGGCTGAAACCAACGGCCGGCGTCGCCGTATCGAATCCTCGTGGCTTGTAGAGAGCCCAACTGGAAAACACGTCATAGGTGAGGCCGAACAGCCCGCCGCGCACTCCAAGCGTGGCGCCGACCAGTTTGTTTCCCAGAAGATTGGCAACGCTCGGGCCATAGACGTGCCCGTAGTCTAGGCCGGCATATACCGACTGGCCGCTATCGCCCACTGGGAGACTCAATTCATTACGCCAATAAAAACCGCGTTCGGCCGCCAGCGTCAGCTCTCCATCAAAACCACGCACGGTGTAGCGATTACCGATGCTCAATTGATCGGCCAGGTAAAGTGCCGAGCGGGAGGCCTGACCGTGAATCGTGGAAAGATAATTCAGCGATTGACTGGCAACTTGAAAAGGAACGCTCAGGGTCGCGTCCAACGTCTGCAGGCTAAAGTGCAGGTTGTTGCTGCTCGGGTCTTCTTGTCCGAATAGATTGCGAGAATACGTTTGTCCGTTGAACCAGTTGACACCCCATTTCTGCGCTACGGTCAGATCGAGCTGGGCACTTCCGAGGTAGTGGGTATGGAGCCAGGCAAGCTCCGCAAAGGTTGTATTACGCTCCTGGACTGCGATTTCGGTGTCCGAGATGTAGGCATGATTCCAGCGCTTTCCAAGCCGGAATTGCCAGCTATTCTTTTGCGTTTGATCGCGCTGAAACAGGTGGGTAAGCTTAAGCTCCAAGTTCTGCGACTTCCCGCTGAAGACAAAAGTCTGGCTCGCCTGGGCCACTTCCTGGTGATAGTGGTAGGAGCTCCCCGAGATGGCAAAAGTCCAATATCCATAGGGCACCGCATAATACACATTGCTGCCGGTGGTACCGCGCTTGCCCGCCTTGCGGTCGGCATCGGTGTTGATTCCGATATTAAACAGATCGTTTATACCCAACGGGTTGTCGAACGCCAGATTCAAGCCAGCCTGCATCTTGCCGGTACCTTTAGCACCACTATCATCGAAGGTTCCTGTCAACCTCCACGGCCTGCTGCGCTTGACGTGGATGACCACATCGCTTTGACCCGGCAGACCGGCGGGGACTATCTGCATGTCCACATCCTGGCTCGACACCCGCTTCATCTGCTCCAGTCCCTGTTCAAGGTCACGTAGATTGAGCAATTGCCCAGGGCTGGTGGGGAAGGCACTGCGCCACGTCCCGTAAAGACTAGGATCTGAAAATCGAATCGCGTGAATGACACCGGGGACCAATATCAACGTCAATACGCCGCCATTCAAATCCTGTTCAGGAATACCAAGGCGCGTCGTGCTGTAGCCGCGGTTGATGATCAGATTGGAAAGACGTTTGACAATCAGATTGAGGCCATCCTTACCAATACAGGTGCCTGCGTATTGCTCCAGATATTGCTGCGCGAAGTGAAAAGGATCCTGTGGCAATGCGCTGGCACCAGCCATTTGCATCACCGGCGGCAATTGCTCGGGCAAACGCAATGCGAAGCTATTAACCGTGAAACATGGCGATTCAATGGGCAGCGCCAAGGAATCGGGCGCATCAACGCCTCCCTGTAGATCGACTTTTGGGGCGTTTAATTGGCGTTCTCGCTCATTGGCTTCGGCTCGGCTACGGCGACGTTGCTCTTCACTGTCCCCGTTTTGGACTGTCTGGCTTGCACCAATAGATGAAATAGCCCACAGCAAAAAGCCAGCAAAAAAAATGGCGAACTTATATTTTTTGTCGTTGAAAAGCAAAATACACCCTGGAAAACCCCGTTATTTTTGATTATTTCTTTACGGAATTTTACTGCCAGGAATCTTCTCGCCTAACAAGAACTTGAGAATTGATGAGATTGATTTGCTGTTACGCAACAAAAGCTTGCGAACAAAATAACTAAATCTACTGAATTTTGTCAGCTCTACAATGATTTGTAATGGGGTTCGCTTCTGCTGGTAAACCTCTATTGAGCAGCAGTGCAAGGGATCGGCATAAGGTGCGGAGATCAGGAGACCGATAGCTCCTCTCACTCACGTAGAACACATGCAGGCGCTCCCAAGAACTCGGAGGCCAACCGCCGGTGGTACGGTACGTCAACAACCGTTGTCAACTATACATTTACGCACAGGCTTTATCTCGGCGCGCACTGTTGCCCCTTCCATGCCTCATCGATATACGCCTCAGTTTTGATTACGACGCGTCTCCATTTGCCCTGCTCTCCGTTGCTCATTGGAGGTGGTCACCCAGTCACACGGTTCCCTATTCCGTCCTCCTAAGACTAGGCACACCTGTTTCAGGCGCTTTTTTGCTTTACAGTTTTGAGCGCTTAGACACGCGCTTCGCCCTTCAGCACAAGAACAAAAGCGGCTAGCAGAAATGCACGCCGCTTTGTGGCGTTCCCTGGATCAAGTCGCTACGGCTTATCGCGGAGGGGTTTTCGATCTCCAAGACAATGCTTAGACAATTAATGCCCAAGCACCAGCAGTGCCTCATTGTCCAGAGGGCCGGGAAGCGACATTGAGCGGCAATACCGGACAGTACTGATATAGACGCTTTCCGCCTCCCAGACCCGCCGAGTAAGTCACGCACGACTCTGCCTGCAGCGTCAGTCCGTAAGGCTGCAGAGCCAGCTTGGCTTTCTCCTGCTCCAGCTTATTGGCAGCATCGATATTGATTTCTTCCCCCGTTAGTACCACTCGACAAAGAAGTCCCGCCTCGCTCGGTGTTGCCGCTATAACGCTAGCGCGCAAACGAGTGTTTTGAGCCACCCAATTCAGGAGAGCACATCCAGATACGCTGTTGACCAGTCCGATTTGTGCCGCGATATGATTGACGCGATCAGACCGTTCCTTCAATTCATCAGTGATCCCTTGGAAAACGGCAAACGTCTGTCGCTCCGGATAACGCGTCATCTCCGAAACAAGCTTGGGAAAGGCTGGGCCTCTCGGGAAATTTCCTACAATCTGCGTGAATGAGACCTCCTTGGGAAAGCCGAGTGCCAACCATGACCATGGCGGGTCTCCTTCGGTGATCACCACCGTAGTACGCGCCGGATCGGCAATGGGGGGAACCTCGATATGTACTCCCTGCTCCCCCCATGGCTCATAGCCCCAGGTCTTGATGCCCCCAAGAAGCACAACCATCACCGCGCATCCGAGCAACCAAATGGCAGCGGTACGCGCGCGGAGATAAGGCAGTAGCTGTCGCAGCAGCAAGAACACCACCAGAGGTGCGATAAGTTCTATTGGCACCAGATAGCGGTAGATCCCGAACAGCTTGGTCCATAAAGCGAATCCCAGCACTACAACCCACAGCAGATATCTGGCGGGCCAGTTGAGAGAGGGCAACGACCGGCCACGCCAGAGCCACTTGAAGGCCAACAGTATGAACAGTCCATAGACAAGGGCCCAGATGATCTGGCGCACTGCCACCTGGCCTGTATTGCGGGAATCCCATGAAATGATGAAGGGCCACAGAATTTGACGCCAAAAGCCTTGGGGTATCCACTTGACGTCCGCGACACTCATGGAGGTCGCCAAGGAATTGGGGAAGAGGCTGCCGAATTGAGGAAACAGGGGATTACCGAACGTGTGCCACATCACGTAGAACCAGTATCCGGACGTCAGCGCCAAGCCGCATAACACGCCGATGCCGAACACGAAAGCAACTGCCAGTCGTCTGAACGCGCTCCCCGGCAGACTCAGCAGGCCAGCACAGAAGGCGACCGCATAGATGCCATTGGTGAGTTTCAGCCCCATGGCGGCACCCACCAGGACACCCGCCGCCATCAAGATTGCATACGATGACCTGCTGGCCGTAGAGATGCGATCCTGCTGATGAACGATGAGCGACAACGAGGCCAGGCAAAACAACGCGGTCATATTGTCCCCCATCGAGTTGCCCAACTCCGACAGGAAATTGACCGTCAAGCAGCCCGCCACGGCCAAAAGCAGCGGAACACGATGGATATCTTTATCTGGCAGATCCGGCAAAACCTTGCGGCAAATACCGAAAACCAGCACAAAATTCAAACCATGCAGGGCCCCCATGAGGAATGACAGCAGCCAGCCAGGCAGATGCAGCACGCCAAAGTAATACGGAATATCGAGAACTGGATTGAAGAAGTTCTGAAACCCGCCAGGAGCAAAGTCGATACTCAGTTTGCCGTTGAGCAGAGCATGTACGTTGTAAAGGTGATAGTTGTACAGATCCCAGCTTGCGTCAGTGCCGCGCGTCATGGACCAGACACCGAACAGAAGAGGCATCAGCCATGCCGCACGGATGCACGCTTGAGGAGTATTGAGATCAATGCTGGCAATCCGCTTTGCAAAATCCCGCAAGCTGGAACGAGTACGGCGCTTACCTTCGGACGGACGCATCATCATTTTTGTTCAGATCTGAAAACCCAGAATTTGGAAAAGAAGAAATTCCACAGCATCGCCATTCCAGTGCCAACCGCGACACCAAGCAATGGTGTCCAGCTACGCACTGGAGCGAAGTGCATCGTTGCGGCATAGGCGGAAAAATTGATCGCACCGCCGAGCATCATGGCCCAGCAATAGCGCCACCATTCCTGCCACAGCGAGCGCGGCACCTGATCGCCATAGTTGAACGTGATTTTGCGGTTGATCTGCCAAGTCACGAATACGGCAGAGAAAAATGACATCGCTCGCCCCAGGTAGAGCCCTGCGCCGAGCGAAGTGGCCAGATAGAGCACACCCGCGTCAACGACGAATCCGAGTGCCCCCGCCATCGCAAAACGCATGAACTGGCGGCTTAGCACCTTGCGTCGGTTCCTTCTTCCCGGGGCCCTGGAATGGACAGGTAAGCAAAGCGCTTGGCCTCGGTCCGGCCGTGGGTGACGGTATCGAGCACGATGCCACACACAAGCATGATGGCACCGAACAAGACCAGTGCCGCGCATAACAGGGCGGTGGGAAGACGCGGGACCAGGCCAGTGGTGAAATAAGTCTCGAAGATCGGAGTCGCCAAGCCGATGGACAAGGCGATGCAGACAAAGAAGGCGATGGAAAAAGCCGGCAGGGGCTTCTCTGTCTTGAACAGCGACAAGATCATGTACAGAATGCGAATGCCGTCCCGGTAGGTATTGAGCTTGCTGACCGAGCCCTCTGGCCGCGCCTTGTAGTTAGTGGGAACTTCCAGGACTGGCATACGTAGCTCCAGCGCATGCACGGTAAGTTCGGTCTCGATCTCGAAACCCATCGAATGCGCCGGAAAGGACTTCACATAGCGGCGGGAAAAGACCCGATAGCCGGATAGCATATCCTTGAAAGTCTGGCCGAAAATGACGCCCACGCATTGGGTCAACAGAACATTACCAAAACGGTGGCCCGCACGATACGCGGCATGTTCTTGCGTCTGGCGCATCCCCACGACCATGTCCAGGCAATTATCGGCCAGCAATTTAACCAGCTCCGGTGCCTGCGCGGCATCGTAGGTATCGTCGCCGTCCACCATGACATAGATATCAGCCTCGACATCGGCAAACATCCGGCGGATAACGCTGCCCTTGCCCTGATAGGGTACCTCACGAACGATCGCGCCTGCCGCTCGGGCAACTTCGATGGTTCTGTCACGGGAGTTATTGTCAAAAACGTAAATCCGCGCTCCAGGCAAAGCACGTGAGAAATCTTTAATGACAGCTTCAATCGTGGCTTCTTCGTCGTAGCACGGAATGATTACAGCGACATGCGTATAGCGCGGATCAGACATGGTGAGGGAAAGGGGATGCCACTTGGGCTATGGTCGAAATGTGCGAAAGTATAGCGGAGAATACCATTTGCACTTTGGCGATTTGAGTTGATGAATCGTCCACCGCATATCACCATCATTTATCTAACACCGTCAGAGCACGGAATTGAAGTCCGCTTCTGGCCGATAGTGGACATTATGGGGACGCGTGGACGGAGGCGAACTCCAGTGGGGCAAAATTACCTATGTCACCGTCCTATTTTTACTTCTCACTATGGCTAAGGTATTGATAAAACGAAATATAATAAATTTCCAGGGGGAACTTTTAAGCCAGGTGACTAAATGAAAAAAAATCTGTTGTCCTTTTGCATGGTATTGATTGCGGTGACAATTACCTCCGGCTGTGCAGTGAGAAATCCATACATATCGCCGACGACCGGAGACACGGCCAAGATCAGAGTGATCAATCAGAGCGACGGCACTGCTCTCTTGTACGCTAGTACGAGTTGCCAGGTCGCTTCAGCCAAAGTGATTGCAGCCTTCAGCAGGTTTCTTAAGTCTGATTTAAGTAGAGTATCCATGTACGGCTCGCAGCCGAGCGATGGAAACAAGGACGTTGTAGAGCGGGTAATTGAAGCTGGCAAAGAAATGCAAATCTTTACCTTGTATCAGGGTGCCAAGGGACTGGACACTGCTCAATGTTCTATCGAAGTCGCGTTCACTCCCAAAAAAGACGAACAGTATGAAATGACTTATGTCGCGAATAGCCTAATGTGCAGTATCGCTATCGATAGGCTGACTGAAACTGATGCCAAGATAGTGCGTACAAAAGTTGAAGATGTGCGCCGCTTGTCGAAAGGCGAATGCAGATAGGAACGCTGATTATAGAACCCAAGCTAAACGCCGTATCAGGTGAAATCTGAAGTCGGAAATGGCATCGGCCGATTACTGCCATTACGACTTATTGTTCCACGCCTGGAGTGCTGCGACTGCTCCGAGGCTGACATTCACGGGCAAGTCGCGCAGAAAATACAAAGTGGAATTTCTTGGTGAGTTCTTTATCCGAAAGGCAGCTTCTGGCCGTTAGCGGCCTAGTTGAGCGGCAGTCCGTCACAATAGTTCTTGAGTTCTTCGCATGCCTTATCAAAGCGCTGGTAGTAGGTGCCGCAGAAAGCCTCTTCGTTATCCGAATGCTGCAGCCACAAAAGCAACGCCGGAAGCTCTGCATCTTGTGCAAAACGAGCCAGATCTGGCAGAGCCGTTTTGGCACCCATGTCCTCCAACGGCCCAAAGCAACCCGCATTTCGGACTGAATAGTCGATTAACCACATCCAGTGAATGGCATTTTCAGATTCAGAGATGGCACTTTCGCCCCATTGTGCTTTTTTTCGAATAACAACGTCGCCAGCGTCAAGTAACCATGTTTCAAGATCCATATTCAATCTATTTCCTCTTTAAAGCCAATACCCCAATACTGCTGAATGCCAGCTTCTGGCCGATTGCAGACCTATAAGTTCTGCTCAAAAAACGCCTCAATTTTGCGTTCTGCAGAACGGTGGATAGCAGCACGGTCTGCTATCCCCGCAGGATCCGTACAGATATCTCCGGCCGCAGAGAGAAGGGCCGGAGTGCAGACGTCAGTAAAGACAAAGTGTCCCCCCGGTATGGAAACAAGCTCAGGCGACCTGGGTAAGTCTTTCATCAGGTTAGCGGAGTTGGCCTCGGCGGGTAGCTGACTCTGAACAGGTCGTAATAATAAAGTCGGCTGATTCACGCTGGCGAGCCCGGACCGGCTGAACAGAGCGGCAAATGGGTCAAGCAAAACCAGCGCCTTGACAGACGAGATTCGAGGCAATGAGGAAGGGAGCTCCATTTGCGCTTGCCTTTGTGGGGCCTCGCTGTCCGCCGGCGCATGATCGCAAGACATCACATCGCTAGGATTGGCAGCACAATAGGCCAGATAGTGAGGGATGTCCGGTATCGCCCCGGCCAGCTCCAGAGCGACCGCGCCACCTAGGGAAAAACCTATCATCCCCAAGCGGTCAGCATCAAGATGCGGCTGGAAGCGCACATTTTCCTGAACAGCTTGCCAAGCCGCCACTACCTGTTTGGTTCTCATCGCTAACGGCGCTTTTCCGTGAAACGGCGCAATCACAATGAAGCCGTGTCTGGCCAACGCCGCAGATAATTCGAGCAAGATCAACGGCGTTCCTCCGGTGGGCCCGCCGCCGTGGGAAAGCAAGATTACGGGAAATCTTCCTTCGGCCACTTCGGCGTTACGGCTCGCCGGAATCAAGAACGGACCCGCCTGCCAAGAAACTTCCGCAGTTTCGGTCGGATACCAGACCAACATGTCTGAAGAGCGAGATTGAGCAGTGAAGGTGATACGCGCTACGCCAGCATTCAGCGCCACTGAATCGGCAAATGTCGGTGCGTTAAAAATGAGCGCCAGGATGAATAAGTAGAGTTTCATTATCTTTGCTTTCGAAGCGCCTACTTGGCACCGAGAGAATGGATACGGTCTCGATTGTCGCACGAGGTCATGATCGCCCATGGTCCGTATTGACCGCGAGGATCATCATCTTCTAGTCCCGGCCGCTTCTGGCCGATTGTGGTCATCTTGCCCCCAAGAAACCATGAGGATAGCCGGATGTGGGAACCTTCCACGCAGTTCTAGCAAATCATGCGAAAGGGTTACGTGGGCGGTGCGCACGATTTGTCCGTTATCTACCCTTCACAATCAGCTGACGAATAGCTAAAAATTCCGATGCACTGACCGATATCGTACTGCGTTTTTCACTTATTTCGAGGTCCTTCCTCGGTATGTCCATCGCGGGCCTTACAGCGCTGCGGCAGTCTCGGCCACCAGCTTGCGCAACCACCCGTGCGCGGGATCATCCCGGTAGCGCACATGCCATGCCATATGCAGCGGGAAACTGCCCAGATCCACAGGCGTGGAAAGCACCTTGAGCCGGCGATCCTGCACCAGGCGCTGGCAGATCAGCCGGGGCAAGGTGGCGCAGTAATCGGTGGCGGCAATGATTTCCGGAATCGATGCAAAGTGCGTGACCGACGCCACCACTTCCCGCTTGAGCCCCTGCCTCTGCAGGGCCTGGAACACGCCCGTGCGCAGGCGTCCCGACGGCAGAACGTTCACATGCTTGAGCCGCTCGTACTGGTTCTTGCCGATGCGATTGCCGATGACGGGATGGTCGGCCCGGACCACGCATGCCAGCCCGTCGTCGGCGATGTGCTGGACCACCAAATTGTCGGGCGCCTCGTCGATTCTCCCCAGCACCATGGCAGTATCGCCCGCACTGACCCCTGTCTCGGCCAGCTCGGTACCAAAGTTCAAGGTGCGCAGCCTTATTCCCGGCGCCAGCTGGCTCAGGCGGGCTACCAGCCTGGGTACCAGCACGAACTCCACGTAACTGTTGGGTGCGATCGTCACCTGGTGATCTGCACGGGCCGGATCAAACGCCTGCTGGCCCAGGACCACCGCATCCATCGACGCCAGTGCCGAGGCCAATACCGGAGCCAGCGCCTCAGCCTTGGGGGTCGGACGCATGCTGTAGCGCTCGCGGATGAAGAGCGGATCCTGCAGCGTGCCACGCAGCCGTGCCAGCGCATTGGACACGGCAGCCTGCGTCATGCCCAGGCGCAATGCGGCGCGGGTGACACTGCGTTCTTCCATCAGGGCGACAAAAACGGGGAGCAGATTCAGGTCATATTTCATGAAGATATATTCTGCACAATAAATCTGATTTATCAATAATAAATTTGCCGAATCTCTCCTCAATGCCGAAGATGTCGTTCATCGCAACCACAACTGAACAGGAGTACACCATGAGCTTGAAGAACCTTCTCCCCGGCACACTGGGCTTCGGGACCGCCCCGCTGGGCAACATGTTTCGTGCCATTCCCGAGCAGGAAGCACGCGCCACCGTCGAGGCCGCCTGGAACGACGGCATCCGCTTCTTTGACACCGCACCTTTCTATGGTGCAGGCCTGGCCGAGGCGCGGCTGGGCGAGGCACTTGCCGGCAAGGACCGTTCCAGCTATGTACTGGCCAGCAAAGTCGGCCGGCTGGTCATGGATGAACTGGAAGACGTGAGCGCACGCGACCTTGGCGAGAAAGGTGATGTCTTCCGTCACGGCCGTGCGAACCGCATCGTCAACGATTACTCGGAAGATGCCACCCTGCGCTCCATTGACGACAGCCTGCGACGGCTCAAGACAGACCGGCTCGATATCGTCTGGGTACACGACGTCGCCCAGGACTTTTATGGCGACCAATGGCTGAGCGTCTTCGAGACCGCCCGCAATGGCGCCTTCAAGACCCTGGACCGGCTGCGCGATGAGGGCGTGATTGGTGCCTGGGGCCTGGGTGTGAACAGGGTGGAACCGATCGAGCTGCTGTTGGACCTGCAGGAGCCGCGCCCGGATGGTTTCCTGCTGGCCGGCCGCTACACCCTGCTCGATCATGAGCGCGCCCTGCAGCGTGTCATGCCGCGGGTGAGCGAGCGAGGCCTGAGTATCGTGGTCGGTGGCCCCTATAGCTCGGGGGCCCTGGTCGGCGGTCCGAATTTTGAATATGCACCCATCACGCCCGCCATCCAGGCCCGCGTACAGGCCATCAAGACGCTCGCGGAACGGTACGGTGTAAGCATGAAAGCCGCCGGCCTGCAGTTCTCGCTGGCCCATCCTGCGGTGGCAGCGGTGATTCCAGGGGCAAGCCGTCCGGAACGCCTTGCCGAGGATCGCGCGGCCCTGGCCGAAATCATCCCTGCCGATTTCTGGCGCGATCTGCGCACAGCCGGCCTGATCCATCCGCAGGCACCGCTGCCAGCAGGCAGTTGATCGGCCACACCGCATATCGACCTCCCTCCTCGGCCTGACCGGCACCGGGCAATGCTACCGGTGAGGGAGCACTTGTCCTTGCAATGTCAATCATCGAGGAGAAATTCCATGCACAAACCAACCCATCGCGCTCCCTCGGCCGTCCACGGCCTGCCTGATGCCGAGCGCACGCGCCATCCCCGCCTGGCCCTGCTGGCCCTGGCATTGGGTACCTTCAGTATCGGCACCTCCGAATTCGCCAGCATGGGACTGCTACAATTGTTTGCGGGCGAACTCGGTCTGGATATCCCCACAGCGACGCATGCCGTTGAAGCCTATGCATTGGGTGTGGTCCTGGGTGGGCCAGCCGCAACCTTGCTGGCGGCCAAACTCAACCGGCGGCACCTGCTGCTGGCCCTGATGACGCTGTTTGTGGCAGGCAACCTGCTCTCGGCCATGGCGGCCGGATTCGGCAGCTTTACGCTGGCGCGCTTTCTGAGCGGGATTCCGCAAGGCGCCTATTTCGGGGCCGGTGCGGTTGTGGCAAGTTACATCGTAGGACCCGGCCAGGGAGGACGCGCATTTGCGCTGGTCATGTCCGGCCTGACGGTAGCAACCATTGTCGGTTCGCCCCTGGCTACGCTGCTGGGCCAGACGCTGGGTTGGCGCAATGCGTATCTGGTGGTCTCGCTGCTGGGGGTGGTCTCCCTGTTGAGCCTGTGGCATTGGATGCCGCGCAGCAGCGCCCTGAACGGAGGGCCTGTCCGGCAAGAACTGCTGGCCCTCAAACGTGGCCGCGTATGGGCGCTGATCGCCGTAGCTGCACTGGGGGTGGCCAGCATCTTCGCCGTCTATACCTTCATCGGCCCGCTGGTGACTCAGACTGCCGGGTTGAGCGAGCACTGGATACCGCCCGCCCTGGCCTTGTTCGGCCTGGGGATGACCACCGGCAACGCCCTCGGTGGACGCCTGGCCGATCGCCATGGTTCGATGGGTCTGGTAGCCGGATTTGGCAGTGCGTTGCTGGCGCTGGCCTGGCTGGCAGTGGCGGCCGCGGTCCCTTGGATCTTGATGGCCGGTCTGTTTGCCGTGGGTGCCACCATGATGGTTGCCATCCCCACCATCCAGGTACGTCTCAACGAAGCGGCGCCCGATGCGCCCACGCTGATGGGCGCCATGAATCTGGCGGCGCTCAATGTCGCCAATGCCATCGGCGCATGGTCGGGTGGACAGGCCATTGCGCAAGGCTACGGTTTGCTGTCAGCAGTCTGGGCTGGATTTGTGCTCACGTTGGCAGGACTGCTGCTGTTCCTGTTGGTGCAGCGCAAGCCACGGGCAGTGCACACTGTACAGCCTGTCTGCCAATCCTGAGCACCTCCGCCCTTACCACCTGCGGGCCATGGTCAACGCGGGTGCAAAGGGCATGCCGATGCCTGCGGGGAGCAACGCCTCATGTCGCAAGAGATATCTCCACTGCGCGATGAGCACAGTCAGGATCGCCAGAAGGTTCACAGCTGGATAGAGTGACGCAGACTTTACCACCGGGCTTAATACAGCGCGTTAGCTAAGTGCCTCGCTTGATATTCACGAACGAAAACCGGTGCATATCGCGCATGTGGTGGCCTGTTGCCCTCGCTGTGACAGGGAGCGAGGAAATTATTGTTTTCCTAAGGCTGGGGCAGCTCCTCTAGCGCCTCCTACGAGGTCGTAGGCCCCTCTGTGAGGGTAGTGGAAGTACGAAATATTATCAAAAATATAATTGTCTGATTCGTTCAGGTACCGCGCGCGCGGTTGCCCCCACCCCGCGCCTGCCCGCTACATAGGTCGGTTTTGACTCAAATTTGCATCAGCCGTCGAAGCTGGTCCAGCCTGTGGCGCAGGCGTGTTCTGTAGACATCCAATCTGACGCGTTTTGACGCACCCAGAAGGCTCTTTTAGCAGGCAGGGTAATCCACCGTACTGGCAGCGTTTTTTAACGCTCTCATGGGCAGAAAAAAGCCCATGTTCGAAAACACGGGCTTTTTATAGTTCGGAACGGTGAATTACGTTTTTCCGCTTCCGGTTCTGATTTGGACTTCCTGGCGAATATCAACGGGCTGCAACGTTTGATAGCGCTGACGAATATTGTTATACACCCCAGGCGTATCCTCGGCAATTAGGGTAACCACCATGGCATAGGGTAGTGGAGGAAGAGAGCTGTTGTCTGTGCTCTGGCCGGACTCCCTTGCACCGTAAGTTATGTCGAAAAGTGGATCGTCCAACGTTTCAGCATTGAATCTGTGCTCTTGTTTGAGGGTCGTTTCCCACTTCTGCTCATCGGTCCGCGCCTGTAACTCCGACGTGTACATTTTCGATGCGGAGAAAAAGGTCATCGTCTTCTTGGAAGCTCTCTTTGGACGGAAATATACGGTTAAGCCGGCACGCGTGTAATTTACGGCGTGTTCAGGGTCTGTTTGACTTGCAAAACATAAGGTGGCGCGTAACGTAACTCGCCCATTTAAAGGGAGCGAGGGGAACGGAATGAAAGCACGGAGGTTTTGCCCCGCGGTTAACGTCCCCTGGTATATGACACGAACTTCGTTATCTTCGCACGTCAACACATCCTCAACAGTTTGGGGGAAACACCCGTAGCCGACATGGCTCATTAGCATACCTTCGGGCCGTCGCGCGTGTTGAGCCATTAGCGCCTTTACCGCTAGCATTGTCAACGGTGAATTCAAGGATGCTTTCACACCGACTCCGATTCGAAGCGTGGCAGGTGCGCTGAAGCTGGTCCCTGATGTGTAAGTGTATTGGTTCGCCAGCGGGTTGTAGACGACGAACGGTTCGTCATCTGAGCCTCCAAACGAAACCCCATCGGGCTTGACCATCCCCGGACTGCGGCCGGGGCCGTGAGAACTGTACGTGGCTCTCTGCCAATCTGTTCCGTTGGTGTCGCAGGCTCCAACGGCGATTGCATTGACCATATCCGAGGGGGGCTGTACCCGGCACTCTGGCCAAGGTTTATCACCATCGTTGCCTACTGCAATGGTCGCAAATGTTTCTCCGGTCGCCAAATGTTTGTCGATCAAGGCGGTCCAAGGATGAACTTCGTCGTCTTCTATTGGCATATAAGGGCCAACACTGAAATTCACAAAGTCCAGCTTTTGCGCGGAAAGAACTCCATCGATCTGACTGAGAACCGCGTAGAGATCAACGTCTGGAACCCCGTCTTGTAACTGAAGCTCGGGGCTAATGCATCGGTAATGATGAACATTCGCATAAGGTTGTGGAAACTCCCCGGTAGTCTCATCCAAGTGCCCGAAAAGGAATGCGCTGGTCACTCCGTTGCCATGGCTCAAATATGCCGATGAAGTTGTTTCGGTCCCAGGGAGGATTGTTTCGGTTGCCCACGTACTTAGATCGGAATGTCCCAATCCGCCATCGAATATTCCCACGCGCAGCTTCTGGTCCAACGCCGGTACTGTTGGAAGCTGGCTCACCGCGACATTCGAGGCCCGCATTCCTCGACCACCAATTCTAAGCGACGGCATTACCCGGACGGCCCGAAGAAGCTGAAATAGTCCCAAAGTCGAAGCTTGACTCGGTGGAAGTGTTACAGGAACAAACGTTAGTCCGGCAACACATAAAGCGCGGCTAACCTGAGTTGTTCCCCCCAGGGAATTTACATAGCTAGAGAAGGACTCAAGAATATCTTTGTCGTCGGCAGAAGCATGCAGTACCGCTTCCAACATAATCGGCCTCTCGCTTTTGACCGAAACTAGATTTTTGTCCTGCTCAGTAAAGGGAAGGATCGACTCGAAACGACAAAAGGCTTTTTGATGTGTCGCCGCCGTTTGCGGTGACATCAGCATCGTCTCAAGGCGAGAGAACGATTTTTCTATGCCAGCGACATATAGAACCGCCGTGAAAATTGCCTCCCCATTGGATGAGCCTGTTCTAGTAAGTCTTCGAGGCGTGACATATGTCGAGCGACTACCAATGCACCGTAGTCCACTAGCAGAAAGAAGCGCATTTGGATGGTGGGTCTTAGCGAGAAATGCAGGATGCAAAACAAACTTGGCGACAGACTCACCTCTGGTCTTTACTTCCTGTGGCAAAGACGATCGCACAGCCCGGAGTTCTTCCAGTTGCTGGCCAAGGAGTTGTCGCTGTTCTCCAATCTGATAGGGATACTTTTTGGGGCCCGATGAACGCTTAAGTTCATAAGGGGATGTTAAGGTTTCTCCGTAGCCAAGAATAATATTTGTTGCCACCACTTCACTCTCCCAAATAACGTTTTATTACGCTGCTTACAGTTGGATGTGTTTTCCCGAAGTGAGTAGCGATATCTCTGCGAGAATGACCTTCGAAAAACATAAGCAGCATTTCGCCATCGAGCGGCTTAGCCATCCCACCTTTCGATAAACGCAATTTGATTGCATTGCGAACCAAATTCGGAACAAGTTCGGTTCTCTCAAGTAAAGCTGTTTTCCGAGCCGACATTACAATTTGCCCGACGGAGCTAAACGATTCGCCATGTAAGAGAGATGCCAGGCTAACTCGTACCTGCTCTGATTCGACAAACTCGGCAAGGTACTCCTGAATCAATTGGCGGCCGGGAGGTTCGAACTTGAGAACGTGATCGAATCGCCTCCATACCGCGGGATCTAAGAGTTCTCCGTGATTGGTAGCAGCTATTAATAGAGCATTGGCTGGCCAGTCATCTAAAGCCTGCAATAGAACGTTAACAAGTCGCTTCAGCTCGCCAACATCAGTTTCGTCGTCTCTTCGTTTGGCGATAGCATCAAACTCGTCAAGTAGTAGGACACACGGTCTTGTCATTGCATGATCAAAGACCGCACGCAGGTTGTTCCCTGTTTTTCCCAAGAAACTGCTCATGACTGTCGCAAGATTGAGCGTTAGTAGAGGAAGTTTGAGTTCCTGTGCCATCCAATGTGCCGCTAACGTTTTCCCCACGCCAGGCTGCCCGCAAAAAAGGAGCGTGCGCGCTGGGGCAAGGCCTTCTTTTAGCAGTTCTTCCAGGCTATCCCATTCTCTCAACACCCCATCGAGGGTCGTTTGCGTAGGCAGATCTAGAATGGGTCGCTTCTCCAGCGAAACGGGGAAAATAGTTTCGACCAACTCCATCCGCGAGTCTGCGTCAACAGGTATAGGCGCAAACTCGGTGGCGCCGCGCATAACATGCTCAGTCGACAGAAATTTTGACATCTCTTGAGCGAGCTCCAAATCAGTTTGTTTCAACTTGGAAGCAAAACGGCCCACGGCGAGTGCGAAGGCACTGCGAGACCCTGTCATTCCGGTCTTAATAATGTTGAGTAGCTCTTTTTTTGGAAAATTTTCCACGTAATTCTCTTTAAATCAATGAGTTGCGATTGGCGGTAAATTATTTAATGTTGATTCTATTTTATTTTTTCCATTATTGCTAGGCGTTTTCGGATCGCCGGCGCGATGGTGGCCCAAGAAGTCTAGTGTTTCGCAATTGGTGAGATTTCTTGCGGTGACTGAACTCTTGATTCTCGTAAATTTGCCGTTATGGATTTTTCGGAAGGGGCTGCTAAGACAAACGCCCGCGTGAAGCGGGCGTTTGTCTTGGTAGTGGACGTCAATTTGTTGCGTGGTGATCTTCGCTTGATCTGATAGTCAGCTAAAAGAACGGAAAGCGTCATAGGCACGGCAGAGGCCCCACGAGAACATCCCATAACTCAAAAGGCCGAGAAAAATGCAGCCAATGTTGGCGGCGAATCCTGCGCGCTTGACTCCTGGTCGCGTTGACGCATAAAGCCACTGAGACAAGTAGGTTACGCCGGACAACACAGCGCTCAATAGGACGCCTAGGGCAAATGGAATGAGAACTTGGGAGAACTGTGGCACCAACGGGGCGGAGTTCTCGCTGAGATGCCCTATGAATGCCAACATGGCTATAGATGCACCACCATTAAGCAAGAAGCCGGTTTTGATCGCGGCTTGCCCTGAGGAAATTACTGAGCGGAACATTTCTAGTTGCCCTTCGTGAGCCCGTTTTATCTGCTCCATTTGGCTCTGCATTTGCAACTTGAATTGCTCCACCTCCAAGGGTGTGGGATCGGATGCGGCAGTGTTTTCGTAGTTGGCAAGATAGGTTATCAATGCGTCACATACAATCGTTTCGTTGCCCTTGGCCTTAATTCCCTCGATAAGCTCTCGTAGCTCTTTTGCAAAGTCCTTTGCCTTCACTTGGCCCCCTATTTGTTTTGATTTGCAAGCATAGCATTCGCATCTGCGATGACGAATTCCGCTTCGCAATTATCAAACGAACCTGGCCCAATAAGGGCTTGCGAGGCGATAAATTTGCCAATTGCGAAGCAAAAAATGAACTAAGTATTTGATATAATTGAATTTCGCGCCGGACTTGTAATCAGGGGGTGGCGGGTTCAAGTCCTGCAGCCAGCACCAAATACCGAAGCGGCTCACAGCGATGTGAGCCGTTTTCTTTTGGTTCGCAATCTTGCAGGCCCATCGTGATCCAGCAGCGCGCTGCGTGCTCAACATGGGCCGGCAACGCTGGTGCAACCGCACTAGGCTATCATCGAAGCTCTTTTGCGCGACGACTGCCGGACTCGCTCCACGGCCGTCGCCGTCGTCGCGACAAAATTGTGGGCCGCTGTCGCTCGCACGCCTTACCGCCATCTCTTCGGTTCATTCTCGGAATCTCGCCATGGAAATCAAAGTCAACTTCCTCGACAAGCTGCGTCTTGAAGCCAAGTTCGACGACTTTACCGTCATCGCCGACCAGCCCATCCGCTACAAGGGAGACGGTTCGGCGCCGGGTCCCTTTGATTACTTCCTGGCGTCATCGGCCCTGTGCGCAGCGTATTTCGTGAAGCTGTACTGCAATACGCGCAACATCTCCACCGAGAATATCCGCCTGTCGCAGAACAACATCGTCGACCCGGAAAACCGCTACCAGCAGACTTTCAAGATCCAGGTCGAACTGCCACCCGACATCGAGGAAGCAGACCGCCGCGGCATCCTGCGTTCCATCGAGCGCTGTACCGTCAAGAAGGTGGTGCAGCAGGGACCGGAATTCATCATCGAAGAAGTGGAGAGCCTGGACGCCGACGCACAATCGCTGCTGACGCTCAAGCCCGAGGCTGGCACGAGCACGCACATCCTGGGCAAGGACCTGCCGCTGGAACAGACCATCGCCAACATGTCCGGCTTGCTGGCGGACCTGGGTATCAAGATCGAGATCGCTTCGTGGCGCAACATCATTCCCAATGTGTGGTCGCTGCACATTCGCGACGCGCACTCGCCGATGTGCTTCACCAACGGCAAGGGCGCCACCAAGGAAAGTGCGCTGGCTTCGGCGCTGGGCGAGTACATCGAGCGCATCAGCAACAACCACTTCTATGCGGGTTCCTACTGGGGCGAGGAGCTCGCCAATGCGGAGTTCGTGCATTACCCCAACGAGCGCTGGTTCAAGCCCGGCCGCGGGGACAAATTGCCGAAGGAGATCCTGGACACGTATTGCCTGGAGATCTACAACCCCGATGGCGAGCTGCGCGCTTCGCATCTGGTCGATACCAATTCCGGCAACGCACAGCGCGGCATCTGCTCGCTGCCTTACGTGCGCCAGTCGGATGGCCAGGTGGTGTATTTCCCCTCCAACCTGGTCGAGAATCTCTTCGTCAGCAATGGCATGAGTGCCGGCAATACCTTGCCTGAAGCGCAGGTGCAGTGTCTGTCGGAGATTTTCGAGCGCGCGGTCAAGCGTGAAATCCTGGAAGGCGAGATTTGCCTGCCCGATGTTCCCCAGGAGGTCCTGGCAAAGTATCCCGGTATCGTGGCCGGTATCAAGGGACTGGAAGAACAGGGTTTCCCGGTACTGGTCAAGGATGCCTCGCTAGGTGGCGTCTATCCGGTGATGTGCGTGACCTTGATGAACCCGCGCACAGGCGGCGTGTTTGCTTCCTTCGGCGCACACCCGAGCTTTGAGGTAGCGCTGGAGCGCAGCCTGACGGAACTGCTGCAGGGACGCAGCTTCGAAGGGCTCAACGATCTGCCGCAGCCGACCTTCGAGAGCAATGCCGTCACGGAACCCAACAACTTCGTGGAGCACTTCATCGATTCGTCCGGCATCGTGTCCTGGCGCTTCTTCAGTGCCAAGGCGGATTACGCATTCGTGGAATGGGATTTTTCCGGCCAGGGCGAAGATTCCAACGCAGAGGAGGCCGCTACGCTGTTCGGTATTCTGGAGGAGATGGGCAAGGAGGCCTATGTCGCTGTCTACGACCAACTGGGAGCGACCGCTTGCCGCATCCTGGTGCCGGGCTATTCCGAGGTGTATCCGGTCGAGGATCTGATCTGGGACAACACCAACAAGGCGCTGCTGTTCCGCGAGGATGTCCTGAACCTGCATCGTCTGGATGACAAGGCCCTGGCTGCCTTGCTCGATCGTCTGGAAAACAACGAGCTGGATGATTACTCGGACATCGCCACCCTGATCGGAATTGACTTCGATGAGAACACCGAGTGGGGCCAACTGACCGTCCTTGAACTGAAGCTGCTGATCAATCTGGCCCTGCAGCAGTTTGAAGAAGCGCACGACCTGGTCGGTGCCTTCCTGCAATACAACGACAACTCGGTGGAACGTGGCCTTTTCTACCAGGCGTTGAATGTCGTGCTGGAAGTGGAGCTGGATGATGAGCTGGAGCTATCCGACTATGAGACCAACTTCCGCCGCATGTTCGGCGACGTGCGCATGGATGCGGCCATCGGATCGGTGAACGGCAGCGTCCGCTTCTTTGGCTTGACGCCGACCAGCATGAAGCTCGAAGGGCTGGATCGCCATCAGCGCTTGCTGGATAGCTATCGCAAGCTGCACAAGGCGCGTGCCCTGTTTGCGCAGGCGGATTCTGCTTCAGCAGCTTGATGCAGTTGTCCTTGCTGCGGAAATGACCACTCGGCCTGATCTGCGATCAGGCCGTTTTTTCTTGTGCAAAGCCCGGGAAGATGCATCCATTCTTTCAACTTTCACCTGAAGCAGGCTTTCAAGGAATGGATGGGTCCCGGTAAGCGCTATCGATGACAACGCCGCGTCGTCGCAACGTCTCTTCAGCCTGATCCCGGTCTTGCTTCAATAGCGGCAATTCCGAAGTGAGTGCGTTTTGCCAATCTGATCGCTTTGCAGGCCCAACTATCTGACGTGCCTCTTCCTTGCTGCCAACCAGGGATAACTTGAGGAAGTAAGCGCCTGGCTTGTTTCTGTCAAGTCGTTCCATGTCGCGGGTCAGGGTCAAGGTCAGGTAAGCATTGTCAAGCTGGAAGCGCCATGTCGCATCAGCGGGAAGACTCATCCATTCATCCAGGTCAGGCACGTAGGCGGGATCCAGCGAGTGCACCGGTGAGGTGATGGCAAAGTGCAAGGCTTGCGCTCCTTTCAGCCGCGGCAGCGAGCGCTCTGTGTAGTGACGCCAGCCAGCGGCTCTTATGTTGTTCAGGATGCGCATCATTCTCTGCCTTGCCTCATCGTGCGGGATATGCTCTTCAGCGCCCAAGCCGGCGTAGATGTTCCATTCAATGATATTTTCGTCCGGGAAGTGGGAATCCTCGTTACCAGAAATTCCAAGAACATCATTGAGCATGAATGCGTGTGTGCCGTTGCGTATCTCCACGGCACCCAAGGCATCGCGAGGCCAGTCCACTGAATAAAAGTTGACGTTGGGGGGGGCTGTTGATCAGAACTATCTGATTTGGGTAGCGTGCGAGAAGTTCTTTGCCGGATTGATTGGCGCTGATTTCGATCTGATGGAGCATATTGATCGACTTCTCTGATTTGTCGGGAGAACAGGCGGTCAGGAGCGCGATGATCCAGAACATGGAAGTCATCGCGCCAACTCGGAATAGCCGGAATGCTTTCACTAGCATGAGCAATATAAAGTGAAGCTGCAGTGCGATCTCATTGTCTATTTGGTCTTGCCCGGCTTGGATAAGAGAGTCCTCATCTCGCTTTGGGTGGGTAGGCGATTATCAGAAGCCCGGCGGATCCCGATAGGCTTCGTCAATGTTGACTCCCTGTTTGCGCAAAGCGCTTTCGGCCTGCTGGCGCTCTTCTTTCAGCAGCTTCATTTCAGCGGGTAATGCTTGCTGCCAAACCGTCCGCTTGTCAGAGCCCACCAGTTGGCGGAATTGCTCTTTTTCACTCCGGAGGTTGAATTCAATGAAGTAGGCACCCGGCTGGTTGACGTCGTTCAGAGGATGATCGCGGGACAAGGCGATCGTCAGGTAGCCCTCCTTGCTCCAGAGTTTCCAAAGCGTGCGCCCGGGAAGATGCATCCATTCGTCCAGGGTTGGCTCGTAATCCGTATCCAGTCCATAAATGGAGGACGAGGATTCTGCATAGCGTAGTGCGTTTGCACCCGACAGGCGGGGGGGGCATCCGGATCGATATAGCGATGCCAGGAGGCCTTGCGCAGATTTGCACGAATGGATTGAAATTGCTTCCTTGCATCGTCGTGCATGATCAGACTGCTTTCCGCCAGGCCAGCATTGATGTTCCATTCGATGATGTTTTCGTTGGCAAATGAAGGCGAGTAATTCCCTGTTGCGCTCAACGCATGGTGAATGACAAACAGTGTCTCCGATGGCCCGATTTCAACTGTGCCGCGCGCGTCCTTGGTCCATCTGGCCGCATAGAACTTTGCGCCAGAGGGATGATCGCTCATCGAAAATAGTCCGGGATAGTTCTTGAGGATATCGTCGCCGGACTGGCCGAGTTGGATATGAATGCGCTCGTCCATTGCGCGGTGCTCGGCTCCGCTGCCATTGCCGCAGCCGCCCAGCATCGCGGTCGCCATAACGAAAATCAGCATTCTGCCTATCGTGGATTTGAATGCGTAGGACACACGAGTCCGCTGGTATTCAAGGGAGTAAAAGATGAATGCACTGGGAATTTCCTCAGCTTGATCGTCAGCGGGCAGAGATCACCATGCCAGCAATTCGTACCGGACGTTATTGGAAGACCGCCGGATCCTGATAAGCCTGATCGATGGTGACGTTGTCATTCTTCAGTTGCGCTTCCTTCTTTTCTCGCGCCTGCTTCAAGGTAGGTAGTTCCTTCCTGAATTCCATCTTCCAGTTGTCGAGTTTTTCATCATCGACATAGCCGCGCAGATAGGCGTCCTGCGCCGTCAATGAATAGGTAACGAAGTACGCACCACTCTTGTCCGGATCAAGCCGGTTGGGATCCCGGTACAGTTTGATTTCGAGGAACACGTGATCGGCGTAAAAGAGCCAGGGAGTGCCGTCAGCCAGCCTCATCCATTGCGCCAGCGACAGGTCATGCGAAGGGTCGAGCGGATAGCCGGAGTTCTTCAGCGCGTAGGCCAGCGCTTGTTCACCTTTGAGTCGCGGGCGGCTGATCGGGATTACCTTCGACCAACCTGCTGCGCTCAGTGCGTGCAGCAATACGGTAAATTGTTTGCGCGCGTCGTCATGGGAAATCGTTTCTGCATCGCTGACCCCACCATTCACGGACCACTGCGAAATATGCTCTGCCGCAAACCTGGCGGAAGCGGTTCCCGTGACGCTGAGCACGGACGGTATCGAAAACGATTGCGGACCATGGTCGAAGATGACCTTGCCCGGCTTGCTGGCCTGCCACTCAGCAGTGAAGAATTGGAGGTTGCCGGGGTGTTGGCTTGCCTTGAAACGGCTGGGATACGCTTCTTTGAGCGATGTCGCCGATTCGTGAATGTTGAGATGAATGGCCTCGCTCGTTACGGCGGATTCGGCAAGCGCATGCTTCCCATGCATACCCAAGGCTCCTAGCAAAAGCAAATATAAAGTGAAGCTGCAGTGCGATCTCATTGTCTATTTGGTCTTGCCCGGCTTGGATAAGAGAGTCCTCATCTCGCTTATTGCGGTCGCCATAACGAAAATCAGCATTCTGCCTATCGTGGATTTGAATGCGGTGGACACACGAGCCCGCTGGTATTCGAGGGAGTAAAAAGATGAATGCACCGGGAATTTCTCAGCGTGATCGTCAGCGGTCAGACAGAGCGTTCAGCCATTTGAAATTCTCCCCAACATCCAGGTAATGGATATCGATACCGTTGAGCACATGTCAGCTTTGAAGCCCTCCGTTTATCTTCATTCTTGATCGGAGTCCCATTGCCAGATTGTGGCGCCATATTGGGAATTCAGGCTTGGCATGGTCTCTCCGCGCTTGAATTTGCGTCGGGAATTCAGTTGGGCAGGCGTGAAATAATATCCATCCTCCGGGCACAGTTCTCCGCTTGCAACGCGTCGCTGGAAATCCTGCGGTGCGTTTAGCGATGTTATCTTCCGTTGATGGGCCACCTTCTTGACCAGCGTCCATGTACATGGAGCAGTCTGATGCAGAGCTTCTTCGCCGTATTTTTCCGAGGTACCAGGAATGTAGAGAGATTGCATTCCCAAGAATATGCTGCATTCGGGAGCCTCATCAATATCCGGGCCCAGGAACTGAGCACTGGAATTGGATTGGTCTGGAACATAGATGCCTGGTCTTGGTGGTGGCTGTCCTGTTCGCGCGGTGGTCGAAGGATCAAGCGCGTAGCCAGGCCAGGTATCCGGCGCATCGAGTGGCCCGCGATCCTCCGGCGTATAGCCGGGTGACAAGGTTCCGGCCGACCAGTATGCACCTAGAGTAGAAATGATGTTGCTCGCCCGGACGAGCGCCTGACTCAGCAGGTGCCGATACGTACGTACGCCTTCCTCGCCCATCCACTCGGCGGAAAATTCGAGCTGCCCCTTGAAGTCAGAGCGCACTCCATGCGCGCTGTTGAGCCCATCGAGGTCTCCATGAGACAGCTTGATATAACCGCTGCAGAGGCTGTCGAATGTATCTCGGAAGTTGGGAAGCACCTGCTCTCCCCAAACGATATCAGGCTGTTCAGGTAAAGCACGATTGCGGTAATCGGGAGGCAAGTTTTGCATGAACTGACTCAGCCGTGATTCTACAAATTCAAGTAGCTTGTGCCAGTTGTCTCGCAATTGGCCCAGGTATTCAAGAGATGTGTAACGTTCCAAGAGAAAAATCTCTTGTGGATCGAGATGGCCAGGAGAGTTAATCATTTCTTTTTCGACTCGTACCAATTGTTAGTGAGAACCGGGACACCAACCAGATCGGTCTTTTGACCGAATTCATCATAGCCCCAATGGGTAGGTTGTCGCTTGCTCACCAAGGCTTTCTTCAGGTCATCCGGATTGACCACAATTTGTCGTGCTCCACCTTCAAGCACATAGCTTGAATTCTTCAATTTCTGCGAAGCTACCACACCCTCCCACACCTTTAGGCCGCCTTCGGGAACAATGTAGGTAATCACTTCCCCGTTGCTATTCCAGCTTGCCCAGACTGCGAAGCGTTTGCGCCAGTCTGCTTTGCTCTGGAGCTTCTGGAATTCTTCTTCAGTCATCCAACAGATCGAATTGTCCGCTGACTTCGGGTCAAGCACCCGACGCAGTTTGGTGCCGGGGGGCAGGTCCAATGGTCGTATGGTATTGAAAGTGTCGTACGCATTTTTTGTGGCGAGCCCATCATCAAATCGAGGATACCCCGGGGGAATGGGGGGCGCTTTTTCCAGTGGAGGATACTTCAACGTCTTGGATTTGGTCGCCCAAGACGGAAGGTCTTTATCGAAAGCCTCCTTTTCTGCATCAGTGGTGGTTCTGCGGAAGCCATGTGGATTGACTGTGTTGAGACGGGCGCGATGGAGCATGTCCGATTCAATATCCAAGCGCCGGGCTAGCTGGTCCAACAGATCTTGTAGAGGTTTCAGCGCCTTGGCAAGCATCCGATCTGCTTGAGCGCGCACTTCATTTACCAGTTTCATCAGACCGATGGCGCGATCACCCAAAGCAGCTCCCCCCCATTTTCTGACCAACTCCAGAAGCGATAAAGTGGCTTTCTTCCCATCATCAAAGGCCGCAAGCAACTTGCCGACATTCACTTGGGCTTTTACTTCCCGCAGCTTCACGGCGAGATACTTATAGGGATTATCGATCTTCAATGCTCTCAGCGTTTTGACGACCTCAGGTCTAGCAAGAAAGCGGTTCAGGAGAGAAATGCTGAGTTCGATATATTTCGTCATATCGGGCAATACGGCGGTTGCCTTTCTGGCTGTTCCTAGTGAAGCGCGGCGTAGCGCCGAGAACATCACTTTGCCGCAGCCCTTCACCAACGATCCCAACGTCGGGAAGAGGCCGATCAGCGTCAAGCACAAAGCTACCCAGTGCCATACTTCATTGGGCTCCGAATGGATTTTCTTGCAGTTCGCGACGATATCCCGAACATCACAAATCTGGTCTACAAACGGGATCATCGAAACTACGGTACTCACCGCAGTTTGCGCTGTCGTCGGATTCTCGTTGAAATCACCCTGAATCACGCCCCAGAGCCATTCTCCTGCAGCCGAGAGATCTTTTCTCGCACTTGAGATCCACCGGCCAGGCGCAGAAGAAAACCAGGCCAGAGCATTTTCGAATTGGTCATTCATGGATTGATAGGAAAGCGCCGTTAAGAATTAAATTTTTCCTGCGCCTTTGCGACCAGCTCGGATAGGGGTTTCCAAGGTGACTCCGGATCGGGTGTCCTCGGTTCGTATTCCACATGGGTCGGCTTCTGGGGCACATTTTCATGATGCGCACTTCCTTTCGCATCCAATTTTCCTTGAATGGTGGCACCGTCCGAGAACTTGATTTTGTACGCGACGTCCCGCATCGGCTCTCCATAGACGTCCCGATAATTGATATCGATGAAGTTGCTTATTTCAGCATTGGGATCAGGCAGAGGGGATAGAGAGGCCGCCAGCGAGGCCCCACCCGGAAACGCATGCGTCCCCCCCTTCACCGAAAACGTCCCCGGACAGGCAAACGTGATATTCCCGCCCTCCAGCGTCACCGAAGCCTGCCCCGCCTGCAGCACGATCTTCTGGCGCGCCTTGATTTCGATACCTTCATTGACGCTGATGATACTCACATCCTTGTCTGCCAGGATCTCCAGCGCATCGGTATGCGCCTGCAAGGAAACCGGGCCATTGCCGGCGAAGGCCTGGATGCCGCCGTCGTGCGCAAACAGCGTGGCTGCCTTGCCCGCCGCGAGGCTGGCGGTGTCGGCGGCAGTCCAGTGGGTATCCCCCTGTGTGGTCCAGTGAAGGTTTTCGCCAGCGTAGAGCACGGTGGAAGCCGCACTGGCCCAGTTGACGTTGGTGGGTGACTCCATCAGTACAGCGGCCTTGCTGAACTTTTCGACCGGTTGCGAGCTGTCGCTTTCACGGGAGCCCGCCTGGCTCTTGAATGCGTCCTGACCATTGACGCTGGCCGGATGCTTGCCCTGATCCTGCGGGTCGATGACGGAGATGAAATCAGTCTTGGCCTGGTAGGCGTCCGCACTGTGCAGCGCCTGCTGCTGTGTGGCCGCCTCGCCCATGGTCTGCGCAAGTTGCTGCGCCCCCTTCAACTGCGCCACAGCTTCGTGGGCATCCATCTGCGTGCTGGTGACGCTGGCACCCGCAACCGGACGCGCCGTCGAGGAAATCAGCAAGCCCTCCGCACCGCGCACTACGCCCCAAGCGTCCGTACGCAGTTCAAAGCCCAGGCCGCGATAGTTGCCACGCTGGGCTCCGGTATCTGCCTGATCGATCAGATGGCCGAGATTGAGCTGGGATTTGCCCTGGCTCGAGGCCAGACGCATGCGCAGTTGCGACTGCGTATCGTCCACCACCCATTGATTGAAACCGCTGCCATCATGCGCCGTGCTGTGCCAGCCTGAAATCGTTCCGGCGTGGTTGGCGTCAGACTCGGTTCCCGCCGGGAAGGGCGGTACATCATTACCGTTGTAGAGTTGTGCGACCACGACCGGACGGTCAATGTCGCCCTCAATGAAATCGATCAGCACTTCGCTGCCGATGCGCGGCGTGAACTGGCTGCCCCAGTTGGGGCCGGACTGCGCTTCTGCCACGCGCACCCAGGTGCCGGAGGCGTCGTTGCCGGGGGCATTGCCGTCCTTGTCATCGAGATTGCCGGTCTCGCGCAAGCCGCCTGGATTGGGCGACTTCCCGCGCTGCCAGTGGAACTGGACTTTGACGCGGTGATTGCGGTCCGTGGTAACGGCCGCATCCGGCAGGCCGGTCACCAGCGCAGTCTGGGTGCCGCGCGCCGTGGGTTTGAGGCGCTCCGTGATTGCAGCAGGAACGATGGGGACTACCTCACGCACGGCGACGAAGCTGTTGCGGTAGGTCCCTGCCTTCAGGTCGTCCTCGGATACGCTGCCCGAAGAGGGCGTCTTGCCGAACAAATTTCCCAGCGAGGCGGGGGCGACCTGATCGAGGATCTGGGCAATGTTGCTGTCGAAGTTGTTGCGGGCGCTGTGGCTGACCGAGAGCAGCTTGAAGCGGTTCTCGCCTTCGGGATAGCGCTCATGCTGGCTCAGCGTGAATTGCGTTCCTGCACTGAGCTGGCGTGCCGCACCTGCGCCCTCAAAGCGCTTGTTCTGCATTTCCAAGGCCTGCAGCATCAACTGCGCATGGGTCGCGGCCGCCTCCTGGTCTGCAAAGTCCTGCTGGCCGGTGCCGTCGTAGACCGCCAAGGTAGGGACTTCGCCGGCATCCAGGCTGGAGCTCTCTTCGGCCGAAGGTGAAGAAATCTTCTCGGGATGCCAACTGGCCAGCGCCACTGCGTTGGAACGCACACTGCGCACGGCGCTGAAGTCGGTGATCGCATCGCTGGATTCGGTGGCGGCGATGCGGTGAAAGCGGATGCGCGTATCGCCGCCGGGAAGATCAGGTGCCTTGGCCTCGCGGTCGAAGATGACCAGCTTGTGTCGCGCCTGTTGCTGGCCGGAGGCCTGGCCTTGCTCACCCTCCTGCTGATGCTCGAAGCGGAAGTTCAGGCCCTCGCTGGCCAGGATGCGGCGCAGGAAGGCGAAATCACTCTCGCGGTATTGCGTGCAGATGTCGCGCTTGGACAGCGTCTGGGTGACATCCAGAGCGAAATTGGCTTGCGGGTATTCCTTCAGGACGGCGCTGGCGATGTCGGTAACGTTCATGTCCTGAAACAGGAAGCTGTCGCGGCGGCGGTCGAGGAAGGCCAGGAAGGATTCCAGCCGCAGCCTGTAGCGCGCCAGTCCGCCATCGGCCCCCAGCCACGAAGCCTGGGTGCAGTAGCCGTGCCAGGCGCGTCGGCTGCCGTCGGCCTGAAGCAGACGCAGGGTCAGTTCAGTACCGATGAACTGCTTGAGATCGAGATCGGTGGAAACCGAAAGGGCATCGATGTCGAACTGGAAGTTGTCATTGACGCTCTCCTGGCCGTGGAATCGCTCCACGACCAGGGATTCGGGCAATCCAGCTTCCTGCGCGCTGGCCAGCGTGATCAGGCGCGCGTGTTGCGACAGGCCAGGGCCGAAGAGTTGGTTGATGACGCTGGAAAGTGAATCGGGAAAAGGCAGATTCATCTGTGTGGCCTTCCAAGACTATCAGGGGAGAGATCGCGTTCAGGGCAGGGTGATGGTCAGGTTAGCGGTACGCGGTGCCAGCTTGACGATATCGGAATAGCCGGCCAGTCCGTTCTCCGTGCCGCTGGTCAGCATCCAGTTCAAGCCGAGGTACGCGAACAGGGCGATGAAGGCAAACAGCGAAGCCACCACCCACAGCGGCACATCATTGCGCAGCTTGTTGACGATGGCGTCAGGCCGCGCCCAATGTGGCGCGAAGCCGGCGCTCTTGCCCTTGAGATGGGCGATTTCGTCCCCCAGCCGTGCAGTCAGATAATTCAGTTTCTCCGGACCTTCCAGCGCGTACTTGCCCTGGAACCCCAGCAACAGGCACATGTGAAACACTTCCAGCGCCTGGATGTGCGCATTGCCGCGGACCCGCAGGTCTTCCAGCTGCTTGAAGAAATTTTCACCTGCCAGTTGATCGCCGAACATGGTCAGCTGCAGCGGACGGCGCTCCCAGGCGTCGCGGATGCCGAAGCTGGAGCGCAGGATGATTTCATCGACCGAGGCGCAGAACGCGTATTTGGCGGCGTAGACATCTTCCGGGGAGACGTCGAGTTTCTTCGCATTGCGTTCCACATCGCCCAGGAATTTCTGCATCTTCACCGAGAACGAAGCTTCATCCACCGGCGCGCTGCCATTCTTGAGCATGAAGAGCGCGTAGAAACCGTCATACATCAGATCCAGCAGCGAGCGCGCATTGACTGGCGCTGCGGCCATCTGGGACGGGGGGGGATGGTCCTGATCGAGCAGGGAAGGGGCCGAAGTCATGTTCATTGCGTCACCGCCAGGAGTTCGAGTTTGAGGTCACGGATGCCGGAAGGTACATAAATGCAGATCGATTGCGCCTGCAGCATGCGCTCATACATGGCACCCTTGCTTTCCAATGTGAAGTAATAGGTGTCGGGGCGCACGGGCAGGGCAGCCGGCACTTGCGGCGAGTGCACCAGCTTCACGCCGGGCAGTGCGGCCAGCACGAATTTCTCCACATCCTCGGGCGCGCCGATCTTGAAGCGCAGCGGCACCACATCCACCAGCTCGATGGCCGGCAGGTCGGCGTTGACGGCCAGGTAGAAACTGGTCTTCTCGTCGATCTTGCCCGAGTCCAGCATGCCCATGTGATACGACGGCTTGCTCTCGTGCAGGGCGATGGCGAAATAGCGTGACGAGATGACGGTATCGAGCAGCTCGCGGATGATGCCATCGAGCCGCGCAAACGGCGGACCAGGATCGCGATGGTCATACGGCGGCAGGTCCGCCAGCGCCAGGCTGCGCGAGAAGGTCATCAGCGAGCCGGCCAGTCCGAGCAATTGTTCATACAGGCGCTCGGGATGCAGCAGGGGATTGTTCAGATAGTGCGAGAGGCTGGCGTAAGCGGTGCTGGCCGTATGCAGCAGCCAGAAGGAGGTGATGTCACCCGATCGGAACTCCACCACGCTCTTGCTGGGTTCGCGATGATGTCCGTAGAGCGCGCTGACCTTGGCCTGCAACGCATCCAGCAGGCGGCGCAGGCGCAGGAACAGCAAGGGCGCCGCATGCACCGACAGGCTGGGGGCGACGAAATCGGGATCCAGTTCGAATCCTGATGAGCTTGCGCGGCGCAAGCGCACGATCGGAATGCATACCAGGGAGTCGCGCGGTTCGTTCTCGGAGACCAGCCGCACTGCCTTCTTCAAATAGCTCATCTCCGCCTTGGCCGCATCGGTGAAAAGATCCGGCGTCTCGATGTTGTCTTGAATGTAGCGACTGGACTGATGATTGCCGGTGCCCGAGGCGAAATTGCTGCCGAAGCTCTTCAGTGCCGGCAGGGCGGCGTAGAAGGTGACGGATTGTTGGGAAAGCGGGATTTCGGTCAGTTCGATAGGATCGGGCAGATCGTCGCCATCCGGTGCCTTGTAGATTTCCCCGTCCTGGAAGATGGCCGACAGTTCGAGGATGCGCAGCGTATTGTTGTTCAGGGCATCGCGGTCCACCTGCAGGGAGGAGATGCCCCAGCAGTAGGGATTGAGCGCCAGCGCGGTCTGGTGCAGGCGTGTTTCGTGATAATGATCCTGGCGCTGGAAATGCTGTGGCCGGAGGAAAAGACCTTCGCCCCAGAGGACTTTGTTGGAGTGATTCACTTGGATTGCCCCGTCGTGATGATTGTCATGTCGCGATATCCTGCGAATTGTTGTTTGAATTTCAATGACACTGAACCGGTGCCAGCATCAGATTCTTTTCCAGCGGCTTGCCCTGCATATCGATGGCCACGGCTCCCGCACCCACGGTCAATGAGCAGGATTGCAGGCCGACGGTAATGCCATTCTTCTCCGCTTCATCGGCCTTGAAGACGACACGCCAGCGCTGCGGTGCCGGATTGACGAACAGCGCCACGACACCGATGTAGCCGGCTTCATAACTGACCTTTTCGGAAATTTCATAGCGCTGGCCCGGTACCAGCGTGACTTCCTTGACCTCCAGCAGGTCGGCTCCCAAGGCTTCCTTTTCTTTTTGCGCACTCAGGAACGTGTCATATGACGCCTGTTGGAAACTAATGTTCTGCTTGAGCTTATAAATTTTTACCACCAGGGCCAGCGGCCGCTGCTGCGAATCGACATTGAGCGCCTTGGACGCGTGCAGCTTGATCGGCACGGTACGCGGCTGTTTCTGGGCGTCCGGGAGCTCGGGCGTGTCCGGCTTCTTCAGGCCGAGTGCCTCCAGCGTGGACTTGGCGGCCTGGGCGACCCCGGAGGCCGCGCCGACGGCGGCGCAGCCGGATAGAGAAAAAATGACAACTCCAGTTGTCAGGTGATTAATCAATCGGTTTTTCAACGCTGCCCCGTGCGGTTTATTGGATTTCTGATGAGCGATTTCTCGCGAGCCGAAAAAATTTTAGGAAGTCTTTACAGATTGTGGAACTGCATTTTCCCTTGAAGGTCTATGCGATACATTTGGACGAGCTTAAGTTCAAATTACTTAAAACTATTAAGTCGGGCAACAACCTGATAGTCGTGATTAGAACGTGGCGTAGTGAAAAAGTGCGGTTTCCAGAAGCATCAATTTCGCCAGAAAACTGCCGTCGCATCTCATTTGCAGCCTAAAAATCAGGAATCTCCGGAATTTTTCGGTGCCGACTAATTTGCTTGCGCGATGTCGTGCAAGGCTTTCTTAATGTCAAAAATATAAGGAGTGGTTTCCAATGCGTGCGAGCAAATTCAAGACAGGTCTGATCATTCCGGCGTTGCTGGCGGTGATGTTGGCGGGTTGTGCCAATACCCAGGGCAAGCCCAATCCGGAAGATGAGGCCAAGAACACGCTGGAAAGCGGAGTGGCCCAGGCCAATACCGCGCAGGCGGAAGGCAAGACCGACGAGGCCGTGTCGGTGCTGAAGGTAGTGGCAAGCCGCTTCCCTGCTGACAAGACGCCCTGGCTGCGTATCGCCCAGATCCGCTTCGATGCAGGTGATTACAGTGATGCGATCGTCAACGCCCAGGAAGCCCTCAAGCGCGATCCCGCCGACAAGGTCGCCAACAGCATCGTGACCGTCTCCGGTCTGCGTCTGGCCACCAAGTCGCTGGGGGATCTGCGCTCACAAAATGCATTGAATGGTTCGGTCAAGACCGAAGCACAGGACCTGACCAAGATCCTGCGTGAAAGCCTCGGCGAAAACACCTTAGTGCCCGCTCCGGCCAAGCCTGTTGCAGCGGTCCGTCCGCGCGGCAAGGCAGCCCGCAAGGCGGCTCCTGCACCGGCTGCAGATGCGGATGCCGGCAATGCCAGCAGTGGCGGTGGCAGCGGTCCCAATCCCTTTGGCAATCTGAAGTAAGGCGCGCCAGCGGGGGCAGCTTGTGCTGTCCCCGCTTTTCAAGCCGCCTCAGGCGAATGGGGCGTTCACTCAATACAGCAGCGGAGCAAACATGGCCAAAAGAGAAAGCATCCAGAAAAAACTGCAGAAAGTGCGTCCCCCGCGCGTGCAGATGACGTATGACGTCGAGATCGGTGACGCCATCGAGAAGAAGGAACTGGCCTTCGTCACCGGTGTGGTCGGTGATTTTGGCGGCAACTCGGAGGTGCCGCAGCCGCGCCTGAAGGATCGCAAGTTCATCAACATCGATCCCGACAATTTCGACGAAGTCATGAAGGGCATCGAGCCGCGCGCGGTCTATCGCGTCTCCAATGAGCTCTCCGACAAAGGCGGGGAATTCGCGGTGGAACTGAAGTTCCGCTCGATGGAAGACTTCCGTCCCGAGTCCGTGGTGCAGCAGGTCGAGCCGCTGCGCAAGCTGCTGGAAGCACGCACCAAGCTGGCCGATCTGCGCAACAAGATCGCCGGCAACGACAAGCTGGAAGACATCCTCAGCGACGTGCTCAACAGCACCGAGAAGCTGGCCGAACTCAGCAAGCAAACCAACAAGTAAAAGAGATCCCCATGTCCGCTCAAGCCAATACCGAAGCTGCCGCAAGTGCTGCGCCTGCCGCTGCTTCCAGCACTCTTCTGGATGACATCGTCGAACAAAGCAAGGTCGCCAAGTCCTCTTCCGAGCATGACCGCGCCAAGGATCTGATTACCGAACTGGTCAGCCAGGTCATGGAAGGGACAGTGGTCGTTTCCGATAACCTGTCGGCGACCCTGGATGCCCGCATTGCCGAACTGGATCATCTGATCTCGAACCAGGTCAGCGCCATCATGCATGCCCCCGAATTCCAGAAGCTCGAAGGCAGCTGGACAGGCCTGAACTACCTGGTGCGCAACACCACCGTTGGCGAGAATCAGAAGATCAAGATCCTCAACGCCACCAAGAAGGAACTGGTCAAGGACTTCAACTCGGCCCTGGAATTCGACCAGAGCGCCATGTTCAAGAAGGTATATGAAGAAGAATTCGGTACCTTCGGTGGCGCGCCTTTCGGTGCCTTGCTGGGCGATTACGAGATCACGCGCCAGCCTGAAGATATGTACTTCATCGAGCAGATGTCGCGCATCGCCGCTGCGTCGCACGCCCCCTTCATCACCGCCGCATCGCCTGAGCTGTTCGGCCTGGAGAGCTATGCCGACCTGGGCAAGCCGCGTGACCTGTCCAAGGTCTTCGATACGGTCGAATACGCCAAGTGGAAGTCCTTCCGCGAATCCGAGGATTCGCGCTATGTCGGCCTGACCCTGCCGCGCTTCCTCGGCCGTCTGCCATTCAATCCCAAGGATGGCACCACCGTTGAAGGCTTCAACTTCGTCGAGGATGTGGATGGCACCGACCACTCCAAATACCTGTGGTGCAACGCTGCCTATGCCTTCGGCAGCAAACTGACCAAGGCTTTCGAGGACTTCGGCTGGTGCGCGGCCATTCGCGGCGTGGAAGGTGGTGGCCTGGTCGAGGACCTGCCCACCCACACCTTCAAGACGGATGAAGGCGAAGTCGCCCTCAAGTGCCCCACCGAGATCGCCATCACCGACCGTCGCGAGAAAGAACTGTCGGATCTGGGCTTCATCTCGCTGGTCCACTGCAAGAACACGGATTATGCCGCCTTCTTCGGTGCCCAGTCCGCTCAGAAGCCCAAGAAGTACAACACGGATGCGGCCAATGCCAATGCGGTCCTGTCCTCGCAGTTGCAATACATCTTTGCCGTCTCGCGCATCGCTCACTACATGAAGTCGATGATGCGGGACAAGATCGGCAGCTTTGCTGCCGCTTCAAACGTCGAAGACTTCCTCAATCGCTGGATCGCGCAATACGTGCTGCTGGATGACAACGCCACGCAGGAAGCAAAAGCGCAATTCCCGCTGCGCGAAGCTTCGGTACAGGTGTCGGAAGTGCCGGGACGGCCAGGCGTTTATCGCGCCGTGTCGTTCTTGCGTCCGCATTTTCAGTTGGATGAACTGTCCGTGTCGCTCCGGCTGGTTGCGGAGCTGCCGCAGGCAGGTAAATCTTAACTATTTTTCCTCCCTCATGTTTACAGGATAAGTTATGGCAATTGACGTCTATCTGCAAATCGACGGCATCAAGGGTGAATCCACTGATGACCTGCACAAGGATTGGATCGAGTGCAAGACCGTTGACTGGGAAGTCCTGCAGCCGAAATCGGCAACCGCATCGACTGGTGGTGGCCACACCGCCGAGCGCTGCGAGCACAAGGACATCGTGTTCACCAAGGTGGCTGACCTGGCTTCGCCCCTGCTGCTGCAAAACTCTTCCTCGGGCAAGACCATCCCGAAGGCCAAGTTCGAATTCATGCGCGCCGACGGCAAGGGCGAGCGCGTCCGCTATTTCGAAATCGAACTGACCAACGTCATGATCAGCAGCGTCGCTCCCTCCATCGAGTCGGGCGAGATCCTGAACGAAGTGGTCGGCCTGAAGTACTCCACCGTCAAGTGGAAGTACACCCAGCAGAAGAAGGATGGCGGGACCGCCGGCAATACCTCGGGCGGTTGGGATCTGTCGACCAACAAGGTCATCTGAGGCAACCTTGCACTGAACGGATGAGCTGTCGGCAAAAGAACAGCCATTCATGAAGCGTATGACGTCCGCCGGTCTTCCGGCGGACTTCCGCTTTCAACACCGTGTGATTCACTATCAAGATCGTTGATTGGTCGGCCAGGCCAGTCGATTCACCCACCCGATAATTCGATCACCAGACGGGGGAAAGCATATGAAAGGCTTCGCGCCCAGCCTGTTTGACAAGCTGATGAATGATGGACCGCGTTCCTCCTTCAGCCCTGTCGTCAGCCGCCTTTCCATAGAAGAACTCAAGGATGCCGTCGCACGCGATCTGGAAGCGATGCTCAACACGCGCTCCGTCGTGCCCGAGGAATTGCTGCAGCAATATCCCGAATGCAGCACCTCCATCATCGCCTATGGTCTCAATGATTTTGCCGGGATGAGCCTGGCCAGCCTGGATGACCGCACTGCCATCTGCCATTCCCTGGAAGAAGCCATCTCCCGGCACGAGCCACGATTGCGCAACGTCAAGGCCACGCTGGAGATCCAGGAAGGTTCGATCAACCGCCTCAATTTCGCCATCAGTGCCTTGCTCGTGGTCAATGCGGCGCGCGAGACCGTCAATTTTGACGCCATCCTGCAGCCGTCCACCCTGCAATATTCGATCAGCAAGTCGCGAACCACGCGCATAGGAGTCTAAGTGCAAGAGCTGCTTCCCTATTACGAGCGCGAGCTGAGCTTCCTGCGGCGCTATTCCCGCGAGTTCTCCGAGCGCTATCCCAAGATCGCAGGCAGCCTGTTGATGGCCGGCGAGATCTGCGAGGATCCACATATCGAGCGCATGATCCAGTCCTATGCGCTGCTCAACGCGCGGGTCTCCAAGCGGCTTGATGACGACTACCCCGAATTCACCGAGGCCTTGTTCGAGGTCCTCTATCCGCATTACCTGCGACCTTTCCCCTCCTGCTCGATCGCGCGCATGGACTCTGCAGCCTCGGCTGCGCAGCTGACCAACGCCACCGTCATCCCGCGCGGGACGGCGCTATCCACGCGGCCGGTGAAGGGCGTGATCTGCCGGTTCCAGAGCGCTTACGATGTGCCGGTCGCGCCCATCCGGTTAGCACAGGCGGTCTTTTCTCCCATTATCGACGCGCCTGAAGCGGTAGTGTTGCCGACTTCGGTGACATCCTCCCTGTCCATCACCATCGAGACCACCACCGAGCAGGTGACCTTGTCCAAGCTGGGCCTGGCCTCGCTGCGCGTCTTCATCGATGGCGAGGCCTCGTTCTGCGCCGCCCTGCGTGACAGCCTCTTCATGCGCAGCACGGCTGCCTGGGTCGAGCTGGCGCGCAGCGGCCGCTGGACCGGGCTGCGCAAGGTCCCGCTGGCCGAGGTGGGGTTCGCTGAAGAGGACGCGCTGATCGACTTCCCGTCGCAATCGCATCCTGCTTATCGCCTGCTGACCGAGTATTTTGCCTTCCCCGAGAAATTCAATTTCTTCGACATCGATCTGTCGGCCATTCTCGCCGTCCTGCCGGCCGGGACCAAAAGCTTCACCTTGCACCTGGGCCTGTCCGGCTTGCGCGCCGATTCGCATATCGCCCGCCAGCTCGGCGGCGTCAGCGCGGCCAATCTGCTGCTGGGCTGCACGCCGGTCATCAACCTGTTCAGCCAGCGGGGAGATCCGATCCGCCTGACGCATGCGGGTGCCTCCTACCCGGTCCTGCCCGACGGGCGTCGTGCCTTCGGTTACGAGGTCTACTCGATTGATTCGGTCCAGTTGGTGCGCCAGACGCCGCAAGGCGAATCGATCACGCGTTTCCGCCCCTTCTATTCCCTGCGCCACGGCCAGGCTCCCGAGAGTGATGGTCATTACTGGGCCATGCGCCGTGATGAGTTGGTCGCCCTGAAAAGCCCCGGATATGAAACGGAGATCTCGATCGTCGATATCGATTTCGATCCGGCCAAGGTCGAGACCGATACCCTGAGCATCGAGCTGACCTGCACCAACCGTGACCTGCCTGCCTTGCTGACCTACGGCCTGCCGGGCGGAGACTTGAGTCTGGAAGGTGGCGGCGTGATCCGCACCGCCGCCCTGTTGCGCAAGCCGACGCTGCCTTCGCGCTTCGAGCGCGGACGCGGCGCGCAATGGCGTCTGATCTCGCATCTCTCGCTGAATCACCTCTCGCTCATGCGGGGCGGGCTGGAAGCCTTCCAGGAGATGCTCACGCTTTACGACCAATCCAATTCACCCATTTCGCAACGTCAGATCAGTGCCATCGCCGCCATTGATCACAAAGCCACCACCGCATGGTTGCCGGGCAATCCGTTCGCCAGCCTGGTGCGCGGCATCGAGGTCAAGCTGACCGTGGATGAAGAAGGTTTCGTCGGCAGCGGCTTGCACGCCTTCGCCGGCGTGATCGATCGCTTCATGGGTTTGTACGTCCACGCCAACAGCTTTTCGCAGTTGACCGTGATATCCAAAAGAACCGGGGAGGAACTGCTCAAATGCAGGCCACGCAGCGGAGATTTGAGCCTAGCGTGATCGAGCGGCTGTTCGCCGCTCCTCACCGCTTCCAGTTTTTCCAGGCCGTGCGCATGATCGAACTCTGGTTCAAGCGCAACGGAGTGCCGCATGAACGTGCGGTCAGTGATTTCCTGCGCTTTGCCAATCGCACCGTACTCGGCTTTCCTGCCAGTGAAATCGAGGGGATTGAGACCTATCCGCCGCGCGAAGATGAGACTATCTCCGTCGCTGACATGGAACAGGCACTGCGCAGCGGGCAGATGAAGTATGTGCGGCTGACGCCGACCTTCATGGGCTTCCTGGGCGGCAGCGGTTCGCTTCCTGCGCATTACACCGAGCGCATCGCCCGTCACCAGATCGAGCAGCGAGATGAAGGTCCGCGTGCTTTCCTGGATGCCTTTTCCACGCGTTCGCTCGCCCTGTTCTATCAGGCGTGGAGCAAGTACCGGCTGGCCTTTCAATACGAAGCCGGCCGCCGCGATACCTTCCTGCCGTTGCTGTTGTCCCTGTCCGGGCTCGGTTTCCGTTCATTGCGCGAGCGCCTGCAGGATATCGAGGGCAACGGAGTCCGCGACGAATCCCTGGCGCACTTCGCGGGGGCCTTCCGACACCGTCCCGCCTCGGCACCCTACATGCAGAAGGTATTGGGCGAGTATTTCTCGGTGCCGTTGCAGATCGAGCAGTTCGTCGGCTACTGGTACAAGGTGCCGCGCGAACACCAGACCATGCTGGGTTCGACCAATTCGGCCCTCGGCACGGCCATGGCCGGCGAGCGAGTCTGGCAGCGCGACCTGCGCATGCGTCTGCGCATCGGCCCGCTGGCGATGAAGGATTTCGAGCAGTTCCTGCCAGGGAAGAAGGCCTCCCTGGCCTTGGCGCGCATGTTGGGCATGTTCACCGGATCGACGCTCGAATATGAAGTGCAGCTGGTGCTGCGTGCGCAGGATGTCCGCGGGATGGCGCTTGCGGGCACAAATGAAGGAGGACGCCTGGGCTGGGATACCTTCATCGCCACCGCGCCCGAAACAAGGGACCGTGCCGATATCCGCTACGAAATTGCCGTTCAGTGATGTGAAAGAAAACCACAAAAACCAAGATGGCCGCCAAGGCTGTCGCCATTCAAAGCAGGAAGGAAACGCAGCATGGGCATCAACCTGAAATCCCTGATCAGCAAACTCAACGAGTCCGCGCGCCTGGCCACGGAACGCGCAGCCACGCTGTGCATGTCGCGCGGCCAGTATGAGGTGGACCTGGAACACCTGTTCCTGGCCCTGCTGGAGCAGCCGCAGTCCGACTTTTGCCTGATCGCGCGACGTAGCGGCATCAGTCTCGACAGTCTGCAGGCTGATCTCGAACGCGAAATCGGCACCTTCAAGAACGGCAATACCCGGACCCCGGTGCTGTCTCCTCATCTGCAAACCTTGTTCGAACATGGCTGGCTGATCGCTTCGCTGGATAGCGGCAATCCCGCCATCCGCAGCGGCCATCTGTTGCTGGCGCTGCTGACACAGAGCGATCTGTCGCAACTGGCCTATCGCGGTTCCAAGCTGTTTGCCAAATTCAAGGTCGACGAACTGAAGCATGACCTGCACAAACTCACCGAAGGTTCGGTGGAAGCGCCCGCGATGGCAGATGCCGGCGGCAAGCCGGGTGAAGAGGACAGCGCAGGCGGCGATCCCGTGGGCGAACTGCAGCAGCGCGCTGCCAGCAAGACCCCGGCGCTGGACCAGTACACCACCCAGCTGACCCAGCGTGCCCGTGACGGCAAGATCGACCCGGTCATCGGACGTGACGCCGAGATCCGCCAGGCGGTCGACATCCTGCTGCGCCGCCGCCAGAACAATCCCATCCTGACCGGTGAGGCCGGCGTGGGCAAGACCGCAGTGGTGGAGGGCCTGGCCCTGCGCATCGCCCAGGGCGATGTGCCGCAGCCCTTGCAGGGCGTGGAGATCCATACGCTGGACATGGGCCTGCTGCAGGCCGGTGCCAGCGTCAAGGGCGAGTTCGAGAATCGCCTCAAGAACGTGATCGACGAGGTCAAGAAAAGCCCGCATCCCATCATTCTCTTCATCGACGAGGCGCACACCATGATCGGTGCCGGTGGCCAGGCCGGACAGAACGACGCCGCCAACCTCCTCAAGCCCGCCCTGGCACGTGGCGAGTTGCGCACCATCGCCGCCACGACCTGGAGCGAGTACAAGAAGTATTTTGAGAAGGATGCCGCATTGGCCCGCCGCTTCCAGGTCATCAAGGTCGAGGAGCCGACCGAGGAAGTGGCATGCGCCATGCTGCGGGCAATGGCCCCGCTCATGGAAAAGCACTTTGGCGTGCGCGTGTATGACGAAGCGATCACCGAAGCCGTGCGCCTGTCGCATCGCTACATCAGCGGCCGCCAGCTGCCGGACAAGGCCATCAGCGTGCTCGATACTGCCTGCGCCAAGGTGGCGCTGGGACAGAATGCCACGCCGGCGCTGCTGGAGGGCGTCACGCGGCGCATCGAGCGTCTGGATGCCGAAATCGGCGCACTGCAGCGCGAGAGCGCCAGCGGCTCCGAGCATCAGGCACGATTGGCCGAATTGCAGGCGCAACACGCCGCGGCCCTGGCTGAACAGGCCGATCTGCAGACCCGCTGGGAGCAGGAGCGTGGCTTGAATGAGCGCATCCAGCAGACGCGTGCCGCGCTGGAAGGCGCCAACAAGGAAGGTAGCAACAGCGGTGATGCCGATGCTGCGAGCGCCGACCTGAAGCAGTTGCTGGACGAGTTGAAGCAGCATCAGGGCGAGACCCCGATGGTGCCGGTCCAGGTGGATGGCCATGTGGTGGCCGAGATCGTGGCCGGCTGGACCGGCATCCCGCTGGGCAAGATGGTCAAGGACGAGATCAAGACTGTGCTGGGCCTGGACGCCTTGCTGCGCGAGCGCGTGCTCGGGCAGCCGCAGGCGACCTCTGCTGTCGCACAGCGCGTGCGTACCTCGCGCGCCAATCTGGACGATCCGGGCAAGCCCAAGGGCGTGTTCCTGTTCGTCGGACCGTCCGGCGTCGGCAAGACCGAGACTGCGCTGGCACTGGCCGACGTGCTGTATGGCGGCGAGCGCAAGCTGATCACCATCAACATGAGCGAATACCAGGAAGCCCATACCGTCTCCGGCCTCAAGGGCTCGCCGCCGGGTTATGTCGGCTATGGCGAGGGCGGCGTACTGACGGAGGCGGTGCGGCGCAATCCGTATAGCGTGGTGCTGCTCGACGAGGTGGAGAAGGCGCACCCGGATGTGCTGGAATTGTTTTTCCAGGTTTTCGACAAGGGCGCGATGGACGATGGCGAAGGCCGCGAGATCGACTTCAAAAACACCATCATCATCCTCACCAGCAATGTCGCTTCCTCGCAGATGATGCAGGCGTGCCTGAACAAGACTGCGGAAGAGTTGCCCACCCCGGATGAGCTCGATGCGCTGATCCGGCCCCAGCTGGTCAAGGCCTTCAAGCCGGCTTTCCTGGGGCGTCTCAAGGTCATCCCGTATTACCCGATTGCCGACGAGGTGCTGGTCGAGATCATTCATCTCAAGCTGGCGCGCATCGCCAAGCGGATCGCCGGCAACCACAAGGCCGAGTTCAGCTACGACAAGGCGCTGGTCGAAGCCGTGCTCGCGCGCTGCACCGAGGTTGATTCCGGCGCGCGCAATGTGGACAACATCCTCAACGGCAGCCTCTTGCCGGAGATCGCCGAAAGCGTATTGGCGCGCATGGCCGAAGGGCAGGGCATCAGCCGCATCAAGGTCTCGGCCAGCAAGAAGGGCGATTTCAAGTACACCATCCAGTAATCTTCACGAAGCGGTCAAGATCATGACGTGTTCCTCTCCACACCTTCACCCGGCAGCGCCCGCCGCTGAGTTTGTCCGATCAACGGCGGGGCAATCATGATTGCCTCGGCCATCGCCGCCCTGGCGGGGGCGTGGAATCAATCCACGCGAGTGATGCGGCTGTACATGGCCGCAGGAGCGGAGCTGGGTGCGGAGACGCTGATGGCCGAGAAATTGCAGGCCGTCGAGCAGATCAGTGCGTTCCAGGAGGAGCGCGGCGCGATGGATGGCACGGCGGACATCGCCGGTTATCGCCTGCAGCTCTCCTGCCTCAGCCTGAACGCCGGCATTTCCCTGCGCAAGCTGCTGGGGCAGCCGGTGCTGGTTGAGCTGGATACCGATGGTGCGCCGCGCGCCTTCCATGGCCACGTCACCGACTGCCGGATGGAAGGCGCGAATGGCGGCATGGCGCGTTACGTGCTGACCATTGAGCCGTGGCTGGCCTTCCTGCGGCATCGGCGCGACAGTGCAGTATTCCAGGACATGACGGTGCCGGACATCATCGAATCCGTCTTCCGTGACTACCAGGGACAAGGCAAGCTCCAGCCCGCCTGGCGACTGGACTTGCAGGATGCCTCGGTCTACCCCAGGCGCAGTCTGGCGACGCAGTACCAGGAGACCGATCTCGCTTTCGTCGAACGCCTGCTGGCCGAGGAAGGCCTGTTCTACTACATCGAGCATACCGGCGACCCGAGCAGCGCCAGCCTGGGAACGCACACTGTGGTCATCGCTGACCACAACGGCAGCTTCAAGCCCAATGCACGAGACCGGATCGCCTTCAGCCAGCCGGGAGCGGTGATGTCGCAGGACAGTATTGACCGCTGGCGCAGCGTGCGCCGCTGGCAGAGCAATGCGGTCGAGATCCTGACCTGGGACTACCGCCAGGCCGCAGTACGAGAGGCCAGCAGCATGAGCAGTACCGGTGGCGATGATGCCCACGCCAGCCAGGGCGAAACACCGGGCGGTCTGGTATTGACCCTGCGCGATGCGCCCGGCGTCTACGCCAACGAGAACCGTGCGCAGGCCGAACGCCAGGCGCGCAATCAGATGCAGGCCATCGAGGCGCGCAATGAAATCTTCACCGGCACGGGCACGGTGCGCAGTCTCAGGCCCGCGACCAGCTTTACCCTCACTGGTCACTACGACCATATCGGTGGCGCGGATGACCAGTTCGCGCTGCTGCGGGTGGTTCACCAGGCCCACAACAATCTGAACGCGGATCTCAAGGCGGAGGCGATGCGTCTGCTGGGCGAAGCCGCACTGGACGAGGGTGCGGCTGCGGGGAGTCTGCTCGATGCCGCCTTGCAGCCTGCGCGCGGCGTTGCACGGCTGGTTTACCGCAATCGTTTCGAGGCGATCCGCAACAAGATTCCGTATCGTCCCCTGCTGACGGATGCTGAGGGCAAGCGTCTGCATCCCAAGCCGGTGGCGAGCGGCCAGCAGACGGCCGTGGTGGTCGGCACGCAGGGACAAGCGGTCCATACTGACCGCGATAACCGGATCCGTGTGCAATTCCATTGGCAGCGCGGCGAGCGCAGTCACAGCGGCTTGAGTTCTCCGGCACCGGAAGGTCACGTTGGCGCGCCAGCCAATGAACAATCTGGCACCTGGGTTCGGGTGCTGGCGGGTATTGCGCCGACGGCGGGCGCCAATTGGGGTGGCCAGGCGGTGCCGCGCGTGGGGCAGGAAGTCCTGATCGACTTCATCGAAGGCGACATCGACCGTCCGGTGGTCATCGGCACGCTGTACAACGGTCGCGGGCAGGACAATGCCCAGGGCAACCAGGTCGGGCAGGGTGCAGGTGCGGCCACCGGCAATGCACCGGCGTGGTTCCCTGGCGATACGGACGGGCACCAGCATGCGGCGGTGCTCTCCGGTATCAAGACACAGGCATTGGGTGCCAGCCAGAGCGGCGGTGGCGCGTACAACCAATTGGTGTTTGACGATACCCCCGGCCAGTCGCGCGCCTCGCTGCAGCAGCATGCGGATGGCCATGACGGTGCCAGCGAACTGAATCTTGGTCTGCTGCGCCAGCAGACCGACAATCAGCGCCTGGCCGCCACCGGTCAGGGCTTCGAGCTGAAGACCCGCTACAGTGCGGCCGTTCGCGGCGGTCAGGGATTGTTGTTGTCTACGGAGAAGAGTTCGGGGGCGCAGCTGGATGTGCGGGGTGCGCTTTCGCAGCTGGCGGACAGCGTCGATAAGCAGAAGCAATTGGCGGAGACCGCCCAGAAGCACAATGCCAAATTCGAGGGCGAGACGGAAGCAGGCAAGTTGCCCGCGGTGGAATCGCTGGCGGAGTCGGTCGAGGTGCTCAAGGCGAGTGCCACGGCTTCATCGGGCAATGGCAGCGGTGGTGAGGGCAGCGAAGCAAGCACAACTGGCGCGACCGCCTTCAGCGCTCCGCAGTTGCAGCTCTCCAGTCCGGCCGGCATCGCGGCGGCAACACCGGCCAGCGCGATTCTGGCAGCCGGGGTGACCAGCAGCGTCACGGCGGGCAAGGACATCAACCAAATTGCGCAGGGCAATCTGCATCATCTTGCCAAGGCAGGGATCAGTCTTTTCACTTACGGAAAAGTCGGTGATGCCAGCAAGCCTGTTCAGGATGCCGGCATGGCGTTGCATGCTGCATCGGGCAAGGTCAGCGTGCAGAGCCAGGCGGGAAAGACCCTGATGACGGCGGCGAAGCAGGTGACGGTGGCCAGCGTGGGGAAGGATGTGCAGATCACGGGCAAGCAGCATGTGCAGTTCAGTGCGCAGGGCGCGTGGCTGAAACTCGAGGGCGGCAACATCGAGGTGCATGGGCCGGGGGCGATGGAGTTCAGGGCTAGTGCCAAGGAGTTGACGGGACCGCAGCGCTCGCTTGCCGCATATCCCATCCTTCCGCAAGTTCAGCATATCAAGCCGTGGCTAGGTATCGAACGCAAATACTTTGACGGCAGTCCTGTCGACGGGGCGCCATTCAAGGTGACGTTCGCAGATGGCTCAGTGCAGCGTGGCCGTCTGAACGCCGATGGCAAAGCGAGACTGGACAATGTTCCTCCAGGTCCAGCAAAGATTGAGATTGGAGAAGACGTTCGTTCCTGGAAGCCGGAACATGCAGATCTGCATGTGACCAATCCCGCCTTTGGCAAGGATCTCTCCGCTGAGCAGGCCATTGAATTGGCCAAGTTGATTAATCCGTTTTCATCATCGGAGGCGCTGTGAGCGAGGTTGAGGACGCAATGGACTGGTTTTGGGGTGTTCTCAAAGGCGACTTCGAGGATGAGCAGACAACGGGACAGATCATCGTCGGAACGGCGATCTCGATGATTCCCGTCCTTGATCAGATCGCCGACATTCGCGATCTGATCGCAAATTTGCTGCATATTAGAAAAGACCCCGACGATACCTGGCGATGGGTTGCGTTGGTGATCACCTTGATCGGCTTGGTACCGGTCCTTGGAAGCCTGCTCAAGGGCGTATTCAAAATCGTCTTCCGTTTCGTCAAGGCTGGCGGAAAAGAAGCGGAAAAGGCGATCGAAGCCATATTGGCGCTGTTGCGCGGAGCCGGTAAAGGAGATCCCGTTCGCTTTCTCAAGGAGCTGCCGTACGATGCGTACTTGAAAGATGTGCTCAAACATTTTGATGACATTCTGAACGGTCTGCGAAAGGGCATAGACAAGTCCATTGACTACATGTCGTCGCGATGGCTGAACTGGGCATTGGGCAGCACGGCCCGGCGATTACGCCTGGTGGAACAGGAGCTACAGCGGCTGCAACGCGTGGGTCATGAGAAGATTCCTGACGCAATGAAGGCGCTCAAGGTACAGGTGGACAAGCTCTTGGCGCACGCCAAGCCGGCTGATGTGAAAGGCGATACAAACAAAGTCAATACGTTGGCACATAGCAGCAAGCCTCTGATGCGGCTTGAATATGAAGTTGCGGTTAAACGAATCGGCGACAATATCACTGCCATGCGCAAAGCCGGAAAATCGGAAGAGGAAATTGCCAAATGGGCCAACGAGGAACGGAGATCGGTCGGTAGAAAATTTAAGGATGCGACTGACCCGGACCTTCGTGAAATCATTTATAAGCGCAACACCGAGAAATTTGGGGACCCCCTTGGCCCCAGTTATGAGGATCTAAAGCGCGGCTATTGGATCGACAATAAAGGGAAAAAGACTGAAATAGGCAATGGACTAGGCAAGACCGACCGACAGATCTCCGACGCGGCGGCACGAGCTGGAGGGGATGACTTCCCTTGGGACAAGATTCTCGAATACTCCCATGCAAAGAAAAGCGGGGACGAAGAGGCTGCGAACCGCCTGCTTCGCGAAATTGATCGAATAGTGAATAAAGGAAAATAGCAATGCTTGTTTACCAGCACCATACAGGTAGCGAAATCATCGATTTTGAGCCAGAAAATGGACTCTGGCGATACCCGGAAGAAGAGCAACGAACCTCCGATCTGGAAATTCTGGCCCGATTTTCGCTGCCCGTTCGAGGAAGCTACACAGAGGTAAATGAAAAACGCTACTACCTCTATTGGACGGCAGATCGCATATTGAATTTGATAACGCCGGACAACAAGACATATCCATTGTTTCGACATCTCAAGGAAGCGCTCTTCGAAGATTTGAGCAATGGCTTGCAGATAGTTATCGCACCTACGCAGAACAATGATGGGAGCGAGAAGCAAGGGTACTCTACGGTTCGTCTATCAGACAAGGATGGTCGTATCCTCCATGAAGTATCGTACAACTCACGATACTATCTGGAGCTATACATGAGCGACCTGACCCCATTCACCGACCGGACTCTATCGACTTGGGATTTTTTTGTGGCGCTCAAGGACGGCGTGGAAAAAATCAGGAAGAAGTGCGTACCGTGGCCAGGGACAATAGCGGATGTCGTACGCATCAGGTCAAAGTCTGGCCAAACCTGCCCGAAAAGTGGATTCTGGCTTGTCGCAGATCTTGTCGATGACAAAATCGAATGCAAGCAAGGAGACATCATGCCTCTATCGTTGGGACGTGATGTGGCATGGGAATGGATATCTTTGGATATCGTTCCTCGAGAACTTTTCCTGGATGAAAATGAAGGGTAGCCGCAAGCATCCATCGGATCGTGAGATCCTATTTCATGGTCAAACGCGTCCGGAAGGCAAAGAGAACTGAATCATGCTGCTGTACCTCCACCATACCGCTGGCGATGTGATTGAGCTGTCTCCCCGCACCTACCTATGGCATTACGCAGAGACATCTCGAGGCGGTACAGATACGTCGATTATGGGATTCGTGGTCGAGCCAATCCGTGGTAGCTACACCGAGGTGGATGGAAAACGCTATTACCTTTATTGGACAGCAGATCGAATTTTGAAATTTGTCACATCCGAGAATAAGGAATATAAGCTCTTTCGTTACTTGAAAAAGGCTCTTTTGAAGATCTAAGGGATGGACTGCATATGGAGTTGGTGACCACCGAAAAGAAGGATGGGTCTGCAGTTCCAGGCTATTCGACCTTTCGCCTGCTCAACAGCCGTGACGAGATACTGCATGAGGTCTCCTATCACGCTCAGTTCTTCGTCGATCTCTATCTCGGAGATTTCACTGCATCAGTTGATCGCGATCTCGGAACATGGGACTTCTTCGTGGGATTGATGCGTGGCGTAGAAGAAATTGCCAGCAAGTGCGTAGAAAATCCTGAGCTGATCGGTCCGGATCTGGATCAAATCTGTGTACCCACAGGAGCAACCTGCCCCAGAACAGGATTTTGGCTTGTCACGGACTTATTCGACGATAAGAAAAGAATTGAAGAAGGAAAGCCCATGCCGACCTCGCTCGGGCGGGATGTGGTCTGGGAATGGCTATCGGTTGATATTGTTCCTCCATGTACGACTGCAATAAAAAAAAAGACGGGAAGAGTTTTGCTTTACTGGCAGCGTCCTTCATGTCGATCGGAGCAGCGATTGCAGACATCGTTGCGACTCAATTGAAGGAGTCGCCTGGTGCGGAGAGTATCCCGTATCAGAAATTTAAGTTTGGTGGCGCGGTGTTAAGTGCTGGAGCCGGGATCGTCGGGATGGTATTTGATTTTATCGACGCGAAGAAATCTAGCGATAAGGAGCAGTCCTATCTATTCTCTGCGTATTTCATTAAAGGGGTGTTGGGCCTAGCCAATGTCGCCATGACCATGCTTGCAGCGCTCACCTATAGCGCTCCAATGATAGGTCGCGTGACGGGTTCTGCTGCGATTGCCAATGCTGCAGGCCAAGTTGGCACCAGAGCCGCAGCGCTGATCGGCCAACGAATCCTGTTCATGTCCGTAGGAGCGTGGATATCCGTATTATCTTTTGGTGTACAAATAATTATCTGGGTAATTACTGATGACGCGCTCGAGACGTGGTGCTCACTTTCCGTATTCGGCATAAAAAGAACGGCAAATTCTGCATACGGTGAAATATCTGTACAGCGAAAAGAGCTTGAAAAATCGCTTATTGAGATTGGGGTACTTTAATGACTTCTTTTTTAAGAATGAAAACTGATGAAGACCTGCTTATGGTAAGCGGTGTCATTAAAAATTACGAATGTACCCGAGCTGAGGCTAGCTTCGTACTTACAAGAAACGATCAACGTGTAATGGAGATGTCTGCCGTAGCAAACGCCTTTGCTGGCATGGGTGGCGTAGCGACATCCCAGATGGCGAATGCCTCTAATATTGAAGAGGTGGCAGATTATCTTTCATTTGACATTGATGGAGAAAAGTACAAAGGGTGGGTGTGGAGAAGCCCCTTTGCAGAAGGGGATATGGCTGATGTCATTTATCGCCGAACAATTAATGGCAAAGAGTTGGTCGCGATAGCACGGCCTTCCGACAGGATGATTGCTCTTTATCCGCATTGTAGTCGTGGTGTTTTGGCGCACTGGAGATCAGTGTTGAATGCATGGCTGATATGGGTTGTTTTCCTGATTTCTATAGTTGTTTTTACTTGTCTGGGATTCGTCCTGGGGTTTACTGCAGAAATATTTCTGGATATGACTAATTACTACATATTGGCCTTTTTGATCATTTTCTTCTCAGCATTCACTATCAACATGGGATGTAAATTATTACCATTTGCGCGCGTCGCAGAACGTGTTTTTGCAGCGTTGGGCTGGGGAAATCCATCACGAATTGACTTAAAGAAGTCATCAAAAGAAAAGAGAAAAGACGGTGATCCCGGGGAGTATGGAACCTTCTATTTTCGATATTGACTGAGAGTCTTCGCCATCTGCATGAGATCGTTGTGCGAATTCGATACTTCGTATCTTCTGGGGCATGTCACCCAGATACCACGTTGGCAAGTCACCTTAAACAGATTAAAAAATGACGACTGAAAAGTGCCGTGATCACATTCAATTTCTTTCCTGATGCCACCAATAGTGAGGATTGCCTGGCTAGTACGTTGGTAGCGGAGGAAGTGTGACAACAAGTAATACAAGCCGATTTAATCCGAAAAATCCTCTTTGGTATGAGGACCTCCCTAAGCGCGATTCAGGAATTGAATTTAATGAGCGCTTGGATAGTCCGCTCCTTGATGAGGATCTGAATCACGTAGATGAAAATTACCTGGAGATTTCACGTACATCGTCTGTTATCAGGGGACTAGGTATCTTAGTAGGAGGATTGTTTCTTCTGAGTGTTATTGGCGTATTTATCCCTCTTCTTATTAAGTTGAGGGATGTTTATTTCAACCTCATTCCAGTGCTTGGACTTATTTTTTGCGTCATGCTGGTTGGCGGGATCGTGGCAGCGAGCGTATTCGCTCTGCACGACTGTCTCCTTCCGAGAGATACGCCGGTACGTTTCAATCGAAACACCAGAAAAATATACGTCTACGAATATACGGTCTCATTGCAACGCCTGAAGCGCTGGTGAACGGAAATCAAGATCTATGACTGGGATCAGATCGAGGCGGAGATTGCCAAGTCTTCAGTATTTACCGGGAAGACTTACTCCGTTCGGCATGAGTTGGTGCTGGTGATCTGTAAACCAGCAACCAACGAGGTCATTGACCGTATTTCACTCAAGGGTAATGACGTTGGTGTCGAGACCCTGTATCAATTGTGGTCCTATGTCCGCCAGTTCATGGCCTACGGCCCGTCCCGTATTCCAGCGCTGATGACACGTGAGCAGAGTGTCGGCTTCGTCAAGAGCCTGTTTCATTTCATGCCCTACCTTTCCCCAACCGAGGAGGGCCGGCGCTTCCGCAGCAAGATGCGGTGGCTGGACTATCCGATCATTTTTCTGACGATCTGGTTTTTCTGGATCTGGCTGCCTCTTGGGCTTTGCCATTACGTTGCAATGAAGTGTGCTCCAGAGCCGTGTTGGCCTGCAGAAGTAGATGAAGAGAGTCGGCGTGGGAAACAGAAAATTCTTTCATGAGTACATCGCGGTTTAATCCACCGAATTCCCTCTGGTATGAGGACCTCCCGGCCCGAGCGGCGATGGCGGAGGAAGAAGTTTCTGTCATGGCTTTGCAAGAGGATGTGATCGGTGTCGATCAAGATAAACTGGATATTTCTCGCGCATCCTCCATTCTGCGAGGCGGTTTCATTTTTACCGGAATGGCGGTCTTGCTGATACTGTGCTGGTTCGCGCCACATGTCTTCACGTCTATCTTTACACCCCCGAGATCTGTATTGGTGATAACGATCTTGACGATTCAGAACCTCGCACTGGCCGGCTACAGCCTTTTCCTGATCTGGCTGGACTGCCGAATCCACGTGATCTTCCTGTACGTTTTGACCGTCGTTCTGGAAAGATTCACGTACAGGATTTCAGCCTCAGTCTCAATCCTTTCGCACACCGAAAACTTCTGCTGAAGACTTTCGACTGGACGGACATCGAGGCCGAGTTGACCAAACAGGCCGGGTTCAACGGCAAGGTCTATATTGTGAGATACGCCTTGGTATTGGTAGTTTGCCGACCAGGAACCACGGAGGTGCTTGAGCGGATCACCCTCAGAGGCAACGACATTGCAACCCAAGGCTTGGAGTCTATCTGGTCCTATGTGCGAAGGTACATGGAGCAAGGCCAATCCAATCTGCCGACGCTACATGTGCGTGAGCGGCGGATTTCCTTGTTGAATAGCCTGTTCTTCTACATGCCCTATCTCGCTCCGGGAGAAGAAGGGCGGTTCTATCGTAGTCGTATGGGCGCGGTAGAGTTGATTCTTGCGTTTCTGATGATCTGGTTCTTCTGGATTTGGCTGCCGTTAGGGCTGTGCTACTACGTTGCAATGAGGTGTGCTCCAGAGCCAAGTTGGCCGGAACGCTTGGATTGATGGGGCCGTTGGAAAAAATTGAGCCATCGTTCTTTGGACAACTGAGGTTCAGTAGATACCTGTTTCGGAATCTGCTGAGTCCTGATTGACCGGCTAGACGGCGAAGAAATGTCCAGCCAGAGAGGAACAGTTGTGAATGAGGATTTGTAGATGAGCAGCACCCGGTCCCGTTTTAATCCGATCAATCAACATTGGTACGAGGATTTACCCAACCATCAGGCAGACTTCGGTCGAAATCTAGAGTCCCCTACGCTCGCAGACGACATCAATGCAATCAGCGAAAGCTATCTGGAAGTGTCGCGCGCGGGCAATGTGATCCGGGGCGGTTTGCTGATGGTGGGCACCGTGATGCTTGTGTTCTTCTCTTGGGTAGTGATGCACCTGATAGCGGCGAGCATCGGGCCAGATGATGCGCTGATTTTTCCCATCATTAGTTGGAGTTTTCTTGCTTTGGGAATGACATGCGCCATTTTCAGTATGATTCTGGACTGCAGCATTCCACGTGATATGCCGGTACGTTTCGACCGCGATAAATGCAAGGTCTATGCCTATGATTATCCAATTCGTCTGATGCCGTTTCCAGTCCGTCGGCCGAAACTGAAGACATTTTCCTGGCAAGACGTCCACGCTGAGATGACCAAGCAGTCCGGTTACAACGGAAAAGCCTATGTCGTCCGCTATGCGCTGGTTCTTGTGATCTGTCTCCCCGGCTCCGATCAAGTGGTTGATCGCATTACGCTAAAGGGAAACGACATGACCGTACGCGGCTTGGAGGCGCTTTGGAGTTACATCCGACGCTATATGGCCGAGGGGACCGTCAATTTACCGAAAGTGCAGCCGCGGCACCAAGGGATAACTCTGCGTCGCAGCCTGTTTTCCTATATGCCCTATTTCGACCCGTCGACGGAAGGCTCCCAATTTCGCAACCGCATGGGGCAGTCGACTGGCTGCTGGCGCTGGTCATGATGTGGTTCTTCTGGATCTGGCTGCCTCTTGGGCTTTGCCACTACGTCGCAATGAAGTGTGCTCCAGAGCCGCGCTGGCCTGCGGAAGTGGGTGAAGAGAGTCGTCTGAGAGAATAGAAAATTCTTTCATCAGGAAGTCGCGTTTCAATCTACGCTGATCTCTTATACGATGATTGGGTGGTCGTCCCTGAAATTGGTAATGCAATCATATGAAGCTTACCTCGCGTAGTGGCGGAATTGGAAAATGTTCGGTGATTATCCATTTGGATGTCACGCGGCTCCACCCACGATGATCAGCTTTGAGTGTAAGGGGCAATTAAAATAGATAGTCTGCGCGTCTCCCCGCACGATTTTTCGCTTATTGCTCCGGCCGCGCGAACATCCACAAGACAATAAAGGCTCTTGGAGACGTATGCAAAAAGCGCTGGTATTGCCACTGAAAACGAGAAGACTTGGCCGGTACTGTTAGGGACTTTTGGAGCGCATTCACTGTTTACGGAGGAGTTGTGAGCGTGCAGAGAGGTAGCCGGTTTATACCGCAAAACTCGCGTTGGTATGAGGATCTTGTGCCTAGGGAGTCGCCATCGGGCGGGGTAGTTGAATTGAATAGCGTTCTTCTCGATGAAGACTTGAATCATGTGGATGAACGCTATTTGGAGTTTTCACGAGCCTCCTCTTTTATGCGTGGCGGAGGCATGTTAGTTGGGACAATTGTTCTTTCCATCCTTGGGTTTTTACTAATTCCTGCTTTGATCGAAAGTGGCTCGGGGTTCTTTACAAGAAATCCCGTCCTCGGCGCGCTGACCTGCGTCATCATTTTTGCCTGCTTGGTCGGTGCGCTGGTGTTAATGCTCTACGACTTTCTGCTTCCAAGGGATATGCCGGTCCGCTTCAATCGTCGTACCCAGAAAGTCTATTTCTACGAATGTCAGACGTACAAGCGACGAATAACAGCCTGGCATAAGGTGGTGAAGGTTTACGACTGGAACTGTATAGAGGCGGAAATAGCCAGGATAGCCGGTTACACGGGAAAGGCCTATGTGGTCAGACACCAGCTTATCTTGGTCGTCTGCAAGCCGGGCACCAATGAAGTGATTGATCGACTGCTCTTGAAGGGACTGGATCCTACGGTTGCGACGCTTTACCAGTTGTGGGCCTACATTCGTCTTTTCATGAAAGACGGGACCGGCAATCTACCTAAGCTGGAAGCAAGACCCCAGGAGCAGGGCTTCGCGTACAGCTTGTTCAACTACATGCCCTATCTCTCCCCTACGGAGACAGGCCGTCGCTTCCGTCAAAAGATGCAATGGGTTGACTACTTGCTGGCGATTATGATGGTGTGGCTCTTCTGGATTTGGCTTCCCCTGGGATTTTGCCATTATGTCGCAAGCCAATGTGCGCCAGATCCAAAGTGGCCGGCCGATATCGATGCAGAAAGCCGCTCTCTCTGATCAGCTGACGTGATGCTGCTCAAAGATACGAATAAGAAATCAGACCAGGGGCAGCAGAGAATCATCAATATGCTGGTCACGGAGAAAGTATGAGTGCAAGCAAAGAAAGCCGTTTTCATCCCCAGAACCCAAATTGGTACGAGGACCTTGTATTACGCTCCTCCTTATATGAGGATAAGCATTTCACAGGTGCCTGTGTAGTGACCCAAGATCATGCTTATGCTGATTTGCCAGCACCACACCAGCAGAGACGTCATTGATTTTGAACCGACTACCGGACTGTGGCGGTACGTTGATACTCCTTGGAGAGGCAGTGACATAGATCTCATTGCTCACTTCGCTCTACCCATAAGGGGTTCGTACATTGTAGTAGAAGGCGAGCGCTTCTACGCCTATTGGACAGCAGATCGTGTATTGATGTTTGTCACGCCGGACAACAAGCAATTTGCACTTTTCCGCCATCTGGCTGGAGCCCTGTTTGAGGATTTGCGAGACGGCCTGCAATTGGATCTGGTCCCGGCGCAAAAGAATGACGGCAGTCTTGTGCCCGGATACTCAACCATGTTTTTGCGAGACGAGGATGGAGGCTTGCTTCATACGATTACCTACAATTCAAATTATTATCTGCAACTCTATCTCGCCGACGTCACTCCGTTCACCGATAGAAATCTAGCCTCGTGGGATTTTTTTGTCAGCCTGAAGAACGGAATTGAAAAGATATCTGGAATGTGTATATCCGCAGAAAAAATAGCTGATGTTGATACCAGTCGGATTCGCATCAAGTCAGGAGTGGCGTGTCTGCAAACTGGTTATTGGTTAGTCGCGGATTTGGTCGACGATAAAGAATATGTTGAAGCAGGGTCTCCCATGCCACGCTCATTCGATAGGGAGGTGACTTGGGAGTGGTTATCTGAAGACATCATTCCACATGAGCTATTCCCGGAAGATCAAGAGTCAATGGAATGACCGCTTTCCTCAACGAGGTACGCGCTCTCAAAAACCGCGAAGGTCGCCGCAAACCCGGATGAGCAGATGAAGGAAATGAAGATGCTGATCTTTGATCATGTGACCGGGGATGACATTATCGATTTCGACCCAGCAACCGGGCTCTGGCGTTATCCAGAAAAGCCGAGAGTGACGCCTGAGCTTGAGATCATGGCAAGGTTCACCCTTCCGGTTCGAGGAAGCTTTACTGAAGTCGATGGCAAGCGTTATTACCTTTATTGGACAGCGGACCGGATCTTGCTCTTCAGACTTCCGGACGGCACCGAATACACGTTGTTCCGCCACCTTTCAGCTGCACGTTTTGAAGATCTGCGCGATGGGCTGAAATTCGAGATTGTCCCGGCAGAGAGAAGGGACGGCAGTGCCATTCCCGGATATTCAACAGTGCGGATGCACGATAAAACTGGCGCGTTATTGCACGAAGTTTCTTATTTTTCGCAACGGTATCTTCAGCTCTACATGATGGATATCACACCCTTTACCGATAGAGATCTTGGAACATGGGATTTCTTTGTTGCGCTCAAAGATGCTGTCGAGAAAATAAGTGAGAGATGCTCAAGCGAGCAGAACGAAAGTCCGCTTGCATCCAGGATACGGGCTAGAACTGGAGAGCGCTGTCCCCTGGATGGTTTTTGGTTGGTAGCCGATTCCGTGGATTATCGGATAGAGGCCAAACAAGGCGAGCTGATGCCCTCCAGTCAGGGCCGCAACGTGAATTGGGAATGCATTTCTCGTGAACTGATTCCTGCGGGCCTTTTCACCGGCTAAAAAACATCGAGATATCTCCAATGACACAGCGCGCCTGCGGATCGTTGCGAAAAATAGCAATGCTTGTTTGCCAGCACCATACAGGTAGCGAAATCATCGATGTTGATTTGCTCGCAGATTTGAGCGGAGGAAATGTGACTATAAGTAATACAAGCCGATTTACTCCGAAAAATCCACTTTGGTACGAGGACCTCGCTGCGCGCGAGTCGGGAATAGATCTTGATGTACGCTTGGATAGTCCGCTCCTTGATGAGGATCTGAATCACGTCGATGAAAATTACCTGGAGATTTCACGCACATCATCTGTCATCAGGGGGCTTGGCCTCCTGATCGGTATGTCATTTTTTTTAATTTCCTTCGGATTCTTTATTCCTTTCTTGATCCATCGGTGGGGCGACTTTTTCAGTCTCGCGCCTTTGCTTGGACTCTTTTATTGCGTAATGCTGGCGGGCGGAATCGTAGCAGTGGGATTGTTCGCTCTTTATGATTGTCTTCTTCCGAGAGATACGCCGGTACGTTTCAATCGAAACACCAGAAAAATATACGTCTACGAATATACGGCGTCATTGCAACGTCTTAAGCGCTGGCGAACGGAAATCAAGATCTATGACTGGGACCAGATTGAGGCGGAGATTGCCAAGTCTTCAGTATTTACCGGGAAGACTTACTCCGTTCGGCATGAGTTGGTGCTGGTGATCTGTAAGCCAGCAACCAACGAGGTCATTGACCGTATTTCACTCAAGGGTAATGACGTCGGGGTCGAGACCCTGTATCAATTGTGGTCCTATGTCCGCCAGTTCATGGCCTGCGGCCCGTCCCGTATTCCAGCGCTGATGACACGTGAGCAGAGTGTCGGCTTCGTCAAGAGCCTGTTTCATTTCATGCCTTACCTTTCCCCAACCGAGGAGGGCCGGCGCTTCCGCAGCAAGATGCGGTGGCTGGACTACCCGATCATTTTCCTGACGATCTGGTTTTTCTGGATCTGGCTCCCGTTGGGCCTGTCTCACTACGTTGCCATGCGATTCGCTCCGTTACCCAAGTGGCCTCCGGACATCGATGCCGAAAGCCGCTCCCTATAGAGCTCTCCCAGTAGTCTCCAACAAGATGGTTAATGAAATGTATGAAGGAAAGACAGAAGGTCGTGTGGTGATGATTTCTATGCGCATATTGATGCTGACTTGCATCAGCTCACTGGGTATCGCAGGCTGCCACGGCGATGACGCCACTGCAAAGGATGACGCCGTGGCGCGGCTCGTCGAAGCTACACGCAACAATCTGCTGCCAGTGAAAGGCGGCGATTTCCTGATGGGGGATTTCGGTGAGCGGCACTCATCCGAGAGGCTCCCATACACAGGAGAACCCAATGCGCAGCCCTTGCATGAGGTACGGCTCTCAGATTTCTCCATACTCAAATGGAAGGTCAGCAATGATGAGTACAACGTGTTTGCAAGCCAGAACAACCGGCACAAGGTAAATGACCGCGAGGGCGATGCCACTTCGGAGAGAATCGCTCGTCTTCCGGATAGCGGACGCTTTCCGGCCATGGTCCTCTGGAAGGAAGCGCAAGATTACTGCGCGTGGCTGGGAGAGAAACTGGGACAAAAGATGAACTTGCCGACCGAAGCTCAGTGGGAATATGCCGCTCGGGATGGTGGCAAGTTCTATATCTTCGCCACAAATGATGGCAGCTTCCGAAACGGGGTGAATGTAATTTCTCATGAACAGGCAGAGGCGATCAGTCAGGATCCATTTTTCCCTGTGCCCGTAGGAAGCGCACCCGCGAATTCGTCGGGGCTGGGTGATTTCGCCAAGAGTGGATTGGAGTGGGTACGAGATTGGTATGACGATAATTACTATGCACACTCCTCAAAGGTCGACCCTGCAGGACCCGCTGCTGGTGATCTCAAAGTCGTGCGTGGCGCTCAAGCCAGCAGCTCAGTGCCAGCAATGACGATGGCGCGCAAGGGGAGACGTCCCGATGGCGTCGATGAGAAAGTTGACAAGTTATTCCAGGAGCAGGGATTCAAGCCAATTCGGTTCGGTGCCACTTTCCGCTGCGTTACGCAGCAGTGACTATCCAAGATTCCCGGAAAATCCTTTCCAGTGAATCCAGCCAGTAATGGTCGCAAGAAGTTGAACTGCATTTATTCACCCTTATTCTTCTGCAGTCGCGAACACCCGCCCCCAACCCTTGTCCAACCCCCTCCAAGGCCCGTCACTTCCAGCACGCGCATGCTGAAACAACGGGGATCATCATGACAAGAAAATAACTGATCGGGATCGTATCGACCATGAAACTGCCCACCCTGAAATCCTTGCTCGGCGTCAAGCCACCCACCTCTGCCGTCGACCCGCTGCTCAAGCCCATCAATGACAACCATCCCGGCGGCGAAGACCTCTCCTTCACCGCCGACCTGGACGCCATTGCCGAGGCGCGCCGCTTTGATGATCCGACCCTGGACCAGGGCGAATGGGTCACCGACATCAAGGAAGCCGACTGGATCTTCGTCGAGCAGCGCTGCGCCCAGCTCATCGAAACCCGCAGCAAGGACCTGCGCCTGGCCGTCTGGTACAGCGAAGCCGCCTGCAAGACGCGCGGCCTGCGTGGTCTGGGGGATGGGTTCCTGCTGGTGGCCGGGCTGTTCGACCAGTTCTGGGATCATCTCTATCCGCTGTCGGAAGACGGCGACCACGACCGCCGTGTCGGTAACCTGACCTGGCTGCTGTCGCGCTCGGTGCAGATGTCGCGCGAAATCCCCCTGACTGAAGGCCGCGGCAGCGCCTTCTCGCTGCTCGACTTCGACGCCGCCCGCACCCGCGCGGCCAATGCTGAACGGATCGCCAACGAAGGCGGCCAGCCGGAAGAGGGCATCAAGCTGGCCGTCATGGAATCGGCCCGCAAGCGCAGCTCACATGCCTTCTATGAAGCCATGCTGGCCGATACCCAGTACTGCCTGCAATGCCTGGAACAACTGGAAAAATCCGTGGATCAGCGCCTCGGTGTCGATGGTCCCGGCTTCTCATCCGCCCGCGAGGCGATCACCCTGGTTCACGACACCATCGCCCGCTTCGCAGCAGATACCGGCCTGCGTTCGGTAGCTCCTGCAGAGATCGCCGTGGCCGATGAAAATACGGCGGCCGTGGCCGCGCAATTGAGTGAGCAGGGCAGCCCTGTTGCAGCGCCGGTCCAGCATCAGGGACCGATCCGCACGCGTGCCGAAGCCATTGCCCAACTGCGCGCCGTGGCAGAGTTCTTCCGCCGCACCGAGCCCCACAGCCCGGTCGCGCACCTGGCCGACAAGGCCGCACAATGGGGTGAGATGCCCTTGCACGCTTGGCTCAAAACCGTCATCAAGGACAACGCCGCACTGTCCCACGTCGAAGAACTGCTGGGATTGCAACCGCCGCCACAGGACTGAACATCGCCTGGCGACGCGCCCAAAGAAAAAAGGAACCGCAAAACAAGCGGTTCCTTTTTTTCATGCCGGGCGAGATTCGCCCGCGTCTTGTCTTACTTGGCAATACGGAATTCGATCCGTCGATTCTTGGCACGCCCTTCAGCCGTATTGTTGGAAGCGACCGGACGATCCGGACCCTGGCCCGAGGTCGTCAGCAGACTTTCATCGACCCCCTTGGCACTCAGGTAGGCCTTGACCGCATCAGCCCGTGCCAGCGACAGCGAGATGTTGCTGGCGCGCAGGCCTTCATTGTCGGTGTTGCCGATGATTTCCACGTGCCGGCCCTTGAGCTTGAGCATGGTCGCAGCGATCTCATCGAGGATGCGTTTGCCTTCGGGCGTCAGGGTGGCCTGTCCGCTTTCGAAGGCCACCACCCGGTTGGCCAAGGCGTTGTCCAGCAGACCCTGTTCCGAAGTGGACACCCGCAAGCCATTGTTCACGGTATAGGAAGAATTGAGGCTGCTGGCCATGTCGCTGGCGATCTGCTGACGCTGCGCCTCATTGGACACTTCGCCCGAAATGCTGACGCTGGTGCCATCGATCTTCAGCTGGCCACGGCTGACGGCCTTGAGGTTGGGCGAAATCAGCTTCTGCACGTGATTGTTCCAGTTGGCCGGCAGCACCACCTGGCCGACCGCAATCTGGTCGACCACGCGGTCGGCGCCATAGACTTCGCGTAGTCGCGCCAGCGCGGCAGCCTTGCTGGCTTCATCGGGGACGGTGCCGGTCACCAGTACCTGGCCCGGTGCGGGCGTGGCGACCGGCGGCGCAACGTTCTGTGCATGAACGACTGAGCAGGCGAGCCAGGCCGCGCTCAACAATGCCAGCCGGCGGGTTTGGGAAAGAATGTTCGTCTTCAAGATTCAGGCTCCGATGAAAGCTTCGCGGAATGAGGCCAGGGCCGAGGTCAGCGAGAGGTCGGGATGGGCCAGGTAGCTGGACAGCTTCTGGATGCCGTAGTCGCTGCCCACATGTTCTTCCACCCAGTCGGCATCGTCGAAGGGGATGTTGTGCTCGGCACCGGCCTGGATGTCCATCACCGAATGCAAGGTGCGCGGCGAAGCGCCCGAGAAGCCGAGGAACATGGCCGGCTGGTCATCCAGCCGCGTCAGGAACAGCGCCAGCTCGAAATCGGCCCGGGTGAGGAAGGGCGTGATCAGGTGCATCCAGAAACTGGCCACCAGGCTGCGATACATCGGGTCGCGCGGCAGCGGCAGGATCAGGTTCTTGTCCAGGCGGCTGGAGGTGCTGGCCATGACCGGCTGCAGCAGCAGCCCCAGCGCCAGCAACAACTGGCGCAGATTGCCGGTGAAGCCGGCCTCGGCCAGCATCTGTTGCAGCGAGCCCGTGGTCTGCAGATCCAGGAAGTCGGCAAAGGCCGCTGTGTAGCCGGCGCTGTTGATGTCCAGTTCCAGCGTGGTCGACGCCAGGGTTTGCAGCGGCTGGGCCGGATCGGGTGCCGTCAGTACGCTTTGCGTGAGCGATTCCAGCCGCGACCAGAGACGCGAGAGGATCAGAGGACTGTTGCTGACGAAAGCGACCGGATCCTCGATATCGAAGGCGCTCATCGAAATGAACGGGAAGCGGCGCTGCGACTGGTCGCCGCTGGCACGCAGGTGGCCCGCCACGGCACGCCGGCTGCGCGGTCCCATGACCACGAAGTGCAGGGGCTTGACGCCGTCGTAGATGATCTTCCAGCGCGCATCGCGCGACAGCAGCTCCATGGTCTGCGCCAGCCAGTTGTCCAGCAGCGTGATCAGGGCGGCGTTGTCAGTGGCCTTGATGAAATCCCCGCGCGCCGGAATCTTGCCGAAGTAGCCGATCTTGATGGGGGTGCCGGTTGCACTCATTGCTTAGCCCCTGTAGTCATGGATTGAGTTTGCGATTGCACTTGCGCTGCCGGAGCGCCAGCGGGCGCAGTGGCCGGCGCTGGCGTCGGGACCTGCGCCGGGGCAGGCGTCGGCGCTTCCGGTGCGCCGCCAGCGATGGTTTCCGGCAGTTTCAGGCCACGCAGAGCGGCCGTGCCGCGGGCGGCACCGTTGCTGTTGCCGGAGACTTCGGCGCTGCTGATGATCTTGAGGTTCACCACCACCGTTACACCGTCATTGGTCCACGACAGCTCGAAGGCACCGTTGTCCTTGCGCTTGCGCTGGGCCGTGTTGATCAGGCGTTCCAGGCCGAAGCGTCCGGGCTGGTTGGCCACTTCCACGGTGCGGCCGTCATAGGTCACGGCCGTCACCTTGGCACCCGGAGCGCCTTGCGGATTGGGCCACACGAAGTTGGTCCACTGCGCCTGGGTGTTGCGGTAGCGCAGTTGCTGGCCATCGATCTCGATGGTGTATTCCAGCGCGCCCGGTGCCGGCTGGGGCTGGATCTGGAACACCGTCTGCGCTTCTGCAGCACCGCCACCCGCACCAGCACCGCCCGGGGCGCTGATCCAGTCGGCGAAGCTGGTGGTGATGGCCGGCGACAGGGTGATGCCCATGTCGGCCCACTTGCGCGGCGACAGCGTGTCGCCCCGGCGCACCACCAGCGGACCCATGGCCGTGGTCACGAACTTGGAGATCGCACCGTTCTCGCCAAACACCGTTCCGATTTCGCCGCTGTTGGCTTCGATCTTGGAATTGGGCGAGAACGGATACTTGGCGGCCAGGTTGTTCTGGAACGGTTCATACACCTGAGCACGCCAGATCTTGTTGACTTCGCCTTCGGTCGGACGCACCAGCGCATTGAAGCCCTGCACCAGCGGACGGACCAGCAACGGGCGCAGCGTGGTCTTCTGCTGGTCGTTCAGGCCGGGCAGCATTTCTTCATCGACGAACTTGAGCGAATCCGACAGTTCCGAGCCGTTGCCCTCCAGCGTCTGCTGCATCAGCTGCTTGGCACCGGGGCCGGTGTCGCCCTGGTTCTTGATGGTGTTCAGGCGGGTACGCAGCTTGGAGAGATTCTCCATGTAGCCGCGCATGAGCGAATTGCCCTTGTCCTTGCTCACCACCAGGCGTGCCACGCCGGCGAATTCGCGCCCTACCGGTCCCATCGGGATGGCGGTGCTGCCGTCGGTATTGAGCTGGGTCGGTACCGGGGCCGGCGAGCGGCGCAGGATGGTTTCCTTGAACCAGCCCATGAAGCCCTTGCTGGCGTTGGCCAGACCGGCATCGACCAGGGACGGGTTATCCCACGAGGTTTCGTCGTAGACGGTGTTGATCACCTTGTTGAGCGGCGAGGTCAGCGGGTCGCCCAGACGGTTCATGGCATTGGTGGCGTCGTCCAGGTTGCGCAGTTCGACGATGCTCACGCCCTGCAGGAATTTCTGCCACTCGCGTGCATATTCGGTCTTGTACTGCGACACCAGCGCCTTCTGGATCTGCTCGGGACTGCCTTCCAGCGTCAGGTCATCCTTGGTGGAGGTTTTGAGCACCCAGTCGGCGCTCTGCAGTTCCTTGTTGGCCGCTTCCTTGAAGGCATCCTGCACGAACTTTTCCCATGCATCGCGGGTGAAGGTGCCGGGGATGGCGTAGCTGCCCATGACCAGTTCCTTGTCCTTGTCGCCGACGATGCGGGCCACGGTCATGGAAGCGAAGCGGGTGGCTGCGCGTGCCTTCACATCGGCATACACGCGTTCACGCGCCGGCATGCCACGCACCACGCGGCGCAGGTTCTCTCGGGTCTGGTCGACCAGGGTCAGCTTGCTTTCCACGGTCGGCCAGGACGGATCATTGATCTGCTCCAGCGAGAAGCTGATCAGGCGTTCGGCGCTGCGGATCATCTGCTCGCGCGGCATGGTGCCGCGGTTGGTCTCCAGCCAGCCGCGCCAGAAGCGGGTGATCTGGTCGCTCAGATGGCTGGATTCGGCACGCGACTTGTCAGACAGCATCAGGTAGGTCTTGAGCGCGTTGTAGGCATCTTCCACACTGGTGGCCGAGCTGTCCTTGTAGGTGCGCAGGGCGTTGGCCGCCTGGGCCGCATTGTCGGCCACCGTCGTCACGCCTCCGGCTTGTGGCGGCTTGGCCATCGGTTCCAGCTTGCCGGAATTGGCGTTGACTTCCATCAGGTAGGTTTCGATGTTGGAGGACACCGGCTTCAACATGATTTCCTTGATGCCGGCAAAGTATTCCTCACGCAGCTTGCGCTCCAGCAGATCGCCCTGGTATAGCCCCAGGCCCACCGAGATCGGGCGGCTGGAACGATAGCGATCCAGCTGCTCGATGCGATCCTGCAGGATCTCCAGCGCTTCGAAGCGCGATTGCAGGTCCAGGCGCTTTTCCTGCAGCTTGACGGCCTTGTCCATGTCGGCCTGCACATTGGCCACCAGCTGGCGATTGCCCATGTAGGACCAGCTCCAGCCACCCAGCAATGCCCCCAATACGGTCACCGCCGCGAAGAAGGTGATGTAGCGCATGCGGATCTTGTTGCGGCTGGTGTACTGCGCCACCAGCTGCTTGTCCGCGAAGATCACCTGCTTGAACAGGTTGTGCAGGAAGAAACCGTGCTGGGAGAAGATCTCGCGCTGCGGCTTGTGTTCGAGGGTCAGGCCGAAGCGATCGGCGATGCGTTGCGAAGAGGCGCTGACGGTCGCGCCTTCCTGCAGCGCGCTGGTGAAGTAGAAGCCACGGAAGACCGGCTTGAACTGGAAGGGATTCTCCTCGAACAGCGTGGTCACGAAGGAACGCAGCACACCCTTGATGGACGAGAACTCCAGCGGGAAGGTCAGTACGCCCGGTGCCAGGTTTTCGCCGCGCTTGACGGACATGTTGGCCAGGCTCATTTCCTTGAGGCCGGCGTAGAGCTCGTCGAAGCGCTCGTCAAAGAAGCTGCTGACCTCCTGTCCGCTGCGCTTGCGGTCATAGGCGAGCGTCGCGCCCCAGACGCGATCGCGTTCGCCGCGTTCGGTGTCGAGGAAGAATTCATTGAAGCCGGTGATCAGGTCGGCCTTGGTGAAGACCACATAGACCGGCGCAAACACTTCCAGCTTCTCGGTCAGCTCCTGCACGCGCTGGCGCAGGTTCTTGGCCAGGTTGATGGCGAATTCCGGACGGTTGCCGGTCAGCTCGGCGATGCTCACCGCAATGATGATGCCGTTGATCGGTGCCTGCTTGCGATAGCGCTTGAGCAGGCCGAGGAAGCTGAACCATTCATTTCGGTCTTCTTCGTACACCGAGTATCGCCCGGCAGTATCGAGCAGGATGCCGTCGGTGGTGAAGAACCAGTCACAATTGCGTGTACCCCCCACCCCATGGACGATCTTGCCGCCCTTGTCCGCAAAGGGGAACTGCAGGCCGGAGTTGGCGATGGCGGTACTCTTGCCGGCCGCCGGGTTGCCGATGACCATGTACCAGGGCAATTCATACAGTGCGGCCGCACCGGATTTCTGTCCCAGCTTGGACGTCTTGATGGTGTTGATCGCGTCCAGCATGCGCTGGCGCAGTGCATTCACGTCGTCACGCCGCGCACCGTCGCTGCTGGCGGGGGCGGCTTGCGAGGCTTGCTGTTCCAGCACGTTTTCCAGCTTGCCGGCGGCGCGCCGGACTTTCCAGCGCTTGTAGAGCCAGAAACCCAGCCAGACCAGCAACAGCAGGCCGAGCAGGGCTGCCGCCCAGATCAGGGCCACTTCGAGCTGGTCGGCACCGATGAAGAGGAAGGCCGCCAGGGCGGCGAAGCCGAGGAGGATGAGGACGCGCGTGTCGCTGAGGATGTGCCAGAGTCGTTGCATGATGTGAGCGCTTTGGTGTGGAGTTCTTGTTATACGGTCGCTGAAGCAGTGACGGGGGATGCCGGGGTTGCGGTGGATGCAGCTGAATCGGAAACGGGGGCCGGCGCCGCCGCAATCGCGGGCGCGCGGCTGAGGGCGACTACGGCACGCTGATGGGCGTCCTCGTTGCAGACGCACAGGCTGGGCTGATCGCTGTCGTCGGTGGCGGCGTGCGCCAGCACCAGTGCCGACAGCGCCGTGGCCAGGCCAGCCGAACCGCAGCTGGCACCCAGCTTCACGCACTGGCTGCCGAGGTCGAGTTCGGGCAGCACGGCGTAGCCCAGCTTCATGATTTCATCGGTGCGGCTGGCTCGGTAATCGCCATCGCTGACCAGCAGCGCGAGTTGATCGGGCACGATCGCCGCATCGCGCAGCGCGCCCTGCGCCAGCTGGATCAGCAGATCGCCCGGTACGCGGCGTGCCTGGTCGACGGACTGTTCGTGACGGCCCAGGCTGGCCCGGTGCAGCAGCACCGGATCGGCAGTACCCATGGCCAGTGCCTGGGTGGTATCGGCCAGGATCAGCCCGGCTGCAGCTTCTGCCGGGGATTTGCCGATGCTCTGTGCGCCTTGCAGCAATTGCTTGTCCTGCTGCCACGCTTGCACGATCTCCGGATCCAGATTGGACTGGGCCGCAATGACCATGGCGAGGTAGGACGAGGCGAGGTAAGGGGAGGACTGTTGCGTACGCGGATCGCGGCTGGTCGCCACCAGCCGGTCCAGGTGCAGCAGGGGATGCGCATTTTCGCCGGCGGCGGCCGGGAGGACGTTGAGCTTTTCCGGTGGCCAGCCTTGCTGGCAAACTTGTTCACCCAGCCAGCGGGCGGCCTGCATGCGCTGCTCGCCGCTCCAGGTGGGGGGCAGCAGCACCAGCAGATGCAGATGCGGCAAGCCGACTTCCTCCTGGCGATGGCGCGGCGCGTCTTGATATTCTTCCAGCAGGGGATGCCACTGCAGCCGATCGCCCAGCTCCCGGGCGATGTCTGCGGCCAGCGCCAGGCTGCGCCAGTGTGCATTGTCCTGTGGTGTCAGCGCCTGCTCGGGGAAATGCTGCTGCTGCCAGGCCTGGTAGATTTCGCGTGTTTCTTCACCTTGAACATCGGAAATGCGCCCGGCGAGTATGGGCATGCCCTGATCGTTCACCAATTCGCCATCCAGGGGCAGGCGCACCGATTGCGACTTGATCTGTTCGAGCAGGTCGGCGGCATCCGCGCCGAAGGGCGAGCGCAGGGCGGTGGCCACGATGGCCAGGGTCCATTTGCGTTCGGGGGAATGGCCGGGTTCGGTCACGGCTGCTGCCGGGGGCGGTGCGGCGGCTGCAGCGGCGGCCTTGGCAGCAGCGGCTGCGGCCATGGCGCTTCTGCCCTTGGCAATGCTCCATACCAGCAACAGGAAGACGGCCGGCAGCACCAGCAGATAGAGAATGACGTCACCGCCATCCGGCATGTGGTTGGCACCGGACCAATAGGTGATGAACATCACCCAGGTGACCAAGAAGACTGCGACGGTCAACAGACCCCGCTTTATCCATGTGCTCATCAGCGTTCGCTTTCCGGATTCTTTTTGTTGTAGTAAGCCCTGCCCCTGTCGTGATGGGTGGTGTCGCTCAGAGTGTCGTGGTGGCCTGGCCGGCAATGAGCACTGCGCCGCACGCGGTCTTGTCGCCGTCGCGCGCCACCGGTGCGCCGTCCACCACCATGGTGGGATCGCCGCTGACGATGGTGGTGGTGCCATGGCGGGGACAACTGACCTTGTCGCCGATGCGCGCCACCAGCTTGTTGCCGACCAGGGTCTGGCCGGAACCTTCGATGACGCTGCCACCGTGCGAGGTCTTGTCTCCAAGGACGATGATCGGCTTGCTCATGGTGTATCCCCTTGTATTTCTACGATCTGTCTTTCGTCGGACGGCGACGTACAGGGCCGCGTCCAGCTCTATTTCTTCATCACGCCCGGCATGCGGTATTCGGTGTGGCCGAAATCCATCAGCTTCCAGCGGCCGCCCCAGGTCAGACCCACCGACTCGGCGACCTCGCCATAGAGGCGATAGCCTTCCATGGCCCATGGATCCTTTTCGCTGATCACCAGCTTGCCATTGCGCACAAAGGCGCAGTCGCCGGCCAGGCCGTACTGGTGATAACTCTGGAACGCGGCTGCATTGGTGACGTTGCTGCCCATCCCCGCCAGCATGGTCTGGCGCTCCGGACTGCGATAACCCTCGATGAGCGCCATCTCGTAACCATGCTTTTCCTTCATGATCTTGAAGACCAGGAGCAGGCGTTGGGCGTATTCAGGATTGAGCAGTTGCCAGTTGCGGCTGGCGTTGACCAGCATCGGACGGACCTGGATCACCTCAGCAGTGGTAAACATGTCCGGCGGCAAGGGCGGCGGTGGTACGAGTTGCTCACCTTTTAAAAGTTCCGCGATTTGAGAATTGGTTACGCGCTGGGTGTCGTCAAAACCCTGCAGCATCGATTTGCCGCTTAATAGAAATGCAACGATGGCTGGACCAATCAGCAAGACAGCAATCGTTGACACAATTACGTAATTATTGCGCACGTAGTCGACACTCGCTGTCAGGGAACTCCGGACGCTGGATGTGGTCCCTGCAATCACCTCATCGCCTCTTCTGTTCCAGCGTTCCCAGCGGGATCGCAGGCCGGCAAGCCGGGCGTGCAGGAAGCGTAATGTCAGCACTCTGCCGGATGGAAACAGCAGCAGCCACATGGCGAAGCCGGTGACCAGCAGATAGGCGGCGATGAGAAGGAACAGCACGACGAATCCCCTTTTTATTCTGGCCGGCGCTGGGTGGCACTGCGGTGCGGACGCCGACACGTTTCTGGAATTGAGCCGGCGCGTCAGCGAGACCGAGAGCGACTGGCAGGAAACGGAAAATTAATAAAAATCAAACAACTTGTTTCAAGTTGCACAACACAGGAGTACGGCCTTGCAGCCTCCGAACCAAGAGAAACCTGCATCCAGAAGACCGAGCTTGATGCCTGCATCCGACACTTCGTCTGCGGATGAAGTTCGCATCCTCAATTCGATTTCGGATGGAAAGACCAAAGCCCGCAGCAGCAGCAGCGGGGAAGCGCGCAAGCCGCGCCGTGTGCTGTTGATCGTGCTGCTGCTGTTGCTGCTGGCAGGTGGCGTCACACTGGCGGCCCTGCGCATGAACAGCCATGACGCCGCGAGCACCCCCGTGCAGGCTGCGGCGGCACCGCCGGTGCCACCTCTGGCTTCTGCCGCGCCGACCACCACCCCGGCACCGGGTGCCGTTGCGGAGCCCGCCACCGGTGCCGCCGCCGCACCGGCCGCGGCACCTGCCGATACCGCGGTCATCAATGACACCAACGCCCCCGCGCCCGATGCGGCGTCATCTCCCGCAACCGCAGCGCGTGGACCGGACCAGTTGACTTCGGCCCTGGAGGATGGCGTCAAGCCACCGCCGGCGACGCTGAAGAACGCGCTGGAAGCCAAGCCCGAGAAATCCGACAAGCCCGCCAAGCCGGCCGCCCAGCACGAGGACAAAAAGAAGAAGCCGGCCAAGGCAGAGAACCGCAACGACAGTGATGTCGATCTGATCAAGGCGCTGGTCGCCCGCTCCGGCGAGGTCGAGAAGAAGCGCAACGCCAATGGCAGCAACAATGGCGGCACTGCCGCCAACGCTGGCAATGGCACCAGTGCAGATGGCAGTCCGCAGAAGTCCGCCCAGGCGCACGCCAACAACACCAAGTCCAAGGAAGCCCGCAACGTCGACGTGGTGGAGCGCAAAAATGGCGAAAGCACCGCCTCGCTGCTGCAGCGCTGCCATGCACTGGGCTTCGTGGAAGGTGAATTCTGCCGCTGGCGCATCTGTTCGGGGCGTTGGGATAGCGATCCCGCTTGCAAGGTGCCGCAGGCCGATAACTGAACCGGGCTCGGCTTGCGTTGCGCAGTGTGGCCCCTCCTGATCTGAAACGTGTTCCTTATTCTGACCAACCGGTGACCGATGTCTGAGCTGCTGAACCAGCTGGTGCAATTCACCAGCGCGACCCGTCTCTACCGCCTCTCCCTGGGAGAGGGCGTCGCTGCCGGCGACCTGCTGGTGGAGGCCTTCGCCGCCTCGGAAGGCTTGCACGCCGTCGGGGTACGCGAGGTGATCGTCCTGAGCCTGAATGCCGGACTGTCGCTCAACACCCTGATCGGTCAGCGCGCCAGCTTGCAGGTGAGCCTCTCGGATGGCTCCAGCGCCAGTTTCTCGGGGTTGGTGAACGAAGCCGCCAAGCTCGGCAGTGAGGGCGGGTTTGCCCGTTACCGGCTGCGGCTGGTGCCGTGGATCTGGCTTCTCAGCCAATCACGCAACAGCCGCGTGTGGCAGGACAAGAGTGTTGTCGAGATCATCGAGGATGTCTTCGCTGCTTATACCCCGCATGCCGACTGGCATTGGTCGGACGACGTGATGCCCTTCCTGCAGGACCTGCCGCCGCGCAGCTACACGGTGCAGTACCGTGAGAGCGATCTCGACTTCGTGAGCCGCGTGCTGGCGGCCGAGGGTTTGTCGTGGCGTGTCGAGGAATCCGGCGAGGCCAGCGCCGGCCATCGTCTGGTGCTGTTTGCGGATTCGTCCCGCAATACCGCTTTCCCTGAAGACGCCAGCAGTGCCGCCGGCCTTGGCGGGCAGGGTATCCGTTTCCACGCCGGCGGCGCACGCGAGGAGCAGGACAGCATCCAGGCACTGGCCGCGCGCCGCGCCTTGCACCCGGCGTCCTTCACCTTGCTCTCCTACGATGACAAGAGCAAGCAGGCGGTCGCCACCAGCATGCCGACCCGCCAGGCGTTCGGCCACCAGGATGCGCCGCGCCTGGAGAGCTATGACAGCCCTGGTCTGTATGCCTATCGCAATGCCGCAGAAGCGGATCGCTACGCCCAGTTGCACCTGGAAGCCAGCGAGGCCCGCAACAAATTGTGGCAGGCCCGCAGCACGGTGCGCACGCTGCGTCCCGGCACCCGCTTCACGCTGACGCAGGGGCCGCTGGGCTTGTCTGCAGCGGCCGGCAAAGCGCCTGAATACGCCGTATTGTCGGTGGTGAGTGCAGGCGTAAATAATTTACCCAAGGATGCACAGGAAGGGCTGGCCGAATTGTTCGGCCCGCTGCCGCCGCTGCTGGAAGAATGCCTGGCGGCATGCCAGTCCCTGCAACAAACCGTCCAGGGCAGTTTCCAGCCTGATTCAGTGGCCGTGAGTGAGCGTGCCGATCTCGATGCCGTGATCGCACAGGCCCGCAAGCTCGGCTATGCCAATGCCTTCGAGGCGATCCGTGCCGATGTGGTGTGGCGTCCGGTGCTGGCGGATGGCACCGGCCTGTATCGTCACGCGGGTGCCACCGCGCGAGGCAGCCAGAGTGCCATCGTGGTCGGACCCAACGGCGAGAGCACCGCCAACGGTGCCGATGAAATCCATTGCGACCGCCTGGGCCGGGTCCGCATCCGTTTCCACTGGCAGGGCCGCAACAACGATGCCGCCGCGACCTGCTGGGTGCGCGTGGCGCAGCGCTCGGCCGGTGGCGGCAATGGCATGCAGTTCCTGCCGCGTATCGGACAGGAGGTACTGGTGCAGTTTCTGGAAGACGACATCGATCGGCCGGTCATTCTGGGCGCGCTCTACAACGGCCAGGGTGAAGGTTCTGCCGCACCCACGCCCGCAGGCGAAGCCGCGCAGGGTGGCGAGCAGGAGCGCAACAAGGTCTTCACCAGTGCCAGTGATCTTTCTCCCAGTGGCCAGGGCAATCTGGCCGGCGGCAATGCGCCGACCTGGCACGGCGGCAGTCAGGATGGCGAAGGCCATCGCAATGCCGCTGCGCAATGGGGCATCCGTTCCAAGGAATTTGGCGGGGCCGGCTACAACCAGTTGCTGTTCGACGATACCGATGCCCAGGGCCGCATCCAGCTCAAGACCTCGCAGGCGGCCTCCGAACTCAATCTCGGTCACCTGATCCATGCGGCGGACAATTATCGCGGCAGCTTCCGTGGTACGGGGGCCGAACTGCGCACCGATGCGTATGGCGCACTACGTGCGGGCAGCGGCATCCTGTTTTCCAGCTACCGGATCGAACATGCTGCGGCCAGCCGCGATCCGGCGGGCGACAATACCGGCGGCATGGCCCTGCTGAAGCAGGCCACGCTGTTGGGCAAGACCTTCAACCAGGCGGCGGTGACCCACAAGACCGTCGCCATGGCCAGCCATGTCGGCCCGGCGCAGGCCAATGCCAGCCTAATCAACGACAGTGCCGCCCCCCTTGACGCCATGCGCACGGCAGCATCCGGCATGGTCGATGGCGCAGCCGAGAAGAGCGGCGAGGACGTGGCGGCCGCCAACACGCAGACGGGTGACGGGAAGGTCCCGCAGAGCACCTCGGCCCTGATCGGCATCGCCGCCAAGGAAGGCCTGGGCGTGGTCGCGGGCCAGCATCTGCAACTGGCCAATGGCGAGACGGTGAGCCTGATGTCCGGCCACGATAGCCAGCACGTGAGCGGCAACCAGTTGCGCCTGCGCAGCGGACAGGCCTTGGGTGTACTGGCCGGGGCCGTTGCAGCGGGCGAGGGTGGAACGGGTTTGCAGATGATCGCCGCGCAACAGAATATCGATGTACAAGCGCAAGCCGATACGCTGGCGCTACAGGCGCGTGATCAGGTGAGCGTGGTGAGTGCCAATGCCAGCGTGGATTGGGCGGCGGCGAAGAAGATTACCCTGTCTACGGCGGGTGGCGCCAACATTACTATCGAGGGCGGCAATATTACCGTGCAGTGTCCGGGCAAGCTCACCATTCATGCTGCGCAGAAGCTGTTCCAGGGGCCGGTGCGGCAGGAGGTACCGATGCCGGCCATGCCCAATAGCGTTTGCAAGGACTGCATTCTGGCCGCGATGAAGCAGGGTGCGCCGGGAATACTGGTATGACCGATAACCCTGGTCAGCCTCTGCTGGACTGGTGCAGAGCGCCTGCGCAGGCTCGGCTTCATCGCTTTGCTCTGCTCGACAGCGCACCGGTGGAAGGCGCGTTCCGACAGCGGCCCTTGCAGGGCCAGCGTTTTGCCTCATTGTTCGAAGGACGACAGGAAGCCGTCCTTCCCGAGATCGCCCCCTTGCTGATCGATCTGGAGAGTGCCCAGGGCGGCAGCTTGCAGCCTCTGTGTGAATGGCTCTGGTCGATGGGGCTTGAGCATCCTTGCCTGTCCTGGATGGCATCACCCTTGCCGCTTGATGCGCTGGCAGCCCATCTGCGGCTGTTCCATACGGTGGATCTGAGTGAGGGACAAACCATGCTGTTGCGTTGGTACGATACCCGCATTCTTCCGCAATGGCTGGGCTGCCTGACGCCGCAGCAACATGCGCAGTTCTGCGCACCGCTGCTCAGCCTGTCTTGCCTGGACCGAACGGCGCGTGTGCAGACATTTTTCCAGGGCCGCCAGGCAGAGCGTATTGCGCCCCTGTCCGAACCTCCATTGGGCAGATCATTGGTGCAACTCGATGACCGGCAATTTTTGCAGCTGATGCATGCCTCCCAGGTCGATATCCTGATCAATCGTCTGCAGTTGCTGATTGCCCCGGAGCTCGCGCGTGTGGCGCGCGGACGATTGGCTGCGTTCTTGCAGGCCCATGTCGACCAGCTCTGTGCTGCGGGGATAGACGATACCGAGTGTCAGCTTCAATGTCTCTTGCCAGCCTTGTACACCTCGGGTGCTGCCTGGCTGCACCCTGCCTTCGCCTCCTTGCTGCAAGCTCCGCCTGCCGGGTTCAAGGCCTTCGCTGCGACGATTCAGGCGCTTCCCGATGAGATCTATGCGGGTGATCTTCCCCTGTGGGAGAAGGAAGAGCTTGTTGGCGGACAGGATGCGGCTGCATGAACGTAGTGGTAATCAAAATTGCTGTTGGTGCGCTGCTGGTAGTGCTGGCGGGATGTGATCGACTCTCTTCCGAACCGACCTATAGTGGCTTGAGTCTTGAGGCGTTCAATTACACGCCCTATAACCTGGACCGCTTTGTGATCAAGGATAAATATGGAAACAAAGGTTCAGGTGGTGGAGATTTGCCACCTGGTTCGGGAGAAGGGAGCTTGTCCTGCTGCCATGAATTAAAGGGGACGGAGTTCGAAGTGGAATGGGATGCGTATGACGCTGATATCGCTTCACGTGATATTTATGCGCCGATCAAGATGATCAAGTCGACTGCAAAGGTACATATTTCTCCGACCAATATCAGAGGAGGATCAGGTGCCAGGATTCTGGGTTTACATTTCTATCCGGACGGTCATATCGAGCCTGAATTCAGGAATGACCTCGGCGGATCTCGATTCAACTTTGGCGCAATTGACCAACGCTTGGTGACGAAATACGGCGATCAGATGAATCCCGATGGTCAGATGAACCTCTTTGAAGTTTTCAGGCGCACGGCCCGTATCGCAGGACAGGGCTGGATCAAGTATCGCCTGATAGATGACGCAGACCTGGAGCAGTATGTGTATTTCACTCTGCTGGTAAACAAGAACTTTGATGAACATCCGCAGGTGAAGAAGATCTTGCAAGAAACACAGGGAAAGCCAGGCGCTTTTGCGACGGAGATGAAACAATTGCCTGCCTCGGCTATTGCCGAGATACGCCAGATCCCCTAGCGGAAATTGCAGGCCGGATTGATCATGAAGGTTCCCGCTGAAGAGCGTGAGCACGAAATTGAGATAACAGGAGATGGGATGAAAAAAATTGGCAGCGCCCTGTTCAGTGCGGTTGCTATGGTGGTGGCGTTGGTAGGGTGTGATGGCCTTTCCTCCGAACCCACCTATAGCGGCTTGAGTCTTGAGGCCTTCAATTACACGTCCTATAACCTATCCAGATTTGTTATTACCGACAAGTATGGAAATCAGGCCAGCGGCGGCGGAGATTTGATGCCGGGTTCTGGTGCGGGCAGACTTAGCTGTTGCTATCAATTGCAAGGCACGGAATTTAGCGTTGAGTGGAAGATGTATGACGCAGATGTCGCCTCCAAGGATCTTTACAAGCCAATTCAATATATTAGTTTTAAGGAAAATATCCATCTTCCTCCGACTAAGTTGGAAGGAAACGCAGGCACCAGAATATTAGGATTACATTTTTACCCGGATGCGCATGTCGAGCCTGAATTCAGGAGTGATTTGGGAGTATCTCGGATCAGTTACCGAACCGTTCATCGAACGCTTCTGCAACAGTATGGGAAAAAAATTGATCCGGCCGGAAAACTGAATGAAGCCGAATTATTCAGGCGGACGGCACGGATTGCCAGTGAAGCATGGAAAAAATATCGTCTTACGGACTCCGAGGATTTGGTGCAGTTTGTTAAGTTCTATTTATTGGTTAACCCCGACTTTGACCGATTTCCGCAGGTGCAGGAGATTCTAAAAGACACACAGGGAAAACCGGGTGATTTCGGTAGAGAGATGAATAGGCTTCCAGAGGCCGTTGTAAATCAAATTAAGACTTTTTCTGTCAGTGGCAAGGAGCAGTACCCATGACTCGCACTACCGGAGAAAGAGATGCTTCGAAACCAAGTCTGGAAGACCGTTCCCCGCCGGACCTTGCTATAAAAATGGCAGGTGCGAGGGCCAAGCAGAAAGAGGCAGAGAAACTTGCCTGCCAAGCTGATATACACGTCGGATTCTTTTTTGACGGCTTCGGCAGAAATCGAGATATGGATGATCCACAGACATCCCGTTATTCAAATATCTGCCGTCTGTGGGAAGCGCACAGAGATAACGAAGATGTTCGTCGGCCAGACAATCAGTTCTGGTATAGCTTCTATTACTCAGGATTAGGGACGCCTCTGAACAAGGATGCAGCTAATCGTGATCTCGTCCGCGCCGCTACCAAGATTGCGAAGAACGCCGGTGGCGCCGCCCTGTCTGCGGCGAGCAAGATTGCAGGCTACGATCGTGTGGAAAAGTCCGTAAAGACAGTAACTGGTGTTGCGGATCCGATGAAGCTGGGCGGCAAGGTATTGAAGAACTCGTTGACTGAGATGTCTTTCCGTCCTGTGGTCAAGGCTTACAAGGACGTGATCAAGGAAACCAAGGCCTTGCCCGGTAATGCGCGGCGCATGCTGACCATGGCCAGCGGTGATCGTTGGGTCATGCGTGGCAAGGCTTCGTTGCGAGGTTTCCTGTATGACCTCAAGAAAAATCCCTTGAAAGCAAGTTGGTCTGCTGCCAAGGTATTGATGGCCGATGTGGTGGCCGATTCCATTCCCATGGTCCGCGATAGTGCCGCCAGTGCCAGTCTCTTCGGAACCGGCGTTGACGTGAGGCTCAGTGCGGCCTTGGACCAGTTCAAGGCCGCCTACGCGGATGCCAAGGGCAAGATCCCCAAGATTCAACGTATGCAGGTCAGTGTGTTTGGTGCCGACCGGGGATGTGTCATCGCGCGAGCATTCGTCAATGAACTCGCTCGCATCTACAAGCGCGCCAATGAGCAGGACTTGGCCATCGACGGTAGCCTCATCGAAATCAAGTTCGTCGGGTTGCTGGATAGTGTCGCTTCGATCATGGAGGAAAACAAACTCATCGGTTTTCTGCCGCTGGTCGGTGTGATCAAGCAAAACTACGGCGATCGTGCTTTGGCAATACCGCCGGCCGTACAGCGTTGCGTACATTTCGCGGCGGCTCATGAACTACGTTTCTATCAACGCCTCGACAGCTTGGAAAAAACTCGCGGAGAACAATATCTTTATCCGGGTACCAGCGAAGACGTCACAGGTGGTTCCCCGGATGGAACGCTCAACTTCCGTGGGGAATTGCAACGAGTTCCTCTCCGGGACATGCTCCATGAGGCTCTGATTTCGGGCGTCATGATGGACCGCATGGAGGATCTTGCAATTTACAAGACTGAGACATTTCAAAAATTCTCCCTGGCGGCCCCCATCGTCGACGACCAATCCAGCTACCGCATGATGGAACTGGTCAACGCCTATCGCGCCGTCGTCCCGCGCGCGCCAGGCCTGGATTTTCTCAAGCACATGAGCGTCTTCATCTCCTGGCTGGCGGTACGCTACCAGTCCAAGGAATTCCGCGAATCCGTGACCACCCATGCAGACGCCGTGCGTGACGCCCAGGATCAACGGCGCCAGCGGCGTGAGCGTGCGGAGAAGGCGTTCGCAGAGGCGCGCCGCACCGCATCGACCGACCGCGAAGGCTATGGCCGGGCGATGGCCGAGTTGTTCGCGGCGCAGGATGATGAAACCCGCAACATGCCTAACACCGTCCTGGAAGTGCATCGCCCCTTTGTCAGCGTCTGGGAGCGTCTGGACAAGGAAGCGCAGGAGGTCATTGCGCAGCGGGCCCGCTATCAGAAGCAGCAGGATGACGAACCCAAGCGCAAGATGATATGGCAGAAGTACGTTGACGAGCATCCGGCCGTGTTCATGGACACATCGGGCCAGAAACCGACCTACAAGCCGGCACGTCCGTTGATGTCGCCCGGCGAGCTCACGCTGGCCGATGCCTGGATCAATGCCACCAATGGCAAGAACCCGCTACCGGACAAAGTGATGGCCCTGTTCGATCTGCTGGTCCATGACACCATGCTCACCAGCTGGCACGACCATGTTCTCTCTGCCACCTTGTATTTCCAGACGCGCGCCATCGATACCTTCGGCAAGACCGATGCCAAGAAGGAAGAGGAGACCAGGAAGAGCGACGACATGAATGCCGCAGCGGTACGGCGGTTGCAGGGCAATGCGCTTGTTGTCCCGAACTAGGGACTGATGCCATGAGTGATATGCCTGATGATCCGCTGGCGCTGTTGCATTGGGCGCAGGCATGTCGTGAACGCGGTCGCCATGCCTTCCTTCTGCTCGATACGGCGCAGGCCGAGGCGAGTCATCTCAAGCTGCAGTCCATGCACATCCCTTATGCCTCGCTGTTCGAGGGCAAGCGCGAAGAAGCCCTGCCTGAGATTGCGCCTCTGCTGCTTCCCCTCTCCGGACTGGATGAGCAGCGCGCGCTTGTGCTTGTGCGCTGGGTTTCGCAGCTGGGCTTTGCCGCACCCTGCCTGAGCTGGTATGAAAGTACGCTTGGCCTGCATGACTTTGCAGCGCATCTGCGCAACTTCCATCACGCGGGCCTGAGCGATGGACAGGCCATGATGATGCGCTGGTATGACACGCGTATCCTGCCGATCTGGATGCAGGCGTTGACCAAGGATCAACTGGCGCTCTTTACCGGCGGCATGCTCAGCCTGGCTTTCGTGGACCGTTTCGGCGAAGCCCGGACGCTCTATCAGAGCGAGCAGGTGCAGCCGCCCAGCCGGGCTTTGCCGTTGGACGCACCGCTGGTGACGCTGGATGACCGTCAGTTCGGTCTGCTGGTGGATGCCGGAGATCTCGATGCCCTGCTCACGCATTTGCGTTTCGTGATCCCTGATGAGACGAATGCATTGCCGCCGCGCACGCTGGTGGAATTCGTCGCCGCCTATCAGCAGCGTGCGCGCGAAGCTGGCCTGGATGATATCGATCGGCAGACGCAGTACGTATTGCTGGCGCTCTACACCAGCGGCGCTGGCGTTGAGCATCCGGCCGTGAAGGCTTTGATGCAGAATCCGCCTGCTTCCCTGACAGGCTATTTCGATGCCTTGCAGGCCATGCCTGAGGAAGTCTGGGAAGCGGGGCCACCTCTTTGGGAGAATGAGCATGTCGCATGAGCACTGGCAGAAGCGGATTGTTTTTCCGCAGTGGGCACTGGTACTGGGAATGGTGTTCCTGCTCGCCATGTCCTGCCCGCGCGCGCATGCCCAGACGAATGACGATCTGAAGGCCCTGGTGGCCCATCTTAAGTTCGTCATTCCCGATGAAACGGCATTGGTGGAACCGAAAAAACTGGAACGCTTCGTCGCGCAATACCAGAAGCGTGCGGTTTCTGCAGGCCTGAAGGATATCGATCGCCAGACCGCCTACGTGCTGCTGGCCTTGTACACCTCGGGCAAGGGTCTCGAACAGCCCGAGTTCAAGCAGGTGATGGCGCATCCGCCGGCTTCGTCGGATGCATTCAGCGATGCTCTCATCGGGCTTCCGCAACGTGTGTACGATAGCGGGCAGCCGTTGTGGGAGAACGCTGCGGATGCGCGGGCTCGATGAAGATTGACTGCGAACGTCTTTTGCATGAGCCGTGAATTACTTGGATATTGATAAATAATTTAAATGAAATATCTTTTCAGAATGCCCCTGGGCTCTTTTGTACGCCCCATGTTCCTTGCTCTGCTGCTTCTTCTCAATGGATGCGGAGAGCCGCCGGAACGCACAGAGGCGATGGATATGCAGGCCTACAACCATACCGCTCACGGAATTGAAGACTTTGATGTCACCGTCATCCCCGGGATGCGTTCTGGTGGCGGTTATATTGCTGCCGGATCAGGTGGCGGTGCAGTTTGCTGCATCAGTGTGCCGCATGACTGGAAGCCGGGTCTCATGGCGACCATCCATGTCCGCACTTACAACAGTGCCGGAGAAAAGCAGGAGCCGTCCTGGACTGTGCCGGTCCCGCAATACACACCGGAGAATGCCGGTCACTTTGCGGTGCATTTTCTTCGGAGCGGGCAGGTCAAGGTCTTCGTGACGAATTTGGCCCCATGGCATCCCGACTATCCCCTCAAGGGCGAAGAGGCCCAAATGAAGCCCGCGACCAGCTAGTCCAAGGAAACTGATCATGAGCATGCTGTACACAGGAAAGGCCGTGCCATCGGATGGCAAACGCAAATTCTCCGCCAGGGAGGCTTCGCAGCGTGCCAAGGCACTGGCCTGTTTGCGTGCGCCAGGTAGCACCGCGTGCAAGGGACAGGTATTCGTCGGTTTGTTCTTCGATGGCACCGGCAATAACGACAAGTGGGTCGAAGACAAGCAGACCAAGACGCAGCGAGAGCGCAACAAGCACAGCAATGTCGCGCGCCTCTATGACGCTTACATCGGTGATACCAGCAACGGCTTTTACAAGATCTACATGCAAGGCGTCGGAACCCCGTTTGCAGAGATCGGCGATGCCAGCAAGTTGGGAACGGATATCGGCGGGAACGCATTTGGCTTCATGGGCGCTGACCGTATCAATTGGGGCGTCACTTATCTGCTTGATGCAATCCACAACTATCTGACAGGAAGCGGTCTCTTCAGCGGTAACGGGCAACGACGCGAACTCGTCAACTTCATGAGTTCTTCCATGCTGGCGGGTGGCAACGCCTATGCAGCGACGGCGGACATGAAAGTCGGACAGTGGAATATCCCCGGCTATCTGCTGAACGCACCGGAGCAGATGCGCCGCGCCGACATCTACAAGCAGATCATCGACAAGCTGGCGGCCGCGGTCAAATCCAGCCAGCGCAAGATCGTGCAGATCAACGTTTCGGTATTCGGCTTTTCCCGAGGAGCGGCTGAGGCTCGTGCGTTCACGCATTGGCTGCACGAACTCTTCACGCCTTCCGGCGGCGCCTTCGAAATCGCCGGTGTGCCAATTCGCATCGGTTTCCTCGGTATCTTCGATACGGTCGCCTCGGTCGGCATCGGAGATGTAACGCCGATCACCTTCGGCCACATGGCCTGGGCGCACAATACGCAATCCATTCTGCCTGCGGTTGAAGAGTGCGCGCATTTCGTGGCGCTGCACGAACAACGCGCCAGTTTTCCGCTGGAGTCCTCCACAGGGTGGAAGAATGTCGGCTATCCCGGCATGCACTCTGACGTGGGTGGCGGCTATCTGCCGGGAGAGCAGGGCAAATCCATGCCTGATTGGGGCTTGTCACCACAGCTTTCGCAGATTCCCCTTATTGACATGCACTTTGCCGCGCTCAAGGGCGGCGTACCGCTCCTGACCTTGGCCGAGCTGGCCAAAGATCCTGCCAGCGCCAAGGGTTTTGCCACTGACGCGCGTTTGGTCAAGGCCTACAACGACTGGCTGGCAGGTAACGGCATCAAGGCCGGCAGCATTCGCGAATTTACGCAGGCCCATACCCGTCAGTATCTTCGGTGGAGAGGATCTCTGCATGAGGGGAAGGGCGGCTTGCTGTTGAGCAAGCGCTTCTATCGGGATGCCGGGACCTCCGACAAGAAGGATCTGCTGGAGGCCGATGTCGAACTCGGGAAAATGATCCGTGACTGGCGTGAGCGTGGCAATCTGGATCTGGATCAGCGCATGGGGCAGATGGCCCGGAAGTATGTGCGCCGTGTTTCGCCGCTGGCGGGCGTCCTGACGGATGCGGCCAAGGAGCGCCTGACTGCGGAAGAGAAAAAATTCTACGACATCATGTGCGCAGGCCCGGTGCCGCCGGCCGCGTCGGTAACGCTCTTCGATGACTATATCCATGATTCCCGCGCCGGCTTCCGGGTGGCGGGCAAGCACGAACCGATTTTCATCACCGGTGGCTATGCCCGCTTCCGTCAGGTATTTCTGCAGGGCGAGGGCGACTCAGCCACGCGCAAGATCGGGGAACTGGTCGAGCGCAAGATGGGAGAACGTGCTGCGGATATGGCTGAAGACGCGCGTGACATCAAGGATTACACGGTGCGTACCTATGATCGCGCCCGCGATCGCATCGTCAGCGGTTACCATGCCGTCGAGGATGCGGCCGTGCGCGCCAAACGCGAAGTTGAGGACAAGGCGCAAGCTGCCAAGCGGGAGATTCAGGAACAGGCTGAAGCGGCGAGGAAGAAATTGCAGGCTGCTGCCGAGGCGGCAAGAGACCAGGCCAGCGCATTGAAAAAGAAAACCATGGCCGAGATCAAGCGCGAAGCCGACGAGGCACAGCGTATCTATGACGCCGCCCAGCGCCACGTCATGAAGAAGTATGAGGAGCTGGGCGCGATGTGGCACAGCATCATGGATTGAGCAGCGCGGAGGTCGGATTGATTGCCTTCAAGCGCCTGAAAGCGAACCCGTGCCAGGTTACCACCGATAGTTGCACGATGCATCTTTCCCCCTTCAAGCCATCCTCCCCACCCCCAACCGGAACACACTCACCGACTCCGCCAGCCTGCGCGCCTGTTCCTTGAGCGCCTCGGTGGCCGCCGCGGCTTCTTCCACCAGCGCCGCATTCTGCTGCGTCACCGTATCCATCTGTGCAATGGCCTGGTTGACCTGTTCGATGCCGGCTTCCTGTTCGCCGCTGGCGGCCGAGATCTCGCTCATGATCTGCGTTACGCTGCGCACGCTCACCACCAGTTCCTCGATGGTCGCGCCGGCATTCCTGACCAGCTGGCTGCCCGCTTCCACCTTCTCCACCGAGTTGCCGATCAGATCCTTGATCTCCTTGGCCGCCGTCGCCGAACGCTGGGCCAGGCTGCGCACTTCCGACGCTACCACCGCAAAGCCGCGCCCCTGCTCGCCGGCACGCGCCGCTTCCACCGCCGCATTGAGCGCGAGGATATTGGTCTGGAAGGCGATGCCGTCGATCACGCTGATGATGTCCGCAATCTCGCGAGCAGAAGCCTGGATCTCTTCCATGGTGCTCACCACGTCCGATACCACCAGCCCGCTGCGCGAAGCGACTTCCGACACCGAACCCGCCATCGCATTGGCCTGGCGCGCATGATCGGCATTACGGCGCACGGTGGAGGTGATCTGTTCCATCGCTGCCGCCGTCTCTTCCAGCGAACTGGCCTGTTGTTCCGTGCGCGCCGACAGGTCGAGGTTGCCGCCGGCGATCTGGGTCGAGGCCGTCACGATGGTATCGCTGCCGGTGCGCACGCCGCCGACCACGCGCTGCAGGCTGCTGTTCATGTCCTTCAAGGCCTGCAGCAGCTCGCCGGTCTCATCCTTGCGCGTGACCTCGATGCGGCTGCCCAGGTCGCCTGCCGCCACCGTCTTGGCGATGGTCACCGCTTCGCCGATGGGGCGCGTAATCGAGCGGGTGGCGAGCAGCGCCAGCAGCGCGGCCAGCACCACCACCACCGCGCCTACGCCCAACTCGACCACTTCGCCGTTGCGGATGGCGCCGGAGATTTCCTGGCCAGTGCAATTGGCGTTCTCGCGCGCAATCGCCAGCAGGCCCGCGAAACCTGCTCCCAGAACCTTGTCTGCACCACTGATGGACGCATCGATCTCGTTGACCGAGGCCCCGGCCGCCTTCATCCCCTGCGCCTTGGCCACGGCTTCACGGTAATTGCGTTCGCCCGTGCTGATCTTCTGCAGCAGCTCTTCTTCCTTGGGGTTGTCCACGCCCAGCTTGCGGTAGTCGCTCATGAGGCGGGCAATGGCATCCATATCCGCCAGGAAGTGCTTGTCATAGTCCTTGCCGCGCACCACGTAGTTCTTGAAGTTCTGTACGCCGTCGCCCAGCTTGATGTAGCCCTGGGTGGCGTAGTCCTGCTTGGTCAGCACCGTGCCGGAAAAATCACCCCAGTGCTGGCCGATCCGGGTCAGCGTGAGCAGAGACGCCGTAATGAGTAAGCAAGCCAGCAACGTGACCAGCAGGAAGGAGCCACCAAGACGGGTACCGATTTTCATGCCTGTTCCCTGAAAATTATTTATAAGATTTACCAATTCTGAGGGTGGCTGGTCGCGGGGAAAGCCCGATGGAGGCGGGTAAAAGCCGTGCAACTCATCATTTGTCATACCAGTGCTGGCAAATCGGCAAGATGCCTGAAAGCATTCTTTCAGCGGCCGCAACAGAGCATTGCCGGATCACCGGTTTTTCCATCGGAATGGAAACAATAGAATGTCTGCATGGGAATGAAGCATCCATAAGCGATACGCATCGTGCAGCATCCGCTTGCATTCCAGGGAGCAGAACATGAACAAGATCTTCACACGCCAACGCGTCTTGGCCGCCACGCTGGCCGTAGCCGCCATCTCGGCACAGGCAGCCTATGCCGCCGAACCGGCCAAGGCCGAGCCCGCCTCGACCATCAGCATTCCGGCGCAGCAAACGCGCACCGCCGCTGCCGATCAGCAGCAACATCAAGGCCTGACCCGCGCTCAGGTCATCGAAGACCTCAAGCAATACCAGCGCGCGCACGCCAACCCCAGCTACGCCGAGCTGGTGTTCCTGCGTTGAGAATGGAATCAGAAATGCCGCTTACTGCGGCAGGAACATCTTCTGCAACAAGCCGATGAGCTGAGCGCGTTCGCCGTCCGAAAGCATCTCGGTGGCCTTGAGCTCCAGCTCGATGGCGGTCTGTTCGGCCTTGGTGCACATGCGCATGCCGGCCGGCGTGAGCGCCAGCACCTGTGAACGGCGATCCTGCGGATTGCGCTGGCGTACTACCAGGCCGCGCTGCTCCAGCTTGTCCAGCAAGGTCGCCAGGTTGGGCGGGGAGACGTTGATCGCCTTGGACAGGCGCTTCTGGATGATGTTGGGATTGGCCTTCAGCAGGCTCAGCACCGTGAAATCCACTGGCCGCAATTCGAACTTCGCCATCCGCTTTTCGAACAAGGGCATGATGGTGATGTAGGCACGGCGGCAGTTGTAGCCGACCAGGCTCAGCAGCAGTTGCTGGTCCAGCGGCGCGCTTGGCGCTGCATCGTCGTCGGAATCGAAATCAGCCGGCTTCTTGGGCAGCATGGTGGTCCAGGTCGGTAGGAAGGGGCGGCAGCCCGGTCGCCAGGCAGCCTTCGATCACGCTGGAAAACTGGTGGACTTCCGCAAACACAAAGGCGAAATGATAGCACGCGGCATCCCGCTTGCCGCCGTACCAGGCCGCGTCCGAGGCCATGGCCGAGAGCGCCAGGCGGCCAGCGCGCAGCCACATCCAGCCCAGCGCCACATGGCCGGTCAGGCGCAGCATTTCATCGGCCACGTAGTAGGGCAGCGAGGGTGATTGCACCGCCGCCGTGGCGATGCGCCGGGCGAATCCTTTTAATTTATCCACAGCATTTGCCAGCAATCGGGCCTGATCGCCAAGCAGGGTTCCCTCCTCGATGTCCGCACGCACCAGCGTGAGGAAATCATCCAGCCGCCTCCCTTCATCTCCCAGCACCTTGCGCATCAGGAAGTCGATCGCCTGTATTTCGTTGGTCCCCTCATAGATCATGGTGATGCGGGCATCGCGCATGAATTGTTCGATGCCGGTTTCGACCACATAGCCGTGTCCGCCGAAGACCTGCAGCGCACGGCTGGCGCACTGGAATCCCTGGTCGGTCAGGAAGGCCTTGATGACCGGCGTGATGAATTCCAGCCGTTCATGATGACGGCGGCGCTGGGCCGCATCCGGATCATGCTCGGCCAGATCCAGCAGGAGCCCGGCCCAGCAAGTCAGCAGCCGCGCCCCCTCGATGCGGCAGCGCTGTTCCATCAACAGCTTCTGCACGGCAGGATGGCGCACGATCAGGTCGTTGCCGGATGAGCCCGGTGCGCGCGACTGGCGACGTTCGCGCGCATAAGCGCTGGCGCGCTGCCAGGCCGCTTCAGCCAGCCCCAGCCCCTGCGCGCCCACATGCAGGCGCGCCGCATTCATCATCACGAACATCGCCGCCAGTCCGCGTCCCGCTTCACCGACCAGCCACGCCTGCGCCTGCTCAAAATGCAGACTGCACGTGGCGCTGCCATGAATGCCCATCTTGTGTTCGATGCCGGTGCAGTGCACGCCATTGCGGCTGCCATCGTCCAGCACGCGCGGCGCCAGGAACAGCGACAGCCCCTTGCTGCCCGGCAGCGCATCCGGCAATCGGGCCAGTACCAGGTGAATGATGTTGGGCGTCAGGTCGTGTTCGCCCCCTGAGATGAAAATCTTGTCGCCGCTGAGGCGATAGCTGCCGTCCTCCTGCGGCACGGCGCGTGTGCGCAACTGCCCCAGGTCGCTGCCGGCCTGCGCTTCCGTCAGGCACATGGTGGCCAGCCATTGGCCGCTGGCGATCTTTTCCAGATAGCGCGCCTGCAGCTCAGGCGAGCCGTGCGCCGCCAGGCAGGCATAGGCCCCATGCAGCAAGCCGGGATACATGGTCCAGCCATGATTGGCCGCGCTCAGCATTTCATAGAGCGCGCAGTCCAGCACATGCGGCAAGCCCTGGCCGCCATGCTCGGGCGCACAGGCCAGGGCCGGCCAGCCGCCCGCGCAGAATTGCGCATAGGCGCGCTCGAATCCGGGGGGCGTGGTGACCGTTCCATTTTCGAGACGGCAACCCTCGCGATCGCCGATACCGTTCAAGGGCGCGACCACGTCAGCGGCGAAGCGTCCGGCTTCTTCCAGTACCTGCATCATCAGTTCGCCATCGATCTCGGCGTGCGCAGGCAAGGCCCGCAAGACCTGCGGGGCCTGCAGCACTTCATCGAGGACAAAGGCGAAGTCGCGCAGCGGGGGCGTGTAGTGCATCGTCATCGGCTCCGTCCATCTCAGTTGAGCAGGTAGGCGTCATACACCACCGCATTGCCCAGGCGCATGGCGTAGCCCACGCCCATGGCGCGGTTGAGCCAGTCGTATTTCTTGGAGGCGGTCTCGAAGTTCATGAACAGGCGGAAGGTATAGCGCGAAGGATCGACCGGCTTGCCCTTGGCGACCTCGGCCATCACTTCCGGCGGACCGTAGCGCACGCCACGGGTTTGCAGGTAGACCAGCTCGCCGTCATCGAGCTTGAGCAGGTAGCGGGTATCGATGATGGCCAGGCCATCGGCGGTCACGGTCTGCCAGTCGGCACCGTTGTTGAGGATCTCGCCATTGATGAGCGGTCCCTTGAAACTGCCGCCGGTGATGGGGATGATGCGGCGGCGGCCCAGGTCGGAAGTCTTCCCCAGTTCCCAGATCGGCGCCACCAGATCCACCGAGAAGCGTGCCAGGAAGGCCAGCTTCGGTTGCGGCGGCACCAGCGTGGTGTTGTCGGCGTCACTGGCCGCATGCACCTGGAAGGACAGCGTCAGGGCCGCCAGCAGCAGGAAAATCTTTTTCATGTCGGTCTCCTCGTTCTATGTGTTTTTGACATACCGTGGTGCAGAAAACGTCAAGCCTCAGGAAGCCGCCACCACCTCGGCTTCCGCCTTCTTGCCAAATCCCAGGTAGGCCTGGATCACCTGCGGATCGCCCGCCAGTTTCGCGGACTCGCCCTGCATGGTCACCTTGCCCAGTTCCAGCACGTAGCCATAGTCGGCCGTCTGCAAGGCCGCGCGCGCATTCTGTTCCACCAGCAGCACCGAGATGCCGGCCGTGCGCAGTTCGGAAACGATATGCAGGATTTCCTTGACGATGCGCGGTGCCAGGCCGAGGCTGGGTTCATCCAGCATCAGCAGTTCCGGCTTGGCCATCATGGCGCGGCCGATGGCCAGCATCTGGCGCTCGCCGCCCGAGAGCGTACCGGCCTGCTGGGCGCGGCGTTCCTTCAAGCGCGGGAACAGCTCGAAGACGGTCGCCAGCTGATCCAGCGGCTGTGCCTGGCGCAAGCGCAGACGGCGAAATCCCCCCAGCAGCAGGTTGTCTTCCACGCTCATGGTGGAGAACAGTTCGCGCCGCTCCGGCACCAGGGCGATGCCGGCCATCACGCGTTGTTCCAGGCTCCAGCGTTCCACCGGCTTGCCTTGATAACGCACCGTGCCCTGCGCCGGCAGCACACCCATGATGGCGTTGAGCAGCGTGGACTTGCCCGCGCCATTGGGGCCGATCACGGTGGCGATGCTGCCGCGTTCCAGCTTCAGGTTGATGTCGTGCAGCGCCTGCACCTTGCCATAGCTTGCGCGCAGTTGCGCGACGTCGAGGACCAGTTCACTCATTCGATTCCACCCAGGTAGGCTTCGATCACGGCGGGATGCCGCTGGATCTCTTGCGGTGTGCCTTCGGCAATCTTGGTGCCGAATTCCATCACCACGATGTGGTCGGTCAGTTCCATGACGAATTCCATGTCATGTTCCACCAGCAGGATGCTCATGCCATCGGCGCGCAACTCCTGCAGCACCTTGGAGAGCGCCTGCTTTTCCAGATGGCGCAGGCCTGCGGCCGGTTCATCGAGCAACAGCAGCAGCGGATCACAGCACAGGGCGCGGGCGATCTCCAGGATGCGTTGCTGGCCCAGCGCCAGGTTGCCCGCCTGCTCATGCATCAGGTGCTGCAGGCCGACGCGATGCAGGGCGCGCGCGGCTTCATCGAGCAGCGCCTGCTCTTCGGCGCGTTCCAGATGCAGCATGGCATTGACCGTATTGCTGAGGAAGCTTTGCCGGCTGCGCATGTGCGCACCCAGGGCCACGTTCTCCAGCACCGTCATGCCCGGCAGCAGGCGCACGTGCTGGAAGGTGCGGGCAATGCCCAGCCGTGCGATGGCACGCGCCGGCAGGCCGGCGATGTCGCGCCCGTTGAAGCTGACGCGTCCGCCGCTGGCATGCAGCAGGCCCGTGACCAGATTGAAGGTGGTGGATTTGCCCGCGCCATTGGGACCGATCAGGCCCACGATCTCACCTGCCTTGACCTTGAAGGACACGTCATTGACCGCCACCAGCCCGCCGAAGCGCTTGTTGATCTGGTCCACCTCCAGCAGCGGTGCACCACGCGCCGGACCGTTGCGCTTGTCCATCGGCGCGGCGGTCGCCACGCGCAGCGGTGCCGGGACGGCCGGGAAGGCACGCAGCCACAGCGCGCGTACCCAGGGCCACAGGCCGCCGCGTGCGTATTTCAGCAACAGGATCAGGATCAGGCCGAAGACGATGCTTTCATAACTGCCGCCATCGCCCAGCAGTGCCGGCAGCAGTACCTGCAACTGGTCCGACAGCAGTTTCAATACGCCCGCGCCCAGCAGCGCACCCCAGATATGGGCAATGCCGCCGACCACCACGATGAAGAGATATTCGATGCCCATCGCCAGGCTGAAGGGCGAGGGATTGACGGTGCGTTGCATGTGCGCAAAGAGCCATCCCGACACCGAGGCCAGCAGCGCGGCAAAGACGAAGATGAGGATCTTGTAGCGCCCCGTATCCACGCCCATGGCCTCGGCCATCGAACGTCCGCCCTTGAGGGCGCGGATGGCGCGTCCCGCGCGCGAATCCAGCAGGTTCAGCGAGACCCATGCGGCGGCCAGCACGATGGCCCAGATCAGGTAATACAGGTGGCGTTCCTTGGCCAGGTCCAACCCCGCCAGTTGCAGCGCGGGGATGCCGGAGATGCCGTCATACTTGCCGAGGAAGTCCACCTTGCCGAACAGGAAGTACAGGCTGATGCCCCAGGCGATAGTGGCCAGCGGCAGGTAGTGGCCGGACATGCGCAGCGTGATGCGGCCCAGCACATAGGCCGAGACCCCCGTGATGAAGAGGCCGATCGGCAGCGTCAGCCAAGGGGACACGGCATGCACGGTGGTCAGATACGAGGTGGTGTAGGCACCCATGCCGACGAAGGCCGCCTGCCCGAACGAGGTCATGCCGCCGATGCCGGTCAGCAGCACCAGGCCGATGGCCACCAGCGCATACAGGCCGATGTAGTTGGCCTGGATCACCCAGAACTGCGGCGTGGGCAGGATCGGGAACAGCGCCAGCACGACCAGCAGCGCATAGAGAGGGAGTCGTTTGTTCATCATCATTCCTCGTCCTCGTCATGCGCGGGCGTGACCAGCGAGCGCCACAGCAGAATCGGCAACAGCGCCAGGAACACGATCACCTCCTTGAAGTCACTGGCCCAGAAGGAGCTGAAGGACTCCAGCAGGCCCACCAGCAGCGCGCCCCCTGCGGCGGCGGGGAAGCTCGCCAGCGCACCGATGGTGGCGGCGACGAAACCCTTCAAACCGATCAGGAAACCCGAGTCATAAAAAATGGTGCTCATCGGGCCGATCAATACGCCCGACAGAGCACCGATAAACGCCGCGACGGCAAACGACAATTTGCCCGCCAGCGTCGTGGAGATTCCCATCAGCCGTGCGCCCAGGCGATTGACCGCCGTGGCGCGCAGCGCCTTGCCATACAGCGTGCGCCCGGAGAACAGCCACAGTGCCACCAGCAGCGCGGCAGCGGCCACCACCACCACCACGGTCTGGGCACTCAGGGTGAGCGCGGCCAGATTCCAGCGTTCATCCCAGAAGGCCGGGGTGCGGAAACCTTCGGCCCCGAAGAACACCAGCCCCAGTCCGGTCATGGCCAGGTGGATGCCGACCGAGACGATCAGCAGTTGCAGCACGCTGGCATCGGCCATCGATTCATAGACCACCTGGTACATCAGCGGTCCGAGTGCGGTAATGAGCAGCAGGGTCAGCAGCACCTGCACCGGCAGCGCGAATTGCTGGGGCGCGGCCCACCAGACGAGGGCGGCAATGGCCAGCGGCACGCCCAGCGTGCCCAGCAGGGTGCGCGGCAACAGCGCAGCCTGGCCTGCGCGCAAGAGCTGCGCGGCCTGCATGCCGGCCGCGCACACGGCCAGCACCAGCAGCAGCCACAGCGGACCGGGGCGCTGGCCTTGTTGCAGCATGGCCAGGGTGAGCGCGCCATAGGCGACGAATTCTCCCTGCGGGATGAAGAGGATGCGGGTGACCGTGAAGACCAGCACCAGGGCAATGGCGATCAAGCCATAGACGATGCCGTTGGTCAGGCCATCCAGGGTCAGGATGGCGGCAATGGAGGAGTCCATGTTTCGGGTGTGGTGCAGAAAACGTCAGGCTGGAAAACGGCGGCGCAAGCTGGAGACCTCGCGCCGCCGCGCGGACAGGACAGGCGGATTACGGATTGACCGCCTTCCAGTTGCCGTTCTGGATGGTCAGCATGATGCGCGCATCGTCACCCAGTCCGAAGTGATCCTTGGCCGAGTAGTTCAGCGTGCCCTGCGAGATCTGGATCGGGCCGGAGGTTTCCAGCGCCTCCTTCAAGGCGGCGCGGAAGGCGGGGGTGCCGGGTTTGGCTTTCTTCAGCGCTTCCGGGACCACCTTCTGCAGCACCAGCTGCGCGTCATAGGTATGGGCCGCGAAGAGGTTGCGGGTACCTGCGCCAAACTGCTTCTCGTAGCGCGTGACGAAATCCATCGCCAGTTTCTTGGAAGGATTGCTGTCAGGCAGCGCCTCCGGCACCACGGCCGGGCCGGAGATGACGTAGGAACCTTCCACATCCTTGCCGCCCAGACGGATCAGGTCGCGCGAGGCGGCACTGTGGGTCTGGAAGATCTTGCCCTTGTAGCCGCGCTCGATGAGCGCCTTGTGCGGCATGGCCGCACCGCTGCCCGAGGCCACCACCAGCACCGCATCCGGATTGGAACTGACCACGCGCAGCGCTTGCGCCGTCACGCTGGTGTCGGCCCGCGAGAAGCGCTCCACCGTGCCCATCTTCATGCCGGCGGCGGTGGCCAGGCGCTGCACTTCCTTGAGCCAGTTTTCACCGTAGGAGTCGGAGTAGCCGAGGAAGCCGATGGTCTTCACGCCCATCTTCTTCATCTGCTCCACCACGCCACCGGCCATGACGGCCGTGGATTGCGGCAGGCGGAAGGTCCAGGCGTCTTTTCCTTCAGCGGTCTCGATAGGGGAGATGGCCAGCTGCACCGTCTGCGATTCCAGCGCCACGTCGGCTACGGCCAGCGTGGGCGGCACCGCGGCCGAACCGATGAGCAGGTCGACCTTGTCCTCGGCCACCAGGCGGCGCGCATTCTTGCTGGCCTGGGTGGGATCGGTGGCATCGTCGAGGATGATCAGCTTGACCTTCTCGCCGCCGATGGTCTCCGGCCACAGGGCAAAGCCGTTCTTGGCCGGAATGCCCAGGCCCGAGCCCGGACCGGTCAGCGACATCACCACGCCGATGGTCAGCTCGGCCTGTGCGGCCCCTGCACAGGCCAGCATCGCTGCCAGTACCCCTGCCTTGATTGCCAGTTTGGTTTTCATCTCCGTCTCCTTTGTAGTTATGGTTCGAATGCTCGATGTGGGCGGAGGCGGCTTGTTGCCGCCTCTCGCTTGCTGCCGTATTGCTTAACTGCACATCTCCCTGATGTCTTCCGGAATGGGGATGGCCTTGATGCGCGCCGGATCCTCCGGATGGCGAATGGCGAAGACGCGCACGTCGCGGCCTTCGCACAGCAGTTCGCCATCGCGCTTGATCTCGTGCTTCATGACGAAGGTCTTGTCATTCCATTCGACGATGGTGGAATGCACTTCGATGCGGTCGCCATAGGTGGCCGGGCGCACGAAGCGCGAACTGATGTCCACCACGGGCGTGCCGATGATGCCGCGCGTCTTTTCCGTATCACGCCAGGGTGGCACGCCGCATTCATGGAAGAAGTTGCGCGAGGCCGCGTCATACCAGCGGAAGAAGTTGGGGAAATACACGATGCCGGCCGGATCGCAATCGCCGAATTCCACGCGTACCGGATGAATGATGGTCTTGCTCATGCGTTCTCCTCGGTGCTCAGCGCGGTGCCAGGCGCAATGCGCCATCGAGCCGGATCACTTCGCCGTTCAGCGATAGATTGGTGGCGATATGCAAGGCCAGCTGTGCATATTCCTCGGCCTTGCCCAGGCGCTTGGGGAAGGGGATGGACGAGGCCAGCGATTGCTGCACTTCTTCCGGCAGCTTGTAGAGCAGGGGCGTGAGGAACAGCCCCGGTGCAATGGTCACCACGCGGATGCCGTGTTGCGCCAGATCACGTGCCAGCGGCAGGGTCATGGACGTGATGCCGCCCTTGGACGCCGCATAGCCGGCTTGCCCGACTTGCCCGTCAAAAGCCGCGACCGAGGCGGTCGCCACGATCACGCCGCGTTCACCCTCGGCCAGCGGCTCGGCCGCGGCCATACGCGCGGCAGTCAGACGAATGACATTGAAGGTACCGATCAGGTTGACGTTGACGATGCGGCTGAAATCTTCCAGCGGCATCGGGCTGCCATCCTTGCCCACCATGCGCTTGGCACCGCCGATGCCGGCGCAGTTGATGAGGATGCGCGGTGCGCCGTTGGCCTCTTGTGCTGCATCGAGAGCCGCTTCCACCGACGCGCTGTCGGTGATGTCGCAGCGCGCGGCGTGGCAGCGCAGTTCATCGGCCAGGGCCTGGGCGGCTTCCATGTTGACGTCCAGGATGGAAACGCGGGCCCCGGCCTGGACCAGCTGGCGCGCGGTCTCGGCACCGAGTCCGGAGGCGCCGCCCGTCACCAGGGCGGCTTGTCCTTGCAGTTGCATGAGATGTGTCCTTGTCGAATGAGCGGATCAGTGGGAGGCCGAAGGATTTTCCAGCAGCAGGGCGATGCCCTGGCCGCCGCCGATGCAGGCCGATGCCACGCAGTAGCGCGCACCCCGGCGATTCATCTCGCGCGCGGCCGTGATCGACAGGCGCACGCCGGTCGCGGCCAGCGGATGGCCCAGGGCGATGGCACCGCCGTTGACGTTGAGCTTGTCGCGGTCGATCCCCAGCTCACGTTCCACCGCCACGATCTGTGCACCTTGCGCCTCGTTGATCTCGAAGCAGCCGATGTCGGCCACCGTCAGGCCATTGCGTTCGAGCAGGGTGCGGATGGCCGGCACCGGGCCGATGCCCATGATCTCCGGCGGCACACCGGCCACAGCGGCGGCGACGACGCGCGCCAGCGGCTGCTTGTCATGGCGGCGTACGTAATCGCCCGAGGCGACGATGGTGGCGGCCGCTGCATCGACCAGCGCCGAGGAGTTGCCACCGGTCTGTACGCCATCCGGGTAGAGCGTGCGCAGCTTGGCCAGCACCTCTACCGGCGAAGGGCGCGGATGGGTGTCGGTGGCGGCTTCGCTGATCTTGCCCTGCAGCTTGATGTGACGATCGTTGTAGCCATCCAGGCGGAAGGTCTCGTTGACGACCGGAACGATCTCGCCCGCGTGGAAGCCGGCCGCCTGTGCCTTGAGCGCGCGCTCGAAGGAATACGCTGCGTATTCATCGACCTCGGTGCGGGTGATGCCATATTTTTTCGCCAGGTTCTCCGCGGTCTGCGGCATGGTGATGCCGGGGGCCGGATCGACCAGCGCTTCCCACATGTAGTCCTGGAATTCCACCGGTGCGCCCAGCTTGAAGCCGGTGCGATGGCCGAAGGCGGCAATCGGATTGCGCGTCATCGATTCGCTGCCCACGATCAGCGCGGTCTCGGTGTAGCCGCGCTCGATCTGGTCGCCGGCCTGGCGGATCAGTTCGAAGCCGGTGCCGCAGATGCGCTGGACCATGATGGCCGGCGTAGTGATCGGCACGCCTGCATACAGGCCGATGTGACGCGGCAGCATGTACTGGTAGGCATCGCCCGGCGCCATGTTGCCGGCCACCACCGAGCCGATGTCGGTCGCGGCGATGCCGGTACGGGCCAGTACTTCGCGCGCCACCTTGATGCCCATGTCGGTGGGCGAGAGCTGGCTGAAGCTGGTGCAGTAATCCACCATGGGCGTACGCACGCCGCCGACGAGCCAGATGTCCTTGAAGCCGGAATAGAACGCTGCTTGTGCCATGTCTGTTGCTTCCTCAGTGAGCGGGGGAGAGCGCGGCCTGTGCGGTCAGCACGGCCGGGTCGGTGCCGGCGTAGAGCGCCTCCACCAGGGCGGCGCGATGCGTCAGTACTGCGCGTTGATTGATGGAACCCTTGTCGGTGATTTCGCCACGGTCGAAGGACGGCGGATCGATCAGGACCAGCGCGCGCGCCACGCGGGTTGAACTGCCGGTGGCATGGGTTTGCAGGCGTTCCAGCAGACCCTGGAAGAAATCGCGTACCGGAGCCGCATTGAGCACGTCGGCCCGCGAGGCCTCCGCAGGCAGGCGCGCCAGCTGGCGGCAGCGCTCGATGTTGGGCACGATCAGCATGCCCACTTCATTGCGGTCCTGGCCGGTGATGACGGCATCCTGCAGATAGGGCGCACCTTCATGCGCAATCAGCGCGCGCAGCGGGCCGACGCTGACCCAGGTACCGGTGTAGAGCTTGAAGTCCTCGGCCACGCGGCCATCGAACATGAAGCCGCGATCCGGATGGGCCGGGTCCAGCCAGCGCACTGCATCGCCCGAGCGGAAGTAGCCCTCTTCATCGAAGGCCTCGGCCGTCTGTTCCGGCGCGCGCCAGTAACCCGGGGTAACGTTGGGGCCGCGATAGCGGATCTCGATCTTGTCGCCATTGGGGACCAGCTTGATTTCCATGCCCGGCGTGGGGATGCCGATCTGTCCGGCCTGCACTTCCAGGTCGGCCACGAAGAGCGCCGAAGGCGAGGTCTCGGTCATGCCCAGGCCGCAGCACATCACGATGCGTTCGCCACAGGTGGCTTCGGCGGTGGCGTGCAGCTTGTCCCACACCGGTTGCGCCAGGGCGGCACCGGCATAGAACTGCATGCGCAGGCGACTGTAGAATTTTTCGCGCAGGGCCTGGTCTTTCTCCAGCGCGTGGGCGATGCCTTCCCAGCCCACCGGCACGTTGAAATACACGGTCGGCGAAATCTCGTGCAGGTTGGCCAGGGTGGTGGCCAGTCCTTGCGGCGTGGGCTTGCCCTCGTCGATGTACATGGTGCCGCCGTTGTAGATCACGATGCCCACGTTGTGGTTGGCACCGAAAGTGTGGTTCCAGGGCAGCCAGTCGATCAGGATGGGCGGCTCTTCGGCCAGGAAGGGGAAGGTCTGCACGATCATCTGCAGGTTGCTGCACATCATGCGCTGGGTGTTGACGACCGCCTTGGGCATCTTGGTCGAGCCCGAGGTGAAGAGGAACTTGACGATGGTGTCCGGACCGGTGGCGGCGTAGGCACGCTCGACTTCATCGCCTGCGCGGGTGGCTTCCAGTTCCGCATACAGCGTGCATTCGCGTCCGGCAGGCGGCGCTTCGGTAACCACGAATTCGATGTCAGGTGCCACCGCATTGACGGCCGCGGCAAACTTCTCGCCATGGGCGGCAAAGATCAGACCGGGCGTGAGCAACTGCACCGCATGGCGCAGCTTGGCGTAATCCTTGGAGAGCAGCGAATAGGCCGACGATACCGGCGCATAAGGCACGCCTGCATAGTGGCAGCCCAGCACCAGCATGGCGTGTTCGAGGTCGTTCTCGGACAGGATCAGCAGCGGGCGCTCGGCCGAGAGTCCGCGCTGCAGCAGCGCCTGGCCGATGCGGCGTGCGCTTTGCAGGGCCTGGCCATAGCTGATGCGGCGCCATTGGCCATCCTTGTCGCGGCGGGCCATGTAGGTGCGGTCGGGATCGACGGTGGCCCAGTGGATCAGCTTGTCGGTCAGGCGCGCGGGATAGTCGCCCAGCGGCTGCCGGGTCTTGACGATGGAGATGCCCTCAGCACCCGGCACGACGTCAACGCCGCCGATGCCGAACCTGAAGCTGCGATAGCGAGGAGGAGTGTTCATACATGTCTCTGTTGTGTCACCCGCCCGGTCGTGGCCGGGCAGGTGTGTTGTTGTGGTCTTGCGCTGTATTACTGACTTGCTGGCCGCTGTGGTGGCTCTTGTCCGGCCATGCAGGGCCGATTCTTCTGCGATGCTTTGTTCGTTGCGGTCGTGCTCAGGTCGGCTTGACCTTGTTCTGCTTGTGATCGAGGAAAGCCGCCAGGCGGCCCTTGGTATCGGGATCGCTGCCGGCCACGGCGGCCATGAGCGATTCGGTCATCAGCCCATCCTGGATCGACTGGTCATGGATGCGCGGCAGCACGTGCATGATCCCGTAGTTGGTCATGGGCGCATTGCGGGCGATGCGTTCGGCCAGCTCACGGGCCTTGTCCAGACCGGTGCCGGCGGCCACGCTGTATTGCGAGATGCCGGCCTGGTGGCCTTCTTCGGCCGTCAGCACGCGGCCGGTCAGCATCATGTCCGCCATGCGGGCCACGCCGATCAGGCGCGAGATGCGCACCGATCCGCCACCACCGACGAAGAGGCCGCGCTGTCCTTCCGGCAAGCCGTAGAAGGCGCTCGGTTCGGCCACGCGGATGTGGGCCGCCGAGGCCAGCTCCAGTCCGCCGCCGATGACTGCGCCATGCAGTACCGCGATCACCGGTACGCGGCCGAAGGCGATCTGCTCGAAGGCCGCATGCCACATGCGTGAGTGATGCAGGGATTCGGTGGTGTCGCGCTCGCGCAGTTCGGAGAGGTCAAGGCCGGCGCAGAAGTGTTCGCCGATGCCGTGGATGATGGCCACCTTCACGCCCTCCGGCAGATCCTGGAAGCAGTCGCGGATGGCGCGCACCAGCGGATCGTTGAGGGCATTGCGTTTGGCGGCGCGGTTGAGCGCGATCTCGGCGATCGCGCCATGTACTTGGATGTCGAGGAGGTCGCTGGGCTGGTTCATGCTGTCTCTGGTCATGCCGTGGTCGGCGTTTGAATTAGTTATAAGTTATAACGTTTATTCAGTATAAGTAAAGTGGAGGTAAACGCAAGCCCCATGTGACTTTCATGTTGTGCGAACAAAGTAAAAGCGGGCGATTAACGAACGAAAAATGTGTCGAGGCATGCAGCAGGAATTGCTGCATCGCGTCGCAACGATGACGTGTCGGTGACCGATGGCGCGCCAACCTGCATGGCTGCCGGCGGCTCAAAGAAAAACGCCGGTGTGCACTGCATCACCGGCGTTTCCATGGAGTATCGACAGGCGATTATTTGCCGGTGTCCTTCATGTTTTCGAACTTGTCGAATTCGACGTTGTAGACCTCGCTGCCGACCTTCTCCACCTTGCGGACGTAGACCGTCTGCACGATATCGCGCGTGGCCGGGTCGATGGCGATGGGGCCGCGCGGGCTGGTGAACTTCATGGTTTTGAGGATGGCCATGGCACGGTCGCCATCGATCTTGCCGTTCAGCTTTTTGCTGACCTCGTAGATGGCGTTCATGCCGTCGTAGGCCGCGACGGCCATGAAGTTGGGACGGCCCGCCCCCGGATTGGCGGCAGCAAAGCTCTTGAGGAAGGCCTTGTTCTCCGGCGAATCATGCGCGGCCGAATAGTGGAAGGTGGTGATCACGCCCAGCGTCGAGTCGCCCATGGCGGGCAGCACGTGGTCGTCGGTCAGGTCGCCGGTGGCGATGACCTTGATGCCGGCCTCGGCCAGTCCGCGTTCGCGATAGCCCTTCATGAAGGCGATGCCCTGTTCGCCCGCCGGCACGAAGATGAAGACGGCCTCCGGTTTGGCATCCTTGATGCGCTGGATGTAGGGCGCGAACTCAGGATTGCGCAGCGGCACGCGGATCGATTCCAGGACCTGGCCGCCACCGCCCAGCAGGTTGGTCTTGAAGGCGGTCTCGGCATCGATGCCCGGCCCGTAATCGGCCACCAGCGTGACTACGCGCTTGATGCCGTTCTTCAGCGCCCAGGTCGCCATGGGGCCCGAGACCTGCGGCAGCGTCATCGAAAAGCGCGCGATGTAGCTGGCCTTGGTGGTGATGACTGAGCTGGCCGCGTTCATGACGATCATCGGCTTCTTCGCTTGTTCAGCGATGGGCGCTACCGCCAGCGCCTCGGGCGTAAGGCCGAAGCCGGCCAGGAAATCCACCTTGTCGCGCACCACCAGTTCCTGTGCCAGGCGCTTGGCGATCTCGGGCGAGGGACCGGTGGTGTCCTTGATGATGACCTGGATTTTCTTGCCGGCGACCGTGTCGCCATGCTGCGCCATGTAGGCCTTGATGCCGCCTTCCATCTGCTTGCCGTAATCGGCGAAGGGTCCGGAGAAGGCGGCGATCAGGCCGACCTTGATGGTTTCCTGAGCGTGCGCCAGCGATGTCAGCAAGCTGACGGAGGCCGTGATCACGGCCAATCCTGCGAGTTTTTTCAACCTCATTTTTCAGTCTCCTTTGTGATTGTAGTGAGCGATGCTGCGCGGGCGGTTCTGCTGCCGTCCTGATTGTCGCATCGCCGGTCCGACTGTTGCGGACGGACGACGTATCGTTTTCCCTTCCTTGGCTCGCCTTGTTGACAAAGCGTCGGTGCCGACAATAGTATCGCACCATCCGTTCGGTAAACAAACCGATGTGCGGTTACCGAACGGCTAATAAAAGTTATAAAAAATAAGAAACAAGCCAGAGACGAGACGCTTCATTCTGCGATGTCCGCTAGTCGGCATCGACCAACTCGCATTTACAAAGTGGCGTGGAAAACGCCGCAGCAACACCCATGCCGATGGCGTTGACCATGGGGCAGGGGGTGTTTTTGCCCGCGCTTCCGGAAGATGCCGCGTCGGCGACGGGAATTCGCAACAGGCAGTTGAGGTAATCGAAGGGACTGACATCAAGGGAAGTCACCCGGCCGGCGAGCAGCGAATCGCTGGCGTGCGCCTGGAGGAGGGCGTGCGCCGGCAGCGAGCCGGCCATTCACCATTCAATGAAATCAGGAGGAGATGGCAATGACAAGAACAACCACCCTGCGTGCAGTGGCCCTGGCCGCTGCCGCATGTGCAATGACCGCGGGTGCGGCGGGCTCGGCCATGGCGCAGAGTTCGGTGACCATTTACGGCATCATCGATACCGGCGTGGTCTACACCACCAACGCCAATGCCAACGGCAATTCGGTCTTCAAGATGCCGTCGCTGACGGGCAGCTTCCCGTCGCGCATCGGCTTCCGTGGTACGGAAGATCTGGGCGGCGGACTGCAGGCAATATTCGTGCTGGAAAGCGGCTTTGCTCCCGACACCGGCGCCATGGGACAGGGTAACCGCATCTTCGGGCGCCAGTCGTATGTGGGCCTGAAGAGCGATTGGGGCCAGGTCACCCTGGGCCGCCAGATCAACATGACCTACATCTCGCAGCTCAAGACGGACGTGATGGGTCCCAACATCTTCGCCATCGGCAGCATCGACCCCTATCTGCCCAATGCCCGCAGCGACAATTCCATCGGCTACCTCGGCAGCTTCAGCGGCTTCACGCTGGGCGCGACCTACAGCTTCGGACGCGACAGCTCGGCCACCGGCGGTCCGGCCGCCACCAACTGTGCCGGCGAAGTGGCCGGCAACAGCAAGGCCTGCCGCCAGGTTACGGGCTTGCTGGGCTACGATGGCAAGGGCTGGGGCGTGACTTCCTCCTATGACATCCTGTATGGCAACACCGGCGCCTCCGGTGGCCTCACCAGCAGCGACAACAGCGATCAGCGCATCACCTTGAACGGTTACTTCATGATCGGTGATGTCAAGATCGGCGGCGGCGTGGTCGATCGCCGTACCCGCGCAGCCAACAACACCAATACCGATTCCGATCTCTACTACCTGGGTGTGAGCTATCCGCTGACCACCGCACTGGTGCTGGATGCGCAGGTCTCGCGCCTGGACGTGAAGAACAGCCCGAACGATGTCACCCTCTCGGTGGCACGCCTGACCTACAACCTGTCCAAGCGTACGGCGCTCTACACTTCGCTGGGCTACATCAAGAACGGCGGTACGTCGGCCGTGGCCGTCGATGCCGGCGGGTCGGTGGGTGCGGGCAAGAACCAGCTGGGTGTGATGTCGGGCATCCGTCACACCTTCTGATTCTGATCGGTGATGGAAAAGCAGTCTTGAGGAGGATGGCGCACCCGGATATCCGAGGGGTGCGCCGACATCCGCAGCATGGCAAAGGCAGGGTCTGTTTTTGTCTTCGGTCCGCCTCCCCGGTGGGGAGTGCGGACCTGTTTTTTACGGCAGCAGCACGGACAATTCCTGTGCGCCACGCAGCAGCACCGGCAGGATCTCTTCTTCCATCTGTGCCACCGACACGCGCGCGGCCTGTGCACCCACGTTCAGTGCGGCCAGCACATTGCCGGAGGCGCCGCGTACCGGTACGGCGATGGAGCGCAGGCCGACTTCCAGTTCTTCATCGATGACCGCATAGCCCTGCGCACGCACACCGGCCAGGATGTCGCGCAGACGCTTTTGCGACACCACGGTCTTGTCGGTCAGGGCGCGCAGCTTGACCTTCTCGAAGTAGGCTTTGAGCTGATCATCCGGCAGGTGCGCCAGCATGGCGCGGCCCAGCGAAGTGCAGTAGGCGGGCAGGCGGCTGCCGGTATTGAGTGCCACCGACATCACGCGCGAAGTGGCCGAGCGAGCGACGTAGAGCACTTCATTGTCGTCCAGCACGGCCAGCGAGCAGGACTCGCCGAGCGTGCGGCTGATGTTGTTCAGGTAGGGCTGTGCAGAAACGGTCAGCGGGGTGGACGACAAATAGGAGTAGCCCAGCGTCAGGATCTTGGGGCGCAGCGAAAAATTGTTGACGTCCGAATCGGCATAGCCGAGTTGCTTCAGGGTATGCAGGCAGCGCCGCACGGCCGCGCGCGGGATGCCGGTCTTCTGGCTGATCTGGGCGATGGTCAGGCTGCGGCGCGAATCGCTGAAGGCACGGATCACCGCCAGGCCCCGGGCCAGCGAGGTCATGAAGCTGGGGTCGGTGAGGGCATCGATTTCTTCGGCGATGGTCAGCTCGCGTTCAGCCTCGGGCGCGCTGGCGGCTTGCTCCGGGTCCCGCGCCTTGCTGCGCCGGCTGGCGGCCGGGGCGGATTTGAGCGGCTTGGCGTCCTTGACGGCAGCGGTGCTCTTGGCGGCGGTCTTGCGGGTCTTGGCAGCAGGGGCGGTGGACATGGGCGCGAATGGACTCTCTGGTCGGATGGTTCAGGACGATGCATCAGCGGGGCAGCTCGGATTTCCCGCCATACCTCAGTGCGTCAGGATTTTAACGTTTTGTGCGGCAAGCGAACACATCCTGCGGGTTTTTCTTGACGGCCGTCAAGCCGGATCGCTAAACTCTTTTTGTGCGAAAATCAAACATTAGTTCGGTGATCGAACATTCTGGTGCAGAAAACGTCACGCTGCAAATACCTCCGGAATGCCCGTCCACACCGGCAGAGACGAGTCCCAACCGCCTGGCTGAACGGCAAGTATTGCAAGTGCAGCGAGGCAATCCGCAGGCGCAGCTGGAAGCGCCGCATCTACAGTGAGAGCAACGTGATCAATAAAATTTCTGACTCTTTGGAGCAGGCGGTGGCTGACATCCATGATGGCGCCACCATCATGATCGGTGGTTTCGGCAATGCCGGCATGCCCTCGGCCCTGATCGATGCGCTCATCGCCCAGGGCGCGCGCGACCTGACCATCGTCAACAACAATGCCGGCAACGGCGATACGGGTCTGGCGGCGCTGCTCAAGACCAAGCGCGTCAAGAAGATCATCTGTTCCTTCCCGCGCCAGACTGATTCCCATGTCTTCGATGCGCTCTATCGCGCCGGTGAAATCGAACTGGAACTGACTCCGCAAGGCAACCTGGCCGAGCGCATCCGCGCCGCCGGTGCCGGCATCGGCGGTTTCTTCAGCCCGACCGGCTACGGCACCATGCTGGCCGAAGGCAAGGAAACCCGCCTCATCGATGGCAAGCACTACGTGCTGGAGTCGCCCATCCATGCCGACTTCGCGCTCATCAAGGCGCTGCGCGGCGACCGCTGGGGCAACCTGGTGTATCGCAAGACGGCGCGCAACTTCGGTCCCATCATGGCGATGGCGGCCAAGGTCACCATTGCGCAAGTCACCGAGGTGGTGGAACTGGGCCAGCTCGATCCGGAAAACATCATCACGCCCGGCATCTTCGTGCAGCGGATCGTGCAAACCAAGGAGGCACAGCAATGAAGCGCTTTACCCGTGAAGAGATCGCCGCCCGCGTGGCGCAGGACATCCCCGAGGGCGCCTACGTGAACCTGGGCATCGGCCTGCCGACCAAGGTGGCCAACTACCTGCCGGCCGACAAGGAAATTTTCCTGCACAGCGAAAACGGCGTGCTGGGCATGGGCCCGGCCCCGGCCCCCGGCGAAGAAGACGAAGACCTCATCAATGCCGGCAAGCAGCCGGTCACGCTCCTGACTGGCGGTTCCTACTTCCATCACGCGGATTCGTTCTCGATGATGCGCGGGGGCCACCTGGACATCTGCGTGCTGGGTGCCTTCCAGGTCTCGGCCAAGGGTGACCTGGCCAACTGGCACACCGGCGCACCGGATGCCATCCCCGCCGTGGGCGGTGCGATGGACCTGGCCATCGGTGCCAAGCAAGTTTTCGTCATGATGGACCACCAGACCAAGACCGGCGAAAGCAAGCTGGTGGAGGCCTGCTCCTATCCGCTCACCGGCATCGGCTGCGTCAACCGCATCTACACCGACCTGGCCGTCATCGACGTGACCCCGCAAGGCCTGCAGGTGCGCGAGATTGTCGAGGGCCTGTCCTTTGCGCAATTGCAGGAACTGACCGGCGCACCGCTGCGCCCGGCGGCCTGATTCCGTGACCCGTATCGTTATCGCTGTGAGGAATGCATGAAAGACGTATTTATCTGTGACGCCATCCGCACCCCCATCGGCCGCTACGGCGGCGCGCTCAAGGACGTGCGCGCCGACGACCTGGGTGCAGTGCCGCTGCGCGCGCTCATGGAGCGCAACCCGCAGGTGGACTGGAAGGCGGTCGATGACGTGATCTATGGCTGCGCCAACCAGGCCGGCGAAGACAACCGCAATGTGGCACGCATGTCGCTGCTGCTGGCGGGCCTGCCGCAGGAAGTGCCGGGCAGCACCATCAACCGCCTGTGCGGCTCCGGCATGGATGCGCTGGGTACGGCTGCGCGCGCCATCAAGTCCGGTGAAACGCAGTTGATGATTGCCGGTGGCGTCGAATCGATGACCCGCGCGCCCTTCGTGATGGGCAAGGCCGACAGCGCGTTCTCGCGCCAGGCGGCGATCCAGGACACCACCATCGGCTGGCGTTTCGTCAATGCGCTGATGAAGCAGAAGTATGGCGTGGACGCCATGCCGGAGACGGCCGAGAATGTCGCCGTCGATTTCAAGGTCAGCCGCGAAGACCAGGATCAGTTCGCCGTGCGCAGCCAGGCCAAGGCCGCCGCCGCGCAAGCCAATGGCAACCTGGCACAGGAAATCGTGCCGGTGGTGATCCCGCAGAAGAAGGGCGACCCGATCACCGTGACCCAGGATGAACATCCGCGTGCGACCAGCATGGAAGCGCTGGCCCGCCTGAAGGGCGTGGTCAGGCCCGACGGCACGGTCACGGCCGGCAATGCGTCCGGCGTCAACGATGGCGCCTGCGCCTTGCTGCTGGCCAGTGCCGATGCCGTCGAGAAGTACCAGCTCAAGCCGCGCGCCCGCATCCTGGGCATGGCCACGGCCGGCGTCGCACCGCGCATCATGGGCATGGGCCCGGCCCCGGCCAGCAAGAAAGTGCTGGCGCAACTGGGCATGACGATTGATCAGATGGACGTGATCGAACTCAACGAAGCCTTCGCCTCGCAAGGGCTGGCCGTGTTGCGCGAACTGGGCGTGGCCGATGATGACGCACGCGTCAATCCGAACGGCGGTGCCATCGCCCTCGGCCATCCGCTGGGCATGAGCGGTGCGCGCCTGGTGACCACTGCCACCTACCAGCTGGAACGCACCGGTGGCCGTTATGCGCTGTGCACCATGTGCATCGGCGTGGGGCAGGGGATCGCGATGGTGATCGAGCGCGTGTGATGCGTTCGGGATGGCGCGGCCGGGCAGCCGTGTCGCGCCATCCATGAAGATCGCAAGGGTCTTCGTGAAAATTGATCAAGCATGAATTGAGGCAGGCGCAGCACAATAGAAAAATAATTTATATCGATTTCCAAGCGGCCACAAAAAAACAGAGCCGCAGGCCAGAAGAGGAGACCAACCGCATCATGCATTCGCATCATGACTGCGCGCCGCGTTCGGCTGCGCCCGCTCGTCCTTGCCGGGGAGGTGTGCCATGCTAGGCAACTTCCTTGGCGTGCTCTTCGATGGCATTGCCTACGGCAGCCTCCTGTTTCTCATCAGCGTGGGCCTGTCGGTGACGATGGGGATGATGAACTTCATCAACCTCGCCCACGGCGCCTTTGCCATGCTGGGCGGGTATGTCTGCGTGACGCTGCTCAATCGCATCGGCGTTCCTTTCCTGGCGACCTTGCCACTGGCCTTCATCGCGGCCGCCGCGGTCGGTCTGATCCTCGAACGTTCCCTCTATCGCCGTCTCTACAAGGCCAGCCACCTCGACCAGGTGCTGTTTTCCATCGGCCTGACCTTCATGGCTGTGGCCGGGGCCACCTGGCAATGGGGGCCGACCCAGCAGCCTGTGGTGCTGCCGGATTGGCTGCGCGGACAGGTCTCGTTGCTGGGGCTGGATGTGGGGGCGTATCGCGTCTTCCTGATCGGCGTGGTGGTGATCGTGACGGTGGCGCTGGGCCTCCTGATCGAGCGTACCCGCTTCGGTGCACAGATCCGCGCCTCGGTCGACAACCAGGTGGCGGCAGCGGGGCTGGGCATCAACGTCAGCCGTGTGTTCAGCCTGACCTTTGCACTGGGGTCAGGGCTGGCCGGTCTCGGTGGCGGCCTGGGCATTGACGTACTGGGGCTGGACCCGACCTTCCCGGTCAAGTACATGGTCTACTTCCTGCTGGTGGTGGCCTTGGGCGGGGCCGGCACCATCAAGGGGCCGCTGCTGGCCGCGCTGATCCTGGGCGTGTTCGACGTCGCCGGAAAATATTATGTGCCGGAGATCGGCGCCTTCGTCATCTATGGCCTGATGGTGGTGTTGCTGATCCTGTTCCCGGCCGGACTGATGCGGAGGCGCGGATGAGCAGCACCAGCACTTCAACCCGAGCGGCCGCCAAGCCGGTCCTGCGCCTGCCCAATGATCGCTGGACGCCGCTGGAAATCCTCTTCTGGCTGACGCCGGTGGCGGCGTATTTCCTCTTCCCCGATTACCTGGTGCTGATCAGCCAGATCATGATCGTGGGCCTGTTCGCCGTCTCGCTGGATCTGATCCTGGGTTATGCCGGCATCGTTTCGCTGGGGCATGCCGCCTTCTTCGGCCTGGGGGCCTACACGGCCGGGCTGCTGGCCGTGCATGGCTGGGGCGAGCCGATCACGGGGCTGTTGCTGGCGGCCATCGTGGCGGCTGTCGCCGGTTTCCTGGTGAGCTTCCTGGTGGTGCGCGGAGCGGACCTCACGCGCCTGATGGTCACGCTGGGCATCGGCCTGATGCTGTTCGAGGCGGCCAACAAGGCGGCCTTCATCACCGGTGGTGTGGATGGCTTGTCCGGCATGGTGATGGGCAAGATCTTCGGTGTCTTCGAGTTCGACCTCAACGGACGCGTGGCCTACGGCTACAGTTTCGCGGTGCTGTTGCTGCTGTTCGTGGTGCTGCGGCGGATGGTGAATTCTCCCTTCGGGCTGGGTCTGCGCGGCATCCGCGAAGGTGGCCGCCGCATGCCGGCCATCGGCGCCGATGTCAATCGCCGGCTTGTCGTCATCTTCACCGTGGCCGCTGCGGTGGCCGGTGTGGCCGGTGCCCTGCTGGCGCAGACCACGCAGTTCGTCGGGCTGGATGTGCTGGGTTTCCCACGTTCGGCAGAGTTGCTCATCATCCTGGTGCTGGGCGGCACCGGCCGCCTCTATGGCGGACTGGTCGGTGCACTGGTCTTCATGCTGGCGCAGGATTACCTGTCCGGACTCAATCCGGCCTACTGGCAATTCTGGATCGGCCTGCTGCTGATCGTCATCGTTCTCTTCGCGCGCGGTGGCCTGCTCGGCGGGCTGGCGGTGCTGCGTGACAAGTTCTTCAAGGGAGGCCGCGCATGAGCCCGCATCCAGCCGATACCACCTTGCGCACTGAAGGCCTGAGCAAACGCTGGGGCAGCTTCGTGGCCAACAGCGATATCTCGCTGACCTTCACACCCGGCGCCCGCCACGCCTTGATCGGTCCCAATGGCGCCGGCAAGACCACCTTCATCAATCTGCTCACGGGCGGCTTTGCGCCCAGCGGGGGCAAGGTATGGTTCGGTGGCGAGGATATCACCGCCTTGGCACAGCATGAACGCGTCAAGCGCGGCATGACCCGCACCTTCCAGATCAATACGCTCTTCGCCGGACTCACGGTGCTGGAGTCGGTGATCCTGGCGATCCAGGAGCGGCGCGGCCTGCAATACAAGTGGTACCAGACCGTGGCCAGCCAGACCGAGGTCGTGGACGAAGCCATGGCCTTGCTGACATCGCTCAAACTGGCGCAGGAAGCCAACAGCATCACGCGCAGCCTGGCCTATGGCAAGCAGCGGCTGGTGGAGATTGCACTGGCACTGGCCACGCAGCCCAAGGTACTGCTGCTGGACGAACCGGCCGCCGGCATTCCCTCGGCGGAAAGCCGCGAACTCTTCGAAGTGATTGCGCAGCTGCCGCGTGAAGTGACCATCGTCTTCATCGAACATGACATGGGGCTGGTGTTCCGCTTCGCCGAGCGCATCACGGTGCTGGTCGGGGGCAAGGTGCTGGTGGAAGGCACGCCGGCCGAGATTGCGGCTGACCAGCGCGTCAAGGAAGTCTATCTGGGGGAGGCCGAACATGCCTGATCTGCTGGCACTGGACAAGGTGAGCGCCGGTTATGGCGACTCCATCGTCCTGGAAGAGGTGTCCTTCTCGATGCAGGAAGGCGAGAGCCTGGCCCTGCTGGGGCGCAATGGCGTGGGCAAGACCAGCCTGTTGATCACGCTCATGGGACTGACGCGCCTGCATGGCGGCAGCATTCACTGGCGTGGCAGCAACATTGCGCGCGTGCCGACCCACAAGCGCGCGCACGCCGGGCTGGGCTGGGTGCCGCAGGAGCGTTTCATGTTTCCTTCGCTGTCGGTGGAGGAACACCTGACGGTGGTGGAGCGTGGCGGAAAATGGAACTTGCAGAAGATTTATTCGATTTTTCCCCGCCTGCATGAGCGCCGCCACAACATGGGCAACCAGCTCTCCGGGGGCGAGCAGCAGATGCTGGCCATTGCGCGCGCGCTGATGGTGAGCCCCAGCATCCTCTTGCTGGATGAACCGATGGAAGGGCTGGCCCCGATCATCGTGCAGGAGCTGCTGAAGGTGATCCGCCGCCTGGTCAGTGAAGAAGGGATGTCGGTGATCGTGGTGGAGCAGCACGCCCGCATGGCGCTGTCGTTGACGCAGCGGGCCATCGTGCTGGATCGCGGCCGCATCGTGCATGCCTCGGACAGCCAGAGCCTGCTGGACGATGGCGAGACACTCGATCGGCTGGTAGCGGTGGCCTAGCGTTCAGTCTTCCTGGCAATCCTGATCGCGCAAGCGCGCGAGCGGCGCACGGCTCTGCGGATTGTTCTCGTGCACCAGCTTGTCCAGCAGCAGCATGAACTGTTGCTGTTCGGCTTCATCGAGGGGCGCCAGGATGCGCTTGCGCAGGCGCTGCAGGCCGGGGATCAGTTCTTCCAGCAGCGCTTCGCCGGCCTGCGTGATGCGCAAGGCGCGCTGGCGGCGGTTGTGCGGAATGACTTCGCGCACCAGCAATCCCTTTTCTTCCAGCCGGGCGCAGACCGTGGCACCAGTGGAAGTGTCGATGGCGACCAGTCCCGACAAGCTCACCTGGTCGATGCCGGGATGGTTCGACAGCATGCGCAGGATGGCGTATTGCACCGGGGTAATGATGCCGCCGGTTTCGTCATGGAAGATCGACACCGAAATCTGCTGCGCCCGCCGCAACAGGTGGCCGGGGTGCTCGTAGAGATCGATGAGCTGGCTTTCGTCCTTGGGTGGCGTGGTCTCTGGCATGGCGGATGGAGTCGGATGCAATCTGGCAATGGATGAGCTGCAAGGTGAAGGCAGCGATGCGGCAGTGTACGGTCCGCGACGTTTTCCCTCAATCAATTGATGCAACGCGCAACGAAAAAAGTCCGCCAGCGCGTTTACTTGCGCTGCGGATTGGCGGATACTTTTCTAACATTCAGTGCACTGAATATTAAAACAGATAAATGCGAGACCCGACAGGATCTGGATCAAGCCGCCTGCGGAAAAGAACAAGCTGGAGCAGTCCATCAAGAAGGGCACTGGCCTTGGAAGGCCGGTGCCGGTTGAGGAATTCACCCAAGGAGACCGTCATGTTCCCCAAGAATGCCTGGTACGTCGCCTGCACGCCCGACGAAATCGAAAGCAAGCCCCTGGGCCGCCAGATCTGCGGCGAGAAGATCGTGTTCTATCGTGGCGCCGAAGGCAAGGTCGCCGCCGTTGAGGATTTCTGTCCGCATCGCGGCGCGCCGCTGTCGCTGGGCTTCGTGCGGGAAGGGCAGCTGGTATGCGGCTATCACGGCCTGGAGATGGGTTGTGATGGACAGACGCGCAGCATGCCGGGCCAGCGCGTGCGCGGCTTCCCCTGCATTCGCAGCTTCCCTGTAGTGGAGCGTTACGGTTTCATCTGGGTGTGGCCCGGTGACAAGGAGCAGGCCGATCCGGCGCAGATCCATCATCTGGAATGGGCTGAGAATCCCGAGTGGGCCTATGGCGGTGGCTTGTATCACATCAACTGCGACTACCGCCTGATGATCGACAACCTCATGGACCTCACGCACGAGACTTATGTGCACGCCTCCAGCATCGGCCAGAAGGAGATTGACGAAGCGCCGGTCAATACGCGGGTGGAGGGTGAACAGGTCATCACCAGCCGCTTCATGGAGAACATCATGCCGCCGCCGTTCTGGCGCATGGCCTTGCGAGGCAATGGATTGGCCGATGAGGTGCCGGTGGATCGCTGGCAGATCTGCCGCTTCTCGCCACCGAGCCACGTGATGATTGAAGTGGGCGTGGCGCATGCGGGCAAGGGCGGTTACGAGGCTGGGCCGGAGCACAAGGCTTCTTCCATCGTGGTGGATTTCATCACGCCCGAGACTGAAACGTCGCACTGGTATTTCTGGGGTATGGCGCGGCACTTCCGTCCTGAGGACAAGGAGCTGACCAATACCATCCGCGAAGGGCAGGGCAAGATCTTCGGCGAGGACCGCGAGATGCTGGAGCTGCAGCAGGCCAATCTGCTGAAGTATCCCGAGCGCCGCCTGCTGGCGCTCAACATCGATGCTGGTGGGGTGCAGTCGCGCAAGGTGCTGGACAAGTGGCTGGCGCGCGAAGCCGAATCCGGCAAGGCTGCCGCGGCCTGAGGAGTGACGATGACGACATTGCAGGTCAAGGTCGCGGCGCGCCGCGAGGAAGCCGACGGCATCGTCGGACTGGAGCTGGTCTCGGTGGATGGTGCGCCCTTGCCGGGTTTTACCGCCGGTGCGCATATCGACGTGCATCTGCCGGGCGGCTTGCTGCGCCAGTATTCGCTGTGCAATGCGCCGCATGAGCAGCATCGCTACCAGATCGGTGTATTGCGCGATGCCAATTCCCGCGGTGGTTCGGTGGCGGTGCATGAGGCGCTGAAGGTTGGTGATCTGCTCACCATCGGCGTGCCACGCAACCAGTTTGCATTGGTGCCGGCGCAGCACAGTCTGCTGCTGGCGGGTGGCATCGGTGTGACGCCCATTCTGTGCATGGCCGAGGCGCTGGCGGCTTCCGGGGCGTCTTTCGAAATGCATTACTGCGCCCGTTCGCCTTCACGCCAGGCGTTTCGCGAGCGCATTGCCGGGTCAGGATTTGCGGACCGCGTGGTGCATCACTATGACGATGGTGATGCCGCGCAGAAGCTTGATCTGGAGGCCTTGCTGTCACAGTCTGATCCGGCTACCCATCTTTACGTCTGCGGTCCTGCCGGCTTCATCGCGCATGTGGTGGAGACTGCCCGGGCGCGCGGCTGGCCGGAGTCGCAGGTTCATTTCGAATACTTTGGTGCGGCGCCGGTAACAGCCGATGGCAATGGCGCGTTTGACGTGAAGCTGGCCAGCAGCGGGCAGGTCTACACCATTCCCGCCGACCGCACGGTGATCCAGGTTTTGTGCGAACACGGTGTGGATGTGCCGGTGTCCTGCGAGCAGGGCATCTGCGGGACCTGTCTCACGCGTGTGCTGGAGGGTGAGCCGGATCACCGTGATCAGTACCTGACCGATGAGGAAAGGGCGGCCAATGATCAGTTCACGCCTTGCTGTTCCCGGGCTCGCAGTTCGTTGCTGGTGCTGGATCTGTAATGTTCTGAAGCAGTATTGTCCTGCGTCGTAAATCATTTATACAAATTAAAACCTGAGGAGACATGATGAGCGAGATGATCGATACCCGGCGCCGCCACCTGGTGCTGGCCGGAACCGCGCTGGCTGCGATGGGCGCACCTCTGGTCGCGCGAGCAGCGGAGGTGTTGAAGGTCGGGCTGATCGTGCCGATGTCGGGGCCGTTTGCTTCGACCGGGCGGCAGATCGAGGCAGCGGTGAAGCTGTATCAGCAGAAGTTCGGCGACAGCGTGGCCGGGCGCAAGGTGGAGATCCTGTTGAAGGATGATGGCGGCGTTTCTCCGGATGTGACCAAGCGGCTGGCGCAGGAGCTGGTGGCGCGGGACAAGGCGCAGGTCCTGATGGGATTCGGGTTGACGCCCTTGGCGCTGGCGGCCGCGCCCATTGCGACGCAGGCCAAGGTGCCGATGATCGTGACGGCAGCGGCAACGTCGATCATTCCGCAGCGCTCGCCTTATATCGTGCGCACTGGCTTTACGCTGGCGCAGGTGACTTCACCGCTGGCCTCCTGGGCTGCAAAGAACGGGATCAAGAGTGTAGTGACTTTTGTTTCCGATTACGGGCCGGGGCTGGATGCTGAGAAAGTATTCGTGAAGACTTTTTCCGAGGCCGGTGGCAAGGTCATGGAAAGCGTGCGCGTGCCCTTGCGCAATCCGGACTATGCGCCCTTCCTGCAGCGGGTGAAAGACGCCAAGCCGCAGGCTTTGTTCGTTTTTGTACCTTCCGGGGAAGGCGCTGCCGTGTTGAAGCAGTTCACCGAGCGGGGATTGGCGGCTGCCGGAATTCGATTGATTTGTACCGGCGATGTGCTCGATGATGACCTGATGGCGGGGATTGGCGCAGCTGCCAAGGATGTGGTGAGCAGTCATCATTATTCGGCGGCGCATCCCTCTGCAGCCAACAAGGAATATGTCGATGCCATGGCCAAAGCCAACAAGGGAATGCGCGCCAACTTCCATTCCGTAGGAGCCTATGACGGGATGCACCTGCTCTACGAATCGCTCAAGAAAACCGGGGGCGATGCGGACGGTGAGAAGCTGCTGGCTGCCATGAAAGGGATGAGCTGGGAGAGCGTGCGGGGGCCGGTTTCCATCGATGCTTCTACTCGCGATATCGTGCAGACGGTTTATATGCGCAAGGCTGAGTTGCGCGGGTCTGAGTTCTATAACGTGGAGTTTGATCAGGTGGAGAAGGTGCGGGATCCTGGGGTTTGATTGTCTTTGGTTTTGGCGTAGTCTGCACGGATTTCTTTCCTGCGCTCTAGCTTAATTCTTTTCCCTCTCCGGTCGGAACGGAGCGCCGGGGGCGGCCCGGCAGCCGCTCACTTTTCTTGTCTCGCCAAGAAAAGTAAGCAAAAGAAGGCGACCCCAAAGAGCCAGCCCTCCTTCGGAGGGTCCCCG
>NZ_JAFICQ010000007.1:0-272607 GCF_017833835.1 Herbaspirillum sp. 1130
CCCACGCTTATCGGCTGTTAATTTTTAAAGATCTGTCTGTCGCAAACGCGCTTGGCGCTGTTTGCATCGCTGCGAATCGTTTTGTTCGTCAGCAGGGGGCGAACTATAGCAACGCATCCGGCAGCGCGCAAGTACTTTTTGAAAAATAGTTCAAAATAATTTAGAAGGATATGGGCCAGGCTCCGTCTGGTACGCCGAAAAGCCTTACCCAGCTTGGGCCTCAGAGATTCTGGCCAGCACCGAAAAAAACCAAAAGAATCCGGGCCATCCCTGGCGGGACGGCCCGGATTCTTTTTTACTGGTCTAAATAATTCAAATAATTACCGGATTTTCTGCAAACCCAAGCGGCTCTGCTTAACCCGCCTTCACGGTCAGGTCGCTCTTCACATCGCGCACTCCCTCGACCCCGGCGACCAATTGCAAGGCATGCTGGCCCAGCTCGGCGCTGGGGACGGAACCCTTCAGAGTGACCACGCCATCCTTGGTGCTGACCTTGATCTTCATGGAAGAGATCTGCTTGTCTTCCACCAGCGCCGCCTTCACCTTGGCGGTGATCACGGAATCGTCAATATAGGCGCCGGCCTTCTGCGCAGAGGGCGCATTGGTGCTGGCGGAATCCGCCGCGCGGACTGCCGGCGCGGCAGCGGCCATCACCATGGCGGCGGCCAGCAGTCGTGCTGCAAGTGAAGATGTCTTCATGGAGTTCTCCTTGTTCAATGAGGTGGACCTGGCATTGCCCTTCCCTTCACCAAGGCGGGCAACTCTGGTCTATACGTTCGCAAATGCCATGCCACCCCAAGCTATCCTCAATGAAATCAGTGACTTATCGCGCGAACTCAGCAGTCCGGCAGCAAAGATGAGCCGGCAAACCCACCATTTCCGTCGGCCGGACCCGACATCATGTCCTAGCGACAAGCGCAACTCCTTGATTTCAAACGACTCCGTCCTGTCGCTCCATCACGACGGCCTCCTCGCCACCCCGGAATCGCCTTGGATCCAGTCCATTCTTCTGCAGCAGCCGGTAAAACTCGGTTCGATTGCGATCAGCCAGCCGGGCCGCGTCGGAGACATTGCCATCCGTCAGCTTCAGCAGCCGCACCAGGTAATCCCGCTCGAATTTCTGCTTGGCCTCTGCATAACGCAGCAGATCCAGCGTCGGCACCCGTAAAGCGCGCTGGACCAGCGACGCCGGGATCAGCGGCGCGGTCGACAACGCGCACACCTGCTCCACGACGTTATAGAGCTGGCGCACATTGCCCGGCCAGTGGGCCAGGCTGAGCACTTCCAGCGCATCCGGGGCAAATCCCGTCAGGCGCTTGGGATAGCGCGCGGCGATGGTCTTGAGGAAATGATTGGCCAGCAGCGCGATATCCTCACGCCGCTCTTCCAGCGGCGGCAGGCTGAGCGTGACCACATTGAGCCGGTAATACAGATCGGCCCGGAAGTGCCCCTCATTCATGGCCGCCTCCAGGTCGCGGTGGGTGGCCGAGATCACCCGTACGTCGACCTCGGCAGCCTGGTTGGCCCCCACCTGCCGCACGGTCTTTTCCTGCAGTACGCGCAACAGCTTGACCTGCAAGGCCAGCGGCATATCCCCGATTTCATCGAGAAACAGGGTACCGCCTTCCGCCGCCTGGAATAAACCTTCACGATGCTCTACAGCGCCGGTAAATGCGCCTTTCACATGGCCGAACAGTTCGGACTCCAGCAATTGCTCAGGAATGGCACCGCAATTGACGGCAATGAAGGGCTTCCCGGCACGCGGACTGGCGCGGTGAATGGCGCGGGCCAGCACTTCCTTGCCGGTACCGCTGTCGCCACGGATGAGGATGCTGGCGTCGGAGGCCGCCACCAGCCGGGCCTCGGCCAACAGTTCATCGACCCGCTGGCTGCGGCTGATGATGTCGGCGCGCCAGGCTTCATCCGGCGTCTCCTGGGCTGGCGCGGACAGGCTCAGGGCCTGCGCCACCTTGTCCAGCAGGACATGGCCATCAAACGGCTTGGTGAGATAGGCGAAGGCCCCCTGCGTGGTGGCCTCGACGGCATCGGGAATGGTGCCATGGGCGGTGAGCAGGATCACCGGCAAGGCCGGATAGCGGCTGCGGATCTCGGCAAACAGCGCCAGCCCATCCATGCCGGGCAGACGCACATCGGTGATCACCAGCGCCGGCAGCGCAATGGCCAGCTGGGCCAGGGCGGCCTCGGCGCTTTCCACGGCCAGGATGCGGTAGCCGCTGGCGTTCAGGCGCAGCGTCAGCAATCGCAGCAGGTCGGGATCATCGTCGACCAGCATCAGGGGGGCAGTCTTTCCCATCGGGACTCCAGTTCCAGTAAAGGGAACGGCCCCGGCGGGATGGCGGCATCCCCGGGTCTTCGGGGATGCAGATTACTTGCCGCCAGCCGGCAGGGTCCGTTCGATGTTCTTGAGCGCTTCCAGCTTGTCGTTGAGCTGATCGACCTTGCGCTGCGCTTCCTTCAGTTGCACCGAGGACTTCTCGGCACCGTCGGCCACGCGGCGCAGGTCGGAATAATGTCCAACCAGCAACTGCACCAGAGGCTTGAGCTTCTCCGCTTCGACGCTGCGATCGGCCATGACGTTCCATAGCTGGGCTTCGGCCTTGGCCAGGTCGATGGCGTCGCGCGTCAAAGACAGGGCCATGGCGCGGCGCACATTGGTCGCCGGACCGGCCGGATAGGTATTGACACGCTGCAACTCGCGGCCCAGTTCGGCCGGCGTCATCTTGCGCAGCTGGGCGTTGTAGGCCAGCAGTTCGTCGATGTTGCTGGAGGATTGGATGAGCTGGACGGTCGACGTCGGTGCGGACGGCTGCGGCCCCACACACGCGGCCAGCACGACGGAACAAGCCAGGATCAGGATCTTATTTTTCATCAGGCAACTCGATTCGGAAATGCGCCCCGCCCTCACGCGGGACCAGATAGACCTTGCCGCTATGCGCCTGTACGTACTCGCGCACCACGGACAGCCCGATGCCATTGCCACGGCGGGCACCGGTGGGCTGATGCAAGCCCTGGTAGAAGGGTTCAAAGATGCGGGCGGTATCGGTCGGTGCCACGCCCGGCCCCTGGTCCAGACATTCCACCCGCACCATGCCCGGAGCCTCGCTCAGCAGGAAGCGGATGAAGCCGCCCTGCGGGCTGAAGCGCACGGCATTGGAGAGCAGGTTGGCCAGCACGATGGCCATCTTCTCGGGATCGACCACCACGGTACGGGCCGCACCCTCGATTTCCACCTTCAGTTCGCGCGCCAGCCATTGCAGGCGCTGGTCGTCGATCACCTTGTGCAGCAGCGCGCGCAGGTCCACCGGCACCGGATGGATACGCTGGGCATCGAAGGAGACTTCGTTATAACGCAGCAGATCCTCGATCTGGGTCTGCAGCGACTGGGTATTCTGGCGCAGGATACGGGCAATCTCGCGCTGGTTCTCGGTCAGTTGCCCGGCCACGCCGTCATCCAGCAGGGCCGCGCCTTCGCACAGCGCCGCCAGCGGGGTCTTCAATTCATGGGAGACATGGCGCAGGAAGCGCGACTTCTCCGCCTCCAGATCCGCCAGCCGTTGGCGCAGCCAGTCCAGCTGCTGGCCCAGGCGGCGGATGTCGGCCGGGCCGCGCACGTCGATGGGCTGGTCGAAGCGATTGTCACCCAGCCGGCCAATGGCCTGCTCCAGCCGTGCCATCGGACGCGACAGCCAGAGTCCGAAGCAGAACGCCAGCAAGACCGCCAGCACGATGGCCCCCACCACCTGTGCGGTGAGCAGCTGGCGCTGCTGCTCCAGCGCCGCCGATAACGCATTGTTGCGGCGATCCACCTCGCGCCGGCTCTCCAGCGCGATGCGTTCATTGAGCGCGGGCAGGCGCGCAAAATCCTGGAACAGCTTGGCCTGCTCGCCCTTGTCCTTGCGCGACTCCGCCTCCAGCACGCCGGCGGCTTCATCCACATACACGCCCCACTGGCTGAACAGGTCGCGCGGGGCCATCGGCAGCGAATCCGACAATTCACCCAAAGCCTGGCGCGCCTGCTCGCGCGCCTCGTTGAAACGATCATGGAAAGCGCGGTCATCCAGCACCAGGTACTGGCGCGCACTGCGCTCCATGGCCACGGTGCGCTCGGCCAGCCGCTGGGCGGATTCGGTCAGCTGCACCGCCTGGCGCGCCGTCTCGCGGCTGTTGGCCGACATGCGGTCCAGTGTGAAGAGGGCGTGGATGGACGTACCGCTCAGGAGCGCGGCGATCAGCAGGAAAGCCGCCAGCAGCAACTGCCGGAACGACAATCCAAGATAGCCGGGCTTGCGGCCGGCGGGCGACTGGGGCGGATGAGTGTGCTCGATGGCGTTGAACATGCGATTGATCTCGGTCCCACAAGACTTGCCTGGTTATCCGGCTGGCGCACTGCCCTCCGGCCCGAAACATGCCGACAGGAAACGCCGGCCACGCTGTTGCGGGCACACATTGTAATCATTTGTCGGGCGGCCTGCGATGCGGCGACGTTTCCCCACGGCAATTCCGCGAGCGCGACCTGCCACGGAGGACCGCGGGCGCGCCCGGAACGGCGTCGGCCTCAGTCTTGCGGACCGAGGAAATCCAGCAGCATCAGGGCGACCACCTTGGTGGCCTTCTTCAGGTCATCCAGCGCCAGGTTCTCATCGGCCTGCTTGGCATTGGATTCCATGAGCGTGCGCGGACCGGCCCCGAACAGCACCACCGGAATGCCTGCTTCACCATACAGGCGGGCATCGGTATAGAGCGCCGAACCATTGGTGGTCAGGGTCTCGCCCATGACCTGTTCGGCATTGCGCAGCAGGCTGTCCACCAGCTTCTCGTGACCCGGCAGCGGGCGCAGCGCACGCGCCAGCAGCAGGCGGCGGATTTCCACACGGATGCCCGGCAGGCCGGCCACTGCGTCTTCGATCAGCTTGCGCACGCCAGCTTCGACCTGCGCCGGATCTTCCTCGGGAATCATGCGGCGGTCCATCTTCAGCACCACCTTGCCCGGCACCACATTGGTATTGGTACCGCCGTCGATGCGGCCGACGATCATGGTCGGATGGCTGATGCCCGGGATGGAGGAGCGGATGTCCTTCAATCCCGGCAGCGCGCCATAGATCGCATTGAGAATGGCATTGGCCGCCTGCAGGGCATCATGGCCGGTCTCGGGCATGGAGCCGTGCGTGGCGCGGCCATGCACGGTCACCTCGAACTGCAGGCAGGCATTGTGGGCGGTCACCACGTTGTAGCTGAAGCCGGCCGCCAGCACATAATCCGGACGGGTCAGCTTCTGTTCCAGCAGCCAGCCCGGGCCGAGCACGCCGCCGAATTCCTCGTCATACGTGAAGTGCAGTTCCACTGCGCCGCGCAGCGCTGCCCCCAAGGACTCCAGCGCGCGCGTGGCGAAGATATAACTGGCGAAGTCGCTCTTGGAAACCGCTGCCGCACGGCCATAGATGCGGCCATCCGCCACTTCGCCCCCATACGGGTCATGGGTCCAGCCTTCGCCCGGCGGCACCACGTCGCCGTGGGCGTTGAGCGCCAGGGTCGGTCCACCGTCGCCATAGGGACGGCGCACGATCAGGTTGGTGATGCTCTGCATGCCATAGTCGCGCACCTGGTCGGCCGGTACCGCGTGCTTCTCGGCCTGCCAGCCCCAGGACTGCACCAGCTCGGCCACCGCATCGGCGTGCGGGGCGTTGTTGCCGGGCGGGGTATCGGTGGGGATGCGGATCAACTGCTGCAGGACCCCGACCTCTTCCTCGAAATGCTGATCGATCCATGCGCACAGGCGCTCCGACAACTGCTGTTTGGACATGCTTGCCACTCCGTGATCAAAGGCACCAGCCGCGCTGGCGCAAACCGCCATCATAGCGCAGCCGCCCCGCGTGTGGCCGCCGCCTGCGCATCCGGGCGTTCCCCGCTATCATTGACCGGCGCTGCCTTGCGGGGTGGCGCGCATTCCAGGACCTCCAAGACAACCACGACAACAAGCGGCAGCACCAGCACGCTTGCACCGCCAACACCCAACCAAACCATGTCCTCGCAGCCTTCCACTTCCGGCACGTCCGATCCTGCCCGTCACATCGTCATCGCTGGCGAGGGCCTGCCGCCCGAGCAGCGCGGGCGCGCCATCCTGGCGCTGGGCATCGCGGTCGGCCTGGCCACGCTCGACACCGCCATCGCCAACACGGCCCTGCCCGCCATGGCATTGGACCTCAACACCACACCGGCAGCCTCGGTCTGGATCGTCACCGCCTATCAGCTGGCGATGATGGTGGCGCTGCTGCCGCTGGCGGCGCTGGGGGAAATCGTCGGTTACCGCCGCATCTATATCTGGGGACTGGTGCTCTTTACCGCAGCCTCGCTGCTGTGCGCGGTGGCCTGGTCGCTGCCCACGCTGGTGATGGCGCGCTTCCTGCAGGGACTGGGCGGGGCCGGCATCATGAGCGTGAACACCGCGCTGATCCGATTCATCTATCCGACCCGCTCACTGGGCCGTGGCGTCGGGCTCAATACCCTGATCGTGGCCATCGCCTTCACGGTAGGACCATCGGTCGCCTCCGGCATCCTCGCCATCGCACCCTGGCCGTGGCTGTTTGCGGTCAACGTGCCGCTGGGCGTGGCGGCCGTCATCCTGGCCCTGCCCTCGCTGCCGCATACCGCGCTGTCGACACACGCCTTCGACCTGCGCAGCGCCGTGCTCAATGCGGCTGCCTTCGGTCTGCTGATCCTGGCCATCGGTGAAGGCGCGCACCAGGCAGAGGCCAGCGTGGTCGGACTGGAACTGGGCGCCGCCATCGTCTGCGGCCTGTTCCTGCTCAAGCGCGAACTGTCGCATCCGGCACCGATGCTGCCGGTGGACCTGTTCCGCCATCCCATGTTCACGCTCTCGGCGATCACCGCCGTGTGTTCCTTCGCGGCGCAGGGCCTCGCCTTCGTCTCGCTGCCCTTCTTCTTCCACCATGACCTGGGCCGCAGCCAGGTCGAGATCGGTCTCCTGATGACACCCTGGCCGGTGGCCGTGGCGATCATGGCACCGATCGCCGGACGGCTGTCGGATCGCTATCCGGTCGGCATCCTCGGCGGCGTCGGGCTGGCGCTCCTGTGTGCAGGGCTGCTATCGATGACCTTCATGCCGGCTGCGCCCACCGTATGGGAAATCAGCTGGCGCATGCTGCTCTGTGGCATGGGCTTCGGCTTCTTCCAGTCGCCCAATCTCAAGGCACTGATGACCAGCGCCCCGCCGCATCGCAGCGGTGGTGCCTCCGGCATCGTGGCGACGGCACGGCTGCTCGGCCAGAGTGTCGGGGCCGCGCTGGTGGCGCTGTGCTTCAACCTGTCGGAGACCCAGGGCTCGCGCTTTGCCCTCGGCTTCGGCGCCGCCTTTGCGGGGGTGGCCTGCATTGCCAGCTTCCTGCGTTTGCTCACCAGCAACCCTTATGCGCCGCCACTGAAAAAATAAGTTTTTCTCACCATTCCTCACAGCCACCGTCGGCCGGATTCTCAGGCGGTGGCTGCCTGTCTCGGTATTACATCAATTTTTCAACGATCTTCAGATCAAACATTTTCCGCACATAAACTTCCGTGCGGACGCAGGTAAAATTCGTCGGCAAGATGACGACAAGCCGCGTAAAACTGATGCCATTCTGTTACGATAGCTCGTCAGTGGAATGATGTTCACAGAACATCGCCGAGCTTCATTCCTTCAGACAACAGGCGTCCATTTCATCAGGGAAATCGAACCGCTTTCAGTACGGGAACCAGCGACAGGCACAGACCTGAATTCGATATGTTGAAATCCATCGCCTTGGCTCAATTACGGTTGGGCATGTACGTTCATTCCATCCCCGGCGGATGGATCAATCATCCTTTCTGGCGCAAATCCTTCAAGATCGAAACGCTGGAAGACCTGCAAACCCTGCGCGAGTGCCCGGTCGACGAAGTGACCATCGACACGGCCAAGGGCCGCGACATCGCCCCCGAACACGATATCGACGACGAGACCGGCGAGGCGGAGCAGGATGACGCCGCGCCCCCCGCCGAGATCGCCATCGCCCACCAGGGTGCCAGCGCCACGGTGGCCGTGCGCAAGCCGGCCACCCGCACCGAGACGGCGGTAGAACGTGAACGCGCGGCGCGCATCATCTCCTCCTCCAAGTCCACCGTGCTCAACATGTTTTCCGAAGCGCGCATGGGCAAGACGGTCGACGTCAAGGATGCCGCCGAACTGGTGACCGAGATCACCTCCTCGGTCTCGCGCAATGCCGATGCGCTGATCAGCCTGGCGCGGCTGAAGACCACCGATGATTACACCTACATGCATTCGGTGGCGGTCTGCGCGATGATGATCTCGCTGGCCAACCAGCTCGGCATGACGCAGGAACAGATCAAGCAAGCCGGCATGGCCGGCTTGCTGCACGATGTGGGCAAGATGGCCGTGCCGCTGGATATCCTCAACAAACCCGCCAAGCTGACCGAAGAAGAATTCGCCTCGGTGCGCTCGCACACCGTACAGGGCCACAGCATCCTCAAACAGATCGAAGGAATTGGCGAAGCCGCACTGGATGTCTCGCTGCACCATCACGAGAAGATCGACGGCAGCGGCTATCCGTTCAATCTCAAGGCCGACAGCATTTCCATCATGGCCAAGATGGGCGCGGTGTGCGACGTCTACGATGCCATCACCTCCAACCGTCCCTACAAGGCCGGCTGGGATCCGGCCCGCTCGATCCGCCACATGGCCGCCAGCGCCGGGCATTTCGATCCGATCACGATGGAAGCCTTCGTCAAGGCCATCGGCATCTACCCGACCGGCTCCTGCGTGATCCTGCAATCGGGCCGGCTGGGGATCGTGGTGGACCAGCGGCCGGAGCACCTGCTCACCCCGCGCATCAAACTGTTCTACTCGACCACCAGCCGCATGCCGCTCAAGCCGGAAATCATCGACCTGGCCCGTGGGGGCGACAAGATCGTGGCCTACGCCGATCCGGCCAAGTGGGGCATCCGCAGCCTGCCCAGCATCGACCTGGATTAAGCCCGCGAAAATCACGCAGCCCCCCCAAAAAAAACGGCACCGCAAGGTGCCGTTCTCACATCCGCGCGAACCTGCGCCATCAATCGCGCTGGGCGAAGGCCGCCGTCGAGGCCAGCTCATTGAGCAGCGCCACGGTGGAACAGCTGGAAACATCGTAGGGATTGAGTTCGCCCGTGACCGAATACTTCAGCAACAGCGAGCGGTTGATCTTGTCCAGGCGGATCTTGCCCATGGTCCAGGAGGAATACTGGCGCTCGTCGATCGATTCATAAGCCAGCAGGATCACGTCCTGATGACGGTCATCACGCAGCAGTCGGCCATACAGGCGATTGACCTGATCGCGCCCGCCTTCGAGCACCTGCACGAAGGTCGTGTCGCTGTAGCACAGCACGCCGGTGATGCCCTGCTGCGGATTGCGCTGGCGCGAGGCAGCCAGGATGCCCTCGATGGTCTCGTGGGTGATGGTCTCGCGCGAGCGGCTTGCGTAGATCAGACGAACCAGCATGATTAACCTCGTTGACGTTGGGAAATCAGCGCCAGGAATTCACGGCGCAGGTTGGCATCACGCAGGAAGGAGCCGCGCATGACGCTGTTGATCATCTTCGACTCCACATCCTTGACGCCGCGCCAGTGCATGCAGAAGTGATCGGCTTCCATGACGATGGCCAGGCCATCGGGCTGCAGCTTCTGCATCAGCAGGTCGGCGGCTTGGGAGACCGCTTCTTCCTGGATCTGCGGGCGGCTCATGATCCATTCCAGCAGGCGTGCGTACTTGGACAGGCCGATCAGGTTGGAATGTTCATTGGGCATCACGCCCACCCACACCTTGCCCATGATCGGGCACAGGTGGTGCGAGCAGGCACTGCGCACCGTGATCGGGCCGACGATCATCAGCTCATTCAGGCGCTCGATGTTGGGGAACTCGGTCACCGGAGGCGCCGCCTGGTAGCGGCCCTTGAAAACTTCGTTCAGGTACATCTTGGCCACGCGCTTGGCGGTGTCCTGGGTGTTGTGGTCGCTCTCGACATCGATCACCAGGCTCTCCAGCACCGCGGCCAGCTTGGACTGTACCTCGGCCTGCAATTGCTCCAGTTCGCCTTCCCGGATGAAGGCGGCGATATTGTCGTTGGCGTGGAAACGCACGCCGGCCGCCTTGATGCGCTGGCGGATGCGGGCCGATACCAGCTGCTCGTGCACGCTGGGCGCTGCAATCTCGGCGCTGGTGGCGGCCTGGTTCTTGTCTGTTGCCATGATGGAGTGCGATCACGCCAGGCGGGACCGCTGAGTTGGGGGTGGCGTCATTATGCACGGAAAAACGCAGACGCATTGAGGGCAAACCAGAGTCAAGCCCGAGTCAAAGCGATCACAACAGCGCGGCTGTGGCGTGCCGTCCACGGCAGCGCCTGCGGCGAAAAAGGGGGCCGCCGGATTCATCCGTATGACCTCCGTGCCCCGTGTTTAATGCTCGTTCGCAGGAGCATTCATCTGCGCTTAATGCTGTCCAGCGTACGACTTAACCGCCATTGATGATTGTTTGCCGCACTTTACACGGGCCTAACCGCTGCTTACGCCTGCAGCCACCATCATCCCTGCACGCGCCGCCCGCGCGTTCATGCTTCCTGCGAGGTGGCTGCCCGCCTCAGGCAAGCAGCAGCTCAGAAGCAGGCAACAGCGGGCGGTGGCTCGTGCCGGGCATCCAGCCTGGCCGCCATCGGGGGAGTACCATGACATTCCAGTATCGCCTTGCCGGTGCCAGCGCACTGGCCGTTTCGCTATCGGTCTCGCTGTCGGCCTGCAACAGCCCGGCGCCCATGGTGACCGGGCCCACCAGCGTGCGGCCGGCCTATCAGGTGGCCAACGTGGAAAACAATGGTGCCATCTTCCGCGTCTCCAGCGCGCAGCTGTTCGAAGAGCCGACCACCTACAACGTGGGCGACATCATCAAGATCGACATCTCGGAATCCATCAGCAGCAGCAACAAGGCGGCCACCACCAACAGCCGCGACACCACGCTCACGCAAAAGGGCCCGGGCTCGGGCGCGCCGCTGGGCGGACTGTTCACGCAACTGTACGACGCCAATTATTCGGCCAACGGCAGCAATACCTTCAAGGGCTCCGGCGACAGCAGCAATACCAACACCATGACCGGCACGCTGATGGTCTCCATCGTCGAAGTGCTGCCCAACCGCAACCTGGTGGTGGCCGGTGAAAAGCGCATCGGCGTCAACGGCAACACCAACACCCTGCGCTTCTCGGGTGTGGTGCGCACCCGTGACATCCGCGGCGGCATCGTGGCCTCCTCCAACGTGGCCGATGCGCGGCTGGAACAGGTCGGCGGCGGCTCCATTGCGGATGCCAGCACCGATGGCAACTTCTTCCGCCGCCTGCTGACCATCTGGTGATCGGATGATGATGTGATCGGGTACGCGCTGCAGGCGCGAGATCACCCGGTCTGCAAACGACAACGGCAAGCGCGCAGCTTGCCGTTTTTCATTGGAGGCGCAACAGCGTGATCGCCGAGTGCGCCGTGTGCGCCGTATCTGGTCTTCCGAATCCGGCTTCAGAATCCGTTGGCCGCGCTGCGCATGTTGTCCGGCGAATTGTCCGCCACCTGCGGATTGCCCGGGAACAGCGCATCGATCAGCGGTGCCAGCTTGTCACCCGCGCTGGCCCACTTGTCCTGGCCGAAGGAACCGAGCCGGTACTGCGCCGTGCCCAGCACGCGGCCTTCGCGGCGCAGGGTCAGTGCGGCATAGGTGAGATAGGGGGTATAGGCATCGGTGAAGACCTTGGTGTCCCATTTGACGTAGCCCACATAGCTCAGCGTCACGGGGCAGGCCAGCGACTGGGTACCGGCATCGTAGACGCGGCTCTGCACGCCGTGTTTCTGCAGCTCGCCCTGCAGGCCGGGCACGAAGTCGCTCAGCGCCACCGAGCCATTCCACTCGATGCAGACTTCGTGGATCGGATCCTTGCTGTAGACGATGGGATTCTGTACCGAGTTGGGCGTCATCGCGCGCACGCTGGAGGCGGTGGATCCGACCAGTCCCACGGCGTCGACCAGGGCATTGCCGGACGTGACGATGCAGCCCGACAGCGATGAAGCCAGCAAGGTGGCAATGATGATGGTGCGCATGATGCTCTCCCCGAGCGCAATCCCTTGGCTTTCACGATCCCTGCATGGCGCAGGTGGCCGGGATTACAGGCTGCCCATCATAGCGGCGCATATTGCAGCCTCAGGACCGTTTTACCTTGATTTACGCTGACCCTGTGCAGGCTTAACAGCCACGTACGTCACGCAAATACAAGGCTTGGCGGGGACCTGCACAGTACTGGCACAATAGCCGCCTGTGCCGTTTCATGTGCTGCCTTACAAGGAGACTTCCATGCCCTCGCTCATCATTCGTTCCCTGCTGGCCTCCCTCGCCTTCACCGGCCTGCTGCAGGCCGCCCAGGCCGATACCCTCAAATCCGACGCCGAAGTGCGCGCCCTGGCCGACAAGGTCATGGCCCAGGCCGGTGCCGGCCGCACCGATGATGCCTATGGCCTGCTTTCGCCCTATGCGCTGGTGGACATCCGCGCCTTCGAGGGCGCACGCACCAGTGCACGCAGCGCGCGCACGGCCATCGAAGCGCTGGTCGGCAATTCGGTCGGCTACGAATTCATCCGTTCCGAGAAGGTGGGCGAATCGCTGATCAAGCTCACCTACATCGAAAAAACCGAACGCCAGGCCATCCCGTGGATGTTCATCTTCTACAAGACGCCTGGCGGCTGGGCCGTGAGCAGCTTCAGCAATGGCGACAATGTGGATGCGCTGTTTGATCGCTGATCATTGATCATTGATCGGCAGCGCTCCGCTCAGAACGTGCGCTGCGGCTCCAGGTCGGCGCTCTCGATGGCGCTGGCCACGCCCGAGATCTTGTCGGCGATGATGGCCGAGGACCCGCAGGCCGTGGTCCAGCCATTGGAGCCATGGCCGGCGTTGAGCCACAGGTTGGCATAGCGGGTGGCACCGATGAGCGGTGCGCCGTCCGGTGTCATGGGTCGCAGTCCGGCCCAGTATTCGACCTTGGCCAGATCGGCGCCCTGTGGATAAAGATTCTTCAGCGACTTCAGCGCGGTGGCGCAATCGCGCGGGGTCACCCGCGTATCCCAGCTGCCGATCTCGGCCGTGCCTGCCGCGCGGATGTGATTGCCCATGCGGGTGATGGCGACCTTGTAGTACTCGTCCATGACACCGCTGCGCGGCGCGCTCTTGGGATCGGCCACCGGCACCGTGATGGCATAGCCCTTGACCGGATAGATCGGCAGATCCAGCCCCAGGGGTTTCAGCATCGGTACTGACGCACTGGCGCAGGCGACCACGTAGGCATCGGCGCGCAAGGTACCGGTGGGTGTGCGCAGGCCGCTGACCTGGCCACCGGCCACCTCGATGGCCTGCACCTCTGTGGACAAGTGAAACTCCACCCCATGCGCCTGCAGCCAGCCGGCCAGCGCGCGCGCAAACAGCGGGCAATTGCCGGTTTCATCCATCGGCAACAGCAAACCGCCCTTCAATTCATGACGGGCCGCATGCAAGCCCGGATCGAAGGCCACGCAGCCATCGGCATCCAGCAGCTCGAAAGGCACGCCGGCTTCCGCCAATACCTTGGTCGACAGCCCGGCATTGTCCAGCCCTTCCTGGGTGCGGAACAATTGCAGGTTGCCGCCGGTGGTCTGTTCGTAGCGGATATCGAGACGCTCGCGGATCTGCTTCAACTGGCCGTGGCTGTAGCGTGCCAGGCGCCCCATGCGGGCCTTGTTGACGGCATAGCGCTCGGGCGTGCATTGCGCCAGGAAGGTCTTGAGCCACTTCCACTGATGCGCATCCAGGCGCGGCGTGAAACGCAAGGCCGCCTCGATCCCCAGCCAGCTCTGCACCGACCACTTCAGCGACTTGGCCGGCATGCCGGGAGCCGCCCACGGCGTGGCATACGAGGGGCAGACATGGCCGGCATTGCCGACGCTGGTCTCGGCCGCCACCTCGGCGCGGCGTTCCACCACGACCACTTCATGGCCGCGCTCGCGGAGGAAATAAGCAGTGGTGACGCCGACGATGCCGGCGCCCAGCACGATGATGCGCATGGTCTCAGTTCAACTTCCGAAAAAAGTAAATGATGCAAATGATGTGAATGATATAAATGATTTAAACGATTTAAATCGTTTTCACATTACAGGGTGAGTCCGCCATCCACATGCCATACCTGTCCGGTGACGTAGGAAGCCGCCGGACTGAGGAGGAAAGCGATCACATTGGCGATCTCCTGCGGCTGTCCCAGGCGCTGCAGCGGGATGCGCGCCAGCGCCGCCTGCCAGGCGGCCGGGTCGATGGCCGACTTGGCCGGATCGCTTTTCTGAACGTAGCCGGGCGCCACCGCGTTGACCGTCACCCCGGCCGCGGCCACCTGCACCGCCAGCGATTTCACCAGGGCCTCGATGCCCGCCTTGGCCGCCGCCGATGCGGGAAAGCCCGATTCCCCCAGGCGGAACACGTGGGCCACGAAGGAGCTGACGGCCACCACACGGCCCTGACCGCTGGCCTGCAGCGGCTCGCGGCAAGCCGTGATCAAGCGGAAAAAGCCGCCCAGGAGCGCATCGAGCGAACGCGACCAGTCCGCCTCATCGAGTTCGCCAATGCGCTTGCGATCGGCAAAGCCGGCATTGGCCACCAGTGCATCGAGCCTTCCGTAGTGCGTCAGCGCAGCGTCACGCAACTGCGCTGCGGTGTGCGCATCAGCCAGGTCGCCCAGCGCCAGCGTGCACTGCGCGCCCTGCGCGCGGCATTGCTGCGCCACCGCCTGCAACTCCGGCGATTCGCTGCGGGCATGCAGGACCAGGGCGACATCGGGTGCCGCCACGGTGGTGGCCACCGCCGCACCGATGCCGCGCGCGGCACCGGTGATGAGGATGACACGCACAGAAAGGGGAGAACTGGCAGCAGGAATGGAAGAAAAAGGGGACGGGTTCATGATCCAAAAGGTGAAACAGCACGTTCCCGCTGACCGGGAATTTGGCATAACACTTCACTTGCGCAATCCCGTCATTTTAGCCAAAGCCCGCATCTACGGGGGTTCCCGGCGCATGATGAGACGTTTTGTTCAGTTCGTGCTCCAGGCGTTCTCCTTTACAATGGCCGGGTTCGCGGCACGCCGCAGCGTCGGTTGCGGTCGCCTGCAATCCATGCGCGGGCAGTTCTTCCCACGTCCTCCCTCCTCCCGGTACCCGGCGCACAACTGCCCCGGAGGGATAGGGCATGGTTCGTGCATGCGCTGCACACCCTGCCCTCCCCGGGCTCATGCAATTGGCAACCAAGGAAAATCGCAGATGTATCAATGGGACTTCGGCTCGCTCTGGCAATTCAGGAGCATCATCGGAATCGGCTTCGTCTATACCCTCTCCTACACCGTAGCCTGTATCGCGCTCGGCCTGCTGGTCGGTCTGGTGGTGGGCCTCGGCCGGCTGTCGTCGAACCCCTTCATTTCCGGCCCGCTGCGCGCCTTCGTCGAAGTGTTCCGCTGCACGCCGGTGCTGGTGCAGCTGGTGTGGTTCTACTATGCGCTGCCGGTGCTGCTGGGCATCGAGATGTCGGCGGGCACGGCGGCCATGCTGTCGCTGGCGCTGTATGGCGGTGCGTTCTATTCCGAGATCATTCGCGGCGGCATCGTCTCCATCGATGTCGGCCAGTCCGAAGCGGGCTGGGCACTGGGCATGACGCGTTTCCAGCTGATGAAGCGCGTGATCCTGCCGCAGGCCTTCAAACGCATGACGCCGCCGCTGGTGAACCAGTCCATCATGCAGCTCAAGAACACCTCGCTGCTGTCGGTACTGGCCGTGCCCGACCTGCTGTACCAGGGCCAGATCATCGCCCACGAAACCTATCGTCCGCTGGAAATCTACACCCTGGTGGCGATCATCTACTTCGTGATCCTGCTGCCGGCCACCATCTGGGCCAAGCGCCTGGAAAACCGCCTGTCGGTCCAGCATGGTTGAGGAGAAGACGATGAACAATCAACATGCGGACGCGATGATCCAGATCAGCAATCTCAAGAAGGCCTTTGGCGAGCACGTGGTGCTCAAGGACATTTCCATCGCCGTGCCCAAAGGCAGCGTGGTGGCCATGATCGGCCCCTCGGGCTCGGGCAAGTCGACGCTGCTGCGTTGCCTGAACCTGCTGACCGTGCCGGACCTGGGCACGGTACGCATCGGCGAGCGCCACTTCGAATTCAACGGCCGCAAGTCGCGCCTGCCCAAGGACCGCGAGCTGGCCGCCTTCCGGGCGCGCACCGGCATGGTGTTCCAGCACTTCAACCTGTTCCCGCACATGACGGCGGTGGAAAACGTGATGGAAGGCATGGTCACCGTGCTGCGCACGCCCAAGGCCGAAGCGCGCGCCAAGGCCATGGCGCTGTTGCAGAAGGTGGGCCTGTCGGACCGTGCCGACATGTATCCGCAAAAGCTCTCCGGTGGCCAGAAGCAGCGCATCGCCATCGCCCGCGCGCTGGCCATGCAGCCGGACGTGATGCTGTTCGATGAAGCGACCTCGGCGCTGGACCCGGAGCTGGTCGGTGAAGTGCTCAACGTGATTCGTGGCCTGGCCGCCGATGGCATGACCATGATCCTGGTCACGCACGAGATCGCCTTCGCCCGTGAAGTGGCGGACCAGGTGGTGTTCATGCGCGATGGCGTGGTGGTGGAAGCCGGACCGCCGTCGCAGGTGATCGACAATCCGCGCGAGGCGGCAACGCAGGCTTTCCTGGCCCGCTTCAATGCCTGACCGGGAGTGATGGAGATGGCATCGAAACCGCGCTGACAGCAGCTTTTCAGCCCGACGAAAAAATGGCGCGCAGATTTCTCTGTGCGCCATTTTTTTCATCTGCCCTTGCCGGTCTCAGGCGCGGGCCTTATCGGAGATGATGCACCTCCTGCAAGCCATACACCGGTGTCGGAATACCCTCCATGCGCGCCTTCAGCTGCAGCGCCAGATACAGCGAGTAATGGCGCGACTGGTGCAGGTTGCCGCCATGGAACCACAGGGCGGGCTGCTGCGTGGGCTTCCACATGTTGCGCTGTTCGCCTTCCCACGGTCCCGGATCCTTGGTGGTGGCCGATCCCAGGCCCCAGCACTTGCCGACCTTGTCGGCCACCTCGTGCGAGATCAGGTCGGCGGCCCAGCCATTCATGGAACCGTAACCGGTGGCATAGACGATCACGTCGGCCGGCAATTCGCTGCCATCGGAGAGCAGGATGGAGTGTGCGCGGATCTCCTTGACGTCGACGCCGCTCTTGAGACGGATCTTGCCGTCGGCGATCAGCTCGGAGGCACCCACGTCAATGTAGTAGCCGGAGCCGCGCCGCAGGTATTTCATGAACAGGCCGGAATCGTCATCGCCGAAATCGAGCAGGAAACCGGCCTCTTCGAGACGCCGATAGAAATCCGCATCGCGTTCGCGGATCTTGTCGAACACCTGCTTCTGCATCGACGGCAAGACCTTGTAGGGGATCGACGCAAACAGCAGGTCGGCCTTGCCTGTGGTGAGGCCGCTGGCCACTGCGCGCTCGGAATAGAGATCGCCGAGGGCCAGTTCCATCAGGGAATCGGACTTGACGATGTGGGTGGAGGACCGCTGCAGCATGGTCACGTCCACGCCGTTCTCCCAGAGCGCCGCGCAGATGTCGTGCGCCGAATTGTTGGAGCCGACCACCACCACCTTCTTGCCGCGATAAGGATCGGGGCCGGGATGGCGCGAGGAGTGATGCTGATCGCCGCGGAAGTTTTCCGCTCCGGGAAACTGCGGCACATTGGGCTTGCCCGACATGCCGGTGGCCAGCACCAGCTGGGTCGGCTGCAGCACGACTTCCTTGCCTTCACGCTCGACCACCACGGTCCACTTCTGCGTGGCTTCGTCGAAGCTGGCGGACTTGCAGACGGTGGAGCCCCAATAGTTCAGTTCCATTACCTTGGCATACATCTCCAGCCAGTCGCCGATCTTGTCCTTGGGCGCGAAGACCGGCCAGTTTTCGGGGAAGGGAATGTAGGGCAGATGGTCGTACCACACCGGATCATGCAGGCACAGCGACTTGTAGCGCTTGCGCCAGCTGTCGCCGGCGCGCTCGTTGCGTTCGATGATGATGGTCGGCACACCCAGCTGGCGCAGCCGCGCACCCAGCGCAATGCCCCCCTGCCCGCCGCCGATGATGAGGCAATACGGTTGCTGCTGGTAGCCCAGTTCACGCGCCTCCGCTTCGCGTTCTTCCTTCCAGGTACGGCGCTGCGTATGCACGCCATGCACCGCCCCGCGCGGGCGGTTCACGCCCTTGGGTTCTTCGTGGCCCTTCAGTTCGGCGGCGGTGGTCAGCAGGGTCCAGATCTTGCCGTCGCGCAGGCGCAGGTAGCCCTTGCCGCGGGCGACGGCGGTCTCCAGCAGGATCCAGCCCTGGGTTACGCCATCGGCTTGCGAGGGCGTCTCATCGGGATCGGGACGCAGCTGTATCGATCCCAGCTGCGGCAGCTGCGATTGCAGCATGGCGCAGATCTGGTCGCGGCCTTCCAGGGTCTTGATGTTCCAGGTGAAGGCAATCAGATCGCGCCAGTAGCCGTCCTCCCCGAACAGGGCGGCGGCCTTGGCGGCATTGCCTTCGCGCAGGGCGGCCTGCAGGGTTTCCAGCAGGTGCGCGATGGTCTGGCTGGGGGTTTCTTCGGGCATGACAAGTCTCCTCTATCTCGACAATAGATCTCGTGGTTGGATGGGGGGTGGCGGTTCTGTGACCGCCTCGGTGAAGCCTGCCGCGCTAACGTCGATGCGGCGGCAGGATGCGGTAGCGCGCCATGCGCCGGTACAGCGTGGCGCGTGACATGCCCAGCAATTGGGCGGCGTGCGGCGCACGCCATTTGCATTCGGTCAGGGCGGCGACGATCTGGTCGCGCTCCTGGCGTTCATTGGCTTCGATGACGGGGCTCTCGCTGCTTGTGGCCACCGGCGTCGCCGCCGCATGGGCACGGGCCGGACGCACCGCACGCGAGACGGGTGCGCGTACGCGGCCATAGAGCGTGCTGCCGCCATGCAGGCGCAGCAGGTGCAAGCCTTGCAGGGCGCGGCTGTCGAGCAGGCGTTCGAACTGCAGGTCGAAGATCTCGCCCATGGGGCGCGGCAATTGCTGCAATCCGGCGATGCATTCGCGCGCGCGGCGATTGGCCGCGATGATGTTGCCCAGGGCATCGAAGGCGATGAGGATTTCCGGTTGCGCTTCCACGTAATGGCGGCTGCGATGGACCAGCAGCACCCAGGCGCAGGCCATGGCATTGAGGAAATAGCCATCCTCGATCAGGGTAGCGCTTTGCTGGACGATGCGGTTGACCAGATTCTGGCTGTCGCGCGCATCGGGCGAGCGGATCGCCGAGGCATCGAGCACGCCGATCAGCTCACCCGACGGCGAGAAGATGGGGGCAGCGCTGCAGGTCAGCGTGGTGAAGGCGGCGCGGAAGTGATCGCTCTTGTGGACCGTGATCGGCAAGGCATCCTGCAGCACGGCGGCCACTCCGCAAGTCCCCTCTTCGCTCTCGGACCAGCAGGAACCGAGATAGAGACCGGCCCGCTTGAAATCATGCCGGCGCTCGCGGTCCACGCGATAGTCGATGGTGGTGCCGCCGGCATTGGTGAGCATCACGCAGTAATCGGCTTCGCGCACGGTCTGGTGCAGCACCGACAGGCACTGCCCTGATGCCCGCAGGAAATCTTCCTCGCCCTGCTGGACCTGGCGCAGCTCGCCGGAACTCAGCACGCGCGGACCGCGCATGTCGGCCGGGTCGAGATGGTGCTGGTCGAGCGAACGCAGGTAAGACGAGCTCAGCCGTTGCAGGTAGGGACTGGCGGCAGGATCGGGCTGGCCGTCGAGCAGGCGGCGCACGCGGTCGAGATGGCTGACTTTCGCAACGTAGGGCATGGGGGGCTCCTGGCTGGACGGCACTGCGCGGATCCATCGGCATCAATGCGGATCAGGGCGCAAACGACGGTGAAGCGATGGGTGATGTTGTAGCACAGCGTGCGCGGCGAGTTGTCCTGCGGCGCAGCATCGGGGGATGGTGAGACGCTTGTCTCAAGGCGCGAAGGGGGGCTCATGTCGACGCTGATCGGAGCATGAGGGGCGGTTCACAGGCCCCGGCCAACAAGACAAAAGCCCGGCAGCGGCGTTCTTGTGCTTGCAAATTGTCAGCGAATATTTTTCTGCTTCATGATGCCGGCTTGCAAAAAGACGCTACCAGCGTGCGAGAGATGCTCCGCAAAAAATCGAGACCCTCCTGCAAAAATCTGCAATGGCCTCGACTTCAGGCAGGGCATCAGGCAAGTTCGCGGTTCTCCCCTTTCCCTGTCAGGAGGTTCATCATGCGTACTGCTGCCGTCGCAACCATCGTGGTCGAAGCCACCGCGCAAGAAGAGAAAATCATCGCTGCCAAGGCCCGCAAACTGGGGCTGCAGATCTCGGAGCTGATGTGTCTCGGTGCCCTGGCGTATGAGGCTGCGCAATGGGAAGAGGAGCTGGACACACTGGCCATTCTGGCGCAGGAAGCCGCCGAACGGGCCGGAGCCAGCGCCGATGCGTCGCTGGCCTTCATCGAGGCCAGCAATGCACGGCTGGCTGCGCTGGACGCATCCGCCCGGTCCTGGAGCGCCTGATGTTCGGCATTACCGGCCGTATCTGGAGCGCCTTGGCGACCGTCATCAAGCTGGAGGACAAGGTGATCCGGCAAAGCGAAGCCCTGCGTCAGCAACAGATACGGATCGAAAACCTCACCGAGCGCATGATCAAGCTGGAAACCCTGCTGGAGGTGGTGCTCCAGGCCAGCGAGTTCAAGCGAATCAAATGATTCAATTGCATCAGAGGCGATCCGCCCTGCCATGAAAAAACCCGCACGGCATCACCGGTGCGGGTTTTTACCTTGTTCACTGCATGGCCTGGAGGCCCATGGATTACAGCGGAATCTGCGCCGGTACATCCTCCGGCTTCACCCCGGAGAGCTTCTGCAGATTGCCCAGCACGGTCGGCTTGATCTTGCCGGCGGCGCGCTCGGCGGCGATCCACTTGTTGATGGTCTCGACCCAGGCCTTGTCCTCTTCCTTGGGTACGCCGATGTTGGTGGAAGTCGCTTCCAGCGGCTGCGGCACATACATCTTGCCCAGCGCAGGATTCTTCTTGAGGATGTTCAGGGCCAGCAGCCACACCAGCACCTGCGCATCGACGCGGCCGGTCTGCAGCGCCAGGGTGGCGTCGTCCGCCTTTTCCAGGCGCACGATGGTGGCGTTGGGACAGACGCGGCTGATCATCTGGTCGTGCGAGGAACCGATGTCCACGGCGATTTTGACTTCCGGCTTGTTCAGGTCGGCCCAGGTCTTGAACTCCTTCTTGGAGACCACCGTGAAGGCGTTCAGGAACAGCGGTTCGGTAAAGCCGATCACTTCGCGGCGCGCCGGGGTCGGGTTCATGCCGAAGAACAGGTCGATCTTGTGCGTCTGCAGGTCCAGCACCGAATTGCCCCAGGTGGTTTCGGTGATGTCCAGCTTCACGTTCAGGCTGGCCGCCAGGCTCTTGGCGAAATCGATCATGAAACCGCCCCACTCGCCGCTGGCCAGGTCCTTGTTGTAGTACGGTGCGGCACCGCGCACGGCACCGATGCGCAGGGTCTTGGTCCGCTGCACGCGGGCCAGGGTCGGTTCCGTGGAGCCGGTCGCAGCGGCGGCCTGGGCGAAGACATTGGGGATGGCAGTGGCGGCGGCAAGGCCGGCCACGCCGGTGATGAAACTGCGACGGTTGGTCATTCTCGGTTCTCCCTGATTTGGCGGATGGTACCGCTGCGCTATGGTCGGCAGCATGGCACACGTGGTCTGCCGCCCGGCCCTGGCCGGACGGCGTCGATGATTTTAGCCCAGCCGCCAGCCGCTCGCGCAGGCAAATGCCATGCACGGGGAGCCACATGGCCCTGCCTCCCAGCAGGCAGGAAATTATTTACGTGCACGTGAAGTAGCCGCCGCCCTGACACGCCTGTACGAAAATTGACAGGTCACGCTATTTTTCGAACGCCATTGAAGATTTTTTTACAGCCACGCCATCCGGGTAAAACCGGGTAAGCCACCCCCAACGGCAGCCATGCCGCGCGTAGGCTTGCCCTGTCGTGTTGATGCCGCAGGGCAATTCTGCCGACGGCACGCGTCACGAGCACAACGGGGGATCTCATGCGCACTCAACGTCAACATCATCGCCGCCGCGCCAGCCTGGCCGCAGCCTGCCTCGGTGCTGCCGCCTTGGGCGGCTGCGCCAACTTCAGCGAAGTCAGCGCCGGGCGTGGCGATCTCTACACGGTCTCGGCCACGGGGGTGAGCTATACCATGTCGATTCCGGCCCTGACTTCGGCCGCGCGCGAGAAGGCGACCGCCTTCTGCGGCAAGCAGCAGATGCAGGCCGACCTGCGCCAGCTCATCCGTGGCTGGCGTCCGATGCAGGTAGAGCTGATTTTCCGCTGCCAGCCTGCAGGAACCAGCCTGCAGGCGCTGCTGGACTGAGCCCGCCGATCAGGCCGCCGGCAGATCGCGCGGACGCACCGGCTGTCCGTGCTCATCAAAGCCATCGGCCAGGCGCACAGCCGTCACGCCCAGCGAGGCCACCGCATCGGCGGCATCGAACAGCACCGCCTGCAGATCGCCCTCGACCAGATGTTCAGAGCGGGCCAACGTGGCTTGCGCATTGCGCAGTACGACCTGCAGGGTGGTCTCGTCGTCCTCGTCCACCAGCGCGATGTAGGCACTCGCCTCTGCCGCCTGTGCAGCGGATTGCGCCAGACCGGCTTCCAGTTCGGAGAGCATCTGCAGGGTGCGGTATTCGCCATTGCCGGTGTGCTTGGCGCCATGGAACAGATCCTGGTACAGGAAGTGCAACTGGCACTGCGCCGCCTCGCCGGTTTGCCCGGTCAGGCATTGCTGCATCAGCGGCGTGATCTCTTCGCTCCACTGGCGGAAGCGTTGCGCGCGCGATTCGAAGTAGGCATCGGCGGCCGCTTCTTCCTGTGGAATCGCATAGAAGGGATCAGTCACCTCCTTGAGCGAAAAGCCCAGCAGGAAGCGCAGTTCCAGCGCCTCATCGTCGGCCGCGAAATGGCTGGCCGGCCAGCCGCGCATGCTGCGCTCGATGGCCGGTACGCTCAGGATCTTCTTGTCGGTCAGCGAGGCAAAGGCATCGCGATTCATGGCTTCCACTTCACTGAAGCTCAGGGCGTTGATCTCTTCCGGATGATAGAGATGATGCACCAGCACCACGCGCGCCTTGGGACTTTCCAGTCCGGCTTTTTGGATGCTGTCGCGCAGGGTATCGAAAGCTTCGCCATCGGCCAATGCCTGCTCCTCGCGCAGGCCACCGCGCGTGCGCGCCAGCAGGGGGATCAGGAAGGCATTGATTTCCAGTTCCTTCTCGCCCCGGCGCAGCACGATGATGTCGGCGCCCTCTTCCACCACTTCACGCAGGAAAGCATGGCCACGCGGATCGTCGTATCGCAGCTGTTCCAGCGCTTCGTAGAGGGTGTCGTCATCGCGCTCGCGCAGGGTATTGCGCACCATGCGTTCCAGTTCATCCTGGCCGACGCGGCGGCCTGCGCGGTCCGGCGCATCGGCGGCCACCGCACTGGCCAGCGCCACCATCTGCTGCACGCGCAGTTCATCTTCATCCAGGCTCTGCGAAGCCGCATGCGCCTGGTGCTGGCGACGGCGGGCGGCTTCGGTGGAGACGTGGGTCTTGGGCTTGTCGCGTGCCGGGCCCGCGGTCGCGGGCTTGGGGCCCGCCTTCGCGGCTGGCTTGGCGTGGCCCGGGGGGGCTTTCTTGGGGCCGGGGGAATGTGGTTTGCCGGTGGGGCGTTTGGTTTGATTCATTTTTTTCCTCGCTCAGTTCAGCGGTAACTTGTCGGCAGTATTGCGGCCCGGCAGCGTGGCCAGGAACATCCCGGCCAGGGCCACGGCGAAGGCACCGGCCTGCAGGGCCGAGAGACTTTCACCCAGCGCCAGCACACCGACCACGGCGGCCGAGACCGGCAGCATCACGGTAAAGACGCCGGCACGCGCAGCCGGGACCACCTTCAATCCCGTCATCCACAGCCACACGGTCCAGACGCTGGCGGCCAGGGCATAGAACACCAGCAGCAGCCAGATGTTGGCCGGCACGGTGGAGAAATTGAACTGCAGCGCGGTGTAAAGGCCCATGGGAGTCATCAGCAACAGGCCCCACAGGTTGATGACGGCGCTGATGCGCTTGGGCGTGAGGACCGTGGTCAGCTTCTTGCCGATGACGGCATAGGCGGCCTCGCACAGCACCGCGCAGAACACCAGTACGTTGCCCAGCCAGGCGCTCTGCCCGCCGCTGGCAGCGGCCGCGCCATGGCTGTCCTTGGCCAGCGACAGCAAGCCGATGCCGATGGCCCCGCAGGCCACCGCGCCCCAGACGCGCAGGCTGATTTTTTCCTTGAGGAAGACCCAGCTCATCACCGCCACCACCGCCGGAATGGAGGACATGATCACGCCCGCCGAGACCGCATTGGTCATCGACACGCCGGTAATCATGCACAGCGTGAAGAGGAAATTGCCGAGGAAGGATTCGAGGAAGACCAGCCAGCGCGACTGCGTGGAGAGCGGTTTTTCATCGGCCGGTTTTTTCAGCCAGCGCAGCATGGCGACCGCGCCGATGGCGAAGCGCAGCCAGGCCAGCAGGAACACCGGCAGCAGCGCCGCCAGCGGCTTGGTCAGCGCGACGTAAGCGCCGACCAGGGACATGCTCAGGATCAGGCAGCCATAGCCCATGGGGCGGCTGGGGGTGTAGCTCATGTTCGGTTCGGATATCGTGTCGAGGCCGGCGGTATGGACGACGCTGGCTCCGGTGAATGGAGCCAGCATTTTACCTGCTCGAACGAGGGGAACCGGATGAGGGCGTGCAGCCCTGTGGAAAAGATGGATGCGGTCAATGAATCAAATCACCAAGCCGCCAAAATCCCTCCCTTGAACTCCGTCTCGATATACCGCTTCACTTCCGGCGACTGATACGCCTGCACCAGCTTGCCCAGCCAAGGCTGCGCACGGTCCTTGTCGCGCACGGCGATCAGGCAGGCATAGGGGCTGTCGCCGCTTTCCACGAGCAGGCTGTCGCGCGCCGGATTGAAGCCGGCCTTGGAGGCGTAGTCGGCATTGATGGCCGAGGCATCCAGGTCATCGAGCGTGCGCGGCAATTGCGCGGCGTCGATCTCGACGAACTTCCACTTCTTCGGATTCTCGGTAATGTCGATGGGCGTGGCATTGGTGCCGGTCAGCGGATCGATGCCCTCGCGCAGCTTGATGAGGCCATGCTTCTGCAACAGCAGCAGCACGCGGCTCTCGTTGGCCGGGTCATTGGGAATGCCGATCTTTGCCCCCACCGGCAGGTCCTCCAGCTTGCGATACTTGCGCGAATAGATCGCCATGGGCCCGATCATGGTCTTGCCCTCGGCATAGAGCTTGTAGCCGCGCGCCTTGATCTGCGCATTGAGGAAGGGACGATGCTGGTAGCTGTTGGCATCGAGCTCGCCAGCGTCCAGCGCCGCATTGGGCTGGATGTAGTCGTTGAACTCGATGATCTTGACCTTGTAGCCCGGATTGTCACGCTCGAAGACGCGGCGTGCCTGCTCGAAAATCTGCGCATGCGGACCACTGGTCACGCCCACGCGAATCACCTGGTCGGTGGCGGCCTGGGCCGTGATGCTGGCGCTGGCCAGCACGCCGATGGCAAGGTGCGAAAGCCAGTTGGTGACGATCGATTTCATTGTTTTCCCCGGTTGAAAAAAGGCCAATGTAGCGAGCCCTCAACCGGTGCGGAAGGAATCATTTCCGCTTTGCTTATGTGCTGCGCGCATGTGCCTGCGCGCAGCCACCAGGCGATTTTCTTCAGGCGTGCTCGACCGCCGCTCCCGCCCGGAAACCCGCACCCACGTGCTCTTGCGGCAAGGTGGCACCGCGCTGGAAAAGTTTTTCACGCAAAGTTCCCTGGGCGTATTCGCGCTTGTAGGAACCGCGTTCCTGCAGCACCGGAATGACCAGGTTCACGAAGTCTTCGAAACTCTCCGGCGCGACCGTACGGGTCAGGTTGTAGCCGTCGATGCCGGTGTCGGCGACCCAGCTTTCCAGTTCATCGGCGATGCGGTCGGGCGCGCCCACGATGCTGGCATAACGGCCACCCAGTTCGAGCTGTTGCAGCAGCTTGCGCTTGGTCCAGTTCAGCTCCGGTTGCGTGACCACCTTGGTCAGCGATTCGATGGCATTGGTCTTGGCCGCGCGGATCGGTTCATCCAGCTCATACTTAGAAAAATCGATGCCGGTGCCCGCCGAGAAATGCGCGAGCCCCGCTTCGGGACTGGCGTAGCTGGCGTATTCGCGGAAGCGCTCCTGGGCCTCCTCATCGGTGCGGCCGGTCACCACCGTCAGGCCCATGAAGATCTTGATGGCGTCCGGATCCCGTCCCTCGCGCACCGCTCCGTCACGAATGCTCTGCACCAGCTTGCGCGTGGCGTCCTTGCTCTGGCTGGAGATGAACACGCATTCCGCATGGCGCGCACCGAAGGCCTGCCCACGTCCGGACGAACCGGCCTGATACAGCACGGGCGTACGCTGGCGTGACGGTTCGCTCAGGTGGATGCCTTCGACGTGGTAGTAGTCGCCGTGATGCGCGATCTTGTGCACCTTGGCCGGGTCAGCATAGACGCGGCGCGCGCGGTCACGCACCACGGCACCGTCTTCCCAGCTGCCTTCCCAGAGCTTGTAGACCACTTCCATGAATTCATCGGCGCGGTCATAGCGCTGGTCGTGTTCCAGTTGTTCGTGCAGGCCCATGGCGCGCGCGGCGCTGTCGAGATAACCGGTGACGATGTTCCATCCCACGCGGCCACGGCTCAGATGATCCAATGTGGACATGCGGCGCGCAAACAGGAAGGGGGCCTCATAGGTCAGGTTGGCGGTCACGCCAAAGCCCAGGTGCTCGGTCACCGCCGCCATCGCCGAGACCAGCATCAGCGGATCGTTCACGGGCAGCTGGATGGTCTCGCGCAGGGTGAGATCGGTATTGCCCTGGTAGACATCATAGACGCCCACGATATCGGCCAGGAACAGGCCGTCGAACTTGCCGCGTTCCAGCAGGCGCGCCAGGTCGGTCCAGTAGGCGATGTCGGTGTAATCCTGCGAGCGGTCGCGCGGGTGCGTCCACAGGCCGTGGTTGATGTGGCTGACGCAATTCATGTTGAATGCGTTGAGACGGATTTCCTTCTTGGCCATGCGGGCTCCTCAGATCGCGCCGTGGCGCGGCGGCTTCTTGCCATTCAGGACGTAATTGCCGATGGCGTGATATTTCCAGCGCACCGGATCATGCAGCGTATGGGTGCGGGCATTGCGCCAGTGACGGTCGAGATTGTGTTCGGACAGGGTCGATTGCGAACCGGCAAGCTCAAACAGTTTGCTGCCGGCCGCCAGCGAGACTTCGGTGGTCAGCACGCGTGCCTCGGCCACCGCAATGGACGCCTCTGCGATGCTGTCTTCCGTGGGCGCGGCAGCGGCGGCATCGACCTTGCGGCCGGCGCGGCGCACCAGCGCTTCGGCGGCGTGCAGCTGAATGGTCAGGTCGCCCACTTCGCGAATGGTGAGCGGATCGTCGCCGGCGCGTTCCACACCGCTGTCAACCCAGGGCCGCGAGCGGGTGCGCACGAATTGCAGCAGGTCCGCATAAGCTGCGCGCGCAATGCCCAGATCGATGGCCGCGTGCTGGATCTGCGCCATCGGGCCGATCTGCGTGGGCCGCGAAAAGGCAGTGGCAAACCCGATCACGGCATCGGCCGGTACATGGACGTTCTCGAATACGGCACTGCCGCTGCCGGTGGTGCGCTGGCCGAAGCCGGACCAGTCATCGATGATGGTCAGGCCCGGTGCATGGCGCGGTACGATGGCCAGCTGCTGCACACCCTCTTCGTCGATCACCGAGGTCGGCACCCAGTCGGCATAGAGCGCGCCGGTGGCGTAGAACTTGCGGCCGTTGATGCGGTAGCCGGGGCCATGTTCGTTGCGACTCAGACGGGTCTTGCGGTCATGCGAAGTCTTGGTGCCGAGTTCGGCCAGGGCGTTGCCGAAGCGGTCGCCCTGCAGCACCCGGTCGAAGAAGAAACGCTTCTGCGATTCGCTGCCGTTGACGCGGATCAGTTCCACCGCATAGAAATGGTTTTGCGGAATCTGTCCGATCGAACCATCCGCCGCCGAGATGGTGGCGATGACTTCGGCCAGGGTCCCGTAGCTGACACCCGCACCGCCGTATTCCTTGGGCACGGTGATGCCCCACAAGCCCGAACGCACGTAGCGTTCCAGCTCGTCCCAGGGCAGCTTGCGCTCGCGGTCGCGCAGCGCGGCTTCGCGGCTGAAGTCCTCGGCCAGCTTGCGCGCGGCGGCGATGGCTTCGGCGTCGTCGCGGATGCGCGCCACCAGGCGCGGTGGCGTGCCCGACGGCGGCGGCAGGGAATCGAGCGTGGTGTGGGTGGCCTGGGCGGCAGCGGTCTGGGTCATGATGGTTCGCGTTCGAATGAGGGAAGGCAGGGTCCGGGCATCAGCTCCAGGAGTGGCGCGGCGGCGGCGTGCCGTTCAGGGCGTAATTGCCGACCGCAAAATATTTCCAGCGCACCGGATCATGCAGCGTGTGCACGCGCGCATTGCGCCAGTGGCGGTCGAGGTTGTGGCTCGCCAGGGTCGCAGCCGAGCCGGAGAGTTCGAACAGTTTTTCCGAGGCCAGCAGGGCCACTTCGGTGGACAGCACCTTGGCCTCGGCCACGGCGACCGAGGCTTGCGCCATCTGCTCGAAGCTGATCTTGGCGGGCAGGCTGTCGAGCACGGCGGCCGCCTCTTCCAGCAGCGCTTCGGCCGCATGCAGGCGCAGGCTCAGGTTGCCGATGTCGCGCAGGATGTAGGGGTCGTCGCTGGCACGCTCCAGGCCGCTGTCCACATAGGGACGCGAACGGGTGGTGACGAAGGCGATGGTGTCCTGCACGGCCGCATGGGCGATGCCAGCATCGATGGCGGCCTGGATCAGCTGCGAGACCGGGCCGATGTTGTTGGGCTGCTGCAGCGCGTCCTTCAGGGGCAGCACCTGCGACGCCGGCACGCGCACGTTGTCGAACACCACCGTACCGCTGGCCGTGGTGCGCTGGCCGAAGCTGGACCAGTCATCGATCACCCGCAGACCCGGCGCATCGTGGCGGCTGTAGACCACCAGCGGCTGGCCCTCATCATCGATGGCGCGGCTGGGAATCCAGTGCGCATAGAGCGCACCGGTGGAATAGAAACGCGTGCCATTGAGCAGGTAGCTACCATCCCCTGCTGCGGTGTCGAGGGTCGCGCGGGTACGCACGTCGAGCACGTTCTTGCCGTTGCGCTCGGGACCGGCATTGCCCAGTCGCGCGCCTTCGAGCACCTCGTTGAAGAAGAAGCGCTGTTGCTCTTCGCTGGCGAGCTTGGCGATCAGGTTGAGATTGCCGAAATGATTTTGCGGAATCTGGCCGATGGAAGGGTCGGCCGCAGAGATCAGCCGAAACACCTCGGCCACCGTCTGCCATGACGCGCCGATACCGCCATGGGAGCGCGGCACGGTGATGGCCCACAGGCCGCTGTGCGAAAAGCGTTCGATCTGGTCGAACGGCAGGATGCGCTCACGGTCGCGCTCGGCGGCGCTTTGCGCGAAATGGGCGGCCAGCTCGGCGGCAACCTGCAGCGCCTGCGCTTCACTGGTGATGCGCTGGGCCTGGCGCAGGCCGGGACGGCGGACGGTTTCTAGGATGTGCGCGGACATGAACCACTCCTGAGGGATAGTGCGGGCAGCGCCGAATGGCGCGCGCGAGGGGTCTCATTAGAGCAAAGCGAGGGGGGAATCCGAACGAAGCATTGCGCATGTGCTTGCTTGTTTTTCGCATGCTGCAGAGAACGCGGATGCTTATGCGGAAATTGCATGAAGGCCCGGCAAGCCCGGCCATACTGTGTTTTCAACCAGTACCGGCGGCTGAAATGGAGTAGAATGCGCCGACGTTTTACCTTACGTCTTTATCAAGAAATACCGCCATGCTCACCCTCACCGAACTCGAAGATGCAATCAACTACTGGCGCCACCAGCGCCCGGCCAGCGGAGAGGAGTGCGCACTGTCCCCGGAAGTCAATGCCCTGGCGGGCCTGTACGCGATGATGATTTTCCATCGCCGCCATGAAGTGGACCTGGAGCAGATCGATGCCCAGGCGCGCCAGCTGATCGAGGCCTGGCTGGCCAGCTGAACTCCAGGTTTTTAGTACGTCCGCGTACAGTGACGGTCACTTCCGTGTAAGCGCGTTATCCTAGACTCCTTCTGAACATTCAGAACGTTCACGTTGTTCCCGGATCAATCCGGTATCCCCAGAAAGGAAGAACGATGCGCAAGGATCAGGATCAGTCGCCGCCCTCCCCCCGCCGCAAATCCGCCCCCGCCGCCGTGGCTGCCAAGCCGCGCGTGGCGCTGGTGCTGCAGGGAGGCGGTGCGCTGGGCGCTTACCAGGCCGGGGTCTACCAGGCCCTGCACGAGAACGACCTGACCCCCGACTGGGTGGTCGGCACCTCCATCGGTGCCATCAACGCCGCCTTGATTGCCGGCAACCCGCGCGAGACCCGCATCGCCCGCCTGCGCGAATTCTGGGAGACGGTGGCGCATCCGGACGTGTTCGACCTGCGCCAGGTCCCGGACGCCTTGCGCCCCTGGGCCACCCGCCTGACCACGCTCGATACGTTTCTGCGCGGCACGGCCGGCTTCTTCCGGCCGCGTCCGCTGAACCCCTTTGCGCTGGGCCTGCCTGTGCCGCCCGACGAGGCCAGTTTCTACAGCACTGCCGAGCTGGGGGAGACGCTGTCGCGCCTGGTCGACTTCGATTACCTCAACGGTCCCTCCGGCATCCGCATGACGGTCGCGGCGGTCAAGGTCACCTGTGGCACCCTGGTCAATTTCGATTCGCGCCAGCGGCCGCTGGGACCGGAACATGTCATGGCCAGCGGCGCCCTCCCCCCGGGCTTTGCGCCGGTGCGCATCGACGGCGAACTGTATTGGGATGGCGGGCTGTATTCCAATACGCCGCTGGAAGCCGTGCTCAACGATGAGCCGCGTACCAACCTGCTCTGCATGATGGTCGACCTGTGGCATGCCGACGGACCGGAGCCGCGTACCCTGGAAGAGGTACAGACGCGCGAGAAGGATGTCACCTTCGCCTCCCGTTCCCAGCGCCACATCGATGCCTATCTGCAGCAATACAAGCTGCGCCGCGCGGCCCACGCGCTCTACAAGCGCCTGCCGCCCGACATGCTGACCCAGCAGGACCGCCAGATGATGGCCGAACTGGGTGCCGACAGCACCATCCACATCGTGCGGCTGGCCTATGCCGGGCGCGACTGGAACATGGCCTCCAAGGACGTCAACTTCGCCAAAGGCTCGGTGATGTGGCGTTGGGAGCAAGGGTATCAGGATGGCCTGCGTGCCATCGCGCTGGGCAAGGGCTGTCCGTTTTCCGAGAGCGATACCGGCATCGTGGTTCATGACCTCCCCAGCGGCGACACCCACGTCCGCCCGGAGAAAACGACCGAACGTTCGGCTTGATCGCCCGCAAAGCCGCTGCTGGTGCGGCGTAGCAAAATGTCCACGCGGCGGATTATTTTTTGTGCGCCGCACAAATAACACTTGATTTCACCAAAGAAGTGCATAAAATAAGAATTGTTGCGGCGCACAAATCATGATTGTTGATTGATTCTGGTCGAAAGCCGCGCTCGAACGCCGATTGTTTTGATCGTCACGCTCGTCGGCAAGCTCATTTGTTCATATCACCTAGGAGATGCACATGTTTTCGTACCAAGATCAGTTTTCCGCCGCCACCAAGGCCAACCTGCAAGCCCACCTGGACCTCATCAACAACCTGACCGCCAAGGCCTTCGAAGGCGTGGAAAAGATCGTTGAACTGAACCTGTCGGCCACCAAGGCCACCCTGGAAGAAGCCACCGCTGCCGCCAAGCAGCTGGCCGCCGCCAAGGACCCGCAGGAACTGCTGTCGCTGGCCGCCGCCCAAGCCCAGCCGGGCGCTGAAAAGGCCACCGCCTACAGCCGTCACCTGGCCGGTATCGTGTCCTCGACCCAGGCTGAATTCACCAAGGCTGCCGAAGCCCAGATCTCCGAAACCAGCCGCAAGCTGTCGGCTCTGATCGACGAGATCAGCAAGAACGCGCCCCCGGGTTCGGAGCAAGCCGTCTCCATCCTGAAGGCCACCCTCACCAACGCCAACGCTGCCTACGAGCAACTGTCCAAGAACTCCAAGCAAGCTGTGGAAACGCTGGAAGCCAACCTGGCCAACGCGACCAAACAGTTCACCGCTGCTGCTGAAAAGACCGTCGCTTCGGCCCGCGCCAAGAAGTAATCTTCACTTCAGGCCGTAAAAACAAAACGCCGCCCCGGGTCACCGGAGCGGCGTTTTGCTTTGGGCGGTCCTGGGATCAGCCCTGTCCCACCATGTCCAGCGCCAGCGCCTCGGCCACGCGGATGCCGTCGATGGCCGCCGACATGATCCCGCCCGCATAACCGGCGCCTTCACCGGCCGGGTACAGGCCCTTGGTGTTGAGGCTCTGCAGGGTGTGGTCGTCACGCTTGATGCGGATGGGCGAGGAGGTCCGCGTCTCGATGCCGGTCAGCACGGCATCATGCATGGAGTAGCCACGGATCTGCTTTTCGAAAGCCGGCAGCGCCTCGCGGATGGCATCGATGGCGTACTTGGGCAGCGACGGGTTGAGGTCGCCCAGGGTCACGCCCGGCTTGTACGATGGCTCCACGCTGCCCAGCTGGGTCGAGGGACGATTGGCGATGAAGTCGCCCACCAGTTGCCCCGGTGCATTGTAGTTGCCGCCGCCCAGTTCGTAAGCGCGGCTTTCCCACTCGCGCTGGAAGGCGATGCCGGCCAGCGGATGGCCCGGATAGTCGGCCGGCGAGATGCCCACCACGATGCCGCTGTTGGCATTGCGCTCGTTGCGCGAATACTGGCTCATGCCGTTGGTGACCACGCGGCCCGGCTCGGAGGTGGCCGCCACCACCGTGCCGCCCGGGCACATGCAGAAGCTGTAGACCGACCGGCCGTTGGAGGCGTGGTGCACCAGCTTGTAGTCGGCCGCGCCCAGGATGGGATGGCCGGCACCGGGACCGAAGCGGCACTTGTCGATCAGCGACTGCGGGTGCTCTGCGCGGAACCCGATGGAGAACGGCTTGGCCTCGATGTAGACACCGCGCTCGTAGAGCATCTCGAAGGTATCGCGGGCGCTGTGGCCGATGGCCAGCACCACATGGTCGGCTTCGATCTGTTCGCCGGTGTTCAACGTCAGGCCACGGATCTGGCCGTCTTCGATCAGCACATCCTCGACGCGCTGTTCGAAGCGGAATTCGCCGCCCAGCTTCTCGATCTTCTCGCGCATGAGCTGGATCATCTTGACCAGGCGGAAGGTGCCGATGTGGGGCTTGCTGACGTACATGATTTCGGGCGGCGCATCGGCGGCCACGAATTCAGCCAGCACCTTGCGGCCATAGTGCTTGGGATCCTTGACCTGGCTGTAGAGCTTGCCGTCGGAGAAGGTCCCGGCCCCACCCTCACCGAACTGCACGTTCGATTCCGGTTTCAGTTCGCGCTGGCGCCACAGGCCCCAGGTGTCCTTGGTGCGCTCGCGCACGGTCTTGCCGCGTTCCAGGATGATGGGATTGAAACCCATCTCGGCCAGGATCAGTGCCGCAAAGAGGCCGCAGGGACCGAAGCCGATCACCACCGGACGCTTCTTGATGCTCGCCGGGGCGCGCGTGACGTAGTGATAGGAGGTATCGGGCGTGGGGCCGACATTGGTGGTCTTCGCATGGCGTGCCAGGACCGCCGCCTCGTCCTTCACCTCGACGTCGATGGTGTAGTTCAGGGTGATGGCCGTCTTCTTGCGGGCATCGTAGCTGCGGCGAAACAGCGTGAAGGACAGCAGGTCGCCGGCCGGGATGCCCAGGCGGTCGAGGATGGCGGCGTTCAGTTCGTCTTCCGTATGGCTCAACGGAAGGGTCAGTTCAGAGATGCGCAACATGTGCGGGGACTTTCAACAAGACTGGGGATGCAGGAGGTGGCGCAGGCCACGATGGCCGGTGTGCTCACGGCGGAAGGCTGCGCGAAAGGCGACATTTTACTCCAGCCCGGCAGGCGCTCCCAGCCCGGCCCCGCCAGTTGCGCAGGTGCGACAGCCAACATGGCCCGGGCTGCCAAACAAGTTGCATAACGCAAGCATCTGGCGCAGCATTGATTGCACTTCGCAACCATTACCGGATCTTGCCATGGACTATGACGGCCTGCACTCTCCCCCGCGCGACCAGACCATCCGCCAGTTGCGCGAGCTGTCGCGCAAGTTGGTGCGGGAACTGGGCTTCATGCGCAGCACCCTGGCCGGCAGCGACCTGGCCCCCTCGGCGGTGCACGCGCTCATCGAGATCGGCCTCAAACCCGGCCTGCAGGCGCGCGAGCTGGGCGAGCTGCTGTACCTGGACAAATCCAACACCAGCCGCCAGCTGGCCAAGCTGGAGGCACTGGGGCTGGTACGGCGCAGTCCGGTGCCGGGCGACGGGCGGGCCTACAGTCTGGCGCTGACCGAAGAGGGGCAGGCGCTGCGCAAGAAGATCGACAAGTTCGCCACCGACCAGGTCTCCGGCGCCCTGCGGCGCATCCTGCCGGAAGACCAGCAGGGCCTAGTGCGGGCGCTGGCGCTGTATTCCGAGGCCCTGTCGCGCGACAACCCCAATGCGGCAGCGCGCCCGGCCAAAGGCGCGACATCGGAATTGAGCACCGGCTACCAGCCCGGCTGCATCGGCGATATCGCCAGCCTGCATGCGCGCTACTACGCCGCGGCGGCCGGCTTCGGGGTGTTCTTCGAACACAAGGTGGCCAGCGAACTGGGCAGCTTCGCGCAAACCCTGCCACAGGCCGGCAAGCAGCTCTGGACCCACGTCGAACACGGGCGCTGCCTGGCCTCCATCGTGATCGATGGCGATCTGCAGCATCGGCAAGCGCACCTGCGCTGGTTCATCGTCGACGACAGCCTGCGCGGCAGCGGCGTGGGACGGCGCTTGCTGGAACAGGCCATGGCCTTTGTCGATGCCCATCGCCTGGCCTGCTATTTGTGGACCTTCCAGGGACTGGATGCGGCACGCCACCTGTATCTGTCGGCCGGCTTCGAACTGGTGGAGGAATCGCCGGGTGAGCAATGGGGAAGCCGCGTGGTGGAGCAACGCTACGAGCGCCCGGCGCGCAGGAAATGAGCGGTGCAGGGTGCGCGGCATGTATCGATATGCCGCGATTTGTTACCGGATTCCCCCGCGCTGCGCTGCCTTCGGGCTGCAATACGGCAGCGCTGGCAGGCACGGACACAACTGGAAACACAACATTACAGTCTTAAAGAAGCCCGGCTCCTACAGTGGTTTTCACAGCGCGGCCCCGCTTGCGCTGCATCCACGCACCACCACCTTGCAGGAGTCCAACATGAAAACCAAGATCACTCGCCTCGCCTTCGTCCTTCTCACGACCCTGTCTGCGCTCGCTGCCACCGCAGCCCTGGCGCCTGCCGCGCAAGCGCAGGTAGTCGGCGTCGATGTGCGCATCGGCACGCCACCGCCCGCCCCGCGTTATGAAGTGGTACCCGCCCCGCGTCACGGCTATGCCTGGGCACCCGGCTACTGGGCCTGGAACGGCCATCGTCACATCTGGATCGGCGGCCACTGGGAACGCGTGCGCCGCGACTACGCCCGCTATGAGCCGGCGCACTGGCAACCGGGTCCGGGTGGCTGGGTGTTCATTCCGGGTCACTGGGTGCGTTGAGGCCGATCGCTGAATCCGCGCCGAAACGGGCCGGGTCCAGCGCCGCCACCAATTCGCGCGGCAGCGGCAAGGGCTCGCGCTCGATCATCGCGGCCAGCAACTCGGCCATCAGCGGTGCCCAGATCAGACCGCGCGAGGCATAGCCCAACAGGCCATAGATCCCCGCCTCACCCGGCAAGGCACCGACCAGCGGCAAGCGGTCCGGCGCAATGCAGCGCTGACCGACCCGCCCAGGAAGATCCGCATCCGCCAGCGGCAGCGACATGTGTGCCGCGATCTGCGGCAGCATGTGCTGCAGGCGGGCCAGGTTCTCGGCATGGCTGTCGGCACGCACGGCAGGATCGTCGAAGCGATCATAGCTGGCCCCCATGCACACCTGCCCGGCATAGGGGCGCGTGAGGTAACCGTCACCACACAGCGCATGCGGCAAATCGGGGAAGCCTGTTGCCGGCAGGTGCGTGACCTGGCCGCGTACTGCATTGAGCGGCAAACCCGCCGCCTGCTCCAGCACGCGCGCCTGCGCGCCCGCAGCGAGGATCACCACCGGCGCTTGCGCGATCAGCAGGCCAGCGGCATCGAGCGCCTGCCATTGACCGTCCACGCGTACCAGACGGGCGACGGCGCGATTGAAATGCGTGCGCACCTCGCCGTGCGCCTGCGCCACCGCCAGCATGCGGCGGCACACCGAGGGCGGATTGAGCCAGCCCGCTTCCGGGAAGAAATAGCCGCCACCCATGGTCGGCATGCCCAGTGCGCTTGCCGTCTCACCGGCGGACATCCAGCGCGCATAACGCGGCGGATACTGCCACTCCTGCGCGCCCTGCTCGAAGGAGATCGCCTGCTTGGCATCGCGGCCGAATTGCAGGATGCCGCAGCGCTCGCCACGAATGGCAGCGTGATCGTCCAGACCGACCCCGCCCAGATCATCGAGACGCTGCGAGGCAAACAGAAAAGCCGCACGCGTGAGCCGCGCCAGCGGGCTGTCATCGCGAGCCAGCGCGGGCATGAAGAGACCACCGTGATTGCCTGAAGCGCGGGTGGCCACCTCCGGGCCCGCATCGATGAGATCGACGCACCAGCCGCGTGCCGTGAGCCGCTCGGCCGCAGCGGTTCCGGCCAGCCCGGCGCCGATCACCAGCGCTTGCCGCGCATGCGGCAGATCGCGCCGCAAGGGCGTATCGGACGCCGCCACGTGCGTGGCCGGACGCGCCCAGGCCGGTGCATAACGCAAGGCCAGCGCGCCGTCACGCGCTTCTCCATGGAAACCGACCTGGCGCATCGCCGCCATCAGCGCCACATCGGCCGCCGCACCGAACACCAGCGCCCGCGCCCCGGTCCAGGCCAACCGCGCCAGGCGCTTGCAGGCATGCGCATGCCAGGATGGCGCGGCAGGATCGAAGCGGGTCGGGTCGGCATGCAGGTAGAACAGGTCTACCGGCGCTTCCAGCCGGGCCAGCTCTTCTTCCAATGCACCCCAGATCAGGGTCAGCGTGACGCGGCCTTCATCGAGCAAGAGCCGATGCGTCCCCGGCAAGGGCAGCGGCCATGCAGCGCGCAAGGCCTGTGCATAAGTCAAGTCTTCGGAGAGGACTTCCGCTGACGGCGGATGCGGCAGGATCGCAATGTAGTGCAGATGCACCGCACCCTCCCCTTGCGCGCGCTGGCGGGCGAAGGCATGCCAGGTGGCGAAGAAGGACTGACCCAGCCCGAAATGCAGGTCCAGCACGGTGGCGCTGCGCTGTTCGCGCAGGCAGTCCGGAACGCCCTGCAGTGCGGAGGAAATCGTGCCGGCCTCGGCACGCCAGGCGGCAAGCAATTCAGGGGAGGCAAGTTGAAGAGGACGCGCAGGCATCGTGAAAAGCCCTGTGGATAAATCAGACAAGGCCGCCATTCTACGCCGCCCACCCCGTGCGGCATTGCGCCTTGACAAAGCAGGAGCGGCTCCGTAGGGTCTGTTCCCACCTCCGACGCCGGTCAAGCCGCCACGCCATGCTCGCCATCTTCAACATCGTCTTCCCTATTTTTTCGTTGATCTTCCTGGGCTGGATGTGCCGCAAGCGCCGCATCCTCTCGGCGGGCGCGGCCAGCGAGCTGAACCGATTCGTGATCTGGCTGGCGCTGCCGGCGCTGCTGTTCGATTCCATGTCGCGCCTCAAACCCGCGGACTTCGCCAACCTGCGCTTCATCGCCGTCTTCGCCATCGGCGTGGCGGTGGTGTTCCTGATCACCGCCGCGCTGCGCCTGCGTCAGAAAGCGGCCGCACCCGACGTCATCATCGACAGTCTCGGCAGCTCCTATGCCAATACCGGCTTCATCGGCATTCCGCTGTGCTACCTGGCCTTCGGCAGCGACGGCCTGCCGCCCTCGGTGATCGCCATGGTGATGACGGCCTGCCTGCTCTTTGCGGTGGCCATCGTGCTGCTGGAAACCTGCCTGCATGCCCAGGCGGCCTTCGGCCAGACCGTCGCCAAGGTGGGCCGCTCGCTGCTGCGCAATCCCATCATGATCGCGCCGGTGGCCGGCATCATCGTGGCCTTGAGCGGCGTGGCCATTCCCACTGGCGTACAGCAGCTCTTCAAGATTCTGGGCGGTGCGGCCGGTCCTTGCGCGCTGGTGTCGCTGGGGCTGTTCCTGGCCCAGCCGGTGCGCACGGCCGGAGGCTCGCCGGTGTGGCTGCTGGTGGCCTTCAAACTGCTGCTGCAGCCGGCCGTGACCGCCGTGCTGGCCTACTGGATCCTGCCCATGCCGCGCCTGTGGGCCGACAGCGCGGTACTGCTGGCGGCGCTGCCCATCGGTACCGGCCCCTTCATGCTGGCCGAGCTGTATCAACGCGAAGTCACTGCCATGTCGCGCGCCATCCTGTACTCCACCACCCTCTCGCTGCCCACCATCGCGCTCATCCTGGCCTGGATTGCGCATCATTGAGTCCAATATGAAAAAGGCCGCAGCGGCATTGCCGTGCGGCCTGATTCCAGAACAGCGCGTGAAGAAAAATTACAAAATCACCCGCTCTTCGCGCAGGATCTGCTCGAACTTCTCGGCCGCCACCGGCGGGCTGAACAGGTAACCTTGGATCTCGTCGCAGCCATAGTGGCGCAGGTAGTCCAGCTGCTCATCGGTCTCCACGCCTTCCGCAATCACGCGCAGTTTCAAGTGGCGCGCCAGCGAGATGATGGAGGCGGTGATGGCCGCATCATCGGCATCGATGGTGATGTCGCGCACGAAGGAACGGTCGATCTTGAGCACGTCGATGGGGAAGCGCTTCAGGTAGGCCAGCGACGAATAACCGGTACCGAAGTCGTCGATGGAAAGACGGATGCCCAGTTTCTTCAAGCCCGCCAGGATGCCGATGGCATGCTCGACGTCGGTCATCATGAGGCTCTCGGTGAGTTCGATTTCCAGCGAGGCCGGCGGCAGGCCGGTGTCTTGCAGCACATCGGCAATCGAGGAGACCAGATCCTTCTGCAGGAACTGGCCCACCGAGAGGTTGACCGAGACGCTGATGTCTTCATGCCCGGCCAACTGCCACTGGCGGCACTGGGTGCAGGCGGTGCGCAGGACCCAGGCACCGATGGGCAGGATCAGGCCGGTCTCTTCGGCCAGGCCGATGAAGCGCGCCGGCGAGACCATGCCCAGCTGCGGATGCAGCCAGCGGATCAGCGCCTCGCTGCCCACCACGCGGCCCGAGGCCAGGTCCACCTTGGGCTGGTAGTGCAGCAGGAATTCGCCGTGATCCAGCGCATTGCGCAGGTCGCCTTCGATGCGCAGGCGTTCCAGCGCCTGCTCGTTCATGGCCGGGGTGTAGAACTGGAAATTGTTGCGGCCGGTCTGCTTGCCGCGATACATGGCGATGTCGGCATGCTTGATCAGCGTCTCGCCATCGGTACCATCGTTGGGGTAGCAGGCCACGCCGATGCTGCAGGTCATGAACAGCGTATGGCCGCCCAGCGTCACGGGGGCCGCCACCGCATCCATGATGCGTTGCAGGCTGCGGGTATCGAGCGAGAGTTCGTCCTGCTCCGGCAGGATCATGATGAATTCGTCGCCACCCAGCCGCGCCACGGTATCGGCTTCACGCACGGCCGCACGCAAGCGACCGGCCACCGTGCGCAGCAGGGTATCGCCGGCCTTGTGCCCGAGGGTGTCGTTGACGAACTTGAAGCGGTCCAGGTCTACGAACACCACCCACAAGGCCTGCTTCTGCCGCTCGGCCGTGCCGATGGCCTGCTCCAGATGATGGCGCAGCATGTGGCGGTTGATCAGGCCGGTGAGCGTGTCGCGGCTGGCCTGGAATTCCAGTTCGGCTTCATAGCGCTTCATCGAGGTGATGTCGTAGAGCGCCGCCACGAAATGCGTCACCACGCTACTCTCGTCGCGCACCGGGGCGATGTAGAAATCGTTCCACAGCTCCGAGCCATCCTTGTGATAGTTGCGCAGTACAACATTGTGTTCGCGCTGTTCGCGCATGGCGATCCACACAGTCTCGAAACCTTCAGGATCGCTGTCGCGGCCTTCCAGGAAACGAATGCTCTTGCCCACCGCTTCGCCGCTGCTGTAGCCGGTGATGCGGGCGAAGGCCGGATTGACGTATTCGATGGCGTAGTCCGGCTCCTGCGCCGAGAGGATCAGGATGGCATTGGCACTGGCCTCGATGGCCTGATGACGCAGGCGCAGCGCACGTTCGGCCAGGCGGCGCGCCTTGATGTCATCCGACAGCAGGGCATTGGTGGTGCGCAGCTCGGCGGTCTTGTCTTCCACCAGTTGCTGCACGCGGTGCGAACGCATCGACAGCGCCCGCATGTAGGCCGCGCCCAGCAACGAAGCGATCACGCCGACCAGGCCGATGAGCAGCGAACCGTAGTGGTCCGAGAAGACCGACCGTGGCGGGATGCTGATCTCCATGTGCCAGGTCTGGCCGGCGATGTCGAAGCTGGTGATGGTGGTGGAGGGATGGCGGAAGAAGCTGCCCGGCTTGATGACCTGGTCCATCCACTGCATGGCGCGGGGCTGGCTGTCGTGGCGGTAGACCAGGTTGGCCGGATTGGCCTGGGGTCCGACGTAGAGGCGCAGGCCGATCTCATGGTCGGACATCAGCCCGGCACCGTCGAGGATCTTCTGCACCAGGCCGTTGAGTTCCAGTACGGCGGTGGTATCGCCGACCAGCAGTGCGCGACGGGCCGCCGTATCGGTCGGCTGTACGCCACCGCGATAGACCGGCTGGATCACCAGCAGGCCGCGCTCATCCGGGCCGGTCTGGGCCAGCCGGATCGGCGGCGTTGAAGAAGGATTCCCGCTGACCACGGCGGCGTCGAGCGCGCCCATGATGGCGGGATTGCGTGAGACATCCAGCCCGAGCGCCGCTTCATTGCCGGCCACCGGTTCCACGTAATCGACCACCAGATAGGTCGGCTGCTGCGAGGCGCGCACGGTGCGGTCACCATCGAGCGCAGTGATTTCAAAGCCCGGCTTGGCCCCCTGGCGCAGAGCTTCGAAGACCAGGCGGTCTTCGTCGGCCACGAAGCGCTGCACGCTGAAGGCGCGCACATAGGGATAGCGTTCCAGCAGCGGCCGCGTGAAGCTCTCGAACTGTTCGCGCGTGGGATCGCCCACGGTGGCATAGAAATGGTTCACCACCGACTGTACCTGCACCGCCTCTTCCAGACCGCGCTGTATGGTGAAGGCGCGCAGGCCCGCCCGACGCTCGAAGTCGAGCTGGACGGCATCCTCTTCCAGATGGCTGGTCGCGACGAACACCGTCGCAGTGGCACACAAACCCAGCATCAGCGTGAGCGATGCCGACAACGTTGCCCCCAGCTTGTTGATCACACGCTGCATAAACGAATCGTTATATCCCTTAGGAGAGCCCGATCATAATCCGGGACACCCCTTGTTATCGGTCAAAGCGCATTTATTTTTAACCGGACCAGCCTGCTCGCATGTTTCCACATGGGAACAAACGCATTTGTTCAGCGTGACCGGGCTCAATAAACCGATGGCGACTGGCGCTGCTCGCGTGCTTCGCGCTCAATCGCCTGGGCCTGCATGAAGGCATCGAAGGAACGCTCGATGGTCGCGCGCTCGACATCGCGGGTGATGAAGACGATGCGGCTGCGGCGGTCTTCCGAGGGCCACTCCGGCAGCGTGGCCGTAGGGTGGAAGATGTGCTGCACGCCGTGGATGACGGTCGGCTTGTCCTCGCCCTTGAGATTGAGGATGCCCTTGATGCGCAGGATGTTGGGGCCCTTGAAGCCGACCAGCAAGCTCAGCCACTCATCGAAGAGCACCGGATCGATGGGTTCGTCAAAGGTAAAGCAGAAGGCGCGGATGTGGTCATCGTGACGATTGACGTCATGGGCGTGATCGTCATGGTGGTGGCCATGATGATCGTGGTGTCCGTGCTCGTGGCCATGGCCGTGGTGATGGTGCGCATGATGGGCGTGCGCCTCTTTCTCGGCGAAGGCTTCCTCGTTGAGCCAGCGCGCGACGTCAGGCATCTTCTCGCCGGGCTTGAAGAGGCCCGCGTCGAGCAGCTCGGCAGCAGCGATCTGCCCGACCTGCGGCTGCAGCTGGCGCGCGCCGGGATTGAGCGTGCGCAGGCGCGCCTGCAGGGCCGACAGCGTATCGGCGTCCACCAGGTCGGTCTTGGTCAGCAGCAGGCGGTCGGCGACGGCGGCCTGCTGGATCGCTTCCGGATGATGGTCCAGGGTCGACATGCCGTTGACGGCATCCACCGTGACGATCACGCCATCGAGGCGATAGCGCTCCGAGATGAAGGCATCGGTCATCAGCGTATGCAGGATGGGCGTGGGCGAGGCCAGGCCGGTGGTCTCGATGACCACACGGTCGAACTTGCGCTGGCCGCCTTCGGCGAAGCGCCAGGTGATGTCCTTCAAGGTCTTCTTGAGGTCGCCACGGATGGTGCAGCACAGGCAGCCGCTGCTCATCTCGACGATGGTCTCTTCCTGGCTGTGGGCCACCAGCAGGTGATCCAGGCCGATCTCGCCGAACTCGTTGATGATGACCAGGGTGTTCTTCATCTCCGGCTGGGTGATGAGATGGTTCAGCAGCGTGGTCTTGCCGCTGCCCAGGAAACCGGTCAGCAGGGAAACGGGTATCGGCGCGCTGCCGGCAGGGACGGATGGATTCATGGTGTAAGGACGGGGAGTAAGGACGATGCAGCCGTCATGCTACCTGATGCGTCAAGCGGACTGCCTCCGCGAGACAAAAAAAAGACGGACCGCATGGGGTCCGTCCTGGCGGCAAGCCGCGCCCGGCGGGGGCCGGTGTCTTTACCTGGTTTTACCGCAGGGCAGGAATTCACGCTCTGAATGGCTGCCCGCGCTGCATTCACCCGCGTGATGGATGCGCATCACTCGTTGTCGTGCGCATCCAGCGGCACTTTTTCCGTCTTCTCTTCGGCCTTGGCCAGTCCCGGCAGCAGGTGGCCCAGCTTGCGCGCCTTGGTGCCCAGGTAGCCGATGTTGAAAGGATTGTGGTTGGCGATCAGGGCGATGCGCTCGGCCACCGTGATGCCGCTGTCCTCCAGCGCCTTGACCTTGCGCGGGTTGTTGGTCATCAGGCGCAGGCTGGTGATCTTCAGGTGCGCCAGCATGGGCAGCACGATGGTGTAGCGGCGCATGTCGGCGGGGAAGCCCAGGCGCTCGTTGGCTTCGACCGTATCGGCGCCCTGGTCCTGCAGGTGATAGGCGCGGATCTTGTTCAACAGGCCGATACCGCGGCCTTCCTGGCGCAGGTAGAACAGCACGCCACGGCCTTCCTTGGCGATTTTCTTCAGGGCCGCTTCCAGCTGGGCACCGCAGTCGCAGCGCTGGGAGAACAACGCGTCGCCGGTCAGGCACTCGGAGTGCACGCGGCCCAGCACCGGCTCGCCGTTGCCGACATCGCCCAGGGTCAGGGCCAGGTGTTCCTTGCCGGAAACTTCATCGTAGAAGGCGTGCAGTTCGAAGGTCGCCCAGGGCATGGGCAACTTGCACGAACTGACGAAAACCAGTTTTTCTTCCGGCGCGGCAGCGGCCGGTGCGATCGGTGAGGACATGACAACCTGCTTTCGAATCGAATGCTCAGAACCGCGTATCTTACCTTGCGCCCGGGTTTATTTCAGCGCGCGGGCCGCTCCGGTGAAGGCAATTGTCCAATTCGTGCAGGGAATTTGAACAGGCCGGGCCGGCCGCGTCATAATGCCAGCCAGTCCGGGACACACCGGACACGGTGCCAGCCCCAAGGGCGGCATCCCCTTGAAAGCCGGTCAACGATAACAAAGGGAGACAACCGTGCTGTTCGATTACGTCATCGCCGGTGGCGGCTCGGCGGGTGCCACGCTGGCCGCCCGCCTGTCGGAAGATCCACGCGTCACGGTCTGCCTGCTGGAAGCCGGCGGCCAGGGCGACAGCCTTCTGGTGCGCACCCCGGCCGCCGTGGTGGCCATGCTGCCCGGCTACGGCAAGCTCAACAACTGGGCGCTGCAGACCACTCCCCAGGCGGGCCTGAATGGCCGCCGTGGCTACCAGCCGCGCGGCCGCGCCCTGGGCGGCTCTTCGGCCATCAACGCCATGCTCTACATCCGTGGCCAGCGCCAGGACTACGATGGCTGGGCCCAGGCTGGCTGCCCCGGCTGGGACTGGGAGTCGGTGCTGCCCTACTTCAAGCGCTCCGAGAACAACGTGCGCGGGGCCGATGCCTGGCACGGGGCCAGCGGCCCGCTGCAGGTCTCGGAACAGAATCGCCCGCGCCCGATCACGCGTGCCTTCATCGAGGCGGCGCAAGCACGCGGCTATCCGCTGTGCCAGGACTTCAATACCGGCGACAACGAAGGCGTGGGTCTGTACCAGGTCACGCAATTCCACACGTCCGATCATCGCGGCGAGCGCTGCTCGGCGGCGGCGGCCTACCTGCATCCTGTGATGGGGCAGCGGCCCAACCTGACCGTGCTGCGCCAGGTGCGCGTACAACGTGTCTTGTTCGAGGGCAAGCGTGCCGTGGGCGTGGCCTATCGCCAGCAGCAGCAAGAAGCGCAGGTACGCGCCACGCGTGAAGTCATCCTCGCCGCCGGGGCCTTTGGCTCGCCGCAATTGCTGCAACTGTCGGGGGTGGGCCGGCCCGAGGACATCCTCCCGCACGGCATCGCCCTGCATCACGCCCTGCCCGGCGTGGGCCAGAACCTGCAGGATCACCTCGATTTCACGCAAGGATGGACCACCCGCGACACCGACAACTTTGGCCTCGGCGTGGTCGGCGGCCTGCGCCTGCTGGGCCAGCTGCTGCCCTGGAAGCGGCATGGGGAGGGCCTCATCGCCACGCCCTTTGCCGAAGGCGCGGCCTTCCTCAAGACCCGGCCGGAACTGGAGCGGCCGGACATCCAGCTGCATTTTTGCATCGCCATCGTGGATGACCATGCAAGAAAGCTGCATGCCGGTTATGGCTTCTCCCTGCACACGTGCATGCTGCGCCCGCATTCGCGCGGCCGCGTGGGGCTGCAATCGGCCGATCCCATGGCCGATCCGCTGATCGATGCGGGCTATCTCTCCGACCCGCGCGACCTGGCCACCATGATCGCGGGGGCCCGCATCGCGCGCCAGATCGTCATGACCGAACCGCTGCGCCGCTATTGCCGGCGCGAACTGTTCGGTGGCCGCGAGGGCATGGATGACGCAGCGTGGGAAGCCATGATCCGCCAGCGTGCCGACACCATCTACCATCCGGTGGGTACTTGCCGCATGGGCGAGGATCAGATGGCGGTGGTCGATGCGCAATTGCGCGTGCATGGACTGCAGGGCCTGCGCGTGGTGGATGCGTCGGTCATGCCCACGCTGGTCAGCGGCAACACCAATGCACCCACCATCATGATTGCCGAGAAGGCAGCTGACATGATCCGCGCCAGCCAGGCGCATGCCGAGGCAGCCTGACACTGTTCGATGACACCATGCAAGGATGCATCAATGACTGATACCACCGCTGCAGAATTGCAGCAGCTCTTCATCGCGCAACAGCAGGCGTTTGCTGCCGACAGTGATCCCTCGCATGCAGTGCGCATGGACCGGCTGGCGCGCCTGCAGACCCTCATGGGCGAGCACGAAGCAGCCCTCATCGCCGCCATCGACGCCGACTTCGGGGGCCGCTCGCACCATGAGACACGGATGGCCGAACTGTTCGTTCTGCGCGCCGGAATCCGCCATGCGCAGTCGCACCTGAAACGCTGGATGCGTCCGCAACGCGTGGCCACCGCCCTGCACTTCCTGCCCGGCAGCAATCGCCTGCTGGCGCAGCCGCTGGGCGTGGTGGGCATCATCTCGCCATGGAATTACCCGCTGCAACTGGCGCTGGGCCCGGCGCTGGCGGCCCTGGCGGCGGGCAACCGCGTGCTGCTCAAACCCTCCGAACTCACGCCCCGGCTCTCGGCCCTGCTGGCCGAGCTGGTCGCGCGTTACTACGCCCCGGAGGAAATGGCCGTGGTCACCGGGGACGCCAGCATCGGACAGGCGTTTGCATCGCTGCCGTTCGATCACCTGTTCTTTACCGGATCGACCCAGGTCGGGCGCCAGATCGCGCAACTGGCGGCGGCCAACCTGACTCCGGTGACGCTGGAACTGGGCGGCAAATCGCCTGCCATTCTCGATGCCTCGTGCCGCATGACGAGCAGCCTGCAACGCATCGCCTTCGGCAAGTTGCTCAATGCCGGGCAGACCTGCGTGGCACCGGACTATCTGCTGGTACCGCGCGGACAAGCGGCCGGGGTGGCGCAACAACTGACCGAAGCGATGGGCCGTCTGTATCCGCGCCTGCATGACAACCCCGACTACACCGCCATCATCAGCCCGCGCCATCGGGCGCGATTGCAGGCGATGGTGGAAGAAGCGCGTGCGGCGGGTGCGCAGGTGATCGAGGTGAACCCGGCGGGAGAACAGCTGGGCCAGAGCCGCAAGCTCGCGCCCACGCTGATTCTGGGCGCGACTGCGTCGATGCGGGTGCTGCAGGAAGAGATCTTCGGGCCGGTGCTGCCCATCCTCGAATACGAAACACCCGAGCAAGCCATCGCCCATGTGCGGCAAGGTCCGCGCCCGCTGGCGCTGTACTGGTTCGGCGAGGATGCGGCACGGCGCGAACAGGTGCTGCGGCAGACCCATGCGGGCGGCGTGACCATCAATGATTGCCTGTGGCACCTGGTGCAGGAGGAACAGCCCTTTGGCGGCGTCGGCGAAAGCGGCATGGGCGCGTATCACGGGCGCTGGGGTTTCGATACCTTCAGCAAGCGCAAGCCGGTGTTCCGGCAGGCGCGTTGGAACGGCGGGTCGCTCTTGCATCCGCCTTATGGAAACAAATTTGAATGGGTGATGGAGCTGATCAGGCGATTGAGCTGACGCGGCTCATCCGGGAGCAGGCAGCAGATCCAGATACAAGCGCAGCGAACGCTGCACGCTCTCGGCCACGAGGGTGGTGATGGCCGCATGGTCGCCGCTGACGCAGGCCTCATCAAGGGCGTCGTAATACGCCAGCCGGTCTTCCTTGCGGATGACCGCCGGGGGATAGCCGGATTTCATCAGTTCCAGGTTCAACAGCAGGCGGCCGCTGCGGCCATTGCCATCGATGAAGGGATGGATCTTCACGAAGCGCGTATGCAATTGCGCCGCACGTTCGACCGCATGCAGGCTGCCGGCCTGTTGATACCACGCCAGCAAGGCGCGCATTTCATCGTTGAGATGCAGGAAATCCGGCGGAGTGGTGCTGGCACCGCCGATCACCACGTTCTCGCGGCGATAGCGGCCCGCCTCATCGGCATCGATCCCCTTGAGCACCAGACTGTGGATGTCCTTGATGTGTGCTTCGCTCAGGGGCTCGTGGCCGGCCACGACCTGCTCGACGAAGAGGATGGCATCACGGTGATTGATGGCCTCGAAGTGCTCGCGCAGCGACTTGCCGCCGACGGTGATGCCTTCCAGTACTACCTTGGTTTCGCGCAGGGTCAGCGTGTTGCCTGCGAGGGCATTGGAATGGAAGGTCCAATCCAGTACCAACTTCTCGCGCAGCGATGCTTGCGTATAAGGAGGTAGAGGGCGCGCCGCATCAAGCGCTGACTTTGCAGCATCGACCGCGACGTGCCGGGCGGCCGGTGACACGGCCCTCTATGAAGATGGTCAGACCAACCCGTGCGCCTGCTGATCCGCATGGTAGCTCGAGCGCACCATCGCGCCCACGGCGGCATGCACGAAGCCCATCTTGTAGGCCTCTTCCTCGTACATCTTGAAGGTGTCGGGGTGCACGTAGCGGCGCACCGGCAAGTGGTCGCCGCTGGGCATCAGGTACTGGCCGATGGTGAGCATGTCGACGTTGTGCGCGCGCATGTCGCGCATGACCTGCAGCACTTCCTCGTCGGTTTCGCCCAGGCCCACCATGATGCCGGACTTGGTCGGCACTTCCGGATGCAGGTCCTTGAAGCGCTTCAACAGGCTCAGCGAATATTCGTAATCCGAACCCGGACGCGCTTCCTTGTAGAGGCGCGGGGCGGTTTCGAGGTTGTGGTTCATCACGTCCGGCGGAGCCATCTTGAGGATTTCCAGCGCACGGTCCATGCGGCCACGGAAGTCCGGGGTCAGGATTTCGATGCGGGTCTCGGGCGACAATTCACGTACGCGCTGGATGCAGGCTGCGAAGTGCGCTGCGCCGCCATCGCGCAGGTCGTCGCGATCCACGCTGGTGATGACCACGTAGGACAGGCGCAGTTGGGCGATGGTCTTGGCCAGGTTTTCCGGCTCGTTGGGGTCCAGCGGATCGGGGCGGCCGTGGCCGACGTCGCAGAAGGGGCAGCGGCGGGTGCACTTGTCGCCCATGATCATGAAGGTCGCGGTGCCCTTGCCGAAGCACTCGCCGATGTTGGGGCAGGAGGCTTCCTCACAGACCGTCACCAGGTTGTTGGCGCGCAGGATGTCCTTGATCTCGTAGAAGCGGGTGGTGGGCGAGCCGGCCTTGACGCGAATCCAGTCCGGCTTCTTCAGCTTTTCGGCGGCCACCACCTTGATCGGGATCCAGGCGGTCTTGCCGGCGCCCTTCTGCTTGTCCAGCGGATTGGCGCGCGCCGAGCCGGTGGCATTGGAGGAAGAATCTGCTGCGGGAGTGAGTTCGGTAGTCATGTCGGTCGTTCCGGCCCCGGGCGCACGCGGCGCGTGGGGCTCAAGCCATGCCCGCGAAGCGGGCGATCAGTTGGTCGGCAAGCAAGTCCTGGACAGCGTCCAGCCGGGCATCGGCAGCCCCGAGGGTCTGCATGTCCACGGTGGCCAGGCCTTCATAGCCGCAGGGGTTGATCCAGGAAAACGGTGCCAGGTCCATCGCCACATTGAGCGAAACACCATGGTAAGTGCAGCCGTTGCCCCGTATCTTCAAGCCCAGCGCGGCCACCTTGGCGCCCTGCCAGGGGCCGTCGGCGGCGTAGATGCCGGGCGCCCCCTCCTTGCGTACACCGGCCAGATTATACGCCGCCAGCGTGGCGATCACCGCCTCTTCGATGTTGTGCACGAATTCGCGGGCGAACAGGCGCGCCCCGCTGCGGTTGCGGCGCAGGTCCATCAGCAGGTAGATCACCACCTGGCCAGGGCCGTGGTAAGTGACCTCGCCGCCACGGTCGGTCTGGACAATCGGGATGTCGTGCGGATTCAACACATGGGCGCGGTCGGCACCCAAGCCCAGCGTATAGACAGGGGGATGCTCGACGATCCAGAGCTGGTCGGGGGTATCGGCGGTGCGCGCATCGGTATAGGCGCGCATGGCGGCGAAGCTGGCCTCGTAGGGCTCGACGCCGCGCCGGACGATCTCGGGCCGGCGGGCGCCAGCCATGGGCGTGCTGGCGGTGGGCAGTGCGGTTTGCATGCCCGCCAGTGTAGCGAAATTCGTCTTTGCCCGTATCAGAACCAGCGGATCAGGCCGTGCGGCAAGAGCTTGGCAATACGGATCGGATCGTCACCGCACCCCTTGGGAGGCAAGGGCGTGACCGTGAACTCGGCCGCGCCGTTGACCGCTTCGAAGATGGCGTCGCCGCGCCCGTGATAGTCGAAGCAGCGGCCGGGCTGGAGCCAGATGTCGTCGCGGCAGCCGGCAATGGTCAGCCACACCAGTCCGGAGGTCACGCGGATGCGCACGCCGCCCTGCAGGCGGCGGGTCTGTACCTGGCCTTGCTGCAACTGGCCGGGAAGGCTGGGATCTGTGAATGAAATTGTCATGGCGCTGGCTCCTGTGCTCGACGGTCTGATTCGCCAGGCAAGCCGCGTCCCTGCCGCGATGCCCGGGAGGGTGCGGCTGCAAGGGGGAAGATGCCTGGAGTGATGCGTGATGAGTCATCATTGTAGGAAAGCCCGCAAGCGCAGCAAAACGATATATATTGCTCGTCCTTGCTAATTTAATTCACAAGGAGCCGTCATGGCCGATTTGCGCAAGCTCCCCAACCTGGCCGCCCTGCGCGCCTTTGATGCGGCCGCCCGCCATGGCTGCTTCTCGCGTGCGGCTGAAGAAGTGCACGTCACGCCGGGGGCGATCAGCCACCAGGTGCGCGCATTGGAGGAAGACCTGGGCCTGCAGCTGTTCCATCGCCATGGCAAGCGCATTTCCATCACCGAGACCGGCGAACGCTTCGCCGCCACCATCCGCAAGGCCCTGGGCGAGATCGCGCAAGCGGCCGACCACCTGCGCAGCCTGACGCGCCAGCAGCGGCTGGTGATCTCGGCCACGCCCTCCTTCGCTTCACGCTGGCTGGCGCCGCGCCTGTGGAAGTTCATCGATGTCCATCCGGAAATCGAGGTGGTGCTGCAATCGGGCAGCCATCTGGTCGACCTGCGGCTGGACGGGGTGGACATCGGCATCCGCTTTGGCCGGGGCCAGTACGCGGGCGTGGTCACCGAGAAACTGAGCGAGGACTACTACTACCCGGTGGCCGCGCCCGGCTATCGCGGCAAGCAGAACAAGAAGCTGGTGCGTCCCGCCGACCTGGTGCACTGCACCCTGCTGCGCATGGACACGCGCGAATCCTGGCAACCGTGGCTGACCCTGGCCGGGCTGGACCTGCCCGAGCCGCGCGGCACGCTGGTGGTGGAGGATTCTTCGCTGACGCTGCGCCACGCGGTGGAGGGCAAGGGGGTGGCGCTGTCACGCCATACGATTGCCTGGCAGGAGATCGCCAGCGGCACGCTGGTGCGGTTGTTCGACGTCGCGCAGCTGTGCGAGGAGGCGCACTACCTGGTGCACCTGCCGGAAGGGCTGGAGAAGCCGGGCGTGGCGGCCTTCAGGAAATGGATCGTGGAAGAGATGCGGCAATTCCAGGCGCAGTCGGAATGGCCGGGCAAGGTGCAGAAAACGTCAACCCGCAAGAAGTGATGTGCGCATGAAAAAACCGGCGCGCCTTGCGGGCTGCGCCGGTTTTCGCCAGGGGGATGGCGGACCTCAGAGCACGAACTTGACCATCTCGTGCGTGGAGAGCGCGCGATAGATGTTGTCGAGCTGGGTGCGGCTGGTGGCGCGCACGGTCAGGGTCAGCGACAGGTACTTGCCCTGAGTGGAGGGACGCATCTCGACCTTGCCCGCGTGAAACTCGGGGTCATGCTCGGTGACCATGGCGACGATGGTCTCGGCGAAGGCGTCATGGGTGATCCCGACCACCTTGATGGGGAAGTCGCTGGGATACTCGATCAGGGATTCTTCAGGGGAAATAGTGGGCATAGTCATGGCAAACCGCCTTGGCGTTGTCCGCCTGGCGCTCCGGTTTCAATGCTCCCAGATGGGGATGAACAAGCCGGGTTCAAGCGGAGGTGTTGGGTGGGGAATGCCTGCATTCTACGCCATGCGGGCGGGGCGGCGTGCAGAAAACCGCAGCGCCACCCGCTGGTCATGACAAGCTGCAAATGTCTTACAGGCGCGCCTTGGCCGCCTGATACGCCGCATACACCTTGGCAAACACCGGCCCCGGCTGGCCGCTGCCGACCGGCTGGCCATCGAGCGTGACCACCGGCAGCACTTCCTTGCTGGCCGAGGAAATCATGAGTTCATCAGCCGCCAGCACTTCCTCACGCGTGATGCGGCGCGACTCCAGCACGATGCCCTGCTCGGCGCACAGCTCTTCCATCAGGCCATAGCGGATGCCTTCCAGGATCAGGTTGTCCTTGGGCGGCGCGGAAATCTTGCCATCCTTGACCACCCACACGTTGGAGGACGACGCCTCCGACAGATAGCCATCGCGGAACTGGATCGCTTCGGTCACCTGGTGCTCGGCCGCAAATTGCGCCGCCAGCACATTGCCCAGCAGCGACGTCGACTTGATCTGGCAGTTCAGCCAGCGGCGGTCTTCCATGCTCACGCAGGCCACGCCCTTCTCGATGGACGCAGCCGGCGGCAGGGCCATCGGATTGGTCATGATCAGCACCGTCGGCACCACCTCCTTGGGGAAGGCATGCACCCGCTTGGCCACGCCACGGGTGACCTGCAGGTAGATCATCTGGTCGTCCAAACCGTTGGCCTCGACCACCTGGTCGATGAGGGCATTCCAGCCGGCTTCGTCATGCGGATTCGGAATACCGATGCTGTCGAGGCTGCGGAACAGCCGCGCCAGGTGTTGCTGGCCACGGAACGCCTTGCGGCGATACATGGGGATCACCTCATAGATGCCATCGCCAAAGATGAAGCCGCGGTCCAGCACCGGCACGCGGGCTTCAGAGAGGGGCGTGAGTTCGCCGTTGAGGTAGACGATGGGATCGTTCATGATGGGCTTTCCGGTAATCGAGAGTGATCGGGTGAAGGCGGCAACCGTGCCGCGATGAATCCATTCTGTCACGCGGCTTCCGGCGTCCCCATGCAAAAACGGTATAACGTCCCCCTGCCCTCACGCCGCAATCGGCAGCGCCTCCACACGATGTCCGGCATCCTCGCCGGCGGCGGGCGGCACGAATTTCCAGCGCACGTCATGGAAGCGCGCCAGCGTCTCGCGGTGGGCGATGCTGATCACGGTCACGCCCGGCAGCTCGCGCGGCAAGGCGGCATAGAGTGCTTCCTCGGTCTCGCCATCCATGGCGCTGCTGGCCTCGTCCAGGAACACCAGGCGCGGACGGTTCAGGAACACCCGCACGAAGGCCAGCCGCTGCTGCTCGCCCGGTGACAGCGCCTGGCTCCAGTTGGCTGCCACGTCCAGCCGCGATGCAAGATGCGCAAGACGGCACAAACCCAGGTAACGCGTAATGAGCGCATCCTCGAAACTGCCCTCGGCAGCCGGATAGGAGAGCGCTGCACGCAGCGTGCCGATGGGCAGGTAGCTGCGCTGGGGCAGGAACATCGCGGGCGCATCCTGCGGCAGCGCGATGCGGCCCTCGCCGTAAGGCCAGATGTCGGCCATGGCGCGGATCAGGGTCGACTTGCCGCAACCGGAAGGACCGCTGATGAGCACGTGCTCGCCCGACTCCACGCGTGCATCCAGGCGGCGCAGCATGAGGCTGCCATCGGGGAAGGACAGCTGCACGCCCTCCAGCGTCACCGCACTGCCGCCATGCTGCGTGACGGCCAGCGTGCGCGGCATGCCGGCAGCGCGTTCGACATCCGCGTGGAAGCCCGCCAGCCGGTTGATGGAAGCCTTCCAGCTGGCCAGCGTGGTGAAGGCATTGATGAACCACGACAGCGCATCCTGCACCTGTCCGAAGGCATCGCTGATCTGCATCAGCACCCCCAGCGAAATGGCCCCGGAAAAATAGCGCGGTGCCGACACCAGCATGGGGAAGATCACCGCGAACTGCCCGTAGAAATTGACGGCCACGTTGAGCTTCTTGGTCAGCCGCATGATGTTCCACCAGTTCTCGCGGATGTCATCCAGCCGGGCAGTCAGCTGCGCGCGCTCCTGCGGCTCGCCGCGATACAGGGCCACGGCCTCGGCATGCTCGCGCACGCGGATCAGCCCGAAACGGAAATTGGCCTCGAAGCGTTCCTGGTTGAAGCTCAAACCCACCAGCGGACGGCCGATCCACCACACCACACCGGAGCCGATGGCGGCATAGGCGATCACGAACCAGACCATGTAGCCGGGAATGACCCACGATTGCCCCAGCGCCGTGAAGGACAGCGGTCCGCTCACCGACCACAGGATGTGGATGAAGGAGAACAGCGTCACGCTGCTGGAAATGAAACCCAGCACCAGCGACAGCGTATCGCTGGTCAGCGCATGCAGGTCCTCGGCAATGCGCTGGTCTGGGTTGTCGGAGAGGCGGCCCTCCTGTCCCTGCTCGATGCGGTAGTAGGCGCGATGCGCCAGCCAGCGGTCAAGGTAGCGCGTGCTCATCCAGTAGCGCCAGCGGATCTGCAGCGCCTGCTTCAGGTAGACGCTGTAGATGGCGATGGCCACGAAGACGAAGGCCAGCCCCGTGAACTGCCACAGCAGCGATTTGAACTGCGGATAGTCGCGTGACTGCAGCACGTTGTACATGTCGCGGTTCCAGGAATTGAGCCGCACGTTGATGTAGACCATGCCCAGGTTCAAGGCCAGGATGGCCAGCAGCAGGGCCCAGGCCTTCCACTTTTCTTCGGAAACCCAGAAGGGCTTGATGAGGCGCCATATCTCCGCGCGGGTGGCGCGATTGGCGTGGCTGGCCTGGCGAGCCGGTGTTTGTTCGGTCATGGCGAATCCTGTGGATGTTGTCCTCTTTGCTGCCCAGCTTGCCGCAAAAGACTTAACTCAGGCTTAAACCTGCGTCAGGAAGGCCCTGGAAAGCATTAAGGAGCGCTTAATGCTTTTGCAATTGAGCATTAACGGCTATGGAATGCATCGAAACAATCAATCCCGCGCGCCCGTGAACAAGGCTAGACTGCGGTCTTCGCCAATATTGCCTTGTGTCAATGCTGCTCTTGGCAGCAGCGTGCATGGCCATCGGCCCCTCTTTCGGAGAATTCCATGCAGACCCTTCCCCCCAAGCGCCGCTCGCTCAGCGTGGCGGCCCAACTGGCACTGAGCTTTGCGCTGGTGCTGGCGATGATGCTGGTGCTGACGGTGGCCAGCATTTCCAAGGTCAATGCCATCGAAGGCAGCCTGGCCACCGTGAGCGAGGACAACAGCGTCAAGCAGCGCTATGCCATCAATTTCCGTGGCAGCGTGCACGACCGCGCCATTGCCCTGCGTGACCTGACGCTGGTGGGCGACGCCGAGGTCAAGGACGTGATTGCCCTGATCAACAAGCTCGATGCCGACTACCAGCAATCGGCCCGGCCGCTCGATACGGTCTTCTCCACCATGAAGGTCAATGCGGATGAACGTGCCAGCCTGGAACGCATCAAGGCGGTCGAAGCCCGCACCATGCCGCTGGCCGCCAAGGCCATCGCCCTGCGCACTGCCGGCGATGTCGACGGCGCGCGCCAGCTGCTGCTGACCCAGGTAAAACCGGCCTTCGTCGAATGGCTGGCCACCATCAATCACTTCATCGACCTGGAAGAACGCATGAGCCAGATCGAATCCGCCAAGGCCCGCAGCACCGCCCACGGCTTCCAGGCCTTCATCCTGGTGCTGCTGGGAGCCGCGCTGGTGGCCGGTGCCGTGCTGGCCACGCTGATCACCCGCAGCATCCGGGGTGCGCTGGGTGCGGAACCCGATGAGGTCAAGCAGCTGGCACTGGCGGTGGATCGCGGCGAGCTGTATCACGCCGCTGCCGCAACCCGTGGCGACGGCGGCAAGCGCCAGAGCATCATGGCGGCGCTCTCCGAGATGAGCGGCAACCTGCGCAATACCGTGACCCATGTGCGCGATGCCGCCACCGGCGTGGCCACCATCAGCGCCCAGATCGCCGCCGGCAACAGCGACCTCTCGGCGCGCACCGAAGACCAGGCCGCCTCGCTGGAAGAAACCGCCTCGGCCATGGAGCAGCTCACCGCCACCGTGAAGCAGAATGACGGCCACGCCCGCGAAGCCAATCAACTGGCCCGCAACGCCTCCGACATCGCCAAACAGGGCGGTGCCATCGTGGAAGAAGTGGTCGATACCATGGCGGCCATCAACAGCTCCTCGCGCAAGATCGTCGACATCATCGGCGTGATCGACAGCATCGCTTTCCAGACCAACATCCTGGCCCTGAATGCCGCCGTGGAAGCGGCCCGCGCCGGCGAACAGGGACGCGGCTTCGCGGTGGTGGCCACCGAAGTGCGCAACCTGGCCCAGCGCAGTGCCGCCGCCGCCAAGGAGATCAAGCAGTTGATCGATACCTCGGTCGGCAATGTGGACACCGGTACCCGCCTGGTGGAACGCGCTGGCGAGACCATGGAACAGATCGTGGCCAGCGTGCAGCAGGTCACCGATGTGATGGGCGAAATCTCGGCGGCCAGCCACGAGCAGAGCCTGGGCATCGAGGAAGTCAACAAGGCCATCGCGCTGATGGATCAGGTGACCCAGCACAATGCAGCGCTGGTGGAAGAAGCCACTGCCGCAGTGGCTACGCTGCAGGAGCAGGCCGTGAACCTGACGCGCGCAGTCGGTGTGTTCCAACTGGACGCGCCCGATGCAACCGGCGTGGTGGCAACCCCGGCACTCGCGCCCGTGCTCAACACCGTGCAGGTTCCGCTGCGCGTGGTGCCCAAGCTGGAAGTGGTGCGCAAGGCCGCGTGATCCAAAGCAGCAGTCAGCGTGATTCGTCGCACGGCGCAAGCAGGCTGACTGCACAACGGGCGAGGCTCTACATTACAGCTCGCCCAGGAATTGCTCCACAAACCCGCGCATCTTCTCCTGACGCGCCTGCGCCATGGCGGCACCGGCAGCCGTCTGGAATCCTTCCTGCAAACGGAACAACTTGGCAGGGAAATGATCCAGCGCATAGCGCGTATCCTGCAGCGGCCGTTGCTGCGCCTGCGGATCGAGCGCTTCATAGAGGCTCGATCCCATCCTCCCCGCTACATAGAAACAGCGCGCCACGCCGATGGCCCCGATGGCGTCCAGCCGGTCGGCATCCTGCACGATCTTCGCCTCCAGCGTCAGCGGCGTGATCTGCGCCGAATAGCTGTGGGCCTGTACGGCATGGGCCACGCGCTGTGCCTCCTCCTGCGTCCACCCCAGGGACAACAGGATCTCCTGCGCACGTTGGGCAGAGAGCGTGGACGCCTGGCTGCGCAGCGGTGAATTCTTCTCCACCCGCACGCAGTCATGCAGAATGACGGCCGCCAGCAGAATGCGCAGGTCGCCGCCCTCCTCGGCCTGCAGGCGGCGGGCGTTGTTCCATACGCGCAAGAGATGCGAGAGATCATGCGAGCCATCGCCGGCGTCATCCTCGACCTGCGGCAACAATTGCGCGGCCAGCGTGTCGAAGGGGCGGAAGGCGGCGGCAACCTGGGAAAGATTCATGATTCAAACAGATACAAGGGTGACAATTCATCAGTATCGCAGATCAATCGCAAGGGCCGGAAAACGCGGCCTGGTTTACCATTCCGATTTTCCGACAAGTGTTTTCCCAGGGCTCTGCTACACGCAAGCCAGTCGCATGTGAGATGATGCGGCTTCCATCAATTTCGCGGCCTGCCCCGGGATCACGATAGCGGCCCTGCTGCCGCAGCGATCTGCCCGCCGCGCATGAACGGCGTACCGCCACGCGCAATATTCCCTTCCGGTATGCCACAGTAACAACGCCCGACCGCGCCGCTACGCTGGTGGCTGCCTCGCTGGCAGTCTGGCTGTCGCACCGCCGTCGGCCCTGATCCGATTTTTGGAGTTCCCTGATGTTCAGCTGGTTTGAAAAACTGGTCCACCCCTACCCCGAGTCGCAGCCGATGCCGCCGCCGCGCGGCTTCATGCGCTTCATCTGGTTCTGTACCAAGGGCGTGCGGCCCTACATCGCCGCCATGACCTTGACGACGGCCATCATCGGCATCTTCGAGGCACTGCTCTTTGCTGCGCTCGGCCGCATCGTCGACTGGCTGTCCAAGATCGAGCCGGCGCAGCTGTGGGCGCAGGAAGGCCATACCCTGGTGTGGCTGGTGGTGATCCTGGCGGCCAGTCCGCTGCTGATCGCGCTGCAGACCATGTACAAGCACCAGACCCTGGCGGGCAATTTCCCCATGCTGCTGCGCTGGAATTTCCATCGCCTCATGTTGAGCCAGAGCATGAGTTTCTATCAGAACGAGTTCGCCGGACGTGTCGCCACCAAGGTCATGCAAAGCGCGCTGGCGGTGCGCGACTTCTGCATGATCGTGGGCGACATCCTGGTCTTCATCGCCATCTACTTCGCTACCCTGATCGGTGTGGTCGGCAGCTTCGACATGTGGATGCTGGCCCCCTTCTTCATCTGGCTGGCGGCCTTCGCGGTGGCCTTGCGCTACTTCGTGCCGCGCCTGTCGGCAGTGGCACGCAACCAGGCCGATGCGCGCTCGCTGATGACCGGGCGCATCACCGATGCCTATACCAACATCGCCACCGTGAAGCTGTTCTCGCATGCCGGGCGCGAGGCCGATTACGCCCGCAGCGCCATGCGCGAATTCCTCACCACGGTCAATCGCCAGATGCGTCTGGTGTCGGGCTTCGAGGTGGTCAATCACATCCTGAACATGGTGCTCATCATCGGTGCCACCGGGGTCTCGCTGTATCTCTGGACCCAGGGCAAGGTCGGTGTCGGTGCGGTGGCAGCCAGCACGGCGATGGCGCTGCGCCTGAACGGCATCGCGCACTGGGTGATGTGGGAAATGTCCTCGCTGTTCGAACACGTGGGTACCGTGCAGGATGGCATCAACACCCTGGCGCGTGCGCACGAGGTCAAGGATGCAGCCGATGCCAAACCCATCAAGGTCAGCCAGGGCGAACTGCGCTTTGAGGGCGTCAGCTTCAGCTATGGCGGCTCGGCCCCGCGCCCGGTGGTGGACAAGCTGGACCTGGTGATTCGCCCCGGCGAAAAGATCGGCCTGGTGGGCCGCTCCGGTGCCGGCAAATCGACCATCGTCAACCTGCTGCTGCGCTTCTACGATATCGAGGGCGGCCGCATCACCATCGATGGCCAGGACATCGCCCATGTCACGCAGGACAGCCTGCGCGCGCAGATCGGCATGGTCACGCAGGATACTTCCCTGCTGCATCGCTCGGTGCGGGAGAACATCACCTATGGCCGTCCCGATGCCAGCGATGCCGAGATGATCCACGCCGCTGAACGGGCCGAGGCGCATGACTTCATCGGTACCCTGGCCGATGCCAAGGGCCGCACCTGTTACGATGCGCATGTGGGCGAGCGCGGCGTGAAGCTTTCCGGTGGCCAGCGCCAGCGTATCGCCATTGCCCGCGTGATGTTGAAGGATGCCCCCATCCTGCTGCTGGATGAAGCCACCAGTGCGCTCGATTCGGAAGTGGAAGCAGCCATCCAGACCTCGCTCTACAAGCTCATGGAAGGCAAGACCGTGGTGGCCATTGCGCACCGCCTCTCGACCATTGCGGCGATGGACAGGCTCATCGTGCTGGACCAGGGCCGTATCGTGGAGCAAGGCACGCACGCTGAATTGCTGGCCGCCGGTGGTTTGTATGCGCGCTTGTGGTCGCATCAGAGTGGCGGCTTCCTCGGTGAGGAGGAAGAGGATGCAGCCGTGATGGCGTGATGGCGTGATGCCGCAAAGGCGTAACGCCTGATTTTTATAAATGATTTAGATCATTTTTGGCTGCTGCAAAAAAAAATGGGCGCACTGTCGAGTGCGCCCATTTTTCTTTTCTGTCCGGCTTTATTGCAGATTGAACGATGCCGTTTTCACGTCCTTGGAGTCCAGCCCGATCTGCACCTGGAATTCGCCCGGCTCGGCCACGTATTCCAGCTTGGCGTTGTAGAAGGACAGCGCCTTGCGGTCGATGCTGAACTGCACCTCTTTCTCTTCACCCGGCTGCAGCATCACCTTGCGGAAATCCTTCAACTCCTTGACCGGACGCACCACTGACGCGGCCACATCGCGGATGTACAACTGCACTACAGTCGCACCCGCACGGCGGCCCGTGTTCTTCACCGTCACGCTGGCCTGCACCTTGCCATCCGCCGTCATGGTCGGCTGCGACAGGCGCACTTCGGAGAGCTTGAACTCGGTATAGCTCAGACCGTATCCGAACGGATATAGCGGGCCATTCGGCTCATCAAAGTACTGCGAGGTGTAGTTGCCCGGCTTGCCTTCGGTATAGGGACGGCCCACGCGCGGATGGTTGTAGTAACTCGGGATCTGGCCAACCGAACGCGGGAAGGTGATGGGCAGCTTGCCGGAAGGATTGACGTCACCGAAGAGCAGGTCGGCAATCGCATTGCCGCCCTCGGTACCGGTGTACCAGGTTTCCAGAATCGCCGAGGCATTCTCGCGCGCCCAGTTCAGATCCAGCGGCCGGCCATTCATCAGCACCAGCACCAGCGGCTTGCCGGTGGCCTTCAATGCCTTGAGCAGATCCAGCTGGCTCTGCGGCAGCGACAGCGAAGTACGGCTGGAAGATTCATGCGACATGCCGCGCGATTCGCCCACGGCGGCCACGATCACCTCCGCATTGCGCGCCGCCTTGACGGCCTCATCGATCATGGCCTTGGGGCTGCGCTTGTCCTGCACCACTTCCGGATCATCCCAGTTCAGGAAGTTGAGGTAATCGACGATGTGCTTGTCTTCGGTGATGTTGGCACCGCGTGCGTAGACCAGCTTGCCCTGCCCTCCCATCGCCGCCTGCAAACCTTGGCGCAGCGTGATGGTCTGCTTGTCCTTGCCGGCGGCGGACCAGCTGCCCAGCATGTCGATGTGCGAATCAGCCAGCGGGCCGACGAGCGCGATGCGTGCGTTCTTCTTCAGCGGCAGCGCAGCGTTGCGGTTCTCCAGCAGCACCATGGACTGCTGCGCCACTTCGCGCGCATCGCGGCGATGCAGGCGGCTGTCGGCATAGACGTCGGCCGGATCATCGGCCGCACGGCCGATGCGCACATACGGATCCTTGAACAGGCCCAGGTCGTACTTGGCTCCGAGGATGTCGCGCACGGCGTTGTCCAGCTCCTGCTGCGAGACCTTGCCCGAGCGCACCAGCTCCGGCAATTGCTTGATGTAGACCTGGTCGGCCATGCTCATGTCGGTGCCGGCCTTCATGGACAGGCGCGCGGCTTCGGCATCGTTCTGTGCCACGCCATGATTGACCAGTTCGGTGATGGCACCGTGGTCAGATACGGTCAGGCCCTTGAAGCCCCAATCCTTGCGCAAGAGGTCCTGCAGCAGCCAGGTGTTGGAGGTGGCCGGTGCGCCGTTGATGGAATTGAGTGCCACCATGACGGCCCCCGCGCCTGCATCGATGGCGGCGCGATACGGCGGCAGGTAGTCGTTGTACATGCGCTGCGGATCCATGTTGACGACGTTGTAGTCACGTCCGCCTTCGACCGCACCGTACAGCGCAAAATGCTTCACGCTGGCCATGACGCGATTGGCGGCGATGGGCTTGGTGTCGCCCTGCAGGGCGCGCACCGAGACCTCGGCAATGCGCGAGACCAGGTAAGGATCTTCACCAAAGCCTTCAGACGTGCGGCCCCAGCGCGGATCGCGGCTGATGTCGACCATGGGTGCAAAGGTCATGTCGATGCTGTCGGCCGCGGCTTCCTCGGCGGAGATGCGCATGGCGCGTCCGACGATGTCCATGTCCCAGCTGGAGGCCAGCCCCAGGCCGATGGGGAAGGTGGTGCGGTGGCCATGGATGACGTCATAGGCGAAGAACATCGGGATCTTCAGCCGCGAGCGCATGGCCCCGTCCTGCAAAGGACGGTTCTCGGGACGGGTCACGGAATTGAAGGTGCCGCCGACGCGCCCGGCGGCCAGTTCCTCGGCCAGTTTCTTGGCGGGCATGTCAGGACCGATGCTGATCAGGCGCAACTGCCCGATCTTTTCTTCCAGCGTCATCTGGCGCAGCAGGTCGTCGATGAAGGCAGTCTTGTCGCCGAGCAAGGCGGGATTGGCTTGCGCGTGGGCGGCCGGGCCGGTGAGCGCGGCGCTGCAGGCCAGCGCGCACAGGGTCATGGCCAGGGCCAGGCGGGGACGGCGCGCGGACGCGGCTTGCCGCTCGGTAAGCTTGTGGGACACGGGTTTCCTCTCTCTTTTTTAAACTTTGGCGGCAGTCTGCCCTCTACTCTGTGACCTGCACAAGCGGGACAGCAGCCGGAGCGGCGGGAGCAATTATTGCTAGCGTTGTTTGATGCTTAGCCAGCCGGACGGTTCGCTATATTATTCTGTTTTGATGCCTGCGGGACACGCAGGCGCATGGCGGCGACCCGGGTTCCAACGTCCGCGCGCCGCTTCTTCATGGAGAAATGCATTGATCAGACATGGATTGAAATGGCCCCTGCTGCAGGGCCTGGTACTCGCGGCATCCCTGCTGACGGCCTCGGTACAGGCACAGAGCGCGCAGGGCTTCGACCTCAACCAGGCGGTGGCACGCGCGAAGGAACTGGCCGCCAAGCCCTATCAGAAACCGGTGAGCAATCTCTCGCCGACCTTCGCGGCGATGCAGTTCGCCGATTACATGAAGATCCAGCCCAAGAGCGAGAAGTTCGAATGGCGCGACCAGAAGACGCCCTTCAAGCTGGCCTTCTATCACCAGGGCATGCAATTCAATGCCCCCGTAGCCATCCACGAAATCATCGATGGCCGCGTGCAGGACGTGGGCTACAGCACCGACCGCTTCAACTTCGGTGACCTGGCGCTGGCCAAGGACAGCACGGCACACCTGGGCTATGCGGGCTTCCGCGTGGTCTATCCCCTCAATCGCGATGACAAGGAAGACGAAGTCATGAGCGTGCTGGGCGCGAGCTACTTCCGCGTGATCGGCAAGGGACAGGTGTACGGACTCTCGGCACGTGGACTGGCGATCGATACCGCCATGATGAGCGGCGAAGAATTCCCGCATTTCACCGAGTTCTGGATACAGCGTCCGGCCCCGGGCGAAAAGCAGCTGACCTTCTACGCGCTGCTGGATTCGCCGCGTGCGACCGGCGCCTACAAGTTCACGCTCACGCCCGGCAAGGATGCCCTGCTCGATGTGCAGGCCCGCGTGTTCCTGCGCGCCGAGGTGGGCCGTCTGGGCATTGCGCCGCTGACCAGCATGTTCCTGTTCGGACCGAACCAGCAATCCTCGCGCCGCAACTTCCGTCCGGCCATTCATGATTCCAATGGCCTGGCGATCCATACGGGCAATGGCGAGTGGCTGTGGCGTCCGCTGAACGATCCGCAGAACGTGGAAGTGAGTTCCTTCGAGGTCACCAATCCGCGCGGCTTTGGCCTCCTGCAGCGTGGCCGCGAATTCTCTTCCTATGAAGACCTGAAGGACCGCTACGACCTGCGTCCCTCGGCCTGGATCGAACCCAAGGGCGACTGGGGCAAGGGTGCCGTACAACTGGTTGAAATCCCGACCGCCGACGAGACCAATGACAACATCGTGGCCTACTGGGTGCCTGCACAACAACCGGCACGCGGCACGCCGCTGGCTTATGACTATCGCATCCACTGGACCATGGATGAACCCTCCATCCTCAACAATGAAGTGGGCTGGGTGAAGCAGACCTTCCATACCGATGGCGAACTCACGCAAGCCAACCTGATCCGCGCCTTTGATGGCACCACGGCCTTGCTGGTGGACTTCACCGGTGGGCCGCTGGGTTCCCTGCCCGCAGGGACAGCGGTACAGCCGCAGGTGAATGTTTCCAACAATGGCGAACTGATCGATGCCCAGCTGCAGCCCAATCCGGCCATCAATGGCTGGCGCCTGACGCTGCGGGTGAAGATCCGCAACGTGGCGCAGGCAGTGGAATTGCGCGCAGCGCTCACGGCCAACGGCAAGCCGCTCACCGAGACCTGGAGCTATCAGCTGCCGCCGCGTTCGGATGTGCAGCGGACTTTCTGATGTCGGCGTAAATTATTTATATCAATAAAAAAGGGGCTGCTCCGAATGGAGCAGCCCCTTTTGCTTTGATGCGCAAAGCCGATGCGATCAGCTCTCCACCGACTCCCCGCGCAGGCGTGCGATGACACCATCGAGCGCATCGAGGTCGTTGAAGTTGATGATCAACTGGCCCTTGTTGCGGGCACCGGTCTTGATGCTGACCTGGGTGGCCAGCAGGTCCGAGAGTTCTTCTTCCAGGCGCGCGATATCGCGCGACTTGTCCTTGGCTTCGCGCGGCTTGGCGGCCTGCTCGGCGCTGGCGCGGGTGACCAGTTTCTCGGCATCACGTACCGACATGCGCTTGGCCACGATCTGGTTGGCCAGCTGGATCTGGGTCGCGGAATCGACGGCCAGCAGCGCACGGGCATGGCCCATGTCGATGTCGCCGGCCATGAGCATGGTCTGCACCGGCTTGGCCAGGTTCAACAGGCGCAGCAGGTTGGAGACCGCACTGCGCGAACGTCCCACGGCCAGTGCCGCCTGCTCGTGGGTGAAGGCGAAATCGGTGATGAGGCGATGGATGCCCTGGGCTTCTTCCAGGGGATTCAAATCCTCGCGCTGCATGTTTTCGATCAGCGCCATGGCGGCCGTGGTCTGGTCGTCCACGTTCTTGACCAGCACCGGCACCTCGGTCAGCCCGGCGATCTTGGCCGCGCGGAAGCGGCGTTCGCCGGCGATGATCTCGTAGGTATCTTTCCCGTTCTTCTGGCCGATGGCGCGGATCAGGATGGGCTGCAGCAAACCCTGTTCCTTGATCGAGGCCGCCAGTTCATTGAGCGCGCCTTCATCCATGCGGGTACGCGGCTGGTACTTGCCGGCCTGCAGTTCGGTCACGGCCATCACCGTGGGCAGGCCCTGCGCGGCTTGCGCCTGGGCTTCTTCAGTGATGTCGGAGGAGCCGCCGAGAAGCGCGTCCAGTCCGCGTCCCAGACCCTTGGATTTTTTCGGTAAAGTTGCCATGCGATTGCCTGATGAAAACGATGCGTGATTACGGCGTTGGGAGGTGCTGCCATTGGAGCGTGAATTCAAGCGTCAATTCGCGTATGAATTCACGCCTGAATTCGCGCTGTGATCAGCGCCTGAATTACAGCGTCTTGATGCGTTCAACCATTTCCGCGCCGAAGGCGATGTAAGCCTGTGCGCCCTTGGACGAAGGATCGAAGGTCACCCCCGGCAAACCATACGAAGGCGCTTCAGCCAGTCGCACATTGCGCGGGATGACGGTCTTGAAGACCTTGTCGCCGAAGTGCTGTTCCAGCTGGTCCGAGACCTGCTGCGACAGCGTCATGCGCGGATCGAACATCACGCGCAACAGGCCGATGACTTTCAGCTCCGGGTTCAGCTTGGCGTGCACCTTCTTGATGGTGTTGACCAGGTCCGACAAGCCTTCGAGCGCGTAGTACTCGCACTGCATCGGGATGATGACGCCATGCGCCGAGCACAGCCCGTTCAGGGTCAGCATCGACAGCGCAGGCGGGCAGTCGATGAGGATGAAGTCATAGTCCTCGGCGACGGCGGCGAAGGCGATCTTCAGGCGCGCTTCGCGCTGTTCCAGCTCCACCATTTCCACTTCGGCACCGGCCAGTTCGCGGTTGGCGGGCAGCACGTCGAAGCCGCCGGCTTCGGAACGCTTGCGTACGGCGCGGATGTCGGACATGCCCAGCAGCACTTCATAGATCGAGCCTTCCAGCGTCGACTTGTTGATCCCCGCCCCCATGGTGGCATTGCCCTGCGGATCGAGGTCGGCCAGCAATACGCGCTGGTTCAGTTGTGCCAGTCCAGCCGCGAGATTGACTGCGGTAGTGGTCTTGCCTACGCCACCTTTCTGGTTGGCGACACAAAATATTTTTGCCATAGTTCGTTCTTATGAGTGCGTTATTGCGTGGTCAACTTGATGCCGAAACCGATCAGGAACACGCCGGCTGCCCGTGAGGCCAGCTTGGCGATGGTGCGATTGCGGGCCATGCGGCGCGCGGCGGCATTGCCGACGATGACCAGCAAGCTGCCATACAGGAGGGTGCAGCTGCTGATGACTGCGCCCATCGTGAAGAAGGTCAGCGCGCCTTGCTGCGTGGCCGGATCCAGGAACAGCGGGAAGAAGGCCATGTAGAACACGATGGCTTTCGGGTTGAACAAGGTGACCAAAAAGCCGCGCCGGAAATCTGCGGCATTGGAAAAGGGTACGACTGTACCACCGCCCTCGCCTCTTGCAAACAGGAGACGTCCGCCCAGGTAGGCCAGATAGGCCGCGCCCAGGTATTGCAGGCCATGGAACAGCAAGGGATTGGCATGCAGCAAAGCGGCCACGCCGGCTGCAGCCAGGAACATCAGCACGATGTCGCCCAGCATGAGACCCGCCTGCGCCATGAAGCCGCCGCGCAAGCCGCCCTTGGCCGCGCAGGTGAGCACGCAGAAGGTACCGGGACCAGGCAGGAGCAGGAACACCATGGTGGCCGCAATCAATTGCCAGATGTCGGTGATGCCGAGGGAATGAAAGATCGCCTGCATGGTGGGTCTCCTTGAATGTGAGCGGCCCGGGTTGCTGCCCGGGCCGCTCGCCTGATGTGAGGTACCGTGTTACGGCTTGCTCTTGACCACCCGCGCGGTATCGAACCCTTGCTTGGTGGCGTTGTTGAGTGCGTTCTCGTATTGCTCGTCACTGATGGTGGGCGTGCGCGAGAGGATCCACAGGTATTCGCGCGAGGGGCTGCCCACGGTGGCCAGGGTGTATTGATCGTCCAGGTCCATGATCCAGTAGTCACCCCACACCATCGGGATCCAGGACAGCCAGGCCGGCGCAAAGCGCACTTCCAGCTTGCTGTTGTTGCTGCCCGGGACCACCCGCGCCACGCCCTTGGCTTCCTCCGTGCCATCGGCCGTCTTGCAGCGGTTGACGACATCGATCATGCCATCATCGCGCGCGGAATACTCTGCGCTGGTGCCGGAAATGCATTTTTTCTGGAAGCTGTTGGGAATCTTGGCGATTTCGTACCACTTGCCGGCGTAACGCTTCAGGTCCACCGAAGGGACCGTCTTGACCTCCTGAGCAGAGGCGGATGCCATGCCCAGGCCGCCATAGGCTGCCATCGAGACCATGGTGGCCACCAGGGCCAGTTTAAGTTTGTTCATCAGGTCGTTCTTTCCATGAAGATGAGATGCCGTTCGGCATCCAGGCCCGGTACCTGCAGGGGCTGCACTTGCTGCACCTTCCACCCCGCCGGCAACCGGTCGATTTCCTCTTGCGGCAGCACGCCCTTGAGCGCGATGTACTTGCCACCTTGTTGCAGGAGGTGGTTCGACCATGTGACGAAGTCCTTCAGTTCCGCAAAAGCACGTGAAGTGATGACATCGTATTGTTGCTCGACAGGCAACTGCTCGACCCGCGCATGCAGCACCGTCACATTGCCCAGGTGCAATTGGGCCTTCACCTGATTGAGGAAAGCGGTTTTCTTCGAAACCGTATCGACCAGGGTAATCTGCATCTGCGGCTGCGCCTCGGCCGCCCAGATGGCCAGCACGATGCCCGGCAGGCCGCCACCGGCACCCACATCCAGCACACGCTGGGCACCCGCGAAGGCCGACACTGCCGAGAGCGAATCCAGCAAGTGGTGCGTCACCATCTGCGCCGGATCACGCAAGGCCGTCAGGTTGTAGACCTTGTTCCACTTGGCCAGCAGAGCCTGGTATGCCATCAGCTTGTCGATCTGGGCAGCGGAGAGCGCCAGGCCCATGGCCTGGGCGCCTTCCTTCAGGGTGCGGGTCAGATTGTTCAGGTCTGCAGTGTTGCTCATCCGTGATGCCTTGGTATTGATCTGGTTCGGGACGGGTGTCCGGTATTTTTCTTCACGCCGCTTGGTTGTCAGCGCCAGTAGCCTGTTTCAGGCCCCCCTTCTTCAGGTGCACCAGCAGCAGCGACAGCGCCGCCGGGGTCACGCCGGAAATGCGGGAAGCCTGGCCCAGGGTTTCCGGGCGATGCTTGTTGAGCTTCTGGCGCACTTCGATGGAGAGTGCCTTGACGTCCATGTAGTCGAGGTCGGCCGGCAGCTTCAGGTTTTCATTGTGATCCTGACGGCTGATCTCGTTGGCCTGGCGCGCGATGTAACCGGCGTACTTGACCTGGATCTCGACCTGTTCACGCACCGGGCCCTCTTCGATGCCGGGGCCGGCCAGCGCCTGGCCTTCGGTGCCGGTCAGGCCCATGAGGCTGTCATAAGTCACGTTGGGACGGCGCAGCAGGTCCAGCAGGTTGTATTCGCGCTCGATGGCCTTGCCCAGCACGCGCTCGGCTTCCGCTGCGGCCAGGATGCGCGGGTTCACCCAGGTCGACTTCAGGCGTTCCATTTCACGTGAAACGGCTTCACGCTTGCGCTCGAAGGCTTCCCATTGCGCATCGCCGACGCAGCCGAGTTCGCGGCCGATTTCGGTCAGGCGCAGGTCGGCATTGTCTTCGCGCAGCGAAAGGCGGTATTCGGCGCGGCTGGTGAACATGCGGTACGGCTCCTGCACGCCTTGGGTGACCAGGTCGTCGACCAGCACCCCGAGGTAGGCTTCATCGCGGCGCGGGGTCCAGGCTTCACGGCCCTGGGTCTGCAGGGCGGCGTTGATGCCGGCCAGCATGCCTTGGGCGGCCGCTTCTTCATAGCCGGTGGTGCCGTTGATCTGGCCAGCGAAGAACAGGCCCTGGACCTGGCGGGTTTCCAGCGAAGACTTCAGGCCGCGCGGATCGTAATAGTCATATTCGATGGCATAGCCGGGACGCAGGATGTGGGCGTTTTCCATGCCCTTCATCGAGCGCACCAGTTCCAGCTGCACGTCGAATGGCAGGCTGGTGGAGATGCCATTGGGGTAGAACTCGTGGGTGGTCAGGCCCTCGGGTTCCAGGTAGATCTGGTGCGAATCCTTGCTGGCGAAGCGATGGATCTTGTCTTCGATGGAGGGGCAGTAACGCGGGCCCACACCTTCGATGACGCCGGTGTACATCGGGCTGCGATCCAGCCCGCCACGGATGATGTCGTGGGTGCGGCTGTTGGTATGGGTGATCCAGCACGGCATCTGGCGCGGGTGCATGGCGGCATTGCCCATGACGGAGAACACCGGAACCGGATCGAGATCGCCCGGCTGCTCTTCCAGAATCGCCAGGTTGATGGTGCGGCCATCGATGCGCGGCGGGGTGCCGGTCTTCAGGCGACCCTGCGGCAGCTTCAATTCCTTCAGGCGTGCCGACAGCGAGACCGCAGGCGGATCACCGGCACGGCCACCGGAATAATTGTTCAGGCCAACGTGGATCTTCCCGTCCAGGAAAGTACCGGCGGTCAGCACCACGGCGTGGCCGGCAAAGCGGATACCGGCCTGGGTAATGGCACCGACGACGCGGTCGCCTTCGAGCATCAGGTCATCCACGGCCTGCTGGAACAGCCACAGATTGGGCTGGTTTTCGAGGCGCGAGCGGATCGCCGCCTTGTACAGGATACGGTCGGCCTGGGCGCGGGTGGCACGCACGGCCGGGCCCTTGGAGGAATTCAGGATGCGGAACTGGATGCCCGCCTCGTCGGTGGCAATCGCCATCGCCCCACCCATGGCATCGACTTCCTTGACCAGATGGCCCTTGCCGATCCCGCCGATGGAGGGATTGCAGGACATCTGGCCCAGGGTTTCGATGTTGTGCGTCAGGAGCAGGGTTTTCTGGCCCATGCGTGCTGCGGCCAGTGCAGCTTCGGTGCCGGCGTGACCGCCGCCAACGACGATGACGTCAAATTGTGTGGGGAATAGCATGATGCGGGCCTCGCGTAGAGGTGAGAACAGAGGCGAGATTATAAGACCTTTTATCTGGCGGGGTCCGAGGTGGGGTCGGTAGCTGTTGGTTTACCGCACTTCCCTGCCCTGCCAGACACTATCGGCCGACCGATTCGATAGTCTTGGCTGATCAATGAAACATCGATGGGGATTGTTTCACGTGAAACAGCGGGCTGGATTTTGTGGCTGAAGCAGGAATATGAATGAAAAAACGGAGCATCGCGCTCCGTCTTTTGGGTCGGGGGTCGGATGTTTCACGTGAAACACCCGGTGAAGTTTTTTGCCCTACTTGAGGAAAGCGTCGTAACCCGACTTCAGGATCAGCGCTCCCACCACCACCAGGAACAGCTTGCGAACAAAGACGCTGCCATGCTTCATCGCCAGTCGTGTGCCCACCAGCGAGCCACCGATGTTGAACACGGCCATCAGCAAACCCAATTGCCAGATGACGTGGCCGCTGTACCCGAACCAGCACAAGGCCGCCAGGTTGGTCGCAATATTGACGAACTTGGAGACGGCCGAGGCTGACAGGAAGTCATAGCTGAAAACGCGCACGAACAGGAATACCAGGAAGCTGCCCGTACCTGGACCGAACACGCCGTCATAAAAGCCCACTGCCCCACCGATCAGCGCGGCGTAGATGATTTCCCTGGTGCCGCTCAGCGTGGGCGCATGGGTGGTGCCGAAGTCCTTCTTCTTCAACGTGTAGAGTGCAACGGCGATCAGGACGAAGGGCAAGGCCTTGCGAATCAGGTCGGTCGGGATATGGGTGACGACATAGGCCCCAAAGAAGGAAAAAGCAAAGGCTGCCATCGCGGCTGGTGTCACGGTGCTCCACCTCACCGCGACCTTGCGCGCGAAGTTGATGGCAGCAGCACTCGTGCCCATCACGCCGGCCACCTTGTTGGTCCCCAGCAAAGTCGCCGGAGCAGTATTGGGAAAGACTGAGAACAGCGTCGGCACCAACACCAGTCCGCCTCCTCCCACCACGGCATCGATCAAGCCGGCAACGAAGGCCGCGCCACACAACACTACATAATCCAGCATCACTTGCCCTCCCCGGTCGACGTGACGAAATGAACTGCCAGATCGGCAAAGGATGAAACAGGGCTGAACATGGGATGAGGGGGATGGATAAACGGTGAAATGAAGAATGGATCAGGCGGGCCACATTCTACCGCCCTGCCCCGGCTGGCATCAGCCACAGAGATGACGCTTTGGGCACTGTTGCGGAACACATCCCTGCTGTTCTGGCTGGCCCGTCATGAAGCAAAAAATTACCGCCGGGAAATCACCCTCAGGTGACTTGCCGGCGGCAGATGAAGTTTTAAGCTTAAGCGAAAAACTAGTGCGATCCCTTGGCTTGCCCCTTCCCGGCCAAGGCCAGGATCTCGCCCACGATGCCTTTTCGGAAAGCCAGCACGCAGACGATGAAGATGAAGCCGGTCACAATCGTCACCGAATCTCCCAAGGTGTTGAACCAGTCGATGCTGGTGACATTGGCCAGCCAGGCACCGATATCACCCAGCTTGTTCTCCAGCATGATGATGATGATCGCGCCGACGATGGGACCGACGATGGTGCCCAGGCCACCCACCAGGGTCATCAGGACCACCAGGCCGGACATGCTCCAGTGCACATCGGTCAGGGTCTCGAAGCCCAGCACCAGCGTCTTGGTGGCACCCGCCAGACCCGACAAACCGGCCGACAGCACGAAGGCCAGCAGCTTGTAGCGCGCCACGTCATAGCCCAGCGAGATGGCACGCGGTTCGTTCTCCTTGATGGCCTTGAGCACCTGGCCAAACGGGGAATGGATGGTCCGCACGATCAGCGCAAAGCCTGCCACCGCGATCGCCAGCACGACGTAGTACAGGGTCATGTCGCTGCCCAGGTCGATCACGCCCAGCAGCTTGCCGCGCGGCACGCCCTGCAAACCATCCTCGCCACCGGTGAACGGTGCCTGCAAGGCCACGAAGAACAGCATCTGCGCCAGCGCCAGGGTGATCATGGTGAAGTAGATGCCCTGGCGGCGAATCGCCAGCAACCCCATCACCAGGCCGATCAGAGCACCGGTCAGGGTACCGATGATCAGTCCAAGTTCAGTCGGCAAACCCCACACCTTCAGCGACTGGCCGCACATGTAGCCGGCCCAGCCGAGGAAAGCCGCATGGCCGAAGGACAACAGGCCGGTGTAGCCGATCAGCAGGTTGAAGGCGCAGGCGAACAGCGCAAAGCACAGCATCTTCATCAGGAACACCGGGTAGATGCCGAACGGTGCCGCCAATAACAATATTAGTAAAACAGCAATTCCGATTTTCTTGTTCATGCCGGTCTCCGATTATTTCTCTTTGCCGAACAGGCCGGCCGGACGGACCATCAGGACGATGGCCATGATGATGAAGACCACGGTCGCCGACAGCTCCGGGTAGAACACCCGGGTCAGGCCCTCGATCAGGCCCAGCACCAGGCCGGTGATGATCGAACCGAGGATGGAGCCCATGCCGCCGATGACCACCACCGCGAAGACGGTAATGATCAGGTTGGAACCCATCAGCGGCGAGACCTGGATCACGGGCGCGGCCAGCACGCCGGCGAAGGCCGCTAGGGCCACGCCGAAGCCGTAGGTCAGGGTCACCATCAGGGGCACGTTGATGCCGAAGGCTTCCACCAGCTTGGGGTTCTCGGTACCGGCGCGCAGGTAGGCACCCAGGCGTGTCTTCTCGATCACGAACCAGGTGGCAAAGCAGATCACCAGCGAGGCCACCACGACCCAGGCGCGATAGTTGGGCAACACCATAAAGCCGAGGTTGGTCGCACCCTGCAGCAGGTCAGGCACCGAATACGGCTGGCCCGAGACGCCATAGATGGAGCGGAAGATGCCCTCGATCATGAGCGTGATGCCGAAAGTCAGCAGCAGCCCGTAGAGGTGGTCCAGCTTGTAGAGCCAGCGCAGCATGGTCTTCTCGATCACGATGCCGAACAGGCCCACCAGGATCGGTGCCACGATGAGCATGACCCAGTAATTGAGTCCCAGATAGGTCAGGCCCATCCAGGCCAGGAAAGCGCCCAGCATGTAGAGCGTGCCGTGCGCGAAGTTGATCACGTTGAGCAAGCCGAAGATCACCGCCAGGCCCAGCGAGAGCATGGCGTAGAAGGAGCCGTTGACCAGGCCCAGCAGCAGCTGGCTCAACAAGGCTTGCAGGGGTATGCCGAATAGTTCCATAAAAACCCGTTCATCCAGATGGGTGAAGAACGCCACCGCTTACAGCAAAAATCTGCCATCCCCGCGTGAACAGAAATGACAGATTTTGCTGGCTGTGCGATGGCCTTACTGCTTGATGCATGCAGCTCGATGCGAAAGGATCACTTCCAGGCCGCGCACTTGGATTCGGCCTTGGTGGTCCACGCCTGCTCTGCCGGAATGGTCTGCACCAGCTTGTAGTAGTCCCACGGGTACTTCGAATCCGCCTGGGCCTTCACCTGATACAGGTACATGTCGTGCACCACGCGGCCGTCAGCGCGCAGGTAGCCGTTCTTCTGGTACAGGTCGTTGAACTTGGCCTTGCGCAGCGCAGCCATGACCTTGTCGGAATCATCGGTACCGATTTCCTTGACGATCTTCAGGTACTGCAGCGCGGCCGAGTAATCGCCGGCCTGCAGGGAAGACGGCATTTTCTTGCGCACGGCGAAGTAGCGCTTGGCGAAGGCACGGGTTTCCTCGTTGGCATCCCAGTACCAGCTGTCGGTCAGGTACAGGCCTTCGGTGTTCTTCAGGGTCAGCGAGTGCACGTCGTTGATGAACACCAGCAGACCCGCCAGCTTGGCCGTCTTGGTGATGCCGAACTCGTTGGCGGCCTTCACCGAGTTGATGAAGTCGCCACCGGCGTTGGCCAGGCCGATGATCTGGGCCTTGGAGCTCTGTGCCTGCAGCAGGAAGGAGGAGAAGTCGGAAGCGCCCAGCGGGTGCTTGACCGAGCCCACCACGGTGCCGCCGGAGGCCTTCACGACGTTGGCGGTATCGGATTCCAGCGAGTGGCCGAAGGCATAGTCAGCAGTCAGGAAGAACCAGCTCTTGCCGCCCTGCTTCACCACCGCCGAACCAGTGCCCTTGGCCAGGGCCACGGTGTCGTAGGCGTAGTGCACGGTGTAGGGCGAGCACTCTTCATTGGTCAGACGGGCCGTGCCGGCACCGACCGAGAAATACACCTTCTTCTTTTCGGCTGCGACCTTGGCGCTGGCCAGGGCGGTGCCGGAGTTGGTGCCACCGATCAGCACATCCACGCCCTGCTGGTCGAACCATTCACGGGCCTTGCTGGCGGCCACGTCGGCCTTGTTCTGGTGGTCGGCCACGACCAGTTCGATCTTCTTGCCGTTGATGGAACCGCCCATGTCGGCGATGGCCATCTTGATGGCTTCCGCGCCACCCTGGCCGTCGATGTCCGAATACACGCCCGAGATATCGGTAATGAAACCGATCTTGATCACATCCCCCGAGATCTGTGCCGAAGCCGGCGCGGTCGCGAATGCCGCAGCTGCTGCGGTAACGGCCAGTGCCATTGCCTTGAGTTTCATTTTCATCTCCTCTGTTATGAAGCCCGCTTGATGATTTCGATGCGAGACAACTTGGTGGAACGGGGAGAGGATCGCTCACCCCGCGGACGTACTTGTTGGCAGTACTTCTAGTCGTGAAGCTGGTGATACCGGAAAAATCTGGAAGCCGGTCCCGGCAGCGCAGTGCATTGCCGGGACGCGATGCTTAAACGCCGAGCAGTTCGTTCAGGGTCTGCATCTTCGCTTCCAGCTGGGAGGAAGCGAAGGATTCGACGATCTGGCCGTGTTCCATCACATAGAAGCGATCCGCCAGCGGCGCGGCGAAGCGGAAGTTCTGCTCGACCATGACGATGGTGTAGCCCTTGGCCTTGAGCGTGGTGATCATGCGGGCCAGGGCCTGCACGATGACCGGCGCCAGGCCTTCGGAGATCTCGTCGAGCAGCAGCAGGCGGGCACCGGTGCGCAGGATGCGGGCCACGGCCAGCATCTGCTGTTCACCACCGGACAGGCGCGTGCCCTGGCTGTTGCGACGTTCCTTCAGGTTGGGGAACATCTCATAGATCTCGTCGATGGACATGCCCTTGTCGGTCTTGGAGACGAAAGGCGGCAGCATCAGGTTTTCTTCGGCCGAGAGCGAGGAGAAGATGCCCCGCTCTTCCGGGCAGTACCCCACGCCGTAGTGGGCGATCTTGTGGGTGGCCAGGTTGATGGTTTCCTGGCCGTTGATCTTGATCGAGCCCTTGCGGGTACCGACCAGGCCCATGATGGAACGCAGCGTGGTGGTGCGGCCGGCGCCGTTGCGGCCCAGCAGCGTCACCACTTCGCCCTGGTGGACGTTGAGGTTGACGTTGTGCAGGATGTGCGATTCGCCGTACCAGGATTGCAGATCACTGATCTGCAGCACCAGCGGCGCGGAAGAAGAAGACGTCGTCATGGCAGCAGCATTCATGGTGGCGGTACTCATCAGTGAGCCCCTTGCAGTTCGACCGAGGTGCTGCCCATGTAGGCTTCCATCACCTGCGGATTGCGCGAGACTTCTTCATAGCTGCCTTCGGCCAGCAGCGCGCCGCGTTGCAGCACGCTGATGCGGTCGCAGATGCCGGAGATCACGCTCATGTTGTGCTCCACCATCAGGATGGTGCGGCCGGCCGAGACCTTCTTGATCAGGGCGGTGACGCGATCCACGTCTTCGTGGCCCATGCCCTGGGTCGGTTCGTCCAGCAACATCAGTTCCGGCTCCATGGCCAGGGTGGTGGCGATCTCCAGGGCGCGCTTGCGGCCGTACGGGAGGTCCACCGTGGTGGTGCGGGCAAAACTGGTCAGGTCCACTTCTTCCAGCAGCTGCATGGCGCGCTCGTCGAGCTGCTTCAGGCTCTCGCCGTTCTTCCAGAAATGGAAGGACGTACCGAGCTTGCGCTGCAAGCCGATGCGCACGTTTTCCAGCACGCTCATGTGCGGGAAGACAGCAGAAATCTGGAAGGAGCGAATGATGCCCTGGCGCGCGATCTGCGCAGGCGCATCCATGGTGATGTCTTTGCCGTTGAACAGGATCTGGCCCGAGGTCGGGACCAGGAACTTGGTCAAGAGGTTGAAGCAAGTCGTCTTGCCGGCACCGTTGGGGCCGATCAAGGCATGAATGTGACCGCGCTCAATTTGCAGGTTGACCGCGCTTACTGCCGTGAAACCCTTGAATTCCTTCGTCAGGTTTCGTGTCTCCAGAATGACGTCTGTCATGGTCTCTTCTTTCCCTTTGATGCCCGCGCCGGTGGATCCGGTCGTCAAGGCCTGCCTGCTGCAGAACACTGAATCTTTTGGATTCAGGAACCGCTTTGTTTACCTGGCGAATCGAGAAGCTAGTTTTAATATTTGGCGCATAGTAGCCGGTTCGTACCATTCATACAATACGTATAAGTACCGTATGGTCCAGCGCCTGAGAATTGCCGTCTTATGCCCGGGAAAGCAGGCTGGACGCGACTTTCTCGGCGATCATGACGGTCGGGGAATTGGTGTTGCCGGAGGTGATGGAGGGCATCACGGAGGCATCGGCCACACTCAATCCTGACACGCCACGCACCCGGCATTGGGCATCGACCACGGCCATTGCATCATCGCTGCGCCCCATGCGGCAGGTACCGACCGGATGGAAGATGGTGGTGCCCACTTCACCGGCGGCGCGATACAAATCGGCTTCACTTTCATACTGTGTGCCGGGCTTGTATTCCTCCGGGCGATAACGCGAGAGTGCGGGTGAGGCCGCGATGCGGCGGGTCAGGCGCAGGGCGTTGGCGGCGACCTTGAGGTCTTCTTCGGTGGAGAGATAGTTGGTGGTGATGCGCGGGGCCAGTGCGTGATCGGTGGAGCCCAGGCGTACATGGCCGCGCGAGGTCGGACGCAGGTTGCACACGCTGGCGGTGAAGGCCGGGAAGGCGTGCAGCGGGTCGCCGAATTTTTCCAGCGACAGCGGTTGCACGTGATACTGCAAGTTGGCGCTGGCCTGCTGCGCATCGGATTTGGCAAAGGCGCCCAGCTGCGAGGGCGCCATCGACATCGGGCCGCTTTGCAGGAGCAGATATTCCAGTCCGATCTTCATCTTGCCGACCAGAGTGGACGCCATGGCGTTGAGGGTCCTGGCACCATCGACCTTGAAGACCATGCGCATCTGCAGGTGATCCTGCAGGTTCTCGCCCACGCCCGGCAGCGCGTGCACCACGGGGATCTGGTGCTGCTGCAACAGGACCGGATCAGCGATGCCCGACATCTGCAGAATGTGCGGCGAACCGATGGCACCGGCACAGAGGATGGTCTCCTTCGCTTCGGCAAACCAGGCACTGCCCCCGCCGGTGAATTCGACGCCGGTGCACACCGGCCCCTGCTCGCCCTGCTCCATGCGCAGGCGGCTCACGTGGGAGCCGGTCATGATGGTGAGGTTGCCATCCTTCATGGCAGGCCGCAGGAAGGCCTTGGAAGCGTTCCAGCGCACGCCGCGCTTCTGGTTGACGTCAAAGTAGCCAGAGCCCTCGTTATCGCCGCAGTTGAAGTCCTCGACCTTGGGGATGCCATTCTCGGCGGCCGCATCGCGGAAGGCATCCAAGATGTCCCAGCGCAAACGCTGTTTCTCCACGCGCCATTCACCGCCGGCACCGTGGAACTGGCTCGCACCGAGGTGATAGTCCTCGCTCTTCTTGAACAGCGGAAGCACGTTCTGCCAGCGCCAGCTGTCGTCACCCGTGACTTCGGCCCAGTGATCGTAATCACGCGCCTGGCCACGCATGTAGATCATGCCGTTGATGGAAGAGCAGCCGCCCAGCACCTTGCCGCGCGGGTAGATCAGGCTGCGGCCATTGAGGCCCGGATCGGCCTCGGTGCGGAACATCCAGTCAGTGCGTGGATTGTTGATGCAGTAGAGATAGCCGACCGGGATGTGAATCCAGATGTAGTCGTCCTTGGCCCCCGCTTCCAGCAGCAGCACCTTCTTGCCGGTCTGGCGCGAAAGCCGGTTGGCCATGACGCAGCCGGCGGTGCCGGCACCAATGATGATGTAGTCGTATTGCCCTGCCGATTGCATGGTGTCTCCGCTGGCTTGTTCTTGTGATCTTGTCGTCTGCCGCCGCCCCCTGCCACGGCAAGAGGCGGCCGGCGCCCTGCTTACTTCGCCACCGGCATGGTGAACTCAGCCCCCTTGCCGATGGTGGCCGACCAGCGCTGCATGATGGACTTGTAGCGCGTATAGAAGCGAATGCCCTCTTCGCCATAGGCATGGGTATCGCCGAAGAGCGAACGCTTCCAGCCGCCGAAGGAATGCCAGGCCATCGGCACCGGGATGGGCACGTTGATGCCCACCATGCCGACCTGGATGCGGCGCGAGAATTCATGCGCGGTATTGCCGTCGGCCGTAAAGAGCGAGACGCCATTGCCGTACTCATGCGCGTTGATCAGTTGCACAGCCGACGCGAAGTCCGGCACGCGCACCACGCACAGTACCGGACCGAAGATTTCTTCCTGGTAGATCTTCATCTCGGTCGTGACATTGTCGAAGAGCGTGCCGCCGATGAAGAATCCTTCCTCATGGCCCGGCACCTTCAGGCCGCGGCCATCGACCAGCAGCTTGGCACCTGCATCCACGCCGCTCTGGATATAACCCTCCACCTTGGCCTTGTGGGCGGCGGTGACCAGCGGGCCCATCTCGGCGTCCTCTTCCATGCCGTTCTTGACCTTGAGTGCCTTCACGCGCGGGATCAGTGCGTCCACCAGCTTGTCGGCCACGCTGCCCACGGCCACCGCCACCGAGATCGCCATGCAGCGCTCGCCGGCCGACCCATAGGCCGCACCGATCAGGGCATCGACGGCCTGCTCCAGGTTGGCGTCGGGCATCACGACCAGGTGGTTCTTTGCACCGCCCAGCGCCTGTGCACGCAGCGGGAAGGTGCCCGCACGCTCGGTGGCCTTGCGGTAGATGTATTCGGCAATCGGGGTGGAGCCGACGAAGGACACTGCCTGCACCTCCGGATGCTCCAGCAGCGCGTCCACGGCCACCTTGTCGCCCTGAACCACGTTGAAGACGCCATCCGGCAGCCCAGCGCGCTTGAACAGTTCAGCCAGCATCAGCGAAGGTGAAGGATCGCGCTCGGAGGGCTTGAGCACGAAGCTGTTGCCGGTCGCAATGGCAATCGGCGCCATCCACAGCGGCACCATCACCGGGAAGTTGAACGGCGTGATGCCGGCCGTCACCCCCAGCGGCTGGCGCAGGTTCCAGTTGTCGATGCCGCCGCCGATGTTGTCGGTGAACTGGGTCTTGAGCAATTGCGGAATGCCGGTGGCGAATTCGACGATCTCCAGGCCACGCGTGACCTCCCCTTTCGCATCCGAAAACACCTTGCCGTGCTCCAAGGTGATGGCCTTGGCCAGCGCATCGTGATTCTGCTCGATCAGCTCCTTGAACTTGAACAGCACCCGCGCCCGCTTCAAGGGAGCCGTCTCGGCCCAGGCCGGTGCCGCCGCACTGGCTGCTGCCACGGCCGCATTGACTTCCTGCACCGAGGCCAGCGAGACCTTGGCGGTGGCAGCACCGGTGGCCGGATTGAAGACATCCTGGCTGCGGCCGCTCTCGGAGCGGGAAATCTGGCCATTGATGAAGTGATCGATGTGCGGGAGGCTCATAAGGTTTCCTTTGGTGTTTTCAATGAAGGTGGAAGGCGCTGTCTCCTGCTCCCTCCTGCAATCTGGCCAGTCCGTCACCCCGACGGACCCATGGCATGGATGAGCAAGAATAGTCGCCCACCCGCCGGACATCCAATGAGGAATTATCAAGAGCAATATAAAGATTGCTTATAATCTGGACTTTCTTGTACACACGCTACCCACAAGATCCTCACAGCCTGGTCACAGGGATATCCACGGGTTTATCCACACCCAGGATCGTGAAGAAGAAGGATCAATTGCGGGAGAAGACGATGGATCTGACCCAGTTACGCGCATTTATCACAGTCGCCCATGAGGGCAACCTGACCCGGGCCGCTGAAAAACTGCATCTAACCCAACCCGCAGTGAGCCTGCAGATCAAGGCCTTGCAGGAAAGTCTTGGCATCGGATTGTTCAATCGGAGTGCATCCGGCATGGTCCTCACCGCCGAGGGCAACACATTGTTGCCGCTGGCCGAGCGCGTCCTGTCCGATGTCCAGGCTTTACGGCGGCACGCGACCGACTTGCGATCGAGTGAAAATATCGTGTCCGGGACATTGGCCATCGGCACGATCCTGGATCCGGAGTTCATCCGGCTCGGCGCTTTCCTGAAGTTGCTGGTCGAGCGCCATCCGCAATTGTCGACTCAGCTGGCGCATCACATGTCGGGATCGGTCCTCAATGAAGTCCGGGCTGGCCATCTGGACGTGGGATTCTTCCTGGGCGACCCCGGCAAAGGTTTTCATGCGATGACGCTGACCTCGTTCAGCTACAACGTCATCGCGCCCGCGGGCTGGAAGAACCGCGTCTCGGGCAAGGGATGGAAGGAACTGGCGCGGTTGCCGTGGATCTGGACGCCGCCAGAATCCGCACATCATCGTCTATTAAGCAAGATCTTCGCTCAACATCAGATAAAACCACAGACTGTAGCCTTGGTTGACCAGGAATCATCGATGCTGGATCTGGTGAAATCGGGGGTGGGATTGTCCTTGGCGCGCGAATCGATCGCGCTCAACCAGGCTCACGCGCATGGCTTGGTCATTGCAGATGCGGTCGAACTGTCGACTGAACTCAGCTTCATTGCATTGGAAAAACGACAACATGAAGCAGCGATCAAGGCGGTTTTCCAACTGTTGCAACAAGTCTGGCAGAACTGAGCGCGACTAGAAAGTTGCCGCATTGACATCTCAATGGGTTGCATTAAAGCAATTTCTTTCAGAAATCTCCTTCTTCCTGCCGAACCTAAAGGACTTTTCATCCGTATCAGGAGCTTGCCAAGGCCTTTTGGTGAGGTTTTTGGGGTTGAAAGCCAATTTTTTGGAAAGATGTCCACTGCGCACGCGCTTTCGGTTCTTTAATTCAGATGTGGATATATATAAGTAGTAGTAGTAGTTAACGCCGCCAAAAACTGTGGATAACTCGGTTTACACGAAAAAAATCAAGACTTTAGCTTTCTGATAAACGCTTGGTAAGCTTCTGCATTATCCAGGCACAGATTCTGGACAAAAATTCGGCCGTGGATAAATCGGCGAGATATACCCAAAACGCCCAGCGGATATGCAGAGACTTATCCACAGGTGGTCTCCAAACCCCACAAAATTACGGCATGGACTCCAAAAAACCTTTCCTGATCGCAATTCAGCCTTCGGGTTTGCAATTTGAACAAGTCGCCGGACTCTCGGTGTTGCAATCAGGCTTGCGCGCCGGCATCCGGCTGCCCAATTCCTGCCGGAATGGCACTTGCCGGACTTGCATGTGCAAATTGTTCACAGGCGAGATCGCTTATCAGATCGAATGGCCCGGCCTGACGCGAGAAGAAAAGGCCGAAGGCTGGATCCTGCCTTGCGTGGCCGAGGCCCAAAGTGACCTGGTGCTCGACGTTCCAGCCGCCGTCGACCTGAAGGCTTGATGTTTTATCCACAGCGGTCCCCGGGACCGGTCGGTTTTTAGCCGACAAACCCAGATTACCTCTCCCTGTGGATAAAAAAAGCCGCCCAAGGCGGCGCGGAGCCCGCTGGCAGCATTTCTTTTCCACAGCGCTCTGCACCCTGCGTTCTCTCTGACGGCGTCGCCCAGGACGTCATTCAATGCCGTTGCCGACGATCAGCTGTAAAAACACCCGCACAGCAAGCTTTTCCTGGTCGACAAGCGCCTTGATCCACGAACACTTTTGTTTTGCCCACAGCCGGTAGCGGTCCTGATGGCCTGCAAACCAAGCCGCGTCGCGTGCGAAAGCTCGCGCGCTTAGGCTTTAAATCTAAGCTGTTTATAAGATTAGTAGTGATGGTTAACGTCCGGCTGACATTGTGGATAACCTTGATTACGCGTGAAAAATCAGCTGTTTACGAAAAGGACAAGGCCTTGGGCAAGGTCTGTATGAAGTCATAACCGATCTTGGATAAAAATCCGCCTTTGGATAACTTTTTGACTTTTCCCCAAACGATGAAAAAGTTATTCAGAACTTTATCCACAGGCTGAGCGGAAATTGATGGATTCGCGTCGTGAAGGCAGGGAATTTCGGGATGTCACCGATTTCAGGCAATTCGACCCCGATTTAAGTCCTTGGCATGGGGGAAACAGGGGGCAGGAAGGGGGATTTCGGGAAATTTGCCCACAGGTGAAAAAAGCAAACGGGAGCCGAGGTCCACTGCGACTCATCCGAAATCACACCAAAAGCCAGCGGGCCAGGAAAGTTATCCCCTGGCCCGCCGGCTTTTTTCATGGTGTTTTGAGGCTGCCTATTTTTTAGGCGTCGACTTCAACGGCAGGGATTTTCCCGGTGGCGGGGCCTGCGGCGCCTTCTTCACCTCCTCCAGCAGCTGGCCACATTCGGCCTTCTGATCACCATCGATATTGATGAGGGGCAGGATGGCCGTTACCGGTGCCAGCAGGCCGAGCGCCACCGCACCGCCAGCACGCAGTGCCAGCACACCCTTGTTCACGCCGACATCCGGATTCTTGAAGCTGCCCTTCACGTACAGCGGCGAGCGCAGCGAGATGATGCGCAAGCCCTTGCTGCGTGGATGCACGTTCAGGTCCAGCTGTTCGTGCTTCATGTCGATGCTGCCATCGACCACGATCAGGGCGTCTTCGGTGTCCAGCAGCAGGGTCTTCACATTCATGACGCCATCGCGCACCGGCAAGTCGCCGGCCAGGCAATTGAGCCTGACCTCCTTGTCGCCAAACAGCTTGCTGATGACCACGTTGCCCACGTTCAGGCCCGCCGCTTCCAGCAGGAATTTGCTGATCGCACCCTGGTTGACCAAGGTCTTCACTTCGCCATTGGCCGAGCCCAGCATGGCGGCGACCGAATTGCCCGTCGCGCTCAGCTTCGCATCGCCGTTGATCTCGCCGAAGCTGGTGCGCGAGGCATCGAGCTGGGGATAGAGTTTCTGGATCTTCAGCTTGCGTGCAGAAAGCTTCATCTCGGACTTCATCCGGGCGGCCTGGCCATCCAGCCGGATGGTGGAGGTCAGGTTACCGCCGGCCACGCCGAAATTGAGGGGATCGAGCGTCAGCACCTTGTCCTTGAGGATCAGATGCGCCTGCAGGTCGCTGATGGGCAGTCCCTGCTGGCGCGTGATGCTTTTGCCGGTGAAGCGCACATCCGCATCCAGTGCGCCCCAGGCATCGGTACTGAAGGTCTTGACCGGCAACACCTTGTCGCCGGGCTGGCGCTCCTCGGCACCGCGCTGGGCTTTCTCCGCATTGGAGTCGGCACCGATCAGCGGCGCCAGATCATCAAAGCGCAGCACGTTGGAGGTCAGCGCTCCGGTCAGTTGCGGGCGTGCGCCCCCGGTCAGGTAGTCCAGGCTGCCGTTGAGATCGCTGTCGCCGACCTTGCCGCTGAAGTCCTGGTAATGCCACTCGCTGCGATCCGGGGAGATCTTGCCGATCAGGCGGCCCTCGGTGGCGAAGGGCGGCGTTTCCGGCAGCAGCACGCCGGTCAGGGGATAGAGATTGCCCATGCTGGCCCCGGCAATCGACAGCCGCAGGTCCAGCGCGGCCAGTTCGGCCGGCTTGGTCAGGGTGCCGCGCACACCGATGGTGGTCTTGCCGACCTTTACCTGGGCTTGCAGCGGATACGGTTGCTGCTGGTCCTGCAATGACAGCACGCCGCCGGCCTTGCCTTCACCTGCAACCGGCGCGCCGTTGAAACTGCCGGTCAGCTTCCAGCCCAAGCCATAGACCTTTTCCTTGTCGGGATCGAGGGTGTCGATGTCGGCCTTGATGTTGATCTTTTGCACAGCGTCGTTGAGGGCCAGCTTGCCCTGGCGCAGGCTGATGCGGCCCAGCTGCAGCTGCCAGGCCGATGGAGTGCTGCTATCGGTCTTGAAAGTCCAGTTGTTCACAGTCTCGCGGTTGCGCAGCAGAGAAACTGAAGGATCCTGCACCTCCAGCGACGGCAGGGAAATCTTGTGCACCAGCAGCGGCAAGGGATTGAGCGTGAAAGTGACTTGTCGCACTGTCGCCATCTGGCCTGAGGACGCGAACGCTGCGGGATTGCCCAGACGCAGATTTTCCGCCTGCAAGCGCGGCCACGGCACCCAGCGCGCCCAGAAGCCAGCCGGCGGCGTGGTCGGCTCAGGTCGTTGCCAGTGCAGGGAGAGATTGCCGTCGATGGCGAACTCGCGCCCGGTGGCGGCCGAGACGCGGGTATTGATCCAGGGCTTGGCCCGGTTCCAGTCGAAGGTAAGAATGAAAATGACCGCGGCGGCGATCACGAGGACGAGGCTGGCAAGCAGCCAAAGGAGGATTCTGGTCAGGCGCGGCATCGGGTCGGCTTCCCTGGTTGGGGTTATCAACAGGCGCCGATGCGCGCGGACGGGGGCTTTCCGGGCGTCTGTCTCCTGGACGCCTGTGGATGAGTCAGATCGGGAAAGCCGTTGTCCGCACGCGCTGCATCAGCGCTTCATGTTGATACGACCGAATTCGTCATGGGTTGTTGCAGACAAGTGCGCACGCAGCCACTTGTGGGCGGGATTGCGGGCGTCTCGTTCATGCCAGAGCATGTCGACGTGCTCCTCCGGGGTTTGGAAGGGCAATTCCTTCACCACCAGCGCTTCGGCCATGCCGGTGGCCGCCACCAAGTGGCGCGGCAGCACGGTGATGAGCTCGGAGCTGGCCACGATGCGCCCGGCCGTGAAGAACTGGTTCACCGTCAGCAGGATCTTGCGCTCGCGGTTCATGCCCGCCAGCACGTCATCGATGACGGCATGGGGTTTGCCGGACAGGCTCACCAGCAGGTGATCAGCGCTGCAGTAGCTATCCAGCGTCAGCGGCTGGCCGGCCAGCGGATGGTTCTTGTGCATCACGCACACGTACTGGCCGGTGTAGAGCCGCGCATGGCTGATCTGGCTCTTGGCCATGCCCTGGCCATCGGCCAGCTGCGCGGTCACGCCGGGGAAGAAGCCCACGGCCAGGTCGATGTCCCCGCGCAGCAGCATGGCGCGCGGATCGCGGGTGGTCAGCGGCATCATGCGGATCTTGATGCGCGGAGCGTCGCGCATGATGGTGCGCACCAGCGAAGGCAGCCACAGCGCGGCCGTGGCATCCACCATGGCCATGCGGAAGGTGTTCTGGGCACGCGAGATGTCGAAGCTTTCCGGCGCAATCACCGCTTCCAGCTCGGACAGCGCCCGGCGCACGGTCGGCCACAGCTCTTCAGCGCGCGGCGTGGGCTTGACCCCGTGGGCGGTGCGGATCACCAGGTCATCGTTGAGGGTGTCGCGCAGGCGGCGTAGCGCATTGGAGACAGCCGGCTGCGTCATGGCCAGCAAATTGGCGGCGCGCGTGAGGTTCTGCTCGGTCATGACGGCGTCGAATACGCGCAACAGGTTCAGGTCCAGGGTGAGAAAGCTCATAGGGCGGGCCTTTGCGGCGGTAAGGAGAGGCAGTATGGACGCCGGTGATCGCCGGCAGAAAGATTATTCACAGATTATATAACTGATATCCGAAACGGAAAGTGGGCAAACAAATGTGAGTTCACTACACTGCAATGCAACATAACACACAACGTCAAGGATCGAATCATGGCAACCATCGCACAAAGCACCAACAGCACCTTCAAGAGCAAGTTCGCCGCCGTCATGCGCAACATCTTCATCCACTTCGTCAAGGCCCACGAGCTGCAAGCCGTTGCTCTGGTCGCCGCCGAACAGGATCGCGCTACCGGTGCCCGCCAGCTGAACCGCATGGCCGACAAGTTCGAAGCCACCCAGCCGAACCTGGCTGCTGAACTGCGCTTCATCGCTTCGCGCGGTTAATCGAAGGTTTCTGCTTCACCAGATTCAAGTTTTACCGGTCGCGCATGACTTCTGCGTGACCTTGGCATCAGCCCCGAGCGGCGGATGCCGGTAGTGAAGGATTTCGGTAGTTCCCGGCGCGTACGGCGCTTATGTTGACGCTGATTCGATCAACGCGTCAGGACACCGATCCGTTGTCTCCTCCTCCCTCTTTAGGAAGGATTAACCCCGCAGGCTCAGCCTGTGGGGTTTTTTTTCGTGGGTCCGCTGCAAGCCACGTCCGGTGGGCTTCCTGCCTTTGCAGGCTTCATTTCCGGATGGCCGGATGTGAGCGTTTTGCCCGATTTCCCTATGCCAGATATTCAGCGCGTACGGGCTTGGCGTCAAACGGCGTTGTAAATCCGCATCGGTTCCGTCAAGAAAGGTGTGGCGGAGCGACTGCATCGGCGGCCCATGACCGGCTTGTCTCCCGCTTGAAGCGGGTTCCAGGACGATATGAAGCATTGGGGGCGCTGGAACCGCTTTATTCACAAACGCTATAACTGATATGAGAACTCTAAAGTAGTCATACAGGGTCCCAACCATCATACTGCGACGCAACAACAGTGAACTTGAATGCCGCGCAATCGTGTCGCGGCCTGATTATCAGAGGTAGAAATATCATGTCCTTCCTGAACCTGGCCTTTCCCGCAGAAGTAGCCCTGCCCTTCGCGCAGTCCTTCTTTGGTTTGATCGCGGCTTATGTCCGTCCGGCGCTGGGTCTGGGGGCACTGGTGACCCTGGTGATGGTCTTCAAGCCGCTGATCCTGGGACTGGCACAAGCCGCCGTGCTGCTGGTCAAGCCGCGCAAGTCGCTGGAGCAACGCATCCTGGCGCACAAGTTCAGCGGCAAGATGATGCTGAACCGCATGGCCAATGAATACAGCCTGTCCCAACCGAGTTTTGCCGCCGAACTGCGCAACATGGCCGCGCGTGACTGATCCAGTCCCCGCCTGACCGTAGTTCGAGGCCCACCGGCTTCTGGTCGTGTAGTAGAAGTTTTGTAGGTCGTACTGTGTCTCCTCCTCCCTCTTTAGGAAGGATTAGCCCCGCCAGCGCAAGCTCGCGGGGCTTTTTTTTGTCCACAGCCCGCGTCATGGCCGGCGGCAATCGTGATAACTTGTTCATCTGACTATCATCACAGCCTCACCGCAAGACATCATGTGCCAGCTTCTCGGAATGAACTGCAACACCCCCACCGATATCGTCTTCAGCTTCACCGGCTTTGCCACCCGTGGCGGGCTGACCGATCATCATCGCGATGGCTGGGGGATCGCCTTCTTCGAGGGCTCCGGGGTGCGCACCTTCGTGGATCACCAGGCCGCCGTGGAGTCGCCGGTGGCCGAGCTGATCAAGCGTTATCCGATCAAGTCGCAGCACGTCATCGCCCATATCCGCAAGGCCACGCAAGGCCGCGTCACGCTGGCCAACTGCCATCCCTTCGTGCGCGAGCTTTGGGGCCGCTATTGGGTATTTGCCCACAATGGTGACCTGAAAAACTTCACCCCCACGCTGGACGGCCCTTTCCGGCCGGTCGGTACCACCGATAGTGAACTGGCCTTCTGCTTCATCCTGCAGGAGATGCGCAAGCGCTTCGGCGACACCCTGCCCTTGCTGGCCGACCTGCGCGCGGCGCTGCGCGAGATCGTCGACGCCATCGCCAGCCATGGCACCTTCAACATGCTGCTCTCGGATGGCTCGGCGCTTTATACCCACTGCTCCACGAATCTCTATTACATCGTCCGCCAGCATCCCTTTGCCAAGGCCAAGCTCTCGGACGAGGATCTTTCGGTCGACTTTTCCGAAGTCACCACCACCAATGACCGGGTGGCCGTGATCGTCACCCAGCCGCTGACCGACAATGAAGTCTGGACCCAATATCAGACTGGTGAAATGAAGGTCTTTGTCGATGGTGCCGTGGTCGACTGAGGCCGGCCTTTTTGTCTTATCCACAGCCGGAATTTTCCTTCAGTTCATGTTGCCCACAGGGGAAATCGGGGACAGAAGTCGTCCCGATTTCCGGTTTTGCACAGGCTGTTACAAAAAACCTCGTCCCCAAGGATGAGCTTGTCTTGTCCACAAGCGCGCTACTCTGTCCCCCTATCACCCGCCCCTCAAGCGCCTTTGCGTGAATGCCATGAAGACGGCTGCTGCGCAGCCTGTGGATAGATGAAGTTTTTCAGGGTTTTTTGCCGGTTCGCCTGTGGATAACTTAAGTTTACCGGAGTAAAATGCGTCCCTCGTTTCGCGCCCGGACGACTTCGTCCACCGGCCCGTCCTTTGGACGCGGCAGTCGGGCGCCGCAATCATCCGACAAGAAAGCTTCATGGAAAACTTCTGGCAGGCCTGCTCCCACAAACTTGAGCAGGAGCTGACGCCTCAGCAATACAGCGCCTGGATCAAGCCGCTGGTCCCGCTCGACTTCGAGGACGGGCTGCTGCGCATCGCCGCGCCCAACCGCTTCAAGCTGGACTGGGTCAAGACGCAGTTCGCCAACCGCATCACGGCGCTGGCCTGCGAGTTCTGGGACGCGCCCACCGAAGTGCAGTTCGTGCTGGACCCGCGCGGTAACCAGGGCCGCCGCCCGGCCGCCAATGCGCAAGCCAATGGCGGTGGCGCCAGCGGCCTGGGTTTGCCCAACCACGAGCAGCTGCACCTGGATCCGGAACCGGCCCAGCCGGTGCGCGCGGTCGCCCCGCGTCAGGAACAGTCGCGCATCAACCCGGTGCTGACCTTCGACAACCTGGTGACCGGTAAGGCCAACCAGCTGGCGCGCGCAGCGGCTACCCAGGTGGCCAACAACCCCGGTACCTCCTACAACCCGCTGTTCCTGTACGGCGGCGTGGGCCTGGGTAAAACCCACATCATCCACGCCATCGGCAATCAGGTGCTTGTGGATAACCCGGGCGCCAAGATTCGCTACATCCACGCCGAGCAATATGTGCGCGATGTCGTGACGGCTTACCAGCGCAAGGGCTTTGACGACTTCAAGCGTTATTACCACTCGCTGGACCTGCTGCTGATCGACGATATTCAATTCTTCGGCGGCAAGAGCCGCACTCAGGAAGAATTCTTCTACGCCTTCGAAGCCCTGATTGCGGCCAAGAAGCAGATCATCATCACCAGTGATACCTATCCCAAGGAAATCAGCGGCATGGATGACCGCCTGATCTCCCGCTTCGACTCCGGCCTGACGGTCGCCATCGAGCCGCCCGAGCTGGAGATGCGGGTGGCGATTTTGATGAAGAAAGCTTCCGCCGAAGACGTGGTGCTCTCCGACGACGTCGCCTTCTTCGTGGCCAAGCACCTGCGTTCGAACGTGCGCGAGCTCGAAGGCGCGCTGCGCAAGATCCTGGCTTACTCCCGTTTCCACGGCAAGGACATCACCATCGACGTGGTCAAGGAAGCCCTGAAAGACCTGCTCTCGGTGCAGAACCGCCAGATCTCGGTGGAAAACATCCAGAAGACCGTGGCCGATTTCTTCAACATCAAGGTCGCGGACATGTATTCCAAGAAGCGCCCGGCCAACATCGCCCGTCCGCGGCAGATCGCCATGTACCTGGCCAAGGAGCTGACCCAGAAGAGCCTGCCGGAAATCGGCGACCTCTTTGGCGGGCGCGACCACACCACCGTGCTGCACGCGGTGCGCAAGATCGCCGCCGACCGCGCCAAGAGCCCGGAATGCAACCACGAGCTGCACGTGCTGGAACAGACCCTGAAGGGTTGATCCGCTCAACACGCCACAGGCGCTAAAACACCTGTGGATAAATCGACATGCCGCCCGCTTCCAGCGTGAACCGGGCGGCATTTCTTTTCCACAGGGCATGGCGAAGAGCGCAGGTGTATTTCGCCAAAATCGCCTGTGGATAATTGAAAAAAGCCGCCTTCGGCGGCATATGAAAGAAAAGACAACACGGCCTGTTGCCCATCCTTTTTTCCCTTCCAACGACCTCGCCTGCCCCCTGCCGCACTACTCTGAAGAGGGGATGATTGGTACAATGGAAGGCGTTATTTCGCAGGCGGACGCAAGGGCCGGCCATGGAGCAGGAAATCCGCGAAGTATCACGGAAACATCGAATAAAACCCCGGCAAGTTCCGGTAAAAGTATTCAAATGTTCCAAACGTATAGCCAAGTGGTTCTGGCTGCCCGGGTTTGTCAGGCGCAGATGGACAATGCCGGGTCGCTGTATCACCAGCTCTTCGGGAACGGGTATCGGACCGGCAGCGGCCGGTCATGCACAAGCAGGAGCGTTGCGTATTTCAGGAAGTGAGTTCAGCAGTGCGTGAGGCAGGTTGCACTGCAGGCAGCAGCTGTTTTTCACCAGAGGAGGAACACGCGCGACATGGGCATGACTGAACGCCGGCCAACGGCGCCCTTTAAACCACTATTAGCAAGGACAAACTGACTATGCAATTGGTTAAAACCCAACGAGACACGCTCCTGCGTCCTCTGCAGATCGTGAGTGGTATTGTCGAGCGTCGGCACACATTGCCGATTCTGGCCAATATTCTCATTCGCAAGGACGGCGAGAAGGTGTCTTTCCTGTCCACCGACATCGAAGTGCAGATCACCACGCACGCTGACGTCGGTTCGGGTAGCGAGTCCACGGCCACCACGGTCGCGGCCCGCAAGCTGCTCGACATCCTGCGCGCCCTGCCGGATTCCGGCGAAGTGTCGGTCTCCCTCTCCAACAAGCGTCTGACCGTGCAATCCGGCAAGTCCCGCTTTGCCCTGCAGACGCTGGCCGCCGAAGAATTCCCGACGGTGGCCCAGGCCGAGCACTACAACGCCCAGGTCAACCTGCCGCAGAAGACCCTGAAGCACCTGTTCAACATGGTTCACTTCGCCATGGCCCAGCAGGACATCCGCTACTACCTGAACGGCCTGTTGCTGGTAGTGGAAGGCAAGAACGTCATTGCGGTCGCCACCGACGGCCACCGCCTGGCCTTCTGCCAGGTCGAGACCGAGCAGGACTTCCCGCGCCAGGAAGTCATCATCCCGCGCAAGACCATCATCGAGCTGCAACGCCTGCTCGACGACAGCGATGATGAAGTCCAGCTGCAGATCGCCAACAACCAGGTCAAGCTGACCTTTGCCGACATCGAGCTGATTTCCAAGCTGGTCGAAGGCAAGTTCCCCGACTACACCCGCGTGGTGCCCAAGGGCTACAAGAACAGCTTCACCATCAGCCGCGACCAGCTGCTGCGCTCGCTGCAACGCGCGGCCATCATGACCAGCGACAAGTTCAAGGGCGTGCGCTGGGTGATCGCCCCAGGCAGCCTGAAGATCAGCTCCACCAATGCCGACCAGGAAGAAGCGGTCGAAGAACTGGAAATCGACTACGGCGGCGACACCGTCGACATCGGTTTCAACGTCAGCTATCTGCTGGACGTGCTCAACAACCTCAAGAACGACTACGTCAACATCGCCCTGGGCGATGCCAACTCGTCGGCCCTGATCACCATCCCTGACAACGCCGACTTCAAGTACGTCGTCATGCCGATGCGGATCTGAGCAAACCCGCTCCACGCGCACGAGGGGCCGTCCCAGACGGCCCCTCGGTTGCTTTTAAGAATTCCAAAGATTCATCCCCAGAATTCCGTTTTTTGCAGCTCCCTAGTCGTTTGGCTAGCATTTTCAGAAGGTAACCATGTCCTCCAGCCCCGCAGACAACACCAATTCCGCGCAACAAAGCTATGGCGCTTCTTCCATCCAGATCCTGGAAGGCCTGGAGGCGGTGCGCAAGCGTCCCGGCATGTACATTGGCGACACCTCTGACGGCACCGGCCTGCACCACCTGGTGTTCGAAGTGCTGGACAACTCGATCGACGAAGCCCTGGCCGGCTACTGCAGCGAGATCCACGTCACCATCCACGCCGACAACTCCATCTCGATCACCGACAACGGCCGCGGCATCCCCACCGGCCTCAAGATGGACGACAAGCACGAACCCAAGCGTTCGGCGGCCGAGATCGTGATGACCGAACTGCACGCCGGCGGCAAGTTCGACCAGAACTCTTACAAGGTCTCCGGCGGCCTGCACGGCGTGGGCGTGTCCTGCGTGAATGCCCTGTCGAAGAAGCTGAAGCTGACCATCCGCCGCGACGGCAAGGTCCACGCGATGGAATTCGCCAAGGGCATCGTGCAGAACCGCGAACTGGAGATGGTGGACGGCGTGCAGGTGTCGCCGATCAAGGTCGTGGGCGAATCCGACAAGCGTGGCACCGAAGTCCACTTCTGGGCCGACGAAGAAATCTTCACGCACGTCGAATTCCACTACGAGATCCTGGCCAAGCGTATCCGCGAACTGTCCTTCCTGAACAATGGCGTTCATATCAAGCTGACCGATCAGCGTACCGGCAAGGAAGAGGACTTCGCCTTCGAAGGCGGCACGCGCGGCTTCGTGGAATACATCAACAAGAACAAGAGCATCCTCAACCCGACCATCTTCCAGGCTACCGGCGAGAAGCAATCCGACCAGGGCACGCTGGTGTCGGTGGACGTGTCGATGCAATGGAACGATGCCTTCAACGAGCAGGTGCTCTGCTTCACCAACAACATCCCGCAGCGTGACGGCGGTACTCACCTCACCGGCCTGCGTGCGGCCATGACCCGCGTCATCAACAAGTACATCGAAGAAAACGATCTCGCCAAGAAGGCCAAGGTCGAGATCTCCGGCGACGACATGCGCGAAGGCCTGACCTGCGTGCTGTCGGTGAAGGTGCCGGAACCGAAGTTCAGTTCGCAGACCAAGGACAAGCTGGTCTCCAGCGAAGTGCGCGGCCCGGTGGAAGAAATCGTCGCCAAGACCCTGACCGACTTCCTGGCCGAGAAGCCGAACGATGCCAAGATCATCTGCGGCAAGATCGTCGAAGCCGCGCGCGCCCGTGAAGCTGCGCGCAAGGCACGCGAACTGACGCGCCGCAAGGGTGTGATGGATGGTTTGGGTTTGTCTTCCAAGCTGGCTGATTGCCAGGAACGCGACCCGGCGCTTTGCGAGCTGTACATCGTCGAGGGTGACTCCGCAGGCGGCTCGGCCAAGCAAGGGCGTGATCGCAAGTTCCAGGCCATCCTGCCGCTGCGCGGCAAGGTGTTGAACGTGGAGAAGGCGCGCTTCGAGAAGATGCTTTCTTCCGAGCAGATCACGACGCTCATCGCCACCCTGGGCACCAGCATCGGTGCTGACGAATTCAATCCGGACAAGCTGCGTTACCACCGCATCATCATCATGACCGATGCGGACGTCGACGGCGCCCACATCCGCACGCTGCTGCTGACGCTCTTCTATCGTCAGATGCCGGCGCTGGTCGAACGCGGCCACATCTACATCGCCCAGCCGCCGCTGTACAAGGTCAAGGCGGGCAAGGACGAGCGCTACCTGAAGGACGACTTCGAGGAAGCGCAGTACATGATGCAGATCGCCCTGAACGATGCCGAGATCAAGCCTTCTGAAGGTGCTGCGCCGATCAGCGGCGAGGCGCTGGTGGAACTGGCACGCCAGTACAACACGGCCAACGCGATCATCATGCGCCTGTCGCGCGCCATCGATGAATCGGCGCTGAACGCCATCATGACCGGCGGCGTGGCCCTGAAGATGGACAACATCGAGCAGGCCACCGCCACTGCGGAAGAACTGAAGAAGGCCATCAACGACATCAACATCGACGTGCAGGCGCGCGTGGATGAGCATAGCGAGAAGGTGGCGCTGCATATCCATCGCCGCCAGCATGGCAACATCAAGGCGACCGTGATCGATGCGGACTTTGTGAGCGGTCCGGATTACCAGCAGCTGTCGACGGCGGCCGAGACCTTCAAGGGACTCATCGGCAAGGGTGCCATCGTGGCACGCGGCCAGGGCGAGAAGCGCAAGGAATCGGTCATCACTGAATTCCGCCAGGCCATGTCGTGGCTGCGTGATGAGGCCGAGCGCGGCGTGAACAAGCAGCGTTACAAAGGCCTGGGCGAGATGAATCCTGAGCAGCTGTGGGAAACCACCATGGATCCGACCGTGCGCCGTTTGCTGAAGGTGCAGATCGAGGATGCGATTGCTGCGGATCAGATCTTCATGACCTTGATGGGCGATGATGTGGAGCCGCGTCGGGCGTTTATTGAATCGAATGCGTTGCAGGCGGGGAATATTGACGTTTGATTCGCTGTCGGATGACACCGAAAGTGAAAATTTTGCCAATTTAGTGAAAATAGGTTGACGCGAGTATTGAAAATATCCGTCTGTCAATAAATAAAAACGCCCGGCTTGCCGGGCGTTTTTATTATTTGGCCTTTGATTCGTAGAGTTTTTTATAAGGAGTCACGATAAGTGAAAATATCGTCACTCCCGTAAAAACGAACAGTCATAGTTTAGAAAATGTCCCACCTTACTGTATTTCAAAGATTGCTTCGACAATTCGACTATGACGCTACTAATTTTACGCTTCTAGAAATTCGTTGGCAGGGCTACGAACGAACAAACTTTAGAACCAGTATTGATGATTGTTTCTCCGGCTCTCTGACAACACCTCCGCTGAGCGAACTATATGGAGAGCCATAGGTGTTGGTCGTAATGACCACAGACCTTTTATGCTCCTCCGAAATCCCATCTAGCTGGACCATTGGGAAAGCATCTTTCGCGGTAACGCTCTTCATATCTTCCTCTGGAAGAATATGATCGAACCAAAGAAGATTTTTTACCCAATTTGGCCTCCCCAGTATTTTGTTAAGAGCAATCGACGCCGGCTCATTTGGGTTGTTCTTTACCCATTTTTCTACGCTTCGCCGGATTCTGCTGACGACAGCATCATCGATCATATAAAGAATATGTTTACCATCAGCGCTTGGTGCTGCTGCCGCGGCAGCAGAATCCTTAAGGCTCTTATTATCAAGAGCATGCCATTTCTCTCCCTTAGCGACCAAAACCTCAATCCCATGAGGAATGAGTCTGTCTGGTGCGCGTTGAGTACCGACTCGACTCATGTTGTTCATCAATGAGTGTTGTAATTGGAGAGCATAAACTGGGCGTAGTCGACCGACGCGCTGCCATGGCGGTGTTGATTTGCTCGCAGATTTGACCCTCTCCATTTGACCCACCTTCCACCGCCTACCAAAGGCGGCCACACGGTCATACGACCCTTCATATCCCAGTTCTTTTAGATCCAGGAACATCTGTTTCAGGGTTCTTCGTTGCTTTCGAGATTTAACGGACTCAGCGCTCAGCCAAGCGGAGAGCCTGGGAGCAAACTCATCAAGAGAGCTCGGTGAATGCCTTGCTGGGTATGCTGGTTCGATCGCGTCCGACCGGATATAACGGCGAACCGTATTGCGGGAGATGTCCAGGCGGCGGGCGATTTCCCGGATTGAGATATGGTCTCTAATGTACCAGCGTCGAATAATTCCAAGTAGGGCCACGTTTATCACTCCGTTCTCCCGCTCGCTGTCATGAGCAGGATTGTGGTCTAAACATGGGTCAACTTAGGATGCAAATTTCCTGAGAAAGTGGGTCAGATTTAAATGCAATTCAACAACGTCCCCATCTGCTGACGTCGTAGACTAAAATAACCCCGAATTCAGCGACTCCAGACTCTACGTCAATCAAAAGTGACTTCAACTGGTCACGACCTTCTAGTCGTAATCCACTCTTGCCCGCATCCGTGTAGACCTTAGTAATTTCCAGGTTTCGTGACAGAGCGAACGCTGTTATTACCTCGAGCTGATTTTCGGTCGAATATTGCTGGTGCTCAGTGGACATACGTACATACGCAGCAGCACGCTGCTGAGTAGCTTTGTCCTGGGTGCGATTTGCGGGTCTGTTTGAAGACATCGCCTTCACCTCATCTAGTCCATCTGCGCTATGACCTAACCTCCTATGTTTGGGATCAATATACTTTCGCTGAGGTGAAATATGTTGCGAGAAGCACGCAAAAAATTGCGGAATCAAGCTCCCAAAAATTTAACATCTCATGAATATGCGATAGCGATTGAGGTCGCGCTCAAGCAAGAGATTGGAGCATCTCGGCACGCTGTGAAGACGCTGTGTAAGCTTACGAACGCAAGCGAGAGGACTGTGCAGAACTGGTTGTCCGGCGTCAGGGGGCCGAGTGCTGTGCATCTGATTTTGCTGGCGCAAAATTTTTCTTCCGTCCGATCTACGTTCATGTTTCTCTCCGGGCAAGAAAGCCAGTATGCCGTTGGATCGGAAATAATCGTTGACCTGTTATTTGAGGCCATTGCACTACTGACACAGCGTTAGGGGTTTAACGAACCGAATTGAGCGGTCGGCGTCGATGCATACGCGAACAGAGGGAAATGAAGAAATAATCGATAATGGTCAGCAAATAGCGGTGACCGTGCTAGAGGGGCATCCCCAATTTCATTATCTGTGACGCATATTCATTTTTTTTTCAGTTAATCTGATTCTTTGCAGCTCCGGCGCATATTCACGATTGTGAAAAAAGCCTTTGAAATCAGTGCCCTGGATTTTCACTTACTGTGACTCCCTACATGTCGGGTGACAAAGAGGGTGACCCCACTGCCAGCTAATTGAAGGTCCGTGTCGTCATCAATGACAAAAGCCAACCTGTGGGTTGGCTTTTGCATTTGGAGCTTGGATAGTCAGTAGCTTGGCGCCGTCGTTGGTCATCTTGCGATGTACCAATCCGGCCGATGATTCCATGCAACTAAGGTGTTGAGCACCGATGCTCCAATCAGGGAGAGCAAAACGCGTGATGGCGCCAATACACCGAGCGCGGCGCCGAAGAGAGCGACGTCAAATAACAACTGGCTCCAGCCCGCCTTGAAGTTAGTTTTATCCTGAACATACAGTGCCAGAATCCCTATTCCTCCGCTGCTGGACCCGTGACGAAATAATCCGATCAGCCCTAGTCCGATGACTAGCCCCGCCAGTATCGAACCAATTAAGGGGTCGAAGCTTTGATAGGAAATTCGATGGATGAAGAGGTTGGTGAGCACTGAGATCGAAGACACTGCCAGCAGTGTCTTGAGGGTAAATCTCATGCCCATCCGCAGCACAGCAAGCAGGTAAAACGGGATGTTGACCAGAAAGAACGACAACCCGAATGATATCCCCGTTGCATAAGACAAGAGAAAGCTCAGGCCAGCGGTCTGTCCAGTAATGAGGCCCAGACTGGCAAGCATGGACATGCCAAATGAGATGGCTGTTATCCCGATGAACTGTCCCTGCACGTTATCGAGAAAGCTATGTCGGGCAAACTTTTTCTCTTCTTGAGTTTTCATTTCTCTACGAAGGCGGGACCCTGGCCCCTCTCCCCTGCTGGCGGTTCCAAGTTCAAAATTCCACAATCAATTCAATTTCAATGCACGCCCCAAAGGGAATCTGGGCGACACCAAATGCGCTACGGGCGTGGCTGCCGGCACTGTCAAACACTTCAGCAAAGAGTGCGCTTGCGCCGTTGGCGACCACATGGTGGTCCGTAAAAGTGTCTGACGAATTGACCAATGCCGTCAATTTGACCACCCGCTTTACTCTGTTGAGGTCACCCAGCGCTTCGTGAACTGTACCCAGCAAATCAATCGCGACCGACCTTGCGGCGGCGGCACCGTCCTCCACTTTCATGCTGGTGCCGAACTGACCAACCCACGGAGAACCATCCCTTTTCGCGATATGACCGGAGACGAACAACAGATTACCCGTTGCTACCCATGGCACATAAACGGCCGCAGGCGGCGCTACTTTGGGAAGCTGGATACCCAGCGCAATCAATTTCTCGTAAATATTCATTTGAAGCTCTCTGAATGATTGGACCATCCGAATGAATGGCATCTTGATCGTCCAAATTATGCGAAGTCAGCATGCCACGCCTGTAGCTGACCGATGGTGGTACCAATACCACCGCAGGCAATGACGACAACGCGTTTGGCTTCAGGGAATAGATGCTTGATTTCACCAAGGGCCGCGACCGAGACACCGCATGCGGGCTCCGTCAGAATTCGATGGAAATTGAGTAGGTCGACTGAACCTTGCACCGCTGCCTTGTCAGTCAGAGCACAGGTTTTTACGTTGAATTCAGAAGCAAGTTCGTAGGTACGGCGGCTAACAGTCTTGGCACCCAGAGAAGTCGCAACCGTGGCAATTTCTGGCAGGCTGACAATACGCCCCTCCGCCAAGGATTGATGCAATGACGCGGCACCAACAGTCTCTGCAGCTACGATACCTACATCGCTCCAGCCGATGTTCTTCATCCCTTCGATGATGCCGTTCAGCAGGCCGCCACCGCCCACAGAACATACGATGACGTCTGGTTTCTCCCCTTGCGCTGCCAGTTCCTCGACCAGCGTGGAATGCCCCTTCCAGAGCAGTGGGTCATCGAACGGATGGATGAAGACGGTCCGCTCGTCCAGAAGTGTTTGGGCTTTTTCATTTGCCTCAATCCAGGAGTCACCGAAAACCACGACCTCCGCTCCCTGGGAAGCAATCAACTTCTGCGCATGCAGTGAGGTCGTCACGGGAACGACCACAGTAACGGGCACGCAGAGCTGCTTGCCTGCATAGGCAACGGCGTAGCCGGCGTTGCCGCCAGAGGAAGAGACGAATCGGCTTGCCCCTTCTGCATAATAGGTTTCACATGCATGCCCGATGCCGCGAATCTTGAAAGAGCCGGACGGTTGTACCGCGTCAAGCTTCAGGAAGACCTCAACGTCGAACTTTGCAGAGAACTCCGTGGACAGGACAAGGGGGGTAATTGTATGTAGGGCCATATCTGTTCAATTGATTGGTGAGATTTCTTTATCGCGCAGAGCAGGCAGCATGAAGGAGCCCGCAACGGCCAGACAAGCTGCAAACGCAACGTACCAGACAGGTGCCAATGGGCTACCTGTGAAATTAATGAGCCATGTGGCGATCAGGGAAGAGAACCCGCCGAACAGCGTTACCGCCAGATTGTAGGCAATGGAAACACCCGTGGAGCGTACGTCAGCGGGGAACAACGATGCCAGCGTACCGCCGGCAGGCCCCGTGAACGCCGACAGCGTGACCGAAAGAATGCATTGCACGATGACCAAGGTTGAAATTGTCGGTACCTGAGTGAGCCAGAGCATGAGTGGATAGCAGCTGACCAGCAGAGAAATTGAGGCAAGCTGCAACAGCAACTTGGGCCCATGCTTGTCTGCCAATGCGGAAAAGAGTGGGCCACAGATCATTGCTGCGGCAAGTGCAGCGGAATTGCTCAGCAGCGAAGTTGATGCTGGAAGATGCAGCTCGCGCATCGCGTATGTGGGCATGTAGACGAGAAAGAAGTAGGTTCCAACAGTCCATAGCACGGTGATACAGAATCCCGAGATGGTTTCTCGCGGATACTCGCTGATGGTTCGAATGAATGTGGGACGGTGCCGGCCTTCCAGCCTGCGCTTGACCAAGGCTTGCTCGAACTCTTCCGATTCGGCTGTATGGCGACGGATGTACCATCCCACGGGACCGATAAGCAAGCCGATGCCAAAGGGAACTCTCCATCCCCACGACTCCAGCGTCTCGGGGCTCATCCATGCGTTGATAGCCGCGCCTACCAGGGAGCCAATGAGAAGAGCACTGACCTGCATCAGTTGCTGGAAGCTGGCAAATAAAATTCGGTGTTTCCTGGGAGCCTTTTCCAGCAAGAAGGCCACAGCGGTCCCCATTTCGCCGCCTGAAGAGAAGCCCTGGATGAGACGAGCGACAACGATCAGTAAAGGTGCCGCAATACCGATAGAGGCGTAGGTGGGACAGAACGTGATGATGCATGTCCCGATGACCATCGTGGAAATCGTCCAGCTCAGCGCAATCCTGCGCCCTTTCTGGTCTGCGATCGCACCGAGAACGATGGCGCCGACAGGACGCATGGCGAAACCGACTCCAAACGTTCCAACTGTCAGGAGAAGCGATACATAGGCTGAGTCCGCAGGAAAGAACAGGCGGGAAATCAACACGGAAAAGTAGCCGTACAAGGCGAAGTCATACCATTCGAGCATACAGCCGACCGTCGCGGCGAGGACCGCTTTCTTGTCTGCTTTCTCTTTTTTTGTCTGGTCAGGCCCAGGTCTATCGCTACCGAATCTTGTATCGTTCATGTTCTTCTCTCGATTGGTTTGGCTTTTTTAAGTCCGTGGTGTGGCTATCACCGCGCATGAGGTACCGGGCGCAACAGTCCCCAACTGGCGAAGGCTGTACACGATTCCAGATTCTTTGAAGTGCAATGGAGCGGGGGCCTTGTGTGGCGCACTCAGAAAATGGATATATCCAGCCAGAGCGCCAACCTCAACCTGGTCTCCCAGTCGAACGGCAGGCTCAAAGACGCCCGTCTCGGTCGCCAGCACATAGGCGTTCGCACCCGTCATCGCATAGAATTTCGTCGTTGCGGGCCGCTCCTTTGAGGATGTCTTTTCAAGAACGCCCCAAAACGCAAGAACGTCACGCACCCCCTCCCGGCACAACTCAAGCGCCTCGATATTGACCCTGCCGCCCCCGGCCATTTCTGTGCAAACACAAGTCAAGCCAGCTGACATGGCAGACGAGACGCACAGTCGACTGTCTCCGAGGTTATCCATCACTACGCAGACCGGTGCGCCAAAACGGCTAGCTGCGAGCTTGCAGCGCTCAAACTGGTCAGCGTTGTCGGAGGGCTGAACAATCGTGCTTGGAATAATTTCCAGGGAGGAACCACCGGAGTGCAGGCTGAGTAGTGCATCGGACCGGGAAATCAGCTCGTCGTTGACGAACGCCGCAATCTGCTCCGTGATCGTGCCTGCGTGGTCGCCAGGAAAGACCCGATTCATGTTCTTTCCGTCGACGGGTGATGTGCGATGTCCAGCATCTACCGCGGGTGTGTTGATTGCGGGAACGATGATCAAACGTCCATTGATATCTTCCGAACGCAACGTACGTATCAGCTCGCCCAGGGCAATGGGCCCTTCATATTCATCCCCATGATTTCCTCCTTCCAGTAGCACCGTCGGACCATCTCCATTTCCGATAACTGCAATTGGAACGCGCACAGTTCCCCATGCATCTTCATGTGGCGAATGAGGGAAAAAGACGAAGCCAGATTGGTGCCCATCACCGTCGAGATCAATGTCAGTGAAATAAGTTGACGATTCTCGGTGCAGGGCAGCAGGGACCCGCCCTTTGGCGGTGCGAAGTGCATTTTTCGGGTGCATCATTCTCAACTCTCTCGATTTGACGGGTTCCTGAAGCTCTACGTCCAAGATGAGTTCATGCTAGTGAGCTTGAGCAAATCAAACAAATACCAGTTCAATATAGAGAGCTATACTTCCGCAGCATAGCTATTCGTGGAGATGCTAAAAATGGAGCTAAAACAGCTTAAGTATTTTCTTGCGGTATGCCGATACGGAAGCATTGCGCATGCTTCACAAGAAATTCATATCGCCCAGCCGGCCTTGTCACGCCAAATTTCATCGTTGGAAGATGCATTGGGAGAGACCCTTTTCATCAGAGGACCGAAGGGGGTAGCGTTGACACGCGCGGGGGATGAATTGAAGCTGCGCGCAGAAGACATTCTTGCGCGCTCCACGGCACTTTCTTCACAACTCAAAATTGCTTCATCGGGTCTGACCGGCCGACTTCGGATTGGCGTTCTTCCTGGCTATAGCTGGTTGCCCAGTCTCGCCCAAGCCATTGCGTCGCTGCGGAAAACAGCGCCGAACGTAGAGGTATTGGTTGAATCGATGTTCTCTGCAGAGCAGCTGACCCGCTTGTCCCGCCACGAACTGGACCTGGGCATTGTAGGTTGGCGCTCGCCATTCAACGCCGATTTCATTGGCCAGAAAATACATTCAGACCGTATGGTGCTTGCGGTACCCATGCGTACAGCGTTGGCGAAGCGGCGCGGGAAACTGAGGTTGAAAGATATTGCGCAACAAAGGCTGATCATGTTCCCACGTGAGCGGTCACCGGCACACCATGATGCGATTTCTGACGCATTCTCCGCAGCGGACCTGGCGTTGTCTGCGCAATCGCAAATATTGGTGGCTGATGTGGCTACTGCAGCGGGAATGGTCGCTGCTGGTGTCGGATGTGCATTCGTTCCCGCATCATTTAAGGAGCAGTGGGCAGGGAGCATTGCCTTCAAGCCGATAGATGACCTCGAAGTGGTTTTTAATATTGAAATCGTACGACATGCGCGAACGGAGGATTCACTGGTAGATAGATTCTTGCGAGGGTGGCCAAGATAATGAAGATCCGGCTAACTGTTTGTGGTAGACCGTTATTGGAATTCGGGTTCGGTGACTCGGGGGTGATTTGCGTAAAAAATAATCTCAAGTCTTGTTCCTTCAAGCTCTCAAAGAATACTTTCTGCTGCCCCGCAAAGCTCGAGTCATGGCCCGCCATGTTCCGTCCTTCGCCTTGCCACCAAGATGCAGAAAAAAATGAGGAAACGAGAAGCGCTTGCGAGGCCTCCGACAAAGGCCTTGCCCGAGTCACAGATTTGGCATTTTGCAATATAAATAGTCGCAATCCCTCACACCCAAATCCGCACCCGCTCTACGTTTCCGCCCGACACCCCCCATCGCTGCCCCTACACCACAAAATCCTCACCACCCCACACAAATCCTTGCGATTCCCTCCCCGCTTGCATAACATCATCTGAACAATTCGAGCTCCCCACCGCCATGAGTAGAGACAAGTCGAGCGCCCGAAGCGTAGTCGCGGTCTTGCTCGTCCTGGCGATGAGTCTGCTCTGCGCCGCCTCCGCCCGCGCCCAATCGCCTGCCGCCAATGCGCAAGTCATCGAGATCAAGCTCGCCGATCTCCATGAGGACAACCCCCTGATCAACTACCGCAAGGCCGTCCTCGAACTGGCCATGCGTGCCAGCGGCCGGCCCTTCTCCATCAAGGGCTGCCAAGTCGCCAATGTCGCCACCTCAGACCAGCGCTACGTGCAGCTGATCCAGGCCGGCCAATACTGCAACCTCATCACGACCTCCGCCGGCAGCGGCATGACCCGCACCCTCGAATCCATCCCCTTCCCCATCTATCTGGGCGGCGGCTATCGGGTGTTGCTGGCCAACCGCGAAAGCTTCGAACGCGCCCGGTCCATCCGTACCCTGGACGACCTGCGCGCCTTCACCATCGGCTCCGGCATCGGCTGGGTCGACACCAGCATCATGCAGGCCAACCAGCTCAAGGTGGCGCAAGGCAACTACCTCAATCTGTTCGAGATGCTCAAGGCCGGCCGCTTCGACTTCTACAACCGCTCCATCTTCGAAGCCACCAGCGAACTGGAAACCTATGATCCCGGGCATCGGCTGGCCATCGTCCCCGACCTGGTGCTGTACTACCCGACCGATCTCTTCTTCTACACCTCTCCCGGGCGCGACGATATCCGCGATGCGCTGCTCGACGGCCTGAAAAAAATCCATCGCAACGGTGCCCTGCTGGACCTGATCCAGAAACACAGTTCCACCCGGCAAGTCCACCAGGCCATGCGCGGCACGCGTCCGCGCGTGATCGAGTTGCACAACGACAGGCTGACCCCCATCGAACGCCAGGCCATCGAGACTTACAGAATGGACTGGTTCAAATAGGTCCACGCCGCCCTTCCATCCACCTCCTGACCCGCACGGCCCGCCATGATCAAGAAGACTACCAGCCTCGGCCTCTACATCGCCTGTGCCATGCTGTTGGCCATGAGTCTGCCAGTGGTGGTGGCCCTGACCATCCTCAACGGCACGCGCGAGCAGCAGATCAGCCAGGAAATGACCACCCTGGTCGATGAGAAAAGCCAGACCCTCGCCCACAGCCTGGTGCTGCCGGTCTGGAGCCTCGACCAGAACGACATGATGGCTCTGCTGCAAGGACGCATGCTCGATACCCAGGTGGTCTCTGTGGAAGTGCGCGACCCCGAGGAGCGTGTCCTCGTGCGCAAGGAAGAACCGCTGCGCCGCGCAGGCAGCCTGCTCACGCGTACCTTGCCGCTGACCATGCAGCAGCCGGACCGCATGGTCACGCTGGGCAGCGTGCAGGTGGTGGTGTCTGATGCCCAGCTGCAGCGCAAGCTCGCCGCAGACAAGCGCTTCCAGACGCGGGTGCTGCTGGCGCAGGCAGTGGTGGCGCTGCTCATCATCGGCCTCCTGGTCTATCGCCGTATCCTCGCGCCCATCCGCAAGCTGACCGTCGCGGCCGGCCGCATCGAACGCGGGCACTTCGATACCCGTATCGCACTCACGCAAAAGGATGAGATCGGCCTCCTCGCTCACCGCATGGAAGCCATGCAGACCAGCCTCAAAACCCTCTTCGATGAGCAGGCGGCCATCCTGGGCAATATCCCGGCGGGCGTGCTGTTCGTGCGCGATGGACGGATCGCCTTCGCCAATGATGCTGCGCAGTCCATGCTTGCGCTCAATGGCGCGGGACTCACCACGCTGGCCAGTGCGCAGATCTTCGAGGATGCGCAGCAGCAAAGCCTCTACATCAACCAGACGCTGCTGCGCCCGCATGGCGCGACCGGCGAGATCGTATTGCTCAAGCGTGCCGATGGCCGCAGCTTCCCGGCCGAACTGCATACCTCGCTCATCGATGGCACGGGTCAGCACGACCAGATCTGGGTCATCATCGATGTCTCCGAACGGCTGGAAGCCGAGAGCCGCATCGACCGCCTGGCCTTCTATGATCCTGTCACCGATCTGCCCAACAAGAAGTTGTTCCTCGATCGCCTGCGCCGTGGCCTGGGACGGCAGCAGGCACACGGCCTGCCGCTGGTGGTGTTCTACATGGAAATGCATCGCGCCGATCTGTCGCACGGCCTGGTCAAGGCCGATGATGCAGACCGGCTCTTCAAGGAATGTGCGCGACGTCTGGGGGCCTGTGTCGCCGCCGACCAGACGCTGGCGCGGCTCGATGGCGAACGATTTGCGCTGGGATGCGATCTGCCGGTGAGCGACCTGGCCGAAGGCATCCGCTTCTGCGAAACGCTCGCACACCGCCTTATCGCCGCGCTGGCCGAACCGCAGGGCAGCACCGTGAGTTTCCCCTACTCTCTCAACATCGGCATCAACATCCTGCGCGGTGACGTGCAATCGGCCGAGGAAGCGGTGATGCAGGCCAAGTTGGCCATGGTGCAGTCACTGGCAGCAGGCCGCAATGTGTTCCGCTTCTTCGATCCGGCCATGCAGGCCCTGGCCAGCCAGCGCAGCGCACTGGAAGTGGAATTGCGCACGGCGGTGGCGCAGCATCAGTTCGTGGTGCATTACCAGCCGCAGGTTACCTTTGAGGGCAAGGTGGTCGGGGCTGAGGCGCTGGTGCGCTGGAAGCATCCGCTCAAGGGCATGGTGCCGCCGGCGCTGTTCATTCCGGTGGCCGAAGAATTGGGATTGATGGAAGAGATCGGCCACCAGGTGCTGGAAGCCATCTGCCGCGATCTCGAATCCTGGCAGCGCGAAGGACTGGCCAGGGAGCTGGTGGTGGCGGTCAATGTGTCGGCGCAGGAATTCAAGGTGGACCACTTCGTGGCGCGCTTCCACGAAACCATTCGCCAGCACCGCATCAGCTCCAAGGCGGTGAAGGTGGAACTGACCGAAAGCATGATGATCGACAAAATCGATGAGGTCATCGAAAAAATGAATGACCTCAAGTTGCATGAGGTCTCGATTTCGCTGGATGATTTCGGGACCGGGTATTCGTCCCTGTCCTACCTGGGACGCTTCCCCATCGACCAGCTCAAGATCGACCAGAGCTTCGTGCGCCGGATGCAGGATGATGCGGCCACGGCCAGCATCATCCGCAGCATCATCATGCTGGGCCAGAGCCTGGGGCTGTCCATCATCGCCGAAGGAGTGGAAACGATGGAACAGCGTGACCTGCTGCATGCGCAGGGTTGCACGCTGTATCAAGGCTATTGGTACGGCCGGCCCATGCCGGGAGAACAGTTCACGGCGCTGCTGGAGGGCCGGCAGCGCGCGTCCTGAGCACAGACCCGGGCAGGTGCGATCACGCGCCGCTGTAGAGCGAGGTGTCGAGCGCCTGGCCCTGGGTGCTGCTGTCGGAGACCGAAGGCTTGGTGCCGGTGTTCTGCATCGGTTCGCCCAGGCGTGCAGCTTGCAGCTCGGCGACGACATCGGCGCGCGTCTTGCTGCCCTGGAATTGCACCACCGGATAGTTGCTGCGGGCGTTCAGGTTGGCCTGATCGCGTGCGGCTTCCGTGGTCACGGTCGATTGAGCGAAGGCCGACAGGGAAAAGGCGGTGGCCAGTGCGCCGAGGACGAGGTGCGAGGTTTTCATGATCAGATTCCTTTGAGTGCGTTTTCACAAGATCCCTGGTGCTGCACAGGATGTGCGCTGCCAGGGATGGCGCGATCGCCGTGCTTGGTTGGCGAGTCGTTGGAATGGATTCTAGGGAGGGGGGCCGTACAGAAACATTGCCCAGTCATTACACATTTGTAATGAATGCCGCATCCGGCTGCGTCACAATACGGACTTGTCCGTCAGGAATTCCGATCATGCACATCTTGTTGGTAGAGGACGAGCCCAAATCGGGCGAGTACCTGCGTCGCGGCCTGACCGAGTCCGGCTTCGTGGTGGACTGGGTGCAGACCGGTGTGGACGGCCTGCACAATGCGCGCACGCTGGACTACAAGCTGATCATCCTGGACGTGATGCTGCCCGGCATGAACGGCTGGGATATCCTGCGCGAACTGCGCCGCACGCATGACACGCCGGTGCTCTTCCTCACCGCCCGCGACGAAGTCGAAGACCGCGTCAAAGGCCTGGAGCTGGGTGCCGACGATTATCTGGTCAAGCCCTTCGCCTTCACCGAACTGCTGGCGCGCGTGCGCACCCTGCTGCGGCGCGGTCCCAGCCGCGAGGCCGATCTGATCGAGTACGAGGATGTGGTGGTGGATGTGATCCGCCGCAAGGTCACGCGCGCCGGACAGCGCATCGATCTCACCGCCAAGGAGTTTGCCCTGCTGCACATGCTGATCCGCCGTCCGGGCGAGGTGCTGTCGCGTCCGCAGATTGCCTCGCAAGTATGGGATATGAATTTCGACAGCGATACCAACGTGGTAGACGTGGCCGTGCGCCGTCTGCGGGCCAAACTGGATGAAGGATTTGACCAGAAGTTGCTGCACACCGTGTGGGGCATGGGTTACGTGTTCGAGGTGCGGCGGTGAGACGAGCTACCGCGTCGATGAGCCTGCGGCTGGTGGTGCTGTTCGGATTGCTGGCACTGGTGCTGTTCACGGCCGTCGGCAGCTATCTGTCGCACTCGCTGCACATGCAGCTGGAGGCGCGCGACGATGAAGAGCTGGCCGGCAAGTGCCGCTCCATCAATCACCTGGTCGAGCATGCGGCGTCACTGGATGACATCCTCGCTCGCCGCCACCTGGTGCTGGACACCCTCTCCGGTCATGACCAGCTGCTGGTGCGCATCGCCCGCGCCGATGGCAGCACCCTGCTGGAAAGCCATGACCCCACGCGCACCTCGCCGGATGTGGACCTGTCCACCGTCAAGATCCGCAGCTGGGACCACATCGAGGCCTTGCGCATGGGCGACCTGCGCGCGCGCTACATTGCCAGCATGCCGGTCACTCGCTCGGGCGAAAAGGCCATCGTGCTGGTGGTGCGTACGGCCTCGGATCGCATGCTGCTGCTGGCGGACTATCGCGCCGATGTGTGGTGGGCGGCGGCCATCGGCACCGTGCTGGCAACGCTCTTGAGTTACTTCCTCGTGCGCAGCGGCTTGCGTCCGCTGCGCATGATGGCGGCACAGACGCGCGCCATCTCGGCCAACAAGCTCGATACCCGGCTCGATCTGCAGGCCGCGCCGCGTGAACTGCACGAGATCGTACAATCCTTCAACGACATGCTGGACCGTCTGCATCGCAGCTTCCAGCAACTGAGCCAGTTCTCTGCCGATCTTGCGCATGACGTGCGCACCCCGCTCAACAACCTGATGGTGCAGACCCAGGTGGCGCTGGGCAAGCCGCGCAGCCTGGATGAATACCAGGCCCTGCTCAGTTCCAACATCGAGGAATACGAACGCCTCTCGCGCATGATGGAAAGCATGCTGTTCCTGGCCCGCGCCGACAACGCCCACGTGGTGTTGCAGATCCAGCCGCTGGACGTGGCCGAGGAACTCAACCGCATCGCCGACTATTTCGAGGGCATCGCCGAAGAGGCGCAGGTACGCATCGCGGTGGCCGGCAGCGGCATCCTGCACGCCGATGCCACCCTGCTGCGTCGTGCAGTGGGCAACCTGGTCGCCAATGCCATCCGCTATACACCGCCGCAGGGCGTCATCAGCCTGGAGGCCACCGTGGTGGCGGGCGCGACCCTGATCGGGGTGGCCAACCCCGGGCCGGGGATCCCGCCGGACCAGATCGAACGCATCTTCGACCGTTTCTACCGCGCCGATCCTTCGCGCAGCAGCGCCAGCGGTTCCAGTGGCTTGGGCCTGGCCATCGTGCGGACCATCATGGCGCTGCACGGCGGACAAGCCAGCGCAAGCAGCGAACCGGGACGACGTACCGTGTTCACTTTGCGCTTCCCCGAAGCTGCGGTAAACGTGCCGGACAAAGCGTGACACAGGTGGCGAACAACGCGCGTGCACTGTACCGGGAAACGTGCAGAGAGATGTACAGATGAACGTGCAGAAAAACGAACAACAAAACGAACAACAAACCTTGCAAGAAGACGGTCAACAAGAATCGAAAAGCGCAGCAGAAAGCAAACATGGCGCGCACGCGCCATGCAGCTTCAAGCCGGGATGCCGGGGGTCAGCGCGAATCCTCACTGGGCAGCGAAATCAAGCTGGTCCGCATGAGATCGGGCAATTCCATCTCCAGCGCGAGGGCCAGGGCCTCCATGTTGTCGACGGAAATATTCCTTTCCCCGCGCTCGACTTCGCTCAGGTAGGTGCGACTGATGTCAGCGCGGAAGGCCAGCTCTTCTTGTGACATCTCTTTAAGCCGGCGCACCCTGCGGACGTTCTGTCCGAAGATGACGCGGGCGCTCTGTGGAGTCTCTGATTTTTTCATGAGCGCAAGGATCAATGCGGCTAGGGGTGACGGTCGATTAGCTACAATTACAAACGCACAAACTATCGGTGACAATCACTTATACCCTCGAATGTCTTGGTGAATAATCGAAATTTATCGAGATTCCGATCCTAGTTTCAGCGCGTATTTTTCGAAATTGTTCTAGTGGCGATTCGAAATTTTTCAGAACTTCCCGCCTTGTTTTGACTCCTCGTCTCATGCTGCGAGCATGCCGCCGGAAATTTCTCACTCTCTGCCATGGATAAACAACAAGCCTTGCGCCGTACCAAGCGTCTAGCCCTGGGTTGTCTGCTGGGCTCGGCTGCGCTGTTCGTGGCTGCCTCGTTGGCAGCGCCCTCCACCTGGAGCGCGTTGCTGCGTGCCATGGCCGAGGCCGCCATGGTGGGCGCACTGGCCGACTGGTTTGCCGTCACGGCGCTGTTTCGTCGGATTCCGCTGCCGCTGCTGGCCCGCCATACCGCCATCATCCCGCGCAACAAGGATCGCATCGCCGACAACCTCGCCGTCTTCGTGGAAGAGAAATTCCTGAGTCCGCAGTCGCTGGCCGGACTGGTGCGCCGCCATGATCCGGCGCAGCGACTCTCGGCCTGGATGGCTGCGCCCGAGAATGCCGCGCGCCTGGGCGGCTACATGGCGCAGGCGGTCGGTGGCGTGCTCACGCTCACCGATGACCGCCGGATCCAGGCCTTTGTACGAGAAGCTCTGCAGACCGCGCTGGGCAAGCTGGACCTGTCACGCTCGCTGGCCAGCATTCTGGATACGCTGACACTGGATGGCCGTCACCAGCAGCTGCTGGACCGCGCCATCGTGGCCCTGGCCGAGCTGCTCAACCGCGAACAGACGCGTGCGTTCATCGCCGAACGCATGGTGGAATGGCTGCAGCGCGAATATCCCAAAATTGAAAAATTGCTGCCCTCGAACTGGATTGGCGAGAAGTCCGCCGATACCCTGGCCGACATTCTGGACAAGCTGCTCACCGGCATCGCCGAGGATCCGCGGCACTCGCTGCGCCAAGCCTTTGATCGCCAGCTGGCCGGCTTCGTGACGCGCCTGAAGGAAGACCCGGCCCTGCGCGAGCGGGCGGAGGAGATCAAGCGCGAGATCTTGCAGGGCGAGGCCGTCAACGCCTATGTGGGTAGCCTGTGGGACAGCCTGCGCCAGTGGCTGCGGCAAGACCTGGCGCGTCCCGATTCGGCCCTGCACGCCCAGGCCGGCGCAGCCACGCAGTGGATCGGGCGCGCCCTGCAGGAAGATGCCGAACTGCGCGCCTCGCTCAACGCCCATCTGGAACAGGCCATCGCCAGCCTCAGTCCGGATGTGGCCCAGCTGCTCACGCGCCACATCAGCGACACCATCAAGCAGTGGGACACGGCCGAGCTGTCACGCCAGATCGAACTCAACATCGGCCGCGACCTGCAGTACATCCGCATCAACGGCACGCTGGTCGGGGGACTGATCGGCGCGCTGCTGTTCGGCTTGTCGTGGCTGATGCAGTGGCTGGTGCACGGGGTTTGAGCGGCCTCAGGAGGATTGCTCGGCACGCTCCTTCAAGGCCTTGCGCATGATCTTCCCGGTGGCCGTGGTCGGCAGCGCATCGACAAAGGCAATTTCGCGCGGATATTCATGCGCCGCCAGCTGTGAACGGACATGCTGCTGCAGGGCCGCCACCAGTGCAGCGTCCGGGGCATGTCCTTCCTGCAGCACGACAAAAGCCTTCACTACCTCCGTACGCAGGGCATCTTTCACGCCGACCACGGCGGCGATCCGCACTGCCGGATGGCGCATCAGGCATTCCTCGATCGGAGCGGGGCCGATGCGATAGCCGGCACTGGTGATGACGTCATCATTGCGGCCCAGGTAGCGGATGTAGCCGGCTTCGTCCATGTTGCCCAGGTCTCCCGTGAGCAGGAAATCGCCGGCGAATTTTTCGCGCGTCGCTTCATCATTGCGCCAGTAGCTCAGGAACATCACCGGATCCGGTGCACGGATGGCGATATTGCCGACTTCGCCGCGCGGCAGGACGGCACCCTCTTCATCGACGATCTGCACATCGTGCCCCGGCACCGCGCGTCCCATGCTGCCCGAGGCACTGGGGTAGAGCCGCGAGGAGGACGATACGACGAGGTTGCATTCGGTCTGGCCGTAGAACTCGTTGATGGTCACGCCCAGCGCGCTGCGGCCCCAGGCGATCAGGTCGTCGCCCAGCGTCTCACCACCGCTGGCCACGCTGCGCAGCGCAAAATCCCATTGCGCACGTGGATCCGGCGTGCCGCGCAGCATCTTCAACGCGGTCGGCGGGAAGAACACGTTGCGGATGCCATGCCGCGCCAGCAATCCGAAGACGGTGGACGCATCGAATTTTTCCAGACGGCGCGCTACTACCGCCACGCCGTGATACAGCGACGGCAGCAGGACATCCAGCAGGCCGCCGATCCAGGCCCAGTCGGCGGGCGTCCAGAAGCGGTCACCGGGCTGCGGGAAACTGTCGTGCGAGACTTCCACGCCCGGCAGATGACCCAGCAGGACGCGGTGTGCATGCAGTGCGCCCTTGGCCTTGCCGGTGGTGCCGGAGGTATAGATGATCATGGCCGGATCGTCGGCCAGCGTCGTGACCGGTTCGAACGTGGGCGAGGCCGCATGCAGGCGGTCCCAGAAATCGGTAGTCTGCGGCAGCACGATGTCGGACTGCTCCACGCAGAACACCACTTTCAGTGCCGGCAGTTCTCCGGCGAGATGGACCTTGTCCATGCCCGATGCGTCGGTGACCAGGGCGGCGGCTTCGCTGTTGTCGAGCCGATAGGCGATCGATTCCGGGCCGAACAGGTAGAACAGCGGCACCGTCACTGCGCCCAGCTTGTAGGCGGCGATGTGAGTGATGACAGTTTCGATGCGCTGCGAGAGGTAGATCCCGATGCGGTCGCCGCGCCGGATGCCGGCCTCGCTCAGTACATTGGCGAACTGGTCGCTCAGGATCTTGAGCTGGTCGAAACTCCAGGTGGTGACTTTGCCATCGCCGTCCTCGGCAATGATGGCGGGACGGCCGCTGCCATCTGCCCAGCGGTCGCAGGCGGCGTGGGCGATGTTGAAGACCTCGGGGATCTGCCAGTCGTAGGCAGCGGTGGTATCGGCACGGTAGTGGGCCGGGGTGATCACGGGGCGTGGCGCGATGTCTGGGGGCACGTCTTGTCTCCTGTCGGGTGGCTGTGGGCCAGGCCTGCATCGGGCCGGGCTCCGGATGGCCGGTCATGCCGGCACGCCGCCTATCATAGCGCCCCCGGGGCGGATCAGCATGGCACAACAAAATGGCAGCCGCGCAATGCGGCTGGTCGAACTCTGACGAGTTTGCCTGACAACCTCGGCCACTTCCTCCAAGCGCGCGCAGCTCTCCTCTAGCATGGCCCTCCTCTCCCCTTCTGCCGTTTGATGCCGGCATCGCCCTGGTTCCGGGATGCTGCGCGGATGGCTATTCCAGCAAGGATGTCCGTATGCCCGACCGCACGTTTTCCGCGCTACTCCAACCATGGTCCCAACAGGCCCGCGCCCTCCGGCTGCGCTTGCCGCAATCGCACGCGGCCTTGCAGGACGCGCTGCTGATACAGCAGGTGACGGGCCGCGAAACGCTGTGTGGTGCCACTGAAGTGGAGGTGCTGTGTCTCTCGCCGCGCGAGGACTTGCCGCTCAAGGAATTCATGGCGGTGCCGGCAGAAATCCAGCTGGTGACGGACCAGGGTCTGTTGCGCACCATCTGCGGCTTCATCGCCGAGGTCCATGCGGGACAGATCGATGGCGAGCTGAGCAGCTATCGCCTGCTGTTGCGCGATGCCCTGAGCCTGATGGGCCAGCGCATCAACACCCGCGTCTTCCTGCACGCCAGCGAGGCCGATGTAACGCAGATCCTCATCAGCGAATGGCGGCAACGCAGCCCCTTGCTGGCCAGCAGCATGGAGGTGGATTGGTCGCTGCTGGGAGAACGCTACCCGGCACGCGAATTCATCATGCAGCACAACGAATCCGATGCCGATTTCCTGCGCCGCCTGTGGAAGCGGCGCGGCATCGGCTGGTGCATCCGTCCGGGCGAGCCGCCACTGCCGGGCCAGGCTGCTTGTCCGCGCCATGTGCTGGTGCTGTTTGACGATTCCATGCAGCTGCCGCGCAATGCGGTGGGCAGCGTTCCCTGGCGACGCGATCATGCGCCCGGCACGCAGGACGGCCTCCTGCGCTGGCAGGCCACGCGCCGCCTGCGGGCCGGCAGTGTCAGCCGCCATACCTGGGATCACGCGCAGGATGGGCCGCTACAACGGCATGTGAACAATCCGGCAGCGCAGGGCGAACTGGGCGACCGCTTTGCCCTGCTGCTGGATGACTATCTGGTCGAGGCCCCGCACATTGCCGACGATGGTGAAGATCTTGACCAGATTGCCCGGGCGCGCATGCAGCGGCTGGCGCTGGAGAGCAAGGAATTCGGTGCCGATTCCACGGTGCGTGCGCTGCGTGTGGGCGAGTGGATTGATATCACGGGGCATCCCGAGCTGGAACGTCATCCTCCGCATGAGCGCGAATTCGTCGTGACCCGGCTGGAGTTCCATGCCGAGAACAACCTGCCGGCCTCGCTGGAGGAGCGCCTGCAGCGCGCAGCGCCGCATCGTGAAAGCGGATTCGCCGGACTGGACGGCCTGCAGCGCCGTTGCCGCGAACAAGGCCTGCGCTATCTGAACCATTTCGCATGCGTGCGGCGTGGCATCCCGCTGGTACCGGCCTTTGATCCCCGCGTGGATCTGCCCCGGCCGCGTCTGCAGAATGCCCACGTAGTCGGCCCGGCGGGCGAAGAACTGTACTGTGACGCGCTGGGCCGCATCAAGCTGCGCTTTCACGGGACCCGCATGCAGGATCACCAGCTCGCCGGCGGCGCCAGCGACAGCGAACGCGATTCCGCCTGGGTGCGCGTGGCCAGTCATTGGGCCGGAAGGCAATGGGGCGCGATCAATCTGCCGCGCGTGGGTGACGAGGTGCTCGTCGATTTCCTCGGGGGCGATCCTGACAAGCCTGTCGTGATCGGCCGGTTGTACAACGGCCTGTCGCTACCGCCTGCCTTCAGCGGCGTCGGCAGCCTGCCCGGCAACCGCTTCCTGGCGGGCGTGCGCAGCAAGGAGATTCAGGGCCAGCGCTACAACCAGCTGCGGCTCGACGACACCCCGCGCCAGATCAGCGCCCAGCTTGCTTCGCAACACGGACAGAGCGAGCTGAACCTGGGCTGGCTCACGCATCCCCGCACCGAGGGACGCAGCGATGCGCGCGGCGAAGGCGCCGAGTTGCGGACGGACCAGGCGCTGGCGCTGCGCGGTGGACAGGGTGTGCTGATCAGCGCGAGCCGGCGCAGCCAGGCCAGCGGCGCGCAACTGGATCGGGCCGAGATGCTGGGGCTGCTGCGCGTGCTGCAGAACGTCCAGCAGGAACTGGCGGCGCTGGCCGAGACCCATCATGCCGGGCCGACGGCAGTGCAGTCCTTGAGCGCGTTGCGCACGCGGCTCGATGCCTGGGAGACCGGCAGCAACACGCAGGCCGAAGGCAGCGGTGGCGGCGAGCCGGTGGTGGCCGTGACTGCACCGGCCGGTGTGGCCATCACCAGTGATGAGGGCGTGGTCCTTGGTGCGCAGAAGGAAATCGACCTGGTCAGCGTGGGCAATACGCAGCTCTCTGCGGGCAAGAAGCTGTTGGTGCGGGTGGCGGAGAGTATCAGCGTGTTTGCGCAGCGCTTGGGGATGCGGCTGGTCGCGGCCAGCGGCAAGCTGCAATTGCAGACGCACGGCGACGACATCGAAGCCACCTCAGCGCGCCGCATCATCCTGACCGCTGTGGATGAGATCGTCCTGCAGGCTCCCCGGCTGAAGCTGCTGGCGCAGGGTGCGCAGATTGATCTGGGGGGCGGCGCGATCACGCAGCAGAGCAACGCGGATCACATCATCCGCTCGGCGAATTTCCATCATGTGAGTGGTGCGGACAGTGCGCCTCCTGGCGTGGAACTGCCTGCCAGCGCCATGCGTACCGACGAACGTTTCATCCTGGCCCGGCGCGGCAGTGGCCGGCCGCATGCGCGGCAGCGCTATCGCATCGAGCTCGATGACGGCAGCGTCATTGAAGGCGTCACTGATGAACAGGGACGTACGGCCTTGAGCCAGGACCAGGCCCTGCGTATCGCGCGGCTGCGGATCGTGAAGGAGTAGAGGATGAAGCAATCTTCCCTGCCGGAGCAGGCGGCAGAACCGACCCGGCTGGTCGGCACCGCCTGGGATGAAGACGGCAATGATGTGGCGCAATCGGTGCTGACCGGAGAGAACCAGAAGGTCAGAGCCTTGTGTCTGACCACGCCGGAGGTGGTGGTGCCCATTCTGTTCGTGCCGGGCATCATGGGGACGCGGCTCAGGGTCAGCAAACGCGACCAGGGGCCGGCCTGGCTGCCACCCGAGAACACTTGGGAGACGATCACGCTGGGGCTCACGCATCTGGTCCGCACGGCGGCAGACCGGCAACGTTTGCTCAATCCGGAGACCACTGAGGTGGATGATGGCGGTCCGGCTTTTCCTGATGACACGAGCAAGACCCTGCTGTCGCTTGCTCCCGGCCAGACCGATGCCGAGCGTATCAAATGGCGCGGCTGGGGACAGCTCCATGCAGACAGCTATCTCGGCATTCTTTCGCTGCTGGAGACCAGCATGGCGATGATCTTCGATCCTGCGAGCCAGGGCACCCGGCTCACCTCGCACTGGCAGGAGCTGGTGATGGATCGGCAGGATGCAGCCAAGCTGGGCGCACAGAAGCCCTTTGTTGCACTTTCGGAAGAACATCTGCGGGATGCCGCCGAGGTGCTTTATCCGGTGCATGCCGTGGGGTACAACTGGTTGCAGAGCAACCAGGTCTCCGCGCAGCGACTGGCTGACGAGATCGAGCGGATTACGGCGTATTACCGCAGCAAGGGAAAGCGCTGTGAGGGCGTGATCCTGATCACGCACAGCATGGGCGGCCTGGTGGCACGTGCCTGTGCGCGGCTGCCGGGAATGACTGAACGCATTCTGGGCGTCATCCATGGCGTGATGCCGGCCATTGGCGCGCCGGCTACCTACAAGCGCATCCGGGCCGGGTTTGAAGGCATGGCGCAGGTGGTACTGGGACGCGATGCGGCTGACTGTACGGCAGTGATGGCCAATGCGCCGGGGCCGTTGGAACTGCTGCCGACTGCGCAATACAAGACCTGGACCAATCAAGGAGAGCGGCACTGGTTGCGCGCCAGCTATCGCGCCATCGGCCAGCGCGGGATGCCAGAGGAGATGGACAGCTTTTTGGGCGAGGGGGATCCCTACGCGCAGATCTATCTGAACAATACGTCGGATTGGTGGAAGTTGGTACGGGAGGATTTGATTGATCCGGCGGGGAGGGAGGATAGGGAGCGGGCGGAGAGTGAGGGAAAGGTGCTGGTTCGTACGGGTGAAGAAACGTCTGACTTTGATCGGTATAGAAAAAAGATGGAAGTCGCACAGCTATTTCATCAACACATTAAAGACAGTTACCACCCCAATACCTACGCGTATTACGCCGCCGACCCACAGCAGCCTGCGTGGAACGAGATCAATTGGAAATGCAACCGCATGGTGTCCGGTGATCCGCTGAAGGCCCGGCTTGATGCCGATGATTTGAACGGCACGGTGACGCTGAGCTTCGACCAGTACCACAGCCATAACCAGTTTTTTATTTTGCAGCGTGGCACAGGCCCAGGCGATGGCACGGTTCCGGCTGAGTCGGGTCGATCCCCGCAGCCGCACGTCGTCCAGTTGTTCAAGCATGAAGGAAAGCTGAAGTCGCACGAGAGTTATGACCATCAGTTTTCTTTCAACGCCAAGGTTGCGCAGGCGACCACCTTCTATTCCATCATCAGAATCGTGAACACATCGGAGATTCTGAAAGCGCTTTCAGGAGAAAAATGCTGATGAATAAATCGTTTCGACTTATTCCCTGTCTGGTTATCGCTGTCAGTTTTCTTTTATCAGGATGCCTCTCACCTCAACCCAAGATTGCCATCATGAACAAAGTACAGGAAAAGGAAATTGATCCAACGATCTCAACTTTTTGTACCGGTCATTTCCTGGTCGATATGCCGGCAGGATCGGTACTCAGCGGCGGCAATTATCGTTACGACTTTGCGCGGTTGGAGCAACCTAAATCCATGAGTCTGGAAGAGTTCGAGGCCGAAATGGCGGCCAAGGAAAAGACGCTCAGATCAACGAAGCATAACGTCGAGCCTAGTCTGTTGCGGTTGTTGCTCAAACCGGATCTGCACTCGTGGATCTTCGTCTATTGGGAGCAAAGCGGTATTACATCAATAGCGCAGGTTGATGGACACCGTTGGATTGACGGCACTCGTTACGTGTTCAAAAAGGAGGCCGGCATGAGCAAACCCAGAACCGGAACAATGACCCGCCAGGACTACACCATCGATCGCATGCGCAAGATTCTCGCCAACCTGCAAAAACGGTCGACCCATAACATTCCGACTGAGCCCGGCTATTGCTTCGAAGACGGCTTCATCGCCAACCCCGAATGGGAAATGGAAGAAGCCGGCATTGACATCACCATCGCCGGCCATCCCGATGCCTTCGTTTCAGTCTGGTTCTACCCGCTCGCAAGGAGTGCCCACAGCAAGCCCTTGCTCGATCGCATGGGCGGGGTATTGCAGACGCTGGGCCAGATGGCGACCTCAGTGCACGTATTGCGCAAGGGCGAGCGGCAGGTCGGCCCTTATATGGGCCAGGAATTCCTGGCCAGCGCCCCCAGCAGTCGCGGCATGCGCGGCCACAAGTTCATCTGGGAGACCGAAGGCGACGGCACGCTCGACACGCCTGCGCTCAAGATCGAACTCACCACAGGCTATCGCGACAAGAACGGCAATCCGCAACAAACCAGGCTGACCGATGAACAGGCCATCAAGCTGTGGGACGACGTGCTCAACAGCTTCCGGCTGCGCCCCGTGCTGGATCCCCAAGGGAGTCGGCCATGATTGCTCCGGTTAAAGGACCCGCGCCAACGCGCCTGGTCCCGACCGCATGGGACGAGCAAGGCAACGAGATCGCCCAGTCGGTGCTGACCGGCCAGCGCATGAAGGTACGAGCCCTGTGCCTGACCAGTCCGGACATTGTCATGCCCATCGTATTCGTACCCGGCATCATGGGCACACGACTCAAGCTCAAAGGTCGCGACAAGCGGCCGGCGTGGTTTCCTCCGGAGGGCGGATGGGAAACCCTGGCGCTGGCGCTCAAGCATGTCGGCCGCACGGCGGCGGACCGACAGCGATTGCTCAATCCCGATAGTACCGAGGTAGACGAAGACGGTCCGGCCTTTCCCGACGACATCAGCAAGACGCTGCTGGCCTTCGCCCCCGGCAAGAGCGACGCCGAGCGCGTCAAGTGGCGCGGCTGGGGGCAACTCCACGCGGACTATCTGCCCATTCTTTCACTGCTGGAGACCAGCATGGCCCTGATCTTCGACCCTGCAAGCCAGGGGAAGAAGCTCACTTCACATTGGCAGGAACTCGTGATGGCACGACAGGATGCAGGCAAGCTGGGTGCGCAGAAGCCCTTCACGCCGCTGCAGGAAAAGCAGCTGCAGGAGGCCGCTGAACTGCTCTATCCGGTACACGCGGTGGGTTACAACTGGCTGCAGAGCAACAAGGTATCGGCACAGCGACTGGCCAAGGAAATCGAACGCATCACCGCCTATTACCGCAGCAAGGGAAGAAGTTGCGAGCAGGTGATCCTGGTCACGCACAGCATGGGTGGTCTGGTCGCCCGCGCCTGTGCGGAGTTGCCGGGGATGGCCGAGCGCATCCTGGGCGTGGTGCACGGCGTGATGCCGGCCCTCGGTGCGCCGGCGACCTACAAGCGCATCCGGGCGGGCTTTGAGGGAGCCGGGCAGGTCGTCCTGGGACGCAATGCCGCCGAGTGCACGGCAGTGATGGTCAATGCCCCCGGGCCACTGGAATTGCTGCCGACGGCGCAATACAAGACCTGGAGCAATCGCGGGGAACGGCATTGGCTGCGGGTGAGTTACGTGGGTATCGGGCAGCGTGGAATGGCTGAGGAAATGGAAAGCTTTCTGGGCGAGGGCGATCCCTACCGCAACATCTATCTCAACAATTCGGCGGATTGGTGGAAGCTGATTCGGGAGGATTTGATCGATCCAGCCGGTCGTGAAGATAGCAAGCATGCCAAGAAGGATGGAAAAGTGACGGTCGCAAAAACGCGACCCGCACCAGACTTCGACAGATATGCCAGGACCCTGAAAATCGCGCGCTCCTTTCACAAACAGATTGAAGACCGCTATCACCCGAATACTTACGCGTATTACGCCGCGGATGGACAACAGTTGGCATGGAACGAGATCAACTGGAAGTGCAAGCCGATGGTGCCTGGCGATCCGACGAAAGCGCAGCTGGTAGCGGATGATCTGAATGGAATGGTCGAGCTGCGATTTGGCGGCGAGGACAATCGCTACTGCATTCTGCAGGATGGCACCGGCCCTGGAGATGGAACTGTCCCTGCCGAATCGGGAGCCGCTCCGAAGCCGTTTGTCGTTCAGCTTTTCAAGCATGAAGGAAAGCTGAGGTCGCACGAGAGCTATGACCACCAGTTTTCCTACAATGCCGCAATTTCTCAGGCGGTCACCCTGTATTCAATAGTCCGTATTGTCAATTCTTCGGGGCTGTTGCGGAAATCTTGAGAAGAATAATGAGCATCAAAAAGTCTCCGCGCTTGAGAGTCGTCACGGCCATGCTGGTCTTGACGTCCTTGTCTGGAGACCTGACACCTTTCCAACGATTGACCATCATGAATAGTGCCCAGTCACGTCAAGCAACTCCAGCAGTCTCCACTTTTTGTACCGGCCGTTTTCTGCTCGACCTGCCAGCAGGTTCGACATTGAGTGGCGGTAATTATCGCTATGACTTCGCTCTTCTGGAGCAGCCAAAGGACATGAGCCAGGAAGAGTTTGAGAAGGAAATGGTTGCCAAGGAAGAGATTCTCAGATCGGCCAGGCACGATATCGAACCTGGCTTGTTACGCTTGCTGATCAAGCCTGATCAGTATTCGCGAATCTTTGTCTATTGGGAGGAGAGCTTTATCGAGGAAATAGTGCAGGTAGAAGGCTATCGCTGGATCGATGGCACCCGTTACTTATTCAGGACGGAGGCCGGCATGAGCGCACCGCCCGCCGGCATGCCGAGTTATCAGGACGACGCAGTGGAACGCATGCGCCTGACGCTGGCTGGCCTGCGTAAAAGATCGACGCATGACATCCCCACCGACCCCGGCTATTGCTTCGAAGGCGGCTTCATCGCCAACCCCGAATGGGAAAACGAAGAAGCCGGCATTGATATCGACATTGCCGGCCACCCGGACGCCTTCGTGTCCGTCTGGTTCTATCCCCTGGCGATGAGCAAGCACGACCGCCCGTTGCTGGAGCGCATGCACAGCGGACTGCAGACCCTGGGCCGGTTGGCTACTGCCGTGCGCGTGCTGCGCAAGGGAGACCGTCAGATCGGTCCCTACCAGGGCCAGGAGTTCCTGGTCACCGTCCCCAACAGCGGCGGCGGGCTCAGCCACAGCTTCATCTGGGAAACCGAAGGACAGGGCACGCTCGATACCCCCGCCATCAAGATCGAACTGACCACCGGCCATCACGACCAGAACAGCAATGCGCAACAAACCACACTGAACGATGCGCAAGCGCTGCAGCTGTGGGATGCCGTGCTGACGAGTTTCCGGCTGCGGCCAACGCAGGTAGCACCCGCATCAACCACGTCAGGTACGCCACCATAGCCGCCTGCAGCAACATTTCAGACCCCTCGCCCGACCTTCACCCTGGCCCCGCCTCCACTCTCACCCTGCTTGAAAGGAATCCACCATGCCCAACATCATCCGCCTCGGCGACGCCACTTCCCACGGCGGCAAGGTCACGCAAGTGAGCGCGACCCATTTCAAGGTAGGCGGCCTGCCGGTCGCGCGGGTCGGCGATGCCTGCAGTTGCCCCCGGCAGGGGCACGACAACTGCACCATCGCCGAGGGACACCCGCATCACAAGATCGATGGCATCGCCGTCGCCTACGACGGCCACAAGACCAGCTGTGGTGCCACGCTCATCGCCAGTGCGGGCAATTTCAGCGCGCAATAGCGCTATCCCTTTCGTGCGATCTTGCGTGAACGGTCTCACGCACAGGCCAGCCGCGCCGCCGTGGGTGCCGCAACGCGCTTGTGCTCCGGTGCCCCGCCCTCCAGCTTGAACACCGACACCAGCCTTGCCAGCTGCGCCGCCTGATCCTGCAAGGATTGTGCCGCAGCTGCGGCTTGCTCGACCAGCGCGGCGTTCTGCTGGGTCACCTGATCCATCTGCACGATGGCCAGGTTGACCTGTTCGATGCCTGCACTCTGTTCCTGCCCGGCGGCGCTGATCTCGGTGACCACTTCACCGACCCGCTGCACGCTTTGCACCACGTCCTGCATGGTGCGTCCGGCTTGCTCCACCAGCCGGCTGCCATTGCCGACCCGTGCCACCGAGTCGGCGATCAGCCCCTTGATCTCGTGCGCGGCGGTCGCGGAGCGCTGCGCCAGCGCTCGCACTTCCGAGGCCACCACCGCGAAGCCGCGTCCCTGCTCGCCCGCGCGCGCCGCTTCCACAGCGGCATTCAGGGCCAGGATATTGGTTTGGAAGGCGATCCCGTCGATGACCCCGATGATGTCCACGATCTTCTTGGAGGACGCATCGATGGCCCCCATCGTATCGACCACCTGGCTGACCACCTCGCCGCCCTGGCGCGCGATATCGGAGGCCGATCCGGCCAGCTGGTTGGCCTGGCCGGCATGACTGGCGTTCTGCTTGACGGTGGCGGTGAGCTGCTCCATCGACGAGGCCGTTTCCTCCAGCGAGGCCGCCTGCTCTTCGGTACGCGAGGACAGATCCAGATTGCCGCGCGCAATCTCGCTGCTGGCCGTGGCAATCGTATCGGTCGAGACCCGCACCTGGCTGACGATGTCCAGCAAGCGGTCATTCATCTTCTTGAGCGCACGCAACAGCATGCTGGTTTCATCGCGGCCTTGTGCCTCGATGGCCGAGGTCAGGTCACCGGCCGCCACCGTCTCGGCCACGCGCACCGCGCGATCCAGCGGCGCGGTGATGCTGCGCGTGATCATCCAGGCGATCGCCGCCGCAGCAGCCAGCCCGGCGGCCGCCAGCGCCAGCAGCAGCGTACGGGCCTGAACGTAATTGCTTTCGACTTCATCGCCGGCACTCTTCATCATGTCGTGCTGCTGCTTGATGAGGGCGTCGGCGGCGCTCATGGTGGCGCTCTGCACGGGCCGCACCTCGTCGATCAGCATGTCGATCGCACCTTCCTTGCCGCCCTGCTGCACCATGGCCAGCACCTTGTCGCGTTTTTCGAAGTAGGCGTTCTGGGCTGTCACCAGTTTCTTCAGCGCGGTGCGGCTGTCGTCGTCGGTAAGCAGCTTCTCCAGCTGTGCCAGGTCCTCGCGGATGGCACGGTCGGCACCGGTGATGCGGTCGTATTCGCTCTTGATCTGCGGTTCCCGCTTCAAGAGCAGAATGTTTCGTACCGAGCGCGCGATCAGGTTGAGCTGGTCGACGATATCGCCCGCCACTACGGTCTTGGGATACTTGTCGTGGATCACATCCTTCATTTGCCCGTTGAGCTGCCCCAGGCGGGCGATGCCGCTGGCCGCCATGGCCAGCATCAGCACCATCAGCAGACCGAAGCCCAGCCACAGGCGCACACGAATGGTCACATTGGAAAGTTGCATGGAATTCCCCCTTGTTATCGTTGATTGTCGGCAGGCAAGCCACTGGCGCGGCGTAACTGGAAAGCAACTAATGCGTGGCAACAAGTTGCGGCCTGCCCGCTTCAGCATAGGTGACGGGAGGGAGGAATCCAAGCGCGGCCGATGCCACGCAGCAGGAGTGCGGCTGGTCTCAGCCCGGCGCGGCCATGACCTCCACCCGTAGCGCTTGCGGCGCAGGAGAAAAACCGAAGCGCACTGGCAGAAAGGCCTCGATCACCTCGGCGTTGGAGGCCATGTGCGGGCTCAGTTGCGTGGTGGTAAAGCGCCCCGCGCCGGCCAGTGCCAGCGGCAGCATCAGTTGATCGGCCAGATGCTCGCCGACCGCCGCATTGCTCTGCAGATAGCGCTGCATGGGTCCCAGGGCATCCAGAGCAACCTGTTCGGCCGGCCGGGATTTGGCACCATGGCCGCAGAACAACTCGTCCACATGCGCATGCGTCACATGCAATTCGACCAGATTGCCCGGACCATCGCAGTCGCTCAGGGCGATCACCTTGCAATGATCCTGCAAGCCCTCCACGGCTTCGCCCAGGACCTGCAACTCCCGCTTGCCGATGGCACTCGGCAGATTGGCCACCAGGGCGCGCGCCCGCGTCTGCAGCAGCGCGCCGCGCTCCTCCAGGACCAATCCCTGCAAGCCATGGCCCGCCTCCACCTGCAGGCGCACTTGGCCGCCACCGGCCGGATGGAATCCGTGCCGCAGCAACTCCAGCGTGACCGCGGCCCCCATTCGCCGCAACAGCGGCAGGAAGCAGTGCTGCAGGAAATCGGCCGATGGGGCCAGGGGATTGTGCGTGCCGCCGCTGACTTCAATGCAGAAGCGCCCCGCTGGCGCGGCCAGCATGGCGGGCAGCAGGGTTTGCAGGACCAGCGTGGTACTGCCGGCCGAGCCGATGGCGAAACGGAAATCGCCGCTGCGCAGCGCACCGGGCACAAAGCGCAGCGCGCTGCTGCCGGGCTCGGCACCTTCCACGACGGCGTCGCACAAGGTGGCGGCGGCCGTCACGGCGGCCAGGTGCTGGCGCATCAGACCGGGTTTGGGGCGTTGCGCGCGGATCGCGCCGAGCTCGAACGGACGGCCGGTGATCATCGCCAGGCTCAGCGCACTGCGCAGGATCTGGCCGCCACCATGGCGGCCATCCAGGGTCAGAGGAGAGGACATGTTTGTTCTTTTCTTTCTTCGTATGTTGCGTTTTGTTGCTGTGCGCGAGCGGGCCTCACAGGCAGCGCACCCAGTGCGTAATACGCTCTCGGCGCGCTGTATTTCAGCCTTTCACGCAGACGATCTGGCGCAGCGTATGCACGACTTCCACCAGGTCTTGCTGGGCCGCCATGACGGCATCGATGTCCTTGTAGGCCATCGGGATTTCGTCGATGACGGCTTCGTCCTTGCGGCACTCCACACCTTCGGTGGCGCGGATGTGATCCTCTACCGAGAAGCGCTTCCTGGCCTCGGTACGGCTCATGGTGCGTCCCGCACCGTGGCTGCAGCTGTGGAAGCTCTCGGCCTCGCCCTTGCCGCGCACGATGAAGCTCCTGGCCCCCATCGAGCCGGGAATGATGCCCAGTTCGCCGGCACGGGCCGATACTGCACCCTTGCGGGTGACCAGCACATCCTGGCCGAAGTGATGTTCCTTCTGCACGTAATTGTGGTGGCAGTTCACCGCCTCCACATGCGTCTGGAAAGGCTTGGCGATCACGCTGCGTACGGCGGCGATCAGGTTCTGCATCATCACTTCACGGTTCATGCGCGCAAATTTTTGCGCCCAGCCCACGGCTTGCAGATAGTCGTCGTAGTGCGTGCTGCCCTCCTTCAGATAGGCCAGGTCACGATCCGGCAGGTTGACCATGTGCTTGCGCATGTCCTGCTGCGCCAGTTCGATGAAGTGGGTACCGATGGCATTGCCCACGCCGCGCGAACCCGAGTGCAGCATGAACCAGACTGCGCCCTCTTCATCCAGGCAGATCTCGATGAAGTGATTGCCCGACCCCAGCGTGCCCAGGTGCTTGTAGTGGTTGGTCTTCTCCAGCTTGGGCGTCTTCTGGCACAGCACGCCGAACTCATCCTTCAGCGTCTGCCATGCGGTATCGACCGGTGCCGGCGGATGTTCCCAGGAACCCTGATCGCGGCCGCGATGGCTGCGCGTACGTGGCGAGGAACCGTGCGGCACGGCGCGTTCGATGGCACTGCGCAAGGGACCCAGGTTGTCCGGCAGGTCGGCGGCGCACAGGGTGGTCTTGGCCGCCATCATGCCGCAGCCGATATCCACCCCCACGGCGGCGGGAATGATCGCGCCCAGGGTCGGGATCACGCTGCCGATGGTGGAGCCCTTGCCCACGTGCACATCCGGCATGACCGCAATGTGCTTGTAGATGAACGGCATCTTGGCCGTATTGCCCAGCTGGGTTTTTGCCTCAGCTTCCACCGGCACACCGCGGGTCCACATCTTGACCGGCTTGCCCTGCCCGGTGGCCAGGGTGTCGTAGGACGCTGGTGCGATGGTGTCGAGTTTGTCCATTTTCGTTACTTTCTTGCTGAACATGAGGGAAGGCGAGACGCGACAAGAGTGCCAGCGACGGGTTTTCCGTGAAGGTAGTCGCTTGCGCATTCGCGCCTCATCTGAAAAAGTCGGGGCTCCTGCCCCTCGGCGGCCCGGCAATTCCGGGCCGCCCGCTTCATTCCGACCAGATCGGCAGGATTTGCGCCGATTCTTGCGAACCGCCGCCCCGGAGTTGAACCGGGCTACCCAATGTAATCCTGCCAGCATTCGGAATGATCAGAACCACGTCCGCCCGACCAGAATGTGCGCGATACGGAGATGTAATCGCAACGGCATTCGGGCGGCAATGGCAACCTGTCTTGCACTATCAAAGCGGTGTGGACGCGATCTCCTGCACCCAGTGTCCCGCCTGCATCTGTCCGGCCGCAAAGCTGGCCAGCAGTTTGAAGACCTCATCGGAGAATCCGCCGATGTTGAGGATGTCGTCCGACTCCGGCGCCTGGCTGGTGGCATACGGCGCCAGATCGATGCAGACCAGGCGCGCCTTCGGATTGCGGCGCTTGAACTGCTGCCACTGGCGCATCGTTTCGGTCGCGCCGCTGGCGTGATGGCGCAGCCAGGACTCGTTGTCCGACACCAGCACCACCAGATCCGCGCGCTGCTGGCGTTCGTTCAGCCAGCGCAGCGGCGCACTGCAGTCCGTTCCGCCCCCGCCGATACGCGCCAGCCGCGCGGCGTTGGCCATGACCTTGTCATGGGGAACCAGCGGGCAAGGGACCACGCGCTGTTCGAACGGCAGCACGCAGGCCGCAGGATTCTTGCGCACGATGGCCGCGGCCAGCAATGCCGCCACGTCAATGCATCGCACCGCGCTGGTCCCACCGGCACGCATGCCGCTCACCGGGCTCGACATGGACCCCGACACATCCGGGCAGACCACGACCGAGCCTTCCAGCACCGGCACATTGGCCAGCGCGATTTCCATGGCGCTCTGCAAGGCGTCGCGCACCAGCTCCGGCACTGCCCCGGCAGCAGCCTGCCACGCGGCCATCAGCTGATACGGGAACACCCGTGCCGCGGCAATGGCCTGCGGATCACACAGCTTGGCGGCGATCAGCTCGGTCATGCCGGGCAGCTCGAACACGCCGTGGCGCGCGAAGCTGTTCAGGTTCATGCGCACCATGTGCCAGCCACCCTGCCGCGCCATCCCGGCCCATTCTTGCGTGCCCGGCTGCAAGGCAGTGAGCAACTGGAATGGCACCGCCGGTACCGGCTGGCTGCGGTCACGCTGGTAGGCCCGCAGGGCACGCGTCAGCGGCGGCAGCGCGGCCTCATCAAACGGACGGCCGATCAGCCAGGCGAAGAACGCGGCGCGCCACGCTTCAGCCGGCTTGGGGTGGACCATGCGGACCACGTCCGCCAACGATGGCGACTGCCCTACACAGGCGGCCAGCAGTTGCTGCTCCGTGGCCTGGTTCAGCCAGGCCTGCACCAGCTTCTTGGGACGAGTGCCCAGCGACTTGCGGCCGGTCACGCCGGAACGCAGGATCTGTACGAAATTGCGCAGCATCTTGCCCTGATCCACCACGCCGGCAAATGCCGGTGCCAGTTCATCGGCACCACGGGCCGCCAGTACGGCCAGCAGCAGCGCCGGCATGTCTTTCATGTAGCTGCGGCGCCGAGCGTACAGCGCGGTCTGGGCGATGAAGCGCGGGGCGATGTCCTGGCTCAGTTCCAGCACGGTGGCCAGTTGCGCTTCGGCACTGGCGTAGAAGGTGCGGTTCAGACAGCCGGTGGCCGCGTACTGCGCCAGGATGTGCTCCTTGCTCAGGGCATAGGCAGCGCCGCCGGCGTGATTCATCGCATCGGCTGCCGGCAGCAGGCGACGCTTCAGGGTCTGGAACAGTTGCACATTCGCCATTTTCTTTTCCTCGTTGATCGCTTGGTCTTGTTCCCTGTATTGCAACGGGTGTGCCAGCTCGGACGAGATGTGCGGAAACTCCTTTTAACTCATTGAATTGATTGAATAAATCTGATTTTGGCCTGATTTCCCGAGATTTGCCTGTACCCGAGAAAAACAGGATAATTTATCCATCAAGATAAGAAGTTATCTAAAAATATGGCAAAGAAAAAAGTCGTCATCGGTTTCGTCGGTACCCAGCTCGACCACGGACGTGGTGCGCCGCGCTGGGAAAAATGGCGTCCGACCATCGCGCTGACGCAGTACCCGGACGTGGTCATCGACCGTCTGGAACTGCTCTACATCGGCGAGCGCCATCTGGGGCTGGTCGGCCAGATCGGTCGCGACATCGCCAGCGTCTCGCCCGACACCGTCGTGCGGCCGCATGATCTGCCGATCCAGGACCCCTGGGATTTCGGTGAGGTCTACGCCAACCTGCTCGACTTCGCGCGCGCCTATCCTTTCGACACGGACAACGAGGAATACTGGATCCACATCACCACTGGCACCCACGTGGTCCAGATCTGCCTGTTCCTCATGACCGAGGCGCGTTACCTGCCCGGCGTACTGTTGCAGACCTCACCACCGCGCCGGCAGGCGGCGGGCTCTCCTGGCAGCTATGCCCTCATCGACCTCGACCTGTCGCGTTACGACCTGATCGCGCAGCGCTTTTCGAGCGAACAGCGTGAAGCGCTGGCCTTGCTGAAGTCCGGTATCCCCACGCGCAATGCGCACTTCAACCACATGATCGAGGAGATCGAGCGCGTGTCCATCCGCTCGCGCGCGCCGATGCTGCTGATGGGGCCGACCGGGGCCGGCAAGTCCTTCCTGGCCCGGCGAATCTACGAACTGAAGAAGTCGCGGCATCAGTTGGAGGGCCGCTTTGTCGACATCAATTGCGCCACGCTGCAGGGCGACGGTGCGGCCTCAACCTTGTTCGGTCACGTGCGCGGCTCCTTTACGGGCGCAGCCCATGATCGTCCGGGCTTGCTGCGTTCGGCGCACAAGGGATTGCTGTTCCTCGACGAGATCGGCGAACTGGGGCTGGATGAACAGGCCATGTTGCTCAAGGCTATCGAAGAGAAGCGCTTTCTGCCGGTGGGTGCCGATGTCGAGGCGCAGAGCGATTTCCAGCTCATTGCCGGCACCCATCGCGACCTGGCGCGCGAGGTCGCGGCGGGCCGCTTCCGCGAGGACCTGTTTGCCCGCATCAACCTGTGGACCTATGCCCTGCCCGGCCTGGCCCAGCGCCGCGAAGACATCGAACCCAACCTCGACTACCTGCTCGAACGCTTCAGCGCCGAGCATGGACAGGTGGTGCGTTTCAACAAGGAGGCCCGGATGCGCTATCTGGCCTTTGCGGCGTCATCGGCGGCCAGCTGGCCGGGCAATTTCCGCGACCTGTCGGCGTCCGTCGTACGCATGGCCACGCTGGCCGATGCGGGGCGCATCAACGATGCGCTGGTGGAGGAAGAGACTGCGCGCCTGCAGCGTCAATGGCGCGCCAGTGCGCAGCCTGCGTCGGGGGAGCAGGACGTTGATCTGGACGCCTTGCTGGGTGAGCACGCGCAAGCGCTGGATCTCTTCGATGCGGTGCAGTTGCGCGCCGTGGTCGCCGTGTGCCGCCGTTCGCGCTCGCTGTCGGAAGCGGGACGCACGCTCTTCGCGGTCTCGCGGGATGCCAAGGCAAAACCCAATGATGCGGATCGGCTCAAAAAATATCTGGCGCGCTTCGGCTTGGCTTGGGATGATGTGGCGTAGACAGAACCCGGAGCCACTAGCATGAACATCTCCCTGGAATCGCCCACCCTGCCAGAGGTCAGGCAGCTCATTGAAGCGCTGGACGCTTATCAGCAGCCCTTGTATCCGCCCGAAAGCCATCATGGCATTGATATCGATGCGCTGGCGGCCGATGATGTGCTGTTCGCCGTGGCACGTGATGAGCATGGCCAGGCGGTAGCTTGCGGTGCCATGCGACTGGAGGATGGCAGAGCCGAACTGAAGCGCTTCTTCACGCTGCCCGCACAGCGCGGAAAAGGAACCGCCCGCCAACTGCTGGCTTGGCTTGAAGCCCGGGCCTGCCAGCTTGGATACCGTGAATTCCTGCTGGAGACGGGCTATCTGCAGCACGCTGCCATCCGCTTCTATGAAAGCTGCGGCTATCTCCCGTGCGGACCCTTCGGCACTTACGTGGACGATCCCAACAGTGTTTTCATGCGCAAATGCGTCGCCTGATTCACTGCCCCTGCATCACCACATCCCGTAGCAACCGATCCAGTACCGAATATTCGCCCCGCGCATCCTTGTGCGGCGTGGGCACGTGCTCCAGCCGCTGCAATTCCAGTTCGATGAAACGATTGATCTCGGGAATGGCCGCGCCCTCTTCGGCTTCGCCCGCGCGCCTTGCCACCACGCCTTCCAGGGGCAACGCATCTCGCAGATTGAATGTGAACAGGCCCTGGTGTTTCTCAGTCCCCCAGATCGATCGTCCCCGCCAACCGCACCGCTTCCGGCGTCTCATACATGGCCACCACCCAGGCCTGATCGGCATCAGCTGCATGCGCGTTGAGCGTAGCCGCAACGAACTGGATGGAAGCACGATCCAGGCTGGCGTAGGGATCGTCCAGCAAGGTCAGCGTCGCGTGCGCCGCGAAGGCGGCCGCCAGGTAGACCTTGCGCTTGCTGCCGGTGGAGAGCATGAAGAGCTTTTTCTCCAGGTGCGGCGTCAGTGACAGACCTTCGGTGAGTGCCGGCAACAAGCCATGATCGAAATGTGGATACCGTTGCGCCAGGGCTGCGAAGACTTCCGGCGGCGTCATCTGGTCATAGGCCTCGGTCCGCGAATCGATGAAGAACACTTGCCGGCGGTAATTCTCGGGCTCGCCATCGAGTCGCAGACCATTCAACTCCAGCACGCCATCGCGCGCCGGCATCAAACCACCCAGCAGATTGAGCAGCGTGGTCTTGCCGCGGCCATCGCCGCCGCGCACCAGCGTCACGCCGGCCGTGATGCGGGCCGAGAAGTCCTGGAACAGGTCCAGGCCGGGATAGGAAAAATTCAGGCGCGATACCAGCAGCAGCGCTGCGCGGTCAGAAACTTGGGTCATCGGTGAGGGGCGTGGGGAATCGAAGGGAGAGCGGATGGCGCTCAGGAGCGCTGGCGGCGCGCCGCCTGGCGTTTGGCTTCCTCGGCGGCCTGCTTTTCCTTGCGGGCATCGGCCAGCATGGCCAGGGCCAATGCCAATGGCGGATACAGCAGGATCAGGCCGCTCCAGTCATGGTCCGACAGAAACATCAGCGCGGCAATGCACAGGTCGACCGCCATCAGGAACATCAATGGCCACCCCACGGGCGCACCCAGGAAGGTCTTCTGTCGCTTGTTCTTGAAATACAGTGCCATGCCGTTCACCCTGCTTTGTGTTTCGCTGCATGGCCGCCGGGCAGCGCCGCAGGGCGCATTGATGGGCGGGCAACATGCTGGCGATGGGTTGTCTCCTGCCCCGGATTATAAAAGATGTGGACCCGGGGAGGGAGCCGGCAGCACATCTTCCCATCCGGCAAAAATGGTCCGGCCTGTGGAAAAAATATAAAAAAAACGGTCCCGGCAAACGCCGGGACCGTTGTCCTTGGCAAGACCACCGCAGGGCGACAATTCAACGGGCCTTGGCTGCCCCCGGCCACATGCGTACCACCAGGGCCAGCACGGCCGCCGCCACTGCCAGTGCCACCACCGCGATCCAGCCCCACTGTGCCAGCGCCAGGCTGCCCAGCGCCGCACCGGCGGCCATGCCGATGAACATGCCCACGAACAGCACCGCATTCAGACGGCTGCGGGCACCGGGTTCGATGCTGTAGACGATGGTCTGATGCGCCACCAGCGTCGCCTGCACGCCCAGGTCAAAGCCGATGGCGGCCAGCGCCAGCAGGACCAGTTGACCTTGCGTCGAGAACCACGGCGACAGCGCCATCGAGGCGAAGGACAGCGCCGCCAGGCTCACACCCAGACGGGTCACCAGCTCCGGACCTTTCTTGTCCGAGATGCGGCCCGCCAGGGGCGCTGCCAGCGCACCAGCGGCACCGGCCAGGCCGAAGGCCCCGGCCGCCGCACTGCCGAGGTGAAACGGTGCGCCATGCAGCATCACCGCCAGCGTCGACCAGAAGGCCGAGAACCCGACCGACAGCAAGCCCTGGGCCAGCGCCGCGCGGCGCAACGCGCCATGCTTGCGCACCAGCGTACCCAGCGAGCCCAGCAGTGCGCCATACGACAGATGCGTGGTCGGATGGAAACGTGGCAGCCCGCGCCACGCGGCCAGGCCGATCAGCGCGATACTGGCCGAGGCCCCCACGAACATGGCGCGCCAGCCAAAGTGCTCGGCCACGAAACCGCTGACCACGCGCGACAGCAGGATGCCCAGCAGCAAGCCGGTCATGACGGTACCGACGATGCGGCCGCGATGCTGTTCCGGTGCCAGGGTGGCGGCGGCCGGGACGATGTCCTGCGCCAGCGTGGCCGTCAGGCCGATGGCCAGGCTGGCGGCCAGAAGGGTAGCGATGCCGGACGCCGCACCGGCCAGCAGCAGCGCCACCGTCAGGATGGCCGCCTTGATGAGGATGATGCGGCGGCGGTCATAACGGTCGCCCAGCGGTGCCAGCAGCAGGATACCCAGTGCATAGCCGAGCTGGGTCGACATCGGCACCATGCCCACGGCGCGCTCGGAGGCACCGATGTCATCGGCCAGCACGCCCAGCATGGGCTGCGAATAGTAGAGCGAAGCCACGGCCAGGCCGGCACCGGTGGCCAGCAGGCCGATCAGCCCGGTCGACAGGCCGTGGGCATGAGAGGAAGCCGCAGCGGGAGCGGCTGTATGCGGTTTGGGAATGCTGTTCATGATGGAACCTCAATAAGTGAGTCTGGCTGCCGGCCCGGAAAAATCCCCTTTCTGCCAGCGTTGGAACGGATTGTCCGCTTCCCGGCTCGCATCTGGTAGTAGCGCCTGCGGCAGAATTGTTATACGTTAGCCGTATGACCAAGCCCCTCTCCCCTGCCCCCAGTTTCTCCGCCACCGGCCTGACGGACCGCATCGAGCTGATCCAGACCTTCGTGCGCATCGTCGAGGCCGGCAGCCTGTCGGCAGCAGCGGCCCAGCTCGCGACCACGCAACCCACCGTCAGCCGCCGCCTGCAGGCGCTGGAGCGCTCGCTGGGGGTGCGCCTGCTGCAGCGTTCCACCCACGCCATGAAGATGACCGAGGATGGCGAACGCTGCTACGAGCGCGCCAAGGAATTGCTGGCCGGCTGGGATGAGTTCGAAAGCGAATTGCGCGGTGCCCGCCAGCACGCAGAAGGCACGCTGCGGGTCGTGGTGCCGCACGCCTTCGGGCAGAAGCAGCTGATCGCGCCCTTGTTGCAGTTCATGCAGCGCCATCCGCGCATCACCGTGGAATGGCTGCTGCATGACCGTGCCGCCGATTTCATCAGCCAGGGCATCGATTGCGCCATCCAGGTCGGCGAAGTCAATGATCCCTCGGTGGTGGCCATCCACCTGGCCGAGGTGCCGCGCATGACGGTGGTGGCCCCCGCGCTGCTGGAGGGTCGCGCCCTGCCGCGCCAGCCTGAAGAGCTGGCGGATTTCCCCTGGATCGCCATTCCCGCCTTCTACCGCCGAGAGATCACGCTCACCCACGCCACCAGCGGCGAACAGCGCCAGGTGGCTTTCCGTCCGCAGCTGGTCACCGACAGCCTGTATGCGTTGCGCAATATCGCCATCGAAGGCATGGGCGTGGCGGTAGGCTCATCATGGGTATTGGCCGAGGATGTGGCCGCCGGCCGCCTGGTCCAATTGCTGCCGGAGTGGGAGCCGGCACCGCTGCCGGTGTCGCTGATGTACCCCTATGCACGTTTCTACCCGGCCCGGCTGCGCCACTTCATCGACACCATGAAGGAAGCGATGCCCTCCGTGGTGCACCAGGCCGTGGGACGGGGTGCGCTGCAGGGGTGATGGCCGCTGCCCATGAAGCCTTGGCCCCGACACGCTCCACCCAGGCAGCGATGTTGTCATCTAGGGAAATGCCTGAGGTTCAAGGATGAGTTATCCGCTTATAGTGGGCTCAACATCTAGTCCTGCGCGGCCGTGAATGCCAATGGCGGCTTCCGGCCCAGGCAACGTTGGACAGGAATGATGTCCCCGCGCGCAGGCGCGCAGACGCGCATTCGTATCGATCATCCAAAGCGGGGAACCAGAAAATGGCCATCGAAAAAGAGGATGACGCTCTTGCTGAGCATCATTCCCGATCGCTGATCCACCAGCTCAACCGGCTTGAGCAGATCATGGAAACCCTCACAGCGACGTTTGAAGAGATCGCACTTCATGCCGACATCCGGACCGGGGATTCTTTCAAATCCCAGGCTGCTGATGCCATTGCCAAGGCCATGAAGACCTGATGCCATTGCGCATCGGGTACGCGCTCGCACTTCTTTTTTAACTGTTTGCATCAAAGACCCCGCCGCCTCGTGCAGAGCGCTGCGGGTACGCTGTCGCGCATTCCGGTGCGCGGCATTTCAACGTAATGACATGAAAACCAACCAGCGATGCGCTGGCAACAATGGGGTGAGGAAAATGTTTGGATCAATGACCGTCGGTCGAAAACTGGGGCTGGCCTTTCTCAGCATGGTGGTGGTGTCGCTGGCGGTAAGCAGCCTCTCGCTGTTCAACTTCAACCGGCTCGAAGGGGCCAGTGCCATGAATGTCCATACCTATGAGGTCATGGGCGCGGCCGACGACATGCTGATCAACATGGTCAACATCGAGACCGGCATTCGTGGTTACGTGGCCTCCGGCAACGAGGCGTTTCTCGATCCTTACCTTGGTGGGCGCAAGGCGTTCAGCAAGGCGTTTGATCAGGCCAAGGCACTGACCGCCGACAACCCGGTCCAGCAGAAGCGGCTGACCGAGATGCTGGAGCTGACCAACAAGATCGAAGAGGTCGACCAGACCCTGATCAGGTTGCGCAAGGAAGCCAATGCCAGCGCTTCCACCCAGGCTCTGCAAGCCTACTTCGGCGCCACCCACGACAAGGTCTTCATGGACCGCTTCCGCGGCCTGCAGAGTGAATTCGTGAAAGCCGAAGAATCGCTGCTCAAGGTACGCGCCGAGCAGGTCCGTGAGCTCAGCAGCGCCACCCTCGCGGTGCTCATCGGCGGCGGCGCGCTCACGGTACTGTTGGCCATTGTCGCCGGCCTTGCCATCACCCGCAGTATCCTCAAGGCCCTCGGCGGAGAGCCGGCCGCCGCCGCGCTGGTCGCCCAGCATATCGCCGCGGGAGACCTGACGGTACCGGTTCCCCTGAAGCACAATGACCGCACCAGCCTGATGGCCTCGCTGGCCAGCATGCGCGAGCAGCTCACCACCATCGTGCGTGGCATCCAGACCTCGGGGGAATCGATTTCGGTGGCCGCAGGCGAAATCGCCACCGGCAATACCGATCTGTCGCAACGCACCGAGCAGCAGGCGGCATCGCTGGAAGAAACCGCGTCGAGCATGGAAGAGCTGACCTCCACCGTGCGCCAGAATTCCGACAACGCCCGGCAGGGCAACGTCGTGGCCGAGGATGCTTCCGCGCTGGCCCTCAAGGGTGGCGAAGTGGTCGGCCGCGTCATCTCCACCATGAACGAGATTTCCGACAGTTCCAGCAAGGTGTCCGAGATCATCACCGTCATTGAAGGCATCGCCTTCCAGACCAATATCCTGGCGCTCAATGCGGCCGTGGAAGCGGCACGCGCCGGTGAGCAGGGACGCGGCTTTGCCGTGGTCGCCAGCGAAGTGCGCTCGCTGGCCCAGCGCAGCGCCGCCGCTGCCAAGGATGTGAAGGATCTCATCGTGCTGTCGGGGGAACGCGTACAACGCGGCACTCACCTGGTCAGCGAAGCGGGCGGGACCATCGATGAAGTGGTACAGGCGGTGCGCAACGTCACGCAGATCATGAACGAAATCTCCGCCGCTTCGCTGGAACAGACGGCCGGCATCGAGCAGGTCAACCAGGCGCTCGGCCAGATGGACCAGGTTACCCAGCAGAATGCGGCACTGGTGGAGCAGGCTGCGGCGGCGGCCCAGGCCATGTCTGAACAGGCAACCGAACTGCGCAGTGCGGTGGGGATCTTCAAGACCGCCGGCGGCGTGGTGCGGCCAGTGCCGGTGGTGCCTGCGGCTGCTGCCGCCAAGCCGGCCCCCAAGGCCGTGTCCAGGCCGTCGCTTCCGGTGGCACCTGCGCGCGCCGCCAAGGCACAGCCGGCTGCCGGGCAAGGCCCTTCCTCCTCCTACAAGAAGGATGCTGGCGAGGGCGACTGGGAAACCTTCTGAGGGGTTGTCCCGCTGACGGGCCCGCGTATCAACGTGAAAATGCCTGCATCACGCAGGCATTTTTTTTTGATGGCGCGTGGTGCACGTCAAGCCTGACGCTGATCCAGCCGCATGGTGCGCTGTTGCGCGTAATGCTGGTGCCAGGAGAACGCCTCGCCCAGCAGATGCGGCGTATGGCCACCGGCCCGGCAGGCGCGTTCGAAATAGTCGCGCAGCTGCGGCCGGTAATCCGGATGGCAGCACTGCTCGATCACCTTCACCGCGCGCTCGCGCGGTGCCAGGCCGCGCAGGTCGGCCAGTCCCCATTCGGTGACCAGCACGTCCACATCATGTTCGCTGTGGTCCACATGCGAGACCATGGGCACCACGCTGGAAATGGCGCCGTCCTTGGCCACCGACTTCGACACGAAGATCGATAGCTGTCCGTTGCGCGCAAAGTCGCCCGAGCCGCCGATGCCGTTCATCATGTGGGTGCCGCCCACGTGGGTGGAATTGACGTTGCCGTAGATGTCGAATTCCAGCGCGGTATTGAGCCCGATGATGCCCAGTCTGCGCACCAGTTCCGGATGATTGCTGATCTCCTGCGGACGCAGCACCAGCTTGTCGCGATAGCGATCCAGGTTGGCCAGGAAATGCGCATACTTGGCCTGCGACAGCGTGATCGAGGAGGCGGAGGCAAAAGCCAGCTGGCCCGAGTCGAGCAGATCGATGGCGCTGTCCTGCAGCACTTCCGAATACATCACCAGATTGCGGAACGGTGACTCCACCAGCCCGTGCAGCACCGCATTGGCGATCGTGCCGATGCCTGCCTGCAGTGGCGCCAGCGTATGCGGCAGACGTCCGGCTTCCACTTCGCATTCGAGGAAATGGATCACGTGACGCGCAATGGCCCGCGTCTCATCGTCCGGCGGCAGCACCGAGGAGGGGCTGTCGGGCGTCTCGGTGAGCACGATGGCCACCACCTTCTCGGGATCGAAGGGAATGGTCGGGTGGCCGATGCGATCGCCCGCTGCCGTCAGCGGGATGGGTTTGCGCTCGGGTCGTGCTGCCGGCAGGTAGATGTCGTGCAGGCCCTCCAGCGCCAGCGGCATGCTGGTGTTGAGTTCGATCACGATATGCCGCGCCTGCTCCACGAAGCTGGCCGAATTGCCGACCGACATGGTCGGTACGATACCCTCTTCGTTAATCGCCGCAGCTTCGATGACGGCGATGTCGACGCGCGAGGGCGTGCCGCTGCGCAATTGTTCGGCCGTCTCCGAGAGATGCTGGTCGATGAACATGACTTCGCCCGCATTGATCTTCTTGCGCAGCGTGGGGTCGACCTGGAACGGCAGGCGTCGCGCCAGCAGGCCGGCCTCGGCCATCAGGCCATCGCTGCCATTGCCCAGAGAGGCCCCGGTGATGACGGTGAAATGCAGCTCTTCCTGCGCGGCGCGGTCGGCCAGCGCACGCGGCATGGCCTTGGCATCACCGGCGCGGGTGAAGCCGCTCAGGCCGATGGTCATGCCGTTGTGGAAGAAGGTGGCCGCCTCGGCGGCGGACATGACTTTGCCGGCCAAGGCGGGCTGGCGAATGCGCTGGCTATCCATGAGAGTGTGCTCCTGCTCGGGTTCTTTAGGGAGTGAGAAGTGCATCCATGACGGACTTCTTGCATCTTGTTTGTCCCAAGTATAGGAGCCGGCAGGTATGCACTGTATGATTAAAATTCCGCCGTTCCAGTCGGAAAATGCATACTTCCCTGCCACCCTGAAACACCGCCGAAAGCCGCTGCCATGGACATCCGCGCCCTGCGCTACTTCACCGAGACGGTCCGCCTGGCCAGCTTCAGCCGCGCCGCCGATGCCTTGCACGTGACCCAGTCCACCGTCAGCAAGATGGTGCGCCAGCTGGAAGACGAGGTCGACGCCCCGCTGCTGGTGCGCGATGGCCGCCGCCTGCAGCTCACCGATACCGGGCGCGTGGTGTATGAGCAGGGCCAGCAGATCCTGGCCTCCATGCAGCGGCTGGACGCCGAGGTGCGCGATACCAAGGCGCTGCGCTGCGGCCGTCTGGAGATCGGGATTCCGCCCATGATCAACATCCTCTGCACCCCGGTGCTGAAGGCCTTCCGCGAACGCCATCCCGAGATTGCCATCGTCCTGAAGGAAGACACCGGCCCGCAGATCGAAGAGCGCGTGGCCAATGGCGAACTGGAAATCGGCATGACCGTCCTGCCCGCTGATCCGGAACTGGAATTGCAGACCCTGCCGGTGGCGCGCTATCCCATGTGGGCCGTGGCCCAGGCCGGCCGCTTCCAGAAGAACCGCGCCACCCTGCGTTGCGCCCAGCTCGATGGCATGCCGCTGGTGCTGCTCAACAACGAGTTCGGCCTCACCCGCAGCCTGCGCGGCATGTTCGGGGAATTGGGCATCCGGCCCGAGATCGTGGCCCAGAGCGCCCAGTGGGACTGGCTGGTGGCCATGGCCCTGGCCGGCATGGGGGCGGCGCTGCTGCCCGAACCCTTCATCCACCGCCTCGCCACCGACCAGCTGCAGGCGGTGCGGCTGGTGGAGCCGGAAGTGCAATGGCAGGTCGCCTATGTCACACGCGGCGGCGGTTATCTCTCGCATGCGGCGCGGGCGTGGATGGCCTTGAGCGAAGAATTGTTTGCGGGTGGCCGCGTGCGCAGGTAAAGAGAAAAGAGCGTACCGGAGCGCCTCGGTGCAAAAAGCGTCAGCATTCCATTTTGGAATGGAATCGGTGAATTTAAGTCATGCCATGAATACGCCCTGATTCCTATACTGGCCTTGCCGATACCTGCCGCCCCTCCTCACTCGTGAATTCGGAACCGGAATGACGTCTTGACGCCGTGAGTGCGCAGGTGTCGGCACTCTCCACGAGTGCCCTGCCCTCCTCCACCTGTCCGCTCGCCAGCACGATCATGCCGCCGCTCTTGTCGTCGCGTTTTTCCGTCCGTTTTTCCCTCTATCGATTCCTGCTGCTGCACTACTGCCGGCGCTGCCGCACCCGTGTCGAACGCTGGCGCCTGCAGTTCCCGCTGCGCCACGCCAACCTCTCCGAGGGCCTGCGTGCGGCCTGCGGAGCGGCGGCCATGCTGCTGCTGGGCGAGTGGCTGGGCAATCCCCTGTTCTCGTGGGCGGCCATCGGCGCCTTCCTGACCAGCCTGGCCGACAGCGCCGGTTCCAATCGCGCGCGCCTGGCCTCCATGGGCGGCTTCGCGCTGGCCTCGACGCTGGGCGGCATGATCGCCGCCAGCGCCGCCGGCTGGCGCGTGGAAGCGGGTTTGCTGACCATCATGGCCTGCGCCGGCGTGGCCGGCTTCTCGCGCATCTACGGTGCCGCAGCGGGTCTGGTGCTGATGCTGGCGGCGGGCGTCTCTGCCATCATGGCCGATGCGCCGGTGGTGCTGTGGCCGCTGGCGCAGAGCCATGTCCTGATCTATTTCGCCGGTTGCCTGTGGGCGCTGCTGCTGGGCTTGACGGTGTGGCGCATCCACCCCTTCGCCCCGGCGCGCCAGGCGGTGGCGCGCGCCTATGGCACGCTGGCTGAACTGGCCGCCCTCGCGGCCAATACCGATGCCGCCGATCCCGCCTATGCCGTGCATGCCGCCGATCTGGCGGCCCACACCCGCCGCCATGCGCGCTTCGATCTGGCCGCCGCCCATCGCACGCTCGATGCGGTGGCGGTCGAACGCACCGAGTCCCGTCGCCTCTACGAAAACCTGCTGGTGCGGCTGGCCCGCGCCGACGCTCTCCTCGATGGCATCACCGTGCTGGCCGATCTGCAGCTGACGCATTACCAGCCCCTGCGAGCGCGCTTGCGCAGTGCCCGCGTGCTGGGTGCGATTGCGCGCCAGCTGCAGGCCATGCAGCGCGAGATGCAGCGCGGCGAGGCGATTGCCGCCGATGAAGATGCGCGCATCATGCTGCGCCTGCGCCAGCTGGTGGCGCGCCTGCCCAGCGGCACCGGGCGGCTGTTGCAGCAGCTCGATACCCCGCTGGCCCTGGGCGCGGACGATCCGGCCCGCCTCAAGCAGGCCGCCCGCGCCGGACATCAGGCGCGCCACGGCATGTCTGCCCTGCTGCATCGCCTGCGCGCACTGGGGCGCAAGGCCGCGCTGCACGTGCGCGCCGGATCGGCGGAATGGCATCACGCCTGGCGCTGCGCGGCAGCGGCCGGGGCGACCTACCTCATCGTGCATCTGCTGGAACTGCCTTTCGGCTACTGGGCCACCATGGCCACCATGCTGGTCATGCAGCCCAGCATTGCCGACAGCTGGTCGCGCAGCATGGAGCGCGCCGTCGGCAGCGTGGTCGGCGGCGCGCTGGCCGTGGCCGTCTGCCTGGTGGTGCATTCGCCGCTGGGGCTGGCGCTGCTGGTGTTCCCGCTGACGGTACTGACGATGGCGCTGCGCCCGGTGAGCTATGGGCTGTATGCGACTTTTCTCACGCCGGTATTCGTGCTGGTGGCCGATGTCGGTGGCGATCCCGCGCATGAGCTGGCCAATGCCGCGCTGCGCGCGGGCAACAATGTCATCGGCGCGCTGGTGGCGGTGCTGGCCAGTTACCTGTTCTGGCCGCGCCGCCACGAGGCCGATCCACAGGGCCAGTTGCGCACCATGGCCGGTCTCAATCTGGCCTATCTGACGGCGGCACTGGCGGTGCACGACACGGCACCCGACAAGGCCCGCCTGTCGTCGCTGCATGCGCATCGCCGCGCGGCCTGCGTGGCCAACGTCGAGGCCGGTCTGCTGTTGCAACGCCTGGCGCGCGAACGCGGCTGGCCCGAACGCGATCACGGGCGCGGCCGCACGGCGGTGGCCCTGTCGCGCCGCCTGGCTGCGGCGGCCAGCCATCTGTGGGCGCATCCGCAGCCGGTCGAAGCGTCCCTGCCGGCCTGGCTGCTTGCCCTGGCGCAAGCCCTGCAGGAACAGGATGCTGCCGCATTGCACGCCCTCACGCGCCAGCGGCCGGCCCCGGTTGAGCTGGCCCAGGCGGCGGCGGTGGAGACCGCCTGCCTGCTGGTGGCGGCGCTGGAGGCCACGTCCGCTACCGGTTCGCCCGCATCAAGCGGGCCCATGCCAGGAAATTGACGGAAACAAATTCCCCCATCCCTGTTCGAACCGGAACAAGCGCCCCGCGCGTACCGCTTCAACAACACTCTGGATGGAAGGGAACGGATGAGCCTGGATCTCGATTTTCTGTACAACATGAACGAGGGGCCGCTGCGCTCCGGCCTGATCGTATTGGGCGTGGCCCTGGTGGCGGTGGTCGTCGGCATCGTCCTGCACCGCATGGGCATCGCCCTGGTACGACGCCTGGCGCGCGGCCGGCCCTTTACCACCACGGCCACGACCGTCACCTTCAATGCCAGCCGCACCTGCGTGATCCTCTTCATGCTGCGCCTGGTGCTGGCCGGTGCGCCGGACAATACCCCCGGCCTCACGCGCATCTCCTACCTGACCTCGGTGGCCTTCATCCTGGCGCTGACCTGGTTCCTCATGCGCTGCGTGAAATCGGTCAGCACCACGGTGGTCAACCTCAATCCCTATGATGTGGCCGACAACCTCAAGGCACGCCGCATCCTGACCCAGACCCGCGTGCTCTCGCGCAGTGCCTACTTCATCATCGCCCTGCTGGGCCTGGCCTTCGTGCTGCTGACCTTGCCCGGTGCGCGCCAGTTCGGTGCCAGCCTGCTGGCCTCGGCCGGGGTGGCCGGTATCGTCGCCGGTATCGCGGCCAAGCCGGTGCTGGGCAATTTCTTCGCCGGCCTGCAGATTGCCTTCTCGCAACCGATCCGCATCGATGACGTGCTCATCGTCAAGGGGGAATGGGGCCGTGTGGAAGAGATCACGGGCACTTTCGTCGTGGTGAGGATCTGGGATGAGCGGCGCATGATCGTGCCGCTGCAATGGTTCATCGAGAATCCCTTCGAGAACTGGACCCACACCTCCTCCACCATCCTCGGCACGGTCTTCCTGTGGCTGGATTTCGCCGTGCCGACGAACGCCATCCGCGCCGAATTCGAGCGCGTCTGCCAGACCCTGCCGCTATGGGACAAGCGCGTCTGCGTGATGCACGTGACCGATACCAGTGAGCGCAACATGCAGATCCGCCTGCTGGTCTCGGCCCGGGATTCGGGCTCGGCCTTCGACCTGCGCTGCCAGATCCGCGAGCACATGATCGGCTTCATCGCCAGCAATTATCCGGAAGCCCTGCCCCGCCTGCGCGCCGAGGTATCGTCGCGCAACCAGCCTGAGGCACTGGACACCATCATCGATGGCGCGCCGGGAGAGAAAACCGGCTGAACAAAACGAAGCGGGCCGCACTTGCGTGGGGCCCGCCTGGAGGGGAATCTGGCGCGCCGGCTGGTCCGGGGCGCCTTTTTTGCGACCGCAACTTACTGATTCGAGATGGCCAGCTCGCCATTGGCGCGGGCCTGGACCAGTTCGGCGCGGACTTCATCACGGCTCTTGCCGGAGGCCACGGCCTTCACGTCCTGGTCACGATCACTCACCAGCAGCTGGCCATTGGCACGGGCCTGTTGCAGCTCGGCCACGACATCGGCGCGGGTCTTGGTGGAGACGAAACGGGTTTCAGCGGGGTATTGGGCTTCAGCCATGGCAGCACCGACGGCGGTGGTCAGCAGCAGGCCGGCAAACAGGTTCTTGGCAATGTTCTTGGTGTTCATGATGGGTTCCTTTTTCGTGAGAGAGGATGCGCACGTCAACCCGTTCCGGTGGTGGTGGATCAGTCATCGCGTGCTGTCATCTTGGTGCCCAGTTTAGGGAAACACGGCACCGGGAGAAAGGTGAAAAACCGGAATTCATTGTTCCGAAAAATACTAACAATTCGATTTCTTCAGCGATCCCCTCGTGGTCACATGCATGACTGATAAATGAGAGCCAAATGATCGAGACAGTCGCGCAAGAAAAACTTAGAAACAGGAATGGACGTTTCTAAGACTTTGTTGCACCAGAAACTAAGTAAATGGGACTGCATGCTGTTGCACAAAAATGGCCAGCAAGCGATGAAGAGAGGAATGCGGAAGCGCAAAGGCAGGCGGGCCAGATTACCGGCGACCGAGGGGAGAGAACGTCGCTTTCATGAGGCCCGCCTGGGGAGAAACGCTGGCACCGGCGAGGCCGGTGCGAAGTGATGCCGATACGGAGACTGATGCGTCAGGGCTTACTGGTTGGAGATGGCCAGTTCACCATTGTTGCGAGCCTGGACCAGTTCGGCGCGCACTTCGTCGCGGGTCTTGGCGGAGGCCACGGCCTTGACGTCCTGGTCACGGTCGGTCACCAGCAGCTGGCCGGTGGCGCGGGCTTGCTGGAGTTCGGCGATGACTTCGGCGCGGGTCTTGGTGGAGACGAACTTGGTGTCGGGGACGCGCGAGGCTTCAGCCATGGCGGTACCGACGGCGGTGGTCAACAGCAGGCCGGCGAAGAGATTCTTTGCAATGTTCTTGGTGTTCATGATCGTTCCTTGGTGAGTGAGGAGATGAGCACGTCAACCTGGGCCGACGTTGGTGGTTCAGTCGTTGTGTGCTGTCATCTTGGAATCCAGTGTAGGCATCTGCAGCAAATCGATAAAGAGGCCAAAACGGAATTCATCATTCCGAAATACAGAACAAGCGGATGCAGAAAAAATTATAACTTGATATTCGCAAAACTTATAAATGTAAAAGTCGAAATTTAAGTTTTATGACAGTCGTGAAATTGTCGCTTTAAGTGCTTCTTCATAGGAGAAATGCCCTTCGAGACGAGGCAAATCGCCTTGCAGAAAACTTAGAAAACGGGATGAATGAAGCAGGCAGATTCGTGGTGGCGAAATCGCATCCATGCAGATCTGCAGAGGCCTGTTGACGACCGGTGGCCGCAGGCAGAAAAGGCAGGCGGGCCGCACTACCGGCGACCGAGGGGAGAGAACGTCGCTTTCATGAGGCCCGCCTGGGGAGAGACTGTCGCACCGGGATCGCCGGTGCGTTTGCTGCGGCCCTGGCCTGGCGCGTAGGCCGGGTCAGGACGGGATGGTGCGGGTTACAGCGAAGGTGCCTGGGTGTTGCTGACGGCGGTGCCGTCCTGGCGGGCTTGTTGCAGCTCTTGCTGCACCTGCGCGCGGGTCAGGGTCGAGTGGAAAGGCTTTTCCACCGGATATTGATCGCTCACCAGCAGTTCGCCATTGGCGCGGGCTTGCTTGAGCTCGGCGACCACGTCGGCGCGGGTCTTGGTGGAGACGAAGGGCTTGTCGACCGGATATTGGTCGGTGACCAGCAGCTCGCCGTTGGCGCGGGCCTGTTGCAGGTCGGCGATCACTTCAGCGCGGCTCTTGGTCGAGACGATCTGGGTCTCGGCAGGATACGGTGCCTCGGCCATGGCGGCGCCAACGGCGGAGGTGAGCAGCAGACCGGCAAACAGGTTCTTGGCAATATTCTTGGTGTTCATGATCGTTCCTTTGTGAGTAAGAAGATGAGCACTGCAACCTGTGACTACCCTTGTGGTTCAGTCGTTGTGTGCTGTCATCGTGGAACCCAGTTTAGGGATTTCCGCCGCCGGGAAAAACCGGATAAAGCGGAATACATCATTCCAGATATGCGAACAATCAGTTTTTTCGAGGCTGTACCGGCGATTTCACGCCGCAACTGCACATGAGATTTTGACAAGAAGTTGCATTTCTTCTCCTTGGATATTGGGCTCAAGTTATTGATTTAAAAGGGCTAAGGCGAAATTCCTTTCATATCGGCCTTTTAGCTGCCCCTCCATCTTTTGCGCCGCCGCAAAGCTTTTTCTATTTCATCAATAGAGAATACCAATGACTTGTTCAACAAATTTGAGCAAGTTTTTCAGGCAGTCGCTGTATACGATACGATATAGCGAATCCGGATTCTCCAGCTTTTCCCTTCATATCACTCACAGGAGCAGCCCGATGAAAACCGCCCTCGCCCTGCGTCACGTTGCCACCGAAGACCTGGGCCAGCTGGCCCCGCTGCTCACTGCCGGCGGTTACCAGATTCGCTATTTCGATGTCGGGGTGGAGTCCTTCATTGACGTTTCGCCGCTGGATGCCGAACTGGTCATCGTGCTGGGGGGCCCGGTGGCGGTGTATGACAGCGAGTCCTATCCCTGGCTGCGCGCGGAAGTGGCCTGGCTGCGGGCACGCTTGCTGGAAGATCTGCCGACGCTGGGCATCTGCATGGGTGCGCAGCTGATGGCGGCGGCCTTGCATGCACGCGTTTACCCGGGTAGTTGCGGCAAGGAGATTGGCTGGGCCAGCCTGCAGGCGGGCCAGCATCTGGCCGAGACCCCCTGGCTGCAGGAACTGGTGGAACAGCAGACCCCCGTGCTGCACTGGCACGGCGACACCTTCGACCTGCCGCCGGGGGCGCGTCATCTGGCGTCGTCGGCGCTGTATCCCAACCAGGCTTTCGCCTGGGGGCGACACGGGCTGGCGCTGCAGTTCCATCCCGAGGTGGACATGCGCACGGTCGAACACTGGCTGGTGAGCCACGCCCATGAGATCGCTCACACCCGCAACCTCAGCCTGGCCACCCTGCGCGCCGATGCCCAGCGCCATGGCCGCCAGTTCGAGCGGGCGGTACGGCGCTTCTGGCAAGGCTGGCTGGAGAGCCTGCCCGCTCAGTCCCCGGCAGCGGAACAACGCCGCGCCTGAGGTCTCAGCGCGCGGCGGCCGCGGTGATCTTGCGACGGTCGACCCGCAGCAGCGGTGGCAGTGCAGCGGCCAGCGCATCGATCACGGTGCGCACGCGCAGCGGCAGGTGGCGCGTGAGCGGCCAGGCCAGGTGCATGTCGATGGTGGCGAAGGAAGCTTCGGGCATCAGCTTCACCAGCCGGCCGGCCTTCAGATGGTCGCGGATGAGCCAGCACGGCAGGTGGGCCAGCCCGGCCCCGGCCACGGTGGCATCGGCAATGGCTTCCAGATCGTCGAAACGCAGCCGGCTGCTGACGGTGGCGATGCGCACTTCGCCCGTTTCATCGCGGATGGGCCAGCCGCTGGTCTTGCCGTAGAGGATGCCGTGATGCCGCGCCAGATCCTTGAAGTGGCGCGGCCGGCCATGCTGCGCGAGATAGTCCGGCGAGGCATACAGCATCATGGTCTGCGCGCCCATCCTGCGGGCGACCAGGTCACTGGTGTCGGGCATGGGACCGCTGCGCAGGACCAGGTCCACCCCCTCTGCGATCAGATCCACACGGCGGTCCGTGAAGGAGGCCACGATGTCCAGCTGCGGCCAGCGCCGCGCCAGTTCCACCAGCACCGGGGCCACGCACAGTCGGCCGAACAGGACCGGTGTGCTGATGCGTACCTGGCCAGCGGGCTCGCGCTGGCCATCGCCGACCAGTGCCTGGGCGCTTTCCAGTTCTTCCAGTGCGCGCAGGCAGCGTTCATAGTAGGCGCGTCCCTCGGCGGTCAGGCTCTGGCTGCGCGTATTGCGCTGGAACAGGCGCACGCCCAGCCGTTCCTCCAGCCGCGCGATGCTCTTGCCGACCGCCCAGCGCGTCAGGTGCAGGCGTTCCGCCGCGCGAATGAAACTGCCCGCCTCCACCGCCTGAATGAAGACCGAGATGCCGCTGAAGCTGTCCATGTGTTTCCTTTGAGCGCCCGGAACTTGTCCGCAGTGCCAGGTGATTGGTGAATCTGATTCTACAAGCAAGAGAAAAAGTGCCGCCACAAGCCGGGGCGCAATTTTTCTACACTGGCGCTCTTCTTTTTCTCTCGATCATCAGGAGCCACCATGGACCACACCATGCGCCGCTGGCATCTCGGCCAGTTCGGCAAGCAACACCTGCAATTGCAGACCGTCGCCATTCCCCGGCCTGGCCCCGGCCAGATCCTGGTTCGCGTGACCGCCGTCGCCCTCAACTATCGCGACAAGATGAACATCGACAACGGCACCGGCGGCGCGCAGGTGCAGCCGCCCTTCACGCCCGCTTCCGACATGGCCGGCGAGGTGGTGGCGGTGGGAGACGGTGTGCAGCGTTTCATTGCGGGCCAGCGCGTGATCTCCACGTTCTGGGGCGGCTGGCTCGATGGTCCCTGGCCGCAGGGCACGCTGGCACTGGGCGCGCCCGGTCCCGGCATGCTGGCCGAGTACGTGCTGCTGCAGGAAGACTGGGCCGTCGCCGCGCCATTGCACTTGACGGATGCGCAGGCCAGCACCCTGCCCTGCGCCGGTCTCACGGCGTGGATGGCGCTGGTGGAGCAAGGTCATTTGCACGCCGGGCAGACGGTGGTGCTGCAAGGCACGGGCGGCGTGGCGCTGTTCGGTGTGCAACTGGCGGCGGCGCATGGCGCGCGCACCATCCTCCTCTCGGGCGATGCCGGCAAGCTGGAACGCGCACGGGCGCTGGGTGCCACGCACGGCCTGCTGCGCAGCCAGCATCCGGAATGGCAGCACGAGGTGCGGGCCCTGACGGAAGGACGGGGTGCCGATCATGTGCTGGAACTGGTGGGCGGCGAGAACATCGGGCGCTCGCTGCAGGCCCTCAGGCAAGGCGGCCGCTTGTCGGTCATCGGCTTGCTGGGCGATGCGCAGTTGCAGACTTCGATCTTTCCGTTGCTGCTGGGTCGCCACACCATCCAGGGCATCGGTGTGGGACACCGCCGTGCGCTGGAAGACCTGGTGCGTGCCGTGGATCACCTGCGCCTGGTGCCGGTGGTGGAACAGGAATATGGATTCGCGCAGTTGCCCGAGGCACTGGCGCATCTGGAGCGTGGGCCCTTCGGCAAGGTGGTGGTGCGCGCGGACCGTTGAACGAAGCTGCCGTGATGCCCGCCGGAAAGTGAGTACAAGCCTTGCCGGGCGGGCAGTTCCCGCTTGTTACGATTGCTTGCAACGCTCACTGACGCTTGCACTTTCCTCCGAACCTTGTTGTGCGGGATGCGTTCAGAGCATCACGCATGACGCAAACCGAGCTGAGCGGCAGGTCACGAAACCGCTCATCAATTTGCGGCATCGGGGAAGCTGAGAATCAGACCTTGTCCGACATAGCGCAACAGCAAGCCTGCCTATAGTGATGGACATGGATCAACGATCCAGCGACCCGACCTTACTGAAAGCCTCGGGCTTTTTGATAAACACAACGCAAGGAGGTAAGCATGAAGACTCGTCACATCTTGATTTCGTCCCTGTTCATGGCCCTGGCCGGTAGCGCCATGGCCCAGAATGCACCGACCAACGGCAACGCCGTGGGTGCTGCACCGACTGCGCCGATGAGCGCCACCGCGACCACGCCGTCGGCTGTGCCGTCGAACGACCCGTTCGTTCAGAAGCGTCAGGCTGATGCCGACGCCAAGGCCGAGTACAAGGCGCAGAAGAAGGCTGCCAAGCAGGAGTACAAGGCCGACAAGAAGGCCGCCAAGGCCCAGTTGAAGCAGGAAAAGAAGGACTCCACTGCCCAGCGCAATGAAGCCCTGGCCACTTCGCCGGCCACCCCGACTGACAAGACTCCGTAATTTGACAGACTGAGGTCTTGAGGATTATCCCCGGCTGCGGCCGGGGATTTTTTTTGTCCGGGTCTTCTTGCCTGGTGGCCTTTTCAATTGCGTCCCTGCCGCCACAGACGCCGCGCCAGCCAGGCCGCCGTCATCACCTGCAACAGCATGAAGGCGGCCACCGCATTCCAGCCCGAGTGTTCCCAGAACCAGCCACCGGCCGAACCGAGGACACTGCCGCCCAGGTAGTAGGACAGCAGATAGAGCGAGGCCGCATGGCCGCGGCCGCTGCTGGCCATGCGTCCGACCCAGCTGCTGGCGGCCGAATGCGTGGTGAAGAAACCGATGGTCAGCAGCACGATGCCCGTGATCACCAGCGCCAGTGACGAGGTGCAGGTCAGGAACAGTCCGGCGCACGAGGTGGCGATGCCGGCCGCCACCAGCGGTGCGCGGCCATAGCGGTCGGCCAGCGAACCGGCCCAGGAAGAGGACACGATGCCGAAGATGTAGGCGCTGAAGATCAGCCCGGTCAGCGTGGCCGAGAGCGAGAACGGCGGGCTCATCAGACGGAAGCCCGCATAGTTGTACGACGTGGCGAAGATGCCCATGTTGAGCGCCGCGATGCCGAAGGTCAGCGGCAGGCGCGCATGGCCGAGATGGCGCTTCCACAGCGCGACGTGATCGCGCAACTGCATCGTGCCGTTGCGCACGAAGTTGCGCGAGGCCGGCAGCATCAGCACGAAGGCCACCGCCAGCGCCAGATCCAGCGCGCCGATGGCCAGCATGGCATGACGCCAGCCGATGTGCTCGGACAGGGTGCTCATCGCCACCCGCCCCACCATCCCGCCAAAGGCATTGCCGCCCACGTACAGCCCCATCGCATAGCCCAGCCCGCTGGCATCGATTTCCTCCGCGAGATAGGCCATCGCCACCGCCGGTACGCCACCCAGTGCGATGCCCTCCACCGCACGCACCACCAGGATCAGTTCCCAGTTTGGTGCCACCCCGGCCAGCAGGTTGCAGCAGGCCGCGGTGGCCAGCGAGGCGAACATCAGTTCCTTGCGGCCATAGCGTTCCGACACCATGCCCGCCAGCAGAATCGACACCGCCAGAAAACCGGTCGACAGCGAGAGTGCCAGCGATGCGCTCGCGGCACCGATGCCGAATTCCTGCGCGAAGGCGGGCAGCAGCGGCTGCACGCAATACAGCAGCGAGAACGTGGCGAAACCGGAACAGAACAAGGCCAGTACGATGTTGCGATAGGCGGCTGATCCGCGCACGGCTCCGCGCGGTAGAACGGTGGCGGGTTGCTTGACCGGCTTGCCGTGGAGGGCGCTGCTGCCGGTGGTGGAGGTATCGGAGACGGACTGCATGGCGATGCGCGCGCCAGGGATGGGCCGGCGCACGGGGTGTGTTGTGGAGGGAGGCAGTCTGGAATAATTCGGCTATATTGTCCAATATATGGCACCCACGCTCGCCATCTATAAAACAGATATCATCCACTCTTCACAGCGCGCCCGACATGGAACTCCGACACCTCCGCTATTTCCTGGCCGTGGCCGAACAGCGCAGTTTCACGCGCGCCGCCGAGAAGGTCGGCATCGGCCAACCGCCGCTGTCGATGCAGATCAAGGATCTGGAAGCCGAGATCGGCGGTGCCCTCTTCCTGCGCACCTCGCACGGCGTGGAGCTGTCCGAGGTCGGCCGCGTGTTCCTGCCGCACGCACAGAAAGCGGTGGACGATGCCGAGCAGGCCCTGCGTGCCGCGCAGCAGGCGGCCAGCGGCGAAGTGGGTTTGTTGCGCATGGGATTTACTTCGTCGGCGGTATTTCATCCGCTGGTGTCGCACGCCTTGCAGCAATTCCGCGAACGCCATCGCAAGCTGGAAATTTCCCTGAGTGAAGGCATCACCGAACAGCTGCTGGCCGATATCGCTGCCTCACAGCTGGATGCGGCCTTCGTGCGCATCGTCACCACGCCCTCGGCGGAGCTGGGCGTGGTCGAGCTGCCGGCGGAAAAACTGAAGGTGGCGCTGCCGCGTTCGCATCCGCTGGCGCGGCGCAAGTCGCTGCACTTGCAGGATCTGGCCGGGGAGAATTTCATCATGGTCCCGCGCGGCAAGGGCTCGGCGCTCTATGACAACATCTTCAGCGCCTGCCAGGCGGCCGGCTTCGATCCGCAGGTGATCCAGCTGGCCCCGCAACTGACCTCGGCCATCAATCTGGTGGCCGCGGGGCTGGGCATCTCCATCGTGCCCGAGGCGATCGAACAGGTGCAGCTGGCCCAGGTGCGCTATATCGACATCCGCGAGCCGGCACCGCGCGCGCAGCTGTCGCTGGCCTATCACCGGCAGTCGATTGCGGCCTCGCGCTTTGCGGCGCACTTGCAGCGTTCGCTCAAGCGCAGCGCGCCGGACAAGTGAGTTGAATAAACGTCCTAGTTGGACTTGAAGCGCCCCAGCACCGAGTTGGCCTGGCGCAGGAAGGCGCGCGGATGCGCCTCCACCAGCAGTTCCAGCGCGGGCAGCATGCGCTCCAGCGCGATGGTCAGCGCGATGTCGCTGATCTCCTCGCCCCACAGCACCTTCTGCACGAAGGCGGCCGGGCCGATCTCGGCGATCAGGCTCATGCTCATCTGGCGTTCCAGGGTGTCGGTGCGCGGCCCGAAGGTCTCGTCGAAGATGCGCAGGATGGCGTCTTCCAGGTCTACCGAGGGGGATGGATGGGCGGGGCTGGCATCGGCCTCGTCATCCTGCCTGCCGACTCCTGAGGGTGACGGGGCAACGGGTGCCGGCCTCTGGCTGTTGTCGATCAGTGCGCTGGCCTCGCCGGCCATGCGGCTCAGTTGCTGTACGTGCAGCGTCAATGCGCTGATTTCAGCCAGCAACGTGCGCAGCGGCATCGGCTGCGGCATGTCGGATCCGGCGGGCCCTGCTGGATGTGGAATCATCTTGTTGTTGTCACTCAGGCCGACAGGCCTGCTCCCGTGCAAGCTGCTTGAATCGATCGCACCGGCCCGGCCACCCCCACGCGGCCCTTCCGGCTCCCAGTCATCCGGCCTGCGCAGCCGGTCATGCATTTCCCTGTGGAAACAAAAATAAGTATAGTGCGCTGCAAAAATTTACGCATGGAAATTTCAACGGGATTCGGCGAAGAAGCGACATGATTGCCGAAATTATTGTTCAGATGATAAAAGAAAATGATGAAGTTGCGTTTCTTTCATTATCTTTAATACAACACTTGGGAGAGGATTGCGCGGCGGTCGCTGCGGCATATCGCCGCAGCCGCGCCGGACAAGGCCCGGCGGGGCGCTGCCGGTCAGCAGCCGTCAGGCGTTCATCAGGGTGAGGGAATATAATGAGAATCGTTCCTGAATCCTGATCAGAAGAAAAACCATGCGTCTTACTGAACTAGCCAAGGGGGTCGGTGCCATCGTCGACCAGGTGACTGACCTTCAACCCGCCGATGCCGTGGCCGCGCGCCTGCGCGACCTCGGTTTCGTGCGCGGTGAACCGGTGCGGGTGGTAGCCAGCGCACCCTTTGGCGGCGATCCCATCGTGGTCCAGATCGGCTCGACGCGATTTGCCCTGCGCCGAGCCGAAGCCGAGCGCGTGACGCTGGCTGCTGGAGCGGCGGCATGAGCAGCGCCGCCCTCAACATCGCCCTGGTGGGCAATCCCAATTGCGGCAAGACCGCCCTCTTCAATCAGCTGACTGGCGCGCGCCAGAAGGTCGCCAACTACGCGGGCGTGACCGTGGAGCGCAAGTCGGGTGCCTTCACCGCCCCTTCCGGACGCCATGTACGTGTGATGGACCTGCCGGGCGCTTACAGCCTGCAATCGGTGAGCCCTGATGAACGCGTGACGCAGGCGGTGCTGGCCGGCCGCTATCCCGGCGAGACGGTGCCGGACCTGATCGTCTGCGTGGCCGATGCCACCAACCTGCGCCTGCACCTGCGCTTCGTGCTGGAAGTACGCCGCCTGGGCCGGCCCATGGTGCTGGCGCTGAACATGATGGATGCAGCCGCCCGGCGCGGTATCCGCATCGACGTGGCGGCGCTGTCGCAGCGGCTGGGCATGCCGGTCATCGAGACCATCGCGGTCAGGCGCGGCGGCACGCGCGCGCTGGTGGCGGCCATCGATACGCAGGCCCCCGTGCCCTCCCCGGCCGCCGAAGAACCGGATGACTTGCACGTGGAAGTGCGCGCGCTGCTGGCCGATACCGTGGTGATGCCGGCCCCGACCGATCGCCGCGATGATGCGATCGACCGCGTGGCGCTGCATCCGGTCTTCGGGGTGCTGTTGCTGGCGCTGACCATGTTCCTGGTGTTCCAGGCGGTGTATGCCATCGGCAAGCCCATGACGGACGCCATTGCCGATGGTTTCGGCACGCTCGGCGGCGTGGTCGGCGAGTGGCTGCCGGAGGGGCCCTTGCGCGGGCTGGTCACCGATGGCCTGCTGGCCGGGCTGGGCACGGTGCTGGGTTTCCTGCCGCAGATCCTGGTGCTGTTTTTCTTCATCCTGCTGCTGGAGGAGTCCGGGTACCTGCCGCGCGCGGCCTTCGTGCTGGACAAGCTGATGGTCTCGGTGGGCTTGTCGGGACGTTGCTTCATTCCCCTGCTTTCCAGCTTCGCCTGTGCCATTCCCGGCATCATGGGCACGCGCAGCATCACCGATCCGCGTGACCGGCTGGCGACCATTCTGGTCGCGCCGCTGATGACCTGTTCGGCGCGCCTGCCGGTGTATGCCTTGCTGATCGGTGCCTTCATTCCGCATCGTCCGGTGCTGGGGATCTTCAACCTGCAGGGGCTGGCGCTGTTCTGTCTCTATGTGGCGGGGATTGCCGCCGCCATGTTGGTGGCCTGGGTGGCCAAGCGCATCGGCAATGCGCGCCAGGAGCGCGCGCTGTTGATGGAGCTGCCCTCCTATCGCCTGCCGAATTGGCGCGACATTGCGCTGGGCCTGTGGGAACGCGGTGCCATCTTCCTCAAGCGCCTGACCGGCGTGATGCTGGCGCTGACGGTACTGATGTGGGCCATCTGCACTTTCCCCTCGGCACCGGAGGGCGCGACCCGCGCCGCCATCGATTATTCCATCGCCGGTTATATCGGCCACAGCCTGCAAATGCTGTTCGCTCCGCTGGGCTTCAACTGGCAGATCAGCCTGTCGCTGATCCCCGCCTTCGCCGCGCGGGAGACCGCCGTGGCCACGCTGGCCACCGTCTATGCGGTGGGCGGTGAAGAAGGCGCGGCGCTGCAAAGCGCGCTGGCTGCGCATATCTCGCTGGCCAGTGCGCTGTCGCTGATGGTGTGGTTCGCCTTTGCGCCGCAGTGCATGTCCACGCTGGCCATCATCCGCCGCGAGACCCAGTCCTGGCGCATGGTGGCGCTGTCCTTCGGCTACATGTTCGTACTGGCCTATGCCGCGTCCTTCCTGACCTACAACATCGCGAGGTGGCTGGCATGAATCACACGCTGTGGTGGCAATACGCGGTCATTGCCGCGCTGGTGACGGCCAGTGCGCTCTACATGCTGCGCAAGCTGGCACCCTCGGCAAGCTGGCGCTGGCAGGCGCGGCTGGCGAGCTGGTTGATACGTCGTCGTGCGGGGATGTGGCAGGCCCTTGGCCGGCGCTGGCTGCCGCCCGCCAAGAGCGGTGGCTGTAGTGGCGGTGCGTGTGATGGCTGTGGCGATAGCGGTGAGGCCCTGCCGCCGCTGGAACAGAAGATCCGGTTCCATCGCCGCCGCTGAATCCGGGATCCGGCGCGGCGGCGAGGCTGGCGGTCAGTGCAGCTCTTCGGCCTCGAAGCCGGCCGCGCGCAAGGCTTGCAGCACCTGGGCCAGATGCGGACGGCCACGGGTTTGCAGCACCAGTTCGATATCCACGTTTTGCGCGGCCAGGAGCGTAAAGGCGCGTTGATGGTGGACTTCGTCGATGTTGGCACCGGCCTCGGCGACGATGCCGGTGATGCGCGCCAGCGTGCCGGGCACGTCGCGTGAACTGACCTTGACTCGGGCCAGCCGTCCGGCGCGCACCATGCCGCGTTCGATGATGGCCGTCAGCAACAGCGGATCGATGTTGCCGCCCGACAGCACCAGTCCCACGCGCTTGCCGCGGAAGCGGTCCGGATAGCGCACCAGCGCGGCCAGTCCGGCGGCACCCGCCCCTTCCACCAGGGTCTTTTCGATTTCCAGCAGCATCAGCACGGCCTGTTCGATATCGCCTTCATCGACCAGCAGCAGCTCGTCGGCTTCGCGCGCGATGATGGCGCGGGTCAGCGTGCCGGGCGTGCCGACCGCGATGCCTTCGGCGATGGTGCTGGCACCGACCGGGTGTTCCGTACCCTTGACGGCATTGACCATGGTCGGGAAGCGGCGTGTCTGCACGCCCACGATCTCGATCTCCGGCTTGATGGCACGCGCGGCCACGGCCATGCCGGCCAGCAGGCCGCCACCGCCGATGGAAACCACCAGGCAATCCAGGTCCGGCACCGCCTTCATCATCTCCAGCGCAACCGTACCCTGGCCGGCGATGATGGCTTCGTCGTCATAGGGGTGGACGAAGGTCAGGCCCTCTTTCTCGGCCAGTTCGTAGGCGTGGGTGCGGGCCGCTTCCAGGGTGTCGCCATGCAGCACGACATTGGCACCGAAGCCGCGTGTACGTTCGATCTTCACGCCGGGCGTGAAGCGCGGCATCACGATGGTGGCTGGCAAGCCCAGCCGCTGTGCGTGATAGGCCACGCCCTGCGCATGGTTGCCCGCCGACATGGCCACCACGCCGCGCGCACCGCCTTCGCTGGCGGCGACGTCGACCATCTTGTTGCAGGCGCCGCGTTCCTTGAAGGAGGCGGTGAATTGCAGGTTTTCGAATTTCAGGAAGACCTGGGCGCCGACGATCTGGGACAGCGTGCGCGATTCCACACAGGGTGTCTCCAGGATCTGGCCTTGCAGCCGCAGGGCGGCGGCTTCGATGTCGTTGAGCGTTGTCATGCTGAGATTGTAGAGCCAATGGGGTGATTTGTAGCAGTTCGGGCATGCAGCCGCTCAGGATGCCGCGAAAGCAAAGTCGTGGGCCGTTCTGCTTGCAAATTCGAAAATCCGTCGCGTAATTTTTTGCCTGGCCGATGATAACCAGTACCTGAGCAATTGCAGTCCAGACAACACAAAATTTCTTTGCGAGTGGCCATTGAAGTCCGTCGCTGCGCCGACTAGAGTAAAGACTCGTCGCGCCGCCAGCTGCTTCCACCAGGAGACAACAGCCAGCGCGGATGCGGCACCCGGAAGTGGCGCGCGCCCTTCCTTCTCACGCAGATCCGAACAGTCTCAGCAGTTCTCACCCAGGAGATACCCATGAGCATGGCCACCCGGCAACCGGATGTCCGATCGTCCCCGCCCCTGCCCTTCAGTCCCCTCGTTCCCCCGCGCGAACGCGCGCGCTACCACCAGCGCACCACACCCCTGCTGTTGAAACTGGTGGAACTGGATCCGCGCGAAGTCGTGGACGGCATCATGACCCCCAACGGCTTCCTGGCCGCCGAGGTCACGCCGGTGGGCCCGATGCGCGAGGCTTGCCCGCATTGCGAAGGCGTGGCGCTGCAGCTGGTGCTGCGGCACCATCATGTCAAGCGCAGCCATCTGTTTTGCCGCGTATGCACGCGGGTGTATGACGCGTTCAACGAGAGCGGGCATTCGGTGTTGACGGTGTGAAGCGAAGCATCCTCACGTGCAGGGCACTGCTGAAAAGCGGTGCCCTGTTTTCATTGGGAGAATGCCTCCCCATCTCGCTGCCGACACAGTAGAATCAGCCCCCTCAACGCAACAAACGAGATGCCAATGGAATACGCGTACAAGCTGATGGCCTCCCCGGCCGGTTTGCTCAAGCTGGTGGCCAAGGGGGATCACCTGGCGGCCATCCTGTGGGAGGACGACGATGCCCTGCGCGTGCGCCTGGGTGAGATGGTGGAAGATGAAGACCGTCCGGTCCTGATCGAAACCGAACATCAGCTGCGCGAATATTTTGCCGGTGAACGCGAGAGCTTCGATATCCCGCTGCATTTTGAAGGCACCGAATTCCAGCGCCAGGTATGGTCGGCCCTGCTCGACATCCCTTATGGACAGACCCGCACCTATCTCGATATCGCGCGCCAGCTCGGCAACGACAAGGCGGTGCGCGCCGTGGGTGCTGCCAATGGCCGCAATCCCATTTCCATCATCGCGCCCTGCCATCGCGTCATCGGTACCGGCGGCGAACTGACCGGCTTTGCCGGCGGACTGCACGTCAAGAAACTGCTGCTGGCCATCGAGGGCATTTCCACCGAAGGCCGCGATATCGGCCAGGTCATCGACCCGCGCCGCAAGGCGCAATCGCGGCGGCGCGAGGATCCCAACCAGCTGTCGCTGCTGTAAGTCCGAAAACGCAACTAACTCCTGAGCAACAGCCAGCCTGGCGTGCAGCGCGCTCAGCGCTGCATGCCCCACTTCTTTACGGTCACGCGTTCCAGCGTATTGAAGACCAGGTTCTCTACCAGCAGGCCAATCAGGATCACCATGGCCAGCCCGGCGAAGACCTTGTCGGTATAGAGTTCGTTGCGATTCTGGAAGATGTACCAGCCCAGTCCGCCTTTGCCGCTGGTGGCACCGAACACCAGTTCTGCAGCAATCAGCGTGCGCCATGCGAACGCCCAGCCGATGCGCAATCCCGCCAGGATGGAGGGCAGGGCGGCCGGCACCAGTACCTGCAGCACGAAGCCCAGGCCGCGCAGGCCATAGTTGCGGCCGGCCATGCGCAGGGTGTCCGAGACGCCCAGGAAGCCCGCATAGGTATTGACCGCCAGCGCCCACAGCACCGAATGCACCAGCACGAAGATCAGGCTGCCTTCGCCCAGCCCGAACCACAGCAGGGCGATGGGCAGCAGCGCAATGGCCGGCAGCGGGTTGAACATCGAGGTGAGCGTACCCAGCAGGTCGCGCCCGAATTGCGTCGACACCGCCAGCGTGGTCAGCACGAAGGCCGCCACGATGCCCAGCAGATAGGCCTTCAGCAGCACCTGCAGCGACAGCCAGGTCTTGCCGAACAGCTCGCCCGTCTTGAGGCCATCGATGAAGGCCTGGGCGGTCTGCAGGAAAGTCGGCAGCAGCAGGTCATTGTTCTGCCAGCGCGCGACGCCTTCCCATATCAACGCCAGCAGCAGCAGGATGGCTCCCTTGCGCACCCAGCCCTGTTGCCAGATGCGTTGCGGCAGCGAGAACTGGCGCTGCAGCACCAGGCCGGGCAGGGGAGTCAGCGGCAGTTCGTATTCGTCGCGGATAGGGGGAGTCTGGGGCATGGCGTATTTCGGTCTTTAGTAAGAAAAACGGACATCGCTGAAATTGATGACCGGTGCCGCTGTGCTGGCCGCGCTGTTCTCGCCGCCTTCATCGAAGAGCAGGCGGTGAATGCGCTGTGCGGTCTGCTGGAAGCCCACGCCGCCGAGGCTGGACAAGTCGTATTGATGGCTGTTGATCTCGGCGCGCACGCGGCCCGGATGGGGCGAGAGCAGCAGGATGCGGTTGCCCACCACCAGTGCTTCTTCGATGGAGTGCGTCACGAACAGCAGGGTGAAGCGCACCTCATCCCACAGCGCCAGCAATTCTTCCTGCATCTTGCGGCGGGTCAGCGCATCGAGGGCGGCGAAGGGCTCATCCATCAGCAGCATCTTGGGTTGCATCGCCAGCGCGCGGGCAATCGCCACGCGTGCCTTCATGCCGCCCGAGAGCGTGTGCGGATAGGCATCGGCAAAGCGCGCCAGGCCCACCTTCTCCAGGTAATGGCGCGCGCGCTCGGCGGCTTCGCGCTTGCCCAGCGTGCGTGAGGCCAGCAGCGGAAACATCACGTTCTGCAGCACCGTCTTCCACGGCGGCAACTGGTCGAATTCTTGGAACACCACGATGCGGTCCGGCCCCGGCTGATGCACCACCTGGCCGTCGAGACGGATCTCGCCGCCAGCCGGTGGCAGGAAGCCCGCGACCGACTTGAGCAGGCTGGACTTGCCACAGCCCGACGGGCCCAGCAGCACGAAGCGATCCGCCGGATGCACGTCGAAACTGACTTCATGCGTGGCCTGCACCACGGCCGTGGCGGTACGGTATTGCAGGCTCACGCGGTCCACCTGCAGCAGCGGCTGCAGGCTGGCTGCGGCGCTCACGCTGGCGGTTTCAGCTGCCGGGTTGTGCATACGCTTCCTCGAAGAAGTAATCCTTCCAGCTGCTGGCGCGATTCTTCAGCACGCCCAGCGCATGCAGCTGCTCGGCATAGACGAAGGTGCGCTCGGGCGAGACGGTGAAGTTGATTTCCGGGTCTTCCACGATCTTGCGCACGAACTCCGGCGAGAGCTTGGACTTCTGCACGCGGATGAAGGTATCGGCCGCCTTGGCCTTGTTGTTGCGCACGAACTCGGCCGCTTCCACCAGCGCCTTGTAGAAGGCGCGGTAGGTCTTGGGATTCTCGTCGTGGAATTTCTGCGTCGTGTAGAGTACGTTGAAGGTCGCCGGGCCGCCCATGATGTCGTAGGAGCTGATGACCTTGTGCACGTTCTTGTTTTCCAGCGCCTGGTACTGGAAGGGCGGGCTGGAGAAGTGCGCATTGATTTCCGAGCCGCCCGCGATCAGGGCCGCCGTGGCATCCGGATGCGAGAGGCTCACGCTGATGCTGTCGAAGCGCTTGAAGTCTTCCTTGCCGAACACCCTGGCGGTCTCGATCTGCAGCGTGCGCGACTGGAAGCCGACGCCTGCGGCCGGGACGGCGATGCGGTCCTTGTCGCTGAAGTCCTTGATGGTCCTGACCTTGGGATTGTTGCTCAGCAGGTAGTTGGGCATGGAGCCCAGCGAGGCAATCGCCTTGACGTTCTGGCGGCCGCGCGTGCGGTCCCACAGCACCAGGGCCGGCGGCGCACCGGCCGAGACCACGTCCAGGGCGCCGGCCAGCAGGGCTTCGTTCATGCCGGTGGCGCCCGACAGGCTGGTCCACTCGACCTTGATGTCCACGCCTTCCTGCTTGCCGTATTTTTCGATCAGCTTCTGGTCCTGCACCACGTCGAGGATCAGGTAGCCGATGCCGAATTGCTGGGCGATGCGGATCGTGCCTTCGGCGTGGACAGAGGCTGCGCTGCCCAGCGCGATGACGCCGGCCAGCATGGCTGCAAATGATTTATATGATTTCAGCGAAAAAGCCATTTCAGCTGCCCCCTTGCACGTGCGCATCATCAAAGAAGTAATCCTTCACCGAGGCCGGCTTGTTCTTGATGGCCCCCACGCGATGCATGAACTCGGCCAGGCCATAGGTATTCTGCGGGGCGATCTTGAACTGCACTTCCGGGTTCTTGATGATCTGCAGCAGCAGCTTGCGGTCGGTGTTGCCCTTGTTGACCTTCAGGTAGATGTCGGCCGCCTTCTCGGGATTGGCGCTGATGAACTTGGCCGCTTCATCCAGGGCGCCGAGGAAGGCACCGTAGGTCTTGGGATTGTCCTTGCGGAATTTCTCGGTGGCGTACAGCACGGTGGCCGAGGAGGGGCCGCCCAGCACGTCATAGGACTTCAGCACGATGTGCGCGTTGGGGTTGCCGGCCAGTTCCTGTTCCTGGAATGGCGGATTGCCGAAGTGGCCCGTGATCTCGGTACCGCCGCTGATGATGGCCGCAGTCGCATCCGGGTGCGGCACGGCGATGCTGATCTTGTCCAGCTTGTTGTACTGGGCGTCGCCCCACAGCTTGGCCGAGGCCAGCTGCAGCACGCGCGACTGCACCGACACGCCCACCGCAGGCACGGCGATGCGGTCCTTGTCGCCGAAATCGGCGATGGTCTTGACCTTGGGATTGTTGCTCACCAGGTAGTAGGGGAAGTTGCCCAGCGAGGCCACGCCGCGCACGTTCTGCTTGCCATAGGTACGGTCCCAGATGGTCAGCAGCGGGCCCACGCCGGCGCCGGCGATATCGACCGAACCCGAGAGCAGGGCATCATTGACGGCCGAACCGCCGGAGAGCTTGAGCCACTCCACCTTGATGTCGACCCCGGCGGTCTTGCCGTGTTTTTCGATCAGTTGCTGGTCCTGGGCCACGTTCAACAGCAGGTAGACGATGCCGAACTGCTCGGCAATGCGCAGCTGGCCTTCGGCGCGCGCCATCAGCGGGGCGCCCAGCAGCGACAGCGCCAGGGTGGTGGTAAAGAGACGCCGCAGGCGCCCTTTGGAAGAGAGTCGTGTAGTCATGGTGTCCTGTGCGGTGGAGGTCGGCCGGCTTCAGTGGAGAATCCGGCAGTGGATGTGCGGCTTCGGCTTAGAACCGTCATGGTGGTAAAACGCGGTTCTTTATTCGTTCGGAGTATATAAAGGGCAGAGGAGAAAGAAAAACTCGATTACCGCATATCGATATGCGGCCGCTGTATAGGCCGAAAAGCCTAGTCCCACGCCGGTTCCAGGCGATATGAAGGTTTTTGCGGCAGTGCAATTCCGGAACCGCGTCCGTGCGCGGCTGTCAAGTTCCGCAAGCCAGGCGAGAGGCGCGCGCGCAACGTCAGGGTGACGTCTGCGGCATTTTGAGCGCACCACGGGTAGAGTGCGCTAAAGTACGCGTCCTGCCCGGACAGTGGCCAGCCCTCCCCGCCGAGGGTGGCGTCTGCCCCCAGAACCTGTCCGCCGGCACTCTATTTGAAGAAGCAAAGGGAGCAAGATGGGTTCATCTCATACCAATTCAGGCCTTTCCCTCCGGTCGACCAAATTCCACCTGATTACCCTGGCCGCGCTGGGTGTGGTGTTCGGCGATATCGGTACCAGCCCGCTGTACGCATTGAAGGAATGTTTCAGCCCCGACCACGGCATCGCGTTTTCTCCGGGCGCAGTGCTGGGCATCATCTCGATGCTGTTCTGGTCGATCTCCATCGTGGTCACCATCAAGTACGTGATGTTCGTGCTGCGCGCCGACAACAACGGCGAAGGCGGCGTGCTGGCGCTGATGGCGCTGTCGCTGCGCTCAGCCATCTCAGGTTCGCCGCGCGCCAAGCTGCTGATGATGCTGGGCGTCTTCGGTGCCTGCATGTTTTATGGCGACGTCGTCATCACGCCGGCCATCTCCGTGCTCTCGGCGGTGGAAGGGCTGGAGATCGCCGCGCCGAGTACGGCGCATGCGGTCATTCCGCTCACGCTGGTGATCGTGGTGATCCTGTTCCTGATCCAGCGGCATGGCACCAGCGTGGTGGGCCGCTTCTTCGGGCCGGTGATGTTCCTGTGGTTCTTCTCGCTGGCGCTGCTGGGCCTCTACAACATCGTCAAGGCGCCCGAGGTGCTGGTGGCGATCAATCCGTATTACGCCGTGCATTTCATGGCCGAGCATTCGCTGCAGGCCTTCATCGTACTGGGCTCGGTGGTGCTGGTGCTGACCGGGGCCGAGGCGCTGTATGCCGACATGGGCCACTTCGGCATCAAGCCGATCCGCTACGCGTGGCTGTTTACGGTCATGCCGTCGCTGCTGATCAATTACTTCGGCCAGGGCGCCAACCTGATCGCCAATCCGGATGCGATCAAGAATCCCTTCTACCTGATGATCCCCGATCCGCTGGTGCTGCCCATGGTGGTGCTGGCCACCTGCGCCACCGTGATTGCGTCGCAGGCGGTGATCTCGGGGGCCTTCTCGCTGACCAGCCAGGCCATCCTGCTGGGCTTCGTGCCGCGCATGCGCATCCTGCATACCTCCGAGGATGAACAGGGCCAGATCTACATTCCCCTGATCAACTGGATGCTGCTGGTGCTGGTGGTCGCTGTGGTGCTGGCCTTCAAGAAATCCGACAACCTGGCCGCCGCCTATGGCGTGGCCGTGACCACCACCATGGTGATTACCACCATGTTGCTGGGCGTGGTGATGCGCCACATCTGGAAGTGGCGCATGCCGGCCGTGGTGGTGGCCATCGGCTGCTTCATGGCGGTCGACGTGGCCTTCTTCGCGGCCAACCTGCTCAAACTTACCGAGGGTGGCTGGTTCCCGCTGGTCATCGGCGGCGCGGCCTTCTTCCTGTTGATGACCTGGTACTCGGGCCGCATGCTGCTGCGCATGCGCATCAAGGATGACGGCATTCCCATCGAGCCCTTCATCGAAGGCCTGCTGGCGCATCCGCCGCATCGCGTGGGCGGGACCGCCGTCTTCATGACCGGCAACATCGCTACCGTCCCGGTCGCGCTGCTGCACAACCTGAAGCACAACCGCATCCTGCATGAGCGCGTGTTCTTCCTGAAAATCAGCATCTGGGACGTGCCTTACGTGGCCGACAGCGAGCGCCTGACCATGAAGGACCTGGGCGGCGACGTCTACCTGCTGCGCGCCGCCTTCGGCTTCAAGGAAGCACCGGAAGTGCAGAAGGTCATGACGCTGACCGAGCAGCAGTTCGGCCATCACTTTGACCTGATGGATACCTCCTTCTTCCTGGCGCGCGACACGGTGGTGCCGAGCAAGCTGCTGGGCATGTCGCTGTGGCGCGAGCGCCTGTTCGCCTGGATGTACCAGAACGGTGCCAAGCCGTCGGACTTCTTCCACATCCCGGCCAACCGGGTGGTGGAGCTGGGCACCAAGGTGGAGATCTGAGCGGCATGGCACACGCCGCGTGATGCAGAAACAGGGCCGTCCTTCGGGGCGGCCCTGTTTTTTTGTGGAGTGCCCGGACCTATCGCGGGGGCAGGGTGATGGGCAGTGGCGAGGTCGGCTTGACCTCTTCCAGGCAGATCATGGAGCGCAGCCCGGCCACGCCGGGGACCTGCATCAGGCGGTCGGTGAGGAAGTGCGACAGGCTCTTGAGATCCTGCGAGACTACCTTGAGCAGGTAATCGAAGTCGCCCGAGATGGTGTAGCACTCGACGATTTCAGGAAAGGCCTTGATCACCTTTTCCACTGCGCGCACCTGCTTGAATTGCGCCCGGTCCAGCGACAGCGAGACGAAGGCCGTGACATTGAGCCCGACCTCGGCCGGTGCCACCAGGGCGGCATAGCGGCGGATCACGCCCTGCTCCTCCAGCGCACGCACGCGCCGCATGCACTGCGGTGGCGAGAGGTGGATGCGCTCGGCCAGGTCGACGTTGCTGATCTGGCCGTCGGCTTGCAGCAGTTCCAGGATCTTGATGTCGATCTTGTCCATGAGATTCATCGCGACGAAATAATATTTCGTCATCATGGCAAATCATGACGAAAAACGAAAGCCTGTTTCGCTTGGTTGTGGATAAGATTTCATCCATCGCCACTGCCGAGGCAGCCTTTGCACAAGAGGCTGATGCATCATGGTCAAGTACATCGGAACGTCGGACCTGCAAGCCCATCTGGCCACGCATCCCTTGCCGGAGGTGATCGGTGGCATGGTGCAGTATCTGCGCGAGGACTTCCTGCGCTGGCCGCAATTCGACAAGAGCGCGCGCGTGGCCAGCCACTCGGCGCGCGGGGTGATCGAGCTGATGCCCATTTCGGATGGACGCTGGTATGCCTTCAAGTACGTCAACGGCCATCCCGCCAATACGGCGCAGGGTTTGTTGACGGTCACCGCCTTTGGCGTGCTGGCCGAGGTGGCCAGCGGCTATCCGCGCCTGCTGTCGGAACTGACACTGACCACGGCCTTGCGCACGGCGGCGACCTCGGTACTTGCAGCACATCATCTGGCGCGCCCGGACAGCCGCAGCATGGCGCTCATCGGCAATGGTGCGCAGGCGGAGTTCCAGGCCATCGCTTTCCATACCCGGCTGGGCATCACGGAAATGCGGCTCTTCGATGTCGACCCGGCCGCCACGGACAAGCTGATGCGTAATCTGCGCGATTGGCCTGCATTGCGCCTGATCCGTGCGCGCAGCACGGCCGAGGCAGTGGCGGGGGCTGACATCGTCACCACCGTGACGGCCGACAAGCGCCGGGCCGTGATCGTGCATCCGGACATGATCGAAGCGGGCATGCACCTCAATGCGGTCGGCGGCGATTGCCCCGGCAAGACCGAACTGCATCGCGGCGTGCTGGAGAAAGCGCGCGTGGTGGTGGAATTCGCACCGCAATCGCGTATCGAAGGGGAAGTGCAGCAGATGCCGCCGGACTTTGCGGTGACCGAACTGTGGGAAGTGCTGGCCGGCAAGGCAGCAGGCCGCCGCGATGCCCATGAGGTGACGGTCTTCGATTCGGTCGGTTTCGCGCTGGAGGATTTCTCGGCGCTGCGCTACCTGGATGACCATATCGATGCGCATCACGCGCAGCAGATCGATCTGGTCCCCGTACTGGACAACCCCAAGGACTTGTATGGCTTGGCCATCCCCGTTCTTCCCTACAAGGAGCAGGCAAACGCATGAACAAGATCAGGATGATGGGCGCCCCCACCGATGTGGGCGCCAGCCGCCGTGGTGCCTCCATGGGACCGGCCGCCCTGCGCGTGGCCGAGCTGCAGCGCAGCCTGCAGCAGCATGGACTGGAAGTCATCGATGGCGGTGACCTGGGCGGTCCGGCCAATCCGCAGCAGCCGCCGGTACAGGGCTTGCGCCATCTGGAACAGGTGGTGCAGTGGAACCAGGCCGTCTTCGATGCCGTATCGGGCAGCCTGGCCGAGGGTGAAGTCCCGCTGCTCATGGGCGGCGACCACGCGCTGGCGGTCGGGTCGATCACTGCCGTGGCGCGTCACTGTCGCACGCATGGCAAGGACTTGCGCGTGCTGTGGCTGGATGCCCATGCCGATGCCAACACCAGCCAGTCCACCCCGACCGGCAATATCCACGGCATGCCGGTGGCCTGTCTGCTGGGGGTGGGGCCCGAAGCGCTCATTCGCCTGGGTGGGCAGACGCCGGCCATGCAGCCGCAGCAGATCTGCCAGATCGGCATCCGCAGCGTGGACCGTGAAGAAAAGCGCCACCTGCGCGAACTGGGCGTGCGCGTCTTCGACATGCGCCACATCGATGAATACGGCATGCGCGCCACCATGCAGGAGGCGCTGGCCGGCATGGGCCCGGAGACCCATCTGCACGTGAGTTTCGATGTGGATTTCCTCGATGCCGCACTGGCACCAGGGGTGGGCACTGCGGTGCTGGGCGGGCCGACCTATCGCGAGGCGCAGCTATGCATGGAGATGATCGCCGATACCGGCCGCCTCGCTTCACTGGATGTGATGGAATTGAACCCGGCCTGCGATGTGCGCAACCAGACGGCGGAGGTGGTGGTGGACCTGGTCGAAAGTCTGTTCGGAAAATCCACACTGATTCGCTGAGTTTGGCTGATGGCTCTCATCGTCTGCAATTGGAGGTTGAAGGATTGCGGGCAATGCCCGATCATTCAGGGTTTTGTCGCGTCCGGTGGGCGGGTGCAGGGTAATCACCCCGCATTCCCGCGTACCGGGAAGCGCTCGCACGCCGGGGGCGACAGCGGGGTGCGCACGCATCTTGCTCTCCCGGATTACTCCTCCGTCAGAAAGAAGTCATCATGTCTCTCAAGAAATTCTTCACCGTGGCCGCCAGCGCGCTGGCCCTGTCCTGTGCTGCCGGCAGCAGCTTCGCAGCTGACCAGACCTACGTGGTCGGCGCCGGCGGTACCTATCGCCCCTTCGAATTCGAAACCCCGAAGAAGGAACTGGTCGGCTTCGACATCGACCTGATCAAGGCCATCTCGCAGGCCTCCAACTTCAAGATCCAGCTGGTGAGCACGCCCTGGGAAGGCATCTTCGCCACCCTCGGCCAGGGTGACCGCGACATCATCATCTCCGGCATCACCATCACCGACAAGCGCGCCCAGATGGTCGACTTCTCGCTGCCGTACTTCCCGGCCGAACAAGTCATCATCACCAACGCCGATGCCAAGATCGCCTCGCTGGCCGACCTGAAGAAGACGCAAGTGGCCGTGGTCAATTCCACCGCCGGTGACATCGTGGTCTCCGAAGAACTGGGCAAGGCCAGCACCGCCATCCACCGCTTCGACAACACCGTGCTGATGCTGGAAGAACTGTATCGCGGTGGCGTTGATGCGGCCGTGGGCGATGTGGGCGTGATCAAGTTCTACATCAAGAGCCATCCCGAGAAGAAATTCAAGGTGGTCGGTGACACCAAGTTCGTGCGCCAGTACTTCGGCATCGCCGTCAAGAAGGGCAACAAGGAACTGCTGGACAAGATCAACGCCGGCCTGAAGCAGATCGTCGCCGATGGCACCTACGCCAAGATCTACAAGACCTGGTTCGACGGCGAAGTGCCGACCCTGCCGCTGAAGTAAGCCTTCCGGTGCACCGGCCCAGAGGCCGGGCACTCGCCTGAAAGCGCCGCCCCGTGCCGTCTTGCGGGGTGGGCTGCTGGTGTTGCCGGGTTCGCCGGTATCGCCTGTTCCGCTTTTTTCCGCTTCTCCGCTTTTCTCAACACCTCCGTTTGAACGGATTCATCATGCATTCCTTCTTCCAATGGGAAATCATCGGCGAATACGCGCCGCTGTTCGTCGAAGGCACCTGGATGACCCTCAAGGCCGCGATCATCTGCGTGATCGCCGGCACCTGCTGGGGCCTGGTGCTGGGCGTGGGCCGCCTGGCCGAAGCACGCCATGGTTTCTGGAAATATTTCCTGTGCTACTGCGTGCAGTGGCCGATTCGCTTCTACGTCAGCTTCCTGCGCGGCACGCCGCTGTTCGTGCAGATCCTGCTGATCCACTTCGCGCTCATGCCGATGCTGATCAACCCCAGCGGCGGCCTGATCCTCTCGGGTGACCTGGCGCGCGAGATCCGCTCGCACTACGGTGCTTTCGCCTCGGCGGTGCTGGCCATCACGCTCAACTCGGGCGCGTATGTGTCGGAAATTTTCCGCGCCGGCATCCAGTCCATCGACCGTGGCCAGAGCGAAGCCTCGCGCTCGCTGGGCATGAGCTACCTGGGCACGCTGCGCCGCGTGGTGCTGCCGCAGGCCTTCCGCCGCATGCTGCCGCCGCTGGGCAACAATGCCATTGCCATCGTCAAGGATTCCTCGCTGGCCTCGGCCATCGGCCTGGCTGAACTGGCCTACGCGGCGCGTACCGTCTCCGGTGCCTACGCGCGTTACTGGGAGCCGTACCTGACCATCTCGGTGATCTACTGGGTCATCACGCTGGCGCTGGCGGCGCTGGTACGCCATCTGGAAGCACGTTACGGCAAGGGAGATGCACGATGAGCACGATGATCAAGGTCAATCAACTGCAGAAGCGCTTCGGCCAGGCGCACATCCTGCGCGGCATCGATTGCGAGATCCGCGCGCGTGAAGTGGTGTGCGTGATCGGGCCCTCGGGCTCGGGCAAGAGCACTTTCCTGCGCTGCCTCAACGGGCTGGAAGAAGTCAGCGATGGCGACATCTTCATCGAAGGCGTCAAGCTCAATGACCCCAAGGTCAACCTGAATGCCTTGCGCGCGGAGCTGGGCATGGTATTCCAGCGCTTCAACCTGTTCCCGCACATGACGGTGCTGGAAAACCTGATCATGGCGCCCATGCAGGTCCGGAAGCTGTCGCGCCGCGACGCGGTCCTGGTGGCCGAGAAGCTGCTGCAGAAGGTCGGCCTGCTGGACAAGATCGATGCCTTCCCCAACCAGCTTTCCGGTGGCCAGCAGCAGCGCGTGGCGATTGCCCGCGCACTGGCCATGGAACCGAAGGTGATGCTGTTCGATGAACCCACCTCCGCGCTGGACCCGGAACTGGTGGGCGAAGTGCTGACCGTCATGAAGCAGCTGGCCGAAGAAGGCATGACCATGGTGGTGGTCACGCACGAGATGGGTTTTGCGCGTGAAGTGGCGGACCGGGTCTTCTTCATCGACCAGGGCGTCATCATGGAAGAAGGTCCGCCGCAGCAGGTGCTGGGTGAACCGGTCCATGAGCGCACGCGCGATTTCCTGCGCAAGGTGCTGTAAGCCATCACGCAGTGCGCCGCAAACGAGAACGCCGGGAGCAATCCCGGCGTTTTTCGTTGCAGGCTCAGTGATGCGCCCCAAGCACGATGGCTCCTGCCGCAATGACCGCACAGGACAGCACGCGCCGCAGCGTCAGCTTCTCGCCCAGGAACAGCGTGCCGATCAGGAGCGCAAACAGCACCGAGGTCTCACGCAGCGCCGAGACCATGCCCATGGGGGCGAGCGTCACGGCCCAGATCACGATGCCATAGGCCAGCAGCGACATGACGCCGCCCGCCAATCCGATCCAGGTGTCCTTGTGCGAGAGCACCACCGGCGAGCGTCCATGCTTGTACTGGTAGAGCAGGGCCAGCGGGATGCTGTCGGCGACGAACAGCCAGCCCGCATAGGCGATGGCGTCGCCCGCCAGCCGCGCGCCGATGCCGTCGGTGATGGTATAGGCCGCGATGAAGGCTCCGGTCGCCAGGGCTGCCAGCGGGCCGGACAGGTGCTCGCGCCGGCGCATGGCGCGCAGGTTGGCCAGGCTGACGATGCCCAGCGAGACCAGGGCGATGCCGATCACCGTATAGATGCCCAACTGCTCGCCTGCAAAGACCGCCGCCCCCAGCGCCACCAGCAAGGGTGAGGAGCCGCGCGCAATCGGATAGGACTGGCCGAAGTCGCCAATGCGGTAGGCGCGGATCAGGAACAGGTTGTAGCCGGTGTGCAGCAGGCCCGAGAGCAGGATGTAGAACCAGCTCTCCGCTTGCGGCCACGGTCGCCACAGCACCAGCGGGATCGCGCCCAGCCCCGCGCCCAGGGTCATGAGCGAGAGTGACGCCAGGCGGTCGTGGCTGCTTTTGAGCAGGGCGTTCCAGGAAGCGTGCAGCAGCGCAGCGGCCAGGACCAGGGCGATGACGGGGAGCGTCATGCGCGGCGGTCCGTCAGTGCCTGCGCATCCAGATCGGCTGCGACGCGCCACAGCGTGTGGCCTGAGGCGAGATATTTGCGCTCGAAGGGCGTGATGGGCTGATCGGGTTGCCAGGCTTCAGTGCGGAAAGTGCCGCCAGATAGCTGGTTCAGGGCCGAAGTGAATTCTTCGACATAAATCTGCCAATTGCTGCGGCATTCCAGCTGTCCACCCAGCGCCACGATGAAGGGAAACACCGGATGGCCCTGCCAGCGCCGGGCCAGGTGGCCGATCTTGGGCCAGGGATTGGGGTAGAGCAGGTAGTGCCGCGCCGGCCGCAGCCCGGTTTCATGCGCCAGCCGCCAGTAATCGACCAGGTCGGCGCGCACGAAGCAGAGATTCGCCGGTTCCGGACCATCCCAATGCGTGTTGCGGGCCAGGCGGTCGGCCGACTGGTCGATGCCGATGACGAAATGATCCGGGTAGCGCGCCGCCAGGTGCAGCGTCGACAAGCCCACGCCACAGCCGGTATCGAGGATGAGCGGCGGCTCACCTGCGGCGCGCCAGGCCGCCATGCTGGCATCGAAGGCGCGCTGGTTGTAATCGGTGACGGGTTTGCGGAACGGATGGGAGGGATCGGCGTGGCGCGCCACCAGGGTGGCCAGATGCTCATGCACGCCGGTCTGGGCGCTGCTGATGGGGGATGAATTCACGACAAGGTGGTCAAGGCGGCAAAACGCCATTTTAATGGACGCCGCGTGCGCGCCGCTGATGGCAAGCTGACCAAAAGAAAACGCCGCGCGGGGGGCGCGGCGTCATTGCCTGTAAAGCGGGAGTGCTTGACCCGATCAGTGCAAGGTCATGGGATGACGCATCATCACGTCGTAACGGCTCAGGAAGTTGTCGATATCGTCCATGGTGGGTTCGGACGCGATCAGTTCCTGGACATCCTTGCGGAACAGTTCGGCCGCCGGGCCATCGATGTAGATTTCACGCTGGCCGGACTTGTCCATGATCTCGTAGCCGCCGAAGCGCAGGGCTTCGTGGTCGGAATCGGCACCGAATTCGACGACGCTGTACTGCTCACTGTTGTAGATCAGGTTCATAGTGACTCCTTATGCTGGAATACTGCTTCGAAAAGGAAGTGGCGCCTTCACCGTAAATTTCAAGACCCTTCACCTGGGCCGCGCCTCGTGTGCATCTCTGCTACTTCGATACAGCTCCCTCGGGCAACGCCGCGTCGCTTGCGTTCCTGAGTCTGTTGACGGCAGTTTGTCCGAAAAACTTTGATGCCTGCCGTATTGCCTTTCCGCATGCACGAAATCTTGCATGTTTCTTCATGATGCACCGTCACCTGCAGAAGATAGATGACAAGCCTGCCTGGAAGTTCATCGCGTTGCAGCAGGCCGGGTTGCGGCCTGGCAAGCCTCATCACGCCTTCAGCATGCCGCTGTCGGACGTAAAAGAACATCAGGAAATTTCTGACGCCGCCACACCCCTGTGGCGGACTGCCCCCAAAACGTGATCAGACTACCAAAAGAAACGGGACCGCGCTGCGATCCCGTTGTCCTGGTATTCATGCCGGTGCGGCTCAGTGATTCTTGCGCGCCAGCTTGCCCGGTTCCACGCCGAGCTGCTTGAGCTTGCGGTAGAGGTGGGTACGTTCCAGGCCGGTACGTTCGGCCACGCGCGTCATGCTGCCGTTTTCGCGCACCAGGTGGTATTCGAAGTAGGCGCGCTCGAAGGCATCGCGGGCTTCGCGCAGCGGCAGGTCGAAGGAAATATTGGCGGCATTGTCGGCCACCTGTCCGAAGGGTGCCGCGGCCGGCGTGCCGTGATGCAGCGGTTCGCTGCCCAATGCGGGCGCGTAGGTGGCCACCGGGGCGACGTGTTCGGGGGTGTGCAGGCCGTCGGCTGCACCATTGGCCACGGCGGCCACCGGGGCCGGGCGATAGCTGGCCGGACGCACCGCTTCGCGGCTGTGTGACAGCCCTTGCTGCACGGCCTTGAGCAGCTTTTGCAGCGCGATCGGCTTTTCCAGGAAGTTCAGTGCGCCGATGCGAGTGGCCTCGACGGCAGTGTCGATGGTGGCGTGGCCGGACATCATGATGACCGGCATGGTCAACAGGCCATCGCGTTGCCATTCCTTCAGGAGCGTGACGCCGTCGGTGTCGGGCATCCAGATGTCGAGCAGCACGAGGTCGGGGACTCCGGCCTGGCGAAGCTCGCGTGCCTGCTGCGCGTTTTCCGCAGTGGTCACGACATGCCCCTCATCGCCCAGAATTTCTGAGAGCAATTCGCGGATACCCATTTCGTCATCGACGACCAGGATGTTAGCCATGTGCTGCTTTCCTCGCTGCTAGTTCATTGTCCAAGTTTTCGATCTTGTTCCGGGCCGGCGCGCTCGACGCGGCGTTAGCGAGCGTGCCTTGATGAACTGCCGGGTCCCTCCCGGCGACTTGCTGTCGAATCTTGACCCTGGGGACGGTTTCCTGAGAAAACTGTCTCTTAATCAATAGGTGCTAACTTTACCAGCAAAATTACAATTTTTGCGCCTCGGCCATCGGTCCGATTCTGGATATCGATGCGACCGCCATGTTCCTCGACGATTTTCTTGACCATCGCCAGTCCCAGGCCGGTCCCTCTGGCCTTGGAAGTGACGTAGGGTTCGAAGGCACGCGCCAGGATGGTCGGCGAGAAACCGGGACCGTTATCCATGATCGACAAACGCACGGCCGGCCGGCGCTGGCCGTCGGTGCCGGCGATGTCGATCTGTTCGGTCAGCACGTCGATGCGCGGCGCGCTTTGGCCGTCATCGGTCACGGCATCCTGGGCATTCTGCAGCAGGTTGTGGATGACCTGGCGCATCTGGGTGGCGTCGCCCATGACCTTGCTCATTACCGGGGCCAGGCGCGCATGGATCACGTCGCGGCCATCGCCGGCCAGGTAGAGGTTGAGGATTTCCTCGATCAGGGCATTCAGATCGAGCGCCACCGGCTTGGCCGGCGGGGTCTTGGCGTAGTCGCGGAAGTCGTCGACCATGCGCTTCATGGCGGTGACCTGGTTGACGATGGTGGTGGTGCCCTTGTCGAGGATGGCGGCATCGGCCGGCATGAGCTTGTCGGCCAGGCGATGCTGCAGGCGTTCGGCGGAGAGCTGGATGGGGGTCAGCGGATTCTTGATCTCGTGCGCCAGGCGGCGCGCCACCTCACCCCACGCAATCGAGCGCTGGGCCGAGATGACGTTGCTGATGTCATCGAACACCACCACGTAGCCGACGCCGTTTTCCACCGGCAGGTGCGAGCCACGCGCCAGCAAGGTCAGCTTGTCATGGTCGGGCTTGCCGCCTTGCTCGTCACCGGCATCCAGCACCGCGCCGGGCTGGCGCGACAGTTCGAACTGCCGCTGCCAGTGCAGGCCGTCGGCCCCTTCGCTGCTGTGCTGGGCCAGCTGTTCGGAGAAGGCGCGGATGACTGCCTGGGCAAACGGTGCCTGGCTGTCGATGGTTTGCAGCGGCGTGCCGATGTTGGCCGAGAAGTCGTAGCCCAGGATGCGGCGCACCGAATCGTTGGCGCTGACGATGTTGAATTGCCCGTCCAGCACCATCACCCCGGCCGACATGTTGGCCAGCACCGATTCCAGATAGGCCTTGGCGTTTTCCAGTTCGGCCCGGTTCTTTTCGACCGAGGTGCGCGCTTCCAGCAGCTGGCGCGTCATGGTGTTGAAGGATTGGGTCAGCGTGCCCAGCTCATCCGAGGTACTGACGATGGGGCGCGGCGAGAGGTTGCCTTCGGCCACCGCCTTGGTACCTTCGGCCAGCAGCAGCAGTGGCTTGGCGAGGTCGCTGGCGATCAGGAAAGCGCTGGCGATGGCGGCGAAAATGGCCAGCAGCAGGGTCAGGGTCAGCGTCACCAGATAGATCTTGCGCAGCCCCGAGCGCGACACGGAACGTTGCTGGTACTCGTTGTAGGCCAGGCGCAGCGTCTCGGCGTTGGTGGCCAGATAATCCGGGACCGGCTGCAGGATCTGCAGGTAGCGCGTTTCATTCTGCAGCGACAATCCGCGGCTGGGAGCCGGAACCAGCACCACCACGTGCAGCCGCAGGTTGCCGTCGGTATCGGAGCCGCTGGGGGGGCGGGTGTCATCGCTTTCTACCGCCGAGAAGGCACGCGAGACCCGCGCCTGGCGCATCGCCTGGCTGCTGGGCAGGATGGGCGTGAGCGAGCCGATGGAGCCGCCCACCGTACTCATCACCTGGCCATTGGCGTTGGCGATGGTGATCTCCATGTTCTGGTCGCGCTGGCGCGAAAGGTAGGTCACCTGTTCGGAGTCGCTCATGTCGGAGAGCTCCTGGGCCATGCCGCGCGCCCGCGAGACCAGGTCCGACAGCGAGGAGTCCAGTGCATTGCGGCCCAGGTTCAGGCCCGATTCCAGCGCCGCTTCCATGCGCACGTCGAACCAGGATTCGATGGAGCGCGACACGAACTGCACCGACATCAGATAGATCACCGCCCCCGGCACGATGCCCACCAGGGCAAACATCAGCACCAGCCGCGCCAGCAGCTTGGAGCCGAACTTGCCGCGCCGGTAGCGTTTGTAGAGCCGGCCCAGCAGCAGCAGCACCAGGCCCAGCAGCGAAATGGCCGCCAGGCCGTTGAGGAACAGCAGCCACGGATAGTGCTGCTCGAAGAGGGCGGAATTCTCGGAGGCCGACGCCAGCAGGAACAGCAGGACACTGATGACGCCCCCGCCGACCACCAGCAGATAGCGTAAGGTGCGGCTCATTCGGGTTTGTAGTTGAATTCGATCCAGTCGGAGGACAGCCGCCAGTCATTGTTGTTGAGCGCGTTGACCTGGAAGGGCTTGGGCAGCTGCGCCACGTCCAGCCGCATGCGCAGGCCGACATGGTAAGTCTCGCCGGCCTTGAGCGTGTTGTTGTCGGCGATGATCCAGCGTGGCGGACGGCGGATCAGGGTCAGCGCGTCGTCCAGGTTGGTGAAGCTCTGCTGCAGCTGGCCGCTGATGGCGGTGTGATATTGCCGCGTCAGCACGTTGTAGGACAGGCGCAGGGTGCGGGTGGCCGCGACGCTGGTCTCGTCGAACCAGTACCAGCGCCGCCGGGTCAGTTGGACCTCGGTGGTGAAGTACAGGGGCACGCCGCGCGAGAGCGCATCTTCCAGGCCGCGATTCAATTCGAAGTCATAGGACACCGAGAGCCGGTAGCCTTCGTCGCTGGCTTCGATGGCGGCCTGGTTGACGGTGATTTCAGCAGCCTGGACGGCCAGAGCGGAACAGGCCAGCAGCAGCGCCAGCAGCCATTGCAGCGCCGCGCGCAGCAGCCGCGGGAAGCCGGCATCGCGCGGGCGTGCGGACGTGGAAGTGGGGAAGGGGGCCGATTGCGTCAAATTCATGCACCAGGTTTTTGGAACAGCGCATAGAACAGGCCATCGTGATCGGCATCGGCACCGGCGGTCGGCAGCAGTTGACCTGGAGCGGGCAGCCGGATGGCATGGTTTTTCTGCGCGAAGGCGATCGCTTGCTGCTCCGATTCCTGGGGCCACAGCGAGCAGGTTACGAGCAGCAATTTACCATCCGGTCGCAGCATCTGCCAAAGCTTGTCCAAAATTTGCGCGGAAAGTGTTGCAAGCTGCGCGGTGTCGGTCTTGCGGCGCAGCCAGCGGATATCCGGGTGGCGGCGCACGATGCCGGAGGCGGTACAGGGCACGTCAGCCAGGATGCGGTCGAAGCCCTGGCCATCCCACCAGCCATCTTCCCGGGCATCGCCGGTGATCAGTTGCGCCTTGAGCTGCAGACGGTCCAGGTTTTCGGCGATGCGCTGCAGGCGGCGCGGATCGTGGTCCAGCGCCTGCAGTTCGATGTCGGCCAGTTCCAGCAGGTGGCCGGTCTTGCCGCCCGGCGCGGCGCAGGCATCGAGCACGCGCATGCCATCAGCTACCTCCAGCAGCGGCGCGGCCAGTTGGGCCGCCGCATCCTGCACCGAGACCACGCCCTCGGCAAAGCCGGGGATCTGTTGCACCGGGACCGGCTTGTCCAGCCGCACCGCGTAGGGCCCGACGGCACGTGCGCCGATGCCGGCCTGCTGCAGGGTGGACAGGTACTGTTCCACGCTGGCGCGGCGGCGGTTCACGCGCAGGGTCAGCGGCGGTGGCTGGTTGCCGGCGTGCAGGATGGCCTGCCACTGCTCGGGATAGGCGCCCTTGAGGCGGTCGATCCACCAGGTCGGATAATTCCAGGTGCCAGGCGGGGTCTTGGTGGCCTGCGGCATGAGCGTCGCGCGTTCGCGCAGGAAGCGGCGCAGGATGGCATTGACCACGCCCTTGGCGAAACTCATCTCCTGGCTGATGGCGGCGGCCTCGACGGCCTGGTCCACCACGGTGAAGCTGTCGTAGCCCGCGTCTTCTTCATTGACCAGCAGTGCCAGGGCCGTCACCAGCAGGCCGTGCAGGACCTCCGGTTGCGGTGGCTTGTTGGCCAGCAGGCCCAGCAGGCTGTCGCTCAGCCCCAGGCTGCGCATGGCGCGATAGCTCAGGTCCTGGATGGCACCGCGTGCCGGCGGCGGGGCGTCGCTGCGGGAGAAGATCTGCGCCAGTGCCTGCGGCAGGGCGTGGCCGGCGCGTACGGCGGCCACTGCCTGGGCGGCATAGGCCAGCTGATAGGCCAGGGAATCGGCCTTGGCACCGGGAGGGAGGAGAGAAATCTGGATCACGTCTTTGCTGGCTCGGAAGATAAGGCGGCACCCCGTATTGCAACCCGGCAATGGTCGGAGCAAGGGGCGCGGGCCGCCAGTGTACCAGCGGCCAATGGTGCTCACACCTGCGCGATGCATTTTGGGTGGTGCAAGTGTCGGTCCGGCACGGCAGAATGCCGCCCGACAAGGACAAACGGCCGCCGCGGTGGATGTTCGCGGCAGCCGTTCGGCGCGGGTATGTCAGGGTGATGCAGGCAATCAAGCGTCAGGAAGTGTCAGGAGCGCAACGCGTCCGGGCTTCCTGCGGGCATCAGACGCCCCACAGGATGTCGTAATTGCCCTTCTTGGCTTCGCGCAGCATGTCCAGCAGCGGATAGGCGCGTGCCGAGAAGCTGACCGGCTCGATCTTTTCGTGGTTGTGGTCGTCGACGTCGGCGTTGTGGTGGGCGTTGACGTCACGCGCCAGCGCTTCGGCCGCTTCATGCGACTTGCTGGCGTTGATCTGCTGTTCCAGCAGAGTGATGGCGTCACCGGCCTCGGCGGCGGTGATCACGCCACGGGCAGGATCCTTGTGCAACAGGTCCAGAATGGGTTTGGCGTGCGACTCATACATCACCACATCGGCAGCCGCTTTTGATTTGAAGGTAATCAGCATATTTCCTCAGGGTCTTTGATTGATAACGTTTTTTGGGCAGGCCCGCCAAGGCGGGCGCGCTGGAAATGCGCTGCAGACTGCATCCGCATTTCTGCGGGAATGCCTGTTTGGAGAGTCAGGCAGGACAAGAATACCCCGGTAGCCGGAATATTGTCATCCGGCTCGGCCCCGCTCAGGTTGGTTTGAAAGAGCTGAAAAAGGTTTCAATATTTTCCTCGGTGAAGGCCTTTAGTTCCCCCACGATGAGAATCTGGTACACCCGCCGCTCACGCACCGCCAGCCGGGCGACCAGCCGCAGAGGGCGGCCGCGGGACACGCCCCGCGCGTCCAGGTCCAGCGTGCGCGCCAGGCCCGTGGTCTTGCCCGGCCACACCGGCGTGCCCTGCGGCTGGCCGCCGATGTTGTTGAGCAGGGCGGTGCGCATTGCCTCCAGCGCCCGGTTGGCCGCGGCCGCATCGGGCAGTTCGGCCGTTCCCACGGCGAAGGTGAGGCCGTCGACTTCGGCGGCGGTCATGCTCATGTCGACCTTGGGGCCGTCCAGGTCGACCGGGCGCGTCACGCTGGCCGGCTTGGCGGGCAGGAGCACCACGAAATGCGCGCCGTTGTCGCTGGCTTCACGCCAGTTGTAGCGCGGAGAGCAGGCCGCCAGGCACAGGCAGGCCAAGGACAGCAACAGCAGGGCAGGGCGGAGGCGGCGCATGGGAAGGGTCCGGAACGGGGAGAGGGGCATCATATCAAAGCCGGTTTGAGGCACATATGAAGCAAATAGCGCGATTGTCCGATGGCCGTACGGCAATTCTTGCGGTATAAGAACGCATCGAAACGGAACCCTTTCCCGATATGAACCAAGATAACCAAACCGGCCTGCCGGAACTGACCCTGCGCGGGATGCTGCTGGGCGCGCTCATCACGGTGGTCTTCACCGCCTCCAACGTGTATCTCGGGCTGAAGGTCGGCCTGACCTTTTCCTCGGCGATCCCCGCAGCGGTGATCTCGATGGCGGTCTTGCGCCTGTTTTCCAATGCCAACATCCTGGAAAACAACATGGTGCAGACCCAGGCCTCGGCGGCCGGCACGCTCTCCTCCATCATCTTCATCCTGCCCGGCCTGGTGATGATGGGCCACTGGCAGGGCTTCCCCTTCCTGCAGACGCTGGGCATCTGCGCCGCCGGCAGCATGCTGGGGGTGATGTTCTCCATCCCGCTGCGCCGGGTGATGGTGGTGCAGAGCGCGCTGCCCTATCCGGAAGGCGTGGCGGCCGCGGAGATCCTGCGCGTGGGCAGCGCCGACGCCGAGGGCGGCGAGGAAACCCGGCGCGGTCTGCGTGACATCCTCTTCGGCGGCACAATTGCAGCAGCCTTCAGCGTGATCGCCAGCGGACTGAAGCTGTTTGCCGAAAGCATCAGCCTCTGGTTCACCGCCGGTGCTTCGGTGGTCCGCCTGACCATGGGCTTCTCGCTGGCCCTGGTGGGCGCGGGCTACATGATTGGCATCGTCTCCGGCATCGCCATCCTGATCGGCCTGGTAATCGCCTGGGGTGTGGCCGTGCCTTATCTCACCGCCGTCACCCCGCATGCGGCCGATGTCGCCCTGTCGGACTTTGCCAACGGATTGTGGAAGAGCCAGGTACGCTTCATCGGTGCCGGCATGATCGGCGTGGCCGCAGTGTGGACCCTGGCCACCCTTTTCAAGCCCATGCTGGAAGGCGTGAAGGCCTCGCTGTCGACGCTCTCGCGCCGTCAGCAGGGCAGCACCGAGCGCACCGACCAGGACATGTCGCCGCGCTGGATCATCGTCATCAGCCTGGCCATGATTGCGCTGCTGGCGGTGGTGTTCGCGTCCTTCCTGTCCGAAGCACCGGTGTCGCCTGCGCTGTTCATCGGGCTGATCGTCTATGCGGTGGTGTTTGCCTTCATCTTCGGCTTCCTGGTGGCGGCGGCTTGCGGCTACATGGCCGGGCTGATCGGCTCCTCCTCCAGCCCGATCTCGGGTATCGGCATCGTGGCCGTGATCCTGGTGTCGGTCCTGCTGCTGGTCTCGGGCGCAGTCGATCCGCTGCTGGCCACGCCCGAAGGCAGCAAGCTGGCCATCGCGGTGGCGCTGTTCGTCACCGCGGCCATCATTGCGGTGGCGGCCATCGCCAATGACAACCTGCAAGACTTGAAGACCGGCCAACTGGTCGGCGCCACCCCCTGGCGCCAGCAGGTGGCGCTGCTGGTCGGTTGCGTGGTGGGCGCGCTCATCATCCCGCCGGTGCTGAACCTGCTCTACAACGCCTATGGCTTCACCGGTGCCCTGCCGCGCGCGGGCATGGATGCAGCCCAGGCCCTGGCGGCTCCGCAGGCGACCCTGATGACGGCCATTGCCACCGGCATCTTCACCCGCGAGCTGAACTGGACCATGCTGGGTGTCGGCGTGGCACTGGGCATCGTGCTCATCGTGATCGACTGGCTGCTGGCCCGCCGGGGCGGCGTGGCGCGCTTGCCGGTACTGGCCGTGGGCATCGGCATCTACCTGCCGCCGATGGTCAGCAGCGCCCTGTTCCTGGGGGCGGTTCTGGGCTGGCTGATCGAACGCGCACTGCGCCGCCGGGCACTGGCCGCCGGTGCGGATCTGGAAGCCTATACCGACAAGCCGCGCCAGCGCGGCATCCTAGTGGCCTCAGGCCTGATCGTGGGGGAAAGCCTGGTGGGTGTGCTGCTGGCCGCCATCATCGGCTTTACCGGCAAGGATGCACCGCTGGCCGTGGTGTCGGGGGCCTTTGAATTGACCGGGCAGTGGCTGGGCCTGGTTGCGCTGGTGCTGGTGCTGATCGCGTTTGCGCGCCGCATCCTGCCGTCACGTTGACGTTAGCGGGAATGCGCTGCTGGTGGTGCTTCAGTGCACCCACCAGTAGCGCAGGATATGAAAGAAAATCGGTGCCGAGAAACTGATCGAATCGACCCGGTCCAGCATGCCGCCATGGCCTTCGATCATGGCACCCCAGTCCTTGAGTCCGCGGTCACGCTTGATCGCCGACAGCACGAATCCCCCGAAGAAGCCCAGAATGTTGATGGTCAGCGCCACCAGCGCCGCCTGCCACACATTGAAAGGCGTGATCCAGTACAGCGCAGCACCGACGGCGGTGGACGTCAGCACGCCCCCGACCAGGCCTTCCAGCGTCTTGGAAGGTGAAATCTGCGGGGCCAGCTTGCGCTTGCCGAACAGCTTGCCCCACACGTACTGGAACACATCACTGGATTGCACCGTCAGCACCAGGAACACGATGAGCTGCAGGTTGCGGCCTTCGAAGCCCTCGATGGGCAGCGTCAGCAGGGCCGGCACGTGCGAGATGCAGTAGACGCAGATCATCAGCCCCCACTGCACCTTGGCCGCACGCTCCAGGAAATGCTTGGTATCGGTGGAGAGCGAGGCCGAGATTGGCAGCAGCAGGAAGGCGTAGACCGGGATCAGGATGGAGAACAGGCCATACCAGTCCATCCCGATGAGCACGTACTGCAGCGGCAGGAACACGAAGAAGCACCACAGCAGCGCCCGATGGTCGCCCACGCGGGTGTAGGTGACGGAAATGAATTCACGCAGCGCCTGCAGCGAGATGAAGGCAAACAGCACCACCACGCCGGTCTTGCCGATCCAGAACGCGATGGCCAGCGCGCCGATCATCCACCACCAGGCCTTGATGCGGGCATTGAGATTGTCGATGACGCTGCTGCTGCGTCCGGCCAGCCGCCAGCGCAGCAGGCCACCAACCGAACTGGCCAGGGCGAGGACGGCGAACACGCCGCCAAACAGGGCGATGAGGGTATCTTGAGGAGTCATGGTCGTTCGTCGCGGATCATTCGGCCACGGGGGCCAAGGCGAGCAGGGCCTGGCGGGTGCGGGCCAGGAATTGTTCCTTGCTTTCGTCGGGGCGCAGCATCAAGGGCTCGCCGAAGCTGAGGGTGCAGAGCAGCGGCAGCGGCACCAGATGGCCTTTGGGCATGGCCCGGCCGAGGTTCTCGATCCACACCGGCACCAGTTCCACTTCCGGATGAGCGCAGGCCAGGTGGTACAGCCCGCTCTTGAAGGGCAGCAGGCCCTCTTCCAGGTTGCGCGTGCCTTCCGGGAACAGGATCAGCGATTCACCCCCTGCCAGCACCTGCCCCATCACGCCGATGGGATCGGCGCTACGGCCAGCCTGGCGGTCCACCAGTACACCCCGGAAGACCCGATTGATCACATAGCGCCGCACGGCACTGCTGAGCCAGTAGTCCGAGCCGGCCACTGGCCGGGTGCGCTTGCGCATGGCGCGCGGCAGCATGCTCCAGACCAGCACGAAATCACCGTGGCTGCGGTGGTTGGGATAGTAGACACGCAGCTTGCCGGGATCGGGCGCGGCAAACCAGCGGGCGCGCACGCCCGTGAGGACGCGGGCGAAGGTGCAGATGGCGGAGGCGAAGAGGCGGTCGATCAGCATACAAATTCAGTTTTCAAGGATCAGGAAAGGAACAGTAACGCCAGGGTGACCACCCAGGCCACCACCTGCAAGGCCAGGTATCGGACCTGATTCTTCACCAGGCGGCGTACCCCGGCGATGCGTTGCGCCAGCGGGCGCGGCGCCGCACCGGCTTTGGGCCCAAGACCGCTGTCTGCGAGGGCCAGGTCAAAGGCAGCCAGATCGTCCTGCGGTGGATTTCCCTGGTGCCAGCGGCGCGCCCATGAGGTGAAGATGGGGACATCGAAGGCGCAGCGCAGCGCGAAACTGCATTCGGCGATCCCGAACACGATGGACAGCGCCAGCGCAGCCCAGACTGCAGGGCCGCCTGGATGCAAGACCAGCAAGACCAGCGCGCAGAGGCTGAGCAGGCGGCTGGTGTTGTCCAGCGGACGGCTCACGGCCAGGATTGCCAGGGCAATGTCGGCCTGGTGGGCTGCCTGCTGCGCAGCTGGGGCGTTTTCAGGCGGGAGGCCTTGATGAGCGGCATCGTTGGCGGCATCGCTGCCGGATCCTTGGCGCAGGTCAGACATGGCGTTCTCCCTTCAGCAACTGCTGCTCGACCTCCCGCAGGCGTTCCCGCAGCGCGGCGTTGATGACCACCGTGGGGCGGCGTTCGGCCAATAGCGCGAGAGCAGAGTCCATGTCGGGACAGCGTCCGCTCAGGCACAGCCAGGTCGCCACTGCAGCAGCGCTGCGCGAATAGCCCAGCGCACAGGCCACCAGCACGGGTCCATGGCTGCGCAGCGATTCGATGCTGCGGGCGGCCGCCAGCAATTGGTCGGCGTCGGGGGCGACCAGGTCCAGCCAGGCATGGCCGGCATAAGCCCACGGACCGCGCGGGGCGGGCAGTTCGGCGCAGAGGTCGCACAGGGCGGCGAACGGGCTGGCGCGCAGCTCGGCAGCGCTTGGCAAGCGGCCCAGCCAGACATCCCCGGTGATGGGATCTGGCTGCGGACGGCGGCGGGTCCACAGGCGGGCATTGAGCCAGGCACCCAATACATGTGGAGCCAGCAACCAGGTGACGGCCAGCGACCGGCGGCCGTCGTGCTTCTGGAAACCGGCGGCACCGGCATGGGCGTAATTCCAAGCCACGATGGCCAGCGACAAGGCCAGCCAGCCCAGTGGGGCGGCCAAGGCGCGCACGGAGATTGCCAGCGCCAGTGCCAGCAAGGCTCCCAGCGCGTAGGCCAGCGCCAGACGCATGCGTCGCGCACTGCGCTGGCCGCTGCGGCGCAGCGGCGTACCCCCCTCATCCGGCCACAGCCACAGGCAGAACAGGCCCAGCATGGCACCGGTCGGGATATCAATGAAGTGATGCTGCCAGGTCGTCAGCACGGACAGGCCGATCAGCAGCGCCCAGCCATGGATGACCAGCTGCCAGAACCAGTGCGTGCGCAGCCGGGCGAACTGGACCCAGATCAGCACCAGCAGTGCGATATGCAGCGAGGGGGCTTGGTTGAAGGGCAGGTCGAAGGCCGCCAGCGAGGCGAAGAGCGCGCCAAACAGTCCGTCGGTGGCCGGCCGCACGAAGGCAAAGCGCAGCGGAAAGGCCAGGAAGCAGGCCACCGCGATCAGCTGCGTCGTCAGCAGCCGCAGCGCGTGGCGATCGGTCTCGCGCGGGGTGCGGCAGCACAGGAAGGAAAATCCGTAGAGCAGGTCGATGGACCAATAGGGCAGGATGGTCCAGGGCAGGAAGGGAATATGACGCTCCCAGCCATAGAAGAAGCTGGGCACGCTGGCGCGCGCGGCGGCTGCATGGTTGGCGAAGCCATAGCTGAGGAAGAACAGCGGCCCCAGCAACAGCAGCCAGGCCACGCCGCGCTTCCACGGCAGCGGCGTGGCCGGTGCTGCCGCGGGCAGCAGGCGGTCGGCCTGGCTCATGCGGCCTTGCGCCGGGCCAGCGAGACGGTAAAGATGCCCCACTGGTCGATGCGCTGTTCGATCTTCTCGAACCCCGCTTCGGCCACCAACTGGTCCATCTCGGCTTGCGTGCGGCGGCGCATGACCCAGGCCTGGCCGCCGCGATGGCTGGTCAGGGCGCGGGCGATCAGTTCCAGTTGCGGATGCCAGGGCTGGCCGGTGTAGACCAGATAGCCACCCGGCGCGATGGCATCGGCCAGTCCGGCCAGGGAGGTGGCCACGGCGTCATTGTCCGGGAACAGTTCGTACAGGCCGGAGACGATGCCCACCGTCGGGCGCGGCGTGACGGCGGCCAGGCTGGCGCGGTCGAAGGCGTCTCCCTGCACGAAGCGGGCAATGTCGGCGAGGCCCTTGTCGGCAATCAGCGCCGTGCCTTGCTGCACATTCAGTTCGCTGTAGTCGCGCAGCAGGATGGAGTGGGGACGCGGTCCCTGGCCCAGCGCTTCCAGTACGTAGCGGCCATGGCCGGCGGCGATGTCAAGCACGTGCAGCGGCTGTCCCTCGGCCTGCAGGCGGGCCAGGGCCGTGCGCAGCAATTCTTCCACATGCAGCTTGCGCTGGCGGATGCCTTTCCAGCCGATCGCGTCCAGATACTGGCGATCGATGGCGCGGCCCAGCGGACCGACGCCTTCGGAGGTGTTGCGGTAGACGTAGTCGAGCGTGCTGCCCGAATCAAAACCGGTGCGATGCCCCAGCGCCACGCCCTTGGAGAGCAGGCCGCCCAGCTTCATGTTGGCGCGGTAACCGGCCCAGTACAGCCCCTTGGGGCTGAGAGCGGGCAGCGGCGCGGACAGCTGGCGCGACTCCTCGAAGGTCGGGCCCTGGCGGTGCGACTGGCGCAGGTCCGGACGGGCCCAGGCTTGGGAGAATTGACGCAGGATGAATTCACGCGCCAGGTCAGTGGCGATCTTGCGGTCCTTCTCGCCGAAGGTGTCGTGATAGAAGCCGGGGAGGACGTGCTTTTCCTTCACTGGTGTGCCCAGGCGTGCGAAGAAATCGTGCTGGGGGCCATGGTGCACCACCCAGTCCGCGCCGGATATGAGCAATTGCGTGGGAATGGTGATGGCCTGGGCATCGGCGACCACGCGTTCGGCCGCTTCATACAGCGCCAGCAGGATATTCACGGAGATCGGACGGCTGATCAGCGGATCGCTGTCGTAGGAGGCCTGGCGCTGCCGGTCGTGGGTCAGATACTTCGCCTTGACGTAGCTGTTGACGAAGAAATTGCCGCGCAGCTTCTGCTGCAGGGCCAGTCCCGGACGGGCGAACGGAACATAAAGCTTCACCTTGAAGGCGGGCGAGGCCAGCACCAGGCAGCGTACGCGGGGCGCGTAGTCATGCGCCCAGGTCGAGACCAGCACCGCGCCCACGCTCTGGGCCAGCACGGCCATGTCTTCCTCGGCCACCTGCCACTGGTCGCGCAGATGGTGGATGAAGGTTTGCACGTCCCGCACCGAGTGCGCAAAGCTCGGGGAATAGCCACGCGGGCCGGGCGAACGGCCATGGCCGCGCGCATCCCAGGCATAGAAATCGAAATCGGAGAGGCCGAGTTCATCGACCAGATGCTCCATGCGCCCGCCGTGCTCGTGGCCGCGATGGAACATGACGACAGCGCCGCGCCGCTGCGGGCCGGTGGCCGGCCAGCGGCGATAGAACAGGGATTGGCCGTCGTGGGTGGTGAACTGGTGTTCCTGGCAGGATCGTGTCATGGGTGGGGGGCGGCGCGCAGGCCGCTGCGGATGCGGTTGACGATATTGAGGAGGATGGCGGCGACAGCCAGCGGCAGCACCCAGAAGATCCAGCCCGGGAGGCTGCCGGCCAGTCCCAGCCACAAGCCCAGCGCGCCGAACAGGAAGGCGCGGTCGCTCTTGCCCATGGGGCCGTCGTACTGGCGCGGCGCACCGACCATGGGGCCGAGCGCCCCGGTCATCTCCGACACCGCCGACAGGAAGATCACTCCGCCCACGCTGGCCCAGCCAAATGGGGCCACCAGCGCAAAGGGCAGGTACAGGGCGGCATCGGAGACGACGTCGGTCAGCTCGTTGAGATAGGCCCCCAGCGCCGACTGCTGGCCGAATTCACGCGCCAGCATGCCATCCACGGCATTGAAGGCCATGCGCAGGAACATCCACAGCGGCAGCAGCAGGAACAGCGCCGGCCGCTGCGGCCCGGCCACGAACAGCAGCGCGCCCAGTGCCAGCGAGACCAGCATGGCCAGCACGGTGACCGCATTGGCCGTCACGCCGGCCTCGGCCAGGGCACGCACCATCGGCCGCAAGAGTGCCTGAAAGCGGGGTTTGAGTTGATAGATGCTGATCATGCGGCACCTGCCGCACGGTCGTCGGGGAGGGAAGAGGGCATGGGGGATCGTCCTTGTTGTCGATTCTGATTTGTTATTTGTTGTATCGGGCGAAGCTCACCTTAGGCAACGCAATGACGATTTCTGTTCCCGGCTTATGCGAGCAGAAGTTGAATCCGAGGGAATGAAAAGGGGGAGTTCTCGTCGCCGTTCGAGGCTTGCGTTGACTGAATGTCATCGGCTTTGGCGCCTTTGCGCAGGCAGGCGAGGGAGAAGGCGACGTAACGATGCGCTCCCGGTGAGCGCATCGTTACGTCGGGAAGTGAGGCGGGGGAGGGTCAGCGGCGCTGGATCAGCATATGGACGGCCAGTCCGGCCAGCACGCTGCCCATCAGCCAGCGCTGCAGGCGTTGCCAGTGTGGACGGCCAGCCAGCAGGGCCGAGATGGAAGCCGCAGAGAAGGTGATCACGGCGTTCATGCTGACGCCGACCACGATCTGCGTCAGGCCCAGGGCGAAGGACTGGAGCAGTACGCTGCCGTGCTCGGGCTGGATGAATTGCGGTAGCAGCGACAGATACATCACGGCGATCTTGGGATTGAGCAGGCTGGTCAGCAGACCCATGCTGAAGAGTTTGCGGGGGCTGTCCGGGGGCGGGGTGCGCAGGGCAAACGGCGATCGGCCGCCTGGCTTGAGGGCTTGCCAGGCCAGGTAGAGCAGGTAGAGCGCTCCCGCCAGGCGCAGCGCGTCGTAGGCCAGCGGCAGGGTCATCAGCAGGGCGCTGATGCCCAGCGCGGTACAGAGCATGTAGAACACCAGCCCCAGCGCGATTCCGGCCAGCGAGATCAACCCGGCCTTGCGGCCCTGGCAGACCGAACGCGAGACCAGATAAAGCATGTTGGGGCCGGGGGTGAGCACCATGCCCAGGCAGAGGGCGGCGAAGGCCAGCAGGGTGGAGACAGTGGGCATGGCGATGATCCTCTTTCGGTCGGCAGGTGGGGGCGGCAGTCGATGCCGTGTGAATTGCAAGGCTAAAGCCCGGCCGGCCGAGGGAGAAGATACAGACGGTCCTCTTGCATGGCGCAACAGGGGAACGCTCTTGTCTGCCGGGACAGATCCGTTGCCGCTCAATTACCGGCCAGCATCCGCCGGTATTGCACTGCCTCGGCCACATGCGCCTGTGTGATTACATCGGACTCCGCCAGATCGGCGATGGTGCGCGCCAGTTTCAGCACCCGGTGATAGGCCCGCGCCGACCAGTTCAGCCGCAGCATGGCGGCTTGCAGCAGTTGGGCCGCCGCCACATCGTGCTGGCAGTGCCGGTCGATTTCGCTACCCCCCAGCTGGCTGTTGGGTTTGCCCTGGCGCTGGCGCTGTCGTTCAAACGCGCGCGCGACCCGTTCCGCGATGGCGGCGCTGGTTTCACCCGGCTGCTGGACGGCCAGTTCGGCGGGGCTCAGGGCGTTGACGTGCAGTTGCATGTCGATGCGGTCCAGCAGCGGGCCGGACAAGCGCGCCTGGTAGCGCTTGACCAGTTCCGGCGTGCAGCGGCAGCGGCCTTGGCTGTCGCCATACTGTCCGCACGGACAGGGATTCATGGCCGCGATCAACTGGAATCGTGCCGGGAATTGCGCCTGCCGCGCCGCCCGCGAGATCACGATGTGGCCGGACTCCATCGGCTGGCGCAGCACATCCAGCACGCTGCGGGGATATTCGGCGATCTCGTCCAGGAACAGGACCCCATGATGTGCCAGCGAGATTTCACCCGGCCTGGGCGAACTGCCGCCGCCGACCAGTGCCACGGCGGAGGCGGTGTGGTGCGGCGCCCGATAAGGCCGCTGCCGCCAGCGCGCGATGTCGAAACTGCCGCTCAAGGATTGCACTGCGGCGGATTCCAGCGCTTCGTCCTGCGTCATCGGCGGCAGGATCCCGGGAAAGCGGGTCGCCAGCATCGACTTGCCGGCACCGGGCGGGCCGACCAGCAGCAGGCTGTGCTGGCCCGCCGCGGCCACTTCCATGGCGCGCCGCGCCTGCAATTGCCCCTTGATATCGCTGAAATCCGGATAGGCCGCCCGCTTGCCGACCGGCTGCGGATGGTGCCGCTGCAGCCGGGCGGCGGGATCGCGCGTGCTGAAGTGGGTGCAGACCTCTAGCAAGGAGGTCGCCGGGAGGATTTGCGCCTCGGGCAGCAGTGCGGCTTCGTCGGCATTGGCGGCCGGCAGGATGAAGCTGCGCCGGTGGCCATCCTGCTGCTGCTCGCGCTGCATGGCGCAGGTCATGGCCAGCGCGCCGCGAATGGGCAGCAGCTGGCCCGACAGCGACAGTTCGCCGGCATATTCGTGGTCGTCCAGACGATCCGCAGGCATCTGTTCGGAGGCGGCGAGGATGCCCAGGGCGATGGGCAGGTCGAAGCGACCGGAGTCCTTGGGCAGGTCGGCGGGGGCCAGGTTGACGGTAATGCGGCGGGCGGGGAATTCAAACCGGGCGTTTTGCAGCGCCGCCCGGACGCGGTCCTTGGCTTCCTTCACCTCGGCCTCGGGGAGTCCGACGATGGTGAAGGCCGGCAAGCCATTGGCCAGATGCACCTCGACCGTCACTGGCGGGGCGCTCATGCCGGCCAGGGCGCGGCTGCGCAAGACTGCCAGGCTCATCGCGATGAACCCGGCAGCTGGTCAGCAGAAAGAAGGGAAGGGGGAGGGAAAGAGAAAAGTGTCCGGGCCAGGGTCATGGATTCTGTTTTTGCTGAGCCTCAAGCTCGGCAACACGCGCTTCCAGCGCCTCCAGGCGGGCACGGGTCTTGGCCAGTACCTGGGCCTGGACGTCGAATTCCTCGCGCGTGACCAGGTCCAGTTTGGCAAAACCCTGACTCAGCATGGCCTTGACGTTCTTCTCGATGTCCTTGGCCGGAGAGTTCTCGATCGCCTTGTTGATCTTGGATTGCAGGTCTTCAAAAAATGGGGGCTTGTCCATGTCGGATCTCCTTGGCAGATAGCTGTACTGCAAGTTTAGCGGTTTCCCGCCCATCCTCCTACCGGGATGTCCCGCTGAGACCGCATTTTTGCCAACAGGTGCCGGCTAGCGCTTCAAAACGGGCAGAAAACGCGCTGAAATGCAGTGAATTTTCCTGCAGGAAATGCTCCGACTTGGTGATCTTTGCTTCGCCCGCCACCCGCGCACCAAAATGTGTTCGCCGCGTTTGATGCAGGATTAATAAAAAACCATCAATATCGCACCAGCAGCGTGCATTTGGGTGGCGCATGCACTATTTTGAAGCTGATCTCGAAAAAAATCGTTGCAAATCTCTGGTTTCACGCAAAAAGACAAGTCTGCCTTGCCGAACGGACATGGCACGGCTCCTGCTAATGAGTCTGGGCAAAGACAAAAAAACCGACTTTATTGTTAAAACATAAACCAGAGGGAAAGTCATGAAGAAACTGATTCTTGCAACAGCCATCGCCGCATCCTTCGTTTCTACCGTGGCCCGCGCAGAAGACGCCAAGCCGGACAATGAACTGAGCTTCAACGCTGCCGTGGTGAGCGACTACCGCTATCGTGGCCTGACCCAGACCCGCTTTGATCCGGCCCTGCAGGTTGGCGCTGACTACACGCACAACCCGACCGGCCTCTACGCCGGGACCTGGCTGACCAACATCAAGTGGATCAAGGACGCGGGCACCCTGACCGGTACCGACACCAAGGGTGACGTCGAGTGGGACATCTACGGCGGCAAGCGCGGCGACATCGGCGGCGGCTTCACCTATGACGTCGGCGGCCTGTACTACTACTACCCGGGCAACACCCTGGCCAACAGCGGTGCCAAGAACGCCAACACCTTCGAACTGTATGGCCAGGTCGGCTACGGTCCGGCTTACTTCAAGTATTCGCAATCGCTGACCAACCTGTTCGGCGCCGTCAACAGCAAGTACAGCCAGTACTTCGACCTGGGTGCCAACATCGAGACCTACTACGGCGTGATGCTGGGTCTGCACGTCGGTCACCAGAGCGTGCGCGGCAACCCCAACGACTTCAGCTACACCGACTGGAAGATCGGCCTGTCCAAGACCTTCGACGAGGCAGCCGGCATCACCCTGGGCCTGGCCTACGTCGGTACCGACCTGAAGGACGGCGTGACCACCACCCCGGCATCGGATGGCGCCAAGAACGTCGGCAAGAACGGCTTCGTCTTCTCCATCAGCAAAACTTTCTAACAAGAGGTTCGTATGAAACTGATCACTGCGATCATCAAACCGTTCAAGCTGGATGAGGTGCGTGAAGCCCTCTCGGCCATCGGTGTGCAAGGCATCACCGTGACTGAAGTCAAGGGCTTCGGTCGTCAGAAAGGCCATACCGAGCTGTATCGCGGTGCCGAGTATGTGGTGGATTTCCTGCCCAAGACCAAGATCGAGGCCGCCGTGGACGACGCCATCGTCGAACGCGCCCTGGAAGCCATCGAGACCGCCGCCCGCACCGGCAAGATCGGCGACGGCAAGATCTTCGTCCAGGACTTGCTGGACGTGATCCGTATCCGTACCGGCGAGACCGGTAAAGACGCTCTGTAAAAAAGGGGAATTCTAATGAGCATGAAGAAAATGTTTTCCGGCGCGCTCGCCATTGGCGCGCTGTTGTTGGCGGTAGGTTTTACCGCTCCGGCCCAGGCGCAGGACGCGCCCAAGCCTGAAGCTGCAGCGGCCACCGCCGCTGCCCCGGCCGCTGCCGCTCCGGCTGCGCCCAAGGCTGAAGCAGCTGCCCCGGCTGCCGCTGCCCCTGCAGCGCCGGCCGCGGCCGCTGCTGCTCCGGCTCCGGTCCCCAACAAGGGCGACACTGCCTGGATGCTGGTGTGTACCGCTTTCGTCATCCTGATGACCCTGCCGGGCCTGGGCCTGTTCTACGGCGGCCTGGTGCGCAGCAAGAACATGCTGTCGGTGCTGATGCAGTGCTTCATGATCTTCTCGTTGATCTACATCCTGTGGTTCGTCTACGGCTACAGCATCGCGTTCACCGAGGGCAGCGCCTTCTTCGGCGGCTTTGATCGCCTGTTCCTGCACGGCCTGACCGGTGACTCCAACACCGCTACCTTCAGCAAGGGCGTGGTCATTCCGGAACTGGTCTTTGTCGCCTTCCAGGGTGCCTTTGCCGCCATCACCGTGGCGCTGATCATCGGTGCCTTCGCCGAGCGCGTGAAGTTCTCCGCCGTGATCCTGTTCTCGATCCTGTGGTTCACCTTCTCCTACCTGCCGATGGCCCACATGGTCTGGTTCTGGCCGGGTCCGGACGCCTTCACCGATACCGCCGCCGCCGAAAAGGCGACCGCCATCTCGGGCTGGCTGTTCCAGAAGGGCGCGCTGGATTACGCTGGTGGCACCGTGGTGCACATCAATGCCGCCATCGCCGGCCTGGTGGGTTCCTACGTGATCGGCAAGCGTATCGGTTTCGGCAAGGAAGCCTTCAAGCCGCATAGCCTGACCCTGACCATGGTCGGTGCCTCGCTGCTGTGGTTCGGCTGGTTCGGCTTCAACGCCGGCTCCGGTCTGGAAGCCAACGGCACTGCTGCCCTGGCCTTCGTCAACACCATCCTGGCCACTGCTGCCGCGGTCCTGTCCTGGAGCTTCGGCGAATGGATCGGCAAGGGCAAGCCCTCCATGCTGGGTGCTGCTTCGGGTGCCGTCGCCGGTCTGGTGGCGATCACCCCGGCGGCCGGCTTCGTGGGCGTCATCGGTGCCGTGGTCATGGGTCTGCTGGCCGGCCTGCTGTGCCTGTGGGGCGTGAGCGGCCTGAAGAAGATCCTGGGTTCGGACGATGCACTGGACGTCTTCGGCGTGCACGGCGTGGGCGGCATCCTGGGTGCCATCCTGACCGGCGTGTTCGCAGCGCCCAGCCTGGGCGGCACCGGCATCTACGACTACGTGGCCAACGCCGTTGCTCCGGATTACTCCATCGGCGGCCAGGTCTGGATCCAGTTCCAGGGCGTGCTGACCACCGTGATCCTGTCGGGTGTGGTTTCCTTCATCGCCTACAAGATCGTCGACGTCGTCATCGGCCTGCGTGTGACCGAGGAAGAAGAACGCGAAGGCCTGGACATCTCCAGCCACGGCGAATCGGCCTACCACTAAGCATCTGTCGTACTGAGTCTGCAGTATTCCTTCGGGGCTGGAAACGGCCTCTTTACAAGGCACCTTCGGGTGCCTTTTTTCATTTGCAGGCTTCACGACATGAAGAGGATGCAAGCTTGCCAGGGAGTCAAGCTGTCGTTTTTTTGCCATTTCCTTCAGGTAAAGCGGTTTCCTGATGCATTGCCGCGTCGCAGGGGGATAATTCCCGAGTATTTGAGTCGGACTCTTTAAAATGCCGCCATCATCGCCATGTGAACACTCCCGGCCACGCCTTTGCAGCGATCGTGGCCGGATCCCGGCTTTGCTGAAATGGCAACAGCGGCGTCTACTGCGTCGCAACACGGTTTCAGGAATCCGCTAAAATCGAAGCTCGCTGCCGGCATTTACATATTGTTAAGGTCTTTTATGGTCCCGCATCTCGTCACCGCTCTGAATGGTCCCCTGCTGGAGCTGGAGAAGAAAATCCTGGGTGCCACGCCGGCCATCGAACGCTGGTTCCGCATGGAGTGGCAGGAGCACACGCCGCCCTTCTATTGCTCGGTGGACCTGCGCAATGCCGGTTTCAAGCTGGCACCGGTCGATACCAACCTGTTCCCGGGCGGCTTCAACAACCTCTCGCCGGAAATGCTGCCGCTGGCGGTGCAAGCGGCCATGGCGGCCATCGAGAAATACTGCCCGGATGCACGCAACCTGCTGCTGATCCCCGAAACCCAGCCCGGCAATACCTTCTACCTGCAGAACATCGGCCGCCTGATGCAGATCTTCCGCCAGACCGGGCTGAACGTGCGCCTGGGTACGCTGGCCCAAGGCGCAACGAAGCCGCAGCAGATCGAACTGCCCGACGGCACCCACATTACGCTGGAACCGCTGGAGCGCTCGGCCAACGGCCGCCGCCTGGGCCTGAAGAACTTCGACCCCTGTACGGTGCTGCTCAACAATGACCTCTCCAGCGGCATTCCCTCGGTGCTGGAAGGGCTGCATGAACAAAGCGTCCTGCCGCCGCTGCACGCGGGCTGGGCGCTGCGCCGCAAGAGCAACCACTTTGCCGCCTACGATGAAGTGGTGAAGAAGTTTTCCAAAATGGTCGAGGTCGACCCCTGGATGCTCAACCCGCTCTTCGCCAAGGTCAGCGACATCGATTTCCAGGAGAACACCGGCACCGACGCGCTGGCCGACAGCGTGTCCTCGCTGCTGTCGAAAATCCGCAAGAAGTACAAGGAATACGGCATCAAGGAACAGCCCTTCGTCTTCATCAAGGCCAATGCCGGCACCTATGGCATGGGCATCATGGCGGTCAAGGATGCCAGCGAGATCAAGGACCTCAACCGCAAGCAGCGCACCGGCATGCTGGCCGGCAAGGAAGGCCTGGAAGTCTCGGAAGTGATCGTGCAGGAAGGCGTGCACTCCTTCGAACGCATCAACCAGGCCGTGGCCGAGCCGGTGGTCTACATGATCGACCGCTATGTGGTGGGCGGTTTCTACCGCGTGCACGCCGAACGTGGCGTGAACGAAAACCTGAACGCCCCCGGCGCGCATTTCGTGCCGCTGGCCTTCGCCCAGCAGCATGCCCTGCCTGACATGCATGCCAAGCCGGGCACGGCGGCGCCCAACCGTTTCTACATGTATGGCGTGGTGGCGCGACTGGCGCTGCTGGCCGCCTCGGTGGAGATGGAAAAGACCGACCCCAACCCGGAAGTTTATTAATATCGCGCCTTTGCCAGGCTCAACAGGACCCCAGCCTCATGAAAATCGCTTTCCTCGCCGATCCTCTGGATACGTTCAAGACGTACAAGGATTCCACCTTCGCCATGATGCGCGAGGCCGCACGCCGCGGGCACAGCATCTACGCCTTCGAACAGGGCGACCTGGTGCTGGAAAACGGTCTGGTGACTGCCAATGCCTTCAAGATCACGCTGACCGGCGAGGCCGATGACTGGTACCGCGCCGACAAGCCGGCGTCGTCCTTCCTCTCCGAATTCGATGCGGTGATCGTGCGCAAGGATCCGCCCTTCGACATGGAGTACATCTACACGACGTACCTGCTGGAGCTGGCCGAGAAGCAGGGGGCGCGCGTATTCAACAAGCCGGCTGCCATTCGCAGCCACAACGAGAAACTGGCCATTGCCCAGTTCCCGCAGTACACCGCGCCGACCCTGGTCACGCGCGACGCCAAGCGCCTGCGCGCCTTCCACGACGAGCACCAGGACGTGATCCTGAAGCCGCTCGACGGCATGGGCGGCATGGGCATCTTCCGCGTCAAGGCCGATGGCATGAATCTGGGCTCCATCATCGAAACCCTGACCGACAACGGTCAACGCACGATCATGGCGCAGCGTTTCATTCCCCAGATCAGCGCAGGCGACAAGCGCATTCTCCTGATCGGCGGCAAGGTGGTGCCCAATGTGCTGGCACGCATTCCGCAGGGCAACGAGGTGCGCGGCAACCTGGCCGCAGGCGGTCTGGGCAAAGCGCAGCCGGCATCGGCTCGCGACATCGAGATCGGCGAGGCTTTGGGGCCGATCTTGTATCAACGTGGCCTGTTACTGGTAGGATTGGACGCTATCGGCGACTATCTCACCGAAATCAACGTCACCAGCCCGACCTGCTTCCAGGAAATTACCCAGCAGACCGGCTTTGATGTGGCGGCGATGTTCGTGGACGCGCTGGAGGCAGCCGCAGGGGCAGCAGAGGTTACAGGGTCGGTCGGATAATGGGATCGACAGAGCATGACGGGCTGCTCGGGGAAAAGCGCGTCGCAACAGATGGCAACAATTCCATGGTTGGTATTCTTCTCTTGACGCACGCCCCGCTGGGGCAAGCTTTCCTGGCCGCCGCCACGCACGTTTTCCGCGGCCGCCCCGAACGGATGGAGGCGATCGACGTGATCGCCGACCAGAACCCGGCGGAAGTGCAAAAACTGGCCATCGAGGCGGTCGGACGCCTCGATGATGGCAGCGGCGTACTGGTCATCACCGATGTGATGGGCGGCACGCCCTCCAACTGTACGGGCTTCCTGTGCGGCTTGGGCAACGTCCAGGTGATCGCCGGCATCAGCCTGCCCATGCTGCTGCGGGCGCTGACCTACCGTAACGATACGCTGGATGTGGTGGTGGAAATGGCGCTGGCAGGGGGCCAGAATGGTGCGGTGCGGATCGACAACCGCATCCGGGTGGCGGCCTCGGCCTGAACCTTGCTTGCCCGGCGGCATCGAACCGCGCCAATACGATAAAAACGAAAGCAGAACATGATTCAAAAAGAACTCGAAATCGTCAACAAGCTGGGCCTGCATGCACGCGCCTCGGCCAAGCTGACCCAACTGGCCGGCAAGTTCAAGAGCGAAGTCTGGCTGACCTTCAACAAGCGCCGCGTCAATGCCAAGTCCATCATGGGCGTGATGATGCTGGCCGCTGGCAAGGGCAGCATCATCACCCTGGAAACCAACGGCGCCGATGAGCAGGAATGCTTCACCGCCCTGGAAGCGCTGATCGCCGACAAGTTCGGCGAAGGCCAGTAAGCCCCTTCACCGCGCTCGCGGTATTGCGCCGCAGCACCGCGGCGCGGCTGGAATGCTTCTTGCGATATGTCAAGGCCCGCGCACTTCCTGTGCGGGCTGAAACAATGTTCATATACGCTGCCTGTCCATCTGTCTTCAGTGTGTCGCGCCCGGTCCTGATTGCCAAACCGTACATTGTTCGGTAACTTGCTCCAGCTACCGCGCGCAGGCAACACGGCGGACTATAAGAAAACAGGCAGGAGATACGCGATGGCTTCATTCAGCTTACATGGAATCGCGGTGTCGCAAGGCATCGCCATCGGACGCGCGCACTTGATGGCGCCGGCCGCACTGGACGTCAAACACTACCTGATCGCGCCCGACCAGGTCGAGGCCGAGATCGGGCGCTTGAAGAGCGCGGTCAAGGCGGTGCACCAGGAACTTCATATCATCCGCTCGGAATTGCCCAAGGATGCGCCGCCCGAGCTGGGCGCGTTCATTGATGTGCATTCGCTCATTTTGTCGGATCCGATGCTGGCCGAGGTGCCGCAGGACATCATCCGGCACCGCTACTACAACGCCGAATGGGCGCTGGTGACCCAGATCGAGGAATTGTCGGCCCAGTTCGACGAGATCGAAGACCCTTACCTGCGCGAGCGCAAGGCCGACATCCAGCAGGTCGGCGAGCGCATCCTCAAGATCCTGACCGGCAGCGCCACCCACCTGCCGCCCACCGGCGAGGCCGCCGCCAACATCATCGTGGTGGCCCACGACATCTCGCCGGCCGACATGCTGCAGTTCCGCGAGAGCGCCTTCGCCGGCTTCGTCACCGACCTGGGCGGTCCCAACTCGCACACCGCCATCGTGGCGCGCAGCCTGGCCATTCCGGCAGCGGTCGGCATGCACAATGCGTCGGTGCTGGTGAAGCATGACGATGTGCTCATCATCGATGGCGACGCCGGCGTGGTCATCGTCGATCCATCCCCGCTGGTACTGGCGCAGTACCGCGCACGGCAGGAGAGGCTGCTGCGCGAGCGGAAGAAACTTTCACGTCTCAAGAAGACCCCGTCCATCACCCAGGATGGCGAGCCGATCACGCTCCTGGCCAACATCGAGCTGCCCAACGATGCCGCCAACGCCTTCGAGGCGGGCGCGATGGGCATCGGGCTGTTCCGTTCGGAATTCCTGTTCATGGGAAGGGCCGGGCATCTGGAGAAATTCCCCAGCGAGGATGAGCAGTTCGAATCCTACAAGCAGGCCGTCATCGCCATGAAGGGCAGGGTGGTCACCATCCGTACCCTGGACGTGGGCGCCGACAAGCCGCTGGACGAGGATGAAGAAACCGCCCTGAACCCGGCGCTGGGTTTGCGCGCCATCCGCTACTGCCTGTCCGAGCCGCAGATGTTCCTGACGCAGCTGCGGGCCATCCTGCGGGCGTCGGCCTATGGTCCGATCAAGCTGCTGGTGCCGATGATGGCGCATGCCTTCGAGATCGACCAGACCCTGGCCATGATCGAACAGGCCAAGCAGCAGCTGCGCGACCGCAAGCAGAAGTTCGATGAAGAGATCCCGGTCGGTGCCATGATCGAGATCCCGGCGGCTGCCCTGGCGCTGCCCTTGTTCATCAAGCGGCTGGACTTCCTCTCCATCGGCACCAACGACCTGATCCAGTACACCCTGGCCATTGACCGCGTGGACCATGAGGTGGCGCATCTCTACGATCCCCTGCATCCGGCGGTGCTGTTCCTGCTCTCGACCGTGATTGCCCAAGGCCGCAAGGCGGGCATTCCGGTCTCGGTGTGCGGCGAAATGGCCGGTGACCTGAAATGGACACGCCTGCTGCTGGGCATGGGGCTGCTGGAGTTCTCCATGCATCCTTCGCAGATTTTGTCGGTGAAGAACGAGATCCTCAACAGCGACTTGCGCCTGCTGGAACCGCAGGTCAAGAAGGTCCTGCGTGCCACCGAGCCCGCCGCCATCAGTGCGGCCATGGCGCAGTTGCAAGCCTTGCACGCCGAGCCGGCCGTGGCTGAAGCCAAGGTGGCGGCGCGCCGCCGTTAACCGCAAGGGAGCCGGGCAGGGCCGTTTGACGGGCCTGCCCGACTTGGGTATTCTTACGCCACTGCGCCGATTTGAACGGTTTGACCAACTTCAGCTTGCGGGCGCCGGGATCCTGATCCCATCTAAATGCGGCTAAAGCGAGCTTGGATCAGCTGTTCCTCCCAAGACTGCCCCGCCCCATCGATGAGTGAGCCCGCAAGCACTGCTTCCGGGCTTTTTTGTTGCCCGCGCACGAGACTGGCCACCCGCCCGGCGAAGCGACCGCCAATGCCGCTCCCCGGAGCCGGCTGGCGCCGAGTCACTTACGCAGAACAATCATGTCGATCGGAATCGTATCGCCCCAGGTCATGCATTTCGCCGAGCCGCTGCCGCTGCAAAGCGGTGCCGCGCTGGCGGACTACTCGCTGACCTATGAAACCTACGGCACCTTGAATGCCGACAAATCCAATGCCGTGCTGGTCTGCCATGCGCTCAATGCTTCACATCACGTGGCTGGCGTCTACGCCGACGCCCCGGACAACGTGGGCTGGTGGGACAACATGGTCGGTCCCGGCAAATCGCTGGATACCGACCGCTTCTTCGTCATTGGCGTGAACAACCTGGGGTCCTGTTTCGGCTCGACCGGGCCGATGCACCCGAACCCGGCTACCGGCCAGCCCTATGGTGCAGACTTCCCGGTGGTGACGGTGGAAGACTGGGTCAACGCCCAGGCGCGCCTGGCCGACCGCCTCGGCATCACCTGTTTCGCCGCCGTCATGGGTGGCTCGCTGGGCGGCATGCAGGCGCTGGCCTGGAGCATGATGTATCCGGACCGCCTGCGCCATTGTCTGGTGATCGCCTCCACGCCCAAGCTGTCGGCGCAGAACATCGCCTTCAATGACGTCGCGCGCCAGGCCATCCTGACCGATCCGCAGTACCACGGCGGCGATTTCTATGCGCATGGCGTGGTGCCCAAGAACGGCCTGCGGGTGGCGCGCATGGTGGGCCACATCACCTATCTGTCGGACGACGACATGGCCGAGAAATTCGGCCGTGACCTGCGTTCGGGCGAGTACCAGTTCGGCTACGGGGTGGATTTCGAGATCGAATCCTATCTGCGCTACCAGGGCGACAAGTTCTCGACCTACTTCGACGCCAACACCTATCTGCTGATCACCAAGGCGCTGGACTACTTCGATCCTGCGCGCGAATTCGGCGGCGACCTGGCGCGCGCTTTCGCCCGCACGAAGGCCAAGTTCCTGCTGGTGTCCTTCACGACCGACTGGCGCTTCTCGCCCGAACGCAGCCGCGAGATGGTGCAGGCGCTGGTGGCCAACAAGCGCCGCGTGAGCTATGCCGAAATCGACGCCCCGCACGGGCATGACGCTTTCCTGCTGGACGATGCGCGCTACATGAAGGTGGTGCGCGAGTACTACGGAAGCATCTGGACTGAACTGCAGCAGGAGGGCCGCGCATGACTTTCGAACAATTGAGCGCGCTGCGCCCCGACCTGGCCTTCATCGCCCACTGGGTGCGCGAGAAGTCGCAGGTGCTGGATCTGGGCTGCGGCGATGGCGTGATGCTGGACTATCTGCAATCCGACAAGGGCTGCTCGGGCTATGGCGTGGAGATCGACGATGAGCAGATCCCCAAGTGCGTGGCGCGCAATGTCTCGGTGATCCAGCAGGACCTGAACGGCGGTCTGGCCATGTTCGAGGACAATGCCTTCGATACCGTGCTGTGCCTGTCGGCGCTGCAGATGGTCAAGGATGTGGAGGGGACCTTGCGCGAGATCGCCCGGGTCGGACGCGAGGTGACGGTGTCCTTCCCCAACTTCGCCTACTGGCCGCACCGCGTGGCGCTGCTGCGCGGACGCATGCCAGTGTCCAGGAGCCTGCCCTACCAGTGGTACGATACGCCGAACCTGCGCTGCGCCACGATCAGGGACTTTGAGGCGCTGGCCAACGAGCTGGGCCTGGAAGTGCTGGAATGCGTGGCCCTGAAGGATGGCAAGCCGGTGCGCTACTTCCCGAACTGGCGCGGCAGCCTGGCGGTCTTCCGGCTGCGCAAGAAATAAGCTGGAATCGCATCGACAGGTTTTTGCAAAAAGCTTCACCATGCCCCGCAGACGCCGGTCCGGCAGTGCCTATCGCTGGCGACCGGCGTTTTTTGTTTCATGTTTCGCGTTTTTCGAGCTGATCCGCCCATGACCGCACCCGCCGCTTCCTGGCAGCAATACCTGAACCGGCGCATGCTGATCTGCGTCTTCCTCGGATTCACCTCCGGCCTTCCGCTGTTCATCCTGCTGAGCCTGTTGCAGGCGTGGCTGGCCAAGTCCGGCCTGAACGTCAAGACGCTCGGGCTGTTTGCGTTGGTGATGTTCCCCTACACCTGGAAGTTCGTCTGGTCGCCGCTGATGGACCGCTTCCACTTCGGCCGCATCGGTCGCCGGCGCGGCTGGATGGTGTTCACCCAGCTGCTGCTGTTCCTGGCCATCGGCGGCATGGGCATGCTCGATCCGCTCACTGACGTGAGCACGATTGCCTTCATGGCCTCGGTGGTGGCCTTTCTCTCGGCCAGCCAGGACATCGCCATCGATGCCTACCGGCGCGAGATCCTGCCCGAAGCCGAACTGGGCCTGGGCAGCGCCATCCACGTCAATGCCTACAAGCTCTCCGGCATGGTGCCGGGCGCGCTGTCGCTGGTGCTGGCCGACCAGATGCCATGGCCGACCGTGTTCTGGATCACTGCAGCCTTCATGCTGCCGGGGCTGCTGTGCTCGCTGGTGGTGAAGGAGCCGAAGGTCTACGGGACGCCACCCAAGAGCCTGACTGAAGCCGTGGTGCTGCCTTTCCGCGAATTCATCGCCCGGGGCGGCTGGGTCAATGCGCTGTGGGTGCTGGGCTTCATCTTCCTCTACAAGCTGGGCGACAGCATGGCCACGGCGCTGGCCACCAAGTTCTACATCGACCTCGGCTTCTCGATGACGGAGATCGGCGTGGTCTCCAAGACGACCAGCCTGTGGGCCAGCGTGGCCGGCGGCATCATCGGCGGCATCTGGATGGTACGGCTGGGCATCAATCGCGGGCTGTGGGTGTTCGGGGTACTGCAGGCGGTACCCATCCTCGGGTTTGCCTGGCTGGCCCACGTCGGTGCCAGCCTGCCGGTGCTGGCGGTGGTGATCGGGCTGGAAGCCTTTGGTGTGGGCCTGGGGACCACGGCCTTCGTCGCCTACATCATGCGCGAGACCGATCCGCGCTACACCGCCACGCAGTTTGCTTTGTTCACCAGTTTGATGGCCGTGCCTCGAACTTTTGTGAATTCTTCGGTGGGTTACATCGTCGCCGACACCGGCTGGTTAAATTTTTTTCTAATTTGTTTCGTTCTGGCCTTGCCTGGAATGCTGATGTTGCCTAGAATTGCGCCCTGGAATGAAAAGCCGGTTGAGTCGCAGACACAAAAAGCCTGAAGATTCGAAAAAACGTCGCGGGTCGTTCCTCTGAGCAATATCCGGCAGTTGATAAAATATTTTGCCCCGAAGCGAAAATTTAGTTGACAGTCCAGAGATGTTCCTCTATAGTTTTGAGTTCCCTGCACGGAGAGGTGGCCGAGTGGTTAATGGCAGCAGACTGTAAATCTGCCCTCTTACGAGTACGCTGGTTCGAATCCAGCCCTCTCCACCATTAGGCCGGGAGTCAAAGCAGTCTGCAGTACATACGCGATCGAAAGACGCGGCGGTTGTGAAGTGAAGGTTGTTTCCTCGCGGGTGTAGCTCAATGGTAGAGCTGAAGCCTTCCAAGCTTAAGACGAGGGTTCGATTCCCTTCACCCGCTCCAAGTTTTGGTCCGGTTGCATGTTTGGTTGTTGTGCAGTCGGAAAAATGCCCTTGTAGCTCAGTGGTAGAGCACTCCCTTGGTAAGGGAGAGGCCACGTGTTCAATCCACGTCAAGGGCACCAGTTTCTCGTCGTATCGCTGACAAGTCAGTAATCAGTCGGGCGTGTTGCCTGGACATTCTCATCAAATTTAGGAGTCTAAGATGGCAAAAGGCAAGTTTGAACGGACCAAGCCGCACGTGAACGTCGGCACCATCGGTCACGTTGACCACGGCAAGACCACCCTGACCGCTGCAATCGCAACCGTTCTGTCGAAGAAGTTCGGCGGCGAAGCGAAGGCCTACGACCAGATCGACGCAGCGCCTGAAGAAAAGGCACGCGGCATCACCATCAACACCGCACACGTCGAATACGAAACCGCAAACCGTCACTACGCACACGTTGACTGCCCAGGCCACGCCGACTATGTGAAGAACATGATCACCGGCGCAGCCCAGATGGACGGCGCGATCCTGGTGTGCTCGGCCGCTGACGGCCCGATGCCCCAGACCCGCGAACACATCCTGCTGTCGCGTCAGGTTGGCGTGCCTTACATCATCGTCTTCCTGAACAAGGCTGACATGGTGGACGACGCTGAACTGCTGGAACTGGTGGAAATGGAAGTCCGCGAACTGCTGTCGAAGTACGAGTTCCCTGGCGACGACCTGCCCATCGTGAAGGGTTCGGCCAAGCTGGCGCTGGAAGGCGACACCGGTCCCCTGGGCGAGCAAGCCATCATGGCCCTGGCCGAAGCCCTGGACACCTACATCCCGACCCCGGAACGTGCCGTTGACGGTACCTTCCTGATGCCGGTGGAAGACGTGTTCTCGATCTCCGGCCGTGGCACCGTGGTGACCGGTCGCGTTGAGCGCGGCATCATCAAGGTCGGCGAAGAAATCGAAATCGTCGGTATCGCTGACACCCAGAAGACCACCTGCACCGGCGTGGAAATGTTCCGCAAGCTGCTGGACCAGGGTCAAGCTGGCGACAACGTTGGCGTGCTGCTGCGCGGTACCAAGCGTGAAGACGTGCAGCGTGGCCAGGTTCTGGCCAAGCCGGGTTCGATCAAGCCGCACAAGCACTTCACCGGCGAGATCTATGTTCTGTCGAAGGATGAAGGCGGCCGTCACACCCCGTTCTTCAACAACTACCGTCCGCAGTTCTACTTCCGTACCACTGACGTGACCGGTGCGATCGAACTGCCGAAGGACAAGGAAATGGTCATGCCGGGCGACAACGTGTCGATCACCGTGCAACTGATCAACCCGATCGCCATGGAAGAAGGTCTGCGCTTCGCTATCCGTGAAGGCGGCCGTACCGTCGGCGCCGGCGTGGTTGCCAAGATCTTCGACTAAGATCAAGCTGTAAAACACTTTGCCGCGGTGCGTAACGTATCGCGGCATTCGTGTCTCAATCGCGAGTTTTTGTAGGGGCGTAGCTCAATTGGCAGAGCGTCGGTCTCCAAAACCGAAGGTTGGGGGTTCGATGCCCTCCGCCCCTGCCACCGAATCTGGTGCAGGGTACTGAAAGTAAATATGTCTAGCCAGCCAGTTCAAACCGTCAACACCTCCAACGACAAGATCAAGATCGCATTGGCGATCGTGGCTGTGGTTGCAGGCGTGGTCGGTTTTTTTGTGTTGTCTGATCAGTCGACTCCGGTGCGCGCTGTCGCCCTGGTCGCCGGTCTGCTGGTGGCTGTGGCGTTTGCCTGGACGTCTGCACAAGGCCGCGGCTTCGTCGGTTTCGCCAAGGAATCCGTGCGCGAAACCAAGAAAGTCGTCTGGCCCACCCGCAAGGAAGCCATGCAGATCACGGCGGTGGTCTTCGCCTTCGTGCTGATCATGGCGATCTTCCTCTGGGGTACGGACAAGTTGCTCGAGTTCCTGTTGTACGACGTAATTTTGGGCTGGAAATAACATGAGCGATAGCACGCAAGACAGCGCACCGATTGGTGCGCAAAGCGTTTCAAGCGCAGGAAACAAGCGCTGGTACGTGGTGCATGCATATTCCGGCATGGAAAAGAGCGTGCAGCGCGCGCTGACCGAGCGCATCAATCGCGCCGGCATGCAAGAACAGTTCGGCCAGATCCTGGTGCCGACTGAAGAAGTCGTTGATATGAAGAATGGTCACAAGTCCGTGACCGAGCGTCGTTTCTTCCCGGGCTACGTCCTGGTCGAGATGGAAATGACGGACGAAACCTGGCACCTGGTGAAGAATACCGCCAAAGTGACCGGTTTCATCGGTGGCAAGTCGAATCGTCCGACTCCGCTGCCGCAGCGCGAAGTGGACTCGCTGCTCCGCCAGATGCAAGAAGGCGTCGAGAAGCCCCGTCCGAAGGTGCTCTACGAAGTTGGCGAAATGGTCCGTATCAAGGAAGGCCCGTTCACCGACTTCAACGGCAACGTCGAGGAAGTGAACTACGAGAAATCGCGCGTGCGCGTCTCGGTCACCATCTTCGGTCGCGCCACCCCGGTCGAACTCGAATTCGGCCAACTGGAAAAAGTCTGATCCCGCCCTCCGGAATCCCGCCTTTCCCTGTCAAGTTTTCAACGCCCGCTGGAGCGTACCGGACAAGTCATCGTCCGATCATCCAGTCATCCGAGGAGCCGCAGTAAGGAGCCGCAAGGCGAATGACACGGCGCTACAACTCAATCAATAAGGAGCCGTCATGGCAAAGAAGATTATTGGTTTTATCAAGCTGCAAGTGCCAGCTGGTAAAGCAAACCCGTCCCCCCCGATCGGCCCGGCCCTGGGTCAGCGCGGTCTGAACATCATGGAGTTCTGCAAGGCCTTCAACGCCCAGACTCAAGGTGTCGAACCCGGTCTGCCGATTCCGGTCGTGATCACCGCCTTCGCGGACAAGTCCTTCACCTTCGTGATGAAGACCCCGCCGGCGACCATCCTGATCAAGAAGGCTGCTGGTATCCAGAAGGGTTCCGCCAAGCCGCATACCGACAAGGTCGGCAAGATCACCCGCAAGCAAGCGGAAGAGATCGCAACCCAGAAGAAGCCGGACCTGACCGCTGCTGATCTGGAAGCTGCCGTGCGTACCATCGCTGGTTCCGCACGTTCGATGGGCATCACGGTGGAGGGTCTGTAATGGCTAAGGTATCCAAGCGCGTCAAGGCAATGAAGGAAAAGGTCGATCGTACCAAGGCCTATCCGTTCGACAACGCCGTTTCCCTGATCAAGGAATTTGCAACCGCCAAGTTCAACGAATCGATCGACGTCGCCGTCCAGCTGGGCGTGGACGCGAAGAAGTCGGACCAAGTGGTCCGTGGTTCGGTGGTGCTGCCTGCCGGTACCGGCAAGACCGTTCGCGTGGCCGTGTTCGCCTCCGGCGACAAGGCTGAAGCTGCCAAGGCAGCCGGCGCTGACGTGGTCGGCATGGAAGACCTGGCAGAGCGCGTGAAGGCCGGCGACATGCCGTTCGACATCGTCATCGCTTCGCCCGACACCATGCGTATCGTCGGTACCCTGGGTCAGATCCTGGGTCCCCGTGGCCTGATGCCGAACCCGAAGGTTGGCACCGTGACCCCGGACGTGGCAACTGCCGTCAAGAACGCCAAGGCTGGTCAAGTGCAATACCGTACCGACAAGTCCGGTATCATCCACGCCACCATCGGCCGCAAGTCGTTCTCCGACGCCGATCTGAAGGCCAACCTGCTGGCCCTGATCGATGCCCTGAACAAGGCCAAGCCGGCCAGCAGCAAGGGTGTGTACCTGCGCAAGATCGCTCTGTCGTCCACCATGGGCGCTGGCGTTCGCGTGGACCAGGCTTCCCTGGCTGCCTAAGCAAGCAATACAGTCCCCGTTTCCGTAAGGAGGCGGGGCATCTCTTTGGGCTGTCGCAGTTGAGCGCAATCAGCAATCGATTGCGGCAGGCCTTCAAAGACCGTTGGGCGGAAGCCGGCAGCAACAAGCCGGACGAAGTTAAAAACGCTGGCCGCAAGTCCAGTGAACCCAACGCAGATGGTGAACCCGAGCAAGTTTCGTAGTCTCAGGCAGCATATTCAGTTTTGCCCTATGCTGCAGTGAACTCCTAAACGTCGGACGCCGTGTTCGAACCGGTGCAAGGCAAGCAGGCAGTGGCCTGTGTAGTGGCCGAGTACTATTTTTGGAGGTTGATCTTGAGTCTCAATCTGAATGACAAGAAGGCCGTCGTCGCCGAAGTTTCCGCAAAGGTAGCAACTGCGCAAACGATCGTCGTGGCCGAATACCGTGGCATCCAGGTTGGTTCCTTGACGCAACTGCGCGCACAAGCGCGTGCCCAAGGCGTGTACCTGCGCGTGTTGAAAAACACGCTGGCTCGTCGCGCTGTTGAAGGCACGAAGTTTGCCGACCTCGCCCCGCAACTGACCGGTCCGCTGATCTACTCGATCTCGGAAGATGCCGTGGCCGCTGCCAAAGTCCTGTCGGACTTTGCCAAGACCAACGACAAGCTGGTTGTGAAGGCAGGTAACTACGAAGGCAAGCAGCTGGACAAGGCTGCTGTGGCTTCGCTGGCAAACATCCCGTCTCGCGAAGTTCTGCTGGCCCAGGTCCTGGGCATGATGCAGGCTCCGGTGTCGGGCTTTGCGCGCGCTCTGGCTGCCCTGGCAGCCAAGAAGGAAGCCGAAGCCGCATGAGGCACGGCCGCCTGAGGCGGCCCCGCTCTGCAGTTTCGATGCTTTCGCGTCACTACCAATCTGATGTTATTACCGAAATAAATTTAGGAGTTTCAAATGGCAATTAGCAAAGAAGACATCCTGGAAGCCGTTGGCGCGCTGTCCGTGATGGAACTGAATGACTTGGTCAAGGCATTCGAAGAGAAGTTTGGTGTTTCCGCTGCCGCAATGGCCGCTCCCGCTGCTGGCGGTGGCGCTGGTGCCGCTGCTGCTGCTGAAGAGCAGACCGAGTTCACCGTTGTGCTGGCTGAAGTCGGCGCCAACAAGGTCGGCGTCATCAAGGCCGTGCGTGAAATCACCGGTCTGGGCCTGAAGGAAGCCAAGGATCTGGTTGACGGTGCACCGAAGCCGGTCAAGGAAGGCATCGCCAAGGCTGACGCTGAAGCTGCCAAGAAGAAGCTGGAAGAAGCTGGCGCCAAGGCCGAACTGAAGTAATTCTCTTGCCTACCAAGGCGAGTCATTACTCCGGAGTCAAAGTGCAGAATCCCTTGAAAAAGGGATTCGGCTTTGGCTCCTTTGTCGTTTCTTATTTTTGCTGGTGATGTTGATGCGCCGCAGTATTCGTTGTCGGGAATATTAAGCGCGATCTCAGCAAAAAACTAGGGTAGACATTTGAAGATTTGAGTGCCGATGGCCCGGACTGCTTTGCCGGCAAGTCGCGCGGTCTGATCGAATCTTGAATTCTCTATCCTTCCTGTCACTCACGGAGTGTCCATGCACTACTCATTTACTGAGAAGAAGCGCATTCGCAAATCCTTCGCGAAACGCGCAAACGTCCACAACGTTCCGTTCCTGCTCGCGACTCAGATCGAGTCGTATCAGAATTTCCTGCAACCCGAACGTGCCGCATCGGAACGCAAGAATGAAGGCCTGCAATCGGCTTTCACCTCGATTTTCCCCATCGTGTCGCACAATGGCTTTGCGCGCCTCGAATTCCTGTCGTATGTGCTGGGCGCTCCGCCGTTTGACGTCAAAGAGTGCCAACAACGTGGCCTGACCTTCGCGTCCCCGCTGCGTGCCAAGGTGCGCCTGGTGATCCTGGACAAGGAATCGCCGACCAAGCCGGTCGTCAAGGAAATGAAGGAACAGGAAGTCTACATGGGCGAACTGCCCCTGATGACCACCACCGGTTCCTTCGTCATCAACGGCACCGAGCGCGTGATCGTGTCCCAGCTGCACCGCTCCCCGGGCGTGTTCTTCGAACACGACCGCGGCAAGACACACTCGTCGGGCAAGCTGCTGTTCTCGGCCCGCATCATTCCTTACCGTGGCTCCTGGCTGGACTTCGAATTCGACCCGAAGGACATCCTGTTCTTCCGCGTCGACCGCCGCCGCAAGATGCCGGTGACGATCCTGCTCAAGGCCATCGGGATGACCTCCGAGCAGATCCTGGCGAACTTCTTCGTCTTCGACAACTTCAACCTGCACGCCGAAGGCGCGGACATGGAGTTCGTCTCCGAGCGCCTGCGCGGTGAAGTCGCACGTTTCGACATCACCGACAAGTCGGGCAAGGTGATGGTCGCCAAGGACAAGCGCATCAACGCCAAGCACGTGCGTGACATCGAAGCCGCCGGCATCAAGCACATCTCCGTGCCTGAGGACTACCTGCTGGGCCGCGTGCTGGCCAAGAATATCGTCGATCCTGAGACCGGTGAAGTCGTGGCCAGCGCCAACGACGAGCTGACCGAAGAACTGCTGGCCAAGCTGCGCGAAGCCAACATCTCGGCCATCCAGACCCTGTACACCAACGACCTGGACCAGGGCGGCTACATCTCGCAGACCCTGCGCACCGACGACACCGCTGACCAGACCGCTGCACGCGTGGCGATCTACCGCATGATGCGTCCTGGCGAACCGCCGACCGAAGAGTCCGTGGAAGCCCTGTTCAACGGCCTGTTCTACAGCGAAGACCGTTACGACCTGTCGGCCGTGGGCCGCATGAAGTTCAACCGTCGCGTCAGCCGCGACGAGCTGACCGGTCCGATGACCCTGTCCAATGACGACATCCTGGCCGTCATCAAGATCCTGGTCGAACTGCGTAACGGCCGTGGCGAAGTCGATGACATCGACCACCTGGGCAACCGTCGCGTGCGTTGCGTGGGCGAACTGGCCGAAAACCAGTTCCGCGCCGGCCTGGTGCGCGTGGAGCGCGCTGTCAAGGAACGCCTGGGCCAAGCCGAGGCGGACAACCTGATGCCGCACGACCTGATCAACTCCAAGCCGATCTCGGCTGCCATCCGTGAGTTCTTCGGTTCGTCCCAGCTGTCGCAGTTCATGGACCAGACCAACCCGCTGTCGGAAATCACGCACAAGCGCCGCGTTTCCGCCCTGGGCCCTGGCGGTCTGACCCGCGAACGTGCCGGCTTCGAAGTGCGCGACGTGCACCCGACCCACTACGGCCGCGTCTGCCCGATCGAAACGCCTGAAGGCCCGAACATCGGCCTGATCAACTCGCTGGCGCTGTATGCCCGCCTGAACGAATACGGTTTCCTGGAAACCCCGTACCGCAAGGTCGAGGGCAGCAAGGTCACCAACCAGATCGACTACCTGTCGGCCATCGAAGAAGGTCGTTACGTGATCGCCCAGGCGAACGCGACCATCGACGGCGAAGGCAAGCTGTCCGACGAACTGGTGTCGGCCCGTGAAGCTGGCGAAACCATCCTGGTCTCGCCGGAACGCGTGCAGTACATGGACGTGGCCCCGGGCCAGGTGGTGTCGGTGGCAGCCTCGCTGATTCCGTTCCTGGAACACGATGACGCGAACCGTGCACTGATGGGCGCCAACATGCAGCGCCAGGCCGTGCCTTGCCTGCGTCCGGAAAAGCCGCTGGTCGGCACCGGCATCGAGCGTACCGTGGCAGTCGACTCGGGTACTACCGTGCAAGCCCTGCGTGGCGGCGTGGTGGACTACGTCGATGCAGGCCGTGTGGTGATCCGCGTCAACGACGAAGAAGCGCAAGCGGGCGAAGTCGGTGTGGACATCTACAACCTGATCAAGTACACCCGTTCCAACCAGAACACCAACATCAACCAGCGCCCGATCGTCAAGATCGGTGACCGCGTGGCCAAGCATGACGTGATCGCCGACGGTGCCTCCACCGACATGGGCGAGCTGGCCCTGGGCCAGAACATGCTGGTGGCGTTCATGCCCTGGAACGGTTACAACTTCGAAGACTCGATCCTGATCTCCGAAAAGGTCGTGGCCGATGACCGCTACACCTCGATCCACATCGAGGAACTGTCGGTGGTCGCACGTGACACCAAGCTGGGTGCAGAAGAAATCACCCGCGACATCTCCAACCTGGCCGAGAACCAACTGGCCCGTCTGGATGAGTCGGGTATCGTCTACATCGGCGCCGAAGTCGAAGCCGGCGACACCCTGGTCGGCAAGGTCACCCCGAAGGGCGAGACCCAGCTGACCCCGGAAGAGAAGCTGCTGCGCGCGATCTTCGGCGAGAAGGCTTCCGACGTGAAGGACACCTCGCTGCGCGTGCCCTCGGGCATGGTCGGCACCGTCATCGACGTGCAAGTGTTCACCCGCGAAGGCATCCAGCGTGACAAGCGCGCCCAGCAGATCATTGATGATGAACTCAAGCGCTATCGCCTGGACCTGAACGACCAGCTGCGTATCGTGGAAGGCGATGCCTTCCAGCGTCTGGAGCGTCTGCTGATCGGCAAGGTCGCCAACGGCGGTCCGAAGAAGCTGGTCAAGGGCACCAAGCTGGACAAGGCTTACCTTGACGACCTGGACAAGTTCCACTGGTTCGATATCCGTCCGGCCGATGACGACATCGCCAACGCGCTGGAAGCCATCAAGGAATCCATCGCCGAGAAGCGTCACCAGTTCGACCTGGCCTTCGAAGAGAAGCGCAAGAAGCTGACCCAGGGCGACGAACTGCCGCCGGGCGTGCAGAAGATGGTCAAGGTCTACCTGGCCGTGAAGCGCCGCCTGCAGCCTGGCGACAAGATGGCCGGCCGTCACGGTAACAAGGGTGTGGTCTCGCGTATCCTGCCGATCGAAGACATGCCGCACATGGCCGACGGTACCCCCGCCGACATCGTGCTGAACCCGCTGGGTGTTCCGTCCCGTATGAACGTCGGCCAGGTGCTGGAAGTTCACCTGGGCTGGGCGGCCAAGGGTCTGGGCCTGCGTCTGGGCGAGATGGTGCAGGCGCAAGCCAAGGTCGCGGAACTGCGCAAGTTCCTGACCACCATCTACAACGAATCGGGCAAGAAGGAAGAACTGGATACCTTCAGCGATGAGGAAATCATCGAGCTGGTGACCAACCTGAAGAAGGGCGTGCCCTTCGCGACCCCGGTGTTCGACGGTGCGCATGAGGAAGAAACCCGCCGCATGCTCGATCTGGCCTATCCGGACCCGATCGCCAAGCAGCTGGGCATGACCCCGTCCAAGAACCAGGTCACCATGTATGACGGCCGTACCGGTGAAGCCTTCGAGCGCACCGTGACCGTTGGCTACATGCACTACCTGAAGCTGCACCACCTGGTCGACGACAAGATGCACGCCCGTTCCACCGGCCCGTACTCGCTGGTGACCCAGCAGCCGCTGGGCGGCAAGGCGCAGTTCGGCGGCCAGCGTTTCGGCGAAATGGAAGTGTGGGCACTGGAAGCTTACGGTGCCTCCTACGTCCTGCAGGAAATGCTGACGGTGAAGTCCGACGACGTGAACGGCCGTACCAAGGTGTACGAGAACCTGGTCAAGGGCGATCACGTGATCGATGCCGGCATGCCGGAATCCTTCAACGTGTTGGTGAAGGAAATCCGCTCGCTGGGTATCGACATCGACCTGGAACGCGAATGATGTAAAGGGGTGCGTGGCGCAGGCTGCGCACCCCGCCGGTTTTTCCGGCAAAACAAGAATTCAAGAATTCAGTAGTGACGCATCGCTCCACGGGCGATGTGAACGAATCAAGAGATTCAACAGATTCAAGAGATTCAAGCGAAGTACGGCAGTAAGCTGGGGAGGTCTGTCCCGGTATCGAGCGGCACCACGAAGCAGAGGCTTCGCTGGCTCTCCCGCCGATGCGAACAGGGTTAAGCAGGGTGAACCGGCCACACGTAAATTTAGTTTCTCACGCCAACCTGGAGTGATACATGAAAGCACTGCTCGATCTATTCAAGCAAGTCCAGCAAAACGAACAATTCGACGCGATCAAGATCGGTCTGGCTTCGCCTGACAAGATCCGCTCGTGGTCCTTCGGCGAAGTCAAGAAGCCGGAAACCATCAACTACCGTACCTTCAAGCCTGAGCGCGACGGCCTGTTCTGCGCCAAGATCTTCGGCCCCATCAAGGACTACGAGTGCCTGTGCGGCAAGTACAAGCGCCTGAAGCACCGTGGCGTGATCTGCGAGAAGTGCGGCGTGGAAGTGACCCTGGCCAAGGTGCGCCGTGAGCGCATGGGCCACATCGAGCTGGCTTCCCCGACTGCCCACATCTGGTTCCTGAAGTCGCTGCCGTCCCGTCTGGGCATGGTGCTGGACATGACCCTGCGCGACATCGAGCGCGTGCTGTACTTCGAAGCCTACGTCGTGACCGATCCTGGCATGACCCCGCTGAAGAAGTGCCAGATCATGTCCGAAGACGACTACGCCGCCAAGTACGAAGAGTACGGCGACGACTTCATCGCCTTCATGGGCGCCGAAGGTATCCGCGAACTGCTGCGCTCGATCGACATCGACCGCGAAGCGGAAACCCTGCGCCAGGAACTGAAGGACTCCAAGTCCGAAGCCAAGATCAAGAAGTACGCCAAGCGCCTGAAGGTGCTGGAGGCGTTCCAGCGCTCGGGCATCAAGCCCGACTGGATGATCATGGAAGTGCTGCCCGTGCTGCCGCCGGAACTGCGTCCGCTGGTGCCACTGGATGGCGGCCGCTTCGCGACCTCCGACCTGAACGACCTGTACCGCCGCGTCATCAACCGCAACAACCGTCTGAAGCGCCTGATGGAGCTGCGTGCTCCAGAAATCATCACGCGCAACGAAAAGCGCATGCTGCAGGAAGCAGTGGACTCGCTGCTGGACAACGGTCGTCGTGGCAAGGCCATGACCGGCGCCAACAAGCGCCCGCTGAAGTCGCTGGCCGAAATGATCAAGGGCAAGGGCGGCCGTTTCCGTCAGAACTTGCTGGGCAAGCGCGTGGACTACTCCGGCCGTTCGGTCATCGTGGTGGGCCCGCAGCTGAAGCTGCACCAGTGCGGCCTGCCCAAGCTGATGGCCCTGGAACTGTTCAAGCCCTTCATCTTCAACAAGCTGGAACTGATGGGTCTGTCGACCACCATCAAGGCCGCCAAGAAGCTGGTGGAAGCGCAAGAGCCGGTGGTCTGGGACATCCTGGAAGAAGTCATCCGCGAACACCCGGTCATGCTGAACCGTGCGCCGACCCTGCACCGTCTGGGCATCCAGGCGTTCGAGCCGGTCCTGATCGAAGGCAAGGCGATCCAGCTGCACCCGCTGGTTTGCGCGGCGTTCAACGCCGACTTCGACGGCGACCAGATGGCTGTCCACGTTCCGCTGTCGATCGAAGCGCAGATGGAAGCCCGCACCCTGATGCTGGCCTCCAACAACATCCTGTTCCCGTCCAACGGCGAACCGTCGATCGTGCCGTCCCAGGATATCGTGCTGGGTCTGTACTATGCCACCCGTGAAGCCATCAACGGCAAGAACGAAGGCATGATGTTCCAGGACGTGTCGGAAGTCATCCGCGCTTACGACAACAAGGAAGTCGAGCTGGCCACCCGTATCACGGTGCGTATCGTGGAACACCCGAAGGATCCGGTCACCGGCGAATTCGTGCGTACCGTCAAGCGTTACGAGACCACCATCGGCCGCGCCATCCTCTCCGAGATCCTGCCCAAGGGCCTGCCGTTCTCGGTGCTGAACCGTGCGCTGAAGAAGAAGGAAATCTCCAAGCTGATCAACACGTCCTTCCGCAAGTGCGGTCTGCGTGCCACCGTCGTGTTTGCCGACCAGCTGATGCAGTCGGGCTTCCGCCTGGCGACCCGCGCCGGTATCTCCATCTGCGTGGACGACATGCTGGTGCCGCCGCAAAAGGCCACCCTGATCGCGGCTGCCGAATCGGAAGTCAAGCAGATCGAACAGCAGTACTCGTCCGGTCTGGTGACCGCAGGCGAGCGTTACAACAAGGTTGTGGACATCTGGGGCAAGGCCGGTGACGAAGTCGGCAAGGCCATGATGGACCAGCTGAAGGTGGAAGACGTCATCACTCGCGAAGGCAAGAAGACCACTCAGGAATCGTTCAACGCGATTTACATGATGGCCGACTCCGGCGCCCGTGGTTCGGCTGCCCAGATTCGCCAGCTGGCCGGTATGCGCGGCCTGATGGCCAAGCCTGACGGCTCCATCATCGAGACGCCGATTACCGCGAACTTCCGCGAAGGCCTGAACGTGTTGCAGTACTTCATCTCGACGCACGGCGCCCGTAAGGGTCTGGCCGACACCGCGCTGAAGACCGCAAACTCCGGTTACCTGACCCGTCGTCTGGTGGACGTGACCCAGGATCTGGTCGTGATCGAAGACGATTGCGGCACTTCCAACGGTTCGGCCATGAAGGCGCTGGTCGAAGGCGGTGAAGTCATCGAAGCCCTGCGCGACCGTATCCTCGGCCGTGTGGCTGCGACCGACATCGTCAACCCGGAAGATCAATCCACCCTGTTCGAAGCCGGCACCCTGCTGGACGAAGACAAGGTCGAAGAGATCGAACGCATGGGTATCGACGAAGTGAAGGTGCGTACTCCGCTGACCTGCGACACCCGCTATGGCCTGTGCGCCAAGTGCTATGGCCGCGACCTGGGCCGTGGCCTGCTGGTGAACTCCGGCGAAGCCGTCGGTGTGGTGGCTGCGCAGTCCATCGGTGAGCCGGGTACCCAGCTGACCATGCGTACCTTCCACATCGGTGGTGCGGCATCGCGTGCAGCGGTGGCCTCCTCGGTGGAAGCCAAGTCCAACGGCACCGTGCGCTTCACCGCCACGATGCGTTACGTGACCAATGGCAAGGGCGAACAGATCGTCATTTCCCGTTCCGGCGAAGTGCTGATCACCGACGACCTGGGCCGTGAGCGCGAGCGTCACAAAGTGCCGTACGGCGCCACCCTGATCGTCAAGGATGGCCTGACCATCAAGGCCGGTACCGCCCTGGCGACCTGGGATCCGCTGACCCGTCCGATCATCACCGAGTACTCCGGTACCGTGAAGTTCGAAAACGTGGAAGAGGGTTCGACCGTGGCCAAGCAGATCGACGAAGTCACCGGTCTGTCGACCCTGGTGGTCATCGATGCGAAGCGCCGTGGTCCTTCCTCGAAGGTCATGCGTCCGCAGGTGAAACTGCTGAACGAACAAGGCGAAGAAGTGAAGATCGCCGGCACCGAGCACTCGGTGACCATCGGCTTCCAGGTCGGCGCGCTGATCACCGTCAAGGACGGCCAGCAAGTGCATGTGGGTGAAGTGCTGGCCCGTATCCCGACCGAATCGCAGAAGACCCGTGACATTACCGGTGGTCTGCCGCGCGTGGCCGAGCTGTTCGAAGCCCGTTCGCCGAAGGATGCCGGCATGCTGGCCGAAGTCACTGGTACCGTTGCCTTCGGCAAGGAAACCAAGGGCAAGCAGCGTCTGGAAATCACCGACATGGAAGGCACCAAGCACGAGTTCCTGATCACCAAGGACAAGCAAGTGCTGGTGCACGACGGCCAGGTGGTGAACAAGGGCGAAATGATCGTCGACGGTCCGGCCGATCCGCAGGACATCCTGCGTCTGCTGGGTATCGAAGCGCTGGCTCGCTACATCGTGGACGAAGTGCAGGACGTGTACCGTCTGCAGGGCGTGAAGATCAACGACAAGCACATCGAAGTGATCGTGCGCCAGATGCTGCGCCGCGTGCAAGTGGTGGAGCCGGGCGACACCAACTACATCACAGGTGAGCAGGTCGAGCGCTCCGAGCTGCTGGACGAGAACGACCGCGTGACCGCCGAAGGCAAGATCCCGGCGACCTACGAAAACGTGCTGCTGGGTATTACCAAGGCATCGCTGTCGACCGACTCCTTCATCTCGGCCGCATCGTTCCAGGAAACCACCCGCGTGCTGACCGAAGCGGCGATCATGGGCAAGAAGGACGGCCTGCGCGGCCTGAAGGAAAACGTCATCGTCGGCCGCCTGATCCCGGCCGGTACTGGCCTGGCCTTCCACCGCGCCCGCAAGGAAAAGGATGCATGGGAAGCCGAAGAGCGCGCAGCACTGCTCGAAGCCGAACGTGCCTCCCGTTCCGACTTCGCCGACGAGGAAGTCTCCTCGACCGAATCCATCGGTGGCGGCGAAGGCGAAGCGTAAGCATCGCTGGCAAGGCATCAAGGGGTGGCCAGCTGGACCGGCCACCCCGGCAAAACAACAAGCTGCAAGAGAGAACGGCACCGGAAGCAATTCCGGTGCCGTTTTTTCGTTCATGGGGGTTATTTGCCGGGGCATCACGGCCTTCATATCCCTGTTTGTCCCTACTGGCGGTAGGCCTTGCTGCTTGCGGCATTGCCAAGGATGAGTGAATCTTTTATCATCTCCAAATAATAATGATTCTCATCTGATTCCCGTCGCGTGGAATCAATCTTCATATCGACGACGACCTGCGCCCGCAGGCCGTTTTTATCCAAGAGGTAGCCAGCCAGCGCTAGTAACCGAACCAGACCAAGGGGTGGTTACCAGTGTTTCCATGCAAATCGAAATGTGCAGCGGCCGTTTTCCTGGCGCTGCAGCAGTGGCTGTGTGCGGGTGCCTTTGCGCAATCGGCCGATGCCAATACCCAAGCCGATCCCGCTCGCGCGTCTGCGAGCGAGTCCATCACGTTGGCGCAAGCCAGCGGCAAGAAGCTGCAGGACGTGGTGGTCACGGCCAATCGTTCCGGCAGCAGTGACCTCGATCACGCGGCCGCCACTGTCTCCGTCATCACCTCCGAGGAGATCGAGCAGCACAACGCCAAGGACATCAAGGATGCCTTGCGCTACGAGCCGGGGGTGGAGGTGCGGCGCTCGGTGTATCGCATGTCCGGCATCACGGGGGCGACGGCCACCACCGGGCGTGGCGGCAATGAGGGCATCACCATTCGTGGCCTCGATGGCAATCGCGTGCTGATGCTGGAGGATGGCATCGTCATGCCGCGCGCTTTCAGCCAGGGCGTGGCCAGCGTGGGGCGGGGTGCGACTACGGACACCGAACTGTATCGCCGCATCGAAGTGCTGCGCGGGCCTGCGTCTTCGCTCTACGGCAGCGATGGGCTCACCGGCGCGGTCAACTTCATCACCAAGGACCCGTCCGACTTGCTGGACGTTTATGGCAAGTCCAGCTATTTCTCCTTCAAGCCTTCCTACGACTCGGTCGACAAGAGCTTTGGCGCGACCGCCAGCGCGGCCTGGGGCAGCGAGCAATGGCAGGGCATGCTGATCCTCAATGCGCGCCACGGCAACGAGAGCGACAACAAGGGGACCAACGACGTGCGCGGCAGCGCCCGCACCACGCCCGACCCGATGAGCACTACCAATCGCTCGGCCCTGGGCAAACTGGTCTTCAAGCCCAATGGCATCGACACCTTCAAGCTCACCCTGCAGGCCACCGAAGAGCGCGAGAGCGGGGACAGCCTCTCTGCGATCGGCAATGGTGTGACCGCCTACAGCACCAGCAGCAAGTCCACCGGCCAGCGTGCCACGCTGGCCTATGAACGCAACGATGCGGATCAGCCGTGGATACAAAAATTCAAGGCCAGCCTCACCTGGCGCAATGCCGACACCGACCAGCTCACCAATGAAGCCGGCACCAGCACGGCGACGATCGTGCGGCCGCGTTTCCGTGCGGTTTCCTACAGCGACCAGATGATCAGCGGCAGCCTGCTGGCCGAGAGCAACTTCGGCTCCGATAGCTGGCGGCACAAGCTGGTCTATGGGCTGGACCTGAGCCTGTCCACCTTACAGACCAGCGCCGACGGCACCGGCTGGACCAGTTGCACCGGCACGCAGTATTGCCAGTACTTCCCCAAGACCGAGAGCACCCAGCTCGGGGCCTATGTGCAGGATGAGATGCGCACCGGCGCGCTCACCACCATCGCTGGCCTGCGCCTGGACAGCTATGAACTCAAGCCCAAGGCCAGCGCGAAATATGACGCCCAGGCCATCGCCAACGGGCAGCCTGCAGTGAGCAGCCGCGACAGCGCCTTTTCGCCGCGCCTGGCGTTCCTCTATGAAGTCACGCCGGCTTTCATCCCCTACATCCAATATGCGCGCGGCTTCCGTTCGCCCTCGCCGCAGGAGATCAATTCCTTCTTCAACAATACCGTCTATCGCCAGATCTCCAATCCTGACCTCAAGCCCGAAACCAGCAACACGGTCGAAGTCGGCCTGCGCGGCAAGCTGGCGGCCGGGCCCGGAGCGCTGCGCTACAGTGCGGCGGCATACAAGGGCAATTACCGCAACTTCATCGACCTCGTGACGGTGGGCGGCAACCTCACGGCGGCCAACCCGACCATCTTCCAGTACCGCAATGCGGCCAAGGCCGAGATCCACGGGCTGGAAGGGCGGATCGATTACGCGCTCGACAATGGCTTCACCGTCAAGGGCGGGTTCGCCTGGACCAAGGGAACTACGACCACCAATGGCGTCGAGCAGGGACTGGAATCCGTGGCCCCGCTGTCGGTGGTGGCGGGCCTGCGCTATGAGCGTGCCCAGCAGTGGTTCGTGCAGAGCGACCTGGTCTACAACGCGGCCAAGAAGAAGGAAGACATTCCGACCGCCACCAACTTCGTCTCGCCCTCCTTCTTCGTGATGGATCTCTCGGGGGGCTATCACCTCACCCGCAACATGACCGTCACCGCCGGCATCCGCAACCTGTTCGACCGCAAGTACTGGAGCTGGACCGACATCCGCGGCTTGTCGCTGGCCGACAGCGCGGTCAACAAGGATGCCTATACCGAGCCGGGGCGCAGCTTCAATGTCAGCCTGAAGATCGCCTACTGATTCACCGGACCCGTCCACCTCTCATTCATCCTGAAGGAATTCCATGAGCAAGCACATCATCGCCCGCCCCGCATTGCGCCGTACCTCCCTGGCCGTGTTGCTGGCCGCGACCTTGGCCGCTGCCGGCTGCGCGACTCAGCCCTCCTTGTCCGAACGCTGGGCAGAGCTGCAGCGTTCGCAGCCAAAACTTCATACCCGAGATGCCGCACGTGAACTCGGTGTCAAAGAATCGGCCTTGCTGGCCACCCAGGTCGGCCGCAATGCCGTGCGCCTCAAGGGGGACCCGGCCGATATCGAGGCCCTGTTCGAACGTCTGCCGGAGCTGGGCCGCATCAAGGCCATCACGCGCAATGAAGATGCCGTGCTGGAGCGCAGCGGCGAAGTCACGCCCGTCAAACGGGATGAGCAGGGCAGGGTGATCCCCGGGACCGGCTTCGCGGGCGGCCCCATTGATCTGCGTTTTTTCACGGCCAAATGGGGCAGCGCCTTTGCGGTGGTGCAAGCGCGCCGGGATGGCAAGACCAGCCGCAGCCTGCAGTTCTTCGACCGCCAGGGCGATGCCGTGCACAAGGTCTATCTGGACAATGAGCAGCACGTGGCCCAATTCGATCGTCTGGTGGCGGACTTCAGGCTGCCCGATCAACAGGCGGCCTTGAACATCGAGCCCGGCCCGGTGACGGCGACTGCACAGCAGGCTGCGCCACCCAGTGCCGAGGCGATCCGCGAACTGCGCCAGTCCTGGCATGAGTTGACCGACGTGCACCAATTCCCGCGCCTGCTGCGCGAGCTCAAGCTGACCCGCGAACAGGCACTGCAGCTCATTGGTCCCGACTCCGCCTGGCGCATCGCTCCGCAGGCGGCCCAGGCGCTGCTGGAAGACGCCAGGCAACGCCAGCAGCCCATCATGGTGTTCGTCAGCAATGGCGGCATGACGCAGATCTATAGCGGCCTGATCGGCAAGACAGCCGTGGCGGGGGACTGGTACAACGTCCTCGATCCGGATTTCAACCTCCATCTGCGCGCCAAGGCGGTGGATCACGGTTGGGTGGTGCGTCGTCCGACCGATCACGGCATGATCACCTCGGTGGAGTTCTATGACGCCCAGGGCAAGCAGATCGTCAACTTCTTCTCGCGCCGCGACCGCGGCCAGCCCGAGACGATGCAGTGGCGCAACATGGTCGAGGCGCTGCCGCGCGGCTGAACTTGCCACGAGGGCAATGCAGGCGTTGCGTGCAACTCTTGCATCAAGGAAAACATTGCCATTTCGCCACCCGTAAACCGTGGCGAAATGGCCATAAACCGCGTCAAATCGGCACCGGAGCCCGCTTCGGGTTGACCCGCTGGACATTCCGGCGTACACTCGCGAGTTCTCGAATTTAGGCTCTCCCGGGCTTATGCGTTCTTTGGTCTGAAACATCGCTTCTGCGACGCTACCCTCCCTTCCGGTCTTAAATCCGATTTGCGCATTGTCTTGCGCACAAGAGTTTCCTGTGTGGTTCCGGGCAACCGATTCCGGAACCTGTTTTCAATGTTGTACTTTGTTGGATTAAAACGATGCCAACCATCAATCAACTGATTAGCAAACCACGTGTCCGCGCGATCGTGAAGAGCAAGTCGCCGGCGCTGGAAAACAGCCCGCAAAAGCGCGGTGTCTGCACCCGCGTGTACACCACCACCCCGAAGAAGCCGAACTCGGCGCTGCGTAAGGTGGCCAAGGTGCGCCTGACCAACGGTTTCGAAGTCATTTCGTACATCGGCGGTGAAGGCCACAACCTGCAAGAACACAGCGTCGTGCTGATCCGCGGCGGCCGTGTGAAGGACTTGCCGGGTGTGCGTTACCACATGGTTCGCGGTGCACTGGATACCCAGGGCGTCAAGGATCGTAAGCAAGCTCGCTCGAAGTACGGTGCCAAGCGCGCCAAGGCAGCGAAGAAGTAATAATTGGTGTTTATCATGACGCTTTCGCGCGTCGTGTGAACAGACTCAGAGTCGGTCCAGGTTGGGCCGAGTAAGTGGAAGCCATGATGGCTCTCCGCGAGTGCAGGCGAAGTTGAAGCAGGGTTCGCCCACTCAACTGAAGATTGAAAGGAATCGAAATGCCACGTCGTCGTGAAGTCCCCAAGCGGGAAATTCTGCCGGATCCGAAGTTCGGCAACGTTGAAGTCGCCAAGTTTGTGAACGTGTTGATGCTGTCGGGCAAGAAGTCCGTTGCTGAAAACATCATCTACGGTGCCTTCGACTACATCCAGACCAAGTCGGGCAAGGACCCGCTGGAAGTGTTCTCCGCAGCCCTGAACAACTGCAAGCCGATGGTGGAAGTCAAGTCCCGCCGCGTCGGTGGCGCCAACTACCAGGTGCCCGTTGAAGTGCGTCCGGTGCGCCGTATGGCCCTGTCGATGCGCTGGCTGCGTGAAGCCGCCAACAAGCGCAGCGAAAAGTCGATGCCGCAGCGCCTGGGTGGTGAACTGATGGAAGCCGCCGAAGGCCGTGGTGGCGCCATGAAGCGTCGTGATGAAGTGCACCGTATGGCAGAAGCGAACAAGGCGTTCTCGCACTTCCGCTTCTAATCAAGACTGGGCCTGGACGTACCCTATCCGGGTGTTTCCTGGCCTGCATCTAAATTGGTTCGAGCCGAGCGTTTATTTGAAAAAAATGACGCTCGGTTTCGTGCATTAAAGACTTAGGAATAAATCATGGCTCGCAAGACCCCCATTGAGCGCTACCGCAACATCGGTATCTCCGCGCACATCGATGCTGGCAAGACCACCACGACCGAGCGCGTGCTGTTCTACACCGGTGTGAACCACAAGATCGGTGAAGTGCACGACGGCGCCGCCACCATGGACTGGATGGAACAGGAACAAGAGCGCGGCATCACCATCACGTCCGCAGCGACCACCTGTTACTGGAAGGGCATGGCGAACAACTTCCCGGCCCACCACATCAACATCATCGATACCCCGGGTCACGTTGACTTCACCATCGAAGTGGAACGTTCGATGCGCGTGCTCGACGGCGCCTGCATGGTCTACTGTGCAGTGGGCGGCGTGCAGCCGCAGTCGGAAACCGTGTGGCGTCAGGCCAACAAGTACAAGGTCCCGCGTCTGGCCTTCGTCAACAAGATGGACCGTACCGGTGCCAACTTCTTCAAGGTCTACGAGCAGATGCGTGCTCGCCTGAAGGCCAACCCGATCCCGATGCAAGTGCCTATCGGCGCCGAAGAAAACTTCGAAGGCGTGATCGACCTGGTCAAGATGCGTGCGATCTACTGGGACGACGCTTCCCAGGGCATGAAGTTCGACTACCGCGACATCCCCGAGCACCTGAAGGCTGACGCGCAGAAGTGGCGTGAAAACCTGGTCGAAACCGCTGCTGAAGCATCGGAAGACCTGATGAACAAGTACCTGGAAGAAGGCGACCTGACCGAAGCCGAAATCAAGGGCGCGATCCGTCAACGCACCATCTCCGGCGAAATCGTCCCGATGATGTGCGGCACCGCCTTCAAGAACAAGGGCGTGCAAGCGATGCTGGACGGCGTCGTTGAATACCTGCCGTCGCCGGTGGACATTCCCCCGGTTCCGGGCCTGAACGAAGACGACGAGCCGGTCGTGCGCGAAGCCAAGGACGACGAGAAGTTCTCCGCCCTGGCCTTCAAGATCGCTACCGACCCGTTCGTTGGCCAGCTGTGCTTCATCCGCTGCTACTCCGGTACCCTGAACTCGGGCGACACCGTGCTGAACTCGGTGAAGTCGAAGAAGGAACGTATCGGCCGTATCGTTCAGATGCACGCCAACCAGCGTGAAGAAATCAAGGAAATGATGGCTGGTGACATCGCCGCCGTCGTGGGCCTGAAGGACACCACCACCGGTGACACCCTGTGCGACGACAAGGCAATGGTCGTGCTGGAGCGCATGGTCTTCCCCGAGCCGGTGATCTCGCAGGCTGTGGAACCCAAGACCAAGGCCGACCAGGAAAAGATGGGCCTGGCCCTGAACCGCCTGGCTGCTGAAGATCCGTCGTTCCGCGTGCGTACCGACGAAGAATCGGGCCAGACCATCATCGCCGGTATGGGCGAGCTGCACCTGGACATCATCGTTGACCGCATGAAGCGTGAATTCAACGTGGAAGCCACCGTTGGCAAGCCGCAAGTGGCTTACCGCGAAACCATCCGCAAGACCTGCGAAGAATCCGAAGGCAAGTTCGTCAAGCAGTCGGGTGGCCGTGGTCAGTACGGTCACGTCGTCCTGAAGATCGAGCCGCAAGAAGCCGGCAAGGGCTTCGAGTTCGTCGACGCGATCAAGGGCGGTACCGTTCCTCGCGAATTCATCCCGGCCGTTGAAAAGGGCGTGCGTGAAACCCTGAACACCGGCGTGCTGGCGGGTTACCCTGTCGTTGACGTCAAGGTCACCCTGTTCTTCGGTTCGTACCACGATGTGGACTCGAACGAAAACGCCTTCCGCATGGCCGGCTCGATGGCCTTCAAGGAAGGTTGCCGCCGCGCCAGCCCCGTCATCCTGGAACCGATGATGGCTGTCGAAGTGGAAACCCCGGAAGATTACGCCGGTACCGTGATGGGCGACCTGTCCTCCCGCCGTGGCATGGTCCAGGGCATGGATGAAATCGCCGGCGGTGGTGGCAAGATCATCAAGGCGGAAGTGCCCCTGTCGGAAATGTTTGGTTACTCGACCACGCTGCGTTCGGCTACCCAAGGCCGTGCAACCTACTCGATGGAATTCAAGCACTACTCCGAAGCGCCCAAGAACGTGATCGACGCAATCGTCACTTCCAAGGCCAAGTAAGTTGCAGGAATGGCGATCTCTTCCGAGTGGAGGGGATCGCTGGCTGGATCACCAGCCTTACATTGAATATTGAACATCGAACATATCGTTCTTTTGAAGGAAATTTAAAATGGCAAAAGGCAAGTTTGAACGGACCAAGCCGCACGTGAACGTCGGCACCATCGGTCACGTTGACCACGGCAAGACCACCCTGACCGCTGCAATCGCAACCGTTCTGTCGAAGAAGTTCGGCGGCGAAGCGAAGGCCTACGACCAGATCGACGCAGCGCCTGAAGAAAAGGCACGCGGCATCACCATCAACACCGCACACGTCGAATACGAAACCGCAAACCGTCACTACGCACACGTTGACTGCCCAGGCCACGCCGACTATGTGAAGAACATGATCACCGGCGCAGCCCAGATGGACGGCGCGATCCTGGTGTGCTCGGCCGCTGACGGCCCGATGCCCCAGACCCGCGAACACATCCTGCTGTCGCGTCAGGTTGGCGTGCCTTACATCATCGTCTTCCTGAACAAGGCTGACATGGTGGACGACGCTGAACTGCTGGAACTGGTGGAAATGGAAGTCCGCGAACTGCTGTCGAAGTACGAGTTCCCTGGCGACGACCTGCCCATCGTGAAGGGTTCGGCCAAGCTGGCGCTGGAAGGCGACACCGGTCCCCTGGGCGAGCAAGCCATCATGGCCCTGGCCGAAGCCCTGGACACCTACATCCCGACCCCGGAACGTGCCGTTGACGGTACCTTCCTGATGCCGGTGGAAGACGTGTTCTCGATCTCCGGCCGTGGCACCGTGGTGACCGGTCGCGTTGAGCGCGGCATCATCAAGGTCGGCGAAGAAATCGAAATCGTCGGTATCGCTGACACCCAGAAGACCACCTGCACCGGCGTGGAAATGTTCCGCAAGCTGCTGGACCAGGGTCAAGCTGGCGACAACGTTGGCGTGCTGCTGCGCGGTACCAAGCGTGAAGACGTGCAGCGTGGCCAGGTTCTGGCCAAGCCGGGTTCGATCAAGCCGCACAAGCACTTCACCGGCGAGATCTATGTTCTGTCGAAGGATGAAGGCGGCCGTCACACCCCGTTCTTCAACAACTACCGTCCGCAGTTCTACTTCCGTACCACTGACGTGACCGGTGCGATCGAACTGCCGAAGGACAAGGAAATGGTCATGCCGGGCGACAACGTGTCGATCACCGTGCAACTGATCAACCCGATCGCCATGGAAGAAGGTCTGCGCTTCGCTATCCGTGAAGGCGGCCGTACCGTCGGCGCCGGCGTGGTTGCCAAGATCTTCGACTAATCGTCGGATCAGCAGTAGCAGTACCCCAGTAACACTAGTCGCATTTTTAACATCGCCGGGGATGATTCCCATCCCCGGTTCGTTCTTTAAAGGAAAATCATGTCGGTTCCTAGCCAAAAAATCCGTATCCGTCTGAAAGCTTTCGACTATCGTCTGATCGACCAGTCCGCACTGGAAATCGTTGACACCGCCAAGCGTACCGGCGCTGTCGTCAAGGGCCCGGTTCCCCTGCCGACCCGCATCCAGCGCTTCGACGTTCTGCGTTCGCCGCACGTCAACAAGACCTCCCGCGATCAGTTTGAAATCCGTACCCATCAGCGCCTGATGGATATCGTCGATCCGACCGACAAGACGGTTGACGCATTGATGAAGCTGGACCTGCCCGCTGGCGTTGATGTTGAAATCAAGCTGCAGTAATCAGCTGGCATAGTGTTGGAAAAGCGCACAACCTCGGTTGTGCGCTTTTGTTTTACGGGCTATAATGCTCGGCTTCGATGTGGGTTTTGCGTTTGCAAGGCCCATAATTTATGGTAGTACGAACATCAGCCCCGCCCAATCGCAGGCGGGAATGGAGAAAACAATGAGCCTGGGCCTTGTTGGTCGCAAGGTTGGTATGATGCGCATCTTCACGGAAGATGGGGATTCGATCCCTGTGACCGTGCTGGACGTGTCCAACAACCGCGTGACTCAAATCAAAACGCCTGAAGTGGATGGTTATTCCGCTGTTCAGGTGACCTTCGGTCAACGCCGCGCTTCGCGCGTGGTGAAAGCCGCCGCCGGCCACTTCGCCAAAGCTGGCGTCGAGGCAGGTACTGTCCTCAAAGAATTCCGTGTTGACGCTTCCAAGGCTGCCGAACTGAAGGCTGGCGACGTCGTTGGCATCGGCATGTTTGAAGCTGGCCAGAAAGTCGACGTGCAAGGCGTGTCGATCGGTAAGGGCTACGCCGGTACCATCAAGCGTTACAACTTCTCGTCGGGTCGCGCGACCCACGGTAACTCCCGCTCGCACAACGTTCCTGGCTCCATCGGTATGGCGCAGGATCCGGGCCGCGTGTTCCCCGGCAAGCGCATGACCGGTCATCTGGGTGATGTCAAGACCACCGTCCAGAACCTGGAAATCGCCCGTGTGGACGCAGAGCGTCAGTTGCTGCTGGTGAAGGGTGCCGTTCCTGGCGCCAAGAACGGTCAAGTGATCGTTTCGCCGGCAGTCAAAGTCAAAGCGAAGAAGGGGGCTTAATAATGGAACTGAAGCTCCTGAATGACCAAGGTCAAGCTGCTTCGAACGTCGCCGCACCGGATACCATTTTCGGTCGTGACTACAACGAAGCCCTGATCCACCAGGTCGTGGTTGCCTACCAAGCCAACGCTCGTAGCGGCAACCGCAAGCAAAAGGATCGTGAAGAAGTCAGCCACACCACCAAGAAGCCTTGGCGTCAAAAGGGTACTGGCCGTGCACGTGCCGGTATGTCCTCGTCGCCTCTGTGGCGCGGTGGTGGCCGTATCTTCCCGAACTCGCCTGACGAAAACTTCACCCACAAGGTCAACAAGAAGATGTATCGCGCAGGTGTCTGCTCGATCCTCTCCCAGTTGGCACGTGAAGGCCGCCTGTCGGTCGTCGAAGAGTTCGCCGTCGAAGCCCCGAAGACCAAGCTGCTGGCCCAGAAGTTGAAGGGCATGGGCATGGAATCGGTGCTGGTTATTACCGACAGCCTGGACGAAAAGCTGCTGCTGGCCTCGCGCAACCTGCCGGGCGTGCTGGTGGTCGAGCCGCGTCAAGCTGATCCCGTGTCGCTGGTGTACTTCAAGAATGTCTTGATCACCAAGCCGGCTCTGGCAAAGATTGAGGAGTTGCTGGCATGAACGCAATCGTGAAACATAGCGAAGAGCGCCTGATGAAGGTGCTGCTGGCACCGGTGATCTCCGAAAAGGCAACCTTTGTCGCCGAGAAGAACGAGCAAGTCGTCTTCCTGGTCGCCAAGGACGCCACCAAGCTGGAAGTCAAGGCCGCCGTCGAACTGCTGTTCAAGGTGGAAGTGGAATCGGTGCAAGTCGCCAACCGTCAGGGCAAGCAGAAGCGCTCGCGCAACGGTATGGGCCGCCGCAACCACACCCGCCGTGCTTTCGTCAGCCTGAAGCCGGGTCAAGAAATCAACTTCACCGAGGAGGCTAAATAATGGCACTCGTAAAAGTGAAGCCGACCTCGCCCGGTCGGCGCGGCATGGTCAAGGTCGTCAATCCCGACCTGTACAAGGGCCGTCCGCTGGCATCGCTGGTCGAAAAGAAGTCCAAGACCGCCGGCCGTAACAACAACGGCCACATCACCACCCGCCACATCGGCGGTGGTCACAAGCAGCACTACCGTGTTGTCGACTTCCGTCGCAACAAGGATGGTATCCCTGCCAAGGTTGAGCGTATCGAATACGACCCGAACCGTACCGCGCACATCGCACTGCTGTGCTACGCGGACGGCGAGCGCAAGTACATCATCGCTCCCAAGGGCGTGTCGGTTGGCGATCAGCTGATCAGCGGTTCTGAAGCTCCGATCAAGTCGGGCAACACTCTGCCGATCCGCAACATCCCCGTCGGTACCACCATCCACTGCGTGGAAATGCTGCCGGGCAAGGGCGCGCAAATCGCCCGTACCGCTGGCGCCGCTGTCGTGCTGATGGCACGCGAAGGCACCTACGCTCAGGTTCGTCTGCGTTCCGGTGAAGTGCGTCGCGTTCACATCGAATGCCGCGCCACCATCGGTGAAGTCGGTAACGGCGAGCACAACCTGCGCAAGATCGGTAAGGCCGGTGCAACCCGTTGGCGCGGTGTGCGTCCGACCGTTCGTGGCGTTGTCATGAACCCGGTGGATCACCCGCACGGTGGTGGTGAAGGCAAGACCGCCGCTGGCCGTCACCCGGTTTCCCCGTGGGGCCAGCAGACCAAGGGCAAGAAGACTCGTAGCAACAAGCGTACGACTTCGATGATTGTCTCGCGTCGCGGCAAGAAATAAAGGATAAAACATGACACGTTCATTGAAAAAAGGTCCTTTCTGCGACGCCCACCTGGTGAAAAAGGTTGAGGCTGCCCAGGCTACCAAGGACAAGAAGCCGATCAAGACCTGGTCGCGTCGTTCGACCATCATGCCGGACTTCATCGGCCTGACGATTGCCGTGCACAATGGCAAGGCACACGTGCCGGTCTATGTGTCGGAAAACATGGTTGGTCACAAGCTCGGCGAATTCGCGCTGACCCGTACTTTCAAGGGTCACGCTGCCGATAAGAAGGCTAAGAAATAAGGTCCTATGATGGAAACTAAAGCTACTCTGCGCGGTGTGCACCTGTCGGCCCAGAAAGGCCGCCTGGTTGCAGACCTGATCCGCGGTAAAAAAGTTGATCAGGCACTGAATATCTTGGCCTTCAGCCCCAAGAAGGGCGCGGTCATCATCAAGAAGGTTCTGGAGTCCGCTATCGCGAACGCCGAACACAATGATGGTGCCGACATTGACGAGCTGAAAGTCAAGACCATTTATGTGGAAAAGGGTGCGGTCCTCAAGCGCTTCACGGCGCGTGCTAAGGGCCGTGGTGATCGTATTTCCAAGCAGTCGTGTCACATTTACGTGACCGTCGGAAACTAAGGAGTCACGATGGGACAGAAGATTCATCCAACCGGTTTCCGTCTGGCGGTTACGCGTAACTGGGGCTCGCGTTGGTATGCAGGCAACAACAACTTTGCCGACATGCTCAACGAGGACCTGAAGGTCCGCGCTTACCTGAAGAAGAAGCTGAAGAACGCTTCGGTTGGCCGCGTGGTCATCGAGCGTCCGGCCAAGAACGCCCGCATCACCATTTACAGCTCCCGTCCGGGCGTTGTGATTGGCAAGAAGGGTGAAGACATCGAAGTGCTGAAGTCGGCACTGGCCAAGCTGATGGGTGTGCCCGTGCACGTCAACATCGAAGAAATCCGCAAGCCGGAAGCCGATGCTCAGCTGATCGCTGACTCGATCTGCCAGCAGCTGGAAAAGCGCATCATGTTCCGTCGCGCCATGAAGCGCGCGATGCAGAACGCCATGCGTCTGGGCGCTCAAGGCATCAAGATCATGTCGTCGGGCCGTCTGAACGGCATCGAAATCGCACGTACCGAATGGTACCGCGAAGGCCGTGTGCCTCTGCACACCCTGCGTGCCGATATCGACTATGGCTTCGGCGAAGCTGAAACCACCTACGGCATCATCGGTGTGAAGGTGTGGGTCTACAAGGGCGATCGCCTGGCAAACGGCGAATCGCCGGTGCTGGTCGGCGAACTGGAAGACGACAAGAAGCGTCGTGGTCCCCGTCGTGACGACGGCAAGCCGGGTGCACGTCCCCGCTCCAAGACTGGTGCTCCTGGCGCCGGTGCAAAGCGTGGCGGTGGTCGTCCTCAAGCTGCCGATGCCGGTGTATCGGCTGAGAAAGCAGGAGAATAATCATGCTGCAACCAGCACGTAGAAAATATCGTAAAGAACAAAAAGGTCGTAACACCGGCATTTCGCACACCCGCGGAACCGCCGTCTCGTTCGGCGATTTTGGTCTGAAGGCAACCGGCCGCGGCCGTATCACTGCCCGTCAGATCGAAGCTGCTCGTCGTGCGATGACCCGTCACATCAAGCGCGGTGGTCGTATCTGGATCCGCGTTTTCCCGGACAAGCCAATTTCCCAGAAGCCCGCAGAAGTGCGTATGGGTAACGGCAAGGGTAATCCGGAGTACTACGTGGCTGAAATCCAGCCGGGTAAGGTACTGTACGAGATGGACGGTGTGGACGAAGCCCTGGCGCGCGAGGCGTTCCGTTTGGCTGCTGCCAAATTGCCGCTGTCGACGACTTTCGTTGTTCGCCAAGTCGGTCAATAATTAGGAGCGGAACATGAAAGCATCTGAACTCCGCGGTAAGGACAAGGCAGGACTGGAAAAGGAACTGGGCGAGCTGTTGAAAGCTCAGTTCAGCCTGCGCATGCAAATTGCGACCCAGCAACTGAACAATACCGCACAGCTGAAGAAGGTACGTCGCGACATCGCACGTGTGAAAACTGTGATCAACTCGAAGGATGGCCAACAATGAACGATCAAGTGAAACAAGCGCTCAAGCGCACGCTGATTGGCAAAGTTGTGTCGGACAAGATGGATAAGACCGTCACTGTCGAAATCGAGCGTCAAATGAAGCACCCGCTGTACGGCAAGATCATCAAGCGCACCAAGAAGTACCACGCGCATGATGAGCAAAACACGGCGAAGGCCGGCGATGTGGTGGAAATCACCGAAAGCCGTCCGATCTCCAAGACGAAGGCGTGGACTGTGACCCGTGTGGTACAGGAAGCACAAATCGTTTAAGTAGCAAAGGTAGTACTTGCGTGCTCGATATTATGGTGCCATAATATCGAGCTCATTCTTTGCAAAGTAAAGTTTGCAAAGAGAGGCTCAAGAGTAGCTCTATTCGTCCCCTAACTAGCGAGTTCGCTTGCTAACAGGACCAAGACTGACCGCCAGCGCATCCTGCGAAGCGGATTAAGTTGGGAAAGAAAATATCATGATTCAAACTGAAAGCCGGCTCGAAGTGGCCGACAACACTGGTGCGCGCGAAGTTCTGTGCATCAAGGTCTTGGGTGGTTCCAAGCGCCGCTATGCGGGCATTGGCGATGTGATCAAGGTTACTGTCAAGAGCGCAGCACCGCGTGGTCGCGTCAAGAAGGGTGAAATTTATAACGCTGTCGTCGTTCGCACCGCCAAGGGCGTGCGTCGTCAGGATGGTTCGCTGGTCAAGTTCGATGGTAATGCTGCCGTCCTGCTGAACGCCAAGCTGGAGCCCATCGGCACCCGTATCTTTGGGCCGGTGACTCGTGAGCTGCGTACAGAGCGCTTCATGAAGATCGTCTCCCTGGCGCCTGAAGTTCTGTAAGGAGTAGTCATGGCAAAGATTCGTAAAAACGATGAAGTCATCGTGTTGACCGGCAAAGACAAGGGCAAGCGCGGTGTCGTGACTGCTCGTGTGGACGCCGATTATGTCATCGTGGAAGGCGTGAACGTCGCAAAGAAGGCGACCCGTCCGAACCCGATGACGGGTGCAACTGGCGGCATCGTCGATAAGCTGATGCCAATTCATGTGTCGAACGTCGCGTTGTTCAACGCTGCGACCGGCAAGGCAGATCGTGTGGCTTACAAGGAAGTGGACGGCAAGAAGGTCCGCGCTTACAAGTCCAACGGCGAAGTCGTTAAGGTTTAAACATCATGGCACGTCTTCAACAGTTTTATAAAGATAAGGTCGTCGCCGATCTGACTACGAAGTATTCGTACAAGTCGGTGATGGAAGTTCCGCGCATCCTGAAGATCACCCTGAACATGGGTCTGTCCGAAGCAGTTGCGGACAAGAAGATCATCGAGCACGCCGTTGGCGATCTGACCAAGATCGCTGGCCAGAAGCCGGTGGTGACCAAGGCTCGCAAGGCTATCGCAGGTTTCAAGATCCGCGAAGGCTACCCGATCGGTTGCATGGTGACCCTGCGTGGCGCCCGCATGTACGAATTCCTGGATCGTCTGATCACCGTGGCCCTGCCGCGCGTGCGTGACTTCCGTGGCGTGTCCGGTCGTGCGTTCGATGGTCGTGGCAACTACAACATCGGTGTGAAAGAGCAGATCATCTTCCCCGAAATTGAGTACGACAAGATCGATGCACTGCGTGGCATGAACATCAGCATCACCACGACTGCAAAGACCGACGACGAAGCGAAGGCGCTTCTCGCCGCATTTAAATTCCCGTTCAGAAACTGAGGATGCCATGGCAAAACTGGCACTGATTAACCGTGAACAGAAGCGCGCAGAAATGGTGAAGAAGTATGCTGCCAAGCGCGCCGAGTTGAAGGCTATTATCGACGACCAATCGAAGTCGGAAGAAGAGCGTTACGAAGCCCGCCTGAAGCTGCAGGCTCTGCCGCGTAACTCTGCTCCGACCCGCCAGCGCAACCGTTGCGCGCTGACTGGCCGTCCCCGTGGTACTTTCCGCAAGTTCGGATTGGGCCGTATCAAGGTCCGTGAAATCGCCATGCGCGGCGAAATCCCGGGTTTGACCAAAGCTAGCTGGTAATAGGAGAAGAAGCAATGAGTATGAGCGATCCTATCGCCGATATGCTGACCCGTATCCGCAATGCGCAAGGCGTGAACAAGACTACCGTCGTCATGCCGTCTTCCAAAGTGAAGGTCGCCATTGCCAACGTCCTCAAGGACGAGGGCTATATCGAAGATTTCGCCGTGGTTGCCGCTGATGGCAAGGCTGAATTGAAAATCGGTTTGAAGTATTACGCTGGCCGTCCGGTCATCGAGCGCCTGGAGCGCGTGTCCCGTCCGGGTCTGCGCATCTACAAGGGCAAGGACGATATACCCAACGTCATGAATGGCCTGGGTGTGGCAATCGTGTCCACGCCGCGCGGCGTGATGACTGATCGCAAAGCACGCGCAACCGGTGTCGGTGGCGAAGTGATTTGCTACGTGGCCTAAGGAGTGCAAGATGTCTCGTGTAGGTAAAATGCCTGTTGCACTGCCGAATGGCGCGGAAGCGACCATCACTGCAGAGCAAATCACCGTCAAGGGCCCGCTGGGCTCCTTGACCCAACCGCTGACCAAGAAGGTCAAGGTGGTCAACAACAATGGCTCGCTGAGCTTCGAAGTGGCTGATGACAGCCGCGAAGCCAACGCGATGTCGGGCACCCTGCGTGCTCTGGTCAACAACATGGTCAACGGCGTCACCAAGGGCTTCGAAAAGAAGCTGAACCTGGTTGGCGTGGGTTTCCGTGCACAAGCACAAGGCGACAAGCTGAACCTGTCGCTGGGCTTCTCGCACCCCATCGTTCACCAGATGCCCGCCGGCATCAAGGTTGAGACCCCGACCCAGACCGAAATCCTGATCAAGGGTATCGATCGCCAGGTGGTTGGCCAGGTCGCCGCTGAAATTCGCGCGTACCGCGAACCCGAGCCCTACAAGGGCAAGGGTGTGCGCTACGCTGACGAAGTGGTGACGCTCAAAGAAACCAAGAAGAAGTAATAGGGGTTGACGATGGACAAGAAACAATCTCGCCTGCGCCGTGCGACTCAGACTCGCGCCAAGATCGCAGAACTGAAGGTGAATCGTCTGGCTGTGCACCGTACCAACACGCACATCTACGCCAGCGTCATCGGCCCCGACGCCAACGTGCTGGCTTCCGCTTCCACCCTGGAAGCAGAAGTCCGCGCCCAGCTGGCAGGTCAGACCGGCAAGGGCGGCAATGCTGCCGCTGCTGCCCTGATCGGCAAGCGCGTGGCGGAGAAGGCTCTGAAGGCCGGTGTGACTGAAGTCGCATTCGACCGCTCCGGTTTCCGTTATCACGGTCGCGTCAAGGCGCTGGCTGAGGCTGCGCGTGAAGCCGGCCTGAAGTTCTAAGGATTATCGATCATGGCAAAAATGCAATCGAAAACGCAAAGCGACAAGCCAGATGACGGCATGCGCGAAAAAATGATCGCGGTCAACCGCGTCACCAAGGTGGTGAAGGGCGGCCGCATCATGGGTTTCGCAGCGCTGGCAGTGGTCGGTGACGGCGATGGCCGTATCGGCATGGGCAAGGGCAAGTCGAAGGAAGTGCCCGTTGCCGTGCAGAAGGCGATGGAAGAAGCTCGTCGCAAGCTGATCAAGGTGACCCTGAAGAACGGTACCGTGCAACACACCGTCATCGGCAAGCACGGCGCTTCGTCGGTGATGATCTCGCCGGCCAAGGACGGTACTGGCGTCATCGCCGGTGGTCCGATGCGCGCGATCTTCGAGGTGATGGGCGTGACCAACGTGGTGGCCAAGTCGACTGGTTCGACCAACCCCTACAACATGGTCCGTGCCACCCTGGACGGTCTGTCGAAGATGAACACTCCGGCTGAAATTGCTGCCAAGCGCGGCAAGTCGGTCGAAGAAATCCTGGGCTAAGGTGATCGAGATGGCTAACACAATCAAAGTCAAACTGGTCAAGGGTCTGATCGGTACTCGTCAGGACCACCGCGCTACCGTGCGCGGTCTGGGTCTGCGTCGTGTCAACTCGGTGTCCGAACTGGAAGACACCCCGTCGGTGCGCGGCATGATCAACAAAGTGTCCTATCTTGTGAAAGTTGTGTCGTAAGCCGCGGCTTGCGAACGGAGCGAATCATGCAATTAAACACTATCCAACCCGCAGACGGCGCCAAGCACGCTAAGCGTCGCGTCGGTCGTGGTATCGGCTCTGGCCTGGGCAAGACCGCTGGTCGTGGCCACAAGGGTCAGAAGTCGCGTTCGGGCGGTTTCCACAAGGTCGGCTTTGAAGGCGGCCAGATGCCCCTGCAACGTCGTCTGCCCAAGCGCGGTTTCAAGTCGCTGGCAACGCCTTACAAGGCTGAAGTACGCCTGTCCGACCTGGAAAAGCTGCCCGTCGCCGAGATCGACGTGCTGGCACTGAAGCAAGCCGGCCTCGTGTCGGAACTGGCTCGTGTCGTGCGTATCATCAAGGCTGGCGAACTGACCAAGAAGGTAACCGTCAAGGGTCTGATCGCAACCGCTGGTGCCAAGGCCGCTATCGAAGCTGCCGGTGGTTCCATCGCTGAGTGATCCGGTCCCGGAGCATTAATTGGCAACTACTCCTCAATTAGCAAAAGGTGCCGCAAAAGGATTCCCCTGGGGTCGTTTGTGGTTCCTGCTGGGGGCGTTGATCGTTTATCGCATCGGTGCACATATCCCGGTTCCGGGTATTGATCCGACGCAGTTGGCGCAGCTGTTCAAGCAGAATCAGGGCGGCATTCTGGGCATGTTCAACATGTTCTCCGGTGGTGCCCTGTCGCGCTTCACGATCTTCGCACTGGGGATCATGCCGTATATCTCGGCATCGATCATCATGCAGCTGCTGTCGGTGGTCTCGCCGCAGCTGGAAGCATTGAAGAAAGAGGGTGAAGCCGGTCGTCGCAAGATCACGCAGTACACCCGTTACGGCACCCTGGTGCTGGCGACCTTCCAGGCGCTGGGCATCGCGGTGGCGCTGGAATCGCAAGCCGGCCTGGTGCTGGATCCGGGTCTGGCCTTCCGTCTGACCACGGTGGTGACCTTGATTACCGGTACGATGTTCCTGATGTGGCTGGGTGAACAGATCACTGAACGTGGTCTGGGCAATGGCATCTCGATCATCATCTTCGCCGGTATTGCGGCAGGTCTGCCGAATGCTCTGGGTGGCTTGTTCGAGCTGGTCCGTACCGGTTCGATGAACGCCCTGTCGGCAATCCTGATCTGCGTGATCGTGGCTCTGGTGACGTTCCTGGTGGTCTTCATCGAACGTGGCCAGCGCAAGATCCTGGTGAACTATGCGAAGCGTCAGGTCGGCAACAAGATCTACGGTGGCCAGAGCAGCCACTTGCCGCTGAAGCTGAACATGGCTGGCGTGATTCCGCCGATCTTTGCATCGTCGATCATTCTGTTCCCGGCCACGATCACCAGCTGGTTCACCTCCGGTGATACGTCGAATCCCTTCATTCGTTTCCTGAAGGATCTGGCGGCATCGATGGCACCAGGCGAACCGATCCATGCCTTGCTGTATGCGGTGGCTATCGTCTTCTTCTGCTTCTTCTACACCGCACTGGTGTTCAACAGCAAGGAAACGGCAGACAACCTGAAGAAGAGTGGTGCTTTTGTTCCGGGTATCCGTCCGGGTGACCAGACAGCGCGTTATATCGACAAGATCCTGATGCGCCTGACCCTGGCCGGCGCCGTGTACATCACCTTGGTGTGCCTGCTGCCAGAGTTCCTGATCGCACGCTGGAAGGTACCGTTCTACTTCGGTGGCACATCGCTGCTGATCATTGTGGTCGTGACGATGGATTTCATGGCCCAAGTGCAGAACTATGTGATGTCTCAGCAGTATGAATCGTTGCTCCGCAAAGCTAATTTCAAGGGTGGCATGACACCGCGATAAGCGGGCTCATGCTCCAGGGAAGAAGACACGGAATGGCAAAAGACGACGTTATTCAGATGCAGGGCGAGATTCTTGAAAATCTGCCCAACGCGACATTCAGGGTTAAGTTGGAAAACGGTCACGTTGTACTCGGCCATATTTCCGGCAAGATGCGCATGAATTACATCCGTATCCTGCCCGGCGATAAGGTAACGGTGGAACTGACGCCTTACGATTTGAGCCGGGCACGTATCGTGTTCCGAACCAAGTAACAGTGAAACATTGAAAGAAAGAGGGCCACAATGAAAGTGCTCGCATCAGTCAAGCGGATCTGCCGCAACTGCAAAATCATCAAGCGCAATGGTATCGTTCGTGTGATCTGCACCGAACCTCGCCATAAGCAGCGCCAGGGTTAACTTAACGTTATTGATCGAGGAATAACGAATGGCACGTATTGCAGGGGTCAACATCCCCAACCATCAGCACACCGTAATCGGCCTGACCGCCATCTATGGTATTGGCCGTCCGCGCGCACAAGACATTTGCGCTGCTACCGGCGTTCCGAGCAACAAGAAGGTCAAGGACCTGGACGATAACGAGCTGGAAAAGCTGCGTGACGAAATCGCCAAGTTCGTCGTGGAAGGCGATCTGCGCCGTGAGTTGTCCATGAACATCAAGCGTTTGATGGACCTGGGTTGCTACCGCGGTCTGCGTCACCGTCGTGGCCTGCCGGTTCGTGGTCAACGCACCCGCACCAACGCCCGTACTCGCAAGGGTCCGCGCAAGGCCGCTCAATCGCTGAAGAAATAATCCCGGCAGGCGCAAGCACTGGTCGGATTCAAGGAAGAAATTATGGCAAAGTCCCCCAACAACGCAGCAGCATCGCGTGTTCGTAAGAAAGTCAAGAAGAACGTTGCTGAAGGCATCGCGCACGTTCACGCTTCGTTCAACAACACCATCATCACGATCACCGACCGTCAGGGCAACGCTCTGTCGTGGGCAACTTCGGGTGGTGCTGGCTTCAAGGGTTCGCGCAAGTCGACTCCGTTCGCAGCCCAGGTCGCCGCTGAAAGCGCCGGCAAGGTTGCCATCGAATGCGGCATCAAGAACCTGGAAGTGCGTATCAAGGGCCCCGGCCCGGGCCGTGAATCCGCAGTGCGCGCTCTGAACAACCTGGGCATCAAGATCACCCAGATCCAGGACGTGACTCCGGTCCCGCACAACGGCTGCCGTCCGCCGAAGCGCCGTCGCATCTAAGTTGTAGTATAATCTTGCGCTTTCGCCTGTTCGTCAGGCAAAAGCGCAGGCAAATCACCCGCCAATCACCTTGGCGGGTTTTGTTCTTAAGACCACTGTCTGGCCGCATGCAGGTCAGACTAGCGTCCGGCAACATGGGACGTCATTGATAAAGGAAATACCGTGGCACGTTATATCGGACCGAAAGCAAAACTCTCCCGCCGCGAAGGCACCGACCTGTTCCTGAAGAGCGCACGCCGCTCGCTGGATTCCAAGTGCAAGCTGGATTCCAAGCCGGGTCAGCACGGCCGCACTTCGGGCGCCCGCACCTCCGACTACGGCAACCAGCTGCGTGAAAAGCAGAAGGTCAAGCGCATGTACGGCGTCCTCGAGCGCCAGTTCCGCCGCTACTTCGCTGAAGCCGACCGCCGCAAGGGCAACACCGGCGAAACCCTGCTGAAGCTGCTGGAATCGCGCCTGGACAACGTCGTCTACCGCATGGGCTTCGGCTCGACCCGCGCTGAAGCGCGTCAGCTGGTGTCCCACAAGGCCCTGACCGTGAACGGTCAAGTCGTGAACATCGCTTCGTACTCCGTCAAGGCTGGCGACGTCATCGCCATCCGTGAAAAGGCCAAGAAGCAAGTGCGTATCGCCGAAGCCCTGTCGCTGGCCGAGTCGAACGGTTTCCCGCAGTGGGTTTCCGTGGATTCGAAGAAGCTGGAAGGCACCTTCAAGTCGTCGCCGGACCGTACCGAAATCGCTGCCGACGTCAACGAATCGCTGATCGTCGAACTGTACTCGCGTTAATTCGTAGTACCGCCGTACCCCTGTGCCCACCTCATGGTGGGCATTTTTCCGAACTGCCATCAGCCTTATCGGTGTAACGAGCCGAGGGTATTGAAAAGGACAATTCATGCAAAACAGTTTGTTGAAGCCCCGCATCATCGAAGTGGAAACCCTGGCCCCCGGTCACGCAAAGGTCGTGATGGAGCCGTTCGAGCGTGGTTACGGTCACACCCTGGGCAACGCGCTGCGTCGCGTCCTGCTGTCGACCATGAGCGGTTACGCTCCCACCGAAGTCACCATCGCTGGCGTCGTGCACGAGTACTCCTCGCTGGACGGTGTGCAGGAAGACGTGGTCGACATTCTGCTGAACCTGAAGGGCGTGGTCTTCAAGCTGCACAACCGTGACGAAGTCACCCTGACCCTGAAGAAGGAAGGCGAAGGCGCTGTCCTGGCTTCCGATATCGATCTGCCGCACGACGTCGAACTGATCAACCCCGATCACGTCATCGCCAACCTGACCGGTGGCGGCAAGCTGGACATGCAGATCAAGGTCGAGAAAGGCCGTGGCTACGTGCCGGGCAACGTGCGTCGCCTGTCCGAAGACACCAACAAGACCATTGGCCGCATCATTCTGGATGCGTCGTTCTCGCCGGTTCGCCGCGTGTCTTATGCCGTCGAATCCGCTCGTGTGGAACAGCGTACCGACCTGGACAAGCTGGTCATGAACATCGAGACCAACGGCGTCATCACCCCGGAAGAAGCGATCCGCCAATCGGCGCGCGTGCTGGTTGATCAACTGAACGTGTTCGCTGCCCTGGAAGGCACCGAAGCGACTGCAGAAGCACCGTCGCGCGCACCGCAGGTCGATCCTATCCTGCTGCGTCCGGTCGACGACCTGGAACTGACCGTCCGTTCGGCAAACTGCCTGAAGGCCGAGAACATCTACTACATCGGCGACCTGATCCAGCGCAGCGAAAACGAACTGCTGAAGACCCCGAACCTGGGTCGCAAGTCGCTGAACGAAATCAAGGAAGTCCTGGCTTCGCGTGGCCTGACCCTGGGCATGAAGCTGGAAAACTGGCCGCCGGCTGGTCTGGAAAAGTAATTCACGTCACCTGGCGGGCTGCGGTGCGAGCCGCGCCGCCAGTCTGACTTGAGGCCGTACCTGAAGTATTCGTCGTATCCGTAGCAAAGAACTTTTATCCGATATTTACCGGTCCGCGGTCAGGACAGCCCAGCTGGCCTGCCGATAGAAGAACTGGATCAAAACTGTAACCTGAAAGGAAATTACCATGCGTCACCGTCACGGTCTCCGCAAACTGAATCGTACTTCGTCCCACCGTCTGGCCATGCTGCGCAACATGACTGTCTCGCTGCTGCGTCATGAAGCCATCAAGACCACCCTGCCGAAGGCCAAGGAACTGCGCCGCGTCGTCGAGCCGATCCTGACCCTGGGCAAGACCGACACCCTGGCCAACAAGCGCCTGGCCTTCAACCGCCTGCGCGATCGCGAAATCGTCGGCAAGCTGTTCTCCGAACTGGGCCCGCGCTACGCTGCCCGTAACGGCGGCTACCTGCGCATCCTGAAGATGGGCTTCCGCCAAGGCGACAACGCACCGATGGCCTTCGTTGAGCTGGTCGATCGTCCGGAAGTCACCGACGCTGCTGACGCACCGACCGCTGAATAATTCACCGGACGTTGCTTCACAAAGAAAAAGCCAGGCTCTGCCTGGCTTTTTTGTTTTGCGCGGCTGCATTTTCTTTCATCCGGCTGATGTGCGCCGTCACGCCTGGCCTCCGGATGTGGTTGAATACGGACTCTGCAAGGAGTCCTTTCATGTCCGCATCCCTGTTGAACCAGCCTTTGCTGGTACTGGCCAACCTGCCCGACCAGGCCTTGGCTGAACGCTTGTCCAATACCCTCGTGGAACAAGGTCTGGCCGCCTGCGTCAACATTCTGTCGCCTGTGCAGTCGGTCTATCGCTGGCAGGGCAAGGTCCAGCGCGATAGCGAGATCCCCTTGCTGATCAAGACCACCCAGGGCCGCTACCAGGAACTGCAGCAGGCCATTGTCCACGCCCATCCCTACGACGTGCCCGAGATCATCGCCTTGCCCATCACGGCGGGTCTGCCGGCTTATCTGGCGTGGATGCAGGATGAGACCGCACGTCCTCTGCGCGTATAAGCTCAGAGCATTCCCATCGAACGAGGAACACCGTTGAACCGCATCAACCGGCGCACGCGCCTGACAAGATATCCCCTGCTGATCGTATTGGCGCTGCTGGCCCTGCTCGGCCTGCTGGTGGCCAAGGCTGCCAAGGCGGCTGAGGATTACCTGCCGCCCGAACAAGCGTTCCAGCTCACCGGCCGCATGGTTGACGCCCAGACGCTGGAGCTGAGCTATCGGATTGCAGATGGCTACTACATGTATCGCGACCGCTTCCACTTCAGCGCCGAAGGCGCGACGCTGGGCGAGCCGCAATTCCCGGCGGGTAAACGCAAGTATGACGAAAACTTCCAGAAGGAAGTTGAAACCTACCATCAGTCGGTGACTGCCCGGATTCCGGTCAGCGGGGCAGTGAAGGATTTTGTCATTTCGGCAGTATCGCAAGGCTGTGCCGACAAGGGATTGTGTTATCCACCGATGACCTTGAAGCTGGCGATGTCGGCCCAGGATATTGGCAAGAACGTCACTCCGGCGGGCGTCAATGCGGATGCGCCCAGCACGGGCGGCAGCGATATCGATGGTATTGCCGCCGTGCTCAAGGGCGGCAAGCTGTGGAGCATCCTCTCGCTGTTCTTCCTGCTGGGCATCGGGCTGTCCTTTACGCCCTGCGTGCTGCCGATGCTGCCCATCCTGTCCTCCATCATCGTCGGACAGCAGCCGAGCGCCGGCGGCGGACGCGGGCGCAGCTTCCTGCTCTCGGTGGATTATTCGCTGGGCATGGCCCTGGTCTACACGGCATTGGGCGTAGCCGCCGGGATGCTGGGAGAGGGCTTGTCTGCTTATCTGCAGAACCCTTGGGTGCTGGGCGCGTTTGCCTTGCTGATGGCCGGCCTCGCATTGTCGATGTTCGACCTCTACACTCTGCAAGTCCCCGCCTCGATGCAATCCAGATTATCCACAGCCTCCGGTGGAGGCAGTGGCAAATGGGTCGGTGTCTTCCTGATGGGCGCGATTTCGGCGCTGATCGTTGGTCCCTGCGTGGCAGCGCCCCTGGCCGGGGCCTTGCTGTACATCAGCCAGACCGGCAACGTGGTACTGGGCGGTAGCGCCCTGTTTTCCATGGCACTGGGCATGAGCGTGCCGCTGCTGCTGGTCGGCGCCTCGGCCGGTGCCCTGCTGCCGCGCGCCGGCGCCTGGATGGATGCGGTCAAGCGCTTCTTTGGCGTATTGATGCTGGGCACGGCCTTGTGGATGGTCTCGCCGGTGATCCCTTCATGGTTGCAGGTGGCTGGCTGGGCGGCGCTGGGGGTCGGCTATGGCGCTTTCCTGCTGTGGACGCGCCCGGCTGGATGGATATCCCGGGCACTCGGCCTGGTGGTGGTCACGCTGGGCTTGCTGCAACTGGTTAGCGTGGCCACCGGCGGCCGAGATCCGCTGGCGCCGCTCTCGCATCTGCGCGGCCAGTCAGCCGCCGCGCAGGCCACCGACTTCGTGCGCGTCCGCTCCAGCGCCGAGCTGGATGCAGCCCTGAAGGAAAACGCCGCCGGCCAGCGTCGCCCGGTCATGCTGGATTTCTATGCCGACTGGTGCGTTTCCTGCAAGGAAATGGAACGTTTCACTTTCACTGATCCGCGTGTGAAGGAACGCTTCGGCCAGATGCTGCTGCTGCAGATCGACGTCACCGCCAACAATGCCGACGACCGCGCCATGCTGAAGCGCTTCAATCTGTTCGGTCCGCCCGGCATCATGTTTTTCGATGCCGATGGCCGGGAACTGGCACAGCGCCGCGTGATCGGTTATCAGGATGCCGACAGGTTCATCTCTACGCTGCAAAATCTGTAGTTCCACATGTCGCAATGTAATTTGAAAAGCACTTTATAGTCGTAGGCCTGAGGCTGGCCTCGCGTTATAGTCAGCCTTCTGTTTTCATTCTGTCCACCAAGGAGACCACCATGACGCTGCGCCTGGGCGATACCGCACCGGATTTCGAGCAAGAATCCTCGATCGGCAAGATCAAATTCCACGACTGGGCGGGTGACTCCTGGGTCGTGCTGTTCTCGCACCCGGCCGACTTCACGCCGGTCTGCACCACCGAGCTGGGCCTGACTGCCAAGCTCAAGCCCGAATTCGACAAGCGCAACGTCAAGGCCATCGCGCTGTCCGTGGATGGTGCCGAGGCCCACAACCAGTGGATCAAGGACATCGAGGAAACCCAGCAGACCGTGGTCGGCTTCCCGATCGTGGCCGACGTCGACAAGAAGGTCGCGGGCCTGTACGACATGATCCATCCGAACCAGTCCGAAACGGCGACCGTGCGTTCGCTCTTCGTGATTGACCCGAAGAAGAAGGTTCGCCTCATCATCACCTACCCGATGAGCACCGGCCGCAACTTCGACGAGGTGCTGCGCGTCATCGATGCGCTGCAACTGACCGACGGTTACACCGTGGCCACCCCGGGCAACTGGAAGGATGGCGACGACGTCATCATCCCGTTGTCGGTCAAGGATGAGGAAGTCATCAAGCAGAAATATCCGAAGGGCTACAAGTCGCCGCGTCCGTACCTGCGCATTACGCCGCAGCCGAACAAGTAATTGCTGCGTTCGCCGCGTCAATAAAGCGAAAGCGCTCCTCCGGGAGCGCTTTTTGTTTGGCCCCTGCTCAGGCGGCCGAGGCCACCCCGCGTGCAAATCCATCCACGAACAGCCGCGCCACCGGCGACAGGAGCGTACCGCGCCGCGTCACCAGCTGATAGGGCTCGCTGCGCGTATGCAGCTTCAGCGGCAGGATGCGCGTCATGCCGAAGCGCGTGCAGAACTGCGCCACATCCACCGACAGCAGCGCCACGAAGTGCGGATTCTTCTGCAGCAGCGACAAGGTGGTGAAGGCCGAGGTGGTTTCCATCAGGTGCAGCGGGAAGCGCAGGTCGGCATCGTGGAATTCGCGCTCCAGCGTCAGCCGCATCGGCATGTTGGCCGAATAGACCACCCAGCGCGAATCGGCCAGGTCCGCCAGTTGCAGGCTGCTCGCTTCAGCCAGCGGATGCTGCACGCTGGCCACCACGGCCAGCTCTTCCTCGTGGATGTTGAACGCGTCATACAGGTCCGGGCGCTGGCTGATGCTGGTGCGGCAGATCGCCAGGTCCAGCCGCCCCTGGTCCAGCAGGCGCAGCAGGCGGGCGCTGGTGTCTTCCACGATCTCCACGGACAGGGTCGGATGCGCCTCCAGCAATTGCGTGAGCGCATCGGTCAAGAGCGGCACCGCGCCCATGATGGTGCCCACCGCCAGCCGTCCACCATGGCCTTGCATGATGGATAACATTTCTTCACGCAGGTGGGTCAGGTCGGTCTGGATCAGCCGCGCATAGCGGATCACGCAATGGCCCAGCTCGGTGGCCTCCAGCCCGCGATTGGTGCGGGTGAACAATTGCGCACCAAGCGTACTCTCGATCTCCTGCAAGGCCTTGCTCGCCCCCGGCTGGGTCAGCGCCACCTGCTCGGCCGCCTTGAGCAGGGAACCATGGTCGGACAGCGCGATGAGCAGCCGCAACTGCCGCAGGTGCAGGCGCGAAGTGATGGAGGCCAGCGAGGGCAAGGTGGTGTGCATGGAAAATCCTCTTCAAAGAAGTCGTTAGTATGAGTGTTGGTTATACCCATATCAACAGGTCTCATTAGCCAAGCGCCCCTTGATGGCTTAGAGTCTGGCTTTCCAAAGCGGGACCCCATTGGGAAGCACCGGCTTTGAAGGTTTCGGAGCAAGCCCGCCGATGGCGGACCCGGTGGAGACATCTATAAATCAAGGCTATGTAATGGCACTCATCAACTACATTACCCAAGTCCAGTTTGACTACGGCGCGCTGGCGCTGCTGCAGCAGGAATGCGACCGCCTGGGCATCAAGAAGCCGCTGGTGGTGACCGACCCGGGCATTCGCAACGCCGGCTTGCTGGACAAGGTCCTGGGCCAGTTGAAGGACGGGGCCGGCACCGTGGTCTATGACCAGACCCCGCCCAACCCCAATGAGGGTGCCGTGCGCGCTGCCGTGGGATTGTTCCGCGAGCATGGCTGCGATGGCATCGTGGCTGTTGGCGGCGGTTCCTCCATCGACCTGGCCAAGGGCGTGGCCGTCTGCGGCACCCACGAAGGCCCGCTGAAATCCTTTGCGCTCATCGAAGGCGGCCTGGCCAACATCACCGCCAAGACCGCACCGGTGATCGCCATCCCGACCACCGCCGGCACCGGCAGCGAAGTCGGCCGGGGCGCCATCCTGATCCTTGACGATGGACGCAAGGTCGGCATCATCTCGCCGCACCTGGTGCCCAAGCTGGCCCTCTGCGACCCCGAACTGACCCTGGGCCTGCCGCCGCTGATGACCGCTGCCACCGGCATGGATGCCATCGCGCACTGTCTGGAAACCTTCATGGCCCCCGCCTTCAACCCGCCCGCCGACGGCATCGCGCTGGATGGCCTGTGGCGCGCCTGGGCGCACATCGAACGCGCCACGCGCGAACCGGGTGACCGCGAAGCGCGGCTGAACATGATGAGCGCCTCCATGCAGGGCGCCATGGCCTTCCAGAAGGGGCTGGGTTGCGTGCACAGCCTGTCGCACTCGCTGGGCGGCATCAATCCCAAGCTGCACCATGGGACCCTGAACGCGATCTTCCTGCCGGCCATCATCGCCTTCAACGAAAGCGCGCCCAGCATGGTCAAGGACAACAAGATGGCGCGCATGGCCCACGCCATGGGCTTGGCCAGCGGTGCCGGGATCGGCCCGGCCATCCGCGACATGAGCCGCCGCCTTGGCTTGCCGGCCGGGCTGCGCGAGCTGGGCGTGAGCGAATCCCTGTTCCCGCAGATCATCAAGGGTGCCCTGGCCGACCACAGCCACAAGACCAATCCGCGCGAAGCCTCGGAACAGGATTACCTGAACATGCTGCAGCAATCCATGTGATGGCCGACAATGAACAGCGCGTGCAGGCCACCAAGGGCCTGCTGCGCATTTCCCCCTCAGCTGCTCCTGCCTCGCGCGGGCGCAGCTTTCTTGCCTGACCCGGCCCCGGGCGGCATCAACGACACCAGCAGGAGCACAACGTGAGCGACAAGATCCTAGGACACAACTACATCGGCGGCCAGCGCAGCGGCCAGGGCGACGTCGCCCTGCACAGCGTGGACGCGGCCACCGGTGCCCTCTTCGAAACCCCTTTCCTGACTGCCACCGAGCACGAAGTCGCCGCCGCCGTGGATGCGGCCGAGAAGGCCTATCCGCTGTACCGCGCCGTTCCGGCTGAACAGCGCGCGCTGTTCCTGGAAGCCATCGCCGACGAGATCGATGCCCTGGGCGACGATTTCCTGGCCGCCGTGGCCCGTGAAACCGCCCTGCCGGCCACCCCGCGCCTGGCCGGCGAGCGCGCCCGCACCAGCGGCCAGATGCGCCTGTTCGCCAAGGTCCTGCGCCGCGGCGACTTCTACGGTGCCCGCATCGATACCGCCCTGCCGCAACGCCAGCCGCTGCCGCGCCCGGACATCCGCCAGTACAAGATCGGCGTGGGTCCGGTGGCCGTGTTCGGTGCCAGCAACTTCCCGCTGGCCTTCTCGGTGGCCGGTGGCGATACCGCTGCCGCCCTGGCTGCCGGCTGCCCGGTAGTGTTCAAGGCCCACAGCGGCCACCTGGTCACTTCCGAACTGGTGGCCAACGCCATCGAGCGCGCCGTCAAGAAGACCGGCATGCCGGCCGGTACCTTCAACATGATCTACGGCGACCGCGTCGGTGCCCAACTGGTCAAGAGCGCCGGCATCCAGGCCGTCGGCTTCACCGGCTCGCTGCGCGGTGGCCGCGCCCTGTGCGACATGGCCGCCGCCCGTCCGCAGCCGATCCCGGTGTTTGCCGAGATGTCCAGCATCAATCCCATCATCCTGATGTCCGAAGCCCTGAAGCTGCGCGGTGACGCCATCGCCAAGGACCTGGCCGGTTCCGTCACGGTCGGCGTGGGCCAGCTGTGCACCAGTCCCGGCCTGCTGCTGGGCGTGCGTTCGCCGGAACTGACCGCCTTCATCGAGAAGCTGTCGGCCGCCTTCGGTGGCACCAACCCGGCTACCATGCTCAACAGCGGCGGCCTGACCCATTACAACGGCGGCGTAGCGCGCCTGACCCAGCTGCCGGGCGTGAAGGTCATCGCCACCGGCGGCACCAGCTATACCCAGGCCGTGCCGCACCTGTTCAAGGCCGACGCTGCCCTGCTGTTCTCCAAGGAAGCGCCGCTGGAAGAAGAAGTCTTCGGCCCCGCCACCGTGATCGTCGAGCTGGAAAGCCGTGAGCAACTGCTGGACTTCGCCGCCAAGATGAATGGCCAGCTGACTGCCACCCTGCAAGCCGAAATCGGTGACCTGCAAGGCAACCAGGACCTCATCGCGATCCTTGAGCAGAAGGCCGGCCGCTTGCTGTTGAATGGCTTCCCGACCGGCGTCGAGGTGTGCGATGCGATGGTCCACGGCGGTCCCTATCCGGCCACCTCGGATGCCCGCGGCACTTCGGTGGGCACGCTGGCCATCGAGCGCTTCCTGCGCCCGGTGTGCTACCAGAACTATCCGGACGCGATGCTGCCGGCCGCGCTGCAGAACGCCAACCCGCTGGGCCTGCTGCGCCTGGTCGATGGCGAACAGACGCGCGCTACCGTCGGCTGATCATCCACACGCAGGATCGGACCGGCGAGGCACTGCCGGTCCCGCAAGACCTTCCCCGCACTCGATTGCGGGGTCGCAACAAGAATCACATTCCAGGACCCCCAAAGGAGGAGACCCCATGACCGCATTCATCCGGCGCGCCGCGCTGTCGGCCGCCTGTGCCCTGCTGGGCGCAGCCACCCTGCCATCCGCCCAGGCGAAGGGCGACACCATCAAGATCGGCTTCATCACTGACATGTCCGGCACCTATGCCGACTTCGACGGCCAGGGCGGCGTCGAAGCCATCCGCATGGCCATTGCCGATGCCGGCGGCACCATCAACGGCAAGAAAGTGGAACTGGTCTTTGCCGACCACCAGAACAAGGCCGACATCGCCGCCAACAAGGCTCGCGAGTGGTTCGACCGCGATGGCGTGGACATGCTGGTCGGCGGCGTGAACTCGGCCGCCAGCCTGGCCATGGGCAAGGTGGCGGGCGAGAAGAAGAAGGTCTTCATCTCGGTCGGTGCCGGCACCACCCGCCAGACCAATGAGGAGTGCAATGCCTACACCGTCCAGTACGCCTACGACACCACGGCCCTGGCGCGCGGCACGGGCGCGGCCATCACGCGCCAGGGCGGCAAGTCCTGGTATTTCCTGACGGCGGACTATGCCTTCGGTACTTCGCTGGAGAAGGACACCAGCGAGGTCGTCAAGAGCAATGGCGGCAATGTCATCGGCGCGACTCGCGTGCCGCTGGCGACTTCGGATTTCTCGTCCTTCCTGTTGCAGGCGCAGTCCTCCAAGGCGCAGATCCTGGGGCTGGCCGTGGCCGGGGGCGATGTCATCAATGCCATCAAGGCCGCCAATGAATTCGGCGTGAACAAGACCATGAAGCTGGCCGGCCTGCTGATCTTCATCAACGATACCCATTCGCTGGGTCTGCAGATGACGCAAGGGATGTACCTCACCGATGGCTGGTACTGGGACTTGAACGATGAGAGCCGTGCCTGGGCCAATCGCTACTTCCTGAAAATGAAGAAGATGCCGTCCATGTTCCAGGCCGGTGACGCGTCGGCCGTGGGCCAGTACCTGAAGGCGGTCAAGGCCGTGGGCAGCACCGATGCCGACCAGGTCATGGACTACCTGCGCAAGAACCGCATCAAGGATTTCTTCACCAGCAATGGTGTGGTGCGCCCGGACGGCCGCATGGTGCATGACATGTACCTGATGGAGGTGAAGAAACCTTCCGAATCCAAGCGCCCATGGGATTACTACAAGCTGGTGCAGACCATCCCCGGCGAGCAAGCCTACATGACCAAGGCGGAATCCAAGTGCGCACTGTGGAAGTGAACGCAGCGGCGCCATGAAGCATCAAGCCGGGTGGCGCTGGTGAAGCCGCCGCCCGCCAGGTTTTGAGCAAGAAGTCTGATGTGGATCGGACCATGTTCAACGCATCCCGGGTGACCGGGGTGCGTTTTTTTTCACCTGCCTGATCTGTCTGATCTGCCGATGGGCCGATCAGCCCTGCTTGAGCTTGCGTGCGATGTCCAGCGCGAAGTAGGTCAGCACGCCATCGGCGCCGGCGCGCTTGAAGGCCATCATGGCTTCCATCATGGTCTTGTCGTGGTCCAGCCAGCCGTTCTGGGCGGCGGCCTTGATCATGGCGTATTCGCCGCTGACCTGGTAGGCGAAGGTGGGCACGCGGAATTCATCCTTCACGCGGCGCACGATGTCCAGGTAGGGCATGCCGGGCTTGACCATGACCATGTCGGCACCTTCCTGCAGGTCCAGCGCCACTTCGCGCAGGGCTTCGTCGCTGTTGGCCGGATCCATCTGGTAGGTGGCCTTGCTGCCCTTGCCCAGGTTGGCGGCCGAGCCGACGGCGTCGCGGAAGGGGCCGTAGAAGGCCGAGGCGTACTTGGCGGAGTAGGCCATGATGCGGGTGTAAATATGGCCTTGGGCTTCCAGCATGGCGCGGATGGCGGCGATGCGGCCGTCCATCATGTCCGAGGGGGCCACCACGTCCACGCCGGCATCGGCCTGGGTTTGCGCCTGCTTGACCAGCAGCGCGATGGTTTCATCGTTGAGGATGTAGCCGGTTTCGTCCAGCACGCCGTCCTGGCCGTGGCTGGTGTAGGGGTCGAGCGCCACGTCGCACAGCACGCCCAGTTCGGGGAAGCGGTCCTTCAGGGCGCGCACCACGCGCGGCACCAGGCCGTCGGGGTTGGTGGCTTCGATGCCGTCGGGCGTCTTCAGGGCCGGATCGATCACCGGGAACAGCGCCAGCACCGGCACGCCCAGCTTCACGCATTCCTCGGCCACCGGCAGCAGCGTGTCCAGCGAGAGGCGCTCCACGCCCGGCAGCGAGGCCACGGGCGTGCGCAGATTCTGGCCCTCCTGCACGAACACGGGGTAGATCAGGTCGGCGCTGGTGATGACGTTTTCGGCCATCAGGGCGCGAGAAAAGGCGTCGCGGCGCATGCGGCGCATGCGCAGGGCAGGGTAGCCGGCGTTGGAACTGAAATCGGTCAAGGACATAGGTCAGCTTTCAAAAATTAGATGTTATTTGAGGCTATCTTGGAATTATTTCGAGGCAAATATCGCTATCTTCGGAGATTTGATTCCTTTGATTACAGATCTGCTCCAATTTCCGAGACTTGCATTATCTTGGCGGCAGGTGATTTTTTCACCTCCCGCTTCCCCTTCCCTCCCTGAGCGGGGCTGATCGCGCAAGCGAAAGGCGTTCTTCCCCGGAGAATTTCCCTGTTCTCCGGGGTTTTTTTATTCATGCGTTGTACTCCGTCTGGAAAGATCTTGCCTTGTCGGCGATCAGGCTTGCCGGGTGTTGCTGTCGGCGCTGCCAGCAGCTTCATTGGCCAGCGCAGCCGGGGCCACCGGTTCGGCCGTCTCAACTGGCTTGTTCAGGCCGGCCAGTTCCAGGATCTTGTCGTTGGCTTCGTCCAGACCGATGCGCTTCAGCGCCGAGAACAGTTGGGCCGTGAACGGGAAGGGCTGGCCATCCGCATCCACATAGCTTTGCAGGAAGGTCTGGGCCTGGCGCAGGGCATTGGTGGATTCGTTGCGGTTGAGCTTGTCGGCCTTGCTCAGGATGCAATGGATGGGTTTGCCGGTGGGGGCGAACCACTCGATCATCTGGATATCCAGGTCGGTGAAGGGACGGCGCGAATCGACGATCATCACCAGCGCCGCCAGTTGCTCGCGCTGGCGCACGTAATCACCCAGCAGGGCTTGCCAGTGATGCTTGGCCGAGCCGGAGACCTCGGCGTAGCCATAGCCGGGCAAGTCCACCAGCATGGCGCGGATCTCGTCGGGGCGCGCCTCGTCATTGCGGTGCTGGCCGACGTGGGCGCCGCCCAGCGAGAAATAGTTGATGTGCTGGGTGCGTCCCGGTGTCTTGGAGGCGAAGGCCAGGCGCTTCTGATTGCACAGCACGTTGATGGCACTGGATTTGCCGGCGTTGGAACGGCCGGCGAAGGCGATTTCCGGCACACTGGTCTTGGGCAGGTCCCGCAGGTGATTGACGGTGGTGAAGAAACGGGCTTGCCAAAGTTGCGACATGGTGGGGGGAAATCCGAAAGAGGAGGGAAAAACGCGGAGAAGCTATTGTACAATGGCCCGAAACCCAGCGCCTCGTTGACGCCAAGCAAGCAAAAAATATGGCGGCCATTGGAGACAGGTCAAACAACAGGCATTTGGGCAGGGGGCAGCCAGCCGCCGAACGGGCAAAATCTCTCAATTCCACAATAAGTATTAGGGTGACGAATGAACCGTGCCTTTTCCCCACTGTTGTATACCGTTCTTGCTGCCGTGCTGGCAGTGTCCTCGGCGGCCCATGCGGCCGATGACAAGAAAGCCCCGATCAAGGCCGATCCGGCCAAGGGGGAAGCCCTCTACACCAATGGCGACAATGCCCGCAACATCGTGGCCTGCATGTCCTGCCACGGCGCAGCCGGCAATTCGACCATCACCCAGAATCCCAAGCTGTCCGGCCAGCATGAGGCCTACATCGCCAAGCAGCTGCTCAACTTTCGTACCCCTGACCGCAACAACCCGGTGATGTCGCCGCTGGCCAAGGCGCTCTCGGATGAAGACATCCACAACGTCGCGGCCTACCTGGCTGCCCAGGCGCCCAAGCCGGGTGCCGCCAAGAACAAGGACACCATCGAGCTGGGCAAGCACATCTGGCGCGGCGGCATCGCCTCCAAGAACGTGCCGGCCTGCGCTGGCTGCCATAGCCCCAATGGGGCCGGCATCCCGGCCCAGTATCCGCGCCTGGCCGGCCAGCACCAGGATTACACGGTGGCCCAGCTGACCAACTTCCGTGGCGGAGCGCGCACCAACAGCGCCCAGATGACCGCCATCGCCGACCGCCTTTCGGACAAGGAAATCAAAGCCGTGGCCGACTACATCGCCGGCCTGAAGTAATCAGCCTGCCGCCACACGGCGCGGGCAGGAAAGAGGCGGCCGGCGTGCCGCCTTTTTTCATGCAGCTTGACGCACGTCGTGGTGAAACATCGTCCAACACGGCATGATCCCTCCCCGCCGGACCAGATAATCGCCCCGGCATACCCGGGCTACGCAGGCGCGTATCACGGACTTTCCCCCGGAGCGGTAAAATCCGGGTTCGCATCGCTTTGCCGACCGGCAAGGAGATCCCCCCAGGTAAGCGGAACCGGCAGGCCCGGTCCGGTAAGGCAGGAATATGACGACGGGCAGCAGTACCCAAGGAATCCAGATCAGGACTCGCCAGCGCTGGCTCGGCGAGGCCGTCGAAGTGGTCTCATCGATGCGCTTTGCGATCAGCCTGCTGACGCTGATTGCCATCGCCTCGGTGATCGGCACGGTGATGAAGCAGAACGAACCGATGCCCAACTACGTGAACCAGTTCGGTCCGTTCTGGTTCGAGATCTTCGGCAAGGCCGGTTTGTATGCGGTGTATTCGGCCTGGTGGTTCCTGCTGATCATGGGCTTCTTGGTGCTGTCGACCTCGCTGTGCATCGCCCGCAATGCGCCGAAGATGTTGCGCGATGTGAAGAGCTGGCGCGACAACGTGCGCGAGCAGTCGCTGCGCAATTTCCATCACAAGCATGAATGGACGACTGCCGAAGCCCCGGCCGAGGCTGCGGCGCGGCTGCAGCGCCAGGTCGGCGCGCGCGGCTACAAGACCAGGCTGGCCGACAAGGAAGGCGGCACGCTGCTGGCGGCCAAGCAGGGGGCGGCCAACAAGTGGGGCTACATTTTCGCGCACGCGGCCATCGTTATCATCTGCCTGGGCGGCCTGCTCGATTCGGATCTGCCGATCCGCTTCCAGCAATGGTTCTATGGCAAGTCGGCCTTTGCCGGCAATGGCATCATTTCCGAGATCCCCGAACGCTATCGCCTGGGCCTGAACAACCCGACCTTCCGCGGCAACACGCTCATTCCTGAAGGCTCCAGCAGCAGCACCGCCATCATCCCGCAGAAGGATGGCGTGATGATCCAGGACTTGCCCTTCACCATCCAGTTGAAGCGTTTCATCATCGACTTCTACTCGACCGGCATGCCCAAGCTCTTCGCCAGCGAAGTGGTGGTGCGCGACCATGAAACCGGCAAGGAAACCGCCGCCACCATCAAGGTCAACGAACCGCTGATCTACAAGGGCGTGGCGATCTATCAGTCCAGCTTCGAGGACGGCGGCAGCAAGCTCAAGCTGGTCGCCTATCCGATGCGCGGCGGCAGCAACAGCCACTTCGACCTGGCCGGCGAGGTCAACGGCACCACGCCGCTGTCCTCCAGCAGCGGTGACTACACCATCGAGTGGAGCGGCTTCCGTCCCTTCAACGTCGAGAACATGCAGGCCGCCGCCTCCGGCCAGGCCTCCGGCTCGACCTCGGGCGATGCGCGCGCGGTCAACGTGGGCAAGAATGTCAATCGCGGCTTCATGGACGGCCTGGACAAGCACCTCGGCTCCAGTGCCAAGAATGCCAACAGCAAGGACTTCAAGAATGTCGGCCCGAGCGTGCAGTACAAGCTGCGCGACAAGACCGGGCAGGCGCGCGAATACTTCAACTACATGCAGTCGCTGCCCATCGATGGTGCCGATGTCTTCCTGGCCGGCATGCGCGAGCAGCCCGACCAGCCCTTCCGTTACCTGCGCATTCCCGCCGATGACAACGACAGCGTCGCCGAGTGGATGCGCCTGCGCGCGGCCTTGGCCAATCCGGCTTTGCGCCAGGAAGCCGCACGCCGCTATGCGCGGCAGGCCATCAGCAGCGGGCGCGAAGCCTCGCCCGTGTTGCGGGAGCAACTGGAACAATCGGCCCTGCGCGGGCTGACCATTTTTGCCGGCGACGGCAAGGTCTCCGGCTACATCGCCGTGACGCGCTTCCTGGAGCAACTGCCCGCGGCCGAACAGGAAAAGGCCGCCGACATCTTCATGAAGATCCTCAACGGCAGCATGTGGGAGCTGTGGCAAGCCGCGCGCGCCCAAGAGGGTCTCGCTCCGGTAGCCAGCGACGAGAAGCATGGCCGCTACCTGCAACTGGCCATCAATGCCCTGGCCGATGCGGCCTTCTATCCGGCACCGGTGTTCCTGCAGCTCACGAGTTTCCAGGAGATCAAGGCCTCGGTGCTGCAGGTGACGCGTTCACCGGGCAAGAAGGTGGTCTACCTGGGTTGCCTGTTCCTGGTACTGGGCGTGTTCGCGATGCTGTACATTCGTGAACGGCGCCTGTGGATCTGGATCAAGCCCGGTCCCGATGGCCAGGGCAGCCAGGCCCTGCTGGCCATGAGCACGCAGCGCCGCACGCTGGACTTCGACAAGGAATTCGAACAGATGAAAGACCGTCTGACCGGCGCGGGCCAGCCCGCCCCCGGTCCCTCGGCCTGAACCCTTCATGCCGCCGGTAATGGCGGCGATCTCCCGGCACATGGGGCAGGCTTGGCTTGCGCATGTGCCGGGACAGCAGCAGTGGAGAACGCAATGCAACTGACCCAAGCAAACCAGGCCTACGAGCAAGAGCAAGGCTTTTTCCGGCGGCTCAGTCTCGTCGACTGGATCTACGCCGCCGCACTGGTGGCCGGATCGCTGTACGCCTTCGGGCGCTTCGGCAGCTATATGGATTACTACGAGAAGGGCGTGCTGCTGCTGGCCGCACCGACTTTCGCCTGGCTGGGCTGGCACTGGAAGCCGGTTCGCCTGCTGATGCTGGTGATCGCCGTGCTCTCTCTGGGGGCCATCGCCATGTATGGCGGCGCGCTGGAACTGGCGGACAAGAAATTCTTCCTCAAGTACATGCTCTCCAGCCAGTCCGCGATCCTGTGGATGAGCGCGCTGTTCTGCCTCTCCACGCTGTTCTACTGGGGCGGCCTGGCCACCACCGCCGGCACCGGCAGCGCGATCGGCTCGCGCCTGTGCTGGGCGGCCGTGGTGCTGGGCTTCACCGGCATGATGGTGCGCTGGTACGAGTCCTACCTGATCGGCCCGGATGTGGGCCACATCCCCATTTCCAATTTATATGAAGTTTTCGTCCTGTTCTGCCTGATTACGGCCCTTTTCTACCTGTACTACGAAGAACGTTACGCCACGCGCCAGCTGGGTGCTTTTGTGCTGACCGTCATCACGGCGGCGGTCGCTTTCCTGATGTGGTATACCGTCTCGCGGGATGCGGCCGAGATCCAGCCGCTGGTGCCGGCGCTGCAGAGCTGGTGGATGAAGATCCACGTGCCGGCCAACTTCATCGGCTACGGCACCTTCGCCCTGGCGGCGATGGTGGCGGTGGCCTACCTGCTGCGCGAGCGCGGCATCCTGGCCGATCGCCTGCCCACGCTGGAAGTGCTGGATGACGTGATGTACAAGGCCATCGCCGTCGGCTTTGCCTTCTTCACCATCGCCACCATCCTGGGCGCGCTGTGGGCCGCTGAAGCCTGGGGCGGTTACTGGTCGTGGGATCCCAAGGAAACCTGGGCCCTGATCGTCTGGCTCAACTATGCCGCCTGGCTGCACATGCGCCTCATGAAGGGCCTGCGTGGCCGCACCGCCGCCTGGTGGGCGCTGGTGGGCCTGCTGGTGACGACGTTTGCCTTCCTGGGAGTGAACATGTTCCTCTCGGGCCTGCATTCCTACGGCGAACTTTGATGGGTTTGGCGGCTCCTTGAAGAGGGCGGCCAACGCCCCCGAACAACAAGGAGCAATGATGAAGCAGCCCCCTGCCGCGCCCGAACTGGTCATCTTCGACTGTGACGGCACCCTGGTCGACAGCGAAGTGGTGGCCGCCCGGGCCTGGTCCGAGTACGTGGCCACTTACGGCGTCACCCTCAGCCCCGACGAGGCGTTGGCGCGTTTTCGCGGCGTGAGCATGAAGTGGTGCATCTCGCACATCGAGCAATTGCATGGCCAGACCCTGCCTGACCACTTCGAGCAAGAGCTGCGCGCCCTCATGGGCGGCATGCTGGAGCAGCACCTGCAACCCATCAACGGTGCCGTCGAGATGGTGGAGCAGCTGCACCTGCCCTTTGCCCTGGCGTCCAACGCCCCGCATCACAAGATCGAGCTGTGCCTGCGCGTGACCGGACTGCTGCCGCATTTTGCCGGCCGCATCTTCAGCGCCTACGACGTGCAACGCTGGAAACCCGATCCCGCGCTGTTCCTGTTCGCCGCAGAACGCCTGGGCGTCCCGCCCCGGCGCTGCGCCGTGGTGGAAGACAGCCTGCCGGGCGTGCAAGCCGGGCTGGCAGCGGGCATGCGTGTGATCGCCTTGCAGGAGCATGGCGTGCATCCGGAGCTGCCCCCGGAAGTGGCGGTCATCACCCATCTGACGCAATTGCGGGCGCAACTGGGCTGACCGCAGGGACAGTTCCGGCACCGTCCAATTTCGGTAAGATCTGCAAGAAACTTCATCCACGGATCCCATGCTCCGCTCCATCGACCGCGAACGGCAAATCATCTACTGCGACCGCGCCATCGAAGTGCGCCCGCTCGGCCTGCGCGAGGCCCCGGCGCTGTATGACGCGGTGCGCCAGTCGCGCGATGCCATCGGCCAGTGGGAAGCCTGGTGTACGCCCGACTACGGCCTGCTGGACGCCAAGCTGTTCCTGCAGCGCTCCATCGAGCAATGGCATGTGCACGCGGCTTACGATTTCAACATCATCGATCGCAGCAACGGCCTGGTGATCGGCTCGGTGGCCATCAATCAGGTCAGCCAGCTGAACCAGATGGCCAACCTGGGCTACTGGGTGCGTGAGGGCTACACCGGCCGCGGCATCGCCGCCCTTGCCGCGCGGGCGGCGGCGGCTTTCGCCTTCTCCAGGACCGGGCTCACCCGCCTGGAAATCGTGGCCCAGGCCGGCAACCTGCGTAGCCAGAGGGTGGCGGAGAAGGCGGGTGCCACGCTGGAATGCCTGGCGCGCAATCGCCTGGTCTTTCATGGTGAGCCGCGCGATGCGAAGGTTTTTTCACTCGTCCCGGCGGATCTCGGTCTGCCCGTGCCGGTGCACGGATGAGTTGTCGCAGCGGGTGATAAATATTCTTCTTGGTAATTTTTCGTCGTATTTTTGATGCGTCTCGTGAAGGAAGATACGTTTCGCAACATTTTTTTTTCTCTTTTTTTTGTTCAGCAAAAGTGCACAATCCTGCGCATTCTGACAGCGCTGTCAGCCTTGATGGTAGCGGGTTTGCGTCATTTTTTGCGCAGCCGCATGAATTTGCCGGCGAGCAGTAATTTCAATTTGGCTGACAAAATACTGACTTTTCGCGTATTCCAAAATGCCGCTCGGGCGTTACATACCTAAAGCACTGTCAAGAAACGCAGTGCTTGTGTATCTGGAGCAGTCTCCCGGAATCAAGGCAGCAGGCAACATCTTCCGGGGCGCTGCGTGTTCTTCCGAACAACAACTCAGGATGGAAGAACGTTGAGCGTCAGCGACGTAAGAGGAAATACGATGCAAGCCATACAACGCAACAAGACCACGAACAATAACCACGCCGGCCGCGCCGCCCAGCAATACGTCATGGGCGGGGAAGCGCGCAGTACCCGTCTGGCCAAGCGCCTGAAGGGCGCAGAAGCCGTCCCTCAGGACGATGACTGCAGCGCGCGCTACGACAAGATCTCCAAGCAGATGGATGACGCGCTCGAAGGCGGTTCGCCGCAACGCTTCAAGCGTCCCAAGATGGAAAGCGACATCATCGCGCGTTGAAGCAGGGCGGATTCAGGCAACAACCCGCCTGAATCCTCTCCGAATTCTCGGGCGATAAAAAACAGCCGGAGGCATTTCTGCTCCGGCTGTCATTTTCTCCGCTTCACTTTCAGGTGAGGTTTGGTGAATCTCCCGTCCCAGTGTGCGAGCGGGAGAGGCTGTCTTACAGGCATTCTTCGCGCGGATCCCGCGCCAGCAGCCGGGCCACCATGTCCTGCACCGACACGCCGTCGAACAAGGCTGCCGCCACCGCATCGGTGATCGGCATCTCGATGCCTTTTTCGCGCGCCAGCGCCCGCACGGCCTGTGCGCAGCGCACGCCTTCGGCCACGTGGCCGAGTTCGGCGACGATATCGTCCAGTTTCTTGTTTTGAGCCAGTCCCAGACCGACGCGCCGGTTGCGCGAGAGGTCGCCGGTGCAGGTCAGGATGAGGTCGCCCACCCCTGAGAGTCCCATGAAGGTTTCTGCACGTCCGCCCAGCGCCACGCCCAAGCGCGTGATTTCAGCCAGGCCGCGGGTGATCAATGCTGCACGGGCGTTCAAGCCCAGTTGCAGGCCATCGGCCACGCCGGTGGCGATGGCCAGGATATTCTTGACCGCGCCGCCGATCTCCACCCCCACCAGATCATCGCTGGAATAGATGCGGATGTTGTTGCCATGCACCGCCGCGACCACACGCTCGCACAGCGCCGCATCGGCACCGGCGATGGTCAGCGCGCAGGGCAGGCCGCGCGCCACTTCCTGGGCAAAGGAGGGGCCGGAGAGCACTCCGGCAGCCACGCCTGAACCGAGCACTTCCTGCACCACCTGGTGCGGCAGCAGGCGCGTGCCCTCTTCCAGACCCTTGCACAGCCACACCAGGTTGGGAATGGCATAGGCGCGCAAATGCCCCGCCAGCTCACGCAGGCCGGACACCGATGAGGCGGCAATGAGCAGCGAATCGGATGGGTCGTCGCAGACGTAGCGCACGGCGGCATCGAAGTCCGAACTCACCGCCAGTTCGGGCGGCAGCGCGAATCCGGGGAGGTAGAGGCCGTTTTCGCGTTGCTCGCTGGCGGCCTTCATGGCCTGGGCATTGCGCCCCCACAGCACGACCTGATGCTTGCGCGCCAGGGGAATGGCCAGCGCGGTACCCCATGCGCCAGCGCCCAGAATGGTGATTTTCATCTCAGGCCGCTCTTCGCTCAATCGCCCCACACATCGCCGGCCTTCACGAAGCCGCTCTGGCCGTCGCGGTGGCGGACCTTGACCCAGCCGTTGTTGGGGCTTTCCAGCATCTCCAGCAGGACCGACTTGTCGGCCGTGAAGACCACCGGGCTGCCTTCATCGGCAGCATTGAAGATGCGCGCATTGGCCACCGACACCACCAGCATGCGCTTGGGCGTCAAGGCCTTGGAGGAGATCCAGGACAGCGTGCCGGCGGCATCCCTGACCTTGCTCCAGTCGCCATAGGTCAGCACCACCTCGACCGGCATGCCGCGCGGCGCGACATAGACACGGCGGCCCTTTTCGGACGGGGCGTCATACATGATGGCGGGCGAGGCGCCGACCGACTTGAAGTCCAGGGCCAGGGCATCCTTGGCCATGAAGGCGCCGAGCAGGGTTGCGCAAAGAATCAGGGGCAGGCGTTTCATCGTGAAGGTCTCCGCAGAAGGGAAAGCGCCGCAGCACAGGCTGCGGCGGCTCGTTGTCGTGCCGGGCTGCCGCAGAGGATGCGGCCGGCCCGGCAGGCGGACAGGGGGTGAAACCCGATCAGTTGACGGCGGTGGAGCCGTTGTTGACCAGGGTCGCGCCTTGTTGCTCGGCCAGTGCCTGCAGGCGCTGCTGGTAGAACACCTCGAAGTTGATCTCGGCCAGGTGCACCGGCGGGAAACCGGCGCGGGTGATGGCGTCGGCGATGTTGGCGCGCAGGTACGGGTAGATGATGTTGGGGCAGCCGATGCCCAGCAGCGGGTCCAGCTGTTCGGCCGGCACGTTGCGGATCTCGAAGATGCCGGCTTGCTTGCCCTCGACGAGGAAAGCGACTTTGTCCTTGACCTTGGCGGTCACGGTGATGGTCACGGTCGATTCGAACACGCCTTCAGCCAGCGCTTCGGCACCGACGTCCACCGACACTTCGATCGAAGGGGCTTCCTGTTCCAGGAAGATGGCCGGGGAATTCGGCTGTTCCAGCGACAGATCCTTCAGGTAGACGCGCTGGATCTGGAAAACGGGTTGCTGTTGGGCTTCTTGGTTCTGTTCCGACATGGATCTCTTTCAGGTTCGGTGAATCGATAGGGGGGAGTGTGCTGCCCTGGCGTCAGGCTTGCAGCAGCGGGTCCAGCTTGCCGGCACGGTCCAGTGCGCTCAGGTCATCGAAGCCACCGACATGGGTGTCGCCGACATAGATCTGGGGCACGGTACGGCGGCCGGTCTTTTGCATCATCAGCTCACGCTGCTGAGGTTCGAGATCCACGCGGATCTTCTCGATCTGCGTGATTCCCTTGCTGGCCAGCAAACGCTCGGCCATCATGCAATACGGGCACACGGCGGTGCAGTACATGGTCACGGGAGCGCTCATTTTGCCTCCTTGGTGGTCAGCGGCAGGCCCTGGCCTTGCCAGGCGGCGATGCCGCCGTTCAAGCCGTAGACTTCGGTGAAGCCGGCCTTCTTCAGCGACGCTTCGGCACGGTTGGCCTGGGTGCCGGTCTGGCACACCACGATGACCGGGCGGCCCTTGAGCTTGTCGAGCTCGCCGATGCGCTGCGGCAACTCTTTCAAGGGAATGTTGCGGGCGTCGCGCAGGTGGCCGGCGGCGAATTGCTCGGCATCACGCACATCCAGCACCAGCACCTTGCCCTGGTTGAGCATCTGCGTGGCCTGCAAGAGGCTCAGCTTGTTGCCGCGCTGCTGCAGGTAGGGAACCAGCAGCGCACCGCCCGAGACCAAGGCCAGGGCGATCAGGAAAATATTGTCGATGATGAATTTCACGGCAGTCCAATGAGTTTACTGAATCCCGGCATTATAAAATAGAAGCATTCGCGGTTTGCATCCGGACCGAACAGTCTAGTTTAAGGCGTGCACCCGGTCTCGCGTAGTCGATCTTTGGGGCAGCCGCAGCGGTTTATCCATCATCAATACAAGTCCTGCTATGTACAAAATCGTATTCATGCGCCACGGCGAATCGACCTGGAACCTGGCCAACCGCTTCACCGGCTGGGTCGACGTCGACCTGACCGAAAAGGGCGTGGCTGAAGCCCGCCAGGCTGGCAAGCTGCTCAAGGAAGCCGGTTTCTCCTTCGACCTGGCCTACACCTCGGTGTTGAAGCGCGCCATCCGCACCCTCTGGACGACGCTGGACGAAATGGACCAGATGTACATCCCGATCAAGAACGACTGGCGCCTCAACGAACGCCACTACGGCGCCCTGCAAGGTCTGAACAAGGCCGAAACCGCCGCCCAGTACGGCGACGAGCAGGTGCTGGTCTGGCGCCGCAGCTACGATACCCCGCCCAACCCGCTGACCCCGGGCGAAGAGCGCGATGCCTTCGGCGACGCCCGCTACGCCGGCCTCTCGCGCGAGCAGGTGCCGCTGACCGAATGCCTGAAGGACACCGTGGCGCGTGTGCTGCCGGCTTGGAATGACTCCATCGCCCCGGCCATTCGCGCTGGCAAGCAGATCATCATTTCGGCCCACGGCAACAGCCTGCGCGCCCTGATCAAGTACCTGGACGGCATCAGCGACAACGACATCGTCGGCCTGAACATCCCCAACGGCCAGCCGCTGGTCTATGAACTGGACGCCGACCTCAAGCCGATCAAGAGCTACTACCTGGGCGACCAGTCCGCCATCGAAGCAGCGCTCAAGGCCGTGGCCAATCAAGGGAAGTCGAAATAAAACTGCGTTGCTCCAGCAAGACGCCCGCCGCACAGGCGGCGTCCCTTTCCGGAAAGTGCATTCCACCGGCGCGCTCCGCCCTCCTGTCGGGCGCGCCGCGGGGAGCCTTTCGCTTGCTGGCGACGATGGCTTGCGGTCTGCTGCTGTGTGCCGCGGTGCAGGCCCAGCCGATCACCGAGCGGACCCGGCAGAAGCAGGCCGCCGAGAAGGAACAGGCCGACCTGCAACAGCGCCTGACTACGCTCAAGCGCGATATCGACCAGACCGAGACTGCCAAGGACAATGCCGCCGACGCCCTGGCCGCTTCCGAACAGGCGATCTCCAAAGCCAATCGTTCGCTGCGCGATCTGGCGCAGGAGCAGCAGGCCACCGAAGCGCGCCTGGCGCAGCTGGTCAAGCAGTTGAACGAACTGACCGCGCTGGTCAACGCCCAGCAGGCGCAGCTGTCCAAGCTGCTGCGCGAGCAATACGTGGCCGGCAACGAGGACCGCATCAAGCTGCTGCTCTCCGGCGACAATCCCAATCGCATCAATCGCGAGCTGCAGTACATGGGCTATGTCTCGCAAGCCCAGGCCAAACTGATTGAAACCCTGCGTGCCAACCAGCAGGCGATCCGCGCCAACAAGGCCGACACCCAGAATGCCAAGTTCGAACTGGATGAAATCGCCCAGGAAGAACAGGAACAGAAGAAGGTACTGGAACGCGAGAAGGGCCGCCGCCAGACCTTGCTTTCGCAGCTTTCCACCAAACTCAATGCCCAGCGCCAGGAAGCCGGCCGCATCGAGCAGGATCAGCAGCGCCTCTCCAGTCTGGTGGACAAGCTGGCGCAGATTATCGAGCAGCAGAAAAAGGCCGAAGCCGAAGCTCGCGAGAAACGTCGCCAGGAACAATTGGCCAAAGCCAAGGCCGAACGCGAGAAGCGTCTGGCTGAACAGCGTGCCCGCGCCGAGAAGCGCGCCGCCGAAGCGGCCAAGGCCGCCAAGGAAGGCAAGCCGGCGCCGAAGATGCCCGATCCGGCCGACGCCATCGATGATGACGAACCGCCGCAACAGGCTTTCTTGGGACGCAACGACACGCTGCCCGAGCCGCAGGCGGACAATTTCGGCAAGCCCTTTGCCAGCCTGCGCGGACAATTGCATCTGCCGGTCAGGGGCGAGCTGGTATCGAAATTCGGTAGCCGCCGCGGCGACGGACCGACCAGCCGGGGCCTGTTCCTGCGCGCCCAGGAAGGCGCGGAAGTGCGGGCAGTGGCAGCAGGACGCGTGGTCTTCGCGGACTGGTTGCGCGGTTTCGGCAACCTGATCATCGTCGATCACGGCAACCAGTACATGACGATTTACGGCAACAACCAGTCGGTATTGAAACGCGCCGGTGACCTGGTCAAGACCGGGGAAACCATTGCCACTGCAGGCAACAGCGGCGGCAATGAGCAATCGGGTTTATACTTTGAAATGCGGTATCAAGGCCGCGCATTCGACCCACAGGGGTGGGTAACTTCTAGGTGACACATGGGCAGCAAACTCAAGAATATCGGTTTGATCGGGTTGGGCATGGTGGCAGGTGCCACTGCGATGATTCAGTTCGACGCCATCGCGCAAAAGAATGCAACGGCGTCGCTGCCCCTGGAGGAGCTGCGCCAGATGGCCGACGTGTTCGGTCTCATCAAGTCAGATTATGTCGAGCAGGTCGATGACAAGAAGCTGCTGACCGAAGCCATTTCCGGCATGGTCGCTTCGCTCGACCCGCACTCCGCCTATCTGGACAAGAAGGCCTACAAGGAGCTGCGCGAAGGGACCATGGGCAAGTTCGTGGGCCTGGGCATCGAGGTCGGCATGGAAGATGGCTACGTCAAGGTCATCTCCCCCATCGAGGATTCACCGGCCTTCCGCGCCGGGATCAAGGCCGGTGACCTGATCACCCGCCTGGACAGCACCCCGGTCAAGGGCCTGACCCTGGATGAAGCCGTCAAGAAGATGCGCGGCGAACCCAACACCAAGATCACCCTGACCATCGCCCGCAAGGAAGAAGACAAGCCCATCATCCTGACCATCACTCGTCAGGAGATCCGCGTGCAGAGCGTCAAGTCCAAGGTGGTCGAACCCGGATACGCCTGGCTGCGCGTGACCCAGTTCCAGGAGCCGACGGTGGACGACATGTCCAAGAAGCTGGCCGCCATCTACGCCCAGGAACCCAACCTGAAGGGCATCGTGCTGGACCTGCGCAATGACCCGGGCGGCGTGCTGCCGGGCGCCATCGGCGTGGCGGCGGCTTTCCTGCCCAAGGATTCGGTGGTGGTCTCCACCAATGGCCAGCTGCCGAGCTCCAAGCAGACCTTTTACGCCAAGCGCGAGTATTACGCCGCCAATCCCCTGTCGGATCCGCTGTCGCGCCTGCCGGATGCCATCAAGAAGGTGCCGATGGTGGTCCTGATCAACAGCGGCTCGGCCTCGGCTTCCGAAATCGTGGCCGGTGCCCTGCAGGATTACAAGCGCGCCACCATCATGGGTACGCAGTCCTTCGGCAAGGGCTCGGTGCAATCGGTGATCGCGCTGCCGCCGGAGAAGAACACCGCCGTCAAGCTGACCACCGCCCGTTACTACACGCCCAAGGGCCGTTCCATCCAGGCGCGCGGCATCGTGCCGGACATCATGGTGGACGAGTACCCCGATGGCGACGGCCTGAACGGCCTGCGCCTGCGTGAAGCCGATCTCTCCAAGCACCTGACCAACGACACCGACAAGTCCGCCGAGGTCAAGGCGAAGGCCATGGATGAGCAGTCCGAAGAGCGCCTGATTGCCGCCGAGAAGAAGCGCAAGCCGCTCGACTTCGGCAGCAAGGACGACTTCCAGCTGACCCAGGCCCTGAACCAGTTGAAGGGCCTGCCGGTGAAGGTTTCCAACGCCAAGCCGGAAGTGCGCAATGAAGAAGGCAAGAACGACACCCCGGTGAAGGACGAGCGCAAGGACAACAAGGCGCCCGCCGAGAAGATCGACACCACCAAGTAATACGCCGCCTGCGGGCAGGCACATCGGGCCGCTAGCACTTGCCAGCGGCCCTTTTTTTCATCTCAACCGTGTCGGATATGACGATGGATGACCAACAGCTGCTGCGCTACTCGCGCCACATCCTGCTCGACGAGATCGACATCGAAGGCCAGACCCGCCTGCTGCAAGGCCATGCGCTGGTCATCGGTGCCGGCGGCCTGGGCTCGCCGGCGGCCATGTACCTGGCGTCGGCCGGGGTGGGCCACATCACCCTGGTGGATCACGACACCGTCGATCTGACCAACCTGCAGCGCCAGATCATGCATACCACCGCGCGCGTGGGCCAGCCCAAGGTGGCGTCCGGGCGCGAAGCCTTGCAGCAGATCAACCCCGGCGTGCAGGTCACGGCGCTGGCCGAGCGGGTGGAAGGCGAGCGCCTGCAGGCGCTGGTAGCGGCGGCCGATGTGGTGCTGGACTGCAGCGACAACTTCGCCACCCGCCATGCGGTCAACCGCGCCTGCGTGGCAGCCGGGGTGCCGCTGGTGTCGGGGGCAGCGATCCGCTTTGATGGCCAGATCAGCGTTTTCGACCCGCGCCAGGAGGCCAGCCCCTGCTATGCCTGCCTGTTCCCGCCCGAGCGCGAGTTCGAGGAGGTGCAATGTTCCACCATGGGCGTGTTTTCGCCTCTGGTCGGCATCATCGGCACCATGCAGGCGGCCGAGGCCATCAAGCTGGTGGCCGGTATCGGCCGCTCGCTGGCGGGACGCCTCCTGATCCTGGATGCGCGCGAGATGGAATGGACCCGCATCGGCATCGGCCGCGACCGCCAGTGCCCGGTGTGTGCCCGGCGGCACGGATAGACGCGGGCGCTGTGGATGGCACGCATCGTCGCTTCCATCGGCCCCCGTTCTTCTGGTATAAACACGGATGGATGTTGCAATGCAAATAGCATGCAGCATGCGCCAGGCTGATGTTCCGAACGACGACAATTCACAAGCGCGATCAGCCCGCCCCGCCTAGCCCGTCACAGGGGAAGTCATGAACCGCTCCATGAACCGGAACGCCGCCCGAGGAGATGGCCAGCGGGCCGCCGCGCCAAAGGCTTGGCATACGGAATCGTTGGTGTACAATCCTTGACCGCGAAAAAGCGTACGCCATTGGCAGCGCGCCCCGGTCCTGACGGCCCGGACCTGCGCACTGATCGCGTCAACGTCAATCGAAGAGGTGCCAACGCGGCAAGGGAAGTGGATTCACAAGCGACCTGTTCCGGCAGCCGTGCATCAGCCGGGAATGGATATAGTTGAAAAACCCGTAGTATTGAAAGTAAGCGAAGTGGCAACCAAGACTCCCAAAACTACCCCTGCAGCGCAGTTGCTGACCGAGGAACAAATCCTCAAGATGGACGAGAAGGACTACATGAACGAAGCGCAGCTTGCTTTCTTCAAGGCCCGTCTCCAGCAGCTGGAAAAGGATCTGCTCAAGAACGCGGATGAAACCACCGAACACCTGCGCGAAACCGTGCTGGTGCCGGACCCGGCTGACCGCGCCACCATCGAGGAAGAACACGCGCTGGAACTGCGCACCCGCGACCGCGAGCGCAAGCTGCTCAAGAAGGTGCAGCAATCCATCGTCTCCATCGACAACGGCGAGTACGGCTGGTGTGAAGAAACGGGCGAACCGATCGGTATCCCGCGCCTGCTGGCGCGTCCGACCGCGACCCTGTCGCTGGAAGCCCAGCAACGCCGCGAACTGAAGCAGAAACTCTACGGCGACTGATACTCGCCTCGCACGATGACGCCTGCGCCATGCGGTGCGCAGGCGCAGTGCCGCTGTCGTTTCCAACCTGGTCCCGCCTCATGCACCGTCTGCGCGCCCTGCGAAGCTCCACCGTCATCGCCCTGCTGGCGATGTCGCTGCTGTTCGCGCAGATGCTGGGTTTCGTGCACGGTATTGCGCACGCCGGCTGGGCACCGGGGACGGTCCATTCGCTGATCAGCGAAGCCCTGTTCGACGAGGGCGAGGAGGCGCACGCCGAACTCGCTGCCGCCGACGGGCATGATGCCCATCACCACCACGCCCATGGCCTGCACCACTCCTGCGTGGCCTATGACGCCGCCGCCTTGTCGGCGGGTGTGCATGTCGATTTTCCTCCCCTTCCGTTGCTGCCGCCGGTGCGCGTGCTGGCCTTGTGGCTGGCCTTCGCATCCTGGGACGCGCCGCTGAACTGCCATTTCTCCTCGCGCGCCCCGCCGCGCTGAATTCCTTCTCCCTGCAAGACCCGCATTACTGGTTACCGGTTGTCGCTCGCGCATCCGTGCGTGGCGCGGCGTCGTCCTGACGCCGCCGCTGCGTGCGATCGCGTGCCGACGGCCGGTGTATCCGCGCCGCCCCATCCACCCTCACGACAAGGCGGGCGGCGCTTCGCGCATAACAAGGAATTCACATGGCTCTTCAACGCCAACGCATCGCCTCGGCCGTCTTCTCGGCTCTGGCGGCCTGGTCCGCTTCGGCTTCGGCCCAGACGGCTGACACCACCGCGACCCCTGCAACCGCTGCCCAACCGGCGCTGCAACCCATCGTCGTCACTGCCACCCCCTTCGCCTCTCAGGAGGATGTACAAGTCCTCACGCCCGCCAAGGTCATCGCCGGGGACGAACTGCGCAACAAGCTCGGCAACTCGCTGGGCGACACCCTTTCGGGTGAACTGGGCGTGTCCGCCAGCGCCTTCGGTGCCGGCGCTTCGCGTCCCATCATCCGCGGTATGGAAGGTCCGCGCGTGATGATCCTGCAGAACGGCATGGGCGTCTCCGACGTCTCCACCGTCTCCAACGACCATGCGGTCGCCACCGAAGCCGCTACCGCCCGCCAGATCGAAATCCTGCGCGGTCCGGCCGCGCTGCTGTATGGCTCGGGTGCCATCGGCGGCCTGGTCAACGTGGTCAATGACCGTATCCCCACCGAGCTGGTCGGCAAGCCCACCGGCACCGTCGAAGGCCGCTATGGTACCGTCGATGGCGAAAAGAACACGTCCTTCTCGCTGGATACCTCGGCCGGCCAGATCGGCCTGCACCTGGACGGCAACTACCGCGATACCGACAATTACAAGATCCCCGGTAACGCCCGTCAGGGCGACAGCAGCAGCGCATCGGGCCGCCTGCCCAATTCCTTCACCCACGAGACCAGCCTGGGTGGCGGCATTTCCTATGTGACCAACTGGGGTTACGTCGGCCTGTCGGTGGCGACCCTGGACGATCACTACGGGATTCCGACCGATGAAAAATCCTTCATCGACCTGCACCAGAACCGCTACGACCTCGATACCGTCGTCAATCATCCCTTCGCCGGCATCGAGAAATTCCGCTTCCGCATGGGATACACCGATTACACCCACATCGAGAAGGCGGAGGATGGCACGCCCAACACGGTCTTCTCCAACCGCGCCCTGCAGACCCGCTGGGAACTGACGCACGCACCGCTGGCCGGCTGGCACGGCACTTTCGGCGTGCAGACCGAGCAAAGCAACTACTCGGCCCTCACGCCCGATACCGGGGTCTCCGAGCTGACTCCGCCCACGCGTTCGACCTCGTTTGCCGGCTTCCTGGTGGAAGAGCGGCAGTTCGGCCAGGTACTGGCCAGTGCCGGCCTGCGCGCCGAGAGCGTGAGCCGCCGACCGGACAGCGGCAGCGGCCTGCCGGGACGCGATTTCAGCCTGATCTCCTGGTCTACCGGCGGTCTGTGGACCTTCCAGCCCGGTTATGGCCTGGGCCTGACCTATTCCTTCGCTCAGCGCGCACCGACGGTGGAAGAGCTGTACTCCAACGGCCCGCATGAATCGACCTCCACCTACGACATCGGCGACAACCAGCTGAAGAAGGAAACTTCACACAACATCGAGTTGAGCCTGCAGAAGACCGAAGGACTGGTGCGCTGGAAGGGCAATGTGTTCCGCAACAAGGTCAACAACTACATCTACGGCCGTACCAACGGCCAGGTGGACGATACTGGCGCGGCCGATCCCAATGGCGAATTCACCCAGCGCTTCTGGTCGCAGGGAGATGCCACCATCCGCGGCGTGGAAGCCGAGGTCACGTACAACTGGAACGGCGAAGGCGTTTCCGGCCGGGTCTTTGCCGATACCTCGCGCGGCACGCTCGACAATCTCGGCAACCTGCCCCTGCAGCCGTCCACCCGCTACGGCATCGAGCTGGGCTACAAGACCGGTCCCTGGGCCAGCGGCGTGAAGGTCTTGCGCGCGCAGAAGCAGGATCGCCTGGCGTCCTTCGAAACCTACGAAACCCCGTCCTACACCCAGCTGGACGCCAACCTGTCCTATACCCAGCGTCTCAACGGCGTGAAGCTGACCTGGTTCGCACTGGCCCGCAACCTGCTGAACCAGGACATCCGTTTGTCCACGTCGGTGTTACGCGAAACGGTACCGCTGGGTGGCCGCAACTTCATCGTGGGGGTACGCACCGCCTTTTGACCGATATGAATGAAACGCCAGCTGCCCCGGGCAGCGGCGTCACCGGGTGCCGGCGGGAGACTGCGCCTCCCGCCAGCGCAGCTTGCCCGGCCGTCTCCGCAAGGAGGCTGCCGGGCTTTTTTTCGCCTGTATGGCGCGTATGAAGCAATGAGTCAATTTTCCGGATTTTTTACTGGCCGATTACGGTGCCGGCGGGAAATCCAGAACAGTATCGTTCACACGATTGAACAGATTGGTGAAGGTAATTGCAGTGACGGCCAGCAGCGTATCGACGATCTGGGCATCGCTGTAGACGGCCCGCACGCGTTCGACCACATCGGCGGGAACGGTGCCACGGGTAGCGACCAGGCGGCGCGCGAAGTCGGCCAGCACATCCAGGCGGTCATCGCCCGAGGGGCGGTCATGGCGCACACCGTCGATGGCCTGGGCGGAGAGGCCGGCCTTCTTGCCCATGAGCGCGTGGGCGGCCAGGCAGTAATCGCAACCGGACTGTTCGCTCACGGCCAGCTTGATGGCTTCGATTTCCTTGGCCGACAGGCTGCTCTTGCGCAGGGCGCCATCCAGGTGCAGGGCCGACTCCAGCGCTACCGGGCTCAGGCTGCCGATGCCGGCGTAGGCATTGGGCACCATGCCGACTGCAGACTTGATGGCGGCAAACAGTTGGGCGGCCTGGCCGCTGGCTTCGCTGATGGGGGCAGTGTTCAAACGGGGCATGATATTTCTCCTTGGTGAAGGTCAGCGCCTTGGCCGGGGCAGGATTGCCGCTGGTCCGTGTTGCGCATGGACGTACTGTAGGCTTACAGATTGGAATTATGAATGCCTGAAAATGACATAAAATTGCTCAAAAAGCTCAATCAAGGAAAATGATGGATGCCCTCAGCCGCCTCCTTTCCCTGCATCCGGTGCGTGCCGCGCTGGATATCCGCTGCCGTTTCGGCCAGCCTTGGAACCTGCCGCATGCGGCCTTGCCAGCGGGCGTGGCGCCGTATCACTTCATCCTGGAGGGCCGGGCGCAGCTGCGCCTGGCGGCGGGCGAGCCTGTGCTGCTGGAGGCTGGCGACCTGGTGGTGCTCACCCGTGGCGCAGCGCATGATCTCTTCATCGCGCCTGTCGGCGAAGCCATTGCGGCGCGCCCGGGCGTGACTGCAGCGCCGGTGCAACTGAATGTGAATGATGAGGATGGCGGCGGCGCGCAGCCCCTGTCGGATTTCCTCTGCGGGCAGTTCCATTTCGATGCCCCGCACTCCAACGCCTTGATGCAGGCGCTGCCGGAAGTCTTGCTGGTACGGGGCCAGCAGCTGCCGCAAGGGGATGGTCTGCACACCTTGGCCACCCTGCTGCGCAACGAGTGCGGGGGCGCCGATGGCCGCGGAGAATTGCGCGCCGGCGCCCAGGCGGTGGTGGCCGGGTTGGCGGCGGCGCTGTTCGGACTGGCCCTGCGCGCCTGGCTGGCTCAGGGCGGACCGCAGCCGGGCTTGCTGGCGCTGCTGGCCCATCCCGGCCTGCAACCTGCGATGCAGGCCATGCTGGAGGCCCCGCAGCAGGACTGGACGCTGCCTCGGCTGGCAGCGTTGTGCCACATGTCGCGCGCGACCTTCGTGCGGCGCTTCCAGGAGGTCGGCGCCACTACGCCAGGCGAACTCCTGCAGCAATTGCGCATGGCGCGTGCCGCGCAGCTATTGAGCTACAGCAAAATGGGCACGGCACAGATCGGCGAAACTGTGGGCTATCAGTCCGAAGCAGCGTTCAACCGGGTATTCAAGAAGTTCAGCGGAATGGGGCCGGGGGCGTACCGGCGCAGGGGCAGGCTGGAGCAGGGACAGGCTGTGGCGGGGAACGATTCCGTGGATGCCGTGGGGATCAGCGGATAGGCAGGCGGATGGTGTTCTTCACTTCTTCCATCACCGCATAGGTATGCGTCTCGCGCACGCCCTTCAACTGCAGCAGCGACTTGCCCAGGAATTCACGATAGGCGTTCATGTCCTTGACCCGCGACTTGACCAGGTAATCGAAGCCACCGGCCACCATGTGGCATTCCATGATCTCGGGGATGCTCTGCACGCTCTTCTTGAATTCGGCAAAGACATCCGGCGTGGTGCGGTCCAGCACCACTTCGATGAAGACCAGCAGGGAGACATCCAGCAATTCCGGATTCAACTGCGCCGCATAACCCAGGATATAGCCGGCTTCCTGCAGTTTGCGAACCCGCTCCAGGCAAGCGGCCGGCGACAGGTTCACGCGAGCGGCGAGGTCGACGTTGCTGATGCGGCCGTCGTTTTGCAGCTCCGCCAGAATTTTCTTGCTGATCTTGTCGAGTCCGGCCATGGTTTCTGAACTTTATTCAGTTAAAAATATATAGAGAAAATTTTATTCCGATTATAAGGGGAATAAGCGCGCCTAATATCAAGGAAGAGTCAATAGAATCCTCCCTCATAAAAAACATAACGTAATGCGGGCATGAAGCGAAGTTCACCTCGTTTCTGCGCGGATCACAGCAGTATCTCGACAACAGATTTGACGAGTTTTGTTTGCCAGGTCCAGCCTGCGCGCGGCGGTGAAAACCGGCCTGACGCGGTCGGCCCGGCATCAACGGAATGCACCGCTCCTGCCCACGAGGCGGGGGATGGCGCAAATCCTGCTTTTCCGGCGTTTTCAATGCAATCACCCACCGCAGTCTGACTTTCTAGAAGAGAGGAAACACCCCATGTTCAAGCGCGTCTCCGGACTCAACATCATCGCCGCCTCGCTGGCGCTGATCCCTGCTTTCGCCATGGCGCAGGAAACCCAGGTCGTCAAGATCGGTTTCTCCAGCCCGTTGACCGGTCCCCAGGCATCGGCCGGCAAGGACAACCAGGGCGGCCTGATGATGGCCGTCGAGCGTCTGAATGCGCAACCCATCACCGTGGGTGGCAAGAAGATCAAGTTCGAAGTCCTGGCCGAAGATGACCAGGCCGACCCCAAGCAAGGCGTGGCGGTGGCACAGAAGCTGGCTGACCAGGGCGTCAAGGCCATCGTCGGTCCCTACAACTCGGGCGTGACCATTCCTGCTTCGCGCGTCTACAACGATGCCGGCATCGTGGTGGCCACCGTGGCCTCCAACCCCAAGATCACCCAGCAAGGTTTTGCCACCCTGTTCCGCGTGGCTGCCAGCGACAGCCAGCTGGGCGGCAAGATGGCCCTGTATGCAGCCAAGGAACTGAAACTCAAGCGCGTGGCCGTCATCGATGACCGCACCGCCTACGGCCAGGGCCTGGCCGAGGAATTCGCCAAGGTCGCCAAGGCCAACGGCATCGAAGTCATCAGCAAGGACTTCACCAACGACAAGGCTACCGACTTCACCGCCATCCTGACCTCCATCAAGGGCAAGAAGCCCGACGCCGTGTTCCTGGGCGGCTACGCTCCCCAAGGCGGCCCGATCAAGCGCCAGATGAAGCAGCTGGGCATTGACGTACCCCTGATGGGCGGCGACGGCATCTGTTCGCCGGAAATGGGTCGCCTGGGTGGCGATGCCATCGGTGAAACCGTCTACTGCACCCAGGGCGGCACCATGCTGGACAAGGCCAAGGATGGCAAGGTCTTCGCTGACGACTACCAGAAGAAGTACAGCCGTCCTGCTGAAACCTATGCAGTTTCCTTCTACGATGGCATGATGCTGATCGCGCAAGCCATGAAGCAGGCCAACTCGGTCGATCCGAAAGCCTTCGGTCCGGCCATGGCCAAGATCAGCTACAAGGGCGTGGCCGGCCAGTACGACTTCGACGCCAACCACGACCTGAAGCAATCGCCCGTGACCGTCTATCGCTTCAAGGATGGTCTGCCGGTTCCCCTGACCAGCTACTGATCGGTCCTTTCCCGGCCTGATCCTGCCGCCCGCAGTCGCGGGTGGCGCGCCAGGCCCTGATCCCAGCTCCACATTGCAGTGTCCCGCTTCCCGCCGGTTCCGACCGGCCGGGAGCGGCTTGCCGTACCCGCTTGCAGGGCCCATGTCCGGTCCGCAGTGTTACCCTCTGCCCAGGCGGACCCGCAGCATACCCGGAAGGAAGACCATGCTCAGCTATACCCGTACCGTCCAGACCATCGATGCCCACACCGGCGGCGAACCGCTGCGCATCGTTGTCTCGGGCCTGCCCAAGATCCCGGCCGGCACCATCCTGGAACAGCGCGCCTGGCTGCGCGAACATCGCGACGACCTGCGCCGCTTCCTGATGAACGAGCCGCGCGGCCATGCCGACATGTATGGTGCCTACCTGCTGCCCCCGGTCACGGCCGGCGCCGACTTCGGCGTCATCTTCATCCACAACGAAGGCTACAGCGACATGTGCGGCCACGGCATCATCGCCCTCGGCAAGGTGTTGGTCGAGATGGGCTACGTTGAACGTACCCAGCCGCGGACGCGCATCTGCTTTGATGCCCCGGCCGGCTTCATCGAAGCCTTCGTCGAGTGGGATGGCGTGCGCGCCGGCAAGGTCAGCTTCAACAACGTGCCCGCCTTCATTTATCGCCGCGACGTCGAAGTCGAGACGTCCGGGTTTGGCAAGATCACCGGTGACATCGTCTTCGGTGGTGCCTTCTACTACTACATCAACGCGGCGCAGGCCGGCCTCACCGTCAAGCCTGAACTGGTGCGCCAGCTGATCCAGCTGGGTGCCGAGACCAAGGCCGCCGTCATGGCCAAGGTCGCCATCGCGCATCCGCTGGAGCCGGGCCTCAATACGCTGTACGGCACCATCATTGACAGCGAACCCAATTTCCCCGGCGCGGACCAGTCCAACGTCTGCATCTTCGCCGACCGCGAAGTGGACCGCTCGCCCACCGGCACCGGTACCTCGGGCCGCGCGGCCCAACTGTTCCTGCGCGGACAATTGGCGCTGAACCAGCACTACGTCAACGGCAGCATCGTCGGCAGCAACTTCGGCGTGCGCGTGACTGCTGCGACCAAGGTGGGTGACTTCGATGGCGCGCTCACCGAAGTGAGCGGCTATGCCCACATCATGAGTACCAACCAGTGGGTGCTGGAAGAGTCCGATCCCTTCCCGACCGGTTTCTTCCTGCGCTGACTTCCCCACAGGATTCCCATGCACATCCTCGATTCCCTCCAGACCGCGCAGGCACTGCCGTATTCCGCGCTGGTCGATGCCCTCGCACGCGCCGCGCAGGAACTGGCCAGCGGTGCGATTCGCGCCCCGGAACGCCAGGTCGTTCCCATTGATGCCAACAGCGTCCTGCTGGGCATGCCGGCCATTGCCGAGGATCTCTCGGTGACCAAGCTCATCACCGTGCATGGCGACAATGCGCGCCATCAGCTGCCGGCGATCCAGGGTGAGGTGATTGCCTTCGAAACCGATACCGGACGACGCCTGGCCTTGATGGATGGCCCGACCGTCACGGCGCGCCGCACCGCAGCCATGAGTCTGCTGGGCATTCGCACGCTGTTGCCGCGCACGCCGCAATCGGCGCTGTTGATCGGTACCGGCGCGCAGGCGGCGGCGCATGCCGATGCGCTGGCGGAAGTGTTTGGTGTCCGTCAGTTCTGGGTGGCCGCGCGTGACCTCGCGCGTACCCAGGCTTTCTGCCAGGCCATCAGCGAACGCCATCCGCAAGTGGTGGCCAGTCCGCTCCCGGCACAGATGTTGCAACAGGATTTGCCGCGCACCGATGTGGTGATTGCCTTGACCACTTCACGCGTGGCCGTGATTCCCGAACAGATCGCGGCCGATACGCTGGCCATCGGCGTCGGTGCCTTCAAGCCGGACATGGTGGAGTTCCCGGCCAGCCTGCTGCATGCACGCCGTATCGTGGTCGATGACCTCGCCGGCGCGCATCACGAAGCAGGCGACCTGATCCAGGCCAAGGTGGACTGGGCGGGGGTGGTCGGCATCGGCGATGTGCTGGCCGGCAAGACGGCGGTGAACACGCTCGACAGCGCGGGGGCGCTGCCGGTGTTCAAGACCGTGGGCCAGGCCGCGTGGGACCTGGCGGCAGCGCGCGTGATGCGCACCACACTGGGGATATGAAAATTGCGCGTGCATGCGCGCTTAATTTGATAAATAATTTACGCTTTTTTAGCGAACGCCCGTGCGTTTGCGGTTTCCTTGCAGTTTCCTGACGTTTCACAACAATCATCCTCCTGAAGGAGACACCGTTTCATGGACATTTTCATCCAGCAGATCATCAACGGATTGGTGCTAGGCAGCATGTACGCACTGATCGCCCTGGGCTACACCATGGTGTACGGGGT
>NZ_JAFICQ010000008.1:0-130562 GCF_017833835.1 Herbaspirillum sp. 1130
CCCACGCTTATCGGCTGTTAATTTTTAAAGATCTGTCTGTCGCAAACGCGCTTGGCGCTGTTTGCATCGCTGCGAATCGTTTTGTTCGTCAGCAGCAGAGAAACGAGATTATGTAGCAGTTTGTTTATCGCGTCAACTACTTTTTTGCGATTCGTTTTAAATCTTTTCGTCTCGCTTAACTTCCGCTTTGACTACTTCCAATTAAAACGCCTTACAACCTGCTTCACTACTCCTTGCTTCGCCGACATCCGTCGCTCTGTTTTTCAACTTCACTTCGTGTGCCGCGTCAGCAGGGGGCGAACTATAGCAACGCACTACATGCCGCGCAAGCACTTTCGAAAAAATCTCGAAAATAATACAAGTGCGGTGCTTCGCCATCGACGCCAAATTCCCACAAACCCCTGACTGGAAGCGGTTTCCGCAGGATATGAATAAATAGTAAATCATTCAGAAAAAAGGGCCGCCCTGACGGGCGCCCCTTTCTTCTCCATGGAAAGAAAAATGATCAGGCGTTCTTGAACACCGCCGGCCGCTTTTCCAGGAAGGCCTTCATGCCCTCCTTCTGGTCCTCGGTAGCGAAGCAGCTATAAAAGAGCGCGCGCTCATACTTCATCCCCTCGGACAAGGTGGTCTCGTAGGCACGATTGACCGAATCCTTCACCATCATCGCCACCTGGCGCGGCATCTCGGTAATGGTCACCGCAACCGCCATGGCTTCTTCCATGAGCTTGTCGGCCGGCACGATGCGCGACACCAGCCCGGCGCGCTCAGCCTCCTGTGCATCCATCATGCGTGCCGTCAGCGCCAGGTCCATGGCCTTGGACTTGGAGACCGCACGCGGCAGGCGCTGCGTACCGCCAGCGCCCGGGATGATGCCCAGCTTGATCTCCGGTTGCCCGAACTTCGCATTGTCGGCCGCGATGATGAAGTCGCACATCATCGCCAGCTCACAGCCACCGCCCAGCGCATAGCCCGCCACTGCGGCAATCACCGGCTTGCGGATGCGGCGCAGGGTCTCCCAGTTGCGGGTGATGAATTCCCCATTGAAGACATCCATATAATCAAACCCGGCCATCACGCTGATATCAGCCCCCGCCGCGAAGGCCTTCTCACTGCCGGTCACGATGATGCAGCCGATCTCTTCCTGAGCATCGAAGGCCAACAATGCCGTTCCCAGCTCGCTCATCAGAGCGTCGCTCAAGGCATTGAGCGCCTTGGGACGGTTCAGGCGGATCAGGCCGACCTTGTCATGGGTCTCGACCAGGATGTTTTCATAGCTCATAGTGGGTCTCCTTCTTATGAATGAATCGGCAATCCGCCCGGGCGTGGCAGCAACCGGCACGGCGAACCGCAAGAATAAGCCAAAAATAATGCGCCAGTCCGACCTGGCGCAATGACTGCCAAGAATTTCATGCGGGCAAGGCACCACGGGACTATATTGGAGTCATTCCCTGTGCGCAGCGGCGCATTCCCTATCCCTATATGAGGAGGCGAACATGTTCAAGAATATCCTGGTCCCCACGGACGGCTCCGAACGCTCGGACAAGGCCATCGCGACGGCCATCGACTACGCCAAAAACAGCGGCGCAAGCATCGTCGGCATCTCGGTGGCCGAACCCTACCCCTTCTCGCCGCTGGCCGAGAGCTCGATGGCGATCGATCCCGCCCTTTATGAAGAAAACGTCAAAACCCTGGCCAATCAGCACATCAAGAAGATCGCAGATGCTGCGGCCGCCGCCGGCGTACCCTGCCAGACGGAGATCGTGATGTCCTTCAATCCCGATGAAGAAATCATCAAGGCTGCGACACTGCACGGCTGCGACGCCATCTTCATGGCCTCCCACGGGCGCAGCGGCCTCTCGCGCATCTTCCTGGGCAGCAAGACGCAGAAGGTGCTGACGCATTCGACCATCCCGGTGCTGGTACTGCGCTGATCCTTGTACATAAGCTCCTCAATCGGCAAAAAAGCCTGACCCCTCGACAGGATCAGGCTTTTTCATTGCCGCAAGGAAAGCAGGGAAATTCAGTTGCCTCCCGGCGGCGTCATCCCCTTGGGCAGCAGCACCCACATCATGCCGCGCTGCTTCATGGCCCCCGCGCGATCCTCGGCCTCGTCGCCAAAGCCCCAGAAATAGTCCGCCCGCACCACGCCACGAATGGCACCGCCCGTATCCTGCGCCACCACCAGCCGTTGCAGCGGACGGTCACTATTGGGCAGCGTGGTCGCCAGGAACACCGGCGCCCCCAGCGGCACATGCTGCGGGTCGATGGCGATGGAACGCTGCGGGGTCAGCGGGATGCCTTGCGCCCCCTTGGGTCCCTTGGAAGGATCCGGCAGCTTTTCTTCCTTGAAGAAGACATAGCTGGGATTGGCATTGAGCAACTCTTCCTTGCGCGCCGGATTGGCCTGCACCCAGGCCTTGATGTTCTGGGCGGATGCCTGGGAGAGCTCCATCTCCCCCTTGTCCACCAGATAGCGTCCGATCGACTTGTAGGGACGGCCATTCTGGTCCGCATAGGCCAGGCGAATGGTCTCGCGCGACTCCGGCAGATACACGCGGCCCGAGCCCTGCACCTGCAGGAAGAAGGCCTCCACCGGATCATCCACCCAGACGATTTCCTTGCCGGACAAGCTATTGCCCTGCATCAACTCGGCGCGCGTCGGATACGGCACCACCTTGCGTCCGACCACCTTGCCGCGCAGGCGCAGGTTCTTCAGTTCGGGATAGACGCTGGCCATGTCGATGGTCAGCAGGTCGTCCGGCGCCTGGTACAGCGGTGTCTGATACGGCCCGGCGCGGCGGCGCGAACCGCGCAGCAGGGGCTCGTAGTAGCCGGTCACCAGCCCGGTGTCGGTGCCATCAGGATTGAACAGCTGATACGGTGTGAAATAAGTCTCGAAATACTGGCGCAGGAAGCCCAGGTCATTGGCATTGACCTGCTGCGCCGCGCCACAGGCGGCGCGCCACTCGGGCTTGCGAATCATGACCGAGCAGGAAGACTGCAGCGCTGGCCAGGCCTCGCGCAGGTCGTCATTGTTCCAGCCCGGGAGCTGGGCGAAGGTGGTAGCACGCATGGCCGGGCCCGGCTGGGCCACTGGCTTGGGCGACGGCTGGCTCGGAGCCGGCGTGGTGAGCGGCGTGGTCTGGCAGGCCGCCAGCAGGACAGCGACCGAGACCGCCATCGCAGGTACACTAAGACGCCGCAGCGCCGACAGCTTGGCAAAACGATTCAATGACATTGGAGACAAATTCATGTTGTGGTTGATCCTGGAGGCCAGTGCCGCCTTCTTCGTGCTGGTCTTCATCGTCTGGTGGACCATGTTCTCGGGCCGCAAGGAACACAATGGCCGGCCCGTCAGCGCCAGGCAGAAAGAAGCGCAGGAAAAGAAACAGCAGCCAGCGCGAGAGACGACAGACAGCGACCCGCGCTGAAAAATCCGTCGTCCCGCCTCAGGAAGAAAAATTCAGTGCAAGGTGCGCGGCAGTGAAAGCACGAACTCGGGGATGCGCACGTCAAATTGCTCGCCATCCTCGGCCACGCAGAAATATTCACCATGCATGCTGCCCTGGGGGGTCCCGAGCGACGTACCGCTGGTGTACTCGAACTGCTCGCCGGGCTGCAGGAAGGGCTGATGCCCGACCACGCCCAGGCCGCGCACTTCCTGCGCGTGGTTGTTGGCGTCGGTGATGACCCAGTGGCGCGAGATCAACTGGGCAGGGACCGTGCCGGTATTGACGATGGTGATCGCATAGGCGAACACGTAATGCGAACGCGATGGATCGGATTGTTCCTCCAGGTACTGGGTCTTGACCGTCACCGTGAACTCATACGCTGCCATGGAATTTCCTGTGTTGTGAAGGGGACTGCCGCCGCGCCGGCGATCTGCAATCGGGCTTGCCCGCGCGGCTACCCCGGATTGCACACGAATTCAGCCGGCTGCGCAAGCCGATGCGTTCCGCCTGCTCTGCCCGTTCCGGGCCAAGCCAGCCAGCTCATCGGCCGGGCCGGCGACCGCTGCAGCAAGGTAGAATAGCGGTTTTGCCGTCTTCGCGCCTGCGCCCGACGGCCAATGTCGATTCAGCCATCCTTTGTTTACAGCCATGCCGACCTTCCGTATCGCCCCCAGCATCCTGTCCGCCGATTTCGCCCGCCTGGGCGAAGAAGTGCGCAATGTCGTCGCCGCCGGTGCCGATTTCATTCACTTCGACGTGATGGACAACCATTATGTCCCCAACCTGACCATCGGCCCGCTGGTGTGCGAAGCCATCCGCCCGCACGTGCAAGTGCCGATCGACGTGCACCTGATGGTCAAGCCGGTGGACCGCATCATCCCCGATTTCGCCAAGGCCGGTGCCAATCTCATCACCTTCCACCCGGAAGCCTCCGAACACATCGACCGCTCCCTGCAACTGATCCGCGACAACGGCTGCAAGGCCGGCCTGGTATTCAACCCCGGCACGCCGCTGCATTACCTGGATCACGTGATGGACAAACTGGACATGGTCCTGATCATGTCGGTAAACCCCGGTTTCGGCGGCCAGTCCTTCATTCCGGAAGCCCTGAAAAAGATCGCCGAAGTGCGCCGCCGCATCGATGAATCCGGCCGCGACATCCTGCTGGAAGTCGATGGCGGCATCAAGGTCGAGAACATCGCCGCGGCCGCCCGCGCCGGTGCCGACACCTTCGTGGCCGGTTCGGCCATCTTCGGCAAGCCGGACTACAAGGCCGTCATCGACGCCATGCGCGCCGAACTGGCCCAGGTCTGATCGCACCTCCCCTTCGCCAGACGAACAAACAACGAGGTTTACCGGGCATATGAAGAATCTGACCAACATCAAGGCCGCCATCATCGACCTCGACGGCACCATGCTGGATACGGCCGCTGACTTCCACGTCGCGGTCAACCGCATGCGTGAAGAATTGGGACTCACGCCCCTGTCCCAGGAAACCATCGTCAACTTCGTCGGCAAGGGGACCGAGAACCTGATCCGGCGTGTGCTCGCCGTGGACTATGCCGAGGACGAGGCAGCGCAATACTTCCAGCAGGCGCTGGACAGCTACACGGAGCACTACCTGGCCATCAATGGCGACTATTCCTCGCTCTACCCGGGCGTGGTCGAGGGCCTGCAAGCCCTGCGCGCCAAGGGCCTGCGCCTGGCCTGCGTGACCAACAAGCCGCTGGCCTTCGCCGTACCGCTGCTGCAGAAGAAGGGGCTGCGCGATTTCTTCGAGATCGTCTATGGCGGCGATTCCTTCCCGAAGAAGAAGCCCGATCCCATGCCCTTGCTGCAAGTCTGTGAGGATTTCGCCCTGCAACCCGCGCAGGTCGTGGCCATCGGCGACTCCAGCAACGATGCCCAGGCCGCCCGCGCGGCCGGTTGCCGTGTCCTGAATGTTCCGTATGGATACAATCACGGTGAATCTATACACGACGTCGATTCGGATGGTATAGTTTCGACGCTTGTAGAAGCAGCGCAGCAAATCTCGGTGGACTGACAACCCGTCAGCTCACCGGTCGACAGACCGAAGATCCAATCGCGACCCACATCAATGTTTCGTAACAACAAACGAACCGCTCAACCGACAGCCGCCCCTGAGGCCTGGCTGTGGCGACGCTGGCAATTCCAGGCGCAGTAATTGACGCCTGGACCTGGCCGCACCTGCGTGCCAGGTCGTTTGTTGTGGTACCGCATCCTCCGCATTTCCCGTAATTCTCATAACGACACCGCTGACGAGAGTCCGCACCTGTCTGCTGCATCCGCGTGCATCGCGTCCATGGCTTCATGGCGTCTGCGCGCCGGTCTGCGGCCAGGCCCGCGTACCCTACAATGGCGGTCTGGAGTGACACATGACCGAACTCGAATTCAAATCGCTGGCCGCCGAAGGCTACAACCGCATCCCCCTGATCGCCGAAGCCTTCGCCGACCTGGAAACGCCGCTGACGCTCTATCTCAAGCTGGCCCAGAGCCACAACACCGGCAAGAACACCTTCCTGCTGGAGTCGGTGGTCGGTGGTGAGCGCTTCGGGCGCTATTCCTTCATCGGCCTGCCCGCCTCCACCAAGATTCGCTGCAGCGGCCAGCAGATCGAGGTACTGAAAAATGACGAGGTCATCGAGACCGCCCAAGGCAATGCGCTGGAATTCATCGCCGAGTATCAATCCCGCTTCAAGGTCGCCATCCGTCCCGGCATGCCGCGCTTCTGCGGCGGCCTGGCCGGCTACTTCGGCTACGACGCCGTGCGCTACATCGAAAAGCGCCTGGAAAACAGCGCCCCGCAGGATACGCTGGGCCTGCCCGACATCCAGCTGCTGCTGACCGAAGAACTGGCCGTCATCGACAACCTCTCCGGCAAGCTCTACCTGATCGTCTACGCCGACCCCACCCAGCCGGAAGCCTTCTCCCGTGGCCGCCAGCGCCTGCGCGACCTGCGCGCCATGCTGCGCCGCCCGGCCGATGCACCGGTGACCACCGGTTCGGTGCGTACCGAGACCATTCGCGAATTCCCCAAGGACGAATACCTCAAGGCCGTGGCCCGCGCCAAGGAATACGTGATGGCCGGCGACCTGATGCAGGTGCAGATCGGCCAGCGGCTCAGGAAATCCTATGTGGATTCGCCGCTGATGCTGTACCGCGCGCTGCGTTCGCTGAACCCCTCCCCTTACATGTACTTCTACAACTTCGGCGACATGCAGATCGTCGGTGCCTCGCCGGAAATCCTGGTGCGCAACGAATCCATCGGCGAAGGCCAGAAGAAGATCACCATCCGCCCGCTGGCCGGCACCCGCCCACGCGGCTCCACCATCGAGCGCGATGAACAGCTGGCGCGCGAACTGCTGGCCGATCCCAAGGAAATCGCTGAACACGTGATGCTGATCGACCTGGCCCGCAACGACATCGGCCGCATCGCCACCACCGGCAGCGTCAAGGTCACCGACCAGATGGTGATCGAAAAATATTCCCACGTGCAACACATCGTCTCCAACGTCGAGGGCATCCTCAAACCCGGCATGTCGAACCTGGATGTGCTCAAGGCCACCTTCCCCGCCGGCACCCTCTCGGGCGCCCCCAAGGTGCGCGCCATGGAAATCATCGACGAACTGGAACCGACCAAGCGCGGCATCTACGGCGGCGCCTGCGGCTATCTCTCCTTCGGCGGCGAGATGGACGTGGCCATTGCGATCCGTACCGGCGTCATCAAGGACGGCACGCTGTACGTGCAGGCGGCCGCCGGCATCGTGGCAGACTCGGTGCCGGAAATGGAATGGGAAGAAACCGAAAACAAGGCGCGTGCCGTATTGCGCGCTGCTGAACAAGTACAAGATGGCCTGGACGGAGAAATCTAAATGCTGCTGATGATCGACAACTACGACTCCTTCACCTACAACCTGGTGCAATACTTCGGCGAGCTAGGCGAAGAGGTGCTGACCATCCGCAATGACGAGATCACGCTGGATGACATCAGAAAACTGAACCCGGAACGCATCTGCCTCTCCCCCGGCCCCTGCAGCCCCAAGGAAGCCGGCATCTGCGTGGACCTGCTCAAGGAATTTTCCGGCAAGCTGCCCATCCTCGGTGTCTGCCTCGGCCACCAGGCCATCGGTGAAGCCTTCGGCGGCAACATCATCCGCGCCAAGCAGGTCATGCATGGCAAGACGTCCAAGATTGCGCACACCGGCGTTGGCGTCTTCAAGGACCTGCCCACTCCCTATACCGTGATCCGCTATCACTCGCTGGCCATCGAACGCGCCACCCTGCCGGATTGCCTGGAAGTGACCGCCTGGACCGATGATGGCGAAATCATGGGCGTGCGTCACAAGGAGTTCGACCTGCAAGGCGTGCAGTTCCACCCCGAGTCCATCCTCTCCGAGCACGGCCACGCCCTGCTCAAGAACTTCCTGACCGGCAGCGCCCACGGCTGAGACCATTAGACAAATCGAGACAAGACATGCCCATCACTCCCCAAGAAGCGCTGCTGCGCTGTATCGAGCATCGCGAAATCTTCCACGATGAAATGCTGACGCTGTTCCGCCAGATCATGAGCGGCGAGATGTCGCCGGTGATGATCGCGGCCCTCACCATGGGCCTGCGCGTGAAAAAGGAAAGCATCGGCGAGATCGCCGCCGCCGCCCAGGTCATGCGCGAATTCGCCACCAAGGTGCCGATGGCCGACACCTCGCGCCTGCTCGACATCGTCGGCACCGGCGGCGACGGTGCGCACACCTTCAACATTTCCACCGCCTCCATGTTCGTGGCGGCGGCCGCCGGTGCGCGCGTGGCCAAGCATGGCGGACGCAGTGTCTCCTCCTCCTCGGGCAGCGCCGATGTGCTTGAAGCCCTGGGCGCAGACATCAACCTGCAACCCGAACAAGTGGCGCAATCGATCGCCCAGACCGGCATCGGCTTCATGTTCGCCCCCAACCACCACGCCGCCATGAAGCATGCGGCGCCGGTGCGCAAGGAGCTGGGCGTGCGCACCATCTTCAACATCCTCGGTCCGCTCACCAATCCGGCCGGGGCTCCCAACATCCTCATGGGTGTGTTCCATGCAGACCTGGTCGGCATCCAGGTGCGCGTACTGCAACGCCTGGGCGCGCAGCACGCCATCGTGGTCTGGGGCCGAGACAACCTGGATGAAGTCACGCTGGGCGGTGCCACCATGGTGGGCGAGCTGGTCAACGGCGAGATCCGCGAATACGAGATCCATCCGGAAGATTTCGGCCTGTCCATGTTTGCCAGCCGCAACTTGCAGGTCGGCAATGCCACCGAGTCCAAGGAGAAAATCTTCGAAGCCCTGCGTGGGGAACCCGGTCCGGTGCACGACATCGTAGTCATCAATGCCGCCACCGCGCTCTACGCGGCCGGCGTTGCGCCCTCGATCGCCGAGGGCCTGCAGACGGCGCGTGCCACCATTGCTTCCGGTGCGGCGCGTGCCAAGCTGGACCAGTTCGTCCAGGTGACCCGCCAGCTCGGCGGCAAGCACTGATCTCCGCCCCTCAACTCAGACCCCTGACAGGAGCCCCATGTCCGACATCCTCAACAAGATCCTCGACGTCAAGGCCGAGGAAGTCCGCATCGCCAAGCAGCAGCGCGACCTCGCCAGCCTGCGCCGCGATGTGGAAACCGATAGCGAATTGCGCTCGGAACTGCGCAATTTCGAAGAGAGCCTGCGCAGCAAGATCGCCAACGGCCAGGCCGGCGTGATTGCCGAAGTCAAGAAAGCCTCGCCTTCCAAGGGCGTGATCCGTCCCGACTTCAAGCCGGCCGAGATCGCGGTGAGCTATGCCGAACATGGCGCGGCCTGCCTGTCGGTACTGACCGATGAACAATTCTTCCAGGGCTCGCCGGACTACCTCAAGCAGGCGCGCGCCGCGTGTGCCCTGCCGGTGCTGCGCAAGGATTTCATGATGGATCATTACCAGATCTATCAAGCGCGCTCCTGGGGCGCGGACGCCATCCTGCTGATCGTGGCTGCGCTGGACCACGGTCTCATGGCCGACATAGAAGCCTGCGCCCATGAGCTGGGCATGAGCGTGCTGGTGGAAGTCCACGATCAGGCTGAACTGGACGCGGCCCTCAAGCTGAAGACCCGCCTGTTGGGCATCAACAACCGCAACCTGCGCACCTTCGAGACCACGCTCGACACCACGCTGAACCTGCTGCCGCGCATCCCCCCGGAAAAGCTGGTGGTCACCGAATCGGCGATCGCCACCCCGGACGATGTCAAGCGCATGCGCGATGCCGACGTGCATGCCTTCCTGGTCGGTGAAGCCTTCATGCGTGCCCCGGAGCCGGGCGTAGAATTGGCTCGCCTGTTCGCCTGATTCCCCCTCTCACGAAAAAACCTCGCCCGGTGCAGACCGGTGCGAGGTTTTTTTTCGTCCTGAGAGTGACGGTGACCTGAGCAGCGATCAAGCCGAGAAACCGCCATCGATCATCAGGTTGGCACCGGTGATGTAGCCCGCTTCCGGACCTGCCAGATAGGCCACGAAGCTGGCGATTTCCTCAGCCTTGCCATAGCGCGGCAGTGCCATCAGGCCGGTCAGGGAAGTGGCGAAGTCGCTGTTGGCCGGGTTCATGTCGGTATCGACCGGACCGGGCTGGACGTTGTTGACGGTGATGCCGCGCGAACCAAGGTCGCGGGCCAGCCCCTTGGTCAGGCCGACCAGCGCCGACTTGCTCATGGCATACACGGCACCGCCGGCAAAGGGTATGCGGTCGGCATTGGTGCTGCCGATGCTGATGATGCGGCCGCCTTCGCCCATGTAGCGCACGGCGGCCTGGGTCGCCACCACCACACTGCGCACGTTCACGGCCAGGGTGCGGTCCAGGTCTTCCAGCTTGAACTCATCGATGGGGCCCATGGCCAGCACGCCCGCATTGTTCACCAGGATATCGAGCCGGCCGAAGGTCTCCGCGGCCAGGCGGATGGCTTGCTGCAGGGCGGCTGCATCGGCGCTGTCGGCCTGGATCGCCAGCGCGCGGCCACCGGCGGCTTCCACGCGGGAGACCAGGGCTTGCGCCTTGTCCGGCGAAGTGACATAGGTGAAGGCGACGGTGGCGCCCTCGGCGGCCAGGCGCTGCACGATGGCCGCGCCGATACCGCGCGAACCGCCTTGCACGAAGGCCACCTTGGAGGCCAGGGTGGATGCGGATGGGGATGCGGCGGCGTTCTGGATTTGCTTGTTCATGATCTTGCTCCTTGAAAGTGATGGGTTGGTCCCGTCGGCCTGCAGCGGCGTGCTGCTGTGTGCGTCCGGGTTGAAGCAAGTATCGGCGTTTGATTATGTGGCGACTAGCTGGCAATCCCTATCTTCTTTTTAAACCAATGGTTTAGAATCGAGCGATGGAAACCATGACCAGCATCGAATGCTTCGTCGCTGCGGCCCACGCCGGCAGCTTTTCGGCGGCGGCACGCCAGCTCGGCCTGACGTCGGCGGCCGTGGGCAAGAACGTGGCACGGCTGGAGACTTCACTGGGCGTGCGCCTGTTTCACCGCAGCACCCGCAAGCTCTCGCTGACCGAAGCGGGCGAACGCTTCCTGCAGGAAGTGGGTGGCGGCCTGCAAGCCATCCGCAGCGCCGTGGCCAATCTCGCCAGCGCTGGCGGGCAGCCAGCCGGCACGCTCAAGGTCAGCATGGGAACGGGATTCGGGCGGCAATACATCGTGCCCTTGTTGGGAGAATTCCTGGGGCGCTATCCGGGCATCCAGCCGGACTGGCATTTCGAGAACCGCTCGGTGGATCTCATCACCGAGGGCTTTGATGCCGCCATCGCCGGCGGCACCGAGCTGTCGCCCGGCGTGGTGGCGCGCGAGCTGGCCCCGGCGCATCGGGTGCTGCTGGCTTCGCCCGCCTATCTGGAGACGCATCCCGCCTTGCGCTCGCCGGCCGACCTGGCCGAGCATGCGGGCATCCTGATCCGCTCGCCCCAGACCGGGCGCGTACGGCCCTTCTCGCTACGCGACCACGACGGCCAGCAGGCACCGGTCACGCTGCAGCAACGCATGACCATGAGCGATGCCAATGCGGCTTGCGAGGTGGCCGAAGCGGGGCTGGGCATCACGCTGGTGTCGATGCCGCATGCCCTGCTCTATCTGGATCGCGGCACGCTGGTGCGGGTGCTGCCGGACTGGTACGTGGATACCGGCATGCTCTCGCTCTACTTCACCGCGGCGCGGCTGCTGCCGGCCAAGACCCGGGTATTCGTCGATTTCGTGGTCGAGCACTTCCGCCGCGAGCGGCTGGCGGAGCGCTTTTCGGCGCACCGCTGAATACACGTCCGAGAAGTTCAGCGCTTGCCTTGCGCGGCGCGCATCCCGCCGCCAATATTGCTGCCAGCGTCCCGCGCCAGGCCGCGATAACCGATCACTGAAATCAACGTCACCACACCAGCCATCGCAAAGGCCCACTGAAAATCGCCCAGCGTGAAATGCGCGCCGGTGGCATCGATCTCCTCGCCGCGGATCGCCGCCGCGATACGCAAGGCCAGCGCACCGAAGGCGATGCCCATGCCGATGGTCATCTGCTGCGCGACGCTCCAGAGCGTGCTGGCCGAGGATTTGCGGGCATCGCTGATATCCGCATACGCCAGCGTGGCCAGGGTCGAGAACTGCATCGACCGCGACAGCCCGTAGCAGAAGATCACCCCCAGGATCACCGGCAGCGGCGTGCCCGGCGTGAGCAGACCGCAGGCGATGATGAGGCAACCGGCGATGGCCGCATTGTTGACCGCCACGCTACGGAAACCGAAACGCTGCAGGATGCGCGTGGTGAATGCCTTCATGCCGAGATTGCCGAGAGCGGTGGCCAGCAGCAGCAAACCCGACTGGAACGCCGTCAGGCCGAAACCGATCTGGAACATCAGCGGCATCAGGTAAGGCACTGCATCCACGCCAATCCGCGTGAGTGAACCCGTCAGCACCGTCACCGAATAGGTCGGAATGCGCAGATTGGAAAAATCCAGCAGCGGATGTTCGATGCGCTGCATGTGCCGCCACGCGCAGTACCCGAGCGCCACGCCGAGGGCCACGAAGCCAAGCGCCACCTTGATGTTGGACTCCATATGGCTAGCGATCTCGGTGCCATACAGCAGCGAGGTCAGCGCCGCGCCCGAGAGCAGGAAACCGATCACGTCCAGCGGCCGCTTGCTGTGGCCATGTTCATTGCGCACCACGCGCATGACGGCAATGAAAGCCGCAAACCCGAACGGCACGTTCATCAGGAAGATCCAATGCCAGGAAGCATAGGTGGTGATGAAGCCACCGATCGATGGTCCCACCACCGGTGCCACGATGGCCGGCCAGGTGATGGTGGCAATGGCTTTCATCAGCCTGTCCTTGCCGGTACTGCGTACCACGATCATGCGCCCGACCGGTACCATCATTGCGCCACCCAAGCCTTGCAATACACGCGCTGCGGTGAACTCCCACACGTTCTGCGAATAGCCACACAAAACGGAAGCCAGCGTGAAGATCGCAATGGCGATACCGAACACGGTGCGCGAACCGAAGCGGTCGGCTACCCAGCCGCTGATGGGGATGAAGACGGCCAGCGTCAGCATGTAGGCCGTCATGCCCAGGCTCAGTTCGTTGGGACCTACACCGAAGGACTGCGCCATCTGCGGCAAGGCCGTGGCGATGATGGTGGTGTCGAGATACTCCATGAAGAAAGTCGCCGCCACGATGTAAGGCAACATGCGTACGCGTGCATCGGACAGGCTGTTGTCGTTGGTTCCCACGGTGTTCTTGGCCTCTGTTGTTTTGGGTTGAACCATGCGAAACGCCGGCATAGGCCGGCGCTTGCTGAAGACAGTTTTAGATAGTTACCAAATTAACCAAACTATCTAAATCATCCAAATCATCCAAATCATCTAAATGATTTAAATCATTTACATCAATAGAACTTCAGGAAATGCATCAGCACCTGGATCACGATGATGCCGCCGATGAGCCCCCCGCCGAAATAGACGATCACACCCAGCAGCATGTTGGTGCGCCGCTGCTCGGCCAGCAGCTTGCGGATCAGTTCGGTGTTCTGCGGCTGGCTCTCGCCGTCGGTGTAGCGCGTCAGCGCCTGGTGCGCCAGGCGCGGCAGCTCCGGCAGCAGGCGGCTGTAACGCGGCACTTCCACCTTCAGCTGTTCGACGAAACCGCGCCAGCCGATCTGCTCGCTCATCCAGCGTTCGAGATAGGGCTTGGCGGTCTTCCACAGGTCCAGGTCCGGATCGAGCTGGCGGCCCAGGCCTTCGACGTTGAGCAGCGTCTTCTGCAGCAACACCAGTTGCGGCTGCACTTCCACGTTGAAACGGCGCGAGGTCTGGAACAGGCGCAGCAGCACCTGGCCGAAGGAGATGTCCTTCAACGGACGGTCGAAGATCGGTTCGCAGCAGGCACGCACGGCCGCTTCGAGTTCATCGACGCGGGTTTCCTTGGGCGCCCATCCGGATTCGATGTGGGCCTCGGCCACGCGCTTGTAATCGCGGCGGAAGAAGGCCAGGAAATTCTGCGACAGGTAATCCTTGTCGTAATCATTGAGCGTGCCGACGATGCCGAAATCCAGCGCGATGTAGCGGCCGAAGGTTTCCGGGGCTACCGACACCAGGATGTTGCCGGGGTGCATGTCGGCGTGGAAGAAGCCATCGCGAAACACCTGGGTGAAGAAAATCTCCACACCATCGCGCGAGAGCTTGGAGAGATCGACCCCTTCGGCGCGCAGGCGCTCGGTCTGCGAGATCGGGATGCCATACATCCGCTCCATCACGATCACCGAGGATGAACAATAATCCCAATACATCTCCGGCACCATCAGCAGCGTGGACTCGGCGAAGTTGCGGCGCAGCTGGCTGGCATTGGCCGCTTCGCGCATGAGGTCCAGCTCGTCGTGCAGGTACTTGTCGAACTCGCCCACGACTTCCTTGGCCTTCAAGCGACGTCCATCGGCCCACAGGCGTTCCAGCCAGTCGGCAGCCACATGCATCAGGCCGATGTCGTGATCGATGATGTCGCGCATGCCGGGACGCAGCACCTTGACGGCCACTTCCTTGCCATCCTTCAGGGTGGCGAAGTGGACCTGCGCAATCGAGGCCGAGGCCACCGGGGTGCGTTCGAAGCTGGCGAAGAGCTGGTCCGGATGCGCGCCCAAGGACTTTTCGATCTGCTTGACCGCCAGTTCCGATTCGAAGGGCGGCACGCGGTCCTGCAGCAGCGTCAGTTCATTGGCGATATCGGGCGGCATCAGGTCGCGCCGGGTCGAGAGCACCTGGCCGAACTTGATGAAGATGGGACCGAGATCCTCCAGCGCGCGACGCAGGCGCTCACCGCGCGGCGCAGTCAGGTCGCGCCAGAAGAAAATGCGGTTGATGATGCGGGCGATGCGCGGCGGCGCAAATTCGGAGGCGATGATTTCATCCAGGCCGTAGAGAATGGCGACACGGATGATCTTGAGCAGACGCATGGAACGCAGCAGCATTTAACGACGCTCCAGTTTCTCGATGCGTTTGGACAGGCGTTCCAGATCATCGCGCAGGCGCACGACGTCGGCAGAAAAATCCTGCAACTGGCGGGGGCGGATCAGCATCGGTTGTTCTTCCAGGAAATACTCGGCAAGGTTTTCGGTCAGCTTGCGCTGCGTGGTGCGTGCGGCGTCGAACAGGCCCCGCGCGCCGGAGACGATGCGGGTCGCAGCGACATCGCCGACCACGCGGGAGAGGTCATCCTCGGCATCCCAGCGCAGCTTCTGGCTCAGCTGCGAAATCACATTGGCGAAATCGGCATCGCCTTCCAGCTTGACGTAAGAGACGGCGCGCTCGCGGTTGGCGGCGATCAGCGGCAGGTCGGACAGCTTCAGGCGGATGGTGACGTTGGCCAGCGCATCGGCCGGCACCTCCTGCAGGTAGCCATCGCCGGTCACCTTCAGGCGCAATTGCATGACGCCGGTATCGATGCAGGCGACCTTGCCGGCATGGGCCATGAGGGTGTCGCGCGCCCACGGTTCCTGGGCCAGCAGGTGGTTGATCACCGCAGCGGCAGGTTTCATCGGATCGAGGCCGGAGACAAGAGTGGACGGATCGGGCAGCACGGACATGGATTCCAGAATCGGGGTGGATCGGAGGACTACGGGTTGAGTACGCCGGAGCAGAAAGAATTCCCTCCGCCAAAACAAAACCGCCCGCAAAAGCCGGGCGGTTTCAAGTGTACCAGCTTGGCGCACTGGCAAGGTTCAGGCACTGCGGCTGGCTTGATCCAGCGCGCCTTGTGCCTGCATCAGACCTGCTGGATACCCGCCAGCACCCAGCCGCCGCTGCCGTTGAGCGGCTTGGAGAGATTCCAGATCTCGGCGAAGGGTTCGGCCGAGGCATCCGGCGCTTCCTTGATGAGACCCTGGAAGCGCACCGTGGCCAGGTAATCGAAGGCCATGGTCTCGATGCCCAGCAGTTGCGCGTCGAGCTGCACGACATCGGTGGCATTGGGCGCTGCGCCACGTTCGCTCAGCTGCATGCGCAGTTCGGCGAACATCTCGGGCGTGGTGAATTCACGGATGTCGTTGACGTCGGCGCGATCCCACGCCGCCTGCAGGCGGATGAAATAGGTCTTGGCATTGCGCACGAATCCGGCCGTATCAAAGCCATCGGGGATGCCCCATTGCTGGATCTGCGCCGGCTGGGCCGTGCCGCCGTAGCCATTGCCTTGCAGGGCGGCAGGCGACGCGTGCGGGACCGCCGGCGGCGGATTGATGTCGCGCAGCCCGGAACCGATTTCCGGGGTGGCACCGGCAGCGCTGCCGATGGGGCTCACGCCCGGCATCGGTGTGGCATAGGCCGGGTTGTTGTTCTGCGCTTCACGGCCACGGGCAAACAGGCGGATCAGGAAGATCACCGCCGCGCACAGCAGCGCAATGGTCAGCAGCGAACCCAGCATGCCGCCGAGCGCGCCACCGATCCCGAAGTGCGACATCAGCGCACCGAGGCCGAAGCCCAGCAGTGCACCGCCCAGCACATTGCGCCAGGGACTGGCGGGCTTGGGCATGGGAGCGCTTTGCGGCGCGGCGGCCGGTGCGGCAGGACGGGAAGGCTGGCTATAGGACGGCGAAGACGGCGCAGAGGGGGCCGCCTGGCGCGAGTAATTGGAGGATTGCTTGCCGAAGGAACCACCGCCACCCAGGCGCTTGGCCTCGGCGGGCGACATGATGAGGGAGAGCGAAGTGATCGCCAGCAGCAGTGCGAGGAATATTTTTTTCATGGGCTTGCCTCTTGTGGATGATGCCGAAGTGGCGAGCGGGCCGAGGGAAAAGCAAGCCGCCACATCGGAGCCATCATTGTCGCCGGGCAGAATTAAGCCAGCCTTAATGCTGGCGCGCCCAGCATTAATCACATCTTAATGCCCGTATGCAGCGCAGCCACACCGGCGGTCAGGTTGAAATACTGTACGCGATCCAGGCCGGCCTGTTCCATCATCTGCTTCAGGGTTTCCTGGTCGGGGTGCATGCGGATCGATTCGGCCAGGTAGCGATAGCTGTCGGCATCGTTGGCGACCTTCTTGCCCAGCCACGGCAGGACCGAGAAGGAATAGACGTCATAGGGCTTCTTCAGCGGTTCCCAGACCTTGGAGAATTCCAGCACCAGCAGCTTGCCACCGGGCTTGAGCACGCGGCGCATTTCGGCCAGGGCGGCATCCTTGTGGGTCATGTTGCGCAGGCCGAAGGCCACCGAGACGCGGTCGAAATAATTGTCCGGGAAGGGCAGTTTCTCGGCATCGCACAGCATGGTCGGGGTGACGATGCCCTTGTTGAGCAGACGGTCGCGGCCCACACGCAGCATGGATTCGTTGATGTCAGTAAGCCAGACTTCGCCGCTCGGACCTGCCTGCTTGGCGAAGACCTTGGAGAGGTCACCGGTACCACCGGCGATGTCGAGCACCTTGAAGCCCGGACGCACGCCGGCCTGGGCGATGGTGAAGGCTTTCCAGATGCGATGCAGGCCCGCCGACATGAAGTCGTTCATCACGTCGTACTTGGCAGCGACGGAGTGGAACACTTCCGCGACCTTGCGGACCTTTTCTTCTTCTTTGACGGTTTCGTAACCGAAGTGGGTGGTGTTGGTCATGGCTGGGCCTGTAACGATGAAGACGACATTATAAGAGACGGGCCAGCGCAGAGCTTGCCCTGGATCAGCAGGAGGCGCGCCTCAGTGCGAATGGCCGCAGCCATGGCCGCCTGCCGCCTCGGGCTGGTGATCGCGCCCGCTTTCACGGGTGAAGCCGGCCGCTTCCAGTTTCTGCAGATAGGCTTCCCACAGGGCCGCCTGGTCACGGCCGAGCTGGTAGAGGTAATCCCAGGTGAAGATGCCGCTGGCGTGGCCGTCCGAGAACAGCGGTTTGACGCCATAGTTGCCGACCGGTTCGATGCCGTGGATCTCGACGTCGCGCTTGCCGGTCTGCAGCACTTCCTGGCCCGGTCCGTGGCCGCGTACTTCGGCCGAGGGGGAAAGGACGCGCATCAGTTCAAAGGGCAGGGAAAACATCACGCCGTCATCGAACTCGACTTCGACCACGCGCGAGAGCTTGCGTACCTTGAAGGACACCGGAACCGGAGAAGACGGGGCGCTCATGGGCTCTCCCTTGTTGAAATTGGTGAGAAGAAACATCGCGCCCGGCGGCGTCACCGCACGCCGGGCTGCTGCCAGCATCAGGCCGTCAGGCCTGCCGCATCGAGATGCCGGCGCACGGCTTCGCGCAACTGCGGCAGCAGTGCACGGCGGGCGGCCAGCGAGCCCTCATCGGCCGCACGGCGCGGCTCGGCCCAGACCGGGCTGGGGAAATGGCGATCATCGGTAAAGCGCGGGATCACATGCCAGTGCACGTGCGGGGTCATGTTGCCCAGCGTGGCCAGGTTGACCTTCTCGGGCTGCATCACCTCGCGCTGGGCGGCCTCGACCGCCCACACCGCATTGGCCAGCAGGGTGCGCTGCGCCGGGGCAAGGTCGGTCATTTCCTTCACGTGCGCATGGCAGATGACCCGGCAGAAGCCCGGATAGTCGGCCTCATCGACCAGCACCACGCGAAACGCGTGATGCTGCCACAGCACCTCGCCACCATCGCCGGCGCACAGCTCGCAAGCGGGAACCACGGAGGCACTCATGGCTTACACCAGGATACGTTCGATGCCGCCATTGTTGGCGCGCTCGACGTATTCCGGCATCCAGTTTTCGCCCAGCAGGTGACGCGCCATTTCCACCACGATGTAGTCGGCGGTGGTGCCGGCATCCTCGTTGTAGCGCGACAGGCCCTGGAAGCAGGACGGGCAGGAGGTCAGAATCTTGACGTCGCCGGTGAAGCCATCGGCGCGGACCTTGTCGCTGCCCTTCTTCATTTCCTCTTCCTTGCGGAAGCGGACCTGGGTCGAGACATCCGGACGCGATACACCAAAGGTGCCCGACTCGCCGCAGCAGCGATCGTTCTTCTCGATCTTCTGCGCGTCCACCGTGGTGATGAGCGAGTTGACGGTCTTCAATGGATCCTGCTGCTTCATCGGGCTGTGGCAGGGGTCGTGGTACATGTAGCGGGTACCGGTCACGCCTTCCAGCTTGACGCCCTTTTCCAGCAGGTATTCGTGGATGTCGATGATGCGGCAGCCGGGGAAGATCTTCTCGAATTCATAGCCCTGCAGCTGGTCGTAGCAGGTACCGCAGGACACCACGACGGTCTTGATGTCGAGGTAGTTCAGCGTATTGGCCATGCGATGGAACAGCACGCGGTTGTCGGTGATGATCTTCTCGCCCTTTTCGAAGTCGCCGGTACCACGTTGCGGATAACCGCAGCACAGGTAGCCCGGCGGCAGCACGGTCTGCACGCCCACGTTCCACAGCATCGCTTGCGTGGCCAGGCCGACCTGCGAGAACAGGCGCTCCGATCCGCAGCCCGGGAAATAGAACACCGCTTCCGTATCGGCCGTGGTGGTCTTGGGGTTGCGGATGATGGGGACGATCTTGTCGTCCTCGATATCCAGCAGCGCGCGCGCGGTCTTCTTGGGCAGGTTGCCCGGCATCTTCTTGTTGATGAAGTGAATCACCTGCTCCTTGACCGGCGGCTTGCCGACGGTGGCGGGAGGTTTCTGGGTCTGCTTCTTGGCAAACTTCTTCATCAGGTCGTTGCCCAGGCGCTGCGCCTTGAAGCCCCACTGCGTCATCACCTTGCGGGTGGCGTTGATGGTGGCCGGGTCGGTGGCATTGAGGAAGAACATGGCCGCATTGGTGCCGGCATTGAAGGACTTCTTGCCCATCTTGCGCAGCAGGTTGCGCATGTTCATCGAAACATCGCCGAAGTCGATATCGACCGGGCAAGGCGTGACGCACTTGTGGCACACCGTGCAGTGGTCGGCCACGTCCTCGAACTCTTCCCAATGCTTGATGGAGACGCCACGGCGGGTCTGCTCTTCATAGAGGAAGGCTTCCACCAGCAGCGAGGTCGCCAGGATCTTGTTGCGCGGCGAGTACAGCAGGTTGGCGCGCGGCACGTGGGTCGAGCAGACCGGCTTGCACTTGCCGCAGCGCAGGCAGTCCTTGACGCTGCTGGCAATGGCACCGATGTCGCTCTGCTGCATGATCAGCGACTCGTGGCCCATCAAACCGAACGACGGCGTGTAAGCGTTGGACAGGTCCGCTTCCATGCCGGGCAGGTTCAGGAGCTTGCCCTTGTTGAAGCGGCCTTCCGGGTCCACGCGCTTCTTGTATTCGCGGAATTCGCCGATCTCGTCTTCGGTCAGGAATTCCAGCTTGGTGATGCCGATGCCGTGTTCGCCCGAGATCACGCCATTGAGCGAACGGGCCAGCTTCATGATGCGGGCCACGGCGACGTGGGCATCCTGCAGCATTTCGTAGTGGTCGGAATTGACCGGGATGTTGGTGTGCACGTTGCCATCACCCGCGTGCATGTGCAGGGCCACGAAGACGCGGCCGCGCAGCACGCGCTTGTGGATGGCCTGGCATTCTTCCAGGATCAGCTTGAAGGCCGCGCCCGAGAAGATCTGGCGCAGTTGCGCCCGCACTTCCTGCTTCCAGGAGATGCGCACGGTGCGGTCCTGCACCACGTGGAAGACGGCGGCTTCGGGCTGGTCGATCAGGCGCTGCTCAAACACCGGCAGCATCTTTTCCAGGCCCAGTGCGGCCAGTTCTCCCTTGGCTTCATCCAGCGGCTTGTCCAGGTTGGCCAGCAGGTAGGACCAGCGTGCGTGGGTCTGTTCCAGCAGGCTCTCGGCCTGGTGGACGCGGTCTTCCAGCATTTCGGCGGCGGGGATGTCGTCACCCTCGGCGTCGTCGCTCTTGCCCAGCGGCAGGTTGCCCTTGACGAAGAAGCTGTCCAGTTCGGCCAGCAGTTGCAGTTTGTTCTTGATCGACAGCTCGATGTTGATGCGCTCGATGCCGTCGGTGTATTCGCCCATGCGGTTCAGCGGGATCACCACGTCTTCGTTGATCTTGAAGGCGTTGGTGTGCTTGGCGATGGCCGCCGTGCGCGAACGGTCCAGCCAGAATTTCTTGCGCGCTTCCGGGCTCACGGCCACGAAGCCTTCACCCACGCGGTTGTTGGCCATGCGGATGACTTCCGACGCGGCAGCGGCCACGGCATTCTCGTCATCGCCGACGATGTCGCCGATCAACACCATCTTGGGCAGCACGCCGCGCTTGGACTTGGTGGCATAGCCGACCGCGCGCAGGTAGCGCTCGTCCAGGTGTTCCAGGCCGGCCAGGATGGCGCCGCCCTTTTTGGTTTCGGCGTCGAGGTAATCCTTGATTTCGACGATCGAGGGAATCGCATCGCGCGCCTGGCCGAAGAATTCCAGGCAGACCGTGCGGGTCTGCTTGGGCATCTTGTGCAGGATCCAGCGGGCCGAGGTGATCAGGCCGTCGCAACCTTCCTTCTGCACGCCGGGCAGGCCCGAGAGGAATTTGTCGGTGACGTCCTTGCCCAGGCCTTCCTTGCGGAATTTCTTGCCGGAGATTTCCAGGATCTCGGTCTTGAAGACTTCGGTCTTCTGGCCCTTTTCGCCGGGATGCGACCACTCCAGCTTGAAGCGTGCCACTTCCACGTCGTGGATCTTGCCCAGGTTGTGGTCCAGGCGGGTCACTTCCAGCCAGTCCCCCTGCGGATCGACCATGCGCCAGCTGGCCAGGTTGTCCAGCGCGGTGCCCCACAGCACGGCCTTCTTGCCGCCGGCGTTCATGGCGACGTTGCCGCCGATGCAGGAGGCTTCGGCCGAGGTCGGGTCCACCGCGAAGACGAAGCCGGCCTTCTCAGCCGCATCCGAGACGCGCTTGGTGACCACGCCGGCCCCCGAGTAGATGGTGGCGTAGGGCTTGTCCAGGCCGGGCAGGATTTCCATCTCGACTGCGCCCAGCTGTTCCAGCTTTTCGGTGTTGATGACGGCCGACATGGGCGTGAGCGGAATGGCGCCGCCGGTGTAGCCGGTGCCGCCGCCGCGCGGGATGATGGTCAGGCCGAGTTCGATACAGGCCTTGACCAGGCCGGCCATCTCGTCTTCGCTGTCCGGGGTCAGCACCACGAAGGGGTACTCCACGCGCCAGTCAGTGGCGTCGGTCACATGGGAGACGCGCGAGAGGCCGTCGAACTTGATGTTGTCCTTGGCGGTATAGCGGCCCAGTACCTTGGTGGCGCGCTTGCGCAGGTCATAGGTCTGGCGGAATTCTTCAGCGAAATCACCGATGGCCTTGCGGGCGGCCTTCAGCAAGGCTTCCACGCTGGCACTGCGGCGCTGGGCCTCGGCGTCGCCGGATTCGGCCAGGTCGGTGGCCAGGCGGCGCTTGTCGACCTCGCTCAGGCGATGGTTCAGCGCCTCGATCAGGGCGGCGCGGCGCTTGGGGTTGTCCAGCAGGTCGTCCTGCAGGTAGGGATTGCGGCGGACCACCCAGATATCGCCCAATACTTCATACAGCATGCGCGCCGAACGGCCGGTCTGGCGCTTGCCGCGCAGCTCGTCGAGCAGGGACCAGGAAGCTTCGCCCAACAACCGGATCACGATCTCGCGATCGGAGAAGGAAGTGTAGTTGTAAGGGATTTCGCGCAAGCGCGGGGTCGCGGCGCCGTGCGGCGCGTCTGTAAGCAAAGCCTGGATCTGTGCGGGGGCGTTCATCGATGTATGAGGTAAATCTGCTGCCGGAGGTGCATTTTAGCCTATTGGCAAAACTCGCGATGGCCCGACCCGGGTTTTGGGCGCGCTTGCATGAGCTTTGGGAGACCTTGTGCGGCGGATCGGCGACGTTTGCCGCCAGGGGCGCGGCAATAGCCTCAACCAATTGGATTCATATTGACAATCAATTTCAATAAAACGATTGTCAAAATCTATAATTCATCTCAACGACTCAGCCCTCAGGGACATGCCCTGACCCATCGCGCCAAGGAGGCCCCATGTTGCAAACCCTGATGACCGAATTCCTGGAAAACCTGGCCATTACCCTGGCCGACTATGCCCAATGCAAGGCCTGACCCGGCCGCGACGACGCCACAAGGAGATCACCATGCACACCGCCATCCTCAACGAAGACACCGGCCTGGCCATGAAGCTCAAGACCCGCCACTTCGCCGTGCTGGGCGTGACGGCCACTTTCCTGGCCATCCGCCTGCTGGAAAACCTGGTGCCGACCCTGGCAGGATAATTCCAGCTTTCCCCCAGAAATGCCGACGGCGCCCTTGCGGCGCCGTTTTCCTTCATCTTTCCAACAATTTACGCCAGCCAGTTGCCCAGCTTGTGCCAGAAGCCATCCGGCACGTTCAGCAGCAGCCAGGTCATGAGCACGTAGCGGATGAACTTGCCGATGGCCATATAGAACACCGAAGGCCAGAACGGCAGCCGCAGCCAGCCGGCCAGGGTGCAGATGGGGTCGCCGATGCCGGGCAGCCAGGCCAGCAGCATGGTCTTGGCACCGAAGCGCTCCAGCCAGTGGAACCAGCGCGAGGAACGCTCCTTGGCGAAGGCCTGCTTGGCCCCATAGCCCATCCAATAGTCGACGATACCGCCCAGGGTGTTGCCGAAGGTGGCCACCAGGATCACCGGCCAGAACATCTCCGGACTGGCCTTGATGACGGCAAACACCGCCGGTTCAGAACCCAGCGGCAGCAGGGTGGCCGAAATGAAGCTGATCAGGAACACCGAGGTCAGGCCGACGGTAGGAATGGCGAGGATATTGAGCAGCCAGAGGACGGCGGATTCGATCATGCAGGAGGCAGGTAGATGAAATCGGCTGGCCGCAGCCAGGAGGAAAACTTGCCACCCGTCAAGCCGGTCGGGTGGCGCAGCGTGCATTCTAGCTGGTGCCGCCGGGCCTGAATTCAAGAAGTGAAGAAAGATTCATCTCCGGCATCAGACACGCCAAGCTTGCCGTGGCCTTGCGCGGCTCCCTTATAATGTCCAGTTCCCCTGGCCCGGACCGGTGACCTGCCGGCCCGGCCCAGGAGGAAATCCCCAGCGGCTTACCCAGCCTTGATTCCTTTTACCCTGAATGCGATATGACCGCGCCTGAACCCGCTGCTGCTCGCCTGACTTCACTTCATTGATGACCAACATGAGTAACGATTATCTGAAAAAGATCCTGACCGCCCGCGTCTACGACGTCGCCCAAGAAACCCCGCTGGAACTGGCGAATACGCTGTCGCAAAGGATTGATAATCGAATTTACTTCAAGCGTGAAGACATGCAGAGCGTGTTCAGCTTCAAGCTGCGCGGCGCCTACAACAAGATGGCCCACCTGACGCCGGCGCAACTGAAGCGCGGCGTCATCTGCGCCTCGGCCGGCAACCACGCCCAGGGCGTGGCGCTCTCCGCAGCCCGCCTGGGCTGCCGCGCCGTGATCGTCATGCCCACCACCACCCCGCAGGTGAAGATCGATGCCGTCAAGGCGCGCGGCGGTGAAGTGGTGCTCTTCGGCGACTCCTTCACCGATGCCTACGAACACGCCTTGACGCTGGAAAAGAAGCAGAAGCTGACCTTCGTCCACCCCTTCGACGATCCCTACGTGATCGCCGGCCAGGGCACGGTGGGGATGGAAATCCTGCGCCAGCACCCGGAACCGATCCACGCCATCTTCGTGGCCATCGGCGGCGGCGGCCTGATCGCGGGCGTGGCCTCCTACGTCAAGGCAGTGCGGCCGGACATCAAGATCATCGGCGTACAGACCACCGACTCCGACGCCATGGCGCGCAGCCTGAAAGCCGGCCGCCGCGTGGCGCTGCCGGACGTGGGCCTGTTCTCGGACGGCACGGCGGTCAAGCTGGTAGGTGAAGAAACCTTCCGCATCGCCAAGGAACTGGTCGATGAAATCATCATCGTCGACACCGATGCCGTCTGCACCGCCATCAAGGACATCTTCCAGGACACGCGCAGCATCGTCGAACCCGCCGGCGCACTGGCCGTGGCCGGTGCCAAGGCGTACGTGGAGCGTGCCAAGGCCAGCAAGAAGCCGATCAAGGGCGAATCCCTGATCACCATTGCCTGCGGCGCCAACATGAACTTCGACCGCCTGCGCTTCGTGGCCGAAATGGCGGACAACGGCGAGGCGCGTGAAGCGGTCTTCGCCGTCACCATTCCCGAAGAACGCGGCAGCTTCCGCCGCTTCTGCGAAACCGTGGGCCCGCGCAACGTCACCGAATTCAACTACCGCATCAGCGATGCCAAGGCGGCACATGTGTTCGTCGGTATCCAGGTGTCGGCGGCGGATGAAGCGGGCAAGATCGCGCGCAATTTCGAGAAGGCAGGCTTTGGCGTGCTGGACCTGACCCATGATGAACTGGCCAAGGTCCACATCCGTCACCTGGTGGGCGGCAAGAGTGACCTGGCAGGCGATGAACTGCTGTATCGCTTTGAATTCCCGGAGCGTCCGGGCGCGCTGATGAAGTTCCTTTCCAGCATGAATCCGGGCTGGAACATCAGCCTGTTCCACTACCGCAACCAGGGCGGCGATGTCGGCCGCATCCTGATCGGCCTGCAGGTACCAAAGAAGGAAATGAAGGAATTCCGCGCCTTCCTGGCCCAGCTGGGCTATCGCCACTGGGACGAAACCAAGAACCCGCTGTACAAGCTCTTCCTCGGCTGATCAAGGCCGACGCCGCGCGCCATTTCAACTGCGCGCGGCGGCAACATCACAGAACGTCACCCGCAGCACCGCAGGAGTATTCACATGGACCACACCAACCCGTCCGCATCCACCGTCGGCCATTCGCCGGAAAGTTCACCCCTGGGCAAGAGTTCGGAATATCCGACCCATTACGATCCCAGCCTGCTGTTCCCGATTCCGCGCGCGCCCAAGCGCGCCGAATTGCAGATCAGCGGCACCCTGCCCTTCTTCGGCGTGGACCTGTGGACGGCTTATGAAATCTCCTGGCTGAACCTGCGCGGCAAACCCCAGATCGCCATCGCCACCTTCATGGTGCCGGCCGATTCGCCCAACATCATCGAGTCGAAGTCATTCAAGCTATATCTGAACTCCTTCAACCAGGAACGTCTGGAAAGCGCCGACGAACTGATCACCAAGATGCGCACCGACCTCTCGGCCGCCGCCGGCGCCAGCGTGCAGGTGACGCTGACCGAATCCTCGCAGTTCGGACAGATGCAGTTTGGTGAACTCTCGGGCCTGCTGCTGGACCGGCTCGATGTGGAAATCGAACCGGCCACCGGCGCGGCCCATCCCGATGGCAGCCTGCTGCGTGCCCATACCGACGAAGCCACCGTGGAAGAAACCCTGGTGTCGCACCTGCTCAAGTCCAACTGCCCGGTGACCAGCCAGCCCGACTGGGGCAGCGTGCAGATCCAGTACGTGGGCGCGCCCATCGACCAGGAGCGGCTGCTGAAGTACATCATCGGCTTCCGCGAACACAATGAATTCCACGAGCAATGCGTGGAACGCATCTTCACTGACATCCTGCGCCACTGCAAACCGCAGAAGCTGGCGGTCTATGCCCGCTACACCCGGCGCGGCGGACTGGACATCAATCCCTGGCGCAGCAATTTCTCCAGCGCCAAGCCGCCTTCGCAACTGCGCAACGCGCGCCAGTAAGCGTCGACAATTCATCCCTGCAGGCTGTTCTCCGTGGTGCCAACACCACGGAGTGTCAGCAAATTGTTACAAAATCTTGCACCCAGCGGTGTCGTTGTCCCGTGGGGACAGCCATGGGCGCCATGATTTGGTAACATCTTGCGCTTCAGCAAGATCCACCTAGCGGGATATTTTTGCCACGATGGCAGTCCACACAAGCTGTGGATGAGCTGGCCGGCGACTCGCCTTTTGCCTGTTTCGCGGTCACCGGGCCGCCTGCACATCCCCTCGCTTACCCACTTGCCGTCGCGTTTTTTTGCTTTTCCCTTCAATAACAACCATGAAAACCACCACCCAGCTCCGGTGCCAGGCCGAAACCTTCACTTTTGGCGCGAAGTTGCGCAAAGCCGCCCTCGTCTCTGCCGCCACCTTGGCCCTGGCCCCCGCCGTCCACGCCGAAGACAACCAGTACAGCCTCTGGCAGCAAACCAAGGACCACGCCTCCAGGATCTGGAACCAGGGCGATGACGCCATCTACCTGTCCGGCGTGGCGCACCACGGCCGCAGCACCTACAGCCGCGACAAGCTCAATGAACTCAACGAGCATGCCTGGGGTGCCGGTTACGGCAAGACCCTGCGCAACGAGCAGGGCAATGATGAATCCCTGTACGGCTTCGTGATCAAGGATTCGCACCGCCATCCGCAGTACATGGCCGGCTATGCCTATGAATGGGTATTCCCGATCGCCAAGACCGGGCTGGAACTGGGCCTGGGCGGCACCGCCATGCTGATGAGCCGTCAGGATTACTTCCACAGCATCCCCTTCCCGGTGCCGCTGCCGCTGGCCTCCATCGGTACGCAGAAGGCCAAGATCATGTTCGCCTACGTGCCGCGCCTGTCGGCCAACAAGAACAATGGCGACGTGCTGCTGATCTTCGGCCGCATCGAGATGTAATCACTTCAGCCCGCCGGTGCATGCCGGCGGGTCTGCTTTGCGGCATTCGTCCCGGCCGATGCGACCGGGCAACAGATGAGCCGCCCTTTCCTGCCGCGCTTTTTTCCACACATCGTCACACATCATCGCCAACCATCACGGCGTGATATCCCTTGCGGCAACTTGTTGCCAACGATCATCGATCTTTCGTATGCAACTCGTGGCAATTCGCGGTTTTCTGCCCGAAATCCCCTCCTGTTCAGCGCTTTCAAAGCCTTCCGGCATCGGCAAAGAAGCCTATAATCCTGCTCAAAGCTTCAGTCCGTAGCAATTCCTTGAGCGTCATGACTAATCTCGCAAAAATCCTGTCTCCAGAAAACGTGGTTCTGGATCTGGAAGTGTCCAGCAAAAAAAGAGCTTTCGAACAAGCCGGCCTGACCTTCGAAAACAACAGCGGCATCGCGCGCTCCACCGTTTCCGAAAACCTGTTCGCACGAGAGCGTCTGGGTTCGACCGGACTGGGGCATGGCGTGGCCGTGCCGCACGGCCGCATCAAGGGCCTGAAAGCGCCGCTGGCGCTGTTCATGCGCCTGGCCGCACCGATTCCCTTCGAGTCGCCTGACGGCCAGCCGGTCAAGCTGCTGGTGTTCCTGCTTATTCCCGACAACGTGACGCAGCAGCATCTGGAAATCCTCTCGGAAATCGCCGAGATGTTTTCCGATGATGCCTTCCGCAATGAACTCACCGTCGAGTCCGACCCTGCCGTGGTGCATGCCCGCATCGTGACCTGGCAGACCTCGATGGAAAAAGCCGGCTGAGGCCGGCACAATCAGGCTGCACCAAGCCGGCGGCAATTCCGCACCCTATCCTGTGAGCAGATCCGGATCTCCATGCCCAATTATTCCGCGTTGTCGATTCAGCAGCTGTACGAAGAAAACCGTGAATCCCTGCAACTGGGCTGGTTCGCCGGCTTCCCCGGCGGCGAGCGCCTGATCTCGGGCGATGCCGTCTCGGCCTCCGACCAGGTCGGCCACCTGAACCTGATCCACCCTGGCCGCCTGCAGGTCTTCGGCCATCAGGAAATCGAGTACTACAACCGTCTCTCCAACACCTCGCGCGCCTACCAGACCGCCGAACTGGTGGCCGGTGAGCCGCCTGCGTTCATCATCGCGCAAGGCCTGTCGACCCCGCCCGATATCCTGGCGGTGTGCGATGAAAAGAACATCCCGCTGTTTTCCACGCCGTTGCCGGCCGCGCAGGTGATCGATTATCTGCGCGTGTATCTCTCCAAGAAACTGGCGCAGCAGATCACCATGCACGGCGTGTTCATGGACGTGCTGGGCGTGGGCGTGTTGATCACCGGTGAATCGGGACTGGGCAAGAGCGAACTGGGTCTTGAACTGATCTCGCGCAGCCACGGCCTGGTGGCCGATGACGCGGTGGAGTTCGCGCGCATCGCGCCCAACATGATCGAGGGCCGCTGCCCGCCGCTGTTGGCCAACCTGCTGGAAGTGCGCGGCCTGGGTCTGCTGGACATCAAGGCCATCTTTGGCGAGACCGCCGTGCGCCGCAAGATGCGCCTGAAGCTCATCGTCCACCTGGTCCGCCGCAGCACGCTGGAAGAAAACTACGAACGCCTGCCGCTGGATGCGCAATACGAAGAAGTGCTGGGCCTGCCGATCCGCAAGGTGGTCATTCCCGTGGCGGCCGGCCGCAACATCGCGGTGCTGCTGGAAGCCGCCGTGCGCAACACCATCCTGCAACTGCGCGGCATCGATACCCTCAAGGAATTCATCGAACGCCAGCGGCGCGCCATGAACGGCGAATAAGCCGGACAAGCCGGACGCAATTTTCCCGCTCGTCGGGAAAACTTTCGGTGGCGCATTGGCCTACCCGTGCCGCCACGCAGGCGCGGGTGATGCGTTATGATTCCGCCATGCGAATCGTTCTGATCACCGGCATTTCCGGCTCCGGCAAATCGGTAGCACTTCACGTGCTGGAAGACGCCGGCTATTTCTGCGTCGACAATCTCCCGCCCTCCCTGCTGTGCGACCTGGTGCAGACCCGCATCAAGGAAGGTGCAAGCATGCTGGCCGTGGCCACCGATGCCCGCAGTGCCGATTCACTGGCCACGCTGCGCACCGACATCGAGCAGTTGCGCGCCGATGGCCATGACGTCAAGGTGTTCTTCCTGACCGCCTCCGACGAAACCCTCATCACCCGCTTCTCCGAGACGCGCCGCAGCCATCCGCTGTCGCACCGCCTGCTGCCGGGCCGCCCGACCTCATCGGACCGCCTGACCCTGACCGAGTGCATCGCGCTGGAAAAGGAGATGCTGGGCGACCTGCAGGACATCGGCCTGGTCATGGATACCTCGCAGCTCAGCTCCAACAAGCTGCGCCGCTGGATCAAGGACCTGGTGGACCTGGAACGCTCGCCGCTGACCCTGCTCATCGAATCCTTCGGCTTCAAGCACGGCCTGCCGCTGGATGCCGACCTGGTGTTCGACGTGCGCATGCTGCCCAATCCGCACTATGACGCCGAGCTGCGCCCGCTGACCGGACGCGATGCGCCGGTGATCGAGTTCCTGGTGGCCTATCCGGAAGTGGCCGAGATGTACAACGACATCCGCGGCTTCGTCGAAAAGTGGCTGCCCTCCTTCAAGAACGACAACCGCAGCTATCTCACCGTGGCCATCGGCTGCACCGGTGGCCAGCATCGTTCAGTCTATCTGGCTGAGCAACTGGCCAGCCATTTCCGCGCCACTGAACAGGTGGTGTGCAGGCATCGCCAGCTGAACTGACAGGTGCGCGCTTCCGAAGTGTCAGGTGCGGGGACTTGAAGTGTCAGGTGTGAGACCCGCAACTGTCAGGTGAACTGTTCAGGCACTGGCCAGCAGATCATCCGCCCGCAAGACCCCCAGCAAGAGTTTCTTGACCGGTGCCGGCAAGGGCGCATCGGCCAGCTTGCGCGCCGGATACCAGACCAGCCCGCCTTCGGCGATGCGATGGCTGCGGCTCTTCAGGGCAACCTGGAACGGTGCCACATGCAGCTTGAAGTGCGTGAAGACGTGCGAGAACGGCTGCAGCTTGCGGCAGCCATCGAGCTCGCCATAGGGCGCCACCACGGTGCGCACGGCCGTGTCGAAGTGTTCGGCATTGCCGACGCCGATTTCCGGCAGCGACAGCAGGCCGCCCCAGATGCCGCTGTCGGGGCGCTGCTCCAGCAGCACATCCTCGCCCTGGGTGATGACCAGCATCACCGTTTCCTTTTCCGGCACGGCTTTCTTCGGTTTGCTCACCGGCAGTTCGGCCACGCGATCCTCGGCCAGCGCCACGCAGCGTCCGGCCAGCGGACAGCGCGTGCACGCCGGCTTGCCGCGCACGCACAGCGTCGCGCCCAGGTCCATCAGGCCTTGGGTGTAGGACTCGATATCCTCTTCCGGGAGCAGGGCCACCGCGCGCAGCCACAGCTGGTCTTCGACCGGCTTGGCACCGGGATAGCCATCCACTCCGAACACGCGCGCAAAGACGCGCTTGACGTTACCATCGAGGATGGCCGCACGGCGTCCATAGGAAAAGGCGGCGATGGCGGCTGCAGTCGAGCGCCCGATGCCGGGCAGGTCGGCCAGCAGCGCCGGATCGTCCGGGAAGCGGCCACCGTATTCCGCCACCACCCGCTGCGCACACTTGTGCAGGTTGCGCGCGCGCGTGTAGTAACCCAGGCCGCTCCACAGCGCCATCACGTCCTCCGAGGGGGCGGCGGCCAGCGCGAAGACATCCGGACAGCGCTCTAGGAAACGCTGGTAATACGGAATCACGGCAGCAACCTGCGTCTGCTGCAGCATGATCTCGGAGAGCCACACGCGATAGGCATCGCGCGTGTTCTGCCAAGGCAGCTTGTGACGGCCATGCTGCTTCTGCCAGGCGATGACCTCCGCCGAAAAGGAGGGATCTTCATACTGTGCGCCCGCGTTCTCGGCGGTGGACGCCTTCTTGCGGCGCGATTCGACAAGTCCCTTCATTTCTGGCAACTCACGCAGTAGAAGGTGGAGCGCTGGCCCTGCTTGATCTGGCGGATCGGTGCCGCGCAGATGCGGCAGGGCTCGCCGGTACGGTTGTAGACGAAATAATTCTGCTGGAAGTAACCCGACTGACCGTTGACTGCAATGAAGTCGCGCAGCGTGCTGCCACCCTGCTCGATGGCGGCGGCCAGCGTCTCGCGGATGGCTTCGGCCAGGCGCTCATAGCGCGCCAGACTGATCTTGTACGCCGGGGTCTTGGGATTGATGCGGGCCTTGAACAGGCTTTCCGACGCATAGATGTTGCCGACCCCGACCACGATGTCGCCCGCCAGCAGCACCTGCTTGATGGGCGCGCTGCGGCCGCGCGTCTGGTTGAACAGCTCGCGCGCGCTGAACTTGTCTTCCAGCGGCTCCAGCCCCAGGCTGCGCAACAGCAGGTGCTCTTCGATGTCGCCGTCGCTGAGGTCATGCCACAGGATGGCACCGAAGCGGCGCGGGTCGGTCATGCGCATGACCTGGCCGCCGACTTCGAGGTCGAAGTGGTCGTGCTTCTGTGGCGTGATGCCCGGCGGCAGGATGCGCAGGTGGCCGGACATGCCCAGGTGCACGATGAGCGTGCCATGGTCGAAATGGATCAGCAGATATTTGCCGCGTCGCCCGGTGCTGCGGATCACGCGCCCGGCCAGCAGGGTGTGCAAGCCCTCGGGGAAAGGCCAGCGCAGGCCGGTGTGGCGCAGCACGACGCCGCTGACGGTGCGCCCTTCCAAATGGGGCGCGACCCCGCGGCGGGTGACTTCGACTTCTGGTAATTCAGGCATGGGCTTGCGGATCGCGGTGATCCGGGAGGACGAGCAGGAAGCTGCATATGATAATGCACTTGCTGAAATCAAGACCTGAAGCCGCGTGTGCAACCTCGGGACAGAAGCTTGTCAAAGATGGATTACACTGCGTTATCCGTAGCATCGTCAGTCTCAATGCCGTCAGCAACGCCACGGTTGTTGCGCGTAAAATCGAACCTCTCCGAATCGTCAGGATGACATCTTGAAAAAAACCATCGCCCTCCTCACCAGTTCCCTGCTGCTGACTGCCTGCGCGAGCTTCCAGCAGCCCGGCGACAAGGCGAACGCCCAGGCGGCCACTGACCAGAAGACGGCTTCCTCCAAGCCGGCCAACCGCAAGAAAGCCCCCAAGGCCAAGGTCCAGCAGCAGGAAGACGCGCTGCCGGCCATGGAGCTGAGCGAGGACATCCTTTACAAAGTGCTGACAGCCGAGATCGCCTTCCAGCGCGGCCAATGGCAATCGGCCTACGTGACCATGCTGGCGGCGGCCCAGCAGACGCGCGATCCGCGCTTGGCCAAGCGCGCCGCCGAGATGGCCGTGGCCGCGCGCCAGGCCGGCGAAGCGCTGGTGGCGGTGCGCCTGTGGACCGAACTGGCGCCGCATTCGGATGAAGCCCTGCAAAATTATCTGGGCCTGATCATGCTCTCGGACAGCGTCGACGAAATCGAACCGCTGCTCACCCAGCGCCTGGCCGATGCCGCCCCGCAAGCGCGCGGACCGATGCTGCTGCAGATCCAGCGTCTGCTGGCGCGGGCCAAGGACAAGCAGGCCAGCTATACCATCCTGCAAAACATCAGCAAGCCTTATGGCGACCTGATGGAAACCCATCTGGCCCTGGCCCAGGGTGCCTTCGGCATGGGCGATGGCGCCACCGCCCAGCGTGAAGCCGCCGCTGCGATGAAGATCAAGCCCGATTCGGAACTGGCCGTGCTCACCGCCGCCCAGGTCGCCTCCAACAACAAGGATGCGACCAAGCTGGTGACCGATTTCCTGCGCAAGTATCCGGATGCGCGTGAAGTGCGCGTGGCCTATGCCCGCAGCCTGGTCGAGCAGAAGGACTTCAAGCTGGCCCGCACCCAGTTCGAGACCCTGTTGAAGGAAGACGGCGAAGACGCCACCACCCTCTTCGCGCTGGGCGTGCTGTCGGCCCAGACCGACCAGTTGAAGGATGCCGAATACTATCTGCAGCGCTACCTGCAGGTGCTCTCGGCCCAGCCCGAGGAAGACCGCGATCCCAGCCAGGCCCTGCTGCTGCTCTCGCGCATCGCCGAGGAGCGCCGCGACCTGGATTCGGCCCTGCGCTATCTGGACCAGGCAGAACCCGGTACCGAAGGCTATCTGAACATCCAGGTCCGCCGCGCCCAATTGCTGGCCCGCAAGAACGACATCGAAGGCGCGCGCAAGGCGCTGGAAGATGCGCAAGCCGAATCGACCAACGATGGCGAGCAGCTGCAATTGCTGCTGGCCGAATCGAGCCTGCTGCGCGATGCCAACCGCAACCAGGAAGCGGCCGACGTGCTCAAGGGCGGGTTGCAGCGCTTCCCCAACAATACCGACCTGCTCTACGACTATTCGATGGTCCTGGAAAAGCTGGGCAAGTTCGACGAGATGGAAAAGTCGCTGCGCCGCGTGATGCAGCTGGCACCGGGCAACCAGCACGCGTACAACGCGCTGGGCTATTCGCTGGCCGATCGCAACATCCGCCTGCCGGAAGCGCTGGAACTGATCCAGAAGGCGGCCGACCTGGCCCCGGAAGATCCTTTCATTGCCGACAGCCTGGGCTGGGTGCTGTTCCGCATGGGCCGCGCCGAACAGGCCGAAACCCAGATGCGCCGCGCCTATGGCCTGCGCCCCGATGTGGAGATCGGCGTGCACCTGGGCGAAGTCCTGTGGACCAATGGCAAGCAGGACGAAGCCCGCAAGGTCTGGCGCGAAGTGAGCCTCAAGGAACCCAACAATGAAGTCCTGAAAAGCACGCTGTCGCGTCTCAATGTGAAGTTATGAGCAAAACACGCGCTTTCCCGGGGGCTGCTGCCCTCTGCCTGGCCGCTCTGCTCGGCGGTTGCGCCACGGTGTCGCAGGATGCCGTGGCACCGGACGCCACCGCACCGGCTTACCAGTCCAGCATCGAGATCGATGGCCGCATCTCGGTGCAGTACGAGCAGGATGATCGTCCGCAATCGCTGCATGGCAGCTTCTTCTGGAAGCAGACCCCGCAGGAGCTGAACCTGGAGATGTTCTCGCCCTTGGGCCAGACCGTGGCCACCATCAACGTCAAGCCCGGCATCGCCACGCTGGTGCAGTCAGGCCGCGCACCGCAGGTGGCCGCCGATGTGGATGCCCTGGCCGCGCAATCGCTGGGCTGGCCGCTGCCGGTCTCGGGCATGCGCCAGTGGCTGCAGGGCAGCGGCATCGATGCCAGCGGCAAGCCCTTCGTGGCCAAGGCTGGCGAGAACGATGCCAGCTTCACCACCCGCGATGGCTGGCGCGTGACCTATGCCAACTGGGAGAGCGATGCCGCCAGCGGCCAGACGCGCCCCAAACGCATCGACCTCACCCGCAGCACGACGCAGGCCGGCAAGGTGGCGATCCGCATCGCCATCGATGGCTGGAAGAAGCCTTGATGGAATGCCTGATGGCAGAACCTGCACCGCGTTTGATCCACAACTGAAGAATTCGTACTGCGCATGACCACCACCCTCACCGCCTGCCCGGCGCCGGCCAAGCTCAACCTGTTCCTGCACGTGACCGGCCGCCGCCCGGATGGCTATCACCTGCTGCAATCGGCCTTCCAGTTGATTGACCGCTGCGACACGCTCGATTTCAGCCTGCGCGAGGACGGGCAGATCCGCCGTACCAATGAGGTCCCCGGCGTGCCCGAGGAGTCGGACCTGGTGATCCGCGCCGCGCACCTGCTGCGCGAGGCCAGCGGCCGGCCGCAACCGGGTGCCGACATCACCGTGCACAAGGTGCTGCCGATGGGTGGCGGGGTCGGTGGCGGCTCGTCGGACGCGGCAACGACATTATTGGTCTTGAATCATTTATGGAAATGCGGATACAATCGCGCCTCTCTGATGGAGATGGGCCTGAAGCTGGGTGCTGATGTTCCCTTCTTCCTGTTCGGCCGCAATGCATTCGCCGAAGGTGTGGGTGAAGAATTGTCGGCACTGCGTACCGCGGATTGCTGGTATGTGGTGATCGAACCGGGCGTATCTGTTCCAACTTCAATAATTTTTTCATCAAAGTTGTTGACAAGGGATACGAAACCAATCAGAATAACGGACTTTCCTGATGCGACGAAACAAGTTGCTTCCAGCTTCGGGAAAAACGATCTGGAAATGGTGGCAACCGCACATTTCCCCGAAGTGGCAGCAGCAATCGAGTGGCTGGGCAAATTCGGGAGTGCGAGGATGACCGGATCTGGCGCTTGTGTGTTTAGTGCATTCGAACACGAACATCAGGCAGACGAAGTGCTCAAGCAATTGCCTTCGCGCTGGATCGGCTGGAAAGCCAAAGCGATGCAGGAACATCCTCTCGCCCATTTAGTGCAGTCGTAATAGAGAATTAGAGAATTGGTTTGACGAAGACGCAGCGCCTGATGATGAGCGCGCCGGCACGGCAAACAGCAAGTTGCGTAGGGGAATCGCCAAGCTGGTTAAGGCACCGGATTTTGATTCCGGCATTCCAAGGTTCGAATCCTTGTTCCCCTGCCATTTAATTCGGACAGGCCTTGTTTGATCAGGCCCGGGTCCAGTCAGAAAAATAAGCCGTCAATGTGAGACCGAACAAGTCAAGCATTGTCGGCTTTTCGACTTTTTAACGATTGCATTCAGGGATACCCACATGGCACTTGAGAACCTGATGGTTTTTACGGGCAACGCCAACCCCGAACTGGCGCGCGGCGTCGCTGAGAAACTCGGTATCCCGCTGGGCAAGGCCAACGTTTCCAAGTTCTCCGACGGCGAAGTGATGGTCGAGATCAATGAAAACGTTCGCGGCAAGGACGTCTTCGTGCTGCAGTCCACCTGCGCACCGACCAATGACAACCTGATGGAAATCATGATCATGGTCGATGCCCTGAAGCGCGCATCGGCTGGTCGCATCACCGCCGCCATCCCCTATTTCGGTTATGCCCGCCAGGACCGCCGCCCGCGTTCGGCGCGTGTGGCCATCTCGGCCAAGGTCGTGGCCAACATGCTGCAGGAAGCCGGCGTCGAGCGCGTCCTGATCATGGATCTGCACGCAGACCAGATCCAGGGCTTCTTCGATATCCCGGTGGACAACATCTACGCTTCGCCGATCCTGCTGGGCGACCTGGTCAACAAGAACTACGACGACCTGCTGGTCGTGTCGCCCGACGTCGGCGGCGTGGTGCGCGCCCGTGCGCTGGCCAAGCGCCTGAATTGTGACCTGGCCATCATCGACAAGCGCCGTCCGAAGGCCAACGTCTCCGAAGTGATGAACATCATCGGTGAAGTCGAAGGCCGCAACTGCGTCATCATGGATGACATGGTCGATACCGCCGGCACCCTGACCAAAGCAGCTGAAGTGTTGAAGGAACGTGGCGCCAAGAAGGTCGTGGCTTACTGTACGCACCCGGTGCTGTCGGGTCCGGCCATCGATCGCATCGCCAATTCGCCGCTGGATGAACTGGTCGTCACCGACACCATTCCGCTGTCGCCTGCTGCACGCGGCTGCCCGAAGGTACGTCAGCTGACCTGCGCCGACCTGCTGGCCGAGACCTTCAAGCGCATCACGAAGGGTGACTCGGTGATGTCGCTGTTTGCTGAATAAGATTTTGCATTCGCCTCGCTGCGGTTTTTCGCAGCGAGGTTTTTTCGTATTCCCTGGTCGCGGGGAATATTTATCTCACGGGGCAACCGTCGGTGGAATGATTCCACGACGAGCCCCGCCAACATTGGAGTTATCACATGAAAGTCATCGCCTTTCCGCGTAATGAACAGGGCACCGGAGCGAGCCGCCGCCTGCGTCGCGCGGGTCAAACCCCGGGTATCGTCTACGGTGGCACCGCTGCCCCGCTGAACATCGCTGTTGACCACAACGCGCTGTACCACGCCCTGAAGAAGGAAACCTTCCACTCGTCCATCCTGGACCTGGAAATCGACGGCAAGGTCGAGCAAGTGCTGCTGCGTGACTTCCAAGTCCACGCGTTCAAGCAACTGGTCCTGCACGTTGACTTCCAACGCGTGGATGCTTCCCAGAAGCTGCACACCAAGGTGCCCCTGCACTTCGTGAACGCCGAGATCTCGCCGGCCGTCAAGCTGCACGCCGGCATCATCAGCCACGTGGCTGCTGAACTGGACGTGACCTGCCTGCCGAAGAACCTGCCTGAGTTCATCGAAGTCGACCTGGCCAAGCTGGACGTCGGTCAATCGATCCACCTGGCTGACCTGAAGCTGCCCAACGGCGTGACCGCCGTGACCCAGGAAAACCTGACCATCGCCACCGCCACCGTGCCGGCTGGTCAAGTGGCCGCTGAAGGTGAAGCTGCTGGCGGCGCTGAAGAAGCCAAGTAATTCGCTTTTTCCGCTGCAAGAAAAAACCCGCCAATTTGCGTTGGCGGGTTTTTTTTCGTCTGGCGGGATGGCGACGGGCATCGTCGCATCCAATCAGCGGCCCTTCAGGGTCAGCCATGCCTGGCGCTGGCGCAGCACCGCCACCGGCTTGGCCAGCGCCTTGAGCGTGACCTGCGGTGCGGTATCGGACTTGAGCCTGAGGCTGAATTCCATCAGCTCATCACGGCGGAAGGCGTGGATGCGCACGGTGTCGTTGATGCGATAGCGTGCCAGCAGGCCGTCGGGGCCCGAAGCCGGTACGCGCAGGCCATCGATAGCCACCAGTTTGTCGCCCGCCGACAGCCCCGCCAGCATCGCCGGGCCGCCCTCATAGACGGCGGCCAGCTTGGCATCGCCGCCTTCCTTGCCGATGCGTGCTCCGAGCCAGGGCTTGGCATCGGCCGGCACGCTGGACTCATAGGCCACACCGAAGGCCGGCAGCAGATCGTCCAGCGGCACGTCCTCGGTGCCGCGGATGTGGCGATCATGGAAGCGCTTGAGGTCAGCGCCACTCAACTCTTCCATGATGGCCAGGATCTCGTCTTCCGGCACGCCCTGCTGCTTGCCGTCATAGAAGTCGCGGCCATAGCGTGTCCACAGCCCGCGCATCACGTCATCCAGCGAACGGCGGCCACGGGTCTGGGTGCGGATGGTCAGGTCCAGCCCCAGCGCCACCAGCGAGCCCTTGGTGTAGTAGCTGACGATGGCATTGCTGGCGTTTTCATCCTGACGGTAATACTTCACCCAGGCATCGAAGCTGGACTCGGCCACGCTCTGCTTCTTGCGGCCGGTGCCGCGCAGGACGCCCGTGACCGTCTTGCCGACCAGCTTGAGGTAATTGTCCAGATCGATGACCCCGGTACGGACCAGGAACAGGTCATCGTAATAACTGGTAAAGCCCTCGAAGAGCCACAGCAGCGAGGTGTAATTTTCCTGACGCAAATCGTAGGGCGCGAACACCGCCGGCTTGATGCGTTTGACGTTCCAGGTGTGGAAATACTCATGGCTGCACAAGCCCAGGTAAGTGCGGTAGCCATCGGTCTGTTCCGGCTTGCCCTTGACCGGCAGGTCGGCCCGCGAGCAGATCAGCGCAGTCGATGCACGGTGCTCCAGACCACCGTAGCCGTCACCCACGGCCAGCGTCATGAAGACATAGCGATCCATGGGGGCACGCTTGCTGCGCGGCTCGAAGAAGGCGATCTGCGCCTCGCAGATCTTCTTCAAGTCATCGCACAGGCGTGCCAGGTCGAGATTGGGCACGCGGCCCGTGATGACCACATCGTGTGGCACGCCATGCGCCTGGAAAGTGGCCAGGGCAAAGTCGCCGATCTCTACCGGATGATCAATCAGCGCATCGTAGTTCGGTGCAACGTAAGTCCCGAAACCATAGCGCTTGGCCTTGAGTTCGGGCATGGCCGTGGCCACGCGCCAGCGCTTGAAGTCATCCCCTTCCGGACGGACGATGTCCACCACGTGCTCGCCCTCCTCGAAACCATGCGCGGCCAGGAAGACGCTGGTGCCATTGAAGAAGCCATGCGTGCGGTCCAGGTGGGCCGTGCGCACCGACAGGTCCCAGGCATACACCTGATAGTGCAGCGTGAGCGCACCCTTGCAGGGGGCGGCTTGCCAGGTGTGCTTGTCCAGTTTCTTCACTGCCACCTTGCGGCCATTGGATTCGCCACGCAGCTGCACGATGTTCTTGCCGAATTCACGAATCATGTAGCTCCCCGGAATCCAGGCAGGCAGCGAGAAGACCTGGCCGTCAGCGGCCGGGCTATCCACGGTGACGCTGACGTCGTAGAGATGGGAGGCAGGATCGAGGGAAGTGATGCGGTAGCGGATCGGGGTTGCCATTGCGATGTGCGTAGGGATGATGCCGGCAGGCGGCGATGGGCCATTTTACACGCGCGGCCAAAGGGCATGGGGCTTGGGGCGCAGGCATGGCACGAAACACATGACGAAAAAAAACCGGACCGGCTTGCGCCGATCCGGGTCCAGGGTCAAACGAAAAATGCAGAAAACTGCGTACTGCTTGATACTTTTTAAATCATATAAATCATTCAGCGTTCAGTACGAGGCGACCAATCAGCGCGGCAGCAGCGAAGAACCCATCAGGAATTCATCCACCGCACGTGCGCACTGGCGGCCTTCGCGAATCGCCCACACCACCAGCGACTGGCCACGGCGCATGTCACCTGCAGCAAAGACCTTGTCCACCGACGTCTTGTAGCAGCCTTCGCCATCGGTCGTGGCCTTGGCATTGCCGCGTGCATCCTTCTCGACACCGAAGGCATCGAGCACCTGCTGCACCGGCGAGACGAAGCCCATGGCCAGCAGCACCAGGTCAGCCTTGATCTCGAATTCCGAATCGGGCACTTCGACCATCTTGCCGTCCTTGAACTCGACGCGCGCCGCGATCAGCTTCTCGACCTTGCCGCCCTTGCCTTCCAGGCGCTTGGTGGTCACCGCGAAATCACGTGCGCAACCTTCTTCGTGCGAGGAAGAGGTACGCAGCTTGATCGGCCAGTAGGGCCAGACCAGCGGCTTGTTTTCGGATTCCGGCGGTTGCGGCATCAGTTCGAACTGGGTCACCGAAGCCGCACCGTGACGGTTGGAGGTACCGACGCAGTCGGAGCCGGTGTCGCCACCGCCGATGACGACCACGTTCTTGCCGGTGGCCATGATCTGGCTCTTGAGCTTGTCGCCGGCATTGACCTTGTTCTGCAACGGCAGGAAGTCCATGGCGAAATGCACGCCCTTCAGTTCGCGGCCCGGCACCGGCAGGTCACGCGGGGATTCCGCACCACCAGCGATGACGACGGCGTCGAATTCCTTCTTCAGCTCTTCCGGGGTGACGCTTTCCTTGGACCAGTTGTTGACGGTCTCGGGGAATTCCTTGCCGACGAACACGCCGGTACGGAAGCTCACGCCTTCGGCCTTCATCTGTTCGACGCGCAGGTCGATGTGCGACTTTTCCATCTTGAAGTCGGGGATGCCATAACGCAGCAGGCCGCCGACGCGATCATTCTTTTCAAAGACGGTCACGTCGTGACCGGCGCGCGCCAGCTGCTGGGCAGCGGCCAGGCCGGCAGGACCGGAGCCGACCACGGCGACCTTCTTGCCGGTCTTGACCGCAGCAGGTTGCGGCACGACCCAGCCGTTTTCCCAGCCCTTGTCGATGATGAAGTGCTCGATCGACTTGATGCCCACGGCGTCATTGTTGATGCCCAGGGTGCAGGCGGCTTCGCAGGGTGCCGGGCAGATGCGGCCGGTGAACTCGGGGAAGTTGTTGGTCTGGTGCAGGGTGTCCAGGGCTTCCTTGTAGTTGCCGCGATAGACCAGGTCATTCCAGTCGGGAATGATGTTGTTGACCGGGCAGCCGTTGTTGCAGAAGGGGATGCCGCAGTCCATGCAACGTGCGCCCTGGATCTTGGCGTCAGCGTCGCTCAGGTGCAGGACGAATTCCTTGTAATGCTTGGTACGCGCGGCAGGTGCCTCGCTGGCCTCTTTCAGGCGCTGGTACTCCATGAAACCGGTTGCTTTTCCCATTTTCCTCTCACATTCTCGCTAAGGATGCGGCGGGCGGCGCTCTTCACTTTTCGCGCCACGCCCGCCGGCGTGCTTGATTGATTAGTCCGATTGATGCCTGGCTGAAAAATCAGGCAGCGACCTTTTCCTTCTTCGTTTCGGCAGCGGCGGCCAGTTCGGCCAGCGCACGCTTGTACTCGGTCGGGAACACCTTGACGAACTTGGCGCGCGACGCCGCCCAGTTATCCAGCAGGTAGCGCGCACGCGTGCTGCCGGTGTACTTGAAGTGGCGTTCAATCAAGCCGCGCAGGATGGCTTCGTCGGTCTGGCGCTCGCCACCGCGCAGCAGGCTGTGCCAGATGTCGCGGCCCAGGGTCTGCTCCTGCTCGGTGTCGGACAGGACCTTCTCCAGGCTGACCATCGAGGTATTGCACTTGCCGGCGAAATCGCCTTCCGGGTCATACACATAAGCGATACCACCCGACATGCCCGCTGCGAAGTTGCGGCCGGTATTGCCCAGCACCACCACGGTGCCGCCGGTCATGTATTCGCAACCGTGGTCGCCGGTGCCTTCCACCACTGCCGTGGCACCGGAGTTGCGCACGGCGAAACGCTCGCCGGCTACGCCGTTGATGAAGGCTTCACCGCTGATAGCACCGTACAGGACGGTATTGCCGGAGATCATGTTGTCCACCGCACGGCCACGGAACTCGGTGTTGGGACGCACGATGATGCGGCCACCCGACAAGCCCTTGCCGACGTAGTCGTTGCCTTCGCCGACCAGGTCCAGGGTCACGCCCTTGGCCAGGAAGGCACCAGCGGACTGGCCTGCGGTGCCTTGCAGCTGGATGTGGATGGTGTCATCCGGCAGGCCTTCATCGCCGTAACGCTTGGCCACTTCACCCGAGAGCATGGCGCCGACGGTACGGTTGAGGTTCTTGATCGGGGAGATGAAGGAAACCTTCTCGCCCTTCTCCAGCGCGATCTTGGCTTGCGCGATCAGCTTGTGGTCCAGTGCCTTGTCCAGGCCGTGGTCTTGCACGTCGGTGTGGTACACCGGCAGGTTCGACTCGGGCTGGTGGAAGATGCGGCTGAAGTCCAGGCCCTTGGCCTTCCAGTGCGCGATGGCCTTGGAACGGTCCAGCAGGTCAGCGCGGCCGATCAGTTCGTCGAACTTGCGGATGCCCAGCTGGGCCATGATCTGGCGCGCTTCTTCAGCGATGAAGAAGAAGAAGTTGACCACGTGTTCCGGCTTGCCGGAGAACTTGGCGCGCAGCACCGGATCTTGCGTAGCCACGCCCACCGGGCAGGTGTTCAGGTGGCACTTGCGCATCATGATGCAGCCTTCGACCACCAGCGGTGCGGTGGCGAAACCGAATTCGTCCGCGCCCAGCATGGCACCGATGACCACGTCACGGCCAGTCTTCATCTGGCCGTCAGCCTGCACGCGGATGCGGTTGCGCAGGCCGTTCAGGACCAGGGTCTGCTGGGTTTCCGCCAGGCCCAGTTCCCACGGCGAACCGGCATGCTTGATCGAGGACAGCGGCGAAGCACCGGTACCGCCATCGTGACCGGCGATGACCACGTGATCCGACTTGGCCTTGGCCACGCCGGCAGCCACGGTACCGACACCCACTTCGGAGACCAGCTTGACCGAGATGGAAGCGCGCGGGTTGACGTTCTTCAGGTCGTGGATCAGCTGGGCCAGATCCTCGATGGAGTAGATGTCATGGTGCGGCGGCGGCGAGATCAGGCCCACGCCCGGCACCGACACGCGCAGCTTGGCGATGTATTCCGAGACCTTGTGGCCGGGCAGCTGGCCGCCTTCGCCAGGCTTGGCACCCTGGGCCATCTTGATCTGGATCTGGTCGGCCGAGATCAGGTATTCGGCGGAGACGCCGAAACGGCCCGATGCCACCTGCTTGATGCGCGAGCGCAGCGAGTCGCCTTCCAGCAGGGGAATGTCGACTTCGATGTGTTCGCGGCCGATTTCGGACGCCAGGGTCGCACCTTGCTTGATGGGGATGCCCTTCAACTCGTTGCGATAACGGTTGACGTCCTCGCCACCTTCACCGGTGTTGGACTTGCCGCCGATGCGGTTCATCGCGATGGCCAGCGTGGCGTGGGCTTCGGTCGAGATCGAGCCCAGCGACATGGCACCGGTGGCGAAGCGCTTGACGATTTCCTTGGCCGGTTCCACTTCATCGATCGAGATCGCCTTGGACGGGTCGATCTTGAACTCGAACAGGCCGCGCAGCGTCATGTGGCGCTTGGACTGGTCGTTGATGATCTGGGCGTATTCCTTGTAGGTGTTGTAGCTGTTCGAACGGGTCGAGTGCTGCAGCTTGGCGATCGCGTCCGGGGTCCACATGTGCTCTTCGCCACGGATGCGGAAGGCGTATTCGCCACCGGCGTCCAGGGCGTTGGCCAGCACCGGGTCGGCGCTGAAGGCGGCGGTGTGCAGGCGCAGCGCTTCTTCGGCCACTTCGAACACGCCGATGCCTTCGACGTTGGACGCGGTGCCCTTGAAGTACTTGTCCACCAGTGCCTTCGACAGGCCGATGGCTTCGAAGATCTGCGCGCCGCAGTAGGACATGTAGGTCGAGATGCCCATCTTGGACATGACCTTCAGCAGGCCCTTGCCGACCGCCTTCTGGAAGTTGTAGATGGCCTTCTCAGGCGACAGGTCGCCCGGCAGACCCTTGGCCAGATCGGCCAGCGTGTCCATGGCCAGGTACGGGTGGATCGCTTCGGCGCCATAGCCTGCCAGCAGGGCGAAGTGGTGCGTTTCGCGGGCCGAACCGGTTTCCACCACCAGGCCGGTGGAGGTGCGCAGGCCCTTGCTGACCAGGTGCTGGTGGATGGCCGAGGTGGCCAGCAGTGCCGGGATCGGCAGCTGGTCGGCATCGACCTTGCGGTCCGAAATGATCAGGATGTTGTGGCCCGACTTGACCGCATCGACCGCCTTGGCGCACAGCGAAGCCAGGCGCGCTTCGATGCCTTCCTTGCCCCAGGCGACGGGGTAGCAGATGTTCAGTTCGTAGGACTTGAACTTGCCGCCGCTGTGCGCGCTGATGTTGCGCAGCTTGGCGATGTCGTCATAGTCCAGCACCGGCTGCGACACTTCCAGGCGCATCGGCGGGTTGATGTTGTTGGTGTCCAGCAGGTTGGGCTTGGGGCCGATGAAGGACACCAGCGACATGACCAGCGCTTCGCGGATCGGGTCGATCGGCGGGTTGGTCACCTGCGCGAACAACTGACGGAAGTAGTTGTACAGCGGCTTGTTCTTGTTGGACATGACCGCCAGCGGCGAGTCATTGCCCATGGAGCCGATGGCTTCCTCGCCACCGCTGGCCATGGGGGCCATCAGGAACTTGACGTCTTCCTGGGTGTAGCCGAAGACCTGCTGCAGGTCCAAGAGCTTCAGGGACGAGGACGGCTGGCGCGGCTCTTCCTTCAACTCGTCCAGCTTGACGCGTACCGAGTTGATCCACTGCTTGTAGGGCTTGGCGTTGGCGTAGGTGTCCTTCAGTTCCTTGTCGTCGATGATGCGGCCGGCATCCAGGTCGATCAGGAACATCTTGCCCGGCTGCAGGCGCCACTTCTGGATGATCTTGGACTCGGGAATGGGCAGCACGCCGGATTCGGAAGCCATCACCACCAGGTCGTCATCGGTGACGATGTAGCGCGCCGGACGCAGGCCGTTGCGGTCCAGCGTGCCGCCGATGTGGCGGCCGTCGGTGAAGGCCAGCGCAGCGGGGCCGTCCCACGGTTCCATCATGGCGGCGTGGTATTCGTAGAAGGCGCGGCGGTTGTCGTCCATCGAGGTGTGGTTTTCCCAGGCTTCGGGGACCATCATCATCATCGCCTGCGGCAGCGGATAGCCGGCCATGACCAGCAGTTCCAGCGCGTTGTCGAAGCTGGCGGTATCGGACTGGCCTTCATAGATCAGCGGGAACAGCTTCTTGAGGTCCGAACCCAGCACGGCCGACTGCATCACGCCTTCGCGGGCGCGCATCCAGTTGAAGTTGCCCTTGACGGTGTTGATTTCACCGTTGTGGGCGATCAGGCGGTACGGGTGGGCCAGCGGCCATTCCGGGAAAGTGTTGGTGGAGAAGCGCTGGTGCACCAGGGCCAGCGCGGAGACACAGCGCTCGTCCTGCAGGTCCTTGTAGTACACGCCGACCTGGTCGGCCAGCAGCAGGCCCTTGTAGACTACGGTGCGGGCCGACATCGAGGGCACGAAGAATTCCTTGCCGTGCAGCAGGTTCAGGGCCTGGATGGCGTGGCCGGAGGACTTGCGGATCACGTACAACTTGCGTTCCAGCGCGTCGGTGACCATCACGTCGGGGCCGCGGCCGATGAAGATCTGGCGGATCACCGGCTCTTTTTCGCGTACGGTCGGCGACATCGGCATGTCGCGGTCCACCGGCACATCGCGCCAGCCCAGCACGATCTGGCCTTCGGCCAGCACCGCGCGTTCGATTTCCTGTTCACAGGCAATGCGGGAAGCGTTTTCCTTGGGCAGGAAGATCATGCCCACGCCATATTCACCGGGCGGCGGCAGGTCCACGCCCTGCTTGGCCATCTCTTCACGGTAATACTGGTCGGGGATCTGGATCAGGATACCGGCACCGTCACCCATCAACGGGTCGGCACCGACAGCACCCCGGTGATCCAGGTTCTTCAGGATGAGCAAACCCTGGTCAACGATGGAATGGGTTTTCTTGCCCTTGATGTGGGCGATGAAACCGACGCCACAGGCGTCATGTTCATTTGCTGGGTCGTAAAGGCCTTGCGCGTGCATAACGGTACTCCACCACATTGACAGTAAGGATTTGAAGAATAGTGCACTGCACCCAATAGTTCAATGAAAATAATTAGGGTCTGAGTGCAATTAAAATCCCCAAGATTTTCTGGATTTTTCTAATGGGGACAGAGTGAAGCAATGCAGATTCAAGTCCCTGATTAAAAAGACTTATTTTTGAAAGCTTACGATTCTTGCCGGACGGATACTTCATCCGCCTCGCCCGCAATGCGAACGATGGGGACGGCCACGCTTGGCCGGACTGACGCGCCGGTGGGTCTGGCGCTCCAGCCCCTGCTTGAAATCTTCCGAACCCAGCGCCCAACCCTTGAGCGTGGCATCGGTGATGCGCTCCACTTCGGCGCGCGCCAGTCCTTCTTCGGTGAGCTGGCGATAAGCGATCTCACGATCGAAGGGAGTGTTGCCAATCGACCAATATTGAGGATGGTCGGTGATCAGCCCATCCTGCTTGGCCCCGATGTGATGCATGTAGCTGGACCACGGATAATCCCCCGGGCTGGCCGCCAGGCCATTGCGCACCGGGTTGAGCTCGATGTAGCGGCAGATGGCCAGCAGGTAGAGCTCGGGGTCGATGACGGTGGCGCGGTAACGCCCCTGCCACAGCGTGCCGCTGCGTCCATGCTTCTGGTTGAAATACGGGACGTAGTGACGTCCGATCCATTGCATCATCCGTGCCAGGCCTTGATCGTCGGCCGGAGTAGCCAGCAGGTGCAGGTGATCCGGCATGAGCACATAGGCATGGACGGCCACCTTGAATTGTCTTGCAGCCTCCTTGAGCCAGCCGAGGAAGGCCAGATGGTCATCAGCATCACGGAAGATGGACAGGCCGTCATGGCCACGCTGGATGATGTGGTGCGGCTGGTGCGGAACGACGAGTCGGGGAAGGCGGGCCATGGCAGACGCTGCAAACCGGTTGAGTGGAGCAGACATTCTAATGCACTCCGTCCCCAATAAACGCGCGATGCCGAATTTGCATCGTTTTATCCACTTCGTTCACTCGCGCATAAAAAAACCGGCCAGATCGCTCCAGCCGGTCAAGCCCCACGTTGAATTGTTCACATCTCCATCAAAGCCGCTTATACCGCCGTGGTTTCCTTGTCCTTGCCCTTGGTCAGGACCAGGCTGGCGATGATGGAGATCACCAGGATGGCACCGACGATGGACAGCGAGACCAGCACCGGCACGTGGAACCAGTAGGACGCCAGCATCTTGCCGCCCACGAACAGCAGCACCAGGGCCAGGCCATACTTGAGCAGGTGGAAGCGCTCTGCCGAATCAGCCAGCAGGAAGTACAGCGCACGCAGACCCATGATGGCGAACATGTTCGAGGTGAAGACGATGAACGGATCCTTGGTGATGGCGAAGATCGCCGGGATGCTGTCCACCGCGAAAATCACGTCGGAAATCTCGATCAGCAGCAGCACCAGCATCAGCGGGGTGAAATAGCGCACGCCATTGATGCGGGTGGTGAAGTTTTCACCGTCATAGTTGTCACTGATCTTCATATGGCCGCGCAGCCAGCGCAGCAGCGGGTTGTCACCCAGATCAGCTTCCTTGTCGGCAAAGATCAGCATCTTGATGCCAGTAAACACCAGGAAGGCACCGAACACGTACAGGATCCAGCTGAACTGCGCGATCATCCAGGCACCCAGCAAAATCATCACGGCCCGCATGACGATGGCACCGATGACGCCGTACAGCAGCACGCGGCGCTGCATTTCAGCCGGCACCGCGAAGTAGCTGAAGATCATCAGGAACACGAAGATGTTGTCGACCGACAGCGCCTTCTCGATCAGGTAACCGGAGAGGAACTCGGCGCCCTTCTGGTTGGCGAACTCGCGGCCGACGTTGGCATCGAGGTACCACCACATCAGGCCGGCGAACAGGAAGGCCAGCGACACCCATACCACCGACCAGCTCAACGCCTCCCTGGGCGACACCCGGTGGGCGTTGCGGCCACCCAGGGCAAACATGTCCACGGCCAGCATCCCCAGCACGAAGACGATGAAACCTATCCACATGGGCAGGCTTGCGAAACTCTCTACACCGTTCACGTCATACCTCTCTTCTTGTTCACCCGCCGGCGGCGGGCTCGGTTATCGGTTTTGGGAAAAAATCTTCAATCGAAGTCGAAGATTTCACCCAGGAAGCCTTTTTTCTTGCGCTTGTATTCATATCCATGGCCACTGCGACCATAGCGGGCATCGTACCCGCCCTGCGGGGGCATCGGTGGCGTGTGCGGCGCAGGCGGCATGTGCGTCCGCGCTGCCTGTACCGGAGCAGGGGCGCTCACCTGGCTGGCGGCCGAGCGTTCGATGAGCTTGTCCAGCTCGCCGCGATCCAGCCACACACCCCGACATTGGGGGCAATAATCGATCTCGATGCCCTGACGTTCCGAGATCAGCAGGTTGTGCACTGTACAAACGGGACATTTCATCAGGCTTCTCCTTCATTCAGCGTTGGCAACGATACCCGGCACGGCGACAACTCCCCACCGCACCTGACAAGGCGCTACTGTAGGCCAAACCAGACTGAATGAAAATTCGAATATTTTGAGATAATACTTCGGAAAAACCGAAGTATTGCAATCGCCCCGCAACCAGGAAGCAGCCCATGGCCAGCCTCAACTACAAGCATCTCCACTATTTCTGGACGGTCGCCAAGACCGGCGGCGTGGCGCGCGCCAGCGAGCGGCTGCACCTGACCGCGCAGACCATCAGTGGCCAGATCAGCCTGTTCGAGGAATCCCTGGGCTACAAGCTCTTCAAGCGCGTGGGCCGGCGGTTGGAACTCAATGATGAAGGCCGCATGGTGTTCGATTACGCCGAACGCATCTTCAGCCTCGGCGAGGAGCTGGAAGAAGCCCTGCGCCTGCGCCCCGGTGGACGCACGCTGCAACTGCGCGTGGGCGTGGCCGATGCCGTGCCCAAGGCGATTGCCTACCTGCTGCTGGAAAGCGCACTGGCGATGCAGGACCCGATCCGCATCATTTGCCGCGAAGGCAAGCTGGACGTACTGCTGGCCGACCTGGCCATCCACAAGCTGGACATCATCATCGCCGACAGCCCGATGCCGCCCAATGTGGACGTGCGCGGCTACCACCACCTGCTGGGCGAATGCGATACCAGCTTCTTTGCCACGCCCGAACTGGCCAGGCGCTATCGCAAGGGCTTTCCGCAGAGCCTCGATGCCGCGCCCTTCCTGATGCCAGGGGAAGATGCGGCGGTGCGTCCGCGCCTGCTGCGCTGGTTCGAGAAGGAAGGCATCCGCCCACAGATCACGGGAGAATTTGACGATGGGGCCCTGCTGCTGGCCTTCGGCGACGCCGGCGCGGGCATCTTTGCGGCCCCCACGGCGATTGCCGGGCAGATCCGCAAGCAATATGGACTGGTGGAGATCGGCAAGACCGACGCCATCCGCGAGCAGTTCTATGCGATCTCGGTCGAACGCAGGCTGAGCCATCCCGCCGTGCTGGCGATCCAGACGGCGGCGCGTGGCAACCTCATCGTGGGCAGCACGCCACCCCGGCCCGACGGCAAGACCGGGACCCGGTGATGAGACCGGCGGACACAAACATGCAGGATGCGGAAAAAAACGAAAATATATGCACCTTGGTACATATCCCTTGCACACATGTGGCAAACTGACTCGTCATACCAGTGCAGTCGTAAATGACGGGAAATGCAGGGCTAAAAATGGGATGAAAAAACGCGGTACAAAAGAAAAACCCCACGGCCCTTGCGAGTCGTGGGGTAAATCCCATTCTCGGGGGGGAGAATGGAGGGGGAACTTCAATATAGGGAAATAGCCGAGCTGTCGCAGCCGTTTTTACAAATGGTTACACCCTCTTCATATGCTGCAACCGCAAACATATTTGTGGCGTGGAGGTTCATATCAAAACAATCCGGTATGAATCCAATATATCAAAGACTTGCCACAAGTAAAGAACGCAAGGCCAGCAGTGAAGCCGAGCTGCGTTCCCGCCGGCTGATCAGGAAGGTGGTCACGCGGCCATCGCGGCCCAGCGAATGGGTGGCAAATCCGTGCGGTTCCATCTGCATCGCGATCACCGAACGCGGCACCACCGCCACCCCGGCACCTGCCGCCACGCAGGCCAGGATGGCGTGATAGGAGGCCAGTTCCAGCGTGCGTACCGGCACCCCGCCCTTGCCTTGGCCGGCGAACCAGCTTTCTGCATGGCGGCGGTAGGCGCAGCCCTGCTCGAAGACGATCAGGGTATCCAGCATCACATCCTCGGGCGAGCGCACCCGGCGATGGCTGCGCGGCGTCACCAGCAGCAGTTCTTCCTTGTACAGCGGTGTCGCGGACAGGGCGGCATCCTCGATGGGCCCGGCCACCAGCGCAGCATCCAGCTTGCCGGCGCGCACCCCGGCGATCAGTACGTCGGTCGGCCCGGTCGACAGTTCCAGCCGCACTTCGGGCCAGCGCTGGTGGAATTCGGCCAAGGGTGCCGGCAAGCGGCTGGCGGCGGCGCTTTCCATGGAGCCGATGCGCAGGCGGCCACGCGGATTCTGCGGCGACACCACCTCGCGCGCCTCCTGCACCAGGTCGAGGATGCGCTCGGCGTAATCCAGCAGGGCTTCGCCCGAGGCGGTCAGCACCAGCCGCTTGCGGTCGCGCACGAACAGCGGCACGCCGATGGATTGCTCCAGCTGCTTGATGCGCGTGGTGACATTGGACTGCACCCGGTTGAGCCGCTCGGCGGCGCGGGTCACGCCGCCTTCGGCGACGACGGTGCGGAAGATTTCCAGTTCGGCCAGTTCCATGGCTGCTCCAGTGGATGTTCTCGAATCAAGATGAAGTCATCCCGATTATTCATTTTTTGGAATGACTGAAAGACGATAGCATAGACCCCTGTTCACCTCACGCCTTTGCGCTTGCCCATGACCCAGCCCGCCGCCTCACACCCCAGCGCCTCCCTTCACGCGCTGGCCTGGAAAGTCTGCCTGTCCGGCATGGTGGCCCTGTCGGTGGCGATGGGCATCGGCCGTTTCGCCTTCACGCCGCTGCTGCCGATGATGCTGCATGAAGGCAGCCTATCGCTGCAGATGGGCGGCTGGCTGGCCACCGCCAATTACCTGGGCTACTTCGCCGGTGCCATGCTGTGCGCCTTCCATCGCAGCAAGCGCGGCGTGGCCATGCTGCGCGCCGGGCTGGTGGTGACCATCCTGCTCACGCTGGGCATGGGCGTGCTGCATCAGGACTGGATCTGGCTGTGGATGCGCTTTCTCTCGGGCGTGGCCAGCGCCTATGTGTTCGTCTATACCGCCGGCTGGTGCCTGCAGCAGCTGACGCAGCTGGGCCGTCCGGAACTGGGCGGCGTGATCTTCTGTGGTCCCGGCCTGGGCATCGCGCTGACCGGCCTGCTCTCGGGCCCCATGATCGCGGCCGGCTGGCTGGCCGCCGGTGGCTGGATCCTCTTCGGTGTCATCGCGCTCGGGCTCACGGCGCTGGTGTGGAAGTCGTTCAGCTTCGATGCCGGGCGCGGTCTCAACGTGCATCCGCATGACAGCAATGCAGCACAGGCTCCGGTCCCGGAATCGGCGAGCCGGAAGCGGGAAGTGATGATCCAGGTGATTGCCTACGGCATCGCCGGATTCGGATACATCATCACCGCCACCTTCCTGCCGGTGATCGCGCGCCAGGCGCTGCCGGGCTCGGTGTGGCCGGATTACTTCTGGCCCATCTTCGGCTTGTCGGTGGCGGCCGGGGCCTTCAGCGCCACGCGGCTGTCGGTGCAGGGCGACCAGCGCCTGCTGCTGACCGGGGCTTACCTGATGCAGGCGGCGGGAGTGCTGGTGTCGATCCTGTTCCCCACTGCACCCGGCTTTGCGTTGAGCTGTCTGCTGCTCGGTCTGCCCTTTACCGCCATTACCCTGTTCGGCATGCGCGAAGCACGCCGCCTGCGGCGCGAACAGGCCAGCAGCCTGATGGCCCTGATGACCGCCGCCTACGGCATCGGCCAGATCGCCGGCCCGCCGCTGGCCACCGCCCTGGTGCACGGCAGCGGCTCCTTCACGCCCTCACTGTGCGTGGCGGCGGTGACGCTGCTCATCGGTGCGGGACTCTACTATCGACTCACGATCACGCATCGCCTGCCGCGCTGATCCGCTCTTCGACGCATCATGAAAAACGCCCGCGACATCGACTGTCTCGGGCGTTCGTCCTTGCAGCCACCAGCAATGTAGATCAGCGGAAGGCCGGCTCCGCGAAGCTGCGCAGCTTGCGGCTGTGCACCTGCTCGATGCCATTGTTGCGCAACAGCTCCAGCGCGCGAATGCCGATCTGCAAGTGCTGCGCCACGCGCTGCTCGTAGAAGGTATTGGCCATGCCGGGCAGCTTGATCTCACCGTGCAGCGGCTTGTCCGAGACACACAGCAGCGTGCCGTAGGGAACCCGGAAGCGGAAACCGTTGGCCGCCACCGTCGCGCTTTCCATATCCAGCGCGATGGCGCGGCTCTGCGAGAAGCGCAGCAGCGGCATGCGATGGTCGCGCAGTTCCCAGTTGCGGTCATCGACCGAGGCCACGGTGCCGGTACGCATGATGCGCTTCAACTCATAGCCATCGAGCTGGGTGATGCTGGCCACCGCATCCTGCAAGGCCAGCTGCACTTCAGCCAGTGCCGGGATCGGCACCCACAGCGGCAGGTCATCATCGAGCACGTGATCGTCCCGCACATAGGCGTGTGCCAGCACGTAATCGCCCATGCGCTGCGAGGCCGACAAGCCGGCGCAGTGGCCCAGCATCAGCCAGCCGTGCGGACGCAAGACGGCCACGTGATCGGTCACCGTCTTCGCATTGGACGGACCCACGCCGATATTGACCAGGGTGATGCCGCTACCATCGGCGCGCTGCAGGTGATAGGCCGGCATCTGCGGCTGCCGTGCTGGTGCCACACCGGAAACTGGCCTGGTCTCTGTACCGGTCTGGTTGGCACTCCAGGTGGTGACATTACCGGGCTCGACGAAGGCAGTGTACTGGCGGCGATAGGCCAGTTCATCCGGATCATCGGTCGGCTCCATCAGGCGCCGGCCCAGGCGCACGAATTCATCGACGTAGAAAGCGTAGTTGGTGAAGAGCACGTAGCGCTGGAACTGGTCCGGCGAGGTCGCCGTGTAATGGCGCAGGCGATGCAGCGAGTAATCGATGCGCGGCCCGGTGAACAGCGCCAGCGGATGCGGCCCTTCGCGCCAGGCACCGTTGTCCACTTCATAGGTGCCGTTGGCGATGCGGTCATCCATGGTCGCCAGGTCGGGCAGGTCGAAGTAATCGGGCAGCGTGCGCAGGTGTTCCGGGTCCAGGCTGCCTTCCACGTGTATGCCTTCGGGGAAGGCGAAGTGCACCGGGATCGGCAGCTCGCTCACGCCCACTTCCAGCGGCACCTCATGGTTCTGCAGCACCAGCTTGAATTGCGCCAGCAGGTATTGATGGAACAGCTTGGGACGCGTGAGCGTGGTCTCGTAGCAGCCGGGACCGGCCACGAACCCGAAGGACTGGCGGGTATCGGTATGGGTGGATTTTTCGGTGGTGATGCGCACGAAGGGATAGCAGGCACGCACCCGCTGCGGCATCCCTTCGCCGCTGGAGAACTGGCGGAAGGCATCGCGCAGGATGGCCGTGTTGTGTTCGTAGATCTCCAGCACGCGCGCATAGGCGGCTTCGGGGTTGGTGAATTTTTCTGTGGCAAACATCGTGGTTCTCCATCATTGCCGCGCGCCGCACCGGTGTGACAGCCAATGCGCTGGGGCGGCGCGGCCGGTTGGACCGGTCATTCATCGAAAGAACTTGTGCGCGGCACCATCTTACCTGAGAGCGCTGCTTTCCACGCAGCTGCGCCATGCCGCGATCAAGCAGGACAATGCCGCGCTTGTCAGGCTTTGCTGCACTCTGATTCGGTGATATCTTCCGAGTTCTTCGGCGCGATTTACTTATTTTTTCAAGCGCGCCCTACCTTCCCGTCAGCCCTGCACCGGCACACCCCGGCCACCTGCGTCAGCGCGCTGTCAGTTGCGGGTCTTTTTTCCCTTTTCGATCACCCCAACCGGTCCAAAACGCACCAAACGTGCGTGCACCCCCGTCGCAAAGGCCCGTCCCATGCGGCTTTCTCACCCGATAAAAAAACCTTTGATTGCCAGGCGCGCCGGTGCTATCGTGTCGGCGCTTTTGGCGGGATGAGATCGCGCGGCAAGACGTGAGACATCTTCGCAAGGCTACCAATAAAACTAAGAAAATCCATTCAACCACTCGTTCAGAGGCAAACATGTTCATCAGAAAAATCTTCCAGCAGATGCTGGTCCTGCTCTGCCTGGCCGCGGCCGCAGCCGCACAAGCACAAAACCTGCCCAACGTGGTCATCCTGGCCACCGGCGGCACCATCGCCGGTACCGGCGCCACCAGCACCACCACTGTCGGCTACACCGCCGCCAAGGTCGGCGTGGATGCGCTGATCGCCGCCGTTCCCGAACTCAAGAAGGTCGCCAACGTGCGCGGCGAGCAGGTCATGCAGATCGCCAGCGAGAACATGAACAACGACGCCTGGCTGAAGCTGGCCAAGCGCGTCAACACCCTGCTGGCGCAGAGTGACGTCGATGGCATCGTCATCACCCACGGCACCGATACCATCGAAGAAACCGCCTACTTCCTGGACCTGGTGGTCAAGAGCAAGAAGCCGGTGGTGATCGTGGGCGCGATGCGTCCCTCCACCGCCATCAGCGCTGACGGCCCGATCAACCTGTACAACGCCGTGCTGCTGGCCGGCTCCAAGGAAGCCGTCGGCAAGGGCGTGCTGGTGACCCTGAACGACCAGATCAATGCTGGCCGTGAAGTGACCAAGACCAACACCTCCACCATGGACACCTTCAAGACGCCGGAACTGGGCTTCCTGGGCTACATCCAGGGCAGCAAGCCGTACTTCTATCGCCAGTCCACCCGCAAGAACACGGCCGACACCCCGTTCGACATCATGAACCTGGACAAGCTGCCGCAAGTGGACATCGTCTATGGCTACGCCAACATGAACCCGATCGCCCTGAACGCCTTCGTGGCCGCAGGCGCGCAAGGCATCATCCACGCCGGCGTGGGTGACGGCAGCCTGAACAACACCGTCGTACCGTCGCTGACCGAGGCCCGCAAGAAGGGCGTCGTGATCGTGCGTTCCAGCCGCGTCGGCCAGGGCATCGTGGCGCGCAACGGCGAAGCTGACGATGACAAGCTGGACTTCGTGGTCTCCGATACGCTGAACCCGCAGAAGGCGCGCATCCTGCTGATGCTGGCCCTGACCAAGACCACCGACAGCAAGGAAATCCAGAAGATGTTCTGGGAGTACTGATCCTGCCGGTCCGGCGACCCTGTCCGCCGGACCCAGCATCAATCAATCCTCAGTCCGAAAGCCCGCTGCCCGTGCAGCGGGCTTTTTTTACGCAGGAACCAAGCACGGCAGGCTTCACTCTGTAGAGTTCGTCTTGCCCCGGACCGCTTCACAGGAGAACATCGCATGCCCAGCCGCCGTCAATTCCTCGCCGCCGCCAGTGCCGCTTCGGCATTGGCCGCCCTCGGCCTCTCGCCGCGTGCGCTGGCGGCGCAGGGCTTGCGCCTGGGCCGTGCGCAGCCGTTTTCCTTCGACAGCCTGATAACGCGCGCCCGCGACATGGCCCGCACGCCCTACCAGGCCCCGCCGGCCGTGCCGGCCGAGGTGCTGGACAAGATCGACTACGAAGCCCACGGCAAGATCCGCTTCAAGACTGCCGATGCGCTCTTCGCCCAGGGGCCCGGCGCGTATCCGGTGACCTTCTTCCACCTCGGCAAGTTCTTCCGTGTACCGGTACGGATGTTCATCCTTGCTGGCCAGGGCGATGGCACTGTACCGGTACAGTCGCGCGAAGTGTCTTACCGCGATGACTATTTCGACATGCCCGCCGACAGCCCCGCCCATCAGCTTCCGGCAGGCAGCGGCTTCGCCGGTTTCCGCTTCCAGGAAAGCCGCCTGGCCGACCAGAAGGAGAAGGACTGGCATACCAATGACTGGGTGGCCTTCCTCGGTGCCTCCTATTTCCGCGCCATCGGCGACCTGTACCAGTACGGCCTGTCGGCGCGCGGCATCGCCATCGATGTGGCCCAGGCCGACCGGCCTGAAGAATTTCCCGACTTCACGCAATTCTTCTTCGAACCCTCCGCCCCGGGCAGCGATACGGTGGTGGTGTATGCCCTGCTCGATGGGCCCAGCATCACGGGTGCCTATCGCTTCGCCATGCAGCGCAAGCTGGGCGGCGGCGTGCACATGGAGATCGACAAGTCGCTGTTCCTGCGGCGCGACGTGGCGCGCCTGGGCCTGGCCCCGGCCACCTCGATGTACTGGTTCTCGGAAACGGTGAAGGGCACCGGCGCGGACTGGCGGCCGGAGGTGCATGACTCGGACGGACTGGCGATCTGGAACGGCGCAGGCGAACATCTCTGGCGTCCGCTCAACAATCCGCCGCGCACCATGTCGTCGGCCTTCAGCGACCAGCACCTGCGCGGCTTTGGCCTGCTGCAGCGCGACCGCGATTTCGATCACTACCTCGACGGCGTGCATTACGAACGCCGCCCCAGCCTGTGGGTAGAACCGGTGGGCGACTGGGGCGAAGGCGAAGTGCAATTGATCGAGCTGCGCACCGATGACGAGATCCACGACAACATCGTCGCCATGTGGGTGCCCAAGGCCCCGGCGCGCGCGGGCAACGCCTATCGCATGCGCTACCGGCTCTACTGGCAGCAGGACGAACCCTTCCCTTCCCCGCTGGCACGCTGCGTGGCCACGCGCCTGGGACGTGGCGGCCAGCCGGGCCAGCCGAGGCCGCCGCAGGTGCGCAAGTTCATGGTGGAGTTCAAGGGAGAAGCGCTGGCGGGGCTGCCTTTCGGCGTGAAGCCGGAAGCGGTCATCACGGCTTCGCGCGGCAGCATTTCCTATGTCTATACCGAAGCGCTGCCCAACGGCGTGCCCGGCCACTGGCGCGCGCAGTTCGATCTCACGGCCAGCGGCGAGGAACCGGTCGAGCTGCGCCTGTTCCTGCGCCATCAGGGCCAGGCATTGAGCGAGACCTGGCTGTTCCAGTACCATCCGTTTGCCGCGCGGGAAGTCTATTGAAATGCGGCGAAATAGTTTTTTTGAAGGGCTGCGAAAAAATGTTTGTACTTTTTTGAAAAGCTCCTTATAATCTCGTTCTTTCGCGGCTGTAGCTCAGCTGGATAGAGTACTTGGCTACGAACCAAGGGGTCGTGGGTTCGATTCCTGCCAGCCGCACCATATGTAGTAGAAAAAGGGTCCATCGCAAGATGGGCCCTTTTTTGTTTTCTGCTGCCGCCAGCATGGCGCAGCTCATCCACAGAATCCAAGGCTGGCCGACGCACGGTTGCGCCATCGTCCGACAGGCCCCCGCAGCCCGGCTGGGGATAATCAAGGCTCCCCGAATCTGATTCCATCGATTTCCCTCGATGCCCACAGGAGCCGCAATGAAAAAGATGTCCTTCCTCATGCTGGCCGCCGGTTCGCTGGCCATGCTGGCCGCTGCCAAACCGGTACTGCGCCGCTATAAAGATCTCAACCGCCGCCGTGCCGGCACCGCGCCCGCCGACACCGCCTCAGGCCAACCGTCCATCATCGGTGAAGAAGACATGCAGCCCGTCGCCCAGGAAAGCAGCATGGTGGCTGACGGCACGCAGCACCATGAGCCCGCCGGCGCGCCGCCCGTCCAGGCCGCAGCGGTGGCCGCCCCGCCGCGCAAGGATGGCGACTTCGCGCCGCCGGTCGGCGCCTGACTCAGCGCCGCTCGCCCTCGTCCTTGCCGCCCCATGAGGCCGGCAGCATGCGCAACAGCGTGGCATCCTTGCGCACGCGGTGATGGAAGAGAGCCGCCGCGATGTGCAGGAGCACCACCACCCACACCACCCAGTCCCCCAGGAATTTGTGGATGGCGAAAATGGGCGTCTCCACCTGCTCGGCCGTAAGCTGCCAGGTCGTGGCGATCCAGTGGAACAAGGCCGTCTCGCGGAATGCCGGAATGATGAAGAGACCGAAATTGGTCGGATCATAAGTGTTCAGGTAGCCCGTGAGCGGCATCACGATCATGAACAGGTACAGCGCCCAGTGCGCCAGTTTGGCCAGCAGATGTTCCAGCGCACTGCCCGGCACCGGTGACGGCTCGACATTGATCCAGCGCCAGATCAGGCGCGGGATCACCAGCACCCCGATGCTCACGCCCAGCACCCAGTGGATGTTGAGAATGGGGATGACCAGTTCACCATTCGGTTCGATACCGAACAGCGCAGGCTTGATGCTGGTCTCGGGGTCGATGAACCAGATCACGTAATACACCACGATATAGGCCAGAATGAAGGCCACCGCCATGGTCCAGTGGAAGCATTTGGCGACCGCGCCGAAGCGCTCCGCAGTATTTTTCAGCATGAATTTTCCTGCCAGAAGAAAAAAGGTGCGTCAGTGTATTACACGCGCAAAAAGGCTATGCGTGCTGAAGCATCCGCCAGCGCCTGCGCTTTTTCGCTCTCACCCATGGCCACGCCTTCAGCACGGACCACGGTGACGTCGACGATGCCAAGGAAGCCCAGCAGATCCTGCAGATAGCGCTCCTGGTGATCCAGCGCCGCTTCCGGCGTGCCCTCCGCATACTGGCCGCCGCGTACCGAGGCGATATAGGCGCGGCGTCCCTTGAGCAGCCCTTCCGGACCGGCCTCGCCATAGGCGAAGGTAGTCCCTGCCACTGCCACCCTGTCGATCCAGGCCTTCAGTGATGACGGCAGCGAGAAGTTGTACATCGGCGCGCCGATCACCAGCAGATCCGCCTGCAGCAGTTCATCCAGGCAGGCCTGTCCCAATGCCAGGTCCGCCTGCAGGGCAGGATCGCTGACCTCCGCGCCATTGAAGGCCGCCAGGTGCTGCGGCGACAGATGCGCAGGCGCGACGGCGGCGAGGTCGCGATAGACCACTTCCAGTGCCGGATGCAGCACGCGCAGGCGCGCCACGATTTGCGCCGAGAGCTGGCGGCTTACGGAATGTTCACCCAAGATGCTGGCATCCAGATGCAGGAGTTTCATGGTCATGGATTCCTCATATTCTATAAATCATTTATTCCATTTACGAAAAAAACGGGGCGGTGATGCTCAGGGCTTGGCCGCACCGGGCTCCACCGGCTTGAGGACGCCTTCCTTGGAGAACGGCAGGACCTGCCCCAGCCGGTTCACCAGCAGCGTCGTGATGGCCTGCGGAGCAGTCGCGACGACCTGCCAGCTGAGGCCGTCATCGCGGCTCTGCAGCAGCTTGCCCTCCAGCGAAGAGGCCGTCAGCACACCCGGCGTTGCCTGCAGCGCCGTGATGGATCCGCTGGTGGGCAAGGCCACGGCCTGCCACGTCGCCCCCTCATCGGTACTGCGCAAGAGCTTGCCGCCCAGTCCCGCCACGATCAGCGTGCCCGAGGGCCGGGCCACCGCCCCGCTCCACAGCGAGGCCTTGCTGCCGGTACTCTGCAATTCCCAATGCTGGCCACCATCGCGTGACCGGAACAGCGTGCCCTGCTCCGCCGCCAGGTAAAGCGCATCGCCCTGCCCTGCGAAGAGATGCAGCAAATTCAGGTCGCTGCGCTTGCTGCCCGCAGCCACCGGCAAATGCAGCGGTGTCCAGGTCTTGCCGCCATCCTCGGTCTGCAGCAGCAGCGACCACAATCCGGCGGCCCAGCCATGGAGACGATCACGGAAGTAGACCGTGAACAGCGGCTGGTCGACCTCGGTGGCGCTGCGCTGCACCTGCCAGGTCTCGCCACCGTCGGCGGTGTGGATCACCACGCCGCCATGGCCGGCCGCCCAGCCCTCCTTGTCATCCACGAAGCTGACTGCCGTCAGCGTGAAATCCACCGGCACCTGGCGCGCCTGACGCCAGTGCTGCCCGCCATCATCGGACAGGATCACATTGCCGCGCGCACCCACCGCCACCACGCGCTCACCGGCCAGCGTCGCCGCCAGCATCATGGCGCGTTCGGCATGGGCATCGGCCACGGCGGCACGCAGCGGCACCGGCGCCATGCCCTGCGCGTGACCACTGCCGGCCGCCAGTACAGACCACGCCAGCAGCGTCACGCACAGCCATCCCCTGACTGACTTGCTCACATCCATTCTCCCTTGCATCGCATTCTCTCCTGCGCCCTCAGTGGCTCATCATGCTGTTGACCTTGATCTTGCCCTTGCGCGGGAACAGCCGTTCCAGCACCACCGCAAAGGCCGGCAAAGCGGTCATGGCCATGATCAGATTGACGATGAACATGAAGGCCAGCAGCTTGCCCATGTCGGCCTGGAATTTGAGCTGCGAGAAGGACCAGGTGGCCACGCCGATGGCCAGCGTGATGGCCGTGAAGATGGTGGCCACGCCGATTTCCTGTATCGATTTCTCCAGCGCCACCTCAATCGCCTCGCCCGCCGCCAGGTGCATCTGCAGGCGGCTGTAGATGTAGAAGGCATAGTCCACGCCGATGCCCACGGCCAGCACCATCACCGGCAAGGTCGCCACCGTCAGGCCGATCTGCAGCTGCTTCATGAAGGCATAGCCGATGAAGGTGGCCACCGTCAGCGGCAGGCAGCACGCCACCACGGCACGCAGGTCGCGATACACCGCAAACACCAGCACCACGATGGCGGCATAGACGTAGAGCATCATCGGCAGCTCCGATTTTTCCACCTCCTCATTGACGGCGGCGATCACCCCGGCATTGCCTGCGGCCAGGCGGATGCTCAGCCCCGGCAGCGGATGCGCGCTGCGGTACTGCTTGACGGCCGCGATCACGCCATTGATGGTGGAAGCCTTGTGATCGGTCAGGTAGAGATGCGTGGCCAGCATGCTGCAATCCTTGGAGAGGAAGCCGCGCACCCGCCCGATCTCCACCGCCAGTGCGGCATAGTTGGCCGGATCCAGCGGCACCGAATACATCGCCGGATTGCCCTCGTTGTAACCTTCGTTATAGATCTTCATCTGCTGCGCGAAGGAGCTCACCGACATCACCCCCGGCACCTGCGCCATGGCAGCATCGAACTGGTCCTGGTAGCGTCCGAAGGCGACCTGGTCACAGGAATTTTCGGGAGTGGCCAGGATCACCGAGAGCCAGTCCAGTCCCGTGTCGTAGTTCTCCGCAATCGCCTTGGCATCCAGGTTGTAGCGCGAGTCGGCCCGCAGCTCGGGGGCCCCGGCCTGCAGGGTACCGACCAGGCGGTCGCTGCTGTACCACACCGAGGCCGCAAAGAGCAGCAGCGTGACCAGCACGATTCCCCTGGCATTGCGCGGATGGGCCGCACGCGCAAACACCTGCAGCCAGCGCGCACGCTTCTGCTGTGCCCGCATGGCGGCATCGGCATAGGCCTTGTCGACCTTGAGCAGGGAGGCCGCCAGCGGCAGCATGACCAGGTTGGTGATGATCTTGTAGCCCACGCCGATGGAAGCGGTGATGGCCAGCTCCTTGACCATGGGAATCGGAATGAGCGTGAGCGTGATGAAGGAGACGAAGGCCGTCACCAGCGCCAGCACGCCCGGCACCAGGAGGCCACGGAAGCTGGCGCGCGCCGCCTCGTCGCACCCCATGCCGGCCGCGATGCCGCGCACGATGTAGTTGATCTGCTGCACCCCGTGCGAGACGCCGATGGCAAACACCAGGAACGGCACCAGCACCGCCAGCGGGTCCAGTCCGTAGCCCAGCAGGTGCAAGGTCCCGAACTGCCACACCAGCGATACCAGCGAACAGACGATGGGCAGCAGCGTGAACGGCAGCGAGCGGCAATACCAGTACACCGCCAGTGCAGTCAGCAGCAAAGCCATCACGCAGAACTTGAGCACGCCCTGCGCGCCATCGGCAACATCGCCGATCTGCTTGGCGAAGCCGATGATCTGCACTTCGAAGTCGGCATTCTCGTACTTGGCGCGCAAGTCGTTGAGCAGCTTGTTGTAGGCGAGATAGTCGACCTTCTTGCCATTGGCATCGAACTCGTTGATCTCGGCGATGATCATCGCGCTGTCCTGGCTGCGCGAGACCAGCGTACCCACGAAGCCGCCATTGTTGGCGCTGTCGCGGATACCGGCGATCACCTCCGGCGTCAGGTTGTCAGGGGTGACGGTACCGGCGATGACCGGGTCGGCGCGGAACCCTTCCTCGGTGATTTCATTGACGAAGGTATTGGGCGTCCACAGCGACTGCACCCCCAGCCGGTTGATGTTGGGCAGGAACATGACGGCCTGGGTCATGGCGTTCAGGCGCGTGAGACCGTCCCTGGTCCAGATGCTGCCGTGCCGGGCGCGCAGCACGATGTTGAGGCGATTGGCACCGAACAGTTCATCGCGGTATTGGTGCAGCGTGGCCACGTATTCGTGGTCCGAAGGGATCTGCTTCTCGAAGCCTGCATCCATGCGCAGCTGCAGCGAGAACACGGCCATCAGCGCCGTGAAGCCCAGCAGTGCCAGCAGGATGGGCAGGCGCGCTCGAAAGGCCAGCGCCTCCAGGCGCGCCAGGCTGAGAAAGCCGTTGAGAAAACGCATAGTGATCTGAATCCAGCAGGCAAGACACGGTACGACCGGAACGGACTACGCCCGCCAGGGCGCAGTCCGACCGGGATCAGAAGTTGTAGGTCGCGGTGGCCCCGACGAAATTGCGGCCGCGCAGCGGCTGGTCGAAGATGGTGTCGCCGCCCCAGAACATGGCGTAGTTGAGCGAGAACTGCCACTTGGCCGGATTCTGGATGAAGCTGACGATGAAGTTGGCCGACTTCGCGCCCTGCATGAAGGTGCCCGCAAAGTTGGGCGTGCGTCCATGCAAGGCCTGGAAGTAGAAGATCTCCGGTACCACCTGCCAGCCCGGTATGAGCGAACCGTCATACACCCAGCTGAAGTCCAGGTTGTAGCCATACGAGAGCGCCGTGCCTACGCTGGGCGGCGACCCGGCGCCGGTGGCAATGGCATTGGCGGTGGTGTCGTAACCCCAGCCCCAGTTGCCGGCCGCGACGGGAATGCCCTGGTAGGACTTCTTCATGTTGGGATAGTAGATGCCCACGGCCTCGGCCATCAGGGTGGCGGTATCGGCCCCGCCCAGCATCTTGAGGATGGTGGGATTGTCGCTCGGGGTCATGCTCAACAGGCCCGTGACCGCCAGCTGGTACTTGGCTGTCTCGACGTAGCAGTTGCCGTTGGCCAGGCAGCCGCTGCCATTGGTGGTCGGGCTGTTGCCGGCGGTGGAGGTATTGAGCGTGATCGGATCCTTGGGACGGTAAGACAATTCGGTGCCCACTGCCCAGTTGCCGACCGGGAAGTTCATGCTGGCACCGATCATCTTGCGGTCCTGCAGATAGGAGTAGCCGAAGCCCGAAACCGAACTGGTGGAGGTCGACATCACCGGCGACTTGTCGTGGTAGTTCATCAGGTACAGCCCGAAATTCATCTCGGTGTCCTTGGGGCTGTAGCGCAGCGCCACGCCGTACTGGCCGCTGGAACGCGGCGTACTGGTGGTGGGCACGCCCAGCTCGGTGGCACCGTTGCCGATGGTGCCGATGGACCAGTAGCTGCCCACCGGCGGGAAGTAGTTGCGCTGCCAGCCTTGCTGCACATAAGTCTCGACGCTCAGGCCATGGCCCAGTCCGGTGGCGAAGTTCACCATCGGGGCCGGCAGCACCGCTTCCTTCATCTGCGTGCCCGGTTGCGACAGGCGCATCAGGTCCAGCGCGTTGGTCTGGTTGATGCCTCCGGGGATGAACAGGCTCTCGCCCCAGTTCACCACCTGGTTACCAACACGCAGGCGGCCGCGCTGCTCGCCGATGGAGAATTCCTTGCTCACCCACAGATCCAGCAGGCGCGTCTTTTTGCGCACCTGGCTGGCCGCATTGCCGGGGAAGGAACTGCCGCCGCCCCCGCTGACGTAGCCGGTGGCGCTGTCGGCTGCAAAGTCGCGCAGCCAGCTGACGCGGCCGAGGAATTTCACGTCCGAAGGCAACTTGAGCATCAGCTCATGGGTGCCTTTGATGTAGGTGGTGAAAGCGCTGCCACGGTCGTAGTTCAGGTTGCCCTGGTCGTTGTATTGCGAGAGCGAATCGGCACAGCCATCCGGTGCGCCCGCACCGGTCGGCCCCGAGGGCTGGCCGCCGTTGACCGAACCGATGATGCCGGCACAGACCGGCTTGCTGGCGCGGATCCCGACGCCCACCGTGACGGTGGAGTCAAAGTTGCCCGAGACCGATTCCCCCTCGAAGGTAAAGGCCTGGGCACTGCCCGTGTAGAGACAGGCGCCCATCAGCGGTACGACGATGGGCAACATCCGTGGCAGCGCCGAACCTGCACGCCGCGTCTTGCGCATTGGCTTCTTCATGGTTTTCCCTTCCCCGTCAAAGTCTTGTCAGAGTGGCGTAGCGCTCAGCGGTCGCTGATGGCACGCAGGTTGTCGGCGCTGTAGAAACTGTCGCGCAGACGCGGGTTGTCCTTGACCTCGGTCTCCCAGCGGATGTCCTTGCCGGTGCCGGCCGAGTGCGAATCCATCAGGTAGCGGCCTTCGGCCAGGTTGTACTGGGCGAAGCCGGCGAGATTGCAGGCACCGGTTTCATAGACCGGAATGATGTAACCCTCGCGGTGCTTCCACAGCTTGTTCTGGGCGTCGTAGTCGTCGGAGAGCACCAGATTCCAGCTGTCTTCATCGACATAGAAGGTCCGCTTGGGGGCCAGGTGGCGCACGCCCGGCTTGACGGTGGCTTCCACCACCCAGACCCGGTGCAGCTCGTAGCGGCGCGCATTCTCGGCCACGAAATCAGGCTTGGCGATGTCGTCGAAATTGGCCTTGAAGTTGTTGGCCCCGAAGCTGTTGTAAGCGACGTAGATTTCCTTCTTGCCGACCAGCTTCCAGTCGAAGCGGTCCATGGTGCCGTTGAAGACGGTCGGCTCATCCATGGTGTACTGGTTTTCCATGCCGATCTGCGGCGCATCGTAGGCATAGGACGGCATGCGGCGCACGCGGCGCTGGCCGGGGAAGTAGTAGAAGGTCTCCGCGCCCGGACGATTGAGATAGGTCGCCACCGTCAGCGCCTGCCCGGCCAGTGCGGTCGGCGAGGCATAAGCAACGTAGGTGTAGAACTCGACCCCGCCCAGCGTGGACAGCTTGGTGCTGCCCTTGACGCTGGAGGGATAGAACAGCGTCAGTTGCTGGCTGGCCTTGATCCACTCATTGCTGCCCTTGCGCGGCGAGACGGCGGTGATGGTGTTGGGGAAGTCCACGCCCACGCCGCGATAGCGCATCTTGCTGTTGTACATCACCTCCAGGCCGGTCTTGGGCAGCGGGAAGGGAATGCCGGGCACGTTGGCTTCGGCCAGGCTCCAGCCGTCGGCACCGATCTTGCCGTCGGCCACATTCTTCCTGGTGTTCTCGACCACGAAGTCGGGCGCGGCACAGTAGCGGTGGGTGGGATAGATATCCATCTTGTAGCCCTTGACCTGCTTGATCAGGGCCACCTGTCCCGGCGTAAGGTGATCGGCGTACTTGTCCACGTTGGAGGCGTCGATGACCTCGGTGGGCTTTTCATCCTTGTACTTGAAATAGTCCTTGCGCAGCTTGCCGTAGGACCAGCCGGGCAATTCCACGTTTTTCCGCCTTCCATTCCGGGACGCCCTGGCCGGCGGCCTTGTCGCCGCCCAGCGGGGTCAGGGTGGTGCCCAGATCTTGCACCGAGGCCGCGTGCGCCAGCGTCGCGCCCATTGCCAGCAGGGACAAACCGAGGATCGTTCTCTTCATGACCACTTTCTCCAATTGACTCAAACCTGTTGCGATTGATGAGGAATCAGGCAGGCGGCCGGGATGCGTCCCGGCCACCGGGTTGTCCCGTTCAGAGGGAGGCCAGGCCGGCGCCGAAGATGTCCAGTCCCTTGAACAGCAGCGAACGCGGAATGGTCAACGAAGGCATCACGCGCATGACGTTGGTGTAGCGGCCACACGGAATCATCAGCACGCCATGGCCGACCACGTAGTCCATGAGCTTGCCCAGCTTCTCGCGCGAGAGCGGCTCGCGGGTCTCGCGGTTCTCGACCAGCTCGATGCCGATCATCAGGCCGCGTCCGCGCACCTCGCCGATCCAGGGGCTGTTGAAACTGCGGATACGTTCCTGCGCTTCCAGGCCCAGGGCATGGGCGCGGTTGACCAGGTCCAGGCGCGGGTCTTGCAGGATGCTGATGTTGGTCAGCGCCACCGCTGCCGAGATCGAATTGGCGGCGAAGGTATTGGGCTGCGAACCATCAGGGATCTTGGCCGCGAGATCGGAACGCATCACCAGGCCGGCCATCGGCATGTCGCCGCCGATGCCCTTGCCGAAGGTCAGCATGTCGGGCTTCACGCCCGAATGTTCCACTGCCCACATCTTGCCGGTGCGGCCGGCACCGGCCTGCACTTCATCGACGATCAGCAGCGCGCCGCTGCGGTCGCAGGCCTTGCGCAGGATCTGCAGGAACTCCGGCGACGGCGGCACATAGCCGCCCTCGCCCTGCACCGGTTCGACGATCACGGCCGCCACGTCATCGGCGGCGGTGTAGGGGGTGTTGAGCAGGTAATCGACATATTCACCGGCGATCTGCTCGGCGCTCTTGTTGCTGGTGTCGAAGGGGAAACGGTAGGCGTAGGGATACGGTGCGTGGATCACGCCGCCCATGAAGGGACCGAAGCCCTTGCGGTAGGCGGTGCCGGTGGTGAGCGCATTGGACGCATTCCAGATGCCGTGATAGCCGCCGTGGAAGGCGATGATCTGGTGGCGGCCGGTGACGCGCTTGGCGAACTTCACGGCGGCTTCCAGCGCATCGCTGCCGCCCTGGGTGAAGAAGGTGATGCAGTCGCCGCGCAGGCCCTCGGGCATGATCTCCGAAATCTTGGCGGCCAGCTCGGTACGCTTGGAGCTGTTGACTTCCATCGAGTGCATCAGCGATCCGGATTGCTCACGGATCGCTTCGACCACGCGCGGATTGCAGCGCCCGACGCTGCTCACGCCGACGCCGGCGGAGAGGTCGATGAAGGTATTGCCGTCCGGGTCCTTGAAGGTCACGCCGAAGGCCTGGTCCATGGCGATGGGCATGCGGCCGCCGCCACGTGCCATCGACTCGGTGCGTGCCGACAGTTCCAGCGCCGCTGCCGTCTTGGGGCCGGGATAGGTGGACGACACCATCTTGGGAGCGTCAGCAAAGTTGAGCGACTCCAGTTCTGCTTCAATCATAAACTTACCTTTCAAGACCGTTTTCAAGAGAGTGTTCGCTGCGCAGCGGCAAGCGAAGGACCGGGAACAGCGCCGCCCGCAACGCCTTGCTGGCGAGCTTGCGGCATGACACGATTAAAACCCTTGCACCGGGCAAGCCATTAGCCCAAATGAGCAAGTCATCGCGCAGCGTGATGCGGGGACGGAAATAATTTGCACAGGCGCGCTCCCGCCTTGCGGGAGGCTGACGGACGACTGACGAACGAATGAAAAAAATGGCGGCCGAAGCCGCCATCAAGAGTGCTGCCAGGCACCAGAACACACAACGATGTACAGAAAGACGTACCGGATTACGGGCAGAAAAACGTACGGAAAACACGCCCGAAAAAAGAAGGAGAACCCGTCACCCCAGCGGCAAGGCCAGCGACGGAGGCGACTGCGATGCGTGAAGCAACTGCGCGCCCTCCGCAATCCTGAACACCGACACCGTCCCCAGCAGGTTGCCCGCCTGCTGGCGCAGGCTCTCGCTGGCGGCCGCGCTTTGTTCGACCAGGGCGGCGTTCTGCTGCAGGGCATCGTCCAGTTGCCGGATGGCACCCTCGACTTCGGCGATGTCCGCACTCTGCGTCACGCTGGCCTCGCTGATCTGGGCCACGATGGCCGAGACGCTGCGCACCGCCGCCACGATGTCCTGCATGGTCTGCCCGGCACGGTCCACCAGGCGCGCGCCGGTCTGGATGCGCGCTACCGATTCATGAATCAGGACCTTGGTTTCGCGCGCAGCCAATGAACTGCGCTGGGCCAGTGAGCGCACCTCGGTGGCCACCACCGCAAAGCCGCGCCCCTGCTCCCCGGCGCGCGCCGCTTCCACGGCTGCATTCAAGGCCAGAATATTGGTCTGGAAGGCGATGCCATCGATGGTGCCGACGATCTCCGAGATGCGCTGAGAACTGTCCTCGATGCCGCGCATGGTCTGCACCACTTCCTGCACCACCTCTCCTCCCTGCAGCGCCACGGTACTGGCCTGCCGCGCAGTGCCGCTGGCCTGGCGGGCGTCCTCGGCATTCTTCTGCACCGTGGCACTGAGTTCATTCATGGTGGCTGCCGTCTCTTCCAGCGCGGCGGCCTGGGCTTCGGTGCGGGTGGAGAGATCGGCATTGCCGGCGGCGATCTGCACGCTGGCCGTGGCCACGTGTTCGGCTTCGCGCCGCACCCCGGCCACGATGCCGACCAGCGCCTGCTGCATGCGCTGCATGGCCGTGAGCAACTGGCTGATCTCGTCGCGGCCGCTGACCGTGATCTCCTGGTCCAGCGCACCTTCGGCAATCCGATGCGCAGCCTGTACCGCACGCCGCAGCGGTCCGGCAATTCCACCAATGAGCACGCGTGCCAGTACCAGCGTGCCGAGCAGCGCGGCCACACTGACTGCGATGAGCGCGTGCCGGGCGGAGACGAAGGCCTGCTGGCCATCGGCTACCGAGGCCGCCGACTCCTGCGCCACCGAATCACTGATGAACTTGAGGATGCCGGCCATCTGCTCGTAAGGGGCGGCACTGTCGGCCGCCAGCAGCAGCGCCTCGGCCGACTGCCCGGCGGCCGCCAGCGCCACCGCCTTCTCGGCCAGGGCGCGATAGGCCTGCCAGCTGGCGCTCAGTTGGCGGCTGGTGGCGCGTTCGTCATCATTGCTGGCGAAGTCGACCAGGATCTTGAGATACCTCTCCGCATAGGCCAGGCCCTCGCGCCGCGCCTGGGCGGCCGCCGTGCCGCCACTGCCATCATCGGCCAGCAGGGCCAGCGTCACGCCCATGCGGTATTGCGCCATGCCGATGCGTATGCCCGAGACCGATTCCATGGCCGGCACGTTGATGCTGCCGAGCTGCTCGACCTGCCGGTTGATATGGCTCATGCGGCCATAGGAAAACAGCGCCATGCCGACCAGCATCAGCAACAGCAGCACGAAGGCCAGCCGCAGCCGGGCCGCAATGCTCAATGCAGCGAGCGCCTGCCTCATCGTTGCTCCCCTTGGTGGTGGATGGCTCAGCCGGGTACGTGGCTGATCTGGCTGATCATCTTGGTGACCAGAAAGCTGTCGAAGCTCTCGGTGCCGCCTTCGCTGCCGAAGCCGCTTTCGCCGATGCCGCCGAAGGGCAGCTCGGGATGTGCCATGCCGGAATGGTTGATGTTGACCATGCCGGCCTGCAAGCCGCTGGCCACCTCGTGCGCCGTGGCCAGAGACTGCGTGAAGACGTAGGAGGCCAGGCCCAGGGGCAGCGCATTGGCCATGGCCAGGGCCTGCGCGGTATGGGCGAAGGGCGTGACGGCAGCCACCGGGCCGAAGGGCTCTTCCTGCATCACGCGGGCCGTTGGCGGCACATCGGCCAGCAGCGTGGGCGCGTGGAAGTGGCCACGCTCGCCGATGCGCCGGCCACCCGTCACCAGTTGTGCGCCCTGGCGCACGGCGTCTTCGATCAGGCCATGTACCGCGTCGAAGCGGCGGCCATGGATCAGCGGCCCCATCTGCACACCGGCTTCAAGACCGGAACCGACCTTCACCTGCTGCAGGGCATCGGCCAGGGCCACCACGAAGCGGTCGTAAATGCGCTGGTGAACAAAAAAGCGCGACGGCGATACGCAGACCTGGCCGGCGTTACGAATCTTCAGTCGCGCCAGCAGGCGCGCGGCCGCGTTCACCTCGGCATCGTCAAACACCAGGACCGGCGCGTGCCCGCCCAGCTCCATGCTCATGCGTTTCATATGCAGCGCCGCCTGGGCGGCCAGCTGGCTGCCCACGGGAATGGAACCAGTGAAGGAAATGGACCGCACCAGGGGAGAGGCGATCAGCTGCTGCGAGATCTCCGACGACACGCCCCAGACGATATTGAAGACGCCCGCCGGCACGCCCGCATCATGAAACAGCTGTGCCATCAGCACGATGGCGGCGGGCGATTCCGAAGGGCCCTTCAACACCACCGTGCAGCCTGCCGCCATGGCCGCTGCCACCTTCTTCATGGCCTGGCCGAACGGAAAATTCCATGGGCTGATGGCCGCGCACACACCGACCGGTTCGCGCACCACCAGCTGCCGCACCTCGGGATGGCGCGCGCCGACCACGCGGCCATACAGGCGGCGGCCTTCCTCGGCGTGCCAGTCGAGGTGCTCGGCGGCATTGAGGATCTCGGCGACGGCGTCGGCCAGCGGCTTGCCGTTGTCCATGGTGATGGCCGGGGCCATCGCCTGCGCGCGTTCACGCGTGAGCGCGGCGGCGCGGCGCAGGATGTCGGACCGCTCCAGCGGCGAGACCTTGCGCCACTGCTGGAACGCGGCATGGGCAGCCTGGATGGCCTCCTCGATATCGCCGGCCTCGGCCCAGGGGAGGCGCCCCAGCACCTCGCCCGTGGCAGGATCGCGCACGTCCTGATAGCGGCGGCCGTCGAGGCCATGGAAACGTCCGTTGATGTAGAGCTGCAGGTCGGGATACATGAGTCACCTTGAAGAGGAAAAGACCGGTACGCGCACGGCATACCGGCTGCAATGCAGAGACAGGAGCAGCTTGCGTCAGCAGGCCACACGGTCAAGGAAGAGCTGCATCACCGCAGGCGCATCGTCGGCGCGTCCGGCGGCGGCGATGAAACGGTCGGGACGCAGGAGCACCCAGTCCACGCCCTTTTCCTTGAACCAGGCATTGAGCTTGTTCTCATGGTCCTGGATCACCGTGCCGGAGCCGGTCAGCGGCACGCCGCGCGCACCGCTACGCGAGCGCACGCCCTGCAGGTAATCACAGCCGAAGGCCTGCATGCGGCGGCGCAGATCAGGATCGACGGTCGCTGCAGGCAACACGTCGCAGCGCCAGCTCAGCAGCGTGAAGCGGCTGCCGCACAGGTCATCGAGCCGCATCACCTCGCCCTCGCCGGTTTCCACCAGCGATTGCAGGAACATGCGCCCGACCAGGTCATCGCGATTGCGCGGGTCACCCTGCATCACGGCCTGGCTGTGGAAGCTGGGCATGGGCTTGAATTTCATCTGCAGCACGTAGTCGCGTACGCGCGGGATGTCCTTGATGGCCAGGAAGAACTTGTCGCGGCACCAGGCCAGCAGGCGGTTCTTCTGCGACAGCACCGCACCGAACAGGTCGGCCAGGTCGATCATGGCCTTGACGTGGGCATGGCGCTCGTCGTGATAGCTGGCCAGCAGTGCGGGCTTCATCCGGCCCTGCAGCACCCAGGCCAGTTTCCAGGCCAGGTTGAAGGCGTCGCGCAAGCCGGCATTCAAGCCCTGCCCGATCCACGGCGGCGTGATGTGGGCGGCGTCGCCGGCCAGGCAGATGCGGCCGCACACCAGCGAGCCGGCCACGCGCGAATTGTGGGTGTAGACCCGGGCGCGGATGATGTTGAGCGCATCGACATCGGCCACGTGTTCGCGCAACAGCTCGCGCACCTTGGCCGGGGCCAGCATCTGCTCGCCATCCTCGCCGGGGAACAGCATGAACTCCCAGCGCCGCACGCCATAGGGCAGCGCCAGGCACACATACGGACGCTGCGGTTCGCAATGCAGGGCGGTGTAGGGAGCATCCAGCGGATCGCCATCGCACTCGATCACCACCCACTTGGCAGGATGGGTCTTGCCCTCGTAGGGCAGTTTGAGGATTTTCTCGCGCACGGTACTGCGGCCGCCATCGCAGCCCACGGCATACTGCGCGGCCAGGTAGCTCTGCATGCCATGCGCATCGCTGATGGTGGCCAGCACGCCCTGCTCGTCCTGCACCAGGTCCAGCAGTTCCACGCCCGAGCGCAGCTCCACATGCGGGAAGCGCTGCAGTCCCTGGCGCAGCGTGGCCTCGCCCAGCGGCTGCGAGAACAGGTTGCGGCGATACCAGCCGAATTCGCGCGTGGTCGGCTGGATCTCGGCGAAACAGCGGCGGTCGGCGGTGTACATGCGCATGGGCACGTTCTGGATCACGTCGCGCACGATGGCGTCGGCCATGCCGGCGGACTGAAAGGTGCGCAGCGCTTCGTCATCGATGCCCACGGCGCGGGGATAATCCAGCACGTCCAGGTTGCGCTCGATGATGAGCGTGGAGATGCCATAGGTACCCAGCAGATTGGCCAGCGTCACCCCGACCGGGCCGGCACCGATGATGAGCACCTGGGCCTGGACCGCTGTACTCATGCGGCACTCCCGGCATGCGCCGCCGCTGCGGCCGGTTCGGGCGCGCTGGTGAGCAGGCGGCTTTCCTGTTGCACCAGCAGGCCGCGCACCTGCTTGCGGAATTCGGCGAAATCGGGATCGGCCAGCAGTGCCGTACGGCGGCGTGCGCGGTCTTCCAGGCTGTCAAAGGCCCAGTGGTAGACCAGCTGGTTGAGGTCGCCGCTCTCCGGAATCATCATCGCCACCAGATGACCCAGCAGGCGGACCTGGTGCGCGCGGCCGCACTCGTTGTAGATGCGGACGTACTCGCGCACGCCGCCGGGCACCATGGTGTAGGTGCGCAGTTCATGGATCATGATGTCTTCTCCCCCTTGTCCTGTTGTTCTTGCTGCAGGAATTCCCGCACCGCGCTGGCGAAGGCTTCCGGCTGGTCGTCGTGGATGTAGTGGCCGGCATCGGCGATGGTGCAGGTGAGTACGCGCGCGTTGAGCTGGCGCATTTCCGCCGCGATGGCGGCCGACAGGTAGTCCGAACGTTCACCGCGCACCACCAGCGTCGGGCACGCCAGCGCCATGAGGTGCGGACGCAGGTCGACCACGCGCGTGATGTCGGGCATGAGGCGCGTGGCGCTGATGCCGACGTGGTCATAGCGCCAGGTATAGCCGCCGTCCGCAGTGGGCTTGAGCATGTTGTCCAGGCGCTGCTGGCGCGCCTCTTCGGTCACGGTGGGACGCAGCGCGCGCATGAAGATGCTGGCGTCTTCCCAACTGCCGAAGTGACTCGGTGTAGTGGCCAGTTCGCGGCGGATGCGGCTGGCACCGGGGCTGTTCTCGAAAGCGCCGGGACCGGCATCCTCGATGACGAGGCGACGCACCTGCGACGGATGCCGCGCGGCATACACGATGGCGTTGATGCCGCCCATGGAATGCCCCAGCAGGTCGAACTGGCGCAGGCCCAGGCGTGCCACCAGTGCCTCCATGTCGGCCACGTAGGTATCGGTGTAGTAATTGCAGCCCGGATCCCAATCGCTCTGGCCGCGCCCGCGCTGGTCCAGCGCGATGCAGCGGTAGCCGGACGGCAGGCGCTGCACCAGGTCGGCAAAGGTCTCGCCATAGCCACGGATGCCGTGCAGGAGCAGCAGGGGAAAGTCCTGCGGATCGCCCCATTCGGTGACGTGGAACTGCAAACCCGTGAGGGTCAGCGAATAATCTCGGCGCTGCATGATGGTCTCCCTGATCCTTGCGTGTGGCGACCTCAGACCAGGCCGTCCTGCCCCTTCACCTCGGAGGCTTTGAGGCCACCCAGGCGGGCGTTGAGACGGCCGCGCGTGGCGAAGGCCCAGATCACCACCACTTCATCGCGGTTGGGGCCGTCGTTGAACTGGGCGCTGACGGTGTCGTAGTGGGAGCGCACGTACAAGGCATCCTTGTGCGCCAGCGGGATGTCGATGATGGTGCCGGGACCGCCGCGCTTGCCGGTCGAGGGCACCCAGGACTTGGCACCGCCCACGCCGTCGCGCACCGGATTGGCGGCCGGATTGGTGAGCAGCGCGTTGCCGTGTTCGTACTCGCCATCCACGCCCACCAGGCAAGCCTTGCCATAACTCTCGATGGCCTGGCCCTGCGCGGCCTCGCGGATGCGGCGGGCGAATTCCTGGCCCAGCAGCGGCGAAGGATTGATCCACGAGGACAGGTCCTCGACATACTTGCCGGCGAAGGGATTGTGCAGGCAGGCGGCGATGACGATCTTGCGCAGCGGCGCACCATCGGCGTCCTTGCCGCTCTCGCCGGCCAGGCTGTCTTCGATTTGCAGGTACCACTTGCGGATGTGGAAGTTCTCGAAATTGGGGGTCTTCATCGGATGTCCTTGGAAAGAATCGATACGGTGCAATGGGGTGAAGCAGTGCGGGGCCTACAGCGGATCCAGATGGAAGCTGTCGCTGGGGGCGTTGTACTGGCCCAGCAGGCGCTTGCCTTCTTCGTCGTCGTGGGCGGTCTCGAAGAAGAATTCGAAACGGTGGCCGTCGGGGTCGTGGAAGTAGATGCCGTAGCCGACCTTGTGATCGGTGATCTTGAAGATCTCGATGCCCTTGGCCAGCAACATGCCGTAGAGGCGGCGGAATTCCTCCATGTCGCCCTCCACCTCCAGGCCGTAATGCTGCATGTTGACTTCGCCGCGCACGGCTTGGGCCGGTTCGTCCACGCGGATGAGCGCAATGTCGTGGTGCTTCTTGCCGAAGGACAGGAACACCCAGCGCTCGGCGCGGGCCGTCACCGTCATGCCCAGCACGTCTTCGTACCAGGGAGCCGAACCATGCGGGTCCTTCACGAACAGGGCCAGGTGGGTACGGCGGATGCGTGGCTTGATGGCCATGGCCGGGGTGGCAGTGGCGGACATGAGGCCCTCCTTTGTCTGGTTGGTCTAGTCGATCGATTGCGGATGGGCATGCACCGGAGCCACGAAAGGCGTCCAGGCTACCGAGGTGATTTCGCTGAAGTCGCGCCATTCCTTGTACCAGCTGCGTCCGCCATCGGTGGAGCGCAGCAGGTAGCCGTACTTGGTGCCGGCGAACAGCAGTTGCGGATCGGAGGGATGGCCGCCGAAGGCCCATACCGTGGAATTGGGCGCGATGTGCAGCACGCTGGATTGCCAGCTCTGGCCGCGGTCTTCGGAACGATAGATGCGGGTGCGCGTGCCGGGCGTGCCGTCGCCGATGGCCAGCAGCAGCTGATTGCCCTGCGGGTCCAGCGCCTGGATGGTGCGGGTGTAGTACATGCCGTCGAAGCGTTCCTTGGAGGCCTTGGCCGTGAAGCTGGCGGCATCGTCGGTGCTCTCGCAGACGGAGTTGACGGTCACCACCACATGCTTGACCGGCGCATCGGCGGTCGCGGGCAGCACGGTGATGGCGTGGATGTCGGAATTGTTGATGCCACGGCCCGGGGTATCGATGCGGGTCCAGGTATCGCCTTCATCATTGCTGCGCCAGGCACCGCCTTCTTCGACGCCGAACCAGACTTCCTGCGGCGCATCGGCGCGCACGAAGATGGTCAGGATGCGCGGCTTGTGCACGCCCGAGCAGAATTCCGGCAACTCCACATCCAGCTGTTGCCACGACAGGCCGCCATCGCGCGAGCAATACATGCGGGCGCGTGAGGGTGCGCCGGTGCCGGCGAAGACCAGTTTCGGATTGCTCGGACTGAAGGCAATCGACCAGACGGTCTGGTCATCGGCGGGCGAAGCGATGCGCTTGAAATGGGCACCGCCGTCAGTGCTCAGGCAAATGCCGGCATCGGCCCCCGCCAGTACGCGCGACGGGTCCGAGGGATCGACGGCCAGGCTGCGTACCACGCCGTCGAATTCGATGGCTTCCTTCAGGCCCAGGCGGTGCCAGGTCGCACCATTGTCGACGCTGCGCACGATGCCTTGGCCGGCCGTACCGACCAGGATGGTTCCTTGCATGATGGTGTCCTTTTCAGTAGTTCAGTCTGCTCAGAGATAGATGCCGCGGGTGATGCCGCCATCCACCGCAATCGATTCGCCGGTGATGGCCGCCGCACGGGGCGAGGCCAGGAACAGCACGACGTCGGCGATCTCTTCCACCTGCAGCACGCGGCGGATTGGCGTGGCCTTGGCATAGTTCTGCTCGACCTGCCCGGGGGTCAGCCCTTGCAGCTTGGCTTCCTTCTCGTAGAGTTCGTGGATGTGCGGGGTCTCGACCACGCCGGGGTGGATCACGTTGACGGTGATGCCGTCCGGACCGAGCTGGTCCGACAGGGTCTTGGTGAGATGGCAGATGGCCACGTTGCGCATGCCGGACAACTGCTTGCTGCCGCGGCCGGTGAGCCCGCCGATATTGATGATGCGGCCATAGCCACCGGTGCGCATGTGCGCAGCGGCCGCCTTGGCAAAGCGCATGTAGCCGACCACCTTGATGTTGATGTCTTCGAGCAGGCCTTCGGGGCTGGCGTGCTGGATTTCCGAGCGCACCAGCCCGCCCGGATGGGCTGCGCCATTGACCAGGATGTCGATGCCGCCGAAGTGCTGCGCAGCCTGTGCCACGGCCGCTTCCACCTGTTCGGTATTGCTGACGTCGGCAGCCACGGCGATGACTTCAGTGCCGGTGGTGTGGGTCAGCTCCTTGGCCACTTCTTCCAGCTTGCCCTTGCTGCGCGCGACGATGGCCACGCGCACGCCTTCGCGCGCCAGTGCCTCGGCCACTGCCCGCCCGATGCCCAGGCTGCCGCCGGTGACGATGGCGGTCTTGCCTTGCAGATTCAATTCCATGCTTGCTCCTTGTTTTATGCCGTGGTGTGCGTCGGATGTGATTGATGCGGAAATGATTTACAGCGCCATCTCGATCAGGGCCGGGCCGCTGCCGGCAAAGGCCGCCTGCAACTGCTGCTGCAATTGCTGCGCAGTCTCGGCACGCGAGGCGGGGACGCCATAGGACTGCGCCAGCGCAACCCAGTCGATGCGCGGATGATCGAGTGCCGTCATCTGCGCGGCACGTTCGCCCAGCGGCGCGCCGTCGCGGCGCAGTTCATTGCGCAGGATGGCGTATTGGTGATTGGCGGCGATCAGCACCACGACCCGGGCGTTTTCATGGGCCAGCGACCACAGGGTCTGGATGGTGTATTGCGTGCTGCCATCGGAGAGCAGGCCGACCACCGTGCGGTCCGGGCAGGCCACCGCCGCGCCCAGCGCGACCGGCAGGCCCTGGCCGATGGCGCCGCCGGTATTGGTGAGCACCGTATGCGGGCGCGCCGCATCCGATACCGCATAGAAGGGATAGCCGCACGTACCGCCCTCGACCGAGACGATGGCGTGCTCGGGCAACTCGCGCGCCAGCACGGCGGCGATCTTCTGCGGGTTCAGTTCGCCCTCGGGCAGCGCTGGCAAGGCGTGCTGCGGCACCGCGTAGGGCGGCGCACCGAGCGCATCGGCCAGCTGTTCCACGCGCGCAGAGGCAGGACGGCCCGGCAGGCTGATGGTGAGCAGGCGCTCGGGAGCGACCAGCGCACTGGGATGGCCGACATAGCCGAAGTAGGTAATCGGCGGCAGCGCGCCCACCAGTACAACCAGGTCCGCCTCATCGAGGACCTTGCGCGCCGGCTCGGGGAAATACGGCAGGCGATCGAAGGAAGGCAAGCCCTGGCCGCGCTCGGCGCGGGCCGGGAAAGTTTCTGCATAGACGCTGCAGCCGGTATGGGCGGCGATCCGTGCCACGGCGCGCTGGGCGCGGGCACCGAGACCGCTCTCCTCGCCACCGCCGCCCAGCAGGAAGACCACGCGCTTGGCCTCGCGCAGGCGCGCCAGTGCCTGGGCCGGCTGGTAATCATCTTGGGGTTCCGTGGATTCTTTCACGGCAGCCACGGCATGGGCCTCGGCCATGTCAGCGAACTGGAAATCGGCAGGGAAGATCAGCGTACTGCCCTGCCCGCCGGCAGCCGTGCTCTGGCGCACGGATTCAGCAGCGGCAGAGGCGATGTCGTCAGTGCCGGTGATGCGATGGACCCAGCCCGAGACGGGACGGGCCAGCGATTCGATATCGGAAGTCAGCGGTGCGTCGTAAGGCAGGTGCCAGCTGGTGTGGTCGCCGATGATGTTGACGATGGGGGTGCGGGCACGGCGGGCGTTGTGCAGGTTGGCGATGCCATTGGCAAATCCTGGCCCCAGGTGCAGCAGAGTGCTGGCCGGACGGCCCAGCATGCGGCCATAGCCATCGGCCGCGCCGGTGCAGACGTTTTCCTGCAGGGCGACGACGCAGCGCAGCCTGGGAAAACTCTCCAGGCCACGGACCAGGTCCAGTTCGGTGGTGCCGGGATTGGCGAAACAGGTGTCCACACCTTGGTCCAGCAGACCGGCCCATAAGGCGTGTGCTCCGGTGTATCGGGTCATTTCTCTTCCTTTGCCGCCGGCGGCCAGCGCCGCGCACAGGCGCTTCTACAGGATCGGGCAGACCAGCCGGGCCGCGGCGGCAGGCTGGTTTGCGGTATCGCAATCATCCCCGGACAAAATCATGTATTCTCGTATAGACGAAATCTGTACATAATTCTGCTCACTGGCTGAATGTTTTATTGCTTGATTTTGAATATAAGAGATTTGTGCAATAGCCTTGAGCCCAAATCGGCAATTGGTGACGACCCCGCGTCCCCGGCGCGTGGGTGGTCGTACAATGCCTGCCACCGGGCCCCGTGGCCCTTACTGCCCTAGACCATGAATAGCCTGAGCCGCATGCTGGAAGTGTTGACCTTGTTCAAGCCCAGCCAACCCGTCATCGACATCGACATCATCTGTGCCCAGCTGGGCTACACCCCCGCCAGCGCCTATCGCTACGTGCGCGAACTCGGCCATGCCGGTTTGCTGGTGAAGATGCCGCGCGGCTATGCCGTGGGTCCGAAGGTGATCGAGCTGGATCGCCACATGACGCAGTTCGATCCCTTGCTGGCGGCCAGCCGCGACATCGTCGGCGACCTGGTGGCGCAGACCGGGCTGGAGCTGCTCATCAGCGAGCTGTATGGTTCAACGGTGATCAACATCCTGCAGGAGTCCGGGAACAATGACGCGCGCCTGAACTATGGGCGGGGCACGCCGATGGACCTGTTCCACAGCGCCACGGCGCGGGTGATCCTGGCCTATCTGCTGCCACGGCAATTGCGCAAGCATTTCGATGGGGCCACGGCGGAGGAACTGCGGCTGGTGGGGAGCAACTGGAAGGATTTCTCGAAGGTGATGCTGAAGATCCGCAAGGATGGCTATTGCGTCAGCGAGGGTGAGCTGGATCCGGGCAAGACCGGTATCGCCGCGCCCATCTTCGACGAGAAGCAACGCATCCTGGGCAGCATCACGCTGGCCGGCAATACGGAACGGGTCAATGCGTTCAACCGGGAGTTCCTGTCGGGGCTGATTACGGATGCGGCGCGCAAGATTACGGCGCGCATTGCCGGCTGACGCCAGCAAAAAAAACAAAAACGCCGGTCACCTGACCGGCGTTTTCACTGGTACGCGCTTGCTTATTGGAAGAGCTTCTGCGGCACGCGCCGCGCCGTCTGCGACGGCAACTCCCCGAACAGCTCCTGATAATCCTCGGCAAAGTGGCTCAGATGGAAGAAGCCCCAGCGTGAGGCCACGTCGCCGATGGAGGCCTCCTGATGCGTGGTGGAGAGCAATTCGCGCCGCACGCCATTGAGCCGCACGCAGCGCAGGTAATTCAGGGGCGTGGTCTCGGCCACCGTCTGGAAACTGTTCTGCACCGTGCGCCGGCTCACCTGCAGCCGCTGGCATACCTCGAAAATGCTGGGCACATTGGCCGCGTCCACGATGGCCTGGCGATGCAGCTTCTCGACGATGTAGCTGCGGGTGGTGCTCATCTGGCGCACGGGATCGGAATCCGGCGCTGACAACAAGCCCAGCAACTCACCCAGCAAGGACGACTCCATCGCCTGCTCACGCTGCTCCGCCTGCGCATCGGCCTGCCACTGCCCGCCATCGATCTGCAGCATCGATTGCGAGAAGATGTTGAGCAAGCGTTCGCGGCAAGCACGCAAGCCTTTGGGCGGCACCTTGATGACCGGCTGCCGCAGCAACGCACTGATGCGGTCGGGGTCAGGCATCTGGTGCAGGTGCTCCTCGAACAGGTCGCGATCAAACGTCAGCGACAGCAGGTCGGTATCCATCGGCATGTGGAACATGAATTCCTCGCCGCCCTGCAGGAACAGGATGCTCTTCTCATCAGCCTCGCGCCCCTGCACGTGCGCCGCACCCGGTGCGGCAATCGGGAAGGCGAAGCAGATCTGGTCCTTCGGTGCCTCGCCATGCTGGACCACGCGCTTGTTGATGCGCTCGCGAAAGGCGTGGCAGCGCCGGGTCGACAACTGCATCAGCGAGCTCTCCAGCTTGCCGGCGGAAATCTGTGCATAGGTCTGCTTCCACGCGCCAATGGCGGCGGCGTGCACATGCACATCCTGAAAACGGTGAATGCTTTGCAACATGGTCTCTCTCCAAGTGAGCCGCGATTGCCCCCGCGAGCGTGGCTCTGTCTCCATGCATTTAACGTGCCTGCATTTTCATTGTTTTGATGGGATGTCTGCGTCAGTGCAAGGGACCTGGATGAGATCCGGTCCGGGGGCCGCGCAGCGTATGCCTTTTCGGCTAATTTTATGCAAATTTATCTCAATGCCAAAATTTAGCAAATACTTTTACAATTTTCCAAGCTGTCAGGCTCGATATTTCAAAATAGTGCAACTTTAGTTTTTTATGCACAACATCAATGCAGGCTGGACGAGAACAGGGCAGTCCTTCTTTCCGTGCATCAACAGCTTCACTGCCATCGCCAGCCGAATTGCTCATTTGGGCTAACTGCGCGGCCCTGCCCTCTATACATTCTGGCTCCATGCAGGCCCAGGTGCGCCCGTCCGCAGGACGCTGCGCATGACCCGCATGCAGTCTCCCGACAACCCACCACGAGAATGAGCATGTCTCTCCATCTTCAGCACTTTATTGCAGGCCAGGCCAGCGAGGCCTCCGGTGGCCAGCGCATGAACCTGGTCAATCCCATCAACGAGGAAGTCTACGCCAGCGCCGCGCAGGGCACGGCCGAGGACGTGGCGCGGGCCGTGGCGGCGGCACGCGCGCAGCTGGACGGCGGCGCATGGAGCCGGCTCTCGGGCCTGCAGCGCGGCACCCTGCTGCATGCGCTGGCAGCATTGGTCGAGCGCGATGCCGACCTGCTGGCCGACATGGATGCCAATGCCATCGGCCGCTCGCCCATGGAGCCGCGCATGATGGACGTGCCCAACGCCGTGAGCCACCTGCGCGCCGCCGCCGGCTGGGCCAACCAGATGGAAGGCCGCACCATTCCCACGGCCGGCTACATGGGCAAGCCCACGCTGTCCTACACGATCCGCGAACCGATCGGTGTGGTCGGTGCCATCCTGCCCTGGAATGCGCCGCTCATGATCACCAGCTGGAAGGTCGCCGCGCTGCTGGCTGCCGGCTGCACGGTGGTCATCAAGCCGGCCGAAGAAACCCCGCAATCGGCCCTGCACCTGGCGCGCCTGGCGCAGGAAGCGGGCTTCCCGGATGGCGTGATCAATGTGGTGACCGGCTACGGCAACGAGGTCGGCCGTGCCCTCTGCGAGCATCCGGACGTGGCCAAGATCAGCTTCACCGGCAGCCCCGAAGCGGGCCGCGCGATCCAGCGCATCGCCGGCGAACAGTTCAAGCGCGTGACGCTGGAACTGGGCGGCAAGAGCCCGCAGATCGTGTTCGACGATGCGCCTTTCGAAGACGCCCTGTTCGGCTGCACGCTGGGCCTGTTCGTCAACCAGGGACAGGTATGCGCGGCCGGTTCGCGCATTCTGGTACAGCGCAGCCTGGCGCAACGCTTTGCCAAGGCACTGGCCGAGGCCGCCGCCGGCATCACCGTGGGCGATCCGTGCCAGCCGGGCGTGCGCATGGGGCCGGTGGCCAAGAAGGCGCAGTTCGAGCGCGTCAACCGCTACATCCAGCAAGGCCTGGACGAGGGGGCCACCCTGCTGGCCGGCGGCGTCTCGCGGCCGGACAAGGGCTGGTTCGTGCAGCCGACGATCTTTGCCGATGCCAACAACGGCATGAGCATCGCCCGTGAGGAAATCTTCGGGCCAGTCGGTACCATCATCAGCTTCGATACCGAGGAAGAAGCCATCGCCCTGGCCAACGATTCGCGCTACGGCCTGGCCGCCACGGTCTGGACCGGCAACCTGGCCCGCGCGCATCGGGTGGCCGCTGGCGTGAAGGTCGGTGCCATCGGCGTCAATTGCTGGAGCCCGCTGGATGCCAACCTGCCCTGGGGCGGCATCAAGGACAGCGGCATGGGCCGCGAAGGCGGACTGGCCGGCGCATTGGCCTATACCGAAGAGAAGACCATCACGGTGCTGCTGGCATCCTGAAGTCGGCGCGCCGGATCATCGGCGCACGGAGCAACAACGCGGTGCGGCGCAAGCTGTGCCGCGTTTTTTTGCGCCCGAATACAGGCGTGAATTGACGCGCGAATCCACGCCCGAATTGACGCATGAATTCACGCATGAATTCGCGCATCAAATCACGCCTCTTTGCTGTATCGGAAAACGTGGCCCAAAGAAAACGGGCCTCGCCATGCGAGACCCGTTGAGCAACGGTTCCTGCCCGGCCGGAGCGCGGCTACAGCTTGTGACTCCCCAGCGCAGCGAAACGCATCGGCTCACAGCGGCGCAGGCGGCTGGCAAGCATCACGCCGATGACGATGGCCAGCGGGATCATCGAGCACAGCGCCCAGGACATGGATTTGCTGGCCCCGGTCAAGACATCGAAATGCAGGATGGCCGTACAGAGAATGTAGAGCAAGGCGACCAGCGAGACGGCCGGCAGGATGCGCACCCGCCAGGCGCTGTCACAGGCCTCCGGACGCCGCCGGAAATAGCAGATCACGGCCGCCGAGGTCATGATCATCAGCAGCATCAGACACAGTGCCGCCAGGCTGGAAAACCAGGCGAACAGATGCAGGATGGGATGCGCCCCCGAGACCGCAAAGAGCGTCACCACCACGGCCGCAATGGCGCTCTGCAGAGCCGAACCCATGTGCGGGCTTTGATAGGTCTTGTGGGTGGTGCCCAGCAGGCGGTGCAGCAGGCCGTCCCGCCCGACGGCATAGAAATAGCGCGCGGCCGAACTGTGGAAGGCCAGCAGGCCGGCATAGATGCTGATGACGAAGAGGATGCGGATCACGGCCGTCAGTCCGCCCCCGGCATAGTGGTCCGACATGACGTAGATGAAGGCAGTCGGGTCCTGCATGTGTTCCAGCAGCTTGACCACCTTGTCGCTGCCGGCCCCGATGATGAGCGCCCACAGCGAGATGCCGTAGAAGGCGCCGATCAGCAGCACCGAGGTATAGGTGGCAATCGGTATCGCACGCTTGGGATTCTTGGCCTCTTCGCCATAGATGGTGGTGGCTTCGAAACCGATGAAGGCGGCAAAGGCGAACAGCAGGCCGATGGAGGGCGTACCGCTCATGACATTGGACGGTGCAAAGGAATCGAGGTTGACGCCATGATCGCCGCCGGCGCGCAGGATACAGAAGTCCAGCACCAGCACCGCCAGGTACTCGGCCACCACCACCACCGACAGCAGGCGCGCCGACAGGTCGATGTTGCGGTAACCGAGCACGGCCACGCTCAGCATGGCCAGGGCCGCATAGACCCACCACGCCAGTTGTACTCCGAAGATGTCGAAGATGGTGGCCGACATCACCCCGCCGAACATGCCATAAAGTCCGATCTGCAGGATGTTGTAGGCGAACATGGCCAGCACCCCGGCCACGCCGCCGGCCATGCCGCCCAGGCCGGCGCTGGAGAAGGCATAGAAGCCGCCGGCATTGGTGACGTGGCGCGCCATGGTGGTATAGCCGACCGAGAAGGCCAGCAGCAGCAACAGGATCAGCACCAGCAAGGCCGGTGTGCCGGGACCGTTGCCGAGCATGATGCCGATCGGAAATCCGCCGGCGATCACGCTCAAGGGACTGGCGGCGGAGACCACGAAGAAGATGATGAATCCTACGCCGAGGGCGTTTTTCCTCAGCGCATTTTCTTCCTTGTCATGCTTGCTGCAATCGAGCTGGCTCATCGGACCCTTACCTTTTCTGAAAACACCTGCGTCTCGTCATCGCCGTGGCAGCGGACAGTTTTACGTCCGTGCGCCGGCATCTTGCGCGCCCTGCGGGCAGCGTGAGGGGTGATGGCATTCTAGAGAGGGGCGGCTTTTTTCTTTAACCCAAATTGGCAGTCCGGCAGAGGCCGGACACGGCAGTGCCGCCACGTACTCCTGATGGATTGTAGGCGGCAGCCGTGCGAAAAAGTAAGGAAGGCAAGCCGGAAAGATGGCGGCACGGCCTGCACTGTGGCAAGCCGGCCGCACTGGCTGACGAAGCGCTGACGGTGCGCTCCCGAGGGAAGAGAATCAGGCCGCCACGCGGCGTTCGATGATCTCGTACGCACGCAGCATGCCGGCAATGCGCGCATGCTCGAAATCGAGATACAAAGGGCTGTCCTGCCGGTAACGCAGGATGCGCTTGCCGCCGTGGAAGATGCGCAGGCTCATCTCCCAGCCATGCTGCCCCTGAATCGCGATGACGCGGATATCGTAGTCGCGATACCGGGCGTGGTGGATCTGCCCGCGGTCGTTGAGGAGCCGGCGGCCATACAGCCGCAAATCACTGCGCGGACACATCATGCCTCCTGCACGCGCTGCGCGCTGCGGCGAACTCCCGCCCCCAGCACCAGCACGAAGAACAAGGGCACGAACAGGACCGCCAGCACCGTGGCACTGACCATGCCGCCGAACACGCCCGTGCCGATGGCGCGCTGGGTCTCGGCACTCGCGCCCGAGGCCAGCATCAGCGGCACCACGCCCAGCGCAAAGGCCAGCGAAGTCATGAGGATGGGCCGCAGGCGCAGCACCGCCGCCTTGATCGCCGCCTCCACCAGGCCCGCACCCTCGGCGCGCAACTGGCGCGCGAACTCGACGATGAGGATGGCATTCTTGGCCGAGAGCCCGATGACGGTAATCATGCCGACCTTGAAGAACACGTCATTGGGCATGTCGCGCAGGATCACCGCTGCGACCGCACCGATCAAGCCCAGCGGCACCACCAGCATGACCGACAGCGGAATGCGCCAGCTCTCGTACAAGGCCGCCAGCACCAGGAACACCACCAGCATCGACAAGGCCATCAGCATCGGTGCCTGGGCCGCCGACAGGCGTTCCTGCAGCGACTGGCCGGTCCATGCCACAGCAAAGCCGGGCGGCAGTTGCTTTGCCAAGCTTTCCATCTCCGCCATGGCATCGCCACTGGCCACGCCGGGCGCAGCACTGCCGGAGATGCGCACCGCCGGGAAGCCCTGGTAGCGCTGCAATTGAGTCGGCACCACCTGCCATTGGGCTTGTACCATTTCCGAGAGCGGCACCATGCCGCCGTTCTGGTTGCGCACATACAGCTTCATCAGGTCCTCGATCTGCATGCGCGATTGCGCCTGGGCCTGAATGATGACCTGCTGCATGCGGCCCGCATTGGGGAAATCATTTACATAGAAGGAACCCATGGCCGCCGAGAGCGTATCGCTGATGCTGGCAAAGGAAACGCCCAGCGCGGCCGCCTTGTGGCGATCCACATTGAGCTGCAGGCTCGCACCCGGTGGCAGGCCATCCGCATACACGCCCGCCAGCTTGGGGCTCTGTGCCGCCATTGCCAGCAGTTGCGCTTCGGCCGCCTTGAGCGCGGCGTGGCCCTGGTTGGCACGGTCCTGCAGGCGCATGGCAAAGCCGGAGGAATTGCCCAGCTCCTCGATGGCCGGCGGCAGCAGGCTCATGACCATGCCATCCACTCCGTTCTCCATGGCCGCCTGCGCATGCTGGGCCTCGATGGCGGCGGTGGAACCCTTGCGCTCCTTCCAGTCCTTCAGTTCGGTGAAGGCCATCGCCGCATTGGGGCCGGAACCGGAGAAACCGAATCCCAGCACCGACAGATTGGCACCGATATCCTCGCGCGTTTTCAGGTAGCGTTCGAACTGATCCACGGCACGCGCCGTGCGCTCGGTGGTGGCATCGGCGGGCAGCTGGAAGCTGGTCATGAAATAACCCTGGTCTTCTTCCGGCAGGAAGGCCGAAGGCAGCGCCCGCAAACCCAGCACCAGCAACAGCGACAGCGCGCCATAGAGCAGCATCATGCGCAGCCCGCGCGCGATCAAGCGGCCCAGCAGCGATTCATAGCGGCGCGTGAGGCGTGCGAAGGCACGGTTGAAGGCTCCGAAGAAACCACGCTTCTCGTGATGGCCGGGGGCCACCGGTTTGAGCAAGGTGGCGCACAGGGCCGGCGTCAGGCTCAGCGCCAGGAAGGCCGAGAACAGGATCGATACCGCCATGGCCAGCGAGAACTGGCGATAGATCACGCCCACCGATCCCCCGGCCAGCGCCATGGGAATGAAGACGGCGGTCAGCACCAGGGTGATGCCGATGATGGCACCGGTGATCTCCCCCATCGCCTTGATGGTGGCCTCGCGCGGACCCAGGCCTTCCTCGGCCATGATGCGCTCGACGTTTTCCACCACCACGATGGCGTCATCGACGATGATGCCGATGGCCAGCACCATGCCGAACATGGTCAGCACGTTGACCGAGTAGCCGGCCACCAGCATCACCGCCAGCGTGCCCAGCAGCGCGATGGGCGCGACGATGGCCGGGATGACGGTATAGCGCACGTTTTGCAGGAACAAATACATCACCAGGAACACCAGCACCATGGCCTCGATCAGGGTCTGCACCACTTTCTGGATGGAGATCTTGACGAAGGGCGCGGTGTTGTAGGGCAGCGAGAACTGCATGCCCTGCGGCAGGCTGGGGCGCAGTTCTTCCATGCGCGCCTGGATCGCTGCAGCCGTGCGGACCGCGTTGGCACCGGGTGAGAGCTGTACGGCGGCCACGCCTGCCGGCTTGCCGTCTTCACGGTTGGCGAAGGCATAGGATTGCGCGCCCAGTTCGACCCGGGCCACGTCGCCCAGCAGCACCCGCGAACCATCGGCCTTGGCCTTGAGCACGATGGAAGCGAACTGGTCCGGTGACTGCAACTGTCCTTGTACTGTCAGGGGAACGGCGATCTGCTGGCCCGGTACAGTTGGCGTATCGCCCAGGCGTCCGGGAGCAATCTGTGCGTTCTGCTGGCTGACCGCTGTACTGATATCTGTCACGGACAGTCCGAAGGCATTGAGCTTGAAGGGATCGATCCAGATCCGCATCGCCTGCTCGGCACCGAACAGTTGCACGCGGCCGACGCCGTCGACGCGGCGCAGTTCTTCGACGATGTTGCGAGCCAGGTAATCGTTGAGGCGGATTTCATCATGGCGGCCGTCCACCGAGGTCAGGCTGACCATGAGCAGGAAGCCCGAGGCCGCCGACTCCACGGTCACGCCGTTCTGGCGCACCGTTTGCGGCAGGCGCGCTTCGATGGCCTTGAGCTTGTTCTGCACGTCGACCTGGGCCAACTCCGGATCAGTGCCGGGCTTGAAGGTCACGGTGATCTGGGCGCTGCCCGAGGTATCGGCCGAGGATTCGAAATAGAGCAGGTTCTTCACGCCCGACAGTTCGCGCTCGATCAGGCTGATGACGCCATCGTTCATGGTCTGCGGCGTGGCCCCCGGATAGGTGGCGTTGATCGTCACGCTGGGCGGGGCCACCGAGGGATAGCGGGCAATGGGCAACTGGCTCATGGCGATCACGCCGAAGAGCACGATGAACAGCGCGACCACCCAGGCAAAGATGGGGCGGTCGATAAAGAAGCGAGGCATGCAGGAACTCCATCGGGGGAAACACGCGAAGGACTGCGCCTGCCGGTCAACCCACGGCATTTTTGCCGCACGGGCTGCCCGACAGTACAATCGCGAGCGAAGGCGGAGTCTGGGGCATGCGCGTGAGGTTTGCGCGATACAACGATGGAGTTTTGATGGAGAACGCAAGAATGGCGGCAACCCAAGTGAAAGCCGGCGAGGCCGCACCGGCCACGGGTGCGCTGATCCTCATCGCCGAGGATGCACCCGAGATCGCCGAGATCCTGGCCGCCTACCTGGCCCGCAGCGGCATGCGCAGCGTGCATGCGGCCGATGGCGCGCGGGCACTGGAGCTGCATCTCTCGCTCAAGCCGGACCTGGTGCTGCTCGATATTCAGATGCCGCAGGTCAATGGCTGGCAGGTGCTGGCGCAGATCCGCCAGCGCGACAACACGCCGGTCATCCTGCTCACCGCGCTGGACCAGGACGTGGACAAGCTCACGGGCCTGCGCATCGGTGCTGATGACTACGTGGTCAAGCCTTTCAACCCGGCCGAAGTGGTGGCGCGCGTGGAAGCGGTACTGCGCCGCAGCCTGCCGCGCGAGGAGCGCGAAGACCGCCGCATCCTGCGCGCCCCGCCCTTCGTGATCGATTTCGAACAGCATGAGGTGGTGGCCGAAATCGAGGGCGTGAGCCACACGCTGATGCTGACACTGACCGAATTCAAGCTGCTGGCACAACTGGCACGCGCCCCGCGCCGCGTATTCAGCCGTGCCGAACTGCTGGCCACCTGCCTGCCCGAGGGCGACACCCTGGAACGCACCGTGGACAGCCACGTCAGCAAGCTGCGCAAGAAGCTGGAAGACCTCGGACTGGCCGGTAACCCGGTGAGCATCCGCGGGGTCGGCTACCGCTTCCAGCAGGGCGGCTGATTGCACGCACCCGATACGCATCCATGAAACCCGGCATCGATCTCCTGACCCTCTGGCGCGGCAAGGGACTGGCGCGCCAGATCATCAGTTCCGTCGCCATCCTGGCACTGACCATCATGCTGATGGTGCTGCTGGGGTCTTACGCGTTTTATTCGACGCTGTTCATCTTCCTGCCCACGGCGCTATCTGCACCAGACAGCTGGCTGCCCTCGCCCGCTGAATGGGGCTGGATCTTCGTGACCACGCTCATCGGCGTGGCCATTGCGGTGTGGGTGGCCATCCGGTTATCGCGCCGCATCCTCACGCCTTTGAATTCGGTGGCCACCAGTTTGCGCCGCGTGGCGCAGGGTGACCTGGCCGCGCGCGCCGCCGCAGACCGGCAGCCGCTGGACGAAGCCTCGCAACTGATCAGCGATTTCAACGCCATGGCCGAACGGCTGGAGCGGGTGCAGCAGGAACGCATCTTCTGGAACGCCGCGATTGCGCACGAGCTGCGCACGCCGGTGACGATCCTGCGCGGGCGTCTGCAGGGCCTGGCCGATGGCGTGTTCCAGCCCGATCCGGCGCTCTTTTCCAGCCTGCTGGTGCAGGTGGAAGGACTGGGCCGGCTGATCGAGGACTTGCGCATCGTGGGGCTGGCCGAGAGCGGCCACTTGCGCATCCAGCTGCAGCAGGCCGATCTGCGGCAGGAGATCATGACGGTGCTGAAAGCCTGTGAATCGGCGCTGCACGACAAGGGTTTCACGCTCACCCTGGCGCTGGGCGCGGAGCGCCCGGCATGCGACCCGGTACGCATCCGCCAGGCACTGCTGGCGCTGCTGGAGAATGCCCTGCAACACGCCACGCCGGGCCCCTTGCGCATCAGTACCCTGGTCGTCGATGGCCAGCATTGCCTGCGCGTGGAGGACAGCGGTCCTGGCCTGTCCGCCAGCGACGCGCAGCGCATCTTCGATGCCTTCCAGCGTGGGCCCCGTACCGGCGACACGGCCGCCAAGGGTAGCGGGCTGGGACTGGCCGTAGTGCGGGCCATTGCCAGCGCGCATGGCGGCACGGTGGATTGCCAACCCTCGACCCTGGGCGGTGCCTGCTTCGAGTTGCGCTGGCCGAAATGAAACCGGAGGCCACCACGTCTCCCTGAAAATCGCCCGCCTCTTCACTCCGCTAGCGGCCTGGCCCCCGCCTGGGCCGCATGGACGGCAGCCTGCTGAAGTTCTTTTCATATCGCCCTCCAGCCCCCGCCAGTGGGCGTTCGTGTTCGCCTGCGCTAGGTCTTGAAGGCCCCGACCAGTCCGCTGAGCTTGTGGGCCTGCTCCTGCATCGACTCGGCGGCGGCCGAGGCCTGCTCCACCAGGGCGGCATTCTGCTGGGTCACGTTATCCATCTGGCTGATCGCCTGCTGGATCTGCTCCACGCCGGCGGACTGCTCCTGGCTGGCCGTACTGATGCCGGCAATGATTTCGGTTACGCGTTGTACGCTGGCGACCACTTCATCCATGGTGGAGCCGGCCTGGTTGACCAGCGTGCTGCCGGCATCGACCTTGGAGACCGAGTTGTCGATGAGTTCCTTGATCTCCTTGGCGGCGGCCGCCGAACGTTGCGCCAGGTTGCGCACCTCGCTGGCGACCACCGCAAAACCGCGGCCCTGCTCGCCGGCCCGGGCCGCTTCCACGGCGGCGTTGAGTGCCAGGATATTGGTCTGGAACGCGATGCCGTCAATCACGCCGATGATGTCGACGATCTTCTTCGACGAGGCATTGATGGCCCCCATCGTCTCCACCACCTGCGAGACCACGGCTCCGCCGCGCTGCGCCACCGCCGACGCCGTACTGGCCAGTTCGCTGGCCAGTACGGCGTTGCTGGCATTCTGCTTGACGGTGGAGGTGATCTCTTCCATCGAGGACGCGGTTTCTTCCAGCGAACTGGCTTGCTGCTCGGTGCGGGTGGACAAATCCAGCGTACCGGCCGCGATCTCGGTGGCGGAATTGTCGATGCGATGGGCACCGTCGCGCACATCGGTAACGATGATTTGCAGGCCGGTCTGCATGGTCCGCAGCGCTTCCAGCAATTCACCGGTTTCGCCCCTGACGTGGTGGCTGATCTCGGCCGTCAGGTCGCCCTGCGCCACCCGGCGTGCCACACTGGCGGCATGCGCGAGCGGATCTCGGATAGCCTTGTAGACCAGCATGAGCGTACAGGCCAGCACCACCACCGCCACCCCCATCAGGGCGTAGAAGATCCGCGCCATGGTGGCCGAATGCGCCCTGGCCGCTTCCACCTGGGCCAGGGTGCGGGCGTCCAGCATGGCGAAGAACTGGTCTACCGGGCGCATGATCCTGGCCTTGTTCACGTGGTAGGCATGGTCGTGCATGAGTTCGCGTGCACGGACCAGGTCGGGTTCGCCGCGCCGGGTGAAGTTGCCTTGCGCATCTTCGTAGAGGCCCTTGACCATGTTCATGGCCACCGTTTCAGTCTTGACCAGGGCATCCGAATTGGCCTTGGCTTCGCTGAGCTTGGCCAGTTCGGCGTCGGTGAAGCCGGCCTCGCGCATCAGCGCGATCAGGGCGACGCTGCGCGAACTGTCGGGACGCGGTGGCTTGCCATCGGCGGCGACGAAATCCCAGTAGATGCGGCCATAGTTTTCCGGGCGGGGCTTCTTGCCATCGCGGATGTCGAGGATCGCCTGGTACTGTTTTTCATAGGCGGGGTCAGCCGTGATGACGTAGGTGCGTGCCAGGCGGGTCAGGTCGTCCGAACTCTGGCGCAATTCGGTGGCCAGCTGGAACGAGGCGTAGCGGCTCTCGTTGGCGGCATTGAGCGTGGCGTCGCTGCGTTCCAGCGCCAGCGCTACCAGCGCGATGGCCAGCATGAGCGCACTGATGACGCCGGTAAGCAGGATGAAGATCTGGCGGATGGTAAAACGGCCTATGAATGAGACGTTCATGAAAACCCCGTTGGAAAGAGTGGATGCAATCGGAACGGTCCAGCCGCCTGCGCTCCGAATTGAGCTACTTCAAATCACTTGACCCATTCAAAAATCATTAAATATGATATTTTATGGAGCCAAATTGCGAAATTTAGTTTATTGAGGAAATTCAATATTTCAATGTAATTTGATGAAGAGCTTGGTTTTTTTTTCCGGGATCAAATGAGGCGGTGCGATGCGATCCTTGCACGTGGCGCATGGCCCGATGGCGCCAGGGTGTGTATATTGGACCGCGTACCTGTGCAGAAATAACAACCATCACAAGATCAAGGTCCCGGGCAGGTTCCGCCGGGAATGGGGGGAAGTGAGATGCGCAAAGTCACCATCATGAGGGCGGCCTGGATCGCCCTGCTTGTCTGTCTGCAGCCGTGGACGATGCGGCCGGCCGAGGCCGAGGAAGTCCGCCAGGTGACGCTGGGCCTGAGTGCCTGGATCACGCAGCCGATCGTGCAGAGTGCCTGGCACGGTGCGGAGCTGGCGGTGGAGGATGCCAACGCCATGGCCGCCAGGAAGAAATCTTCATGGCGTTTTCGCCTGCTGGCCCAGGATGACCAGGGGTCGGCCAATTTCGGCGTGAATGTCGCCCGTTATTTCATCAAGGAAAAAGTCGCGGGGGTCATCGGGCCCTGGAGCAGCGACGCGGCCATGGCCACGGCCGAACTGTACGAGGCGGCCCGCATCCCGCAGATCGGCTTTACGGCCGGCACCAGCCAGTGGACCAGCCAGGGCAATCGCATGCCGTTCCGGGTCGTGGGCGGAACCGCCGAGGTCGGCCTGACGATGGCCGAGGTGATCACCACCGACCTGAAGGGCAAGCGGGTCTTCGTCGTCCACAATGACTCGGCCTACAGCAATGCCCTCACCGATGAACTGACCGCGCGCCTGGTCAACCGGCCGGGACTGACCGCCACCCGCTATCTGGTCGGCCGGCGCACGACTGACTTCAATGCCACCATCAAGGCGGCCAATCAGTATCAGGCGGATGTGATCGTGTTCCTCGCGCTGTTTCCGCAGGCGGCAGCGTTCATGGAGGAAGTCCGGCGCTCCGGAACGGAGGCCAAGGTGTTGCTGGTGGGCGGGGCCAGCAGCCTGTCCTTCGGCGAGGCGGCGCTGCCGCAGGCCTACGTGCTGGAATATGAACTGGCACGTGAGCAGTGTCCGCGCTGGAAGGCGTTCACCCAGGCCTATATGCGGCGCTACAACGTCGCCCCCAGTCCTTATTCCTACTATGCCTATGACGCGGCCAGCGTGTTGATCGCCGCCATCCTGCAAAGCGACTCGACCGATGGCGAAAAGATCGCGGCCAGCTTGCGCCAGCTACGCCATGCGGGACTGAGCGGACCGATCAGTTTTGCGGCCGGCGGTGCCAATGCGGCACCGCGCTTCCGGCTGTACCAGTATCGCAGCAGGGGGCAATGGCAGCAGGTGGGCGTGTTTCCGCGCGGCGCGGGGATCAACGAGAAATGCCAGTAAGCGGAACCTGCAAAGCAAAAGGCCCGTTCCCGGGGGGGAACGAGCCTTTGGACTGCCTGGCGTAATGAAACGAGGTCCGATCAGAAGGGGATATCGTCGTCCATGTCCGAGAAGTTCGGCGCCGGGCGCTGGGCCGGCTGCTGGCGCGGGGCACCGCCGCCACCTGCTGCGCCACCGCCGGCGCTCTGGCGCGGAGCACCGCCGCCGTAGCTGCCGCCACCGCCGCCGCCACCGTAGCCGCCTTCGTCCATGCCACCGCCACCGCCGCCCGCACCCTGGCGGCCGCCCAGCATCTGCATGGTGTCAGCGATGATTTCGGTGGTGTAGCGTTCGACGCCTTCCTTGTCCTGCCACTTGCGGGTCTGCAGGCGGCCTTCGACGTAGATCTGCGAGCCCTTCTTCAGGTACTGGCCGGCGATTTCAGCGAGCTTGCGGTAGAAGGTGATGCGGTGCCATTCGGTGAGCTCCTTCTTTTCGCCGGTGTTCTTGTCCTTCCAGCTTTCGGTCGTGGCGACGGCGATGTTGGTGACGGCTTCGCCGTTGGGCATGTAGCGGGTTTCCGGATCGCGCCCGAGATTGCCGACGATGATGACTTTGTTGACCGATGCCATTGTTTCTCCTGAATACGTTTAGGCTGTTGCACCCGCCGCCTGCGCAGCGCGGCGCGGCAGGTTTTTCATGTTAGCCGCGATTATAAGCCAGGTCAGGGTGAGGACGGCTGAGAGAAGAAATACGGCGGAATTCCCCACATTTTGTTTGAGCCAGCCCCCCAAGGCGCCGCCACAGGACAGTCCCAGCGCCTGCAAGGTGTTGTAGACACCGAGCGCCGCGCCCTTGGCGGCCGGCGGCGCAATGCGCGACACCAGCGAAGGCTGCGCCGCCTCCAGGATGTTGAAGGCGACGAAAAACAGGAACAGCAGCGCCACCAGCATCCACACCTGCGCCAGCGGATGCGAGAGCACCGCCCAGAAACCCAGTTGCACCAGCAGCATCAATCCGATGGCGCCGAGGAAGACCGGTTTCATGCGGCCATATTTCTCGGCCACGAAGATCGGCGGCAGCATCAGCACGAAGGACGCCAGTACCACCGGCAGGTAGATCTTCCAGTGCTCGCCCAGCGGGATGCCGGCCAGTTGCACCAGCGCCGCCGGCACCACCATGAACATGGCGACCTGGGTCAGGTGCAGGGTGAACACGCCAAAGTTGAGTCGCAGCAACTCCGCATGGCGCAACACCTCGGACAGCGAGACGCGACGTGCCGCCACCATCGGTGCGGCCGGGACCACCCACACCACCACCGCGATGGCGATCAGCGACAGGATGCCCGTCAGGCCGAAGATGCCGCCCATGCCGATGGACTTGTAGAGCAGCGGCGAGGCCACCATCGACACCGCAAAGGTCACCCCGATGGAGGCACCGACCATGGCCATGGCCTTGGTGCGGTGTTCTTCCCGGGTGGAATCGGCGATGAAGGCCGTGATGGCCGCCGAAATCGCGCCCGAGCCCTGCAGCGCGCGTCCGATCAGCAGCCACAGCACGCTGTGGGCAGCGGCCGCCACGAAGGAACCCAGCGCAAACAGTAGCAGCCCGATGACGATGATGCGCTTGCGCCCGTAGCGGTCGGAAGCGATGCCGTAAGGAATCTGGCCGAACGCCTGCGCCAGGCCGTAGATGCCCAGGGCGATGCCGACCAGGGTGTCGCTGTCACCGCCGGGCAGGCTGTGGGCGTGCACTGCGAACACCGGCAGCACCAGGAACAGGCCCAGCATGCGCAGGGAAAAAATGGAGGCAAGGGAAACGCTGGCGCGCACCTCGGCGCGCGACATGCCGGATTTTTCAGGCTGTGCGGTGGAACGGGAGTGGTGGGACATACGGTTCGTGACTGGCGTTGGCGACTGCCCGGCCCTGCAAGTAAAACCCGGCCGGGGCAAAAGCCGTATGGTAACAGGATAGTCCGGCTGACCGGCAGCACCGCCCAGCCCCTGCACTCCCGGCCCGCAGGATTGAGGCACTTCCATGTGCTGCGTCAACTTCCGCGGCCCCGCCGGATGGTGACAGCGGGACGGGAGTGTCGCGAATCTTCACAACTTTCCTGACAAACCTGTCATGTTAGGTACACCTTATGCCAAAATAGCGCATTGCTCATTTTTTCTGCAGTGCTCATAACAGCCGCCCCTTCCTGAACGGAAGATTTCAGCCCGGCCATAAACTTCGCCAAGAAAAAGAAGGCAATCACGCGTAATGGGGGGGAGAACCCGGACGCAGAGGATGGCGAACAGGTCAAGCGGTGTCCCGCATGCGGCGGCACGCTGGTGTCGTGCGCATCCTCGATGTCCTCCGGTTTTCAGTTTTTTTCCGTTTTTTGTTTGTTGCGCTGGCGGCGCAGGCCGCTCGCATCCGTATATTCAGCATGTTCCTATTTGATTCGCTCAACGAAGGCAAGACGAGCACTTCCCGCTCTGCGCAACCGGTCTCTGCTGCCGGCGAGCAAGCCCTGCCCGCCCGTCTGGCCTGGCTGCTGCTGATCCTGGCCGGTGCCGCCTGGCTGCTGCCGGGCGTGTTCGGCCATGGTCCCTGGAAACAGGATGAGACCTATACCTTCGGCATGATCCATCACATGCTGGTCTCCGGCGAGTACCTGGTTCCCACCAATGCCGGCCAGCCCTTCATGGAAAAGCCGCCGCTGTACTACTGGACCGCCGCGTTGCTGGCCAAGCTGGCCTATCCGCTGCTGCCGTATCACGAGGGCGCGCGCCTGGCCAGCGTGCTCTACAACCTGGTCACGCTGGTGTTCGTGGCCAGGATTGCCAAGATGATGTGGGGCCAGCGCAGCCTGATGAGCCTGCCGGTACTGGCTACCCTGGCCCTGTTCGCCGGTACGCCGGGCATGGTCAAGCACGCCCACGACATGTTCACCGACGTGGCCCTGGTCACCGGCGGCGTCATGGCCACCTACGGCCTGCTGGCCATCGCCCTCAACGAGGAGCGCCGCACGCCCGCGTGGAGCGCGGCCTTCTGGTTCGGCCTGGGGGTGGGCATCACCGAGATGACCAAGGGCCTGTTCGTGCCGCTCACCTTCGCCGCCACGGCGATGGCCGTCGGCGTGATGGTGCCGGCCTGCCGCTCGCGCTCGTACTGGAAGATGGTCGGCACCGCCGTGCTGGTCTCGCTGCCCTTCTTCGTGATCTGGCCGGCACTGCTGGCCCAGCACTCCATGCCCTTGTTCATGGAATGGTTCTGGGACAACAACGTCGGCCGCTTCTTCGGCTTCTCGGTCAAAAAACTGGGCTCGGACAACGACCACACCGTGATCCTGCGCGCCCTGGGCGGCTTTGCCCTGCCCGGCTCGGTACTGGCGCTGGTGGCGCTGGGCAGCGGCGACTGGCGTCAGGTCGGCACCAGCAAGGTGGCGCTGCCGCTGGCCTTTGGTGCCATCAGCCTGGCCGTGCTGCAGAGCTCCGCCACTGCCCGCCAGCTCTATCTGCTGCCGGTACTGCTGCCGCTGGTGATGCTGGGCGCGCGCGCCCTGCCGCGCCTGCCGGCGCTGGCCAACCTGGCGTGGGACTGGTTCTCGCGCCTGGCCTTCGGGGCGCTGGCCGTGGGGATCTGGGCGACCTACATCGTCTCCACCTGGCCGGCCGACCAGCACCAGCCCATCGCGTTCATGGGCAAGTGGCTGCCGCTGAGCTTCGTGACGCCGATCCAGCCGCTGGCCGTGCTGGCCGCGGGCGCCATGAGCATCCTGTGGATCGCCTCGCTGGGCCTGCTGAGCCGTGCCGGCCAGTGGCGTGGCGCGTTCTCGTGGTTTGGCGGGATCACCCTGATGTGGGGCCTGGCTTTCACATTGCTGCTGCCCTGGGCCGATTACGGCAAGAGTTATGAATATGTCTACGCCGATCTCCAGGCCAAGATCGGTCCGGCCTGGCAAGAGGGCGATTGCATGGCCAGCCAGGCACTGGGCGAATCGGAGGCGCCGATGCTGTACTACTACACCGGCATCCTGCACCAGCCCATCGACGGCGGCCGCCACACCGCATGCCGCTGGCTGATCCAGGAGATGCCCGACGCCGGCAAGCGTCCGCATGGTCACTGGACCCTGTTCTGGGAAGGCCGCCGCGACGGCGATGAAGGACAGTTGTTCAAGATCTACGAACGCGCCCACTGAGGGCAAGCGATTGCATGACAAGAAACTGCCGGCCACGCGCCGGCTTTTTCTTGTCTGCTTCATCATTCATCAGCAATCCCTGCACCGGATCCGCCACGCAGACGATTTCCTGCGGCATTTGCGCTGCAAGGCCATGGCTTTTTCCACGGCCGCGCTTTCAATTCGACGATGCATGCCCACATGGGTCATCTGCCGCTGCAGCCCCGCCTGCCGGCCATTCGCAGTCCTGTTATAGTTACATGTTGTCCCCATCGCTGCTCCGCACAATGCGTGATCGCTCATCGGCTGATCGCACGCGGGGGCAGGCAACCCCTAGCTGAAGGCATCCATGGAAGAAATTCGCATTCGCGGCGCACGTACGCACAATCTCAAGAATATCAACCTAGACCTCCCCCGCAACAAGCTCATCGTCATCACTGGCCTGTCCGGTTCGGGCAAGTCGTCGCTGGCCTTCGATACCTTGTATGCCGAGGGGCAGCGCCGCTACGTGGAGTCGCTGTCGGCCTACGCGCGCCAGTTCCTGCAGCTGATGGAAAAGCCCGATGTCGACATGATCGAAGGCCTGTCCCCGGCCATCTCGATCGAACAGAAGGCGACGTCGCACAACCCGCGCTCCACCGTCGGTACCGTCACCGAGATCCACGACTACCTGCGCCTGCTGTACGCCCGCGTCGGCACGCCCTATTGCCCGGACCACCCCGAACATCCGCTGGAGGCGCAATCGGTCTCGCAGATGGTCGACGCAGTCCTGGCGCTGCCGGAAGACACCAAGCTGATGATCATGGCCCCCGTGGTGGCCAACCGCAAGGGCGAGCACGCCGACCTGTTCGAGGAGATGCAGGCCCAGGGCTTCGTGCGCTTCCGCATCCAGAGCGGCACCGGGTCGGCCAAGGTCTACGAGGTCGATGACCTGCCCAAGCTGAAGAAGACCGAGAAGCACACCATCGACGTCGTCATCGACCGCGTCAAGGTCAAGGCGGAGATCAAGCAGCGCCTGGCCGAAAGCTTCGAGACCGCGCTGCGCCTGGCCGATGGCCGCGCCATTGCGCTGGAAATGGACAGCGGCAAGGAACACCTGTATTCCAACAAGTTCGCCTGCCCCATCTGCGGCTATTCGCTGCAGGAGCTGGAGCCGCGCCTGTTCTCCTTCAACAACCCGATGGGTGCCTGCCCGGAATGCGATGGCCTGGGCCACATCGAGTTCTTCGATCCCAAGCGCATCGTGGCTTTCCCCAATTTGTCGCTGGCCTCGGGCGCGATCAAGGGCTGGGATCGCCGCAACCAGTTCTACTTCCAGATGTTGACCAGCATCGCTGCCTACTACGGCTTCGACCTCGATGTGCCTTTCGAGCAGCTCGATGACAAGGCCCAGCAGGCAGTGCTGTACGGTTCGGGCCGCCAGACCATTCCGTTCGCCTACGTCAACGAGCGTGGCCGCACGGTGGTCAAGGAGCATACCTTCGAAGGCGTGGTCAACAACCTGCAGCGCCGCTATCGCGAAACCGATTCGATGGCGGTCAAGGAAGAACTGGCCAAGTTCATCAACGAGAAGCAATGCCCGTCCTGCCACGGTGCCCGCCTGCGGGTGGAAGCGCGCTATGTGAAGGTCGGTGCAGGCAAGCAGCAGCGTGCCATCTACGAAGTCGCTGCCACGCCGCTGCGCGAGACCCTGTCCTTCTTCGAGACCCTGAAACTGACCGGTGCCAAGAAGGAAATCGCCGACCGCATCATCAAGGAAATCGTCTCGCGCCTGACCTTCCTCAACAACGTCGGCCTGGACTATCTCTCGCTGGAACGCAGCGCCGATACGCTCTCCGGCGGCGAAGCCCAGCGCATCCGCCTGGCTTCGCAGATCGGCTCGGGACTGACCGGCGTGATGTACGTGCTGGATGAACCTTCCATCGGCCTGCACCAGCGCGACAACGACCGCCTGATCGATACCCTCAAGCATTTGCGCGACATCGGCAACACCGTGCTGGTGGTGGAGCACGATGAAGACGCCATCCGCACTGCCGACTACGTGGTCGACATGGGCATCGGCGCGGGCGTGCATGGCGGTGACGTGATCGCCCATGGTTCGCTGCCGGACATCCTCAAGAACAAGAAGTCGCTGACCGCCAAGTACCTGAACGGCTCGCTGGAAATCGCCGTGCCCAAGAAGCGCACGCCCTGCGATGAATCGCGCATGCTGACCATCACGGGCGCCACCGGCAACAACCTCAAGAATGTGGACCTGGAACTGCCGGTGGGCCTGCTGACCTGCGTGACCGGGGTCTCCGGTTCGGGCAAGTCGACCCTGGTCAACGACACGCTGTACCTGTCGGCGGCACGCCACCTGTACGGTTCGCAAACCGAACCGGCCGAGCACGAAGCCATCGGCGGACTGGAACACTTCGACAAGGTGATCGCGGTGGACCAGGCACCGATCGGCCGCACGCCACGCTCCAACCCGGCCACCTACACGGGCCTGTTCACGCCGATCCGCGATCTGTTCGCCACCGTGCCCATGGCCAAGGAACGCGGCTACAGCGCCGGACGTTTCTCCTTCAACGTCAAGGGCGGCCGCTGCGAAGCCTGCCAGGGCGATGGCGTCATCAAGGTGGAAATGCACTTCCTGCCGGACGTGTATGTGCCCTGCGATGTCTGCCACGGCAAGCGCTACAACCGCGAAACGCTGGAAGTGCAGTACAAGGGCAAGAACATCACCGAGATCCTGGACATGACGGTGGAAGACGCGCACGAGTTCTTCAAACCCGTGCCGCTGATCGCGCGCAAGCTGCAGACCCTGCTCGATGTGGGCCTGGGCTACATCAAGCTGGGCCAGAGCGCCACCACGCTCTCGGGCGGCGAGGCGCAGCGCGTGAAGCTGTCGCTGGAATTGTCCAAGCGCGATACCGGCCGCACGCTCTACATCCTGGATGAGCCGACCACCGGTCTGCACTTCCACGATATCGACCTGCTGTTGAAAGTGATCCATCGCCTGCGCGACCAGGGCAATACGGTGACCATCATCGAACACAACCTGGACGTCATCAAGACCGCCGACTGGATCATCGATCTCGGTCCCGAAGGCGGTGCCGGCGGTGGCCGCATCGTGGCGGCCGGTACGCCGGAGGACGTGGCGAAGAATCCGGCCAGCGTCACCGGCAAGTACCTGGGTCCGCTGCTGAAGAAGAAGTCGAAGCAAGAAAAATAAGTCCGGACTTGCGCACGCGCAAACGATACAGAATTGCTGCCCATCTGTATCTTGCGCTGCGCCGGCCATGGCATACAGTCATGCACCTGGCCGCCATCCGGCGCACAATGAAGGCTCGCCCGTCCGCCATGGACGGGCTGCCGTGCAACCCCGAAAGTCCATCATGTCGAACCCGCTGTCACCCGCCCAGGTCGCCTTCTTCCGCGAACAGGGCTATCTCCTGCTCAAGGGCATGGTCCCTGACGCCCTGCGCGAACGCCTGCTCGCCGTCACCCAAGATCACCTGCAACGTGCGGTCGCACCGCTGGAATACGAAGCCGAAGTCGGCTACGAAGGCGCTCCCGCCTCGCTGGAGGCCGAAGGCGGCCGCACCGCGCGGCGTCTGCGGGCGGCCTGGCAGCGCGATCCGGTGTACCGCGAATGGGCCGCCGATCCGCAACTGGTCGCCATGCTGCATCAGTTGTTCGAGGAACCGGTCTGCCTCACGCTGGCGCATCACAACTGCATCATGACCAAGCACCCGGCCTTCGGCACCGCCACCGGCTGGCACCGCGACATCCGCTACTGGTCCTTCCCGCGCAATGAATTGATTTCGGTGTGGCTGGCGCTGGGTGCGGAAACGCCGGAGAACGGTGCGCTCAAATTCATCCCCGGCTCGCACAAGCTCAAGCTGCAGCCGGAACAGATGGATGAACTGGATTTCCTGCGCCCCGACGTGGCCGCCAACCAGGCCCTGTTTGCGCAGGGCATTGCGCTGTCACTGGCGCCGGGCGACGTGGTGCTGTTCCACAGCGGCCTGTTCCATGCCGCCGGCCGCAACGACAGTGAACAGGTCAAGTGTTCGGCCGTGTTCGCCTATCACGGCAAAAGCAATCCGCCCCTGCCCGGTACCCGTTCGGCTGCGTCCGAGGATGTGGCCCTGGACACTTGAACGACTGTACTGGCTGGGGGCGGATCACTGTACCGGCAAGGTCGAAGCGACCGTACCGGTACGGAAAGACGCGGTGACTTGCGGTGTCAGTGAAGCAGCAAGCCACCCTTGCCGGGCAGGGCCGCTGATGCCGGTACAGCCACCGTAACAGTTGCGCGCGCGGCCACCGCTTGAGCTGCCGGTACGCCGGCGACGGCAGTACCGCCGAGCCGGAACACGCTGACCGCTTCCGACAGGCGCGCCGCCTGTTCCTGCATGGACTGTGCGGCGGCTGCGGCCTGTTCCACCAACGCGGCGTTCTGCTGCGTGGTTTCATCCATCTGCGTGATGGCGTTGTTGACCTCCTCGATGCCCTGGCTCTGCTCCTGCCCGGCTGCACTGATGTCGGTCACCACTTCGCTCACGCGCTGCACGCTCCTGACCACTTCGTCGATGGTCTGTCCGGCTTGTGCCACCAGGGCACTGCCGGTCCCCACCCGCGTGACCGAATCATCGATCAGGACCTTGATCTCCTTGGCTGCGGCCGCAGAACGCTGTGCCAGTGAACGCACTTCCGACGCCACCACGGCGAAGCCGCGTCCCTGCTCACCCGCGCGCGCCGCTTCCACTGCGGCGTTCAGGGCAAGGATGTTGGTCTGGAAGGCGATGCCATCGATCACGCTGATGATGTCGACGATCTTGCTGGAAGACTGATTGATGGAACTCATGGTATCGACCACCTGGCGCACCACCTCGCCCCCGCGCACCGCCACTTCGGAAGCGGAGTGCGCCAGTTCCTTGGCTTGCTGCGCACTGTCGGCATTGTGGCGCACGGTGGAGGTCAGCTGTTCCATGGCGGACGCCGTTTCTTCGAGCGCCCCGGCTTGCTGCTCGGTGCGCGAGGAGAGATCGAGGTTGCCATGCGCGATTTCGCTGGAAGCGGTGGCAATGGTATCCGTGCTCAGGCGCACCTGGCCGACGATGCCCTGAAGGTTGTCATTCATCTGCCGCAGCGCCTGCATCAGCTGGCCGGTTTCATCCTGGCTGTGGACGTCGATCTGCTGGGTGAGGTCTCCGGCAGCCACGGCCTGGGCCACGGTGACCGCACGCTGCAGCGGACGCGAAATCGCCCGCACCAGCAGCACGCCCATCAGCAGCGCCACGAACAAACCCGCTGCCATGGCCACGCCCATCACCACCAGCAGGGTCTGGTAACGCTGCTGCGCCTGTTCGTGCAGCTCGCGCCCGACCGTACGCTGCAGGTCCATCAGTTGCGCCAGCGTGGTATGTGCATCGGCGTAGAGCTTGAGCATGACGCCGCCATACAGTTCGATCGCACCTTGGAAGTCGCGATTGCGCAAGGCTTCGGCCGCCGGCTTGATGCCATCGGTGACGAACTTCTGGCGCTGGGGAATGAGCTTGTCCAGCAGCACGCGTTCATCGCTGGTGAGCTGGGTGTCCTGGTATTGCTTGACGATGGCGTCGTTGGCCTTGATGGCCTTCTCGATCCGGTCCATGTTGGCATCGATGTCGCCGGAGTCGCCGACGATGGAGGTGGAGATGCCATTGCGCGCCGCATCCAGCGCCGCCGACATGCGCTCCAGCTGGGAGAAGGCGACCAGGCGGTCTTCATAGAGCGAGCGCATCTGCGCATTGGTCGAACGCAATCCGACCAGGCCCAATACGCCTGAGCCGACCAGCATCAGCGCCAGAAAGCCGATGACGAAAATCAGGCGTGCCCTGATGGTTAATTTGCTGAACATGTTCCTCCCGGACTTCACTTTTGTTTTCTCTACAACGGATTCATTGTGTGGACCCGTAGTCCTGATGCGTCCAGCGCGCGCCGATAAGGCCGCGTCGCTGCCACCCGGAAACACTAGCATTTCCCGTACCAGGGGAACAGGTCCGGGATGTGGGAAGTGAACATTTATTTTTGGCAGGCTGGAATGATGAGCAGATGTGCTGAAGTGTGCGGCGCGAGCCGCTGCGCATCGGCTGCCAGCGGCGCTCTCCGGCTATTTGCTGAGCAGGCGTTTTTCGGCGCGCAGGATGGCTTCGGAACTGCCGCGCAGCACCACGATGTCGCCGGCCATCAGTTCGGTGTCTTGCGGCGCTTCCAGCCGTTGCTTGCCGCGTCGCAGCATGGCGACTTCGGCACCACATTGGGCCGGCAGGTCGATGTCGGCCAAGGTGTGGCCGATGGCGCTGGCACCGCCGATGAGGGTGACCGATTGCAGACGCACGTTCATGCCCACGCCATCGGCTTCGGCATCGGACATGCCGTGGAAATAACCGCGCAGAGAAGCGTAACGTTCATCGCGCGCATCCTGCACGCGGTGCACCACGCGGCGCAGCGGCACGCCCAGCATCACCAGCGCATGCGAGGCCAGCATGAGGCTGCCTTCCAGCGCTTCCGGCACGACTTCGGTGGCACCGGCGGCCAGCAGCTTTTCCAGGTCGGCATCATCGTGGCTGCGCACGATCACCGGCAGCTCCGGTTCCAGCTCGTGGGCGTGATGCAAGACTTTCAATGCCGAGGGTGTGCTGGCATAGGTCACCACCAGCGCCGCCGCGCGGTGGATGCCGGCGGCCACCAGGCTCTCGCGCCGGGCGGCATCGCCGTAGGAAACATTGGCGCCCCCATTGCGGGCGTCCTGCACCAGTTCCGGATCCATCTCCAGGGCGTGGTAGGCGATCCCCTCCTCTTCCAGCAGGCGCGCCAGGCTCTGGCCGCTGCGGCCGAAGCCGGCGATGATCACGTGCTTCTGCACACCCATGGTGCGGGTCGCCAGTTGCGTCAGGGCCAGCGATTGCAGCATCCATTCATTGGCCGACAGCTTCATGACGATGGCGTCGGACTGGGCCAGGATGAAGGGCGTGGCCAGCATCGACAGCACCATCGCGGCCAGGATCACCTGGATCAGCATGGGATCGACCAGCTTGAGGCCGCCGGCCTGGCTCAGCAGCACGAAGCCGAACTCGCCGGCCTGCGCCAAGCCCAGGCCCACGCGCAGCGCCACACCGGTGGTGGAGCCGAACAGGCGCGCCAGTCCGGCGATGAGGGCAAACTTGAGCAGGACCGGCCCGGTCAGCAGCAGCAACACCAGGAACCAGTGATCCACCAGCGTGCGCACATTGAGCAGCATGCCGATGGTGATGAAGAACAGGCCCAGCAGCACATCGCGGAAGGATTTGATGTCTTCTTCCACCTGATGCTTGAACTCGGTCTCGGAAATCAGCATGCCGGCGATGAAGGCCCCCAGCGCCAGCGAGAGGCCGGCCTTCTCGGTGATCCAGGCCGCGCCCAGGGTGATCAGCAGCAGGTTCAGCATGAACAGTTCCTGCGAGCGCCGCTTGACCACGATGCGGAACCAGCCGCGCATGAGCTTGCTGCCGAAGAACAGCAGCAGCGCCAGCACCACCAGCGCCTTGCCCACCGCCCAGCCCAGCGTGACCATGATGTTGCCGGAATTGTTGGCCAGCGCCGGCACGACGATCAGCAGCGGCACCAGCGCCAGATCCTGGAACAGCAGCACGCCGAGGATGCGGCGGCCGTGTTCGGTCTCCAGCTCCAGCCGCTCGGTAAGCAGCTTGGAAACGATCGCCGTGGACGACATGGTCAGCGCCCCGCCCAGCGCAAAGGCCGCCTGCCAGCTGACGTTGGCGAACTGCGGCAGCACCATGGCCGCGCCCCAGGCCACCAGCATGGTGGTGGCAATGGTCGCCGCCACCTGTGCCACGCCCAGGCCGAAGACAATATGGCGCATGGCCGAGAGCTTGGAGAGCGAAAACTCCAGACCGATGGAAAACATCAGGAACACCACGCCGAACTCGGCCAGCGCATGGGTGGTTTCATTGTCCTCGGCAAAAGCCAGGCCGTGTGGGCCGATGATGATGCCCACCACCAGGTAGCCCAGCATCGGCGGCAACTGCATCATGCGGAAGGCGACCACGCCAAGGACTGCGGCAGCCAGAAGGAAAAGGGTCAGTTCCAGTCCGGAAAACATTGCTGTTGGGGTTTCTTGTCAAAAGCCGCCGGGCTGCGGCGGGGTTCGATATGAATGAATTTGTAAAATTGGCAACGCACCAGCAAAAGGCAGTTCACCTGACCAGTGTGCAATATGAAGGAAAGCCTTGGGCGGCGAGGCGCGAAATCGCCTTGAAATTCATACGTGTGGCTCCACAACAGCAGAGTAATTCACCGCGACCGGAAGCCCTCCGCGCCTGCTGCGATGCCATGCCCCATCCCGGCGATGGCCGGAAATCCCCCGTGGCAGCGGTGCTGCGGCGCGATGCAACGCTGCATATCACGTCAAATCCGGCAGCATTCCCTTACATCTGGCAAGTTTTTTGCTTTGCTAATTCGTTTATACTTCGGTTATGAGTGTAACCGATGACAAAACCACGCCTGCATCTTTTTCGGCCGGGGCTGCCCGCCGTGCCATCGCACTGGCACGCCAGACCCTGCAGATCGAAGCCGATGCCATCCTGGCCCTGAAAGACCGCCTGCGCGACGACAGCGCCGACCCCCTGGCACTTGCCGTGCAGACCTTGCTGCAATGCGAGGGACGTGCGGTGGTCTCGGGGATCGGCAAGTCCGGCCATGTCGGCCGCAAGATCGCCGCCACCCTGGCCTCTACCGGCACCCCCTCGCTGTTCATGCATCCGGCCGAAGCCGCGCACGGCGACCTGGGCATGGTGACGGCGCGCGATGTCTTCATTGCCATTTCCAATTCCGGTGAAACGGCCGAGCTGCTGGCCATCGTGCCCATCGTCAAGCGCATGGGTGCGGTGATCATCGCCATGACCGGCAATGACCAGTCCACTCTGGCCAAGCTGTCCGCCGTCCACCTCAACGTGGGCGTGGCGCAGGAAGCCTGTACCCTCAACCTGGCCCCGACCGCCAGCACCACGGCCACGCTGGCCATGGGCGACGCGCTGGCGGTGTCGCTGCTGGATGCGCGCGGCTTCGTCGAGGAAGATTTTGCGCGCTCCCATCCCGGTGGTGCACTGGGCCGCCGCCTGCTGACCCACGTGCGCGACGTGATGCGCAGCGGCGAGGCGATTCCCGCCGTGCGCCCGGACGTGTCGCTGTCGGCAGCGCTGATGGAAATCACCCGCAAGGGCATGGCCATGACCGCCGTGGTGGATGAGCAGTTCCGCCCGGTCGGCGTCTTCACCGACGGCGACCTGCGCCGCTTGCTGGAGCGTGGCCAGGACTTTTCCAAGTTTTACATCGCCGACGTCATGCATGCCAATCCGCAGACCGTCAACCAGGACCAGCTGGCCGTGGATGCCGTGCAATTGATGGAACAATTCCGCATCAACCAGCTGCTGGTTACCGATGCGGCCGGCGTGCTCACGGGCGCGCTGCACATCCACGATCTCACTCGCGCCAAGGTGATCTGATGAACGCGCCAGCCTTCGCCAGCACCCTGCCCGCTGCCGCGCTCGCCAAGGCGGCAACGATCCGCCTGATGATCTTCGACGTGGATGGCGTGCTCACCGATGGCGGCCTGTTCTACGGCGAGGACGGCGAGGCCTTCAAGCGCTTCAACGCGCTCGATGGCCACGGCATCAAGATGATGCAGCAATACGGCACCGCTGCCGCCATCATCACCGCGCGCCAGTCGCCCTATGTGCTGCGCCGTGCGCGCGATCTCGGCATCGCCCATGTATTCCAGGGCATCCACGACAAGCGCCAGGCCTTCGAACAGCTGCTGCAGCAGGTGCAGTTGACGCCGCAGGATTGCGGCTACCTGGGCGACGACATCATCGACCTGCCGGTACTGACCCGCGTCGGATTCAAGGCCTGCGTGGCCAACGGCCATCGCGAGGTGAAGTCGCGCAGCGACTACGTGACCCAGGCCAGCGGCGGCCATGGTGCCGTGCGCGAGATCTGCGACCTGGTGCTGGCAGCACAAGGCAACTACGAGGCGGCCCTCGCGCCGTACCTGGCATGAGCGGGCGCAGCGGAGAACGCAACGCCGAGCGCATCCGCCTGGCGGTGATTCTGGTGATCCTGATCGCCGGTGCCCTGGGCAGCTTCTGGGTGATGCAGGCCATGCGGGCCGCGGGTGACCAGCAACCGGCGCAGCGTCCGCGTGGCAAACCCGACTACTACCTGGAAAACTTCAACTACGTGCGCATGGGCCCGACCGGTCTGCCGCGCTATGACGTTGCGGGAACGAAGATGGTGCACTACCCCACGGATGACTCCTTCGAGATCACCAAGCCGGTGGTGCACAACCTGGACCAGAACCAGGCACCGATGGAGCTTTACTCGGATACCGCGCGCGTCACCGACGACCAGACGCAGATCCACATGTACGGCAACGCCAACGCCATCCGCGCGCCCTACAAGGGCCGCGAGCAGATGCACCTGGTGTCGGAATACCTGCTGCTGTTGCCTGACGATGAAATCGTCAAGACCGACAAGCCGGTGGCCATGACCATGGGCACCACGCGCCTGAACGGCGTGGGCATGGTGGCCAACAATGCGACCCAGGTGGTGCAGCTGTTCGGCAATGTCCGCGGCTATTACGAGCCCACTCCGAAGAAACGCTAAGCCGGATGACTCCGGGATAAAAACGCCAAGAACCGATCAGACAGGAACCCAATGAAACGCTCATTCTTACTGCCGATGCTGATGCTGGCTGCCGTGTGCGGCGTGGCCAACGCCGAGAAGGCGGACTCCACCAAGCCGACCAACATCGAGGCAGACCAGATGGTCTACGATGACGTGCGCCAGGTGAAGACCTTTACCGGCAACGTGGTCATGACCCGCGGCACGCTGATCATCAAGGCCGGCCGCGTGGTATTGACGACCGACCAGTACGGTTATGAAAATGCGGTGCTGTATGCGGCCCCGGGCGCGCTGGCCAACTTCCGCCAGAAGCGTGACGGCGGTCCCAACCTGTGGATCGAAGGCCAGGCCGAGCGCATCGAGTATTCGGAGCAGACCGAAATCTCCAAGCTGTTCCAGCGCGCGCACATCCAGCGCATGGACGGCGATCGCATCACCGATGAAGTCAACGGCGAATTCATCTCCTATGACAGCCGCGCCGAATTCTATTCCGTGAACAACACCGCCACCGGCGAGAGCAAGCCGGGCGCAGGCCGCATCACTGCGGTGATCCAGCCCAAGAATCCGCCGCCGGCAGGCAGCACCGCGCCGGCCCAGCCCGCGGGCAAGAACAACGCTGCGCAGCCTGCAACGCGTCGCGACAGCGGAAAGGACCAGTGACAATGATAGCCAGCTCGCTGGTCGTTCGCGGCCTGAAGAAAAGTTATGGCGCGCGCCAGGTGGTGCGCGATGTCTCGATGGAATTGCGCAGCGGCGAGGTGGTCGGCCTGCTCGGCCCGAATGGTGCCGGCAAGACCACTTCGTTCTACATGATCGTGGGGCTGGTGCCCTCCGATGGTGGCGAGATCGACCTCGATGGCGCGTCCATTTCGCGCATGCCGATCCACAAGCGTGCCACCATGGGCTTGTCCTACCTGCCGCAGGAAGCGTCGGTATTCCGCAAGCTGACGGTGGAAGACAATATCCGCGCCGTGCTGGAACTGCGCCAGGAAGAGGGCAAGCCGCTCTCGCGCGATGAAATCGAAGGCCGCCTCAACAACCTGCTGCACGAACTGCAGATCGAGAAGCTGCGCGAAAGCCAGGCGCTGTCGCTCTCGGGCGGTGAACGCCGGCGCGTCGAGATCGCCCGCGCACTGGCCACCGATCCGCGCTTCGTGCTGCTGGATGAACCGTTCGCCGGTATCGACCCGATTGCCGTGATCGAGATCCAGCGCATCGTGCGCTTCCTGAAGGAACGCGGCATCGGCGTGCTGATCACCGACCACAACGTGCGCGAAACGCTGGGCATCTGTGATCGCGCCTACATCATCAACCAGGGCACGGTGCTGGCCAGCGGCAATCCGGAAGAGATCATCGCCAACGAGTCGGTGCGCCGCGTGTATCTGGGCGAGCATTTCCGCATGTAAGCGGTGCAGTCGGCTTGCCCGATACGCTTGAAGAAATACAGAGTGCACATCACGTAATACGCAACAAGCAATACGCAATACGCAATACGCAACGACCGGCAGAGCAACCAGCGGGCCACGCCGCTTTCAGAAAGACAGATGAAACAGTCGCTCCAGTTACGTACCTCGCAGCACCTCGCATTGACGCCGCAACTGCAGCAGTCGATCAGACTGTTGCAACTGTCGACGCTGGAACTGCACCAGGAACTGGAACAGATCCTCTCCGATAATCCCCTGCTGGAACGCCTCGACGACGCGCTCGACAATTCGGTACGTCTGCTGGCCGATGGCGCGGTCTCCAGTTCGCCCTCCAGCGGCGTTGCCGAAACCAGTCACGAAGGCAGCGGCGAAGCGGCCCCGGCCGCCAGCGATGGCGATTCCAGCTTCGACTACCAGGACAACGCGCCGGAAGCCGGTGTCACGGGGGATGCCGACTGGAGCTTCGACGACGTCGCGCGCAGCGGCAAGTCGCCAGACGATGATGATGCCCGCCCGCAACTCGAAGCGCACGAACTGACCCTGCGCGAACACCTGCTGGAACAGATCCGCGTGACCGCACGCACCCTGCGTGATCGTGCGCTGCTGGAACTGCTCACCGATGCGCTGGACGAGAGCGGCTATCTGGAAGAGCCGCTGGAAGACATCCACGCGCGCCTGCCCGAAGAGCTGGGCATCGACATGGAAGAGCTGTCGATTTCGCTCAAGCTGCTGCAGAGCCTGGACCCGGCGGGTGTCGGTGCGCGCAGTGCCGGCGAATGCCTGGCCCTGCAGATCCGCCGCCTGCCCAAGATTCCCTTCGTGACGCGCAAGCTGGCGCTGAGGATCGTGGAGGATTACCTGCCGCTGTTTGCCCAGCGCGATTTCAACAAGATCAAGAAGGCACTGGATTGCGATGACGAAGACCTGCGTGAAGCGCAGGCCGTGATCCGCCAGTGCCGTCCGCATCCGGGTGCGGAATTCGCGCGTGATGCCTCGGACTATGTGGTGCCGGACGTGATTGTCAAGCAGACAAAGAACGGCTGGCAGGTCATGCTCAACCATGAGGTCATGCCCAAGCTGCGCGTCAATGCGATGTATGCCAGTGCATTGAAGCAAGCCAAGGGAGAAGGTTCGCTGTCGTCGCAGTTGCAGGAAGCCAAGTGGCTCATCAAGAACATGCGGCAACGTTTCGATACAATTTTGCGCGTCGCGCAGGCTATTGTGGAACGTCAAAGAAACTTCTTTTCACATGGGGCAGTGGCCATGCGCCCCCTTGTGCTGCGTGAAATTGCTGATACACTGGGTCTACACGAGAGCACCATCTCTCGCGTGACGACTCAGAAATACATGCTCACTCCGCATGGAATGTTTGAGTTGAAATACTTCTTCGGTAGCCATGTCGCGACTGAAACCGGAGGTGAAGCTTCCTCCACCGCGATACGGGCGCTGATCAAACAGTTGATAGGAGCCGAGAACCCGCAGACCCCATTATCCGATAGCAAGATTGCGGATATGCTGGCAGAACAAGGCATGGTGGTCGCGCGACGCACAGTCGCCAAATACCGCGAAGTGTTGAAGATTCCGCCGGTCAATCTCCGCAAGTCCCTCTGAGTTTTTCCTCAGTTTTTCTGCAGTACCGTTGCTGTGTTCAGGCAAGCATCCTACTGATGCCCGCGCCATCCGACACGAAGACCGTGCCCGTGGTACAGCTGCAGCAGGATCGATTGCACGAACCTCCAGTGACTTCACGATAGGAGTCTTGTATGAATCTGACCATCAGTGGACACCACCTCGAACTGACCCCCGCCATCCGGGAATACGTGCAAAGCAAGCTCTCGCGTATCAAGCGCCATTTCGACAACGTGATCGACGTCAGCGTGATCCTGAGCGTAGATAAACTCACAGAAAAGGAAAAGCGCCAAAAAGCGGAAATCAACGTCCACATCAAGGGGAAGGATCTACATGCGGAAAGCATCGCACACGACCTCTACGCTGCCATTGACACGCTGATCGACAAGCTCGATCGCCAGGTCATCAAGCACAAGGACAAGTTGCAGGAGCATCACTCCATGGCCAAGCGCCTGCCGGACGAAACGCCGGAGGATGCGGTGGCCGGAGCGGCATAAGCCAGGACACCCTCGGCAAGCTGCCTCGCAGCCGCAAGGCTGCTGAGAAAGCCAGCCGGATTTCATGAGGAAGGGGCGCGCAAGCGCCCTTTTTCATTTCCGGCCGCCGAACTGGCCAAGCCTGTGGAAAAGATATAAATCATTGCGTAAAGCAACTTTTCCACCGCCGCTGCTGACGATGAGGCAAGGGACGGCTTGAATGTCTTCACGGCACCCTCATCTTCAACACAAGAATTTGCATACGATATAAATAATTTCCTCGATGCAATTTTTTGCCCGTTCAGACAGGCCACCCGCATGCAGGCGATTTCAACGCGCCCGCCGGCTTTTCCCTATAATGTCGGGCAATCCCATTTTTAAAGGCACAGCCATGAGCGACGTCCAATCCTGGATCAAAGAAACCGTGACCCAAAACCCCGTGGTGCTGTTCATGAAGGGCACTGCACAGTTCCCCCAATGCGGCTTTTCCGGCAAGGCCATCCAGCTGCTGAAGGCCAGCGGTGCCGAGAACATCGTCACCGTCAACGTGCTGGAAAGCCCGGACGTGCGCCAGGGCATCAAGGAATACTCGAACTGGCCGACCATTCCCCAGCTGTACGTGAAGGGCGAATTCGTCGGCGGCTCCGACATCATGACCGAGATGTACGAGTCCGGCGAACTGCAGACCCTGATCAAGGGCTGAGTTTTACTTGCCTGACTGACTCATGAGCAGTTCTTCCAGCCAGCCGCGCCAGCGCCTGATCGTTGCGATCACCGGTGCCACCGGTGCCATCTATGGCGTGCGGCTGCTGGAGCATCTGCGCAAGCATGGCCAGGTGGAAACGCACCTGATGGTGTCCGAAGCTGGCGTGCTCAATCTGCACCAGGAACTGGACATGCGGCGCAAGGATGTGGAAGCGCTGGCCGATGTGGTGCACAACGTGCGCGATGTCGGCGCCTGCATCGCCAGCGGCTCGTTCGCCTCCACCGGCATGGTGGTGGCGCCCTGTTCGATGAAGACCCTGGCCGCCGTAGCGCATGGACTGTCCGACAACCTCATCACCCGCGCTGCGGATGTGGTCCTGAAAGAACGCCGCCGGCTGGTGCTGATGGTGCGCGAGACCCCGTTCAATCTGGCCCATCTGCGCAACATGACATCCGTCACCGAAATGGGCGGCGTGATCTTCCCGCCCCTGCCCGGCTTCTACCAGCGCCCTGCTTCCATGGAAGAGATGGTGGACCACACGCTGGGACGCGTACTGGACATGTTCGGGATTTCCATGCAGTTGACGCCGGAGTGGCAGGGCATGAAGGGCGGCACAGAGTGATGCGCTAGCCTTTATTACGTTCGTGCAAAAAAATGGCCGCAGCTCATCACTGCGGCCATTTCTTCATCTGGCGAATATAAACCGGCTCACCCCCGCCCGATATACGGCATCTTGGTCGCCATCACCGTCATGAACTGCACATTGGCCTCCAGCGGCAGGCTGTCCATGTAGAGGATGGCACGGGCCACGTGTTCGGCATCCATGGTCGGCTCGACCTTGGTCGAGCCATCAGCCTGCAGCGTGCCCTTCTTCATGAGCGTAGTCATGTCGGTGGACGCATTGCCGATATCGATCTGCCCGCAGGCGATGTCATAGGCGCGGCCATCGAGCGAGGTGGCCTTGGTCAGCCCCGTGATGGCGTGCTTGGTGGCGGTATAGGAGGCCGAGAACGGGCGCGGTGCATGCGCCGAGATCGAGCCGTTGTTGATGATGCGCCCGCCGCGCGGCGACTGATCCTTCATGATGCGGAAGGCTTCTTGCGTGCAGAGGAAAACGCCGGTCAGGTTGATGTCCACCGCCGCCTTCCACTGCTCCACGCTCAGTTCTTCCAGCGACACCGGCGGCGCAAAGATGCCGGCATTGTTGAAGAGCAGGTCCAGCCGTCCGAAACGCTCGCGGGTCCTGGCGAAGAGCTGCTTCACCGAGGCCGGATCGGTCACGTCGGCCGCCACCACCAGCGCGTTGGCACCATGTTCGCCGGCCAGCTTGACGGTCTCTTCCAGCGCATCCTGGCGGCGTCCGGCCAGGGCGACGCCATAGCCTTCGCGCAGCAGCGCGAGGGTGATCTGCCGGCCGATGCCGGAACCTGCGCCGGTCACCAGCGCGATACGTTTGGGTGCAGCCATCGTGTGTACTCCTCACTCACTGTAGGTCATGGACGATGCGCATCACGGAGCCATAAAAAAACCGCCCGTGATGCACGGGCGGTTTCACTATAGCAAACACGGCGGCGGGCCAGATGAGAGATTTTCAATCCGGCTGGCCACCGTTCATCTATCGCTCCACTTCATACCGAGGACGACAAGGGCTTGTTCGTATCGATACCCAATGTACGCGCTGCTTCTTCAAGCCGCGCACGTTCATCGCCCCATACTTCACACAAGGCCGTATAGGCAATCCAGCGCGCATCGATCTCGAAGAAGTCCCGCAAATTCACCCGCGTATCACTGCGGCCAAACCCGTCCGTCCCCAGCGTCACATAGGGTGCCGGCACGAAGGCGCGAATGCTCTCGGGCAAGGTACGGATGTAATCGCTGACCGCAATCACGGGCGCCACACTGCCCTGCAATTGCGCTGTGACATAGGGCTGGCCATCGCTGCCCGACAAGCGCTGTGCGCGTTGTGCCGCCACGCCATCCCGCGCCAGTTCGGTATAGCTGGTCACGCTCCACACCTCGGCCTCGATCTGCCAGTGCTGCTGCAGCAGCGCAGCCGCCGCCACGGCTTCCTTGAGGATGGGGCCGGAACCCAGCAGCCGCACTGGCGCCCCGGGCTTGCGGCCGAGACAGTACATGCCGCGCAGGATGCCCTCCTGCACGCCGTCCGGAAGACTGGGCTGGGCCTCGTTCTCGTTGGTGACGGTGATGTAGTAGAAGACGTCATCGCCGCGTTCCATCATGCGCCGCATACCCTCATCCAGGATCACCGCCAGCTCATAGGCATAGGCCGGATCATAGGACACACAGTTGGGAATCGATGCGGCCGTCACCAGACTGTTGCCGTCCTGGTGCTGCAGTCCTTCGCCGCCCAAGGTCGTGCGGCCGGAGGTGGCACCGATCAGGAAGCCGCGCGCACGCTGGTCCGCCGCCGCCCAGATCAGGTCGCCGATGCGCTGGAAACCGAACATCGAGTAGTAGATGTAGAACGGCAGCATCGGCGTGCCATGCACCGAATACGCGGTGGCCGCTGCCGTCCACGAGGAAATCGCTCCCGCCTCGGTGATGCCCTCTTCCAGAATCTGGCCATCCTTGGCCTCGCGATAGTAGAGGATGGAACCGATATCCTCCGGCTCATACAACTGCCCCTGCGAAGAATAGATGCCGACCTGGCGGAACAGGTTGGCCATGCCGAAGGTGCGCGCCTCATCGGCCACGATGGGCACCACATACTGGCCGAAGTCCTTGTCCTTCAACAGGTTGCCGAGCTGGCGTACCAGCGCCATGGTGGACGACATTTCCTTGCCGTCGGCTTCCAGCGCGAACCTGCTGTGCGCCTCCAGCGGCGGCACGGTGCGCCGTGCATCGCCCGCATGGCGGCGCGGCAGGTAGCCGCCCAGTGCGGCACGGCGTGCATGCAGGTGCTTCATCTCCGGGCTGTCATCAGCCGGCTTGTAGAAAGCCAGCTCACGGCATTGCTCATCGCTCAGCGGCAGTTTGAATCGGTCACGGAATTGCAGCAGGCTTTCTTCATCGAGCTTCTTCTGCTGGTGCGTGGTCATCTTGCCCTCGCCCGCCGCGCCCATGCCGTACCCCTTCTTGGTCTGCGCCAGGATCACCGTGGGCTGGCCGCGATGGCTGGCCGCTGCCTGATAGGCCGAGAAGATCTTCTTCATGTCGTGGCCGCCACGGCGCAGGCGATTGATTTCCTCATCGGTGAGGGTGGCACCAATGGCACGCGTGCCCGGTGTCTGGCCGAAGAAATGCTGGCGATTGAACGCGCCATCATTGGCGGCGAAGGTCTGCAATTGCCCATCCACCGTGCGGTTCAGCGCATCGACCAGTTCGCCGTCCTTGTCACGCGCAAACAGGCCATCCCAGTCCGAGCCCCACAGCAGCTTGATGACGTTCCAGCCGGCACCGGCAAACAGCGTTTCCAGTTCATCGACGATGTGGCCATTGCCGCGCACCGGACCATCGAGCCGCTGCAGGTTGCAGTTGACCACGAAGATCAGATTGTCCAGCTTCTCGCGCGAGGCCAGCGAGAGTGCGGCCAGCGATTCGGGCTCATCCATCTCGCCATCGCCGAACACGCCCCACACCTTGCGTCCCTGATCCTGCAGCAGGCCGCGATGCTCCATGTAGCGCAGGAAGCGCGCCTGGTAGATGGCATTGATGGGACCGATGCCCATGGAGCCGGTCGGGAACTGCCAGAAATGCGGCATCAGCCAGGGATGCGGATAGGACGACAGTCCCTGCCGTCCCGCGCGCTTGGCCTCGATCTCGCGGCGATAGTAGGCCAGGTCTTCTTCGCTCAATGCACCTTCAAGAAACGCGCGCGCGTAGATACCCGGCGCGGAGTGCGGCTGGAAGTAGACCACGTCACCGGCAAACTGCGCATCGCGCGCACGGAAGAAATGATTGAAGCCGACCTCGAACAAGTCCGCCGCCGAGGCAAAGCTGGCGATGTGCCCGCCCAGCTCACCGTAGGCGCGATTGGCGCGTACCACCATGGCCAGCGCATTCCAGCGCATGATGCTGGCGATGCGTTCCTCGATGGCCTGCGCGTCCGACCCGCCGGGAAAAGGCGGTTCCTGTTCAGGCCGGATGGTGTTGACGTAGGGCGTATTGCGCGCATCGCGCCAGTTCACGCCCCATTGCTGGGCCGCCGCCGACAGCCGCGAGAGCAGAAAGCGCGCGCGTTCCGGGCCGGCTTCGGCCAGCACGCTCTGCAGCGCTTGCAGCCACTCTTGGGTTTCCTGGGCATCGAGGTCGATATCCTTGGGGATATCGCTGTCACTGGGGCGGGACATGTCCACTTCCTGTTCTCCTGTCTGGGCGCGCCGGGCCGCTCGCCTGCAGTCAGCACAAAACATGCCGGCACTGCAATCGCTGCTATGCAAAGAGACAAAAAGCCGGTAAAACACAGGCCGCGCCATCCGTCTCCCCGCGCCCGACGCCTTTTCGGTCTTGTTGTCGTTGAGGGCTAGCTGTGTGATGGAACCACCGGCTTACGATACGCCGGATGCCCCGGCATGAGTCACTTAAAATTGCAAGTTGCCGTACAATATTCAGCATCCAGTGCTGCGAAACTGAAACTGACAGAATTAAATTTCGATAATGGAACTCGATACCACCGATTTGCGCATCCTGAACATCCTGCAGGAGAACAGTTCGATCAGCAATCTGGAGCTGGCCAGCCGCATCAACCTCTCGCCCTCGCCGACTCTGGCCCGGGTGAAGCGCCTGGAAACCGAAGGCATCATCTCGCGCTATGTGGCGCTGGCCGATCCGCACCTGCTGGGCCTGAAGGTGAACGTGTTCGTCAAGGTGATCCTGGAGCGCCAGGGTGCCGAAGCACTGGCCCAGTTCGAAACGGCCGTGAGTGCCTTCGATGAAGTCATGGAAGTCTACCTGATGACCGGAGACGAGGATTATCTGCTGCGCATCGTGGTGCCGGACCTGCTGACGCTGGAGCACTTCATCGTCGACCACCTGACCAAGATCCCCGGCATCAAGAACATCCGCTCCAGCTTTGCGCTCAAGCAGATCAAGTACAAGACCGCCCTGCCCACGCCCAAGATCAAGACGCGGCGCTGAGCTGAGCTGAGCTGAGCGCGAAATCGCGCCTGCGCTGCCATGGCGGAAAAAAGGGCCTTGCGGCCCTTTGTTTGTTTTTACGCCAAGCTGCTGCACGCAGTTCAGTGTGAGCGCCCGCCTTGCGGAGAGCCATCTTCCTGGCGCCGCTGCGGATGCCCGGGCAGACCGGCCAGCGCATCGCGCATCACGTCTGCGGACAACGGTGCCGCGGCCTCGCTGACATCACACCAGCGCTCCACCATCTCCACCACACACTGCGCATAGTGTTCGCCATCGACCGGCTTGGGCAGGTATTCGGTCGCGCCGGCGGCCAGCGCCTCGCGCTCGCCCTCGGTCTCGTAGGAAGGGAAGACCACCACCGGCGCTTCAGCCAGATGCTTGCTGGCGCGCAACTCGCGCAGCAGCTGCAGGCCCTCGCCGCATTCCATGTCGGACTCCAGCAGGATCAGGCTGGGTGCAATGTCATCGCCCTGGCGGCGTCCCTGCAGCAGGCAGCGACGCGCCGTGGCCAGGTCAGGACACGCACGGAAGGCGCAATGCAAGCCGGCACGCCACAAGGCGAAGCGCGCCAGTTCAGCGGCCTCCTGGCTGGGGTCGATCATGATGATGCTGGGAAAGCTCATGCTGCGGGGGACAGTCCTGTAAGAAGTGCACAAGCCACGGGATGGCTACAGCAAACGTTTTACAGGAGTGATGACCACTGCGGCATCGGGAAATTCCTGACCGCCGCCAATCTGCTGGCTGACGCGCCGTCAGGATTTCCCCGATCGCCAGCCCCGCACAGGATGGCTACAGTGACAACCTCAATGATCCGCTCCACCCGGATCCGCCCATCTCCGCACCAAGGAAGCCCCCGCCGATGCTGCCGTTTGCCAAAGTCCGAGTCCCTGTCCCCACTGCCTTGCTGGGCAAGGTCGAGCTGTATGTCAGCAGCTGCACCCGCATCATCACCGGGCGTTCCGATGCCATGCAGGACTGGGCGAGCCTCAACGCCAGTCCGCGCAAGGTACTGGAGTGGTTCGCCACGGCAGGTTTCGCAGCCAGCGGAGAAGCAGCGGCGCTGGCACCTTTCCAGCCGTGCGCTGCGCGCCTGGCCAGCCTGGACCAGCTCAAGCATCGCGTCCGCCCCGCGCTGGCGATCCCGCGCTTCTGGCAGCTCGACGGCAGCAACTATGGCTTCGATGCCAGCCCGCACCTGTCCTATTGGCTCGCTGTGAACGAAGCTTCCTTCGTCCCGCTGCTGGTGCCCACGCACCAGATGGCACACTTTTCGCGCGCTCTGGTGGCGTGAAGTTTCTTCCCGTTTTTTGAGCGGCCCTATTTCAAGGGCAGGTAGATATCCGTCAGCAGCTCGCCCGGCGGCGTATCGGGCAGCAGGTTGAGGTAGTGGAAGTACAGCGGGAAATCCCGCAGTTCCTCGCCGCTCTCCGGCAGCCACTGGCGATACAGCGGATAGATGCTCTCGCCCAGCCGGTCATGCGCGCCCGCATGCCGTACGCGCGCGCAGCGCCCGCCGGGAATCAGGAAGGCTTCCACGCCTTGCGGATTGTCCGGCACGTCCCCTTCCACCTCGCCGCAGATGCCGAAGCGGAATTGCTCCGGGGGCGTGGTATCGGGATTGTCCCAGGCCAGACCAAAGGTGCGACAGCGGTCCACCGGTGACAGGCCCGTGGCCTTGCGCCAGTCGATGAACTGCCCGACGGTGCCATTGAGCTGATTGACGGGACCGCGATGCGTAAGCATGGCGATGCGGATGGATTCGACGTTGACGATCTCGGCTTGCACGTCCACTTTCCTTTCAGGGATGCGGAAGACGAAACGCTCGTTCCAGGAGGGCCAGTCGGGTGTGCGCCGGAACTGCGAGGGCGACTGGCCGAAGGCACTCCTGAAAGCGCGCGTAAACGATTCCGGATTTTCGAAACCGGCTTCGAGGGCGATGTCGATGATGCGCCGCTGCGGCTGGAAGGCCAGTTGCAGGCTGGCATGCTTCAGGCGCATCAGCAGGATGTAACGCGCCACCCCGACGCCGGTGAAATCGGCAAATTGCCGCTGGAAATGGAACCGCGAAAAATGCGCGACGGCCGCCAGCTGCTCCATCTCCAGGGGCGTATGGAGATACGCCTCGATATGGTCGAGCACGCGCTCGAATCGGGCTTGATAGCGGGCCTGGCTGCTGGTTTTGCGGTCGTCGTTCATCGGTTCCTCGGTTCACGGGACGTACTGTGCAAGAAAGCGCGCCACAAATCCTGACCGAAATTGCGCATCGTCATCAGAACCTCTGGCAGTCTCGATGGCCGTCATGTTAAAACACGGGCTTCGTCGCGTTCCGCCTTTTTATCCGATGCCTTCCGCTCTCCTCTTGATGCTGGCGATCTGCAGCATCTGGTTGCCCGCCCTGCCCTTGCCTGCTGGTCGACCCCTCGCGCCCTGGCTGCCGCTGCTGGGGCTGGCCCTCGCGCTGGGACTGCATGACGGCCAGCTCGATGCCATCGCCGTCCCGGGCATCGTCCTGTTGGGGTTCGCTGCCCGGGGCACGACCCATGCGCCACACGCATGGCAACGCCGCAGTCTGCTGGCGTTCACGCTGTTGCTCGCGCTGCTGCTGGCCTTGCATCGCTGGCCCGGTTTCCACAATGTGCTGGTGATCCCGTCAGCGGCCATCACTGCGGATGCGCGGCCCTACATGCTGTTCGCCAATCTCGACAAAGGGAGTGCCGGACTGCTGTTGCTGGCGCTGCTGGCCCCACGCTGCCATGCGTGGCGGGAATGGCGCGAGAGCATCGCCAGGACGCTGCTGCCGGGCCTCGCGACGATCGTGCTGGTGATGGGCGTGGGCTGGTTCACAGGTCTGGTCAAGCCGGCACTGAAGTGGCCTGTCTTCACGGTGGAGTTCCTGGCCATCAACCTGCTGTTGACCGTGGTGGCCGAGGAAGCCTTCTTCCGCGGCGTGATCCAGCAGCGTCTGCAATCCGCCTTGCAGGGGATGCGTGGCGGTAGCGGACTGGCGCTGATGGCGTCGGCATTGCTCTTCGGAGCCGCGCATTTCGGGGGCGGCATGACCTATGCGGCGATTGCCGGGCTGGCCGGCCTCGGCTATGCGTGGGTGTTCCAGCGCAGCGGACGGATCGAGGCACCGATCCTGCTGCATTTCACGCTCAATGCGGTGCACTTCCTCGCGTTCACCTATCCGGCGCTGGCCTGAGTCGCGCTCGCCTCACGGCGCGATCCACTGCCCCTGCCATTGATCCTGCCCGCGCGCGAAGCGGGCACGGCGATGCTGGTCCGGCGTCAGGTCCAGCCATTCGATGCGCTCCAGCCGCACTTCCACCAGCGCAAAATTCTCGACACCATCGCTGCTGACGTGCGGCTGCACGTGAGCGTCTTCCGGTTGCACAACAGGCGTGCCGGGGGCATGCGGCGTCTTGTACAGGATCAGCGTGTGTGGCCGGGCCCCCGTCCACATGGCGCGCACGCGGGCCGCATCCTGCACCACCTGAGCCACGCCGTTGACGCGCAGTTGCAGATGGCGCTCGAGGTCCACCGCCAGCATGGCCACCCGCCCGTCGGCCCGAATCTCGGCCAGTTTGGGAGAGCGCAGATCGGTGTGAAAGCACAGCGACCCGGCAGTCGCATCGGCCTCGCGCAGGACAATGGAACGCAACTGGGGCGTGCCATCCAGGCCCAGCGTGGCCAGTTGCCAGATGGTAAACGGCGAGCGCGTCGGGCTGGCACCGCGACGCAGTTCGTCCCAGATCAGGGAGTGGAGCTCAGGCAAGTTCAGGTTGAAGTTCATCGCGCCATTGTAGGGCCTGGCGCATGCAATCGATTTCATGGCAGCGCGAATCGCGCGTCAATCGCGGGACGACATGTTCGTGTCAGGCCGGCGTCAGTGCATTGTCAGAGCGCTGTGCCACCATGAATCTGCACCTGCATCACCCATCGCAGTCCGGATCGCAGTCCATCGCAGCACGTCAGCCCCGCAGCACGGCGGGAACACACGGAGCCTCGCATGAAACTCTCCTGGTCGCTCAAACAGATTGTCCTGCCCGCACCTCTTGATGCCGGGCAAGTCCGGCTCCAATTCCACGCACGCTCCTTGCGCCTGCAAGCTCACGCACGGACCTGGCTCATCCTGCTGGCCTGCGCCCTGCTGTCGGCACTGGCGCGCGCACTGGGCATGGGCTATCCCGGCAACATCGTCGCTACCTGGGCCGGTGGCTGTTGCTATGCCCGGGCCGCGCTCTACCTTGTGCGCGGCCATTGCCGCCGCCTGCTTGCCCGCCGGCGCAATGAGGGGGCCGAGGCTGGCGATCTCACGCTCTCCCAATGACAACGCCCGCGTGCGCGGGCGTCATCGTTGCTTGCTGACAGCGGGCGGCGGTGAATCAGAATGCGCCGACGTAGTTCTCCGCCAGTGCCGTCGAGAGGGCGCGCGAGTTGACCACGTTCTCCAGTTCGGCGCGCTGGATCTGGCGCTGGAAGGGCGAGGCATCGTCGAAGGTATGCAGCATGCTGGTCATCCACCACGAGAAATATTCGGCACGCCAGATGCGCTTCAGGGCTTGCTCGGTGTAGGACGCGAGACCTTCCTCGCTGGCACTGCGATAGAAATCCTCGATGCCCTGGGCCAGGCGTTTCACGTCACCCACCGCCAGGTTCAAACCCTTCGCGCCAGTGGGCGGCACGATGTGCGCGGCATCACCGGCCAGGAACAGGCGGCCATGCTGCATCGGCGTAGAGACGAAACTGCGCATGCCGATGATGCCCTTCTGGAAGATCTTGCCTTCCTTGACGCGCCAGCCATCGCCGTTTTCCAGGCGGGTATGGAATTCATTCCAGATGCGGTCATCGCTCCAGTTGTCCACGCTGTCCTTGGGATCGCACTGGAAGTACATGCGCTGCACCGTTGGCGAACGGGTACTGATGAGCACGAAGCCGCGATCATGCTGGGCATAGATCAGTTCGTCCGAGGACGGCGGCGCTTCCACCAGCACGCCGAACCAGCCGAAGGGATAGATGCGCTGGTAATCCTGGCGCTTGCTCTCTGGAATGGCCGGACGCGAGACGCCATGGAAGCCGTCGCAACCGGCGATGAAATCCGCCTCCAGCGTATGCTGCTCGCCCTCGTGCATGAAGCGCACGCGCGGCTTGCTGGTCTCGACGCCTTCGATGCTGGTGCCGCTCACACCGAACAGCAATTGCCCTTGCGCGGCCAGGCGTGCGGCCACCAGGTCCTTGATCACTTCGTGCTGGGCATAGACGGTGATGGCCTTGCCGGTCAGTTCGGTGAGGTCGATGCGATGGCGGCGGCCACCGAAGGCCAGCTCGATGCCGTGATGCAGCGCGCCTTCGCGCTTCATGCGCTCGCCCACGCCAGTCTCGTTGAGGATGTCCATGGTGCCTTGTTCCAGCACGCCGGCACGGATGGTGGATTCGATATCTTCGCGGGTGCGGGTTTCCAGCACGACCGATTCGATGCCCTTGAGGTGCAGCAGGTGGGACAGCAACAAACCGGCCGGGCCGGCGCCGATGATGGCGACTTGGGTACGCATGATGGAGGTCTCCGTGTAAAGGTCAGGCACCGTTTTCGTTCCCGGCACGCAATGGCGCGAGCCGAAGCGGGTGGCAGTTGATCTGTTCTTGTTCTTGGTGTGAGAAGAATCTTAGACGGTGGTGTTCTGATAAAAAATGGATGATCCCGCCAATTACTTGTACTATTTTTACAGAGCACAACCATGCCGCCCCCTCGCAACGCACAGGATGGAGACCCTATGCCCTTGCCCCGCAGCAAACCGCGCACCAGCGATGTACCGCAATTTTCCTTGTACGGCGAGGCTTCCCGGCCGGAAGATGCGGAGCCGGTGCACATCGAACTGATCGAGACGCGCAGCCGCGTGCATGACTGGCATATTGCACCGCACACCCATGCCGGACTTTTTCAGGTACTTTTTTTAATGTCCGGACACGTCAGTGCCTTGATGGAGGAAGAGGTCTGGGAAGTCGATGGTCCGGTGGTCATCACCATCCATCCGTCCCTGGTACATGGTTTCGATTTCTCGGAACAGGCCGTGGGATTCGTGCTGACGGTGGATCCGCACGTGGTGTTTTCGGCCGGCGGCAGCGAGGGGCACGGCGAATTGTTTTCGCCCTTGTTCCTGCGCCCGATGGCCATCGAACTGGGGCGCGTACCGGAATTGCGCGAGCGCATGGAGACGCTGCTGCGTCTGTTGATTGCCGAATCGGCCGCGCCGCGCACCGGCCACACGCTGATGCTGGAATGGCTGGCGCGCAGCGTCATGCTGTTGCTGGTGCGGCTGGAAGCGGATCATCGCTCGGCGGAATTGTCCGGACGCGGCGACTTTGAATTGTTCAGCCGTTTTCGCGCACTGGTGGAGCAGCATTTCAAGGAGCAATGGCAGGTGGCGGTCTATGCCGACAAGCTGCGCATCACGCCCAGCCGCCTCAATCGCCTGTGCCTGAAGCTGGCCGGGCATTCGGCCTTCGACCTGGCGCAGCAGCGATTGATCCTGGAGGCTTGCCGCAAGCTGACCTATGTGCCCTCAGGCATTTCGACGATTGCCTATGAACTGGGCTTTCAGGATCCGGCGTATTTCAGCCGGCTCTTCAAGCGGCACATGGGACTGACGCCCAAGGAATATCGGCGCACGCATGTGGAAGAATAAATGTGCCGGTGTGCCGTTTTCGACGTTGGCGCAAAAACGAAAATCCGTGCGCCATCTTCGAAAGTCAGCCACGCCTCACAATAGCGCTCCCAGCTCCACCTGAATCTTCAGCATGGCCGGCAGGCAGCGTTCCACCATGTCTTCCAGTTTCATGCGGGCCGCATGCACGCTGATGTTCATCGCCGCCACCACCTCGCCACGGAAGTTGCGCACCGGCACGGCCATGGTGCGCAAGCCCAGTTCCAGTTCCTGGTCCACCAGCGCATAACCCTGTGCGCGGGCGCGCGCGATTTCCAGTCCCAATCGTTCGACGTCGGTGATGGTATGGGCCGTGATGGCCTCCGGCTGGGCACGCGCGAGAATGGCATCGAGCTGCGCCGGTGGCAGATTGGCCAGCAGGATGCGCCCATTGGCGGTGCAGTAGGCCGGCACACGCGTACCCGGCTGCAAGGTGGTCGATACCAGTTGCCCCGCGCTCACCGCCGCCACGCATACCAGCTGGTCATGATCAAGCACCCCGCAGGAGGCCGCCTCGCCCAGCGAATACGCCAGCCGGTACAGCAGCGGCTGCACGATGCGCGGCAGCCGCGCCGAATGCAGGTAGGACTGGCCCAGCCGCAGCACCAAGGGCGTGAGCGAGAAGGTCTTGTTGTCGTGCCGCATGTAGCCCAGGTGCGTGAGCGTGATGAGATAGCGGCGCGCGGCAGCGCGGGTCAGGCCCGTCAGTTGCGCCACCTCGGCGATGGTCAGGCGCGAGCGCTCCTGGTCAAACGCTTCGATCACCTGCAGGCCCTTTTCCAGACCGGCGACCAGGTCACGCTTGAGAGGACCGTCTGCGCCCTCCTCCACTTCTTCGATGTGTTCTTGCTGCATGTTTCCCTGCCCTGTGGATAAAACAAGCTGATGCGCACCGTCTTCCGTTCGCTGCAGAAAATCGGCCATTTGTGCGATTCTCGCACAAAGCGGGCGCAGGGCGGATATGCTGCGCTGCGTTGGCCTTGAGAGCGGGGATCGGCTTGCCTACTATCTGTCCACACCCAAGCACGGCGCGCCATTCGCCCATTCCGGCAGGCAAGGAATCCGAAGACGACGCCGCATTCACCCCGTCGACTGAGGAGACCTCATGCAATTCGATGCCATCGAACCCGGTGTCTATCCGGAACTGATCTATCCCCCGTACAAGTCCACCGCCAAGCGCGGCCCCACGCAAGCCCCGCTGCGCGTGCGCGACGAGACCGCCACCGGCACCAACCTGTTCGCCTCGCCCAAGCTGATCCTGCCGCACGACATGGACCTGACCGCGCAAGGCAAGGGCGAACCGCTGGGCGAGAAGATCGTCGTCACCGGCCGGGTGCTCGATGAAGATGGCAAGCCGGTGCGCAATTCGCTGCTGGAAGTCTGGCAGTGCAATGCCGCCGGCCGCTACTTCCACAAGAAGGACCAGCACGATGCGCCGCTGGACCCGAACTTCACCGGCTTCGGCAAGATGCTCACCGATGACAATGGCCGCTATCGCTTCGTCTCCATCAAGCCCGGCCCGTATCCCTGGGGCAATCACCACAAGGCCTGGCGTCCGGCGCACATCCACTTCTCGCTGTTCGGCAACGTCTATGCGCAGCGCCTGGTGACGCAGATGTATTTCCCCAATGATCCGCTGTTCGCCTATGACCCGATCTTCCAGAGCATCCCTGACGAAGCCGCCCGCCAGCGCCTGATTTCGCGCTTCTCGCTGGAGGAGACGGTGGACGACAAGATGCTGGGCTATGAATTCGACATCGTCCTGCGCGGCCGCAACGCCACGCCCATGGGCATCTGAACACAAGGCAGGAGACCACATGAGCAACATCACCACTTCGCAAACCATCGGCCCCTTCCCGCACGAAGCCTGGGCCTGGGCCGTGGAACTGACTTCGCGCGTGGAAAGCAGCGCGCCGCAGGTCAAGATCAAGGGCGCCATCATCGATGGCGACGGCGTCCCCGTCAACGACGCCTGGGCCGAAGCCTGGCTGCCGGGCAGCGCTGCGGCAGAAACTTCACATGCCATTCCCGGATATCGCCGCGTGCCCACCAATGAAGAGGGCGGGTTCACTTTTTCGATTTCGCAGCCGCAGGCGCCGGCCGGCAAGCCGGTGGCTTATGTGACCGTGTTTGCACGCGGGCTGGTCAAGCACCAGTTCACGGCCGTCTTCCTGGAAGATGATCCGGCGTTGGCGCAATCGGCCCTGCTGGAGCAGGTCCCGGCTGACCGCCGCCACACCCTGATCGCCCGCAAGCAAGCCGATGGCAGCTACCTGTGGAATATTCACATGCAGGGCGCGAGCGAGACGGTATTCTTCGACTACACCTGAACGCCCGTTACGGCGTGACGCGCGAGGGGATCCGCAGGCTTTGGCCTGCCGGATCCCGTTTGCGTTGGATCGCGCCGGACGGGCAAGCAATGGAGACTTCATGAGCGTTTCGATCTTCGACAGCTTCCTCACCACATCCGACATGATTGCGGTGTTCGACGACCAGGCGGTGGTGCAAGCCATGCTGCGTTTCGAGCAAGTCCTGGCCGAGGCCGAAGCCGCCGAGGGCATCATCCCCGAGGCCGCTGCGCGTGCCATCGCCAGCGTATGCCGCGCCCCGCTCTACGACATCAACGCGCTCATCGTCGCCGGCCGCCGTGCCGGTGCGCTGGCCATTCCGCTGGTCAAGGAATTGCAGCGCACGGTCGCCCTCTACAGCGAGGAAGCCGCCACCCACGTGCACTGGGGCAGTACCAGCCAGGACGTGCTGGATACGGCCATGGTACTGGTTACGCGTGAGGCCCTGCGGCTGGTCGATGGAGAACTGGGCCAGCTGGCGCATCGCCTGCTGGACTTGTCGCAATCCCATCTGGATACGCCGGTGCTGGCGCGCACGCTGATGCAACCGGCGCAAGTCACCAGCCTGGGCTTGAAGTTCTGCAACTGGGCCGCCCCCCTGCTGCGCTCGCGCGCGCAACTGCAGGCGCTGGCCGAACGCGCCCTGCAGCTGCAACTGGGCGGCGCAGTAGGCACGCTGGCCGTACTCGGTGAGAAGGGGCCGGCCGTGGCCGCACGGATGGCTGCGGCGCTCGGCTTGAAGACACCCGATGCGGCGTGGCATACCCAGCGCGACGAATGGATACGGCTGGGTACCGAGATGGCCGTGCTGGCGGGCAGCCTGGGCAAGATCGCGACTGACCTGTCGCTGATGGCGCAGGGTGAAATTGCCGAACTGGCCGAGCCTTCCGGCAATGGCCGGGGCGGATCATCGGCGATGCCGCACAAGCGCAATCCGGTGTCGTCCATGATCGCCCTGGCTGCCGCCACCCGTGCGCCGCAACAGGCCGCTGCGCTGCTGGGGGCGATGTCGCAGCAACACGAACGCGGGCTGGGCAACTGGCAGGCCGAACTGGCCGAATGGCCGGGCTTGTTCCTGGGCGTGCACGGGGCCTTGCGTGCGCTCAATGATGCGTTTGCCGCACTGGTCATTGACGAGGCGCGCATGTTGCGCAATATCGATGCGCTGCAGGGATTGGTGTTTGCCGAATCCGCATCAATTGCACTGGCGGGCGTGATCGGCCGTCCGCGTGCGCACAGTCTGCTGGAGCAGCTCACGCGCAAGGCCGTGGCCGATGGCGCGCAACTGGTCGATGTGCTGGTCGATGCCGTACAGGCCGATGCGCAGCTGGGCAAGGAGATCGACCTGGCCATGTTGCGCGGGCTGTTCGATCCGGTGCAGGCGACGCGGCCTGCGCGCTGCATTGCTGAAGGGCAGCTTGAACATTTGCGCACGATGCTGGCGCGCTGAACCACTGATTTCTCCACCATCCTCCACATCACGAGACAAAAGAGAACACCTCATGAGCTACGATCCGCTGGACCATGATTTCGAGCGCGGCATGCGCAATCGCCGCAGTGTGCTGGGCGACCAATGGGTTGACCGTTCGGTGGCCAACGCCACCAATTTCAATGCCGATTTCCAGAACCTGATCACGCGCTTTGCCTGGAATGAAATCTGGGGCCGTCCCGGGCTGGACCACAAGACCCGGCGCATCATCGTGCTGGCCATCACCATTGCGCTGGGACGCTGGGAAGAATTTGAACTGCACGTGCGCGCCGGGCTGACTGCCGATCCGGCTACGCGGTTGACGCCGGATGAGATGAAGGAAGTGATGATCCAGGCTTCGGTTTATGCGGGTGTGCCGGCGGGCAATACGGCGTTCACGCATGCGCAGAAAATCTTGCGTGAAGTAGGCGAGCAGATCGGTTACGCGGTGGTGCCGCAGGCGCCTGCTGCCAGCGTGCATCCGGGGGTGGGGCGTGAGGGGCGTACCTCGTCTTCACCGGCGCTGCATTACACCTTGCGGGAGCCGCGCAATGGCAAGGCGCCGCGGCATACGGTGGTGTTGTCGCATGCGCTTGGGACCGACCTGATGATGTGGGACGGACTGGCCAATCTGCTGGCGGCCGATTGCCGGGTGATCGCTTACGATCATCGCGGGCATGGCAGTTCGGAGAAGGTCGACGGGCTCTACAGCATGGCGGACCTGGCTGATGATGCTGCGCGCTTGTTGCGGGAGCTGGATACGGGGCCGGTGGTGTGGGTGGGCTTGTCCATGGGGGGCATGGTCGGGCAGGAGCTGGCCTTGCGCCATCCGGGACTGGTGCGGGCACTGGTGCTGGCCAACACTACCTCCGCCTATCCGGAGGCGGCGCGCGAGGTTTGGCAGCAGCGGATTGCTACCGTGCGGGACCAAGGGATCGAGGTTATTGCGGATGCGGTCATGGGGCGGTATTTCCATGAGGGGTTCCGTGCTGCTCAGGCGGCTACCGTGGCGCGCTATCGGCAGCGGCTGGTCACTACCGATGCGGTGGGGTATGCGGGGTGCTGTCATGCTGTCGGGACTGTTGATACTTCGTCCCGGTTGGGGGCCATTCTTGTCCCTACGCTGGTGATCGCAGGAGAGCTGGATCAGGGGACGCCGGTTGCCATGGCTCAGGCATTGGTGGACGGTATCGCTGGCTCTCGGCTTGAGGTCATTGCCGATGCCTCTCATGTCAGTGCTGTTGAGCAGCCTGTTGCGTTTGCTGAATTGGTTCTTGGGTTTATCGGCGGGCTTTGATGGTGTTAGGTTTTTGGGCGTAGTCTGCACGGAATTTCTTCCTGCGCTCTAGCTTAATTCTTATCTCTCTCCGGTCGGGAGAACGCGCCGGGGGCGGCCCGGCAGCCGCTCACTTTTCTTGTCTCGCCAAGAAAAGTAAGCAAAAGAAGGCGACCGCAACTCCGCCGCCCTCCTTCGGAGGGTCCCCGCTTCAGTACCCAATAAAACGGGAAAAATAAAGTCGCTTCGCTCCGGTTATTTTTCTGATCCGTTTTATTGGGTACTGAAGCGGCGGCGCAGATGCGGACAGCCTGCCCGGCTCGCCTTCGGCATCGCGACGGACACTGCTCGCCTTCGGCTTCGGACTTTCTCGCTATAGTCCTTCGAGCGCCCTCTCCAAATTCTTTCTCGCTGTTGCCTCATAGCGGTCGAAAAAGTTCTTCGTTCGGTATATCCACGGACGATTCAAGAACCCTTGCAGAATCTTCTTCCGCTCTTGCATGAACAACGCTAGCGGAACATAGTCGTATTCCGCACGAATCTGCCGTTCGTATTCTTCAAAACGATCCGGTGGAGCGGCCAATATCGACAAGTCCACATCCACCAATAACGACGCGTCACCCTCCACGCTGGGCTGATGATGCCGGGTTGCCATCACCAGTGCATGCACGCGCTGCGCAATCTCTTCCGATGCGCCCGCATCCACCAGACAACGCCGAGCCCAAGCCGCGCTCTTCTCTTCGTTGTCATGACGTTTGACGTCGTAGATGACGTCATGAAACCAGAGTGCCAGCTCAACTTCGCCAGGGTGGGAGGACTCGGTGTGCAACTCTTCCCACTTTGCAAAGCATTCATCGAGGTGCTGAAGGGTGTGATAGTGGCGATGGGGTTCGCGGTAGTGTGAGAGGACCGAGTCAAACAAGTGCGTATCGGGGCAAACCAGACCCAATTTTTTCCAGGTGAGATCCCAGCGTTGGGTGGTCAGGGTCATGATTGGGTCTTTCGAAAAGAGGGGAGGAAAGATTATCTGTCGATATCCATCTCAATGCGAGAGAAGCATACCAACCCCGACCAAAGCCGAAGGCGAGTAGGAGACGAGGCGAGGCCGCAGGCGAGCCCGTGGGGGTTGCCGTCCCCATAGAGCCAGCCGTCGCAGCGGAGCGAAAAGTGGATCAGAAGGATAGTGGGAGCGAAGCGACTCTAT
>NZ_JAFICQ010000009.1:0-85103 GCF_017833835.1 Herbaspirillum sp. 1130
TGGCCCTACTTGGAATTATTCGGCGCTGGTACATCAGAGACCGCGTTTCGATCAGGGAAATAGCCCGTAGGCTAGACATTTCCCGAAACACTGTTCGTCGCTATATTCGGTCCGAGGCGATCGAGCCGTCCTATCCCACCAGGCAATCACAGAGCTCGCTCGATGAATTCGCGCCTAGATTTTCCGCCTGGCTGAGCGCTGCGGCAGTCAAATCACGGAAGCAAAGAAGAACCCTGAAACAGATGTTCCTGGACCTGAAAGAGCTGGGATATGAGGGTCGTATGACCGCGTAGCTGCCTTCGGAAGGCAGTGGAAAGTGGGTCAGATGGCGAGGGTCAATTCTGCGAGCAAATCAACAGTCAAGCATCACTGAAATATGCACAAGTTCTCCCCGTTCTTCAAGTTGGGCAGTGTTTGATCAAACACCTTTAGTTTGAAGATCTATTTGCGTATCCATTTAGAAATATTCTCACCGCTTCTTTTGAAATTTTCTCTAGCTGTCTTTTTGTAGGTGAAACAGCAGTTCCCCACATCAGATTTTCGATGAGGTCGGCGGCGCATATTCCCTTGAAATGCAAGGCGGCCAGCTCCGAGTTACGGGCGTCGATCTTACCGCTTTCCATACATTGCGCCATCACATTTTTGATGGCGGCAACTGTGCGCTTGGGACCATTTTTGAAAAATATGCGTGCCAGTTCCGGATAGCGCGCGGCCTCTCCGATGATAAGTCGATCCAGTGCGATCACATCCGGCCGAGACACAAGCATTAGCAACGCCAGCCCTAGGCGTTCCAAGATGGTCTGGACACTGTCCGCTTCCTTGTATGCCTTGGCCAGCTCTTCCAACGCCCCGTCACCTGCCTGCACGACAAATGCCTCGAATAATTCTTCCTTGTTCGAAAAATAGTTGTACAGCGTTACCTTGGATTTGCCCGCCGCCGCCGCAATGGCCTCCATGGTCACGGCGGCATAGCCCTGCTGGATGAACAGGTGGCCTGCGGCATCGATGAATTCATTGCGCTGTTCCACGGTCTTGACCCGCATCGCTTTAGATCCTTTTTTTATATATGAACGTATGCGTACATTTTATCACGGGCTGTGCTACCATCTTTTTAAATGAACGATACCGTTCATTATTAAGCGGTAGCCTGATCCATCCTGGCTGCCCGCGCTATCCGGTTCGCGCACGGCAACGGTCCGGCGCGGGCTCTTTCGCCACCCCGGCGCATGACAATGAAGGAGACCACCGTGAAAGACCAGCAGACATTCCCGCTCTACCAAGACTTTACCGGCCAGTACATTGGCGGGCAGTGGCGCGACGGCACTGCCGCCAGCCTTTTGCAGGACCATGATCCCTATACCGGGCAACTGCTGACCGAGATCCGCCAGGCGTCCCTGGCCGACCTCGACGCCGCCTATGCCGCCGCCGCCCAGGCGCAGCAGGCGTGGGCGGCGGCCTTGCCGTCGGAGCGCGCAGCCCTGTTCCTGCGTGCGGCGGCCATCATGGACCAGCGCCACGCCGAGATCGTCGACTGGCTGATCCGCGAATCCGGCAGCACCCGTATCAAGGCCGAGATCGAGTGGGCCTCGGTCAAGTCCGTCATGCTCGCCGCCACTGCCTTGCCGGGGCGTGTACACGGCCGCATCCTGCCCATCGATATCCCTGGCCGCGAAAGCCGGGTCTATCGACGGCCACTGGGCGTGGTCGGCGTCATCAGCCCCTGGAACTGGCCGATGCAACTGTCGAACCGTTCTATTGCACCGGCATTGGCCGTGGGCAATGCGGTAGTGGTCAAGCCGGCCGACGAAACGCCGGTCACAGGTGGCCTGCTGCTGGCCAAGATCTATGAAGAGGCCGGCTTGCCGCCCGGGCTGCTCAACGTCGTCATCGGCGCAGTCAGCGAGATCGGCGATGCCTTCACGCTGCACCCCACTCCAAAGTTCATTTCCTTTACCGGCTCTACCCGGGTCGGCCGTCACATCGGTGCGCTGGCCATGACCGGGCCTACAATAAAGCGCGTCGGATTGGAACTGGGCGGCAACGCGCCCTGCGTGGTGCTGGACGATGCCGATCTGGAGCGTGCGGTCGATGGTGCCATTCTTGGGCGCTTCCTGCACCAGGGCCAGATCTGCATGAGCAGCAATCGCATCATCGTCGACGCAAGCCTCTATTCACGCTTCGTCGACGCCTTCGTCGAGAAGGCCAAGGCGCTCAAATGCGGCAATCCTCATGATCCCGATACGCTGATCGGCCCGCTGATCAACCAGCGTCAGCTGGACGCGGCGCTGGGACGTCTGGAGGCCGCCCGCAACTCCGGTCAACGCCAGGTGCTGGCCGGCCAGGCGCACGGGCTGGTACTGCCACCACAGGTCTTCGTGGACGTGGCAAATGATTCGCCGCTGGCCCAGGCCGAGCAGTTTGCCCCCATCGCGCCGCTGATCAGGGCCGCCGATGAGGCTGAGGCGCTGCGGCTGGCCAACCAGACCGAATATGGCCTGTCGAGCTGCGTCTTTACCCGCGATGAAGCGCGCGGCTTGCGCTTCGCACAAGGCATCGAGGCGGGCATGACGCACGTCAATGCCATCTCCCCTTGCGACGATCCCAACAACATGTTCGGCGGCGAGAAAAACAGCGGCATCGGTCGCTTCAACAGCGATTGGATTCTCGCCGAGATGACCATGGAACACTGGATCAGCATCCAGTCCCCGCAGCACTGAAGTCCTCCCCTCTCCACAAGGAAGCCAGATCATGTCTATACAGTATCCCGCCACCCCTGAGTTTCAGGGGATGTATCGCCCCAGCCGAGTCGAAGCCAGCGTGCAAGCGCTAGAAGTCGTCGGCCAACTTCCCGCGCAGCTTCAGGGCTGCTTCTACCAGGTCGCGCCCGATCCAGCCTATCCACCGATGCTGGGCCACGACATCTTCTTCAACGGCGACGGCATTGTCAGCGCCTTTCGCTTTGGCCACGGGCAGGTGAGCCTGACCCGCCGCTACGTCCAGACCGAGCGGCTTAGGGCACAGCGCCAGGCCGGACGCTCGCTCAATGGCATCTATCGCAACATCTATACCAACGCACCCGAGGCGGCCCGCGACAACACCACTGCCAATACCACCGTGATCAAACATGCCGGCGTTCTGCTGGCGATGAAAGAGGACAGTCTGCCCTATGCCATGGACCCGGTGACACTCGACACCCTAGGGGTCTGGGATTTCCACGGACAAGTGAAATCGGCGACCTTCACCGCCCATCCCAAGCTCTGCCCTCAGACCGGAAGCATGCTTTGCTTCGGCTACGAGGCCAAGGGTGAGGGTACCCCCGACATCGTGTATTACGAGATAGATGCGACCGGAAGGCTCACCCGCGAGACTTGGTTCCAGGCTCCTTACACGGCCATGATCCACGATTTCGCGGTGACGGAAAATTACGTGATCTTCCCTATCATTCCGCTGACCGTGGAAGTGGAGAGGATGAAGCGTGGCGGCCAGCACTTCCAATGGCAACCCGATCTGCCGCAGCTGTTCGGTATCCTGCCGCGCGCCGGCAAGCCCAGCGACGTACGTTGGTTCTATGGCCCAGCGGACAGCTTCCAGGGTCATACCCTCAATGCCTATGAGCTGGGCCGCAAGCTAATCCTAGACATGCCCGTCGCCAGCGGGAACGTCTTTTACTTCTTCCCGCAGGCTGATGGATTCGTGCCCTCCCCCGAGACGCTCAAATCTGCCCTGGTGCGCTGGACCTTCGATCTCGATTCCAATAGCAAGCAGGTTCTACCCGAACCGCTGACCACGTTTCCCTGCGAGTTTCCACGCTGCGACGAACGCTACAGCGGCCGTCCCTACCAGCATGGCTTCATGCTGGCCTTCGACCCAACACTGCCATTCGATGCCGCTACGCTGGGCGCACCGCCGTTCCAGTTCTTCAACCAACTGGCCCACGTCAACGTGCGCACCGGCGAGACCCGCACCTGGTATGCCGGCGATGCGCACTGCTTCCAGGAACCGGTCTTCGCGCCGCGCAGCGCCGATGCGCCCGAAGGCGACGGCTTCTTGCTGAGCCTGCTCAATGACTTGCGTAGCGGCACGACCGAGCTGGTGATCCTGGAAACGCGCGATCTGTCAGCCGGGCCGGTGGCGCGGGTACAGATCCCGTTGCGCATGCGCATGTCATTGCATGGCAATTGGTCTGCTGACTAAGGCCCCATAGCGAAGCGGCGGACAGGTTCGCACCTGTTCGCCGCTATTTCCATCGCTCGTCTGCCTCTGTCCTTCAGTCGGTGCAAGGCGTCTCCGCGCGGCGATTGAAAACGATGGCCAGTGCGGCGACCACCGCCGGCGTGATGCCCATCAGGAAAATGTGCTTCACGTCCATCTGCCATCCCAGCGTCAGGCTGCCCGCCAGCGGTCCGCAGATCGAGCCGATGCGGCCGATGCCCAGTGCGAATCCGACCCCGGTGGCGCGCATGGTGGTCGGATAGATCTCGGTGGCCAGCACGTTCAATCCCGCCTGTGCACCCTGAATCACCACGCCCATCAAGCTACTGGCGACGATCACGTTCCATTCAGATTGCGGCCAGTTGGCCAGCCCCAGGGCCAGCAAGGCATACAGCGCCAGTTCCAGTACCAGAGTGCGGCGCACGCCCAGCGCATTCATCAGCCAGCCTTGCAACAGGCTGCCAAGGACACCGCCGGCACTGAAGCAGGAGATGGCGGTAATACCCACACTCACCGGATGATGCGCGCCCATGAGCACGGCCGGCATCCAGCTGACGATGAAATACAGCACCACCAGGTTCATGAAGTAGGGGATCCACAGCAATACCGTGTCCTTCCAGCGGCCATGGCGAAACAGCTCGGCCACGGGCACGCCCGGCGCCTGCGGCGGCGGTGTCACCAGGTCCTGGTCGGCGCCCAGTTCCGGGGCGATGCGACGCATCAGTGCCTGCAGGCGGGCGCGATGTTTGCCGCGCACCAGCAGGAAGCGCGCCGACTCGGGCATGAACACCAGCGCAAACAGCGCCACCGCGATGGGCAGCGCGCCGCCGACGATGAACACCGCGTGCCAACCATGCGAAGGCAGCAGCAGCGACGTGACGATGCCGCCCAGTACCGCCCCCAGCGGCATGCCGCACATCAGGGTGGCGACGATCACGCGTGCATGGCGCCGCGGTGAATACTCGGAAGCCAGTGCCAGCGCATTGGGCAGTGCACCTCCCAGGCCGATGCCGGTCAGAAATCGCAACAGTAGCAGATCATCATGGCTGGCCGCCAGCGCGGTCAGCAGCGACATGCTGCCAAAGGCCAGGGTGGAGGCGATCACCATGGTCTTGCGGCCGAAGCGGTCGGCCAGCGGGCCCAGGATCATCGCGCCCACCAGCATGCCCAGCAGGCCGGCGCTGAAGATGGGGCCGAAGCTGGCCATCGGTATGCCCAGTTCGCGCGACATGGCCGGGGCCAGCATGCCGATGGTCTGGGTATCGAAGCCGTCCAGCACGGCGATCAGGATGCAGGTACCGATGGCGCTCCATTGCACCATGCCGACAGGGCGCGCGTCGATGACCTCGCTGACCTGGATGGGGGTAGCGGATTGCATGTGTCTCTTCCTCTTCTTGTCGTGATTGTCATTGTTGTCCTGGCGTGCGCTGCGCTCCCTGGGAGGGCAGCGGCGCAGGCGGCCGACGGCCTGCCGCAAAAGCGGCGGCTATCGCGAGGCAGTCTAGGAGTTTGACTTTTATCAATCAATACGCCCATGCTGATACTTTTCATCAGCAATATTGATAAATGCCATGGACAATCTCGACCTCCGGCAGCTGCGCATCTTTCTCGAAATCTACAAGACCCAGAGCATTTCCCAGGCCGCTGCCAGCCTGGACCTGGGGCAGCCGGCAGTCAGCATGGCGCTGGCCAAGCTGCGCGAACACTATGGCGATCCGCTGTTTTCGCGCACCTCCGGCGGCATGCTGCCGACCCCGCTGGCCGAGCAGATCGTGGGGCCGATGCGGCTGGCGCTCAGTACCCTGACCTCGACCTTGCAACACCGCGTGAGCTTCGACCCGGCGCGTTCGGACCGGCTGGTCCGCCTGTGCATCACCGACATCGGCCAGCGCGTCATCATTCCCCGGCTCCTGGCGCACCTGAAGCAAGCCGCACCGGCCATCCGCATGGAACTCAGCTACGTGTCCGAGCGCACCGGCAAGGATCTGGAATCGGGCCAGATCGACCTGGCGCTGGGCTACATCAGCGGTCTTGATGCCGGTTTCTACCAACAAGCCTTGTTCACCGAACGCTTCATCTGCATGGTCAGCCGCGATCATCCGCGCATCCGCAGGGGGCGCATGTCGCTGCGCGACTTCGAGCGGGAGCGGCATCTGGTCATCTCCACCCAGGGCACCGGCCATCACATGATCGACCGCAAGATCGAGGAAGAGCTGGGCATCCAGCGCAAGGTGGGCCTGCGCATTCCCAACTACCTGGGTGTGGTCTCCAGCATCATCGATTCTGATTACCTGGCCCTGGTGCCGGAACGCTTCGGCCGCATCGTTTCCCACCACAATCCGGTGCGGCTGGTGGAGTTGCCCTTCCGGCTGGAACCTTACCGCGTCATGCAGCACTGGCATGGGCGCTACGCCAACGATCCCGGCCTCCGATGGTTGCGGCAGATTATCGCGCGCTTGTTCGGGGATGCGGACGGTGCCGGGCCGCATGGTGAATAACATCAATCACAAATCTCTTATTTGGATGTTTTGATATGTAACTACGACAAATATTATCTTATTTTGAGAATTGTGTTTACTTCTTCGCGTTGACGGGATTAAGATCAGGTCCTCGAACAACAAAGGAGATGTCATGAAATTCGCGAGTTTTCGCCATCAGGGCAAGGACAGTTTCGGCCTCGTCGCGGGTGAGCAGCTGATCGATCTGGGTCATGCCGGTGCCGGCAGCCTGAAGCAGTACCTGGCCCAGGGCGGTGCAGCGCGCGCGCAGCAGGATGCCGAAGAGGGACGCGCGCTGGCGATCGCGCAAGTGCAATTCCTTCCGGTCATTCCCAATCCTGAAAAGATCCTGTGCGTGGGCATCAACTACCTGTCGCACGTCAAGGAAACCGGGCGCGAACTGCCCAAGCACCCGATGATCTTCGCCCGCTTTGCCGATTCGCAGACCGGCCACCTGCAGCCCATCGTCCGTCCACATGCATCGGAAAAGCTCGATTTCGAAGGGGAGCTGGCCGTGGTCATCGGACGCAAGGCACGTCACGTCAAGGCCGCCGACGCCCTTGACTATGTGGCCGGTTACGCCTGCTACAACGATGGCAGTGTGCGCGACTGGCAAAGGCACACCATCCAGTTCATCCCCGGCAAGAACTTCCCGCAGACCGGTGGCTTCGGCCCCTGGCTGGTCACGCCCGATGAGGTGGGTGATCCCTCGCAACTGAGCCTGGTGACCCGGCTCAACGGCACCGTCGTGCAGGAGGCGCGCACCGATGACCTGATCTTCTCCATCCCGGCGCTTATCGAATACTGCAGCACCTTCACCGAGCTCAATCCGGGCGACGTCATCATCACCGGTACCACCGGTGGCGTGGGCGCCTTCCGTGAACCCCCGCTGTGGATGAAGCCCGGCGATGTGGTCGAAGTCGAGATCTCCGGCCTGGGCAAGCTGGTCAATCCGGTCGAGCAGGAAGCCTGAGCAGCAGACCGCTTTCTGCCCGCGCGGCGATGAGATTGCAGCGGGCAGGACGCCTTGGAAGAGAGAGACACCCATGACAGACCAACAGACGCGCAGCGTCGATATCCTCATCGTCGGGGCTGGCCCGACTGGCCTGACGCTGGCCAACATCCTGGGCCAAGCCGGCATCCGCACTCTCATCATCGACCGCAAGCCCTCGACCGTGGCCGAGCCGCGCGCGGTCTCCATCGATGATGAATCCCTGCGCACCATGCAGTTCATCGGACTGGACCAGCCGGTCCTGAAGGACGTGGTGCTGGGATACGGCGTTCATTATTTCACCCGCCCCGGCGGCCACTGTTTCGGCAAGGTCGAACCGACCCGCAGCGAGTATGGTTTCCCGCGCCGCAACGCTTTCCGCCAGCCGCTCTTCGAGGCCACGCTGCGCGAGGGTGCGCAGCGTTTCACTGCGCTGGACATGCGCTTCGGGCACGAGCTGGCATCCTTCCTGCAAACTGACGGGCAGGTAGAGGCACTGATCCGCGACGACGCCGGCCAGCCACTGAAGGTCAGCGCGCGCTATCTGGTGGCCTGCGACGGTGGCCGCAGTCCGGTGCGCACCCTGCTCGACATCCCCATGTCGGGCACCACCTTCAAGTCGCGCTGGATCGTGCTCGATACCGAGAACGATGACGATCCCTTCTGGCAGACCCGCGTCTATTGCGATGCCGGCCGGCCCATCGTGGAAGTGCCGGGGCCGCATCGCACGCGCCGTTTCGAGGTGATGATTCATCCGCATGAAGATGCCGATGCTATGCTCCAGGACGAGCGGATCCGCGAATTCCTGCGGCCCTTCCGGGGCGACAAGCCCACCACCATCGTGCGCAAGGTGGTCTATACCTTCCACGCCCGCATGGCCGAACGCTGGCGCATCGGCAACGTCTTCCTGGCCGGCGACGCCGCCCACCTGACGCCGCCCTATGCGGGCCAGGGCATGAACAGCGGCATTCGCGATGCCCACAACCTGGGCTGGAAACTGGCCGAGGTGATCGCCGGGCGTCTGCCCGATACCGCTCTGGATTCCTATGAAGCCGAGCGCCGTCCGCATGCCTGGGCACTCATCAAGCTGGCCCTGAACCTGGGTGAAGTGATGGCGCCGCGCAGCCGCTGGCATGCCGCCGCCATCAGCGGTTTCTTCCGGCTGGTGGCGCATGTGCCGCTGCTGCGCGACTACTTCCTGCAGATGAAATTCAAGCCCAAGCCGCGCTATCACCGTGGCCTGCTGATCGGCCAGGGCAAGGCGGGTGCCCAGGCGCTAGTCGGCACCATGAGCCCGCAGCCGAGGCTGCGGGCGGCAGACGGCAGCATCGTGCGGCTCGATGATGTGGTGGGTCCACGCTATGCCTTGCTGGCCTTCGGTGCGCAAGCGGCGCAGTGGCTGGCCGGTTTGCAGGCACCCCTGTGGGAGGCCCTCGGTGTGCGCCGCATCGCCATTCTGCCGCGCCAGGCCGCTGCGCCCACCGATATCGCGGGCGTGCTCCAGTGTGTGGACGCGGAGGACCAGGCCCTGGCCTTCTTTAAGTCCTTGGGGCAATCCATCGTGCTGGTCCGTCCGGACCGCTACGTCGCAGGCAGTTTTACCGTTGCCCAGGAAGCTGGCTTCGCCCAGGCCTGCATGGACAGCTTCGGCCTGCGCTCGGCCCCGGCCGCCATCCCCGCCCGTGCAGATGGCATTGCCGACACAAGCGCCCTGGCCCGTCCCACCGCCTGAACCGAATGAGGAATCCCGACATGAGCATGCAATCACACAGCCCGGCCCAGCTGCACCACCTGCACATCACCAGCCCAGATCCGGATGCGCTGGCGCGCTTCTACAGCCAGAACATGGACCTGCAAGCCAGGCTTGAAAAGGACCGCCACGTCTTGCGCGGCGGCAGCCGTGCCGCCGTGATTTCGGCCGGACCGGCCGGCCTGCTGTATCCCGCCTATGTCCTGCGCGACGCCGCCGCCCTGGACGCGCTGGCCAGCCGGCTGGCGCGCAATGGCGTGGCCATGCAAGGCATCGACGATCCCCTGCTGCAAGCCGGCGCCTTCAGCATCGCCGATCCGCAAGACCGCCTGACCGTCTACGGCCTGGCACGCGCACCGCGCCAGGCCGATGCCATGCCGGCGCGCCTGCAGCACGCCGTGTTCCAGACCACCCAGCTCGATGAAGTGGTGCGTTTCTACGTCGAACAGGTGGGCTTCACCGTCTCCGACGAGGGCGTCGATGAAGAGAGCGGGCGCGTCATGGTGGTCTTCCTGCGCTCGGATGACGAGCATCATTCGCTGGCCTTCTTCCGCGGATCGCGCAACGAATGGGATCATCATTGCTACGAGACCGATGAATGGAATAACATTCGCGACTGGGGCGATCGCTTCGCGCGCTTGAGGATTCCGATCTTCTTCGGGCCGGGTCGTCATGGACCAGGCAACAACCTGTTCTTCATGGTCACCGATCCGGATGGCAACCGCCTGGAAATTTCGGCCGAGCTCGATCGCGTCGCCATCGACGCCACGCCCGGCGTCTGGCCCCACAATGAATACACCCTCAATTCGTGGGGCCGCGCCTGGATCCGGACCTGAGCGCAGGCCCGGCAAGACCGACAGGAAACCCATGGCAACCGACCGATCGCTGAGCGTACTGCGCCTGTTCACGCTGGAGATGCCAGCCTGGACCGTGGAGCAGATAGCCCGCACACTGGAGGTGTCCATGAGTACCGCCTACCGCTATGTGCTGGCGCTGGAAGAGGTCGGCCTGGTCGCCTCCAGCGGTGGCGGCTACTACATCCTGGGCCCGGCCATCCTGCAGCTGGATCGCCAGATCCAGCTGACCGATCCGCTGCTGCTGAGCGCGCGCCCGGTGATGAACCGCCTGGCCGGTTATGCACCGGACGGCTCGGTGGTGCTGCTGTGCCGTGCCTTTGCCGATACCGTGCTGTGCATCCACCAAGTGCATACCAGGGGGCCACAATCGCTGATCAGCTACGAGCGCGGCCGGCCGATGCCGCTGTTGCGCGGCGCGACCTCGCGCATCATCCTGGCGCATGAACCGACGCGCCGCTTGAAGCGGCTCTACGAACGCCATCAGGAAGAGTTGCGCAGCAGCGGCATGGCCGACTCCTGGGAACAGTTCCGCAGCCAGCAGTCGCAACTGCGCAAGACCGGTTATGCGGTGTCCTTCGGCGAGATCGATCCGGACCGCATCGGTATCGCCGTGGCACTGCTGGGCGAAGCACGACAGCCCATCGGCAGCCTCAGCTTCGTGCTGCCGGGCAGTGCCGGGCAGGAGCACATTCCCATCCTGGCCAGCGTGCTGGCCACCGGCAGCCGGGATATCGCCGCCGGCATGCCGGGCAGCGGTGAGGATGAGGCCAGACGCGCAAACGCCTGAGCCAAAATGACCTGCAGCCCGGCGAGGCCGCAGGCGACAAGAAGAGCGATGCACAGATCAGCAGCGTCATCGACAATAACAAAGGAGATCAGCATGGCAAGACTGGCCGTCGTCGTCACCGACGACATTGCACAAGCCGAGCGCAACAAGGTCTGGAAAACCTGGCTCAGCACCTATGTCGCGCGTAATCCGGATGACTTGACTGACTCGGGCATCAGCTTCAGTCCAGGCAACACGCTGGGCTTTCGTGGCTGCATCGAATATGGTGACCTGGGCGATGCCAACCTCTGCCGGGTGCGCAGCGACGCTTGCCGCTATGTGCGCCAGCCAGCCAAGACGCAGGATGCGTCGGGCACGGCCATGATCGTCCTGCAGACTCGCGGTACCAGCGTGTTTCGCCAAGGCCAGCGGCAAGATGTGCTGCGTCCTGGTGACTGGAGTCTATACGACACGGCGCGCGCCTTTTCCATTGCCAGCGAAGAAGCGGGCGAGCATCTGGTCCTGCTGCATCCACGCTCGGCTGAACCACCCCTGCAAGCTGCCTTCGGACAATTTGCTGCGCGCAGTTTCGGCTGCACCGGGATTGAACGCATGGTGCGTGAACAGATCAGCAGTGCTTTCCGCGAATGCCATACCATGCCCTTGCGCACGGGCAATGTGGTCGCCAACAGCATCCTGCAACTGGTAGCATCGGCCTTGGAAGCCAGCAATGACCATCCGGTCAGCGCCGCCATGGGGCTGCGTCAGCGCATCATGCAGTTCATCGATGAGCACCTGGGCGACGAGCACCTCACGGTGCCGCGCATTGCCGAGGCATTTGGTTATTCCAGCCGACAGATCCATCGCATGTTCAGCGACGAGACCGGCATGACGGTCGCCCAGTATCTTTGGCAACGGCGACTGGCGCAGAGCCTGAAGGATCTGCAGGACAGCGAACAGGCTGGCTGCACCATCACCGAAATCGCCTTCCGCTGGGGCTTCAGCAATGCGGCGCACTTCAGCCATGCGTTCAAGCAGGCCTATGGCCTGAGTCCGCGCGAGTGCAGGGTGGCTGCGCGCTGTTGAACGACTTTATGTCGCTTCGCCGGAATGAATCGGCCCGCTTTGGCGGGCCGTTCGTTTTTCTGCGTAGCGTTTTCTTTGGTTGCCGCGACTTCGCCATTGCACAGGTCGCTTTCAACAAAGAGCGTGTCGCTCACGCAAAAGAGCCACTGCGGCATTGCTTCTACACTTGTCCCGAACTTGATCAGACCGCTTGACAGCACCGCCCTGATAGGTCAAGTACAGCGGCTTCAGGTTTCACCATAACAATACAGCGATCCGCAGATCGCCTCATACCGGAGACAACTATGCAAGTGCTATCGGGAAAGCAGCGCGCTTTCCGTCATCTCATCCCCATCTTCCTGTTCGGCACCAGCCTGGCACTCTGTGCAGACCATGCACTGGCGCAGGTCAGCGGTATTGCCCCGGCGGTATCGCAGCCGCCGGGACTGAACCTGGGCGAAACCAGTTTCATGGATGGTTTTTCGCGCACCGAACCGGGTTGGGTCTACCTGCCTGCGCTGCAGTATGCCAACGGCACCGCCATCAAGGATGGCAGCGGACGTGATTCGGCCGCCTTCAAGGATCCCCGCATCAATGCGCTGACCCTGATCAACCATCTCTCCTATACCTCGCCCATTCGCATCGGCAATGCCTCGCTGGGCATGAACGCGATCCTGCCCGTGGTATCCCTGGATGGGAGCTTTGGCCAGCCAGGTGCCACCCTGGCCGGTGGCGGCACCAGCATCGGTGACCTGACCATCGGCCCTTCGCTGCAATTCGATCCCGTGATGGGTGCGGCCGGGCCGATCTACTCGCAGCGCTTGGAATTCTCCTTCCTGCTGCCCACGGGCCACTACAACCGCAACAACGACCTCAACCAGGGGTCCGGCTATTACTCGATCAATCCCTACTGGGCGGCGACGCTGCTGCCTACGCCGCGCTGGGAAATCAGCTGGCGCCTGCACTATCTCTATAACTTCAAGAACACCCGGCCGGCCGGCAGCGCCCCGCTTGCCTACCAGGGCCAGGCCGTGCGCGACACCCAGTCCGGGCAGGCAGCCTGGATCAATCTGACCACTTCCTATGAAGTGATGCGCGATGTGCGGCTGGGCGTAAACAGCTACTACTTCAAGCAGCTCACCGACAGCAAGACCAATGGCACGGACATGGCCGATTCGCGCGAGCAAGTGCTGGGTGTGGGTCTTGGCGCAATGTTCACCATCCATCGCGGTGACAAGCGCGATGCCTTGTGGATCAACAGCTACACCGAAAGCCACGTGCGCAACCGCACCCGCAACAGCCTGGTTTTGCAGGCGCGTTACGCCTACGAGTTCTGAGTCCGGCCACTACAGGAGAACATGATGAGCCAGCAATACAAGACAGAGGCAAGCCACAATGTCGACAGCGGCAAGACGCTGGGCCTGTTGGGATTTCTGATGATGATCGGCGTGGGCACGCTGCAGATGCAACCGGTGTTGGGCGGCGCGCTGGTCGATCATTGGGGATTGAACCTGCAGCAGATGGGCATGCTGTTTGGGGCTGAATTGATCGCCATGGCCATCGGCTGCGGCAGTTCGGCGCTGGTGGTCAATCACTGGGACCGGCGCCGGCTGTGCCAGGGCGGTTTGTTGCTGCTGGCCGGCGGCAGTGCGCTCAGTGCCTTGCACGGCACTTACTGGCTGCTGTGCGCCTCGCGCGCGCTGGCCGGTTTCGGCGGCGGCGTGGCGCAAACGGTGGTGTATGCCACCAGCGCGCAACGCAGCAACAAGGACCGCACCTATGCGGCCACCAACATCATGCTGCTACTGTGGGGAGCGGTCTCGATTGGCGCGGCGCCCTTGCTGATCTCGGCGGCCGGCGTCGGCTCGGTGTTCCTGAGCTTCCCCCTGATGGTACTGCCGGCCCTGGCCATGACCGGCCTGATCCCGCGCCAGGCGCGTTTGGCTGCACGCAGCGCTGAGCCGCTGGTGGCATCGCCGCTCACGCTGCGCACCAGCTTGCTGCTGGTCTTGTTCGGCTTGCTCTTTGCCGGGCATGGCGTGCTGTGGGTGTATCAGGAGCGTATCGGCGTCTCCATTGGCCTGCCTGGCCCAGCGATTGGCGCCATTCTGGGACTAAGCGCGCTGGCGGGAGCGGCTGGAGCAGCCGTTGCCGGTGCGCTTGGTAAGCGCTTGGGACATCTCTCAGCGCAGGTGATCGGTTTCGCTGGCTCCATCATAGCCTCCCTAGCTATCGTCTACGGTCAGACACAACTGGTCTACGCAGGGGCAGCGGCGCTGGTGATGGCGGTGTGGTTCTTCGGATTGACATACCTGTTCGCCTTGTCTGCAGAACTGGATCCGACCGGGCGCCTCACGAGTCTGGCCAATGCCGCCGTCTTCATCGGTCAGGGGCTAGGACCAGTAATGGCAGCACTTCTCGTGCGCGGCAGCAACTTCAGAGCGGTCGGATGGCTTTCTGCCAGCATCTATACAGTTTGCTTGGTCATTGCACTCTATGTCACCGCAAACGCTGCACCAGCTGCACCCCGCGGGCCGCGAAATTTTGAGCGCGAATTGACCTGATCTATTTTTACCGCTGATGGGAATCTAACACCTTAGGTAGAAATATATCCGTCAAAACGGTTGTATTTGCCACTCTGGACCCGTCATGCTGGCGCGGACGCGCCAGCATGACGGGCGAGAGAAGATCCCTTATAAGCTATTGGATCATTGCCGCGAACTACCTCCCTCTCCACGCTATGTTGTACGGATTCATGGGGCTACCTACTCCGGCAACGCCCTCTAACCTATGGGGCCTTGCAATGATCGCTATCGATAGAATTGAATCCCTATATAGATCAAGCGTCCGCTACGCCGTCTACACGGCGTCTTAGTCGCTGCGGATTGGCCTCGCGGATGGCCGCCGGATGCAAACCGTCTGGCAGGTCTTGGTAGGCGACAGGTCGCAAGAAGCGCTCGATGGCCGTCGACCCCACGGAAGTGAACATGGGATTGGAGGTCGACGGGAACGGTCCGCCATGCACCATTGCATGGCATACCTCGACGCCGGTGGGGAAGCCATTGGCCACGATGCGTCCGACCTTTCTCTCCAGGATCGGCAACAGGCGGCCAGCGGCGAGATGGTCATCCTCATCAATCTGCAGAGTGGCCGTCAGCTGCCCTTCCAGTTGCTGCGTGAGCGCTATCATCTCTTCCACATTGGCCACTCGGACTACCAGCGAAGCGGGGCCGAAGATTTCCTCGCGCAGATGCGGCTGGGTCAGGAAATGGCGCGCCTCGGTCACGTACAAGGCGGCCTGCGCGGCGTTGTGAGCATGCTCACCCAGCGCGGGCCGGCCCTGTACCACGCGGGCGACACCCGCCAGGCCTTCAAGGCGTGACACGCCCTGGCAATAGGCATCATGGATGCCGGGGGTGAGCATGGTCTGCGCCGCCGCCTCGCCAAGGGCTTGCGCGGCTGCCGCGAGGAAGCGTTCCAGGTTGCGGCCGTCCTGCGCAACTACCAGTCCGGGATTGGTACAGAACTGACCGGCGCCCATCGTCAGCGACGCAGCAAAACCGCGTCCAATGGCCTCGGCACGGGCCGCCAGTGCTGCCGGGAACAGATATACCGGATTGATGCTGGCCATCTCCGCATAGACCGGAATCGGCTCGGGACGGGCGTTGGCGATCTTCACCAGTGCTAGGCCACCCTGGCGCGAGCCGGTGAAACCGACAGCCTTGATCTCGGGATGCGCTACCAGGGCCTCGCCCAGTTGACGCCCGGCGCCCACCAGCAATGAAAACACGCCGTCCGGAAGTTCCAGCTTGCGTGCCGCCTGCTGGATGGCGCGACCAACCAGTTCGGAGGTGCCCAGATGCGCGCCATGCGCCTTGACGATGACCGGGCAACCCGCCGCCAATGCAGCGGCGGTATCACCGCCGGCCACCGAGAACGCCAGCGGGAAATTGCTGGCGCCGAAGACGGCCACCGGGCCCAGGCCGATCTTGCGCAGGCGGATGTCGGCGCGCGGCAGGGGCTGGCGCTCGGGCTGGGCCTGGTCGATCACCACGCCCTGGAAGGCGCCTTCGCGTACCACCGCGGCAAACAGGCGCAACTGGCCGACGGTACGGCCGCGCTCGCCTTGGAGGCGTGCCAGCGGCAGGCCCGATTCCTGGTGTGCCCGGTCGATCAGGGCATCACCCAGCGCCAGGATCTGCTCGGCGATCTCTTCGAGGAAGCGGGCACGCGTTTCCAGCGGCAGCGCGCGATACGGATCGAAGGCTTGTGCCGCCAATGTGGCGGCACGCTCGACTTCGTCCTTGCCACCCAGTCCGAAGGCCGGGATGGGGATGGCCTGGTTGGTGGCCGGATTGATGGAGTGTTGCTGTCCCTCGGTGCCGCGCACCGTAGACAGACCGATCAGCATATCGCCAGTGATGGCCATGGTGTTCTCTTTGCAGGAATAAAAAACCGGCGCATGCTGCCTCGACGGCGGCACGACGCCGGCATAGCGGAGATTACTTCACGGCCGGACGGCCAGCCTCGACCCAGGCACGGAACTGGGCACGGGTTTCCTCGCTGGGTGGATACAGGCCCCACAGCGGCTCACCGGCTTGCACACGCAGGGCCAGGTAGGCTTCGATGTCGTCTCGTTTCTCGCACAGATCGGCCATTTCTTCTGCCATGTGGGCCGGGATGACAGTGATGTTGTCGCCATCGCCATGGATCACGTCGCCCGGATAGATGGCCACGCCTGCGCAACCGATGGGGACATTCAGATCGGCCACATGGTGATAGGACAGGCGTGTGGTGGCGGTGATGCCGGTGCTCCAGATCGGGAAATCCATCTGCGACAGTTCGGTGCCGTCGCGGAAGCTGCCATCGGTAATGACGGCGCGGGCACCGCGCTTCATCATGCGGGTGATCAGCATGTTGCCCATCGACGCGGCACGGCCGTCGCGATTGCTGTCGATGACCAGCACATGACCAGGTTCGATCTGCTCCACGCCCACCCATTGCAGGTTGTTGGCATCAGGCTTGACGGTCAGGTTGGCGTAGTTGTCGACATCCTCGCGTGCCGGGATGAAACGCATGGTGTAGGCACGGCCGGCGAAGGGCTTGATGTTCTTGTTCACCGGCGTCAAGCCGTGCAGTACCGGCTGGCGGATGCCCTTGATGTAGAGCTGGGTGGTCAGCGAACCGCTGGTGACCTTGGCCAGGCGCTCCAGCACCGAATCGGACACATGGGGAGCGGGAGCCAGTTGGGGGATGCTGTCCAGCGGCGGCGGAGTGATGGCGTTCATAGTGGGACGTTCCATTGAATGAGCAGGCAAATGGTCTGGGCGAGGCAGGCAACTGTGGCGCCCTGCCAGGACCGGATGGGTAAAATCTTAGTGAATCAGGGTCGCCAGCCACAACAGGCAGTGCTGGCGACTTGGACCGGCTGTTCCAGTAACTGGGATTGCGGGTTTCGTCATGGATGATCGGTACGGCCCTGCGGCATGAGATCTGGCCGTGCCGCTGCCGTGGCCGCATCGGCGGGCAGACCCGGATCGAAGCGCTCGATGCGACCCACCACGAACAAGTAACTCAGGACCGCGACCAGGCCATGGCATCCGACAAACACCAGTGCCCAGTAGAACGAACCGGTGCGTCCCAGGATCAGGCCGATGATCAGGGGCGTGGTGATGCCGGCGGTATTCCCGATGGCATTGAAGACACCGCCGGTCAGTCCGATCATGCTCCTGGGCGCGGTATCGGCCACCACCGCCCAGCCCAGCGAGCCACAGCCCTTGCCCATGAAGGCCAGCGACATCAGGGCGATCACCATCCAGTCGGCCGTGACGAAGTTGCAGCCGATCATGGCTGAGGTAAGCAGCATGCCGCAGATGATGGGAATCTTGCGGGCGATGGTCAGCGAGCCGGTGCGGCGGTACAAATGGTCGCTCACATAGCCGGAGGCCACGCCGCCGAAGAATCCGCACAGGGCCGGGATTGACGCGACCACCCCGGCGGTGAGAATGCTCATGCCCCGATCCTTGACCAGATAGGTCGGGAACCACGAAACGAAGAACCAGGTGATGGCCGAGATGCAGTATTGCGACAGGAAGATGCCTGCCAGCATGCGGCTGCGCAGGAGCCCGAGCACGCTGGCCAGCGTCGGCGGTGGTGGCGCCGGCGGTATGCCGCGTACGGCGTGGGAAGCACCCAGCTCCACCAGGCCGCCGCCCTGGCGGATGTAGTCCAGTTCCTCGGCATTGATACGCTTGTGCGTCGACGGCGGCGCATAGGCAAACCACCACAGCACGGCCAGCAGCAGGCCCAGCGCGCCCATGACGGAAAACACGTGCTCCCAGCCAAAGCGATGGTCCAGCCAGCCCATTAGCGGCGTGAACAGTGCCAGCGAGACGTACTGGGCGCTATTGAAGATCGCCCCCGCCAGGCCACGCTCGGTGGCCGGAAACCACGCAGCGATCACTCGCGCCGACGCCGGCCCGACCGGCGCCTCGAAGGTCCCCAGCAGGAAGCGCAGCACCAGCAATGCCGCGAATACCTGCACGAACCACGCTGCCGCCCCCATGAACATGGTACACAGCGACCAGGCAAGCAGCCCGGCCATGACGGTGAGCCTGACACCGAAACGGTCCACCAGCCAGCCGGCAGGAATATGGGCCATCACATAGGCCCAGGCAAAGGCCGAGAACAGCCAGCCCATCTGTACCGGGTCCAGCCCCAGTTCCCGGGACATGCCCGATCCTGCGATGGAAAGCGTGGCCCGGTCTCCGGTACTGAAGGCCAGCACGATGGTGATCAAAGCCAGGATGAAATAGCGCTGCCGCGTACGTGGCATCGTGGGTCTCCTTGATTGTTATGGTCCTGGGATGCGCGGCCCTGCCTGCCGGCGGGCCGCGCCAACGCGGTTCAACGCCTCAGGGCGCCTTGCCGAACTCGGCGGCGTCAGCGCGCCAGTGCAACGCCTGCTCGGACAGGGAGAAGCCCAGGCCAGGGCGATCCGACACGTACATGCGGCCGTTCTTGAGCTGCATCTGCTCGTTGAACATCGGGCCCAGCCATTCGAAGTGCTCCAGCCAAGGCTCGATCGGATAGGCGGCGGCCAGGTGCAGGTGGATTTCCATGGCGAAGTGAGGCGCCAGCTTGCGTCCCTTGAGCGCGCCCAGCGCCATGATCTCCAGGAAAGGCGTGATCCCCCCCACGCGCGGCGCATCGGGCTGGATGAAGTCACTGCCTTCGGCCAGGATCAGCTGTGCATGCTCACCCGCGCTGGTGAGCATCTCGCCAGTGGCGATGGCGGTGTCGAAACGATTGGCCAGTTGCGCATGGCCCTCGAAGTCGTAGGCGTCCAGCGGTTCCTCGATCCAGGTCAGGTCGAACTGTTCGAGGGCGCGGCAGGCGCGCGTGGCCTGCTGTCGGTCCCATTGCTGGTTGGCATCGACCATCAGGGGGAAGCCCTCGCCCAGGAGCTTGCGGACCTCGCCCACGCGGCCGATATCGATGGCCAGGTCCGGCTGGCCGACCTTGAGCTTGATGCCGCCGATACCACTCTCGCGCGAGATCGCCACGTTCTTGAGCACCTGCTCCAGCGGTGTATGCAAATAGCCACCCGAGGTGTTGTAGCACTGCACCGAATCACGATGCGCCCCCAGCAGCTTGGCCAGCGGCAAGCCGGCACGCTTGGCCTTGAGATCCCACAGGGCAATGTCGAATGGCGCGATGGCCTGCGTGGTCAGGCCGCTGCGCCCCATGGAGGCGCCGGCCCACAACAGCTTGGTAAAGATCCGGGAGATGTCGCTGGGATCCTCACCCAGCAGGTTGGGAGCGATCTCCTTGGCATGGGCATACATGCCCGGACCACCGGCACGCTTGGAGTAGCCGAAACCGATCCCCTCATGACCGTCACGGGTGCGGATCTCGGCAAAGATGAAGGCGATCTCGGTGAGCGGCTTCTGGCGCCCGGTCAGCACCTTGGCATCGGAGACCGGCGTTGCCAGTGGCAGATAGATCAGCGAGACCTTGACCCACTCGATGCGGTCGCCAGACTCGGCGGCGGTACGGGCATCGGCGGCAACCTTGGCGTAGGAGACGATATTGGATTCGACGGACATGCTATTCCTTGAAAATGAGACGGGAGAAAGAAACCGGAGCGGCACCACACCTGTTGTGGCGCCGATGAAAGCGCTTTCATCATCAATCCCCGCTCACCCTGGCGCAAGGCGTTGCCCACGCCATCGCGCCACGCACGGACGGGTATTTCCCACGCTCTGGAACGTTGCCGACAAGTGCCGCGTTATGATGGCAAGCCTTGTCTTGATGAACCCACAGAACAGCCCCGCCATGAAAGCTTCCGCCATCACCCCGCCCGACGGCCCCATGCGCATGAGCGACGTGGCCCGCATCGCCGGCGTCTCGCTGGTGACGGTCTCGCGCGCCGTGAATCAGCCTGACAAGGTGGCACCGGCCACGCTGGCCGCCGTGCGCGCCGCCATCGACACGCTCGGCTACGTGCCCAACCAGCTGGCCGGCGGCCTGGCCTCGAACCGCTCACGCACCATCGCAGCCATGGTGCCCACCCTCTCCAACCTGGTGTTCTCGGAAACCATCGAGGCCATGAGCCTGGCCCTGAATGCGCGCGGCTATCAGGTCCTGTTGGCGCAGACCAACTATTGCGCCGCCGACGAGATACGTATCGTCGATACCTTCCTCGGCCGGCGTGTGGATGGCATGGCACTCATGGGGATCACCAACGAGGACGTGGCCGACAAGCTGCGTCGTGCCGTCCTGCCGGTGGTACAGACCTGGGATTTCTCCTCGGCGGCGATCGACATGCAGGTCGGTTTCTCCAACGCCGATGCCGGTCACAAGGCCGGCGTCTACCTGGCCGGCCAGGGGCACCGTGTGGTGGGATTCATCGGTGCCGACGAGCGTCGCTCGCGCCTGCGGCTCAAGGGTTTTCGCCGCGCCTTTTCTGCCGTGGGAGGACAGGTGGTGGTCTCGCTGGCGCCGCCGCCGGCCGGTGCCGATACCGCTGCCGCCCAGCTGGCCGACTTGCGCCGCCACGCGCCGGCGATGACGGCCGTGTTCTGCAACAACGATCTGCTGGCCGCAGCCTTGTTGTTCGAATGTCAGCGGTTGCGCCTGAAGGTGCCACAACAGATGGCGGTGATGGGTTTCGGCGACCTCCCGGTGGCAGGAGCGTGCTGGCCCCGCCTGACCACGGTGAGCGTGCCGCGCCGCCGTATGGGTGAAGTGGCGGCCGAATTGCTGCTGCGCCGGTTGGCCGGTGATCCGTCGGCCAGTACCGTCGACCTCGGTTTTACGGTGGTACCACGCGAAAGCGCCTGACGATGCCCGCGCACCTGCACCTGGCTCCGCCTCAGTTCGGCTGCCAGGCCAGGCGCATGGTGTAGCGCACCGACTGGCCGGGTGCTGCCAGCGCCACGCCACTGTCACGAGGATCCAGCTGCGGCATGGCAAAGGCATTGGCCAGATGCGATACCGGCTCCACACAGACATAGGGCGCGCCACGCGGGATGAACATCACCAGATGCGACAGCCCCTGGCCGGCCGACAGCTGCAGTATTCCCTGGTCGTATTGCAATTGCATCTGGCCATCCCATTGCGAGAAATAGCCCAGCTGCTCCGCCTCATCGGCCATGGACGGCGACCAGCGTTGCCCTCCCAGCAGCGGTGTGCTCAGCCCATCGGGCAGGCATTGCGCATCATGCTGCCAGCGTCGTCCGGCGACAAAGCACATCTCACGCAGTCCATCTGCGCTGAGGAAAGGATGCAGGCCGCCACCGACGGGCATGCTGCGCGTAGCATTCAGATTGCGAACCTCCAGGGTGCATTCCAGCCAGCCGTCTCCGATGACCACACGCTGCCGGCAATACAAGGGCCAGGGCCAGTGCGGCCCGGTGTAGTGCACGTCCATCTCCAGCAGGCGGGGGTCTTGCGCACTCACCCGCCAGGCCAGTGTATGGGCGCAGCCATGCAGGGTATGCGGCGAGGCCGCCGGATGCGGCGGCAGCACATGCACCTGCCCCGCGAAGGGCAGGCGTGCATCGCGGATACGGTTGGAATAGGGCGCCAGCGGATACATGCCGCACTTGGGCCAGGCCAGCGCATCGAAGCTGGTCTGTACATAGGGCTGCAACACCTCGCGCTGGCCCCCCGGTGGGCCCTTGAACAGCAGGCGCGCCATGCGGCCACCGAACTCCGGCAGGAATTCGGCGCGCAGGCTGGCGTTTTCCAGGATCCGCGTGTCCATCTCAGAAGCGGTGCTGGATGCCCAGGTTCCAGGCCTGGTTGCCCGAACCGACCTCGATGGCATTACCCACCTTGTAGCTGGCGCCGTTGCTGTTGTTGATACGGCCATAGGCGGCAAACAGGTCGGTGCGCTTGGACATCGGGTAGATGTAACCCAGGCCAACCTGGCTGGCGTGCTGGGCGGCGGCCAGCCGGTCGCGCTTCCTGACGTAGGACACCATCACCCGTCCGATACCTGCCGGGATCACCGCACCCACCATCAGGTCGCGGCTGTCCACCGTGGTCACGCCGGCAGCGGTGCTCTTGTTGATGGCCGCAGCCCCATGCAGGCGCAGCACGCCGAAATCGTAGTAGGCACCAAAGCCGGTGTTCTTGGCCGCGCCATCGTCGTTGACGGTGTTGATGTTCTGGTGCGCTACACGCAGGTAGAGCGGTCCCGAGGCATAACCGAAGGAGGCACCCACGTAGCGGGCGGCGGCCATGTTGCCGGCGGTCTCGCCAAAGCCATAGCCGACGTCTCCCGAGTAGCCGCCGAAGACCGGTGAACTCCAGGTCACGCTATTGTTGATGCGGTTGTTGTAGTAGCCGTTGATGCCACCCACATAGTTCTCGCCGAACAGGTTGGTCATGCGCGCAGCCGATCCTGCAAAGAAGGGATCGGAGGTACCGGCCAGTACATCGAAGGGGGTGTACTGACGACCCACGCGCACGCTGCCGAAGTCGCCATTGAGACCGACATAGGACTGGCGGCCGAACAGCAATCCGCCCTGCCCCATGGCACCGGTATCGACCTGGAACCCGCTCTCCAGCAGGAATACCGCCGAGAGCCCGCCACCCAGGTCTTCCGCCCCCTTGAAGCCGATGCGCGAGCCGTTGAAGATGCCGCTGGAGATCTTGTTGATGGAACCACCGGCACCGCCCGACTCGTGGGTAAAGCCGGTGTCGAGCAAGCCATAGATCGTCACCGACGACTGTGCCTGGGCTATGCCCGTGCCCAGTGCGGCCATGCCTGCCATTGATGCTCCAATGATGTAACGTTTCATGCCATCTCCCTTGTTGTGATTGTGAATGTGGGGAGGCCGGCCCCATACCGGACTCCCGAGGGTGGTCGTGCGCAGGCGACGGGCAGGCACCAGCCGCTGCGCACGGCCGTGCGCCAGCTGCCGGCGCCACGCGCCGGCATCAAGACGTAATGCGAGGAAAGAACCGCCCGGAAGGAATCAGGCCGGCTTGACCACCGGCATGGCCGATGGAGGCCGCTGGTGGATAAAGATCACGATGACCAGCGCGCCCACCAGTCCCAGTACTGCTGCCAGGACAAAGCCACCGGTATAGGTCTTGGCGCTCTGGATGATGAAGCCCGTCGCCGCCGGGGCGATGATGCCCGACAGGTTGGAGAGCATATGCATGAAGCCGCCTGCGGTCCCCATGCACGAAGGTGCCACGCTGTCTTGGATCAAGGCCCAGAAGCCGGGACCGGCGAGCATCAAGGCGCCGATGGCCAGGGTCATCACCGCCACGATCTGCATGGTGTCGTCGATGAGACCGACCACGCCGATACACAACGACGAGGTCAGCAGGCTGCACACCAGCACCACCTTGCGCGAGAACAGCAGCTTGCCGGTGATGCGATAGAGCGTGTCGATAAGCCAGCCGCCGCACAGGAAGCCGAGCGCGCCCATCAGCCAGGGCAGCGCCGAGAAGAAACTCATCTCCTTCAGGCTCACGCCGCGTGCGTCGATCAGGTAGCTGGGGAACCAGGTCATGAAGAAGAACAGGATGTAGTTGTAGCAGAACAGCGCGCCACCGGTGACCAGCACTTCACGCTGGGTGATGATGGTCAACAGGTTGGCCTTCTCTGCATCGGACGTTGCGGCTACGCTCTGACGCTCTGCATTGATCAGCTGCAACTCGGCCGGGCTCACATGCTCGCTCTGGGCAGGCAGGTCACGCGACATGCGATGCCACACCAGCGCCCACAGCAGGCCCAGTAGGGCAATGATGACGAAGGCCGTGCGCCAGCCCAGCCACAGTGCCAACAGGCCCACCACGGGACCGGCTAATGCACCACCGATGGGACCGCCGGCCTGGTTGATGCCGATGGCGCGAGCGCGCTCGCGCACCGGGAACCAGTTATTGATGGTCTTGTTGGAAATGGCCGAGACCGGTCCTTCCCCCAGCCCGAACAACACCCGTGCCGCCAGCAGCGACCAGAAGTTGAACACCCCGGCGGTCGCGCCGCACAGCAGCGACCAGATCACCATGGACCAGGTGAACACGCTCTTGGGGCCGAAACGGTCCGATAGATAACCGCCAATGAAATTGAAGGCCGCATAGCCGATGAAGAAGCAGCTGAATATCAGCCCCTTCTCGGCGGCAGTGAGGTGGAAGTCCTTGGTGATGAAGGGAATCGCCACCGACAGCGCGGCACGATCCATGTAGTTGATCATCATCGCCAGGGTCAGCAGGGCCAGGATCGCCCAGCGATATTTGCTTGTCTTCATGTCTGTCTCCGTTGCCGGGCGAATCGAGCCGCCGGCATGGCCGCCTGCCCACCAGGGGGTGCGGCTGAACTAAAGCCAGCCTGGCGTCGCGCCGGCCGGTCTGGATAAATAATGCGTGATGTGCGTCGCCATGAATGCGAGGTCACCGATCAGGATTGGACGTAGTCTACCGCTGCCCACTCGAAATACTGTTTCAGGTCCTGGATCAGGGCCACATGTGCCGGATGTACCAGGTAGCGCTGCACGGCATCGGCGTCATCGAAGGACGACTCCAGCAGGTAGTCCCAGCAGATCGAGCGATCCAGCACGTTGGCTGAGACCTTCCAGTCGCGGATGAAGTCGATCTCCCCGACCAGCACGCGCATGCGCTCGGCCAGTTCCGCCTGGCGGGCCATATCCTTCTCCACCGCCGCCAGGCGGCGGAACATCACCACATGGCGCATCATCACTTGGCCCCCTGCTTGGCCGGCCCCAGGTGATAACCGCGACCGGCGTAGTCGAAATCGACCAACTGGTTGATGGCCACTTCCTTGTCGGCCGGCGAGGCGTAGAAGGCACGGATTTCCTTGATCAGCCCGCTGTCCTGGTCGAAGATATACCATTCATCGCCGCGCAGGGCCGTGCCCAGCTTGCCCTTCCAGTGGGTCCACTCGATCACGGCTTCATGGCTGTCGTGGCTGACCAGGATCTTCTCGATGGTCCATTGCGATCCCAGGTTTTCCACGCACCAGACCCATTTGAGGGCGATGGTATCGGCGCTGCGCCAGGGGATCTCGGGCAAGCCGGAGGGAAAGTAATGCACCGCATCCGGGGTGAAGCAGGATACCAGCGCCTGGTAGTCGGCGGCGTTGCAGGCATCGAAGTAACGGCGGATCAGGGCCGCATAGCGCTGTTGTGTCTCGTGGGTGGGCTGGGTCATGGGGTTTCCTTGGAATCGTTGACCGGTGCAGCGACATGGAGGTCGTGGCAACCGGTATGCAAGGTCGATAGTAGTGAAGCAATTGCGAGCCGGGAACCGTCCTGCCGACGCAAAAACCGTCCTCATCCCACTCACTGGAACGAAGCCGCTCATCCTCCACGTCCCGCCTCCCCTGTTGCACGCCGGGTCCCACCCATTGGAATAGTGAGGTGCAGTCACTGTCCCGGGCCACTGGCCGGACAAGCTTGCGCTCCCTAGAATCGCTCGACATCCAACAATCATTTCAATCCGGAGACTCACATGACTGCCCCCGCCGCAGCATGGCGTGCTACGTCCGGCGACGGGTCGAACCCGCCGCCGCAACGTGGAGAGGCGCCATGAGCTATCAATTCGATTTCCAGACAGTAATGGAACAATGGCCTATCTTCCTGCGCGGTGCGTGGGTGACGGTGCAGATGATCCTGCTGGCCATCCTGCTCGGATTCATCGGCGGCACCCTGTGCGCCATCGGGCGTGGCAATGGCCCGGCCTGGCTGCGCAAGCTGCTGGGCGCCTATGTCGAGGTGATCCGCAATACGCCCCTGCTGATCCAGGCCTACTTCCTCATCTTCGGCCTGGCCAGCAGCGGTGTACGGGTACCGATCCTGATGGGTGCCACCATTGCCTTGGTGGTCAATATCAGTGCATACACCAGCGAGATCATGCGCGCCGGCATGGATGCCATCCATCCGGGCCAGATCGAAGCAGCCGATTGCCTGGGCCTGTCGCGCTGGCAAATCTACCTGCACGTGATCCTGCAGCCGGCCATGGAAAAGGTCTATCCGGCACTGGTCAGCCAGTATGTCTTGCTGATGCTGGGGTCAAGCATCCTCTCCGCCGTGGGGGTGGAAGAACTGTTTGGGGTCTCCAATCGTGTACAAAGCCTGACCTATCGGAACTTCGAGGTCTTCGTGGTGCTGGGGGCGATCTACCTGGCGCTGGCGCTGTTGCTCAAGATCGGCTTTGCGCTCCTGGGCATGCTGCTGTTCCCGCGCCGGCGCAAGCTGGGCAATGCCTGAGGAGAAGCACATCATCATGAATTCGATCCTCCTCACGTCGCTATTGCAAGGCCTGCTTGGCACGGTCCTGCTCTCGGTACTGACCTTCGCCTGCGGTGGCGCATTGGGATTCGTTCTCTGCCTGGCACGCATCTCCGCCAACGCAGTCGTGCGCGGCGCCGCCTCGCTCTACATCCAGTTGGTGCAGGGCACACCGTTGCTGGTACTCATGGGACTGTGCTTCTTCGGTCCCGACCTGCTGGGCATGGATGCGGTGGCGCCCCTGTCGGCCGCGACCCTGGCCATGTCCATCTATGCCAGCGCCTATCTGGCCGATATCTGGCGCGGCTGTCTGCAATCGGTCCCGCGTGCCCAGTGGGAAGCGGCCGAATGCCTGGGTCTGTCGCGCTGGCAGCGCATGCGCCAGGTGATCCTGCCGCAAGGACTGCGCCTGGCCATGCCGCCCACGGTGGGCTTCATGGTGCAGATCGTCAAGAACACTTCAACGGCCTCGCTGGTGGTGGGCTTTGCCGAGCTCAGCTACAACGCCAAGGTCATCAACAACGCTACCTTCCAGCCGTTCATCTATTTCGGCCTGGCAGGACTCTTGTATTTCGCGGTCTGCTATCCCCTGTCGATGCAGGCACGTGCACTGGAAAGGAAACTCAATGTCAGCAGTCGTTAAGATGCAAGGCGTGCGCAAGGCCTTCGGCACCAACCAGGTGCTGGCCGGCGTGGACATGCAGATCCATCGCGGCGAAGTCGTCGCCATCATCGGCCAGAGCGGTTCCGGCAAGAGCACCACCCTGCGTTGCATGGGCTGGCTGGAAAGCATCGACGCCGGCCAGTTGTCCGTGTGCGACCATGCACTGCATGCGCCCCACGTGGACCGCAAGGCGTTGCGCCGCGATGTGGGCATCGTCTTCCAGAGCTACAACCTGTTCCCGCACCTGACGGTGCAACAGAACGTGACCCTGGCGCTCAAGTCGGTCAAGCGCATGAAGGCGACGCAAGCCAACGAGATCGCCCAGGGCGTGCTCGCCAAGGTCGGCCTGGGTGCCAAGCTCGATGCCTACCCGCAGCAGCTCTCCGGCGGCCAGCAGCAGCGCGTGGCCATTGCCCGCAGCCTGGCCATGGAACCCAAGCTGATGCTCTTCGATGAAGTCACCTCGGCACTAGACCCGCAACTGACCGGCGAAGTACTGCGCGTGATGGAAGAGCTGGCCGCCGAAGGCATGACCATGGTCCTGGTAACGCACGAGATGGCCTTCGCCCGCAAGGTTGCCAGCCAGGTGATCTACATGCGCAACGGCATGGTCCACGAGAGCGGCCCGGCCGCCATCCTGGACGCGCCTGCCACGCCGGAGCTGCGCGACTTCGTGCTGGCCTGAACTACGCCCGGCCCCTATCTGCTTCACCCACCACAACATCCATCAGGGAGACATCATGTTGTCACGTCGCGATTTCCTTATCCACTCGGCCGCACTGGCCGCCGCCGGCACGCTGGCGCCTCTGGCCATGGCCGATACATTGGACGACGTGCGCAAGCGCGGCAAGATCCGCGTCGCGCTCGACCCCAACGTACCGCCCTGGTCCTACAAGAACGACAAGCTGGAGTGGGCCGGCTGCGAGTACGAGATCGCCCGCCAGCTGGTCAAGGACCTGGGCGTGGCCATGGAGATCATTCCCACCAACGGCGCCAACCGGGTGCCGCTGCTCATCACCAACAAGGCTGATCTGGTGGTGGCAGCCATGACTATTACGCCCGAGCGCGCCAAGGTCATCGGCTTTTCCCATCCTTATGACGGCACCACCAACACCGTGGCCGGCCCCAAGGCCTTGCAGGTCAAGAGTCTCAATGACCTGGTGGGCAAGAAGGTGGCCGTGGCGCGCGGCACCATCTCGGACACTGACCTCACCGCCACCGCCCCGGCTGGTGTGGAGATCGTGCGTTTCGAGGATGAATCGACCACCATGACCTCGATCCTGAGCGGCCAGATCGATCTGGTAGCTCAATCCTCCACCCTGACCGACAAGATCAATGAGCGTCAGCCGGCGCGCCAGATGGAGACCAAGGTCGTGCTGCGTACCAGCCTGCACGGCATGGGCATGCGACGCGGCGACGATGCGCTCAAGGCCTGGGTGGACAAGTGGATCGCCACCAACACCGCCAATGGCTTCATCAACGCCGCCTACAAGCGTGCCCACGGCACCGACCTGCCGCCGGCACTGGTGAAGGCCATCGCCGCGGCCTGATCGATCTTGCTCGTGCTGCAGGGGCTGCCGTCACAAGACGGCAGCCCCTTTTTCATCCCGACAGCAACAGGAAAAAAACGAGGGCAAGCCCTCGCATCAAAGGTGCTTGCCATCATGGGGATGGCAGGCAGCACCGGTTACAACATCCCGGTTTCCCGCCTCAATACAGGCGCTGTGGGCTGCCCACGAACTCCCACTGCGAGAAGTCGCCACCGAAGGTGGTCTCGCGCAGGGCCAGTGCGGCCTCCGAGCCCGGGACCGGTGGCGGATCGATGGCATATACCTCATCGACATGCTCATCTGGCCGCCCTTCCGGCCGGTAGCCCAGTGCATAGGCGCGACTGTTGTCGAACTGGCGGCGCGTGGTGTCGGAGACGCCATAGACCACTTCGTAGATCAGGTCTTCGCGCTCCATGCCGATGGAAATGAGCTGCGCCAGATCCTTCCACCAGATCCAATTGCCCAGGCGACGACGGTCGATGGGCTTGTCGTTGGCATTGCCGATACGGATGGCCAGGATCTTCAGGCCGAACTTGTACGCATACAGCGAGGACATCAGTTCGCCGAAGGCCTTGCCTACGCCATAGCGGCCATCGGGACGCATCTGCACCTGGTTATCGATGTCTCGCACGCGCGGATGCAGGCCCACCACGTGGTTGGAACTGGCATAGGCAATGCGCGGTACACCCGCTTCGCGGGCGGCCTCGAAGACGGCGATGCAGCCTTCCACGGAGAGCTTGACCTGCTGGTCCCAGGCCGCGTCAGTGGTGCAGGCCGACAGATGGACAATGCCATCCACGCCCTTGAAGGCCTCGATCAGCTTGTCCTTGTCGGTGCAGTCGACCACCCGGGCCTGTTCGTGCTCGCGACAGTCGGCGATTTCGCGGATGTCCAACAGCAGCAGGCGATAACCCAGGGCGAGCAGCGGGGCGCGCAGCCCGGTGCCGACACTGCCGGCGGCGCCGGTAATGGCGATGGTTTTCATGAACAATCCTCTCAGGCGATACGGTAACGTTGCAGGATGGCCGGGTCAGGGATGAAGCCCAGGCCAGGTGTTTGCGGAATAGTGACACGGCCATCGACTGGCAGCGGCGTGCCGCCCTGCGCCAGGTCGCCTTCCAGCGTGACATACAGGTGTTCGAACAGCGGTGCGCCATGTAGCACGGCAGCAAGATGCAGGGTGGCAAAATAGCCGGGACCGAAATACGGCGAGTGCGGCATGACCGACAGACCATGTTCTTGCGCCTCGTGTGCCACGGCCATGAATTCGCTCACGCCACCGACCTTGATCACCGACGGCTGGGGATAACGTACGGCCCCGGCTTGCATCATCTTCCTGAACTCGTGGCGGGTGCAGGCGTTCTCGCCCGCGCCCAGCGCAAACTCGGCATTGAGCGCCGCCAAGGTCTCGAAGTCTTCTGGCGGAAACACGGGTTCCTCCAGCCAGGCCGCGTCGATCTCACGCATCACGGCGAGGCGTTCGCGCGCCTGTTCGGCATCCCAGGCACAGTTCACGTCCACCGAGATACCCACCTCGGGACCGCTGGCCCGGCGCGCGGCGCGGATGACCTCCGGGTCAATCTCATGCAGCTTGATATTGCGGTAGCCCTGCTGCACGGCCTGCCTGCAGAAATGCTGCACCAACTCGACATCGGCATAGCGCACCAGGCTGGCGTAGGCTTCCACCTGATCGCGCCACGCTTGGCCCAGCAGCGCATGCAGGGGCTTGCCAGCATGCTGTGCAGCGATATCCCAGAGCGCAATATCAAAGCCAGAGATGGCAAATAGCGTCACGCCATAGCGACCGAAGATGTGCAGCCGCTTTTGCAATTCGTGGTTGAGCTTCTCCGGGGTAGCATCGAGCTCGCGGCCCAGCAGCATGGGCCGGATCATGTCGCGCGCGGCTGCCGCAGTGGCCGTACGGCAGACGTAGGAGAAGCAGTCGCCCCAGCCTACCAGTCCGGTATCGGTCTCGATGCGGATCAGTACCGAATCCACCGAGTCCCAGCGACCTGGCGTGATGCCCATGCCGCGTCCGCCATCATCGAAGGGAATTACCAATTCGATGACGTCGATTGCATTGATCTTCATTTCTTCTCCTCAAACACCAAATCTGACTGAGCGGCTCACAGCGACGTCCCGGCAATCATCCTACCGACCACCTCATCCATCTCCTGCAGGAGCTGGCGGGCCGGTTCTAGTATGTTCATCATGGGACCGAAATTGTGTGTCATGCCCGCGTATTCGCTGTAACGATGACGGACGCCATGCCAACCCAGCTTGCGGGCATAGCGACGTGCATCGTCACGCAGCACATCATATTGCGCGCCGACAACCCAGGCCGGCGCCACGCCGGCTAGCGAGCGCGCACGCAGCGGTGAGACGCGCGGCGACTCGAGCGTCCCATTCGGGACATACTGCTGCCAGAGCCATTGCATCTCGGCGGTATCGAGGAGATAGCCGCTTCCGCTCTCGCGGTAGCTTTCTGTCTCGGTATCGCAATCGGTCACCGGACTGAGTAGCAACTGGCCCAGTAAAACCACCCGTCCCCTGGCCTGCTGGGCCAACACGGCGGCGAGGTTGCCGCCGGCACTGTCGCCGCCGATCAGCAGCGGCAGACCATCGGTGAGCCTCGTGAGCCAGGCCAGTACATCTTCGCCGTCTTCCAACGCCGCCGGGAAGGGATATTCGGGTGCCAGCCGGTAGTCCGGCACCAGCACCTCGCAGCGGGTGGCCTGGCAGATGGCGCGGACAAAGGGATCATAGTCGACCAGACTGCCGGCCACCCAGCCACCGCCATGCAGCCACAAGAGCCGGCCGCGCGCGCCACCTTCCGGGCGATAGCGACGCACCGTCATAGGCCCGCCGCGACTGGGCAACGTCAGCTCGCTGATCTCACCCACTGCGGGGCCGGCGCCCCAGGACTGGCGACGCGCGGCAATGCCGGCGCGGGCCGCCTGGGCTGAACGCGCAGGAGCCACGGCGCCTGCCGCAGCTTGCCGGCGCTCTGCAATCATGGTTTCCAAATGGGGATGTAGTGGCACGTCGATTTCCTGCACTGGTCTCTGGGCTTGTCATAGATTGCTGCACCGCGCAACGATCGGGCTGAACGCGAGCGCACGCCGGGCTTATACTGCGTTCCACATATTGGAACAGCCGGGCAATCCCCTTCTTTCGAGGTTTGGTAATTCTAAGGCGCCGTCTGCAAAATGAAAGCATCGACAAAGCGACGCCGGCCCCACCCGGACGTACATATTCCAAAATCTGAGACAGGCGGTAAAAGATGGCTAACAACCCAGGCGACGGCACTGGCGCCCTAGAAAAGGCAATCGATGTCCTCGATGCCATCGGTTTGCGCCCGGGTGGACTGAGCCACATGGAGATCTCGGCGGCCGTTGGCCTGCCCCGCACCACCACCTATCGGCTTCTGGCCACACTGGTGCTGCGCGGACTGGTGCGCCATGATCCGGTCAAGAAAGTGTATTGCCTAGGATCACGCTGCCTGGACTTCGCCAAGCAGGTCTACACCATGCCCGAACTGGTCATGGCCGCTGGCGACGAATTGCGTGAATTGCGCGACCTGACTAACGAGACCGCCTATGTGGGTGCGCTGGAGGGCAGCAATATCGTTTCACTGGAGCGTTTCGACGGTGGCCATAGTCTACGCTCCAATACCGCCGTCGGCTTTCGCAAGAGTGTCTACGCCACCAGCCAAGGTAAGGCCGTGCTGGCCGCCATGGACGGCACCTCCCGCGACGCCGTGATGAAAAATGTCAGCATGCGCAAGTTTACGCCCATGACGCTGTCAGACCGGCGCGCCCTGTCAACCGAGCTGCAAGCCATTCGCATGCGCGGCTACGCCATCGATGATGAGGAAATCGTCTCCGGCGTGCGCTGCGTGGGCGCGGCAGTGATCGACCAGGATGGCGTAGTACGCGGTGCCATCAGCGTGGCCGGTCCAGCGTTTCGCCTCAGTCGTACGCGGCTGGAACTACTGGGACCACAGATCGCCGAATCTGCCCGCTACATCGGCAGTCGCCTGAGCCCTCTGAAGACCTTGCCAGCCGATGGCTGCCGCGTGGCCGAAGCCAGCACTATGGCCTTGTATGGCGCCAGCCCGCGCTGGTGCACACGACGTAACCGACTGGTGTGGATCGATGCTCTGGGACCGACACTGCGCACGTATCACCCCGGCGGCTCGGAGGAAATCCTGCACTTGGAGCAACCGGTCACGGGCATGTTGCCGCGCCAGGACCATCTCCTGTTGACGCATCAGAACGGTGCCCTGCGGGTCGACGATCATGGTGTGCATCCGCACTGGGAATGGCGCAACCTGGAAATTGTTTCGTTGGAAGCAGGCGAAGGTGAAGACATCTGGGTGGCCGTCGAATCGGTCAATGGCGCACTGATCGGACAGCTCGATGCGGGTGGCAACTTCAAGGTAGCCTGGTCGATTCCCGAACCTGTGACGTGTATACGCTGGAACTCCTGGAACAAGCAACTCTATGCCACCGCACCCGAATCAGGCGCGATTTTCATCCTGCGCCCCGGCGTGTCGTCGCTAAAGCGGTTGGCCAGCGTTCCCAAGGCCTCGGGGTCGATCACGGCTCTCGAATTTGACAATGAGGGTGGACTGTGGGCAGCCCTGCGCGACGGTTGGAACGTGATCCACCTGCGCGAGGATGGCAGCTGCGACCGTTCCGTGGCACTTCCCGTTCCCTACCCGACCGGGCTGTGCTTGGGTGGTGAGAATCTCGATCGGCTCTTCATCACCACCGCACGCCATCCGGTTCCGTTAGAAACACTGAAACGGGCCCCACTTTCCGGCCATCTTTTCGAACTTAACGTTTAATTCAGTAGTTAGGTTAGCATTTTAACGAGAAAAATCCGGCAGTGTTGAGTTGCATCGAAAACTGACCCACTTTTGGAGTGAACCCCTCGGGCTGGACCAAGGCCCGGAGATGAATTGATACGCTTGTCGAGCCTTCTCAGGAGGAGCGACATCATGGCATCACGAGGTCCATATCGGCGGCACAGCCCGCAATTCAAGATACAGATCTGCAGCGATATCCGCAGCGGCAAGATTGGGCGACGCGAGGCGCTCAAGACTCATAACTTGTCGGCTAATCTCATGCAGATGTGGTTATGGCAGTTTGATCGCGGTGAGCTGGATGCAGAAGATGCTGCTGCGTCGACGGTTGCAGAGTAGAAGACGCTTAAGGTCGAAGAGGTTTATCTGGCCGGATATGAGAAATTCGACGACGTGGCAGCGAGACTGCCATACTTCATCGAAGAGATTTACAACGAACGGCGTATGCACTCGGTGCTGGGCTATCAATCACCTAACCAGTTCGAAGCACAACTTGTTCGGAAAGCGGCTTAGTTTCTCGACCAACCTTGGTCCAGCCCGAGGGGTTCACTCCATAAGTGGGTCAGTTTTCAATGCAAATCAACAACTACTACTTCACCGCACGCGATATGAACAAGTGCTACTAATGAATCAATTCATCTTCTGCAACTTAGAGATCGCCATCCACATCGTTTGCGGAGCGGAATACATAGGAAAATGTCCGCAATGAGGGATTTCTAGCAGTTCTAGCTCTTCGTTTTGTAAGAGCTTGAGGTAGCTCAATGTTCTGTACTGCTCCCCGTACATGAACATTTTCTTGCACTTCAAATCTATGAATTTGCGGAGCAAATCTCCCCGATCAGATAACTCGACCATACTGCTGAAGATGCCTCTAATCGCCTCTGGCTGAACCTTTGCTCGCAAGCTTGATGAGTATAGAGCGCTGCCGTACTGCGAAGATAGCCGCGCCCTTTCAATAAAATCATCAAAGAATCGGCGTATGTCATCCACTGGATAATCGAGTATCTGCCTACTAAGGAAGCAGTCTTCTGATGCAAGATTTCCTTTGATATTTACGAAACTCAAAACACGCTCTGGGTAACGGTGACTCAAAAGAAGACCGCCTAAGCCACCCATTGAGTGCCCAACTAAATGGTATCTATTGAAGCCTAGGTATTCAGTAGCTGCAAGCGCAGCTTTCACCTGAAAGTCAATATCTACACGCGAGAGATCAGAACACCAGGTCTCTCCACAACCGGGCGCATCAATCGCTAAAAATGGATGTCCATCAAATTCCCGTTGAAGCACAAAATCAGCAAAATCTTCCTTTGTTGACCCAAATCCATGAAGAAAAACTACGGGATCTTTTTTACCTTGGCGTTTGAGTATAGATAACCTTAATTCCACCCCCTCGATTACAGTTTCTAAGGATGAGTGAGATAGTTCAGAGTTCATATAGGTACTTAGGTATGGACACGGAAGGAACAACGTCTCACTTACTATCGCGCCTTCTAATCCATATGTAAATTCCGTTTTTATTAATTCTCGATTAGCTAATTCCTATAAGCGGAAGACTATAGTGAATGCTCAGAAGCAGCCTTTCTTGACCGCAGTCAACCCGAAATAGAGGTTCCTATTAAGATGCCTTAATTTCGGTCCTTCAATTTGATTTCATTAGTGGGAAAGCAGCTTTAATCAGCGCCTATCTACGATCTTGCCTCTTTAACAGACGAAGCCATGGTCGTAGCGGAACATCCCCCGCGCTGCAATGACAAATTCCGCCGTATCCATTATTCTTTCGAAGAAGTCGTCTAACATTAAGAAAATCAACGACTTGAGAGGAAAAGTCGTCATCTCCACAGCTGGCACCGTCAACCTCAAGCAAAGCACCGCCATCAATACCGAGCGAAGCTTTGGCATGACCGTTTTGTCGACACGCGACCATGCGGAAGCGTTCTTGGTGGTGGAAACGGATCGTGCGACTGCCTTCGCCATGGACGGAATTCTGCTGACCGCCCTGGCTGCCACCGAAAAGCCCCAGAGGGCGTCATCATCAGTGGAAAACACTCCCCGTTGAGCTCTATGGAATCATCGACTCAGGCAATCCCGCGCGTACGTTTTAAAAAAGAATGGACTTAACCAAATCAAAGACAATCATGACCACTGCTCGAAATTTTGACGTCGCCGTCATCGGAGGCGGCGTCGTCGGCTCCAGCACTGCTTATTTTCTACTCAAGGAACACGCATCCCTATCGATTTGCGTTATCGAACCCGATTCGACATACGAGTTTGCCTCAGCGCTACGCTCATCGGGAGGTTGCCGTGTCCAATTCACGGCAGCTGAGAATATCGCGATGTCGCTATTCAGCATCGATTTCATCAAGAATTTCGAGAACCTAATGACAGCCAAGGGACGGCCCGCCCCAGTAGATTGGGTCCAGGGTGGCTACCTGTTTATCGTTCCCCCAGATGCAACCAAGGCCTTGGAGCGTAACGTTGCTTTCCAAAAGTCGCAGGGCTGCGTCGTCGACCTACTGACTCCCAGCGAACTGAAGGACAAATTCCCTTCGATGTACGTCGATGACCTGGGCGCCGGAGCTCATACCCCCGAAGACGGCTGGTGTGACCCCAATGGCCTGCTGTGGGGCTTCCGTCGGAAGGCTGTTGAACTTGGCGCAACCTATATCGATGGCAAGGTGGTTAGCGCTGAAGTCACTCAAAACCAGGCCAAATCGATAACTCTGGAAAGCGGCTCAGTCATCAACGCCACACACTTTGTCAATGCCACCGGCGCCTGGTCCGGCCAGGTCGCTCAGATGTTTGGCATGAATCTACCAATCTCGCCGGTGCGTCGCTTCGAACACTACTTCACGGCCGGCAGCCCAGTGGAGCAGCTGCCATACGTGAAGGACACCGCCCGTTTGGCATTCCGCTCCGAAGGCAAGGGTTTCTCCGGCGGCCTAGTTGATGGCTCTGTGACTCGCGGATTCAATTTTGACATCGACCACGACTATTTCGAAAATGTTGTCTGGCCGGCTGTCGCACATCGCTTCCCAGCGTTCGAAGCAGCTAAATGCCATCGCACCTGGTCTGGCCTCTACGAAGTCAACGAGCTGGACGGAAATCCGGTCATCGGTTCATGGAACTCTAGGTTGCCTAACCTGCATACGGTAGCGGGCTTTTCGGGCCATGGCATGATGCATGCCCCAGCTGCCGGCCGGGCCATTGCTGAGCTAGTTATTCATGGAAAATTCCAATCCATTGACCTGACCGCTCTTGGCTACGAACGAGTCGAGAAAAACCAGCCATACCCGGAACTGGGAATCCTGTAGCAGACTGACATTCATGCGGATGTCAGTAGCGCTCAAGCGAAAAAATACCGCTGTAGTGAACTGCACCCCAAAAGTTGGACATAAATCCAACCTTTGGGGTGCAGTTCATGGCGAAGTACGATGTGAAGTTCAAGCTATCTGTATTGAAGCTGATGAAGCAGGATCAGCTACCGCCGCGTCACTGACACGTTCAAGCAGGCAGATCATTGGCATCAAATTTGTGCATGTGATTTCTAGGAAGCCTCCGTGAAGACGACATCTCTACTTTTGCGAACATTTGGCAAAACTGTAGCGAATACAAGTATCGCGGCAGCCGCGAGCAAGCTTGCCGAAATTGGTCGAGTTACCAGCACACTCCAGCTCCCGTTCGACAACATAAGGGTTCGCAGAAGGTATTCCTCCATTAGTGGCCCCAATATCACTCCAAGAAGAAGTGGTGTTGCCTCCAATGCTAAGCGGTTCATTACGAAGCCAAACAATCCAAATAATCCAAGAAGCCAAACGTCAAACACACTATTGTTGGTCGTGTAAACACCGAAAGCGCAGAACATGACGATTGCTGGGAAGAGCCAACGATATGGCACTGCTACTAATCGGACCCAAATGCCGACAAGAGGTAGATTGAGGATAATGAGCATCACATTTCCTACCCACATCGAGGCTATCAGACCCCAAAATAAGTCGGGATTGGTACGCATTACCTCCGGCCCCGGTTGAATACTATGAATGGTCAGCGCGCCCACCATTAGGGCCATCACGGCATTTGGTGGAATGCCAAGCGTCAACAATGGAATAAAGGAGGTCTGAGCACTAGCATTATTTGCTGACTCCGGCCCGGCGACGCCGCGGATATTGCCATGTCCCAGAGGCAGTTCTCCGGCCTTGAGCTTGACCTTCTTTTCCCATGTGTAGGCGGCGAATGCTGCTAGAAGCGCACCTCCTCCGGGAAGGACCCCTAAAATCGAACCAATTGTTGTGCCCCGAAGCACCGCCGGTGCCATCTCACGCAAATCCTGTCGAGTGGGCATTACGCCCTCCACCTTCGCACTTTGTAGGCCACGATAGCCGCTGTCAGTGCAGAGATTGGAAACAATCTCTCCGAAACCGAAAACTCCCATCGCGACCACGACAAAGTCAATCCCGTCAGCCAGCTCCGGAACTCCCAGAGAGAATCGGGTAACACCGGATGTAACATCCATGCCAACGGTGCCTATTAACATTCCGACCATAATCATTCCAATTGCTCGGAGTAGCTCTCCCGAGGCCAAGACAACGGCACCAACTAGGCCAAGTACCATCAACGAAAAGTATTCAGCAGTCCCAAATTTAAATGCAAGCTCTGTCAGCGGTCGAGCGAAGACCGCAATCACCAGAGTGCCAACCGTACCGGCAACAAACGACCCAATACCAGCAGCAGCCAGGGCTGGCCCTGCACGCCCCTTTTTCGCCATTTGGTGACCGTCTAGCGTCGTAACAACTGAAGATGACTCGCCAGGAAGATTCACTAAAATTGCGGTAGTCGAACCGCCATATTGGGCACCGTAATAAATTCCAGCCAACATAATCAGCGCCGAGACCGGCGAAAGGCTGTAAGTCATCGGCAGCAGCATCGCAATCGTGGCCACAGGTCCTACACCAGGCAGCACACCAATCAGTGTACCCAGCAGGCAACCTACAAAGGCATACAACACGTTGTGCACGGTCAGCGCAACGCTGAACCCGAGGGATAAGTTATCCAGAAATTCCATTTGTGCACCTATGTCAGCTCGAAAAATAGTTGGGCCATGCTGCAATCGGCATGCCCATCGCCAGTACGAAGACTATGTAGAAGAACGCCGAAAGAACGCCAGCCAGAATGAGTGCTGGCTTGGTGCGATGCTCATTGCTAGCCATGCTTGCGACGAATGTGGCGGCGAAGACCGCCGGAACCAGTCCTTGCTCTGTGATACCGATGCTTGACACCCCCTTCAGTAGAATCGCAAAGAGAAAGTTCGATGCCAACACGTAAATCAACGGGCGCAGATTTCTCGCCTTTTCAACGTCAAAATTGAAAAAAGGGCGTTGAGGCCAGTCCGCCTGCAACAACACCAGTAATCCAATGGCTACCAGAACCGAACTCAATAGCACCGGGAAGTAGGCCGGCCCCATGCTTGCAGAAGTACCAAGGGGGTAATGGCGCCATGCTCCGATGCCGAACAGTAGCCCGACACCTGCAAAGAGAATTCCGGTAAAGAATCTTTGTTGACCCTCTTTCATCGCTGTCCCTTTAGCTGTTCTGCTCTTGACGGGCACCGACATGAATTGACTCGGGTCTCTTAAGACCTAAGCGGTCGCGCAAAGTTGCTCCCTCGTACTCCTGACGGAAGATGCCGCGACGCTGCAATTCGGGGATGACGTGCTTCGCGAAGTCTTGCAGACCACCAGGGAATGATGGCGCCATGACGTTGAAGCCATCTGCTGCCTCTCCTTCAAGCCATTCCTGCATCTGGTCAGCAACCTGCTCCGCAGTACCGACCACCGTCCAATGGCCTCGTGCTGGTGCCGTACGTTCATAGAGCTGGCGAATAGTCAGCCCATCACGGTATGCTGTTTGAGACAGCAACTGGAAGCGTGCCTTGTGTCCTTCTGGTTCCTTGAGGTTTTTCGGGAACAGGCCATCAATCGGATAGGGCTTTAGGTCGATACTGCCCATCTGGGATGAGAGTAGACCCACACCCACTTCAGGTGGGAGCAATGCCTGCAGCTCCTCCAACTTCTCCTGAGCGTGCGCCTGGCTTTCGCCAACGACGACGAACATCCCCGGCATAATCTTCAATTCGTCTGGATTCCGACCGTACTTCGGCATGCGAGACTTCAAGCTTTTATAGAACGCATGGGCTGTATCGTAGTTTTGCTGCGCAGTGAACACTACCTCCGCGGTCTTTGCGGCCAATTCTTGTCCAGGCTCGGAGGAGCCCGCTTGAACGACGATAGGATGCCCTTGCGGCGTTCTAGCGATATTCAAAGGTCCAGCTACTTGGAAGTGTTTTCCCTTGTGATTGAGCGCATGGAGCTTTGATGGATCAAAGTAACGCCCACTCTGCTTATCGATGAGAAATGCATCATCCTCCCAGCTTTCCCAAAGGCCCTTAACCACGTGAACGTATTCTTCTGCCTGCTCGTAACGAAGGGCATGAGGCGTTTGGCGCGCCAGTCCGAAGTTATAGGCTTCTGTGTTTGAGGCTGAAGTCACGACATTCCAACCTGCCCTACCCTTACTCAGATGGTCAAGTGATGCGAACTTTCGAGCAAGGTTGTATGGCTCGTGATAGCTGGTCGAGGCGGTGGCAATCAGCCCGATATGCTTGGTTACGACCGCCAATGCAGAGAGCAGGGTAAGAGGCTCAAAGAACACAGCTCGCGCAGACCGTTGTTGCACCTCGATGTCTTCGCCACTGGCTTGGTTGATACCGATGTGGTCTGCGAGGAATAGCGCATCGAATTTCGCTGCTTCAGCGATGCCGGCGATTTCGCGGTAATAGCTGAAGTCCAAGGCCCTATTGGCCGGTACATTCGGATGCCTCCAAGCGGCGATATGGTGGCCAGTGTTTAAAAGGAAGGCATTCAGCCTCAGCATTTTCTTATTGGTGGTCATAACGATTTCCTGCGAGCGTCGATTCTGATTACTGCTGAATACCTGTGTCTTTGACAGCCTTGTGCCATTTGCGCACCTCGGACTCCACGAACTTGTGGAATTCGTCTGGGCTTTGGGATACGACACTGGCGCCGGAATCATGGATTACCTTCACAACGTCGGGGTCAGTCAGTGCTTTCCGCGCAGCCGCATTCAATTTCTCGATGATGGGCTTTGGGGTGTGGGCCGGGGCGAACAGACCGGTCCAGTTGTAAAGCACGGCTGATGGATAGCCCAATTCGACAGTAGTTGGTACGTTCGGGAGTAACGGGGAACGTCGGTCCGCGGTCACGGCAAGTGCCTTCAGACGTCCAGCCTCGATAAGAGCCTGCGCTCCAGGCAACGCCGGAGCACCTATGGTGGCTTCGTTAGAGACCACCGCCCTCACCGCTTCAGCTGGCGCACGATATGGGATATGGCGCATGTTCAACTTACCGTCTAGGCGGAGCAACTCGACCACAAAGCGAGAGCCACTAGAGTTTCCTCCGGAACCATAAGTCAGGACTCCTGACTCTTTCCTGGCGCGCGCCGCTACATCGGCCAACGAGTTGAGACCCGATTGAGTGCTGGTGATTATGACCAACGGTGCATCATTGATTTGAGTAATGGGCTCAAAATCCTTCAGGTCGTCATATGGCAGTGATGAATCAATCGACGAAAGCAAGCCGCCGTTCGTGCTGATAGAGCCTACCAGGATGGTATAGCCATCAGGTTCGGCCCTAGCCACAGCTTGAGCGGCGATAGCACCACTTCCACCGGGGCGATTCTCGACCACAATGGTCTGTCTCAGCAGAGCACCAAGCGGCTTACTCAATACCCGCGCCATGACATCAGCGACGGAGCCTGGCGACTGAGGTACGACCAGACGAATCGCCTTTGTCGGATATGTTGCGGGCGCTTCAGCATGGGTCAATGATGTGGCCCCCAGAAAAACGCTACCCAGCAAGGCTCGCTTCACTGCAAGGGTGATTTTCTTGTTCATGTTCGCTCCTACTCTCGCGACAGCTCCGCCGCGTCAGCCACGGCTCCGTCGTTTCATTCAGGTCAAAGGTGGTCGATAATCAGCCGATTTGCGCGATAGCGTCGTCCACCCAGCCACGCGGCCATTCTTTATTGCGAATCTGCTCGGCCCATTTTTCTTCGGTATGCACATGCTTCTTGGCGATTTCGATGATTGCCTCAGCATCGGCCTTGGGCAACACAATGACTCCATCTTCATCTGCAACGACTAGGTCACCGGCGTTCACCACCACGCCACCTGCAGCCACTGGATAGCCGATTTGGCCAGGACCTGACTTCCAAGGGCCATTCGGCGTCAATCCACGGGCGTACACAGGGATTGGCAGCGTTGCCAAGCCAGCCGCATCTCGGGTGGCACCATCGATGATGATGCCGGCGATGCCGCGGGACTCTGCATAGCGCCCCATCATTTCGCCAATAATTGCGTTCTCCAAGGCCCCGCCAGCGTCGCAAACGATGATGTCTCCGGGCTGTGCTATGTCCAGCGCTTTATGCAGGAAGAGGTTGTCCCCAGGGCGCACCTTCACGGTGAACGCCGGGCCTGCCAGGGTCAAAGCCTTCTTGGAGTAGTTTTGGAAACCAGCGCGAAAGCTGAACAGACGATGTGACACATCGCCGATGACCGCTGCAGGAATGCCACGAGCGACCTCAATGATTTGTTTTGAGACACGCTCAAAATCGGGCGAGATACGAGCGCCGAGACGATTAGCTGCCATGATTTCTTCCTTTAATGACTGATGGAAGACGGCATTATTGTTTTTTATTGTATTTTATTGAACTACCCATTTTGCATATATTTAGTATATTTTCGCCGTTGACATCAAAATCATAAAAACAAAAAATATACAATCCCGTAACTTCAAATGATTTCCATGCCAACATCTCCACTTATCAACTCGACTGAACTGCTCCACCTTCAAGGTACGGGCGCCCCACTGTCAATCTTTGACTGTACGTTCGACCTTTCCGACCATGGGAAAGGTCGGCTGCAATATGAAGAGGAACATATTCCTGGGGCCCTCTTCGCGGATATGCATCTTGATTTGAGCGCACATGACAAAGAGGGAGTATCAGGCGGTCGCCATCCGCTGCCAAAGCCAGAAGACTTTGCTCAATGGCTCCGTACCAAAGGAGTTTCAAACGATTCGCTAGTCGTGGTTTATGACCGGAACATGCAGAATTTTTGCGTTCGACTTTGGTGGATGCTCAAGTGGCTGGGGCATTCAAACGTCGCGGTCCTCGATGGAGGACTGAAAGCCTGGCAAGAAAATGGTGGTACGACAACGTCGGCCATTCCCAGGCCGGCGACGGGGAATTTCTCGGTCCGCAAAGGACTTCTGTCATTAGTCGATGCCGACCAGGTACTTTCCAAGTTAAATGCGCCCGACACTCTATTGATTGACGCTCGTGCGCCCGCTCGCTATGCAGGCGCTTTTGAACCGATAGACAGCGTTGGAGGCCACATACCGGGCGCCGTCAACAGACCGTTTGTGTCGAATTTCCTCGATAATGGCACGTTTAAGTCACCAAACGTCCTCCAGGCCGAGTTTTCACAACTAATGAATACAGATACCAAAGTTGTAATCCACTACTGTGGCAGCGGCGTTAGCGCCACTCCCAACATATTGGCCATGGAGTTGGCAGGCTTCGGCTCTCCACTCCTCTATGCTGGCAGCTGGAGTGACTGGAGCAACCGGGCAGATACACCAAAAGAAAAGTCCGCACATGACTACTGCTAATGCCTTGAATCGACGCGGGTCTGCCGAGGAAGTCTACGCTCTTCTCAGAAGACGGATTTCTCTCGGCGAGTACCCTCCCGGCACTCGCCTGAAAGAACTCACACTTTCCGAAGAGCTTGGGATTAGCCGGTCGCCCATTCGCGCTGCATTTCAGCGACTCGAAGATGATGGAATGCTTTTATCCGCCCCGAACAGAGGAGTTCTAGTCGCACCGTGGACGGACTCAGACAATGACGAAGTCTTTGATTTAAGAGCGCATTTGGAATCACATGCCGCGGCACTGGCGGCAGAGCGACGTGACGATGAACACGTAAAAGAGCTTGAGGCGCTCAATTCGAAAATGTCCTTATTGATCCAAAGTAAACATGAGAATTTTCTTACCGACATCCAAGACGTTAATCGACGCTTTCATCAAATTATTGTCAGCGCGGCTCGCTCTCCACGCCTCTCTCACTTCGTCGCGACTCTCATTGACGTGCGCCGAGTGACTGGCTCATTCCTGTACTACACAGACGAGGAGCTATCGACGAGCGTAAACGACCACATTAGCATCACTCGTGCCATTGAGAGAAAAAATGCAAATCTTGCGCGAGCTCTGATGGACGACCATATCAGAGCTACGTGGAAGCGCCTTAAGATAGCAAGGCGAAACTCAGAATAGAACCTATAGATTTTTAAATGAGCGAATTCAAAAAAGAATTGCCAACACCACTGCCAGAAAAATCACATTGAGCGCCATCATATTCCGGTAGGCCATTGCAAAATCTTTGTGGTAGCTATTAGACATCGGCTCGTCGACAGACATTGAGGCTTGCCAGATTTGATGTTCCATTATTCCTCCATTGGATTGACGGCCGACCCTGCATCTTCGGCCGTCATCATCCAAGTTCGAACTACGCTTAGATTAGAGCCTCGTCATACTCGCGCAATTCCATCACGTACCGGGCCTTGCTCAGGCTTCGTCTTCCCCGCGGTAGCCCCTTCGCCGCTCCAATGGTCAGGATTCTTAGCCAGACGAACTCCCAGGAGAGTAACGACTGCGACACCAACGATGTAGTAGGCGATTGGCTGCCAGGTGCCGTATTTCCCTAAGAGGTAAGTGAATGTGAAGGGAGCAATTGCACCACCCAAGAGTCCGCCGAAGGTATAAGCCAGGGAACTACCGGCATATCGACGCTTGGGGCTGAACTGCTCAGACACCAATGCCGCCTGCGGTCCATACATCATTGAGTTACAGAAGAGACCTGCGATTACAGCTGCAATCACGCCGCCGTAACCGACATTCCCCATCAAAGGGAAGAAGATGAACGGCCAAAGCATTGAGCAGACCGCGCCGAATGCATACACCTTGCGACGATTGAGCCGGTCCGAAAGATACGCTGCTCCCGGGACCATGAGTGTCTGCACTGCGGAACCAATCACCACGCTTGTCATTGCTTGACCTGGTGTCAGCCCCTGCTGTTTCGTTGCGTAGGTCAAGATGAAAACCGTCGACATACCGTACATCACGTCTGGGCAGATTCGAACCAATGTCGCAGCAACCAATGAGCGCAACTCGTACTTGAAGACCTCGGTGAGCGGCGCCTTGGTCACCTCGCCTTTATCCCTAAGCTCTTCAAACACTGGTGTCTCTTCTACTTTAAGGCGAATCCACAGACCAAACGCAATCAGGGCGGCAGAAAGCAGGAAGGCGATTCGCCACCCCCAATCCTGGAATTCTTCTGTCGTCAAGAATCCGGCCAGAAGGGCCAAAACCCCGTTTGCCAAGAGATTACCGACCGGAGGGCCTATTTGTGCGGCAGAGCCACGCAAGCCACTATTTTTCGCGTCACCATGCTCGCTGGAAATCAAGACCGCGCCGGCCCATTCCCCGCCAACACCTACTCCTTGGCAAAGACGCAGAAATACCAGAATCGCCGGTGCCCACAATCCGATGGACGCATACCCTGGAATCAAGCCCACACCGAGCGTTGCGATACCAATCAGAAGAAGAGTCCATACCAGAACGTTCTTACGGCCAATGATGTCGCCAAGGCGTCCAAATACTAATCCCCCAATAGGGCGTGCGGCATAACCGACCCCGTAGGTTGCAAATGCGAGCAATGTGCTGGACATCGGGTCTGACGACGGGAAGAACACCTTTCCAAAGATAAGCGCGGAAGCTGTTGAATAAATTGCAAAGTCATACCACTCAAGGCTAGTACCAGTCGCTGAGCCAATAAAGGCTCTTGCTCCTGCAGCCTTTTTTTGTACCGCCGTCCCCTGTTGCATTCGAATCTCCTATTTGTATACACAGACGTATGTAATACGCATACACACTTTATACGCGCAATTTCCACATCGTCAATCTCTTTTTTAATCAAACACTTACATAGATATTGTATGACTCGCGACGGTGCAAAAATCGTGTCACAAGCCTTAAAACGGGGCGATATTTTTTCGGTTTTTACCTCCTTTGCACTTAATCTGTGCGACCAGGAAACCGGTCACTGGAAATCCCATTCTGGGGAGCGCCGAATGATGTATACTCACTGTATGCAAAAAGAAACCACACAATCCAGCCGGGTCCGCGCCTATAACTTCATGCGTGAAGAGTTGCTCCCAGACCCGAGCACACAAGGCACATTCATTACTGAAGAAGATGTCGCGAATCGGATTGGTAATATTTCTCGCACCCCAGTTCGCGAAGCCTTTCTGTTACTCAGTGCAGAAGGCCTAATCGAATTGGTACCTCGTCATGGCGCTTACATTCCTCCTGTCAAATATCAAGAAATTGAAGAGGTTCTGGAATTCAGGGAGATGATTGAAACCAAAGCCGCTCATGACGTAATTGCAAACAATCGCGTCCCAATTGAAGCTATGCAAATAGCGCTTGAGCACCAAGCTCGGGTAACCGGTCATGGCGCCGAGCGAGAGTTCAATCGTTGGGATACTGAATTTCACTTGGCGCTTGTGCGGGGCGCTGGCAACTCTCTGATGACGAAGATTTATTCGGACCTGCGCACTCGTCAGATTCGAATGGGCGTTAGGCTTCTGTTGTCGACCCAAGACCGGCAGCAAGAGGTTATGGCCGAACATCAGGCCATTCTGGATGCACTTAAAGCTCATGATTTGAGTGCAGCCATAGCGGCCCTGAGTGGTCATATTTTGAAAACCGCTGAAGGTCTAAAGAAAATCTGAAGGCGAATAATTACGGCAGTGATGCTTCTTGGAGATATCGATTCTTCAATCCTTGCAATGCCTTTTGGTAGGTATTGCGCACAACAGCGCTGCTGTCCGCGCTAAACTGCAAATCCTGCAATATTCCGTTACCGAGGTCGTAAATCCAGGCATGCACGGTGACGGACTGCTTTCGCTCCCACGCCTCGACAACAACGCTGGTATTGGTGACATTCAGTGCCTGGTCAAGCACATTTAGCTCGCAGGCTGCCGGCCATTGGCGATTAACGGGCAATGTGTCGATCCATTCTCCATGGCGGTCGATGACGTCACGAACATGTCGAACCCAGTTACCGGCTAAGCCAATCTTCAAGTCCTTTAATGCGGCGAATACACCGCCGCAACCAATATGCCCAACGACAATGACATGCTCCACCGCCAGGTGGTCTATCGCATACTGGAGAACAGAGAGGCAGTTGAGGTCAGAATGTGCGACCATGTTCGCGACGTTTCTCTGCACAAAAAGCTCTCCCGGCCGTAAACCAACCAGCTCATTGGCCGGCACGCGGCTATCCGCGCACCCAATCCATAAGTATTTTGGAGCTTGCTGTTGCGAAAGAGAGCTAAAGAACTGAGGGTCTCGGGACTGAACGCCGGAGGCCCATTCTCGATTCTTCTGTAGCAAATCATTCAAAATTCGCGCCATGGTCCGCTCTATTCGTCGATTTCATAAAGCGGCGTACCGAATCCCACACGGGTTCCGTCTGGCACCAGCTGATTCCCCAGTGTCACCGCCGAGCTCTTTGTTACCGCACTCAGTGCAGAGCCAATCCGCAAATATCCAGCGACCTCCGTTGCCACGGTGTCGGCATCATCTGAGTCTGCCGGATGCAATGGATGACGAGCATAGAAAACGCCAGCGTGAGGCGCCTTGATGACAGCAGGGCTCGTTGCCTTATGCTCTTTTGAGGTTTTTTTCCCCAATGGCTCATTGGATGTACCACCGACCTGAGCTTTCAAAATGAGCTTAGAGCTTCCACTTGAAACTTCGCAGGTTCGAATTGAGCTGCGCTCAATTTTCTTGATTAGATATTCAACTTCGACCAGGGAAATCATTTGCTCTGCTCCAAAGTTTGCAAACGCCGTTCAAGATAGTGAATGTCAAATCCGCCATCGACAAATCCACCATCCTTCATCAATCTCTGATGCAAGGGAACATTTGACTCGATGCCTTCGAGGTGCACTTCGTCCAATGCCACCTGCATACGTGCGATGGCCTCATCTCTGGTGTCACCGTGCGCAAGGAGCTTCGCCACTAACGAATCGTACGAAGATGGAACGGTATATCCAGAGTAAAGATGGGATTCAACACGGATGCCCGGGCCACCTGGAGCAATCCACTTGGAAACCATGCCTGGGGATGGCCTGAAATTTTCTGGATTCTCAGCGTTGATTCGGCACTCAATCGCATGCCCAGTGAACTGGATATCTTTCTGAGTAAAAGAAAGCGTCTCTCCACGTGCAATTTTTAACTGCTCTGCGACGATATCTACACCCGTCACCAACTCAGTGACAGGGTGCTCGACTTGTACACGAGTGTTCATTTCGATGAAGAAAAATTCACCGTTTTCATAGAGGAACTCGAACGTTCCAGCACCTCGATAGCCAATCTCCACACAGGCCTTGGCGCAAAGCTCGCCGACTTTCTCAATGGCGACTCGTGGCACTCCTGGCGCCGGCGATTCTTCAATCACCTTTTGGTGGCGCCTTTGCATAGAGCAGTCTCGCTCACCGAGCCAAACAGCATTTCCATGGGAGTCGGCCAACACTTGAATTTCGATATGGCGCGGATGCTCCAAGAACTTCTCGAGATAGACTTCCGGATTGCCAAAAGCTCTTCCAGCCTCCTCTTGGGTCATGGCTATGCCGCTAGCAAGCTCCGCTTTCGAACGAACCACGCGCATTCCTCGACCGCCCCCTCCTCCAGACGCTTTGATGATGACGGGATATCCAATGGCTTCGGCCAAGTCTTCAGCTTCTTTTCCATTTCCACTGAGCGCGTCCCCTGAACCTGGGACACAAGGCACATTTGCATGAAGCATCGCCTTTTTAGCGCTTACCTTGTCACCCATTCTTCGGATAGCAGACGAAGGAGGGCCAATGAAAATTAGTCCAGCTTCCTCTACCGCCTGCGCGAAATTGGCGTTCTCGGACAAGAATCCATATCCAGGATGGATAGTATCGGCACCAGTTAGCTTGGCAGCCAACAGAATTTCTGCTTGGTTCAAATAGCTTTGTGCTGCGGGGCCTGGTCCGATGCAGACTGATTCATCAGCAAGTGATACGTGGCGAAGACCTGCATCCACATCTGAATGAACCGCCACTGTGGCCAGGCCTAGCTTCTTACAGGCTCTCAAGATGCGTAGAGCAATTTCACCGCGATTGGCAATTAGAACTTTCTTCAAGACTCGCCCCCACTTTTCTCAATTTCGAAAAGTACAGCTTGCCCCTCAACATTTGCGGCGTCCTCGACCAGAATTTTCACGATACGGCCTGAAAATTCGGCTTCAACTGGATTGAGCATCTTCATTGCCTCAATAATTCCCAGTTGTTGCCCCTCCTTCACATGGTCGCCAACGCTGACGAACGGAGCGTCTTTAGGAGACGGTGCGCGATAAAAGACACCAGCCAAGGGAGATAGAATTTCCTCCATATTCCTTGGTAAAGATTCTTCCTGAGGAGTCGGTTGCGGTGAATCATTTGGCGTCGCGTCCGATGAGAATGGTGCCACCGGCACTTCTTGTGCTCGAACTTCAGCGTGGCCAGCACCTGGATTCAAGCTCTTACTGAGCCGAATATGCATGCCCTGGTCCAGGTACTCCAACTCCGCCAAAGATGAGCGCTCAAGAATATCGACCAAGCCAGATACGTACTTGATGTCCATGGCCATCTCACACCCCGGCGAATGCTTTAATGGTTACGCCTGCAGTTTCGAGTCGACGGCGAACCTCTGCGGCCATTTCGATAGCGCCTGGCGTATCGCTATGCACGCAAATTGATTCGATTTTGGCGGGAATAAGCTTGCCCGAGATAGTTTCGATACCTCCGGCCTGAACCATCCGCAGCATCCGTGCCGCGGCCTCATTTACATCATGCAGAACGGCGCCAGGCACCTTACGATGAACTAGATGCCCTTCATCTGTGTACGCGCGGTCAGCAAATACCTCTGCGCAAGTTTGCATCCCCATTTCACCTGCGATGCGCTCCAAAGCGCCATTAACGAACGTCAAGATTTTCAACGAAGGGGCGACAGCTTTAATTGCTCTCGCGATGGCCGACGACACTTCCACATCTGTCTGAGTAAGGTTGCCCAGCGCACCATGTGGCTTCACGTAGGTGATGGGGTGCCCTGCATAAGTAGAAAGCGCCTGAGCTGCGCCAATCTGATAAGCAACAACGCGCTCGATTTCGCCAGGTGTAAGAGGAATGATGCGTCGACCGAAACCCCACAGGTCTGGGAATCCTGGATGAGCCCCGACAGCGACACCACGCTCCTTTGCCAATTTGAACGTCTTGGCCATGATTTCAGGGTCGCCGGCATGCATACCACAGGCAATGTTCGCGGAGCTAACGATTTTAAGAATCGCCTCATCGTCGCCCATTCGATATGCGCCGAATCCCTCACCCATATCCGAATTCAAGTCAATGCAAAGTGTGTCAGTCGATGTAGCCATTTTGAACCTCGTATCTTTAAAATTGGTTGAATGTCAGCTGCGTCCGGATAGCAACTCTAAGGACGATTGCAATGAGGCGACTTCTTTTATTTGAGCGGTCGTAAGGTCAATTGCATCACTTTGGCTAATGAGCTCAAAATGCACCGCAATACCAATAGGTGCTTGGGCTAGGCGCCATAAGTCCGCATCAATCACTGTCGCAATCTTTGGGTATCCACCACATGTATTTGCTTCAGCAAGTTGAATAATTGGCTGCCCAGAGGGAGGCACCTGCACTGTGCCGGGAACAATACCGTGCGAGAAAAGCTCGACAGGTTCTCTCAAGTGCAGTGCCTCACCGCTAAGTCGATAGCCTTGTCTGTTGGCGTCAGGGGTGATTTTGTAGTCGGTTGAGACGAAGGCCTCACGAGCTGCCGTATCAAACAGGCCATACTCAGCGGCGGGAATAGCCCGCAAGCGAATTCTTCGTGTTGCAAGCTCTTGCCAAAAATCGGAAAGTCCGTCGGGAAGGACACCTACACCAGCCGTTCCTAGCTTGTTGTATTGAACCTGGCCGCACGCAAGTATTTCGCCTCGCCGCAAGCCTTTTCCCGCGCTGCCACCGAATCCACTTTTCAGGTCTGTCGCACGCGACCCCATAATTTCAGGCACATCAATGCCACCACCGACTGCCAGATATGCTCGAGCGGTATTTTTGGGCTGTTCGATTGTTAGCACCTGGCCAGCCTCTGCACGCCGCGCCCACCAGGGAGACTGGGCTTTCCCGTCAAGCAGAACTCGACTATCCGTTCCCGTACAGGCGAATACTGTCCCCTTCTGAAAGCGCACCTTAAATGGGAACAGATTTATTTCAATGACAGCGGCACCAAGTGGATTACCGACCAAGGCATTGGCAATGACGAATGCCTTCGCATCCATTGCGCCACTTCTTCCTACACCTATGTCCAGGAAGCCTGCGCGGCCAGAATCTTGAACAACATTCGGAGCACCTGACGTTAGAATTTCAATCATTTTTCAATGCTCCTGATACGGAAATGGACTCGGTCGCCAGCGGCGAATAAGCATGGTGTCGGGTTGGTCGCATCAAATACTTTCACGTCCGTCGTGCCGAGTAAGTGCCAGCCTGATGGAGCCGTACATGGCAACACGCCTGCTTGCTGCCCACCGATAATGACCGCACCTTCGGACACTTTCAGGCGTGGTGTCTTCCGACGTGGTTTCGCCAACTGTGGTGGTAGGCCTGTCATGAATGCAAAGCCCGGATACGCGCCAATACACGCAACAGAATATGTCGCAGAACTATGCAATTTCACGTAATCTGCAATCTGTAGGCCTGCTTCTCCAGCTAGCTCAGCAAGGTCCTCTCCATACTCCCCTCCGTATGTCACCGGGATTTCAATATCTAGCCCTGTTCTCTGCTCGACCTCCAAGTTCGCCCAGAGAGAAAGTAGATGTTCGGTCGCATCTATCGGGAAGAAGTTGGTCGGCTCAAAGACCACAAGAAGATTGTTGATGCCGGGTACGGTCTCACGCACGCCAGGCAGCACCCCATCTTCTTTCAGAAGTTTTGCCAGTACCCAGATTTTTTCTTGCGTAATCTGGCTAAATTCCCTTTGCGCCGCGTCCAACAGCAAGCCAAAGCTTCCAGCCGGATGAACCAATACTTTGGCAAAGCCGGCTGCAGCAACTTGCGTGGCCGATTTAATTGAGGCGTTCATTGCATTGACACTCATGGACAGGGTAATGCGCAACCCAGAGCATCTCGCCCTGGGGGCTCACATCATTCGTTAGATGATTGGCTCGGGCAGACGCTTCACGTCATAGCAAAGCGTCAGGGTGCGGTTCAGGACCGGGTCATACAATTCCGCGCGCCAGCGGCTCGCGAACTGATTAACACCCTCATGCATATTCACGGTACCAGATATCAGCACGGTTCCAGGGTTCAAGAGCCCGCGCTGGCGCAATAGCTCTACCCAATGTGAAGGTGGCAGAAGCTCCTCCAGCGACGCGGATTGGATTTCGGACTCGATGCCGTCATTCGTCACCCATGCTCGAAGCTGGAGCTGGTCAACGTGGTCTTCGACCTCGCTTAACTTCCACGCAGAATCCGACAGAACGTCTGGAGAGGCGTTTTTCGACCAAGCAATGCCGTGGACTTCCAGGGCACGGTCGGTATGGTCGCAAGCCAGAGTCAAGAGTACCTGCCCGTCGTCAGCGACCACCAAGCCCCACTCCACTTCTCCAGAAGTGCGGTCATGCGGCACCCATACCTGGCCAGTCTGCTGAGCCAAATATGGAGAGATAGGGACCATGATGGGAATGACTTTTGGAGGGGCGACGCCCAAATGCGCCAACTCATCGATGTGCGCTTGGACTTTCTCCCTTGTGCGGCCTGAAAAGCCGCCATTCAGAACCTGGGTGACCTTGACGCCAATAACTTCCCCTCCGGGAAGAGAAAAACTGAGATTCACGACCGTCTCCTATGATGTTCCACAAAATTTGTGCATACTTCCGTGTATACACAACGCATGCAGACAAGCATACAATTTTTATAAATGTTTTTGCAAGCATCAAATTCGATATTTTCGAATTTGCAAATGTTTCAATCCCATCAATGGGCAGAAGGCTCAGCAGTACGGGGACGCGAAAGCCCACGAATTAGAACAAAGCAGAGAATGGTATTGATTGCCGAAAGTGCGGCTAAGACCAAAAGGCTTTGGTGCGCACCGTAATGTTCATATAACCATCCCGAAACGAGCGGACTAGCCGCTTGACCAATCAATGCCGGACGCGCGAGCCGTCCGAGCAACACCGGATAATCGGCGGACGAAGTTATCGCTAAGGGAAGTGTTCCTCGGACAATTGACCGCAACCCATTTCCAGCGCCGTAAATAACAACACCTAGAAAGGCAATATCGGGAATGGCGAGAATGAGGAGAATTCCTGCGAGAACACTTCCTACGGAGGCCAGAGTCATCCACTTCGGATGCACGGCCTTAATGGCCAAATCCAAGATTCGAACCGCAACTTGGCTGGGACCAAGTAACCCGGCTAACGCGATAGCTACAGGGAGAGAATATCCCTGCTCATGCAATATCGACACGAGCAGTATGGACATCGCCGCCATGATGATTGCTGCAATAGTGAAGATTGCGGCAATCTGTACAAACAATCCCTTCCCAATCGACACACTCTTTTCGTCATTGGCCTTTGCGCTGACATTTTCAAAGCCTTCTCTTGGAAGCGCAAAAAAATAGATAGGACCAACCGTCACGAGCAAAATGAGGGCATATACCTGGCAAGCGCCTCGCCAGCCAAGCCATTCGATGAGCCAGGCAATACCTGGCCATACGATGCTGGTACAAAGGCCTGAAAACAGAGTGATACTGGTAATAGCACCTTTGGCGTTTTGCTGAAAACTCCGTCCGAGAGTCGCATACAACGCGTCATATAGGCCCAAGGCCATAGCGACACCCAAGTCGAGCCAACCAAGATAGAACACAACGAGATTGTGAGCCGATGCCACCATCAATAGCCCAGCGCCTGAGATGAACCCAGAGGCAATCAACATCCCTCGTCCGCCGTGACTTGCTACTCTTCTCCCCACTGCTGGGGCTAATAGTCCAGAGACAAAAATACTTAAGGAGAGCGCGCCAAAGACAGCAGCTCTCGACCAACCCGTGTCCAATAAGATTGGCGTTGCCAAGACTGCCAGGAGAAAGAATGTTCCTCCCCAAATGAGAATCTGGGCGGCCGCCAACAGAACAACCGATGCAATACCAATTTTTCGGTTAACAGCCATCTCAGAAGATTCAGAGCATGCTCAGAATCGGCCCACTCAACGCCAACACGTCTTTATGCGTCATGGACCGCTTCAATTTACAGCCCAAATGGAGAAAGAACTTTGTGGAGCCAATCCTGCTCAACCTTTCCATTCGATATCTCAGCTTTGATTTTTTCTTCGTGCTCGAGAGTTTTTTGAGCTGCTGAAATGAGCGCATCTGCGGCCTCAGCAGGGAATGTGACAATGCCGTCTTCATCGCCAACAATCAAGTCACCAGGATTGACCAATTGTCCGTCAATCGAAACTGGAACATTGATTGCTCCGGGACCATTTTTATAGGGACCTCGGTGGCTTACCGCCCGTGCGTAACAAGGAAAATCAGCTTCGTAGAACGCATTGGTATCCCGAACCGCCGCGTCCAGAACGAAACCTGCGCAGCCTCGCTGCTGTGCGTACAGCATGATTAACTCGCCCACCAACGCGTTGGTTTCATGTCCGCTACCATCTACGACCAATACGTGGCCTGGCTGGAGCAATGTCAAAGCCTTGTAAATGAGGAGGTTGTCTCCTGGGCGGACTTTGACGGTAAAAGCCGTACCGACCAATTTCTTCCCACGATGGATGCGCCTCAAGGCGTAAATTCCGGACATACGCTGCAAGTTATCGCTAAGGTGCGAAACAACAGTCTTTTCCAGAGCGGAGATAGTTGCAGGACTCGCGACCTGTGCAGCAGGATGAATAGTGAAAGATGTGAGGCTCATGGCGGGCGAGAAATTTATGAGTGGTTAAATCTGTCTTCTCGTACTTTCCGCCGTATGATTTCATATGTAAATTCGTATTTTCTTAAACTTCATATAGCAATTGCGTATAGATTTTCTTTACGGATTTGAGTTGTCAGCACTTTTAATTTCGCCCTTTCTTCACTGGAGACAAGGCTTCAATAACCTTCTTCACCATAAGATTCTCTCGCGTTCCATCCCAGGCAACAGCCATCGTAATAACGTTGACTACCTCCTTCAGGGGGCGAACAACCACGTTTTGCGGAGCAATTTTCTTCATAGCATGGGGAATCAGCGCAATTCCCTGGCCACACCCCACAAATGCAGTTTGTGATGATACGGTCCGAACTTCATGTAATATTCTTGGGGCAAAGCCACTTGCGCGGCAGGCAGCCGTTAGGCAATCAAAATATACCGGGCTCACCTCCCGCGAAAACATCACGAAATCTTCTTCCGCAAGTGATGCCAAACGAACGCGCGCTGACTTTGCCAATGGATGGGTCACGGGTAAAGCCACTGCCAATCGGTCCTCGGCTAGAGGCATGGTCTTAATTCCATTGCCAACTTCGCCTTCCAGCCTTGCGAAAGCGACGTCAATCTCTCCCGACATCAGTAATGGAACTGCGTCTACGCTATCAATCTCTTTCACCGCGATTGTCACGTCAGGCTGGCTACAGCGCAATTTGTCTAAGACCGGCGGCAATTCGTTGAAAAGAGCGAAACTGATAGCCCCTATGGTCATCGTTCCCTTCTGACCGGCGATTGCCTCGGTAACCGCAAACTCCAAATTGTCCATTTGGTCTGCAAATTTTCGGACCGCAGGCAATATTGCAGCTCCAATCGACGTCAACTGAGCGCCCTTTCGGGACCTATCGAATAGCTTCACTTTCAATGCCTGCTCAAGAATCTGAATGTTCTCCGTAAGTGGCGGCTGCGACATTCCCAATCTCCTGGCGGCTCGACTGAAACTCTGTTCCTCCGCAACGGCCAGAAACATCCATAGATGACGTACAAGTCTGAAATTAATCATGATTTTTGCAGGCCTTTCTTAGCAGTCTTTCTGAATTGGATTGACGTGAGAACCGCATCTGACAGCAAGATTATATAAAACCAACAACTTTCAACTATAGGATTTCATTAATTTAAGATTCCAAAAATCAGAATTTACATATAGGCCTCCAAGCAAGATATTACGAGCATCGCTAAATTTGGCGACGACTAGGATATGGAGATAGATATGAAGCTGGAAGATAAGGAACTGGTTGCTCTCTTCGCGGGCCTGGATACTCCAGGCGTATCGGATGCGATGGATAAGCTGGGCATCCCCGGCCAATGCATGGAAATAATGCCATTGAGCAACTACAAACAGCTCGTCGTTGGTCCCGCTTTTACAGTCAAGTATGTCTCTGCAAGCACCCCTCCCGGCACGGTAGGCGATTTCATCGACGATGTCGCTGAAGGCGACGTCATCGTCATCGATAACGACGGTCGTACCGACTGCACCGTGTGGGGCGACATCATGACCCAATATTCTTCTATCCAAAAAATCGCCGCCACCGTGATTGACGGAGTTTGCCGTGACGTCAATCGTGCGTTAGCGGATGACTACCCCATCTTCAGCCGCGGCCGATTCATGCGTACCGGAAAAGACCGCGTCCAGGTCGAAGCTGTCAATGTCCCCGTCTCCATTGGTACCGCGCGCGTAGCCTCCCGCGATATCGTCGTTGCTGATGCCAACGGCGTAGTGGTCATCCCTCGCGACCGTGCACAGGAAGTGGCGCAGCTTGCCAAGAAAATCGAAGCCGTCGAAACCGGCATCCGCGAACACATTGCCAACGGAAAATCGCTGGGCGAAGCCCGTGAAATTCTGGGCTATCACACACTGCAACGTAAGGCTTAAGGGCCGCAATATCTCCAGTCTTGACTGGTGACATTTCACATCAAGGATTCACTATGAGCAAAACCCTCTTGGACCGCCTTGCCGGTTTGGACTCCAACACAATTTCGGACGCCCTGGATTTCCTCGGTTTGCCAGGCGCCACCTTCGGATTGCGTCCTCTGTGGAGCTGCAACAAGATTGTTGGCAGGGCAAGCACCATCCAGTTGGGCCCCAAGGGGGACACGAAGCCGACCGTGCACCTGATTTCACCGGTCATCGACGCCATCACCACTGAAGACCGCGTTTTGGTCATCGCTGGAGGCGTTGAAGGAATTTCCTGCTGGGGTGACATCTTGGCAAACGCCGCAGTCCATAAGAAGGTTCGCGGCTCAGTTATCGACGGCATGAGCCGCGACATTGAGGGTAGCGAGGCCGTGGGCTATCCAGTCTTCGGACGTGGCGTGACCATGATTAGCGCACGCAATCGCGTCATTCAAATCGATTCCGGAACCCCGATCAAAATGGCCGGCGTAACAGTCAACGAGGACGACTATGTTATTGCGGACCGTTGTGGAACTGTCTTCGTAGCAGCGGACCGCATCGAAGAAGTTCTGGACCTCGGTGAGCGTATTGCACGTCGCCAGGACGGTATGGTCGATGCTGTTCGTTCGGGCCGCTCCGTTGCTGATGTGATGCACGATAAAGAATTCGACGCCATCATGAAAACCAAGTGAGCTAGCGTAGGAAAATCAAAGTGTCGACCGAAAAAAATCCAATTACCAGACTGAACAAGCACTTGGCCAGTGCCAAGCCTTCTGCGACCTATAAGATGATTGACAGGGTTGCAGCACGTCGCGCCACGGGCGCAAAAATCATCTCGTTGAACGCTGGGGAGCCCGACTTCGATACGCCAAAGCATATCTGCGAAGCGGCGATTCTCGGCATCAAGACCGGACATACACGCTACACGCAGGTAGCCGGCACCAAAGAGCTGCGCGAAGCCATCGCACAGAAGTTCAAAGATGAGAACGAGCTGGACGTATCCTGGCAGAACGTTATTGTGAGCAATGGCGGTAAGCAGGCGATTTACAGCGCCTTGAGCGCGACGCTCAACGAAGGTGATGAAGTCATCATTCCCGCTCCATATTGGGTAAGCTACCCAGAAATGGCTCAGCTCTCAGGTGCTAAGGCAGTCATTGTGGACTGCCTGGAACCGGACGGCTTCAAACTGACCGCGGCCGCTCTGGAAAAGGCAATCACTCCGGCGACGAGATGGCTTATCTTGAATTCTCCCTCCAACCCAACCGGCGCAGTCTACTCGCGTGAGGAGCTCGCGGCGTTAGCGGTGGTGCTTCTGAAGCATCCACATGTGCTCATCCTCAGCGACGATATCTACGAGCATTTGCTGTTCGACTCGCAGAAATTCTACACTCTGGCCCAAGTGGAGCCTCGTCTGATGGAACGCACTCTGACGATGAACGGCGTGTCCAAGGCATACGCGATGACCGGCTGGCGCATTGGCTTTGCGACCGGGCCTCAGTGGCTCATCGAGGCTATGGTCAATCTCCAAGGACAACAGACTTCCGGCGCGAGCTCCGTGTCGCAGTTTGCAGCTACCGCTGCGTTGACCGGCCCTAAGGAGATGCTCGGTGAAATCAGAGATCTTTTTGAGCGCCGGCGCAACCTTCTAGTGGAATGGATAAACGCGATTCCTGGAATTAGCTGCCAGACTCCTGGCGGTGCCTTCTATGTGTTTGTTTCATGCAAAGGCTTACTCGGAAAAACCACTCCTGCGGGCAAGCTGCTTGAGTCGGATGAAGACGTTGCTATCACTTTACTGGAAGAAGCTAACGTTGCCGTTATGCCTGGCAGCGCATTCGGTCTTGGCCCATATCTGCGGATAGCTTACGCTCTACATGAAACGACGCTGAAGCAAGCTTGTGATGCTATAGCTGAGTTTTGCTCCGCGCTGAAGTAGTCGAAACAAAGCGTTCTTGCGAATTTAATAGCCCCGTTTCCTTCCGAAACGGGGCATTTTTTGGACATATTTTCTCAGGAATTTGCGTCCTAGTTTGACCTATGATTAGATAACAACCCAGTTCATGTCAGTGAGCGGAAGAATGACGTGACAGACGTGGCCCTACTGGAAATTATTCGACGCTGGCACATAGGGGATCGAATTTTGTTCAGAGCGATTACACGCCGGCTGGATAGTTCCTGCCACATGACTCATAGCTACACTCAATCGAAGGCGAGCCGACTTACCCCATCAGGCGCTCTACGTACGCCCTCGATCGACTCAAGCTGCGGTTGTCCGCCTGGCTTTCCGCTAAATCAGCCAAATCCCACAAGAAAAGCGGAACGCAGGAAGCAGATTTTCCTGAACTAAAAGAGCTGTGGTAGAAGGGATCGTATGACCGCGTGGCTGCGATCGGAAGATGGTGGAAGACGGGTGAACTGGAGAAAGCCAATTCTGCGAGCAAATCAAAAACATTCGATTTTGCGCGTTTGAATTGCCTCTCGAAAACTAAGATCAGTGACGCTATCGTTCGATATTTGACATGAATACGCGCATTTACTAATGCCCTCCATCCTGATAACGCTCCTGAGCCATCGTTAAAATTGTATACTCGAACGCCGCGCACTTGCTGCCAACTTCGCCTGGGCTATTCATGAGTTACGTTCTCTTCGCTATCGCAGATGTGGGACAGCCGCTAAATTTTCCTCCAAAATAAACGCACCCACCAGATGTACTAAGTTCTCGGACTGCCCCTGAAGTGATTTAGCGGCAGCTGCTGCCTCCTCTACCAAGGCAGCATTCTGCTGTGTGGCCTCTTCCATTAAAGTTATTGCATGGTCAATCGTCCTTATACCAACGCTCTGTTGAAGGCTCGCAATCGCAATCTCATTAACAACAGCGGAGACGCTGTTAATACTAGTAACGACCTCTCTCATAGTATTACCTGCATGCCGCACTAAAAGTGTGCCTGCGGTGACCGTCCCAACAGAATCATCGATCAGCATCTTGATCTCCTTGGCTGCCGCTGCCGAACTATGTGCCAATGTACGGACTTCCGAAGCCACCACAGCGAAACCACGTCCTTGCGCCCCAGCGCGAGCCGCCTCTACCGCCGCATTAAGCGCCAGAATATTGGTCTGGAATGCAATGCTGTCGATTACGCTGATGATATCGACGATCTTCCGTGAGGATTCGTTAATAGCAGTCATAGTTTGTACAACATCATTCACCGCCTCACCACCTTTCTCTGCCACTTCTGACGCCTTGGACGCCAACGTACTGGCATGCTGCGCACTCTCTGAATTTTTATTCACGGCTGATGTTAGCTCTTCCATTGCCGAGGCGGTCTCTTCCAGTGATCCAGCTTGTTGTTCGGTACGACTTGAGAGATCCATGTTGCCCGTGGCGATTTCATCTATAGAAACCTTCATGGCACTAGTGGCACCTTTGATTCCATAAACTGTTTCCACCAAGCGCTCCCGCGTATATGCGATAGCAGCCAAAATACTGGTTTCATCAGCGACCGCAACCCGGAAAGAGCCGGTCAAATCGCCCTGCAGCAATCTTTCGGGCGGCATTAGCAGCTTCCTCCGGTTCTCCACCAACAGAGAGAATTATATTGCGCGTGACCATACCAACGATGAGCGTTAAGAACGCCGCAATTCCGGCAAAAACGACTATCGTGTGAATCAATGCCTGCCTAAAATCGGCCTCAATATCATCGGAGTACATACTGCAGACTATATCCCAATCCCAGGGCTTGAAATGCTTGACGAAGCCGATCTTAGCGCTGGATTTTTCACTCCCTGGACGGGGCCACCAATATTCGATAAACCCGCCCCCCCCAGACGAGCCCCCAGCAAACGCGATCATTTTGTAGAGACTGTTTCCTTTTGCATCTTTGAACTCGATCATATTTTTCCCCTCAAGCTTGGGATTGATGGGATGCATCACTACAACGGAGTCGGAGCGCAATATGGATACATACCCGTCTCCGGTGAATCTCTGGTCCCGGACTCGTGCAATCGCGCCTAGTTGCGCTTCTTCTCGAGTCAACTTTCCTTGATCCTCTAACCTTCCAAAGCCCGCCACGATGGTGTAGGCCATTTCGGTGACATCTATCAGAGCTCGCCGCCGCTCGGCCAACTGTAGATCGCGCGTTTGATGGATGTCCCATACTGACAAAAAAAGCAGTGCTATCAAAGAGAAACCAGAAGATAGCCAGAGTTTTTTCCGAAGCGATAGCTGTTTTAACATATTGACCTTAGCGACAACGCCGCCCCCTAGTTTCGGTTGCTTAATTTATCAATGACACCCTGCGCGTTTTGCATCAATACGCCCGGATATTTTTCTACGAGTATGTCGAGATACGGGACGAACTCCTGCAAGGCGATTGCCAATGCCATGTCGGAAACGTCCTCACTCCACAGCAGCTTTTGTATGAAACGGACAGCGCCGATCTCCGCGATAATCTCTAGACATGTTCTATATTCAATTTGCGCGATGTCGGGAGGAAAGCATTGCCTGGCCGAACTCTGCAGATCTCGATAAAGAAGTTGCAAGTTCAACGCTGCGAGCTTTGAAGCAGACGCTTCGAAAAAGGCACAAAGAAGTCCGAGATCTTCGGTCAGCTTTTGGGTAATTGAAATGACGTTACGCAATTGATCGATATTCAGATTCTCTTGCGCAGTCCCTCTTCTTTCGCTCATCTCGCCCTCTACTTTCAGTTATATGAGTCTCTTCTCCCAGCCTCCGTTAAGCCGCTTATTAGTTGGTGAGAGGCGACAATTCTCCTTCTAAGCCCTTGGAACCGAGTAACTTAATGCAAGGACCTGTTTTCGCCACGCCTCCTCAGCCTGCACGTTTAGACGCCAGCAGCGCTGGCTTCATGATCATATTGCGACAGTAAGTTGTAGCATGCACATCGTCTGGCTGACATTCTCTAATCGGAAAACTATGGGAGTAGGTTCTTAGTGCGGCCTTACGAAATAATTTTCACAAACTAAACATACAATTACCGTTGTATTCCAATAGTTGGAAGGACGTCCAGAATATGCATTCTGGGTACAATGAAGCCGCTAACAGGCGGCACACAATTTTTCCACTGATGGCTTTGTGAGGCTATCACGGGGATTCTGATCACGCTTGACGCTCTATGCATTTGTCTCGTCTTGCAGTGCACATCACACCCAAATCACACACCTCGCTACAAAGAAATTTCTAGTGCGTGCCTCTACGACTCATCATGAGTTGGCGGAATTCCGTAGGAGTGACGCCATAAGCGGCTTTAAAGGCTCGGCTGAAATGGCTAGTTGAGCTAAAACCTCTTCCATAAGCAATTTCTGATATTTGTAGATGCTGAAATCCTGGAGTCATCAACATCTCTCTACAAATTTGCAGGCGTTTTTGCAGAATAAAGCTGGAGACTGAGAGGTCCTTGCGTTGAAAAATCAAATGAAGCTTTCTTATCGAGATTCCATTGGCTTCCGCAATAAATCTAGGCCCAAGCTCCTCTTCATGTAAGTGACTGATTATGTATTGCTGAAGCAACTGGAGTTGAATCGCGTCTTTGTTCGGGACTTCTGGCGTGCCCTGCTGTAAAGCAACGCTGACCAGCTCCAATAGAGAGCGGTTGGCCGCCTCCACTTGATGGCTCTCCAAGTGATTCATCTCGCTGACCAATGCCCGCATCTGTGCCGCGAGCAGATGGCCGATACCACACTTGCTATTTAGTTTCCCCCCTTGAGGAGGGCGGTGATCCGGAAAGCTGCGGCGCAATACGCGCAAGGGCAGCATTAATGTGACCTTGTGCAGAGTCTCCAAAACTTCGAACCGAGTGGCATGAGCCGTGTCCCATACCATCAGATCTCCCGGGCCGACATCTACACAATGATTCGCAGAGTGGAAGCGCTCGTGCCCACCTTGGGTCAACTGTATGCCGATGTACACGTCGTCATCCTTTTTAACGGTACGATGATCGCGTTCTCCGTGGCAGGGGTCGCAAATAGTATTAATCAAATTAAAATCATCGAGTATGTAGCGAGTAATATGTGCGTGAAAGGAGGGCGGGACAGACTGCGTAATTTTCCATTCCCGATAGGACTGGCTCACGGCCTTTTCCCACTCTGCTGTCTTTTGGTCAGGATGAAATTGCTCGCTATGCCAGAAGTGAATTTTTCGATTGCGGTGCATACTGGGCTCCTTTCCAAGACATGCTTACATCGCCTCCTGACAGTAGAATGAAATGTGGCCCCATACTGCTGCTCTTTTTAATTAATTGCGGACAGTACGCTTTTGTGAATATTTGCGATCGATGCACGATCGCTCGCATGGTCTCACCAAGAAAGAGACGACCCTCCCCCCAAAATGAAAAGTAACATTTCAGAAGACTTTCAAGATCGGCGGGAACAACCATGTAGGGCGGGAAAGCGTGAACCCGTTATGCGTCACATAGAGGATGTCGGCCTATCCACGCCGCCGAGCTTTGAAAAATGTTTCGTAAGGGCTCTCACCGAAAGATTGCTGATAGTATTTCGAAAACCTACGAACATCGCTGAATCCCCATTTGAGCAGGATCTGAGTGTACGAAGCCTCTACCGAGGGGTCACAAAGGTCCGAGCGCAGCCGTTCAAGACGAATTCTTTTCAGATACGACATGGGGCTGGTTGACTTAACCCTACTAAACGCTGACTGAAGACCACGAACGCTCAGCGCCGCCTCGCGCGCGATTTGTTCGAGTCTAATCGGTTGATGAGCATGCGCTTGCATGAACTCGACAGCACGTCGCAATCTCGACGGCACACCGTCGTCGGGCACTCTATCGATGCTGCGCCGATAGTTGTGCTGGCCCCGCTCAAGTATGATGGAAATCAATGCTTGGCGCAGGTATCCCACCGCGATCGGGCTACTTCTCGAGCCAGACTTCGAAGCAAGCAAACATTTCAGTGCTGTCGAGATTTGTCTGATAGCGCTCTCGTCTTGTCCTGTGAAACTCGTTGTTGGATCAAACGATAGCCTTTTGTAAGAGTGTTCGCCGCTCAGCGCAGCAAGCTCTTGGTGTAACGGCTCGGCAGGCAGCGCAATAGTGTCCATTCTCGTCATAGGTGAAAATCGCGCCGATCTAACCTCAAGATAGTCGACTACGTAGGGCGAAGTGCATACCAAATCGGTCGTATTCAAGGTCCATTGCGCGCGCCCCGCGGTGGGAATGACCAGAAGGAAAACGTCTGAATCGTTCCTTCTTTCCATAATCCAAGGCGTCTGCATTTCCGACGACCGAAAAAAAAATCCTGCCGGTGTAGAAGTGTATTTTCTGTAACGAAAAGATCCGCGCACGAGGGGCGTCATTTTGATTTCGATATTGCGTTCCCGATAGTGATTTTCGACTTCAGACGGGTCAGTGAATGTTTCAAAGTTACCTTCCATCATCACCTCTTTGTGGCTAACGCTAAAGCTTTGCGAAGGTGTGCGACTACCCAGCGCAGACTCCCGTCTCGCAATTTTCCAAGCTAACCGTCGACATACGTCGTGTCTATCCAAGTGCAGAGCGCGAAACTCCACTTTCGTTTGGCAGTTTCCATTGTTTGCTATCGCGAAGATTGAGGGCACTGATGATTATGATCCGCTTGTCTCTTTCGGACCAAACCTAGCGTGAGTTTTCCGACTAGCGGTCCGGTGAAAGCGCCAAGTGAAGGAAAAACTCAACCAGTACCAAGTCTCTAAAAGCAACACGTCGAGCAGCCCGCTTAGAATTCACTGCTGCTGTTCGCGAACACATGGCTTGCGACACCAGATCGAGCCGCGACGCGATTGGATACCGTCACCACGCTCTCATTGTTCACACATGAACCAGCTTCAATGACCAAGACATCCTTCCAGAACTCGTCCGTCACTGTCAAGGTACGTACCTTCGAACCGTCAGTGAGTTGGCCGGCTACCAAATCTATGCCTCAAGCATCGTTTGACTTGGCCGGCAAATCTTCGCCCCGGTGACATCCATCTTCAGACGCTTCGGCAATTTGGAAAGCAGTTTTTCCTCACAATACAGCCGGTACGCCTGATTTCTGTCCAACTAGCAAACTTTGCCGCGCAATAGCTAGGGACGCGCGAACAGCTACATCGCTCCCCTGCTGTACGCAACTACGCGCGAGCGCGAACGCAGTTCGCAAAGGTGCCTTTGGCGCTGCGGTAGTAATGAACACTGGGCGGTTGCTTCTCGAGCCGTCAGGTCCGCCTCATCGTCAATCCGCAACCGGTCAGCACGTGTTGCTTCAGCGCGTGGCGCGCCAGTTCTTTAAGCGACACCCTTCAAGATCGCCGTGCCCTGACACAGCTCGGCAAGCAAATTTCTCAGTCGCGCATTCTCCTCATGCAACTCTCTCAGTTCGCGCACCACATCCGACTGCCCCCGCATATACTGCTTCTTTCAGCGATAAAACGCCTGGTCCCAGGATCAGACCCGCTACCACCATCGTCAGTCAGCCTGTTTCAGTAGTGCCAGACTCTGTTCGATCGCAGAGCGCTACGTTTCATAGCAACCCTTCCCCGATTAGGGCCAAGTGTGCGGCGAAACTCACTCTCGGAACGGCCCAGGATGCCTAAAGTGAATCAACCGGACCAGGTCAGCCTTAATGCCTAACAAAACGCATAGTCGCACCATGCCGTTCTAGTCATGGACGAAACATCTATGTTCTCCCCCCTTCTTTAGCCAAGGCACGAAGCTGGCAGACCATCTGTCGTTGCACCCAACTGCACCAAACGATCGCTCTTTCCGAGTATCAAGCCGGGTACGCACTGACAAGCTGAAATATGCGAACCTTCGCGCGCAAGTGTTCTGCTTGCTCCTCCAGTGAGCTAGAGGCGGCGGCGGCTTGCTCAACCAGGGACGCATTCTGTTGCGTAACCTCGTCCATCTGGCTGACTGCACGGCTAACCTCCTCAATGCCTCTACTTTGCGTCTTTGAAGCGGTTGCAATTTCATCCATAATCGCACTAAGCCGTGCGATCGACGTAACAATATTGCCCATTCTCTTCCCCGCCACTGTAGCCTGAGCCGCTCCGTCGGCGATCCTGCCTACCGACGACCCGATAAGTTCCCGGATCTCCCTCGCGGCGAGTGCGCTGCGCTGTGCGAGAGAGCGTACTTCACCTGCTACTACCGCGAAGCCTTTACCATCTCGTCCCGCGCGAGCTGCTTCCACTGCAGCGTTCAGCGCAAGAATATTTGTTTGGAACGCGATGCCTTCTATCTCACTAATTATTTGTTCCATGTTTGTAGACTCGCGGGCTATGGCGTGCATAGTATTAATTACCTGATCTACTGCAAGACCGCCAGTCTCAGAGGCTTGCGCAGCGTCTCGTGCAAGAGTGGTAGCCTCGCTTGCGCTCGCTGCATTGCTCCTCACCATCACGGCCAATTGCTGCATGCTCGCAGCAGTTTGCTGGAGGGACGCCGCCTGCTCTTCCGTACGCTGCGAGAGGTCATGATTGCCCTGCGCAATATCGCTGCTTCCTGTGGAGATTGTTTCCGCCGCCACCCGGATCCCTCGCACGAGGTCATAAAGTTTGTCGCGCATATCGCTCAGCCCAAATAGCAAGCTCGAGCGGTCACCATCTATCACGTCTATATTTGCTGCAAGGTTTCCGGAGGCAATTTGCGCTGAGATTGCCCGAGCTGCGGCTGGTTCACACCCCAGTTCAGAGCGAATGCCGCGCGCTATGAACCACGCTATCGATGCCACAATCAGGATGACCGCTGCCGATGCCGCAATCAAATGGTACGCCACGTTCCAGTACGCCGCGTTGATATCGTCATAAAAAAGTCCCGTCCCGATCCACCACTGCCACTCAGGTACTGCAACGACACCTTGTAGTTTTGCCTCCGGCGGGCCATCCGTCGAGCGACGGACGAGCAAATCCACCAACACAATATGCGATCGAGAAAGCCCTCTCGCAAACGCCTCACTGTCGCTCATGTCTCCTTTTGGGGTGCGGATTCCAGGCGGAATTGTTCCGATAAGACTCTCATTAGAGTGCACGAGAACCACGCCTTCAACTGTCCTGACGAAGTAATAACTGTTGCGGCTCGCGTTGAGCTGGGACATCGCGGTTTTCGCCGATGACTGTGCCTGAGACCGCGTGAGTATCCCGTCCCGCTCTAAGGACTGATAGTAGCGTACGAGATGCTCGGCCTTATTAAGCATCTCCGTGATTTGTTCCTTCTTCTCGTCAATCATCTCCTCTCTAGCCTGCATGAGAGCAACCGCTACCATGCCCGAGACACCTAACAATGCAGCGCCGACCATTAAACCAAGTTTCGTCGAAATTTTCATGTGAGTGCGTCGCCATAATGATCTGTCAATTGCATCAAGTAAATCATCCACAGTCTGCCTCAGCTTGATGAACAATAAACGCATACATATGCCAAGAAGCGCAACCCAACCAGCAATCTGCTATCAGCTCTTGCTCTACAGAGATATTCTCCTCTCGAACTACCAGCTCAACCCTGAACATTCCTTCGAGAGGCGCGCAGTAAGGAACGGCTTAAAAGTGCATTAACGGCTGTTATCGTTTCAGACAAGCTATTAACCTCAGGTATCGGGGCAACCGAGATCAAGAAATTGAGCAAGCCGATCACCTAAGACCAACTGCGGCTTTGATCGAACCGTTACTGCCCCGACGCCATCCTTAGCACGAGAAGAAACCAGCTCGATTACCTGGCTCGAATCGCTCTGCGCTGATCGGTGTTCTGCTCGTTCTCAAGACGAGACTGCAGTGGCGTGACCTGCGGGGCCATATGGATACGCGACCTTCGCTATTGAAGTTGATGTGATTTGGTACACCTACCGCCACAGCGAATGAAGTCACGCTAACAAAGAATGGACCATCAGCGCTTATGAAAAAAGTTTGGGTAACGATATCGATGCCCTAACACTGGCAGCTGCTATTGAAAAGATTTTTTGCCGGCAGCCAATCGGTAACATGAGTTTAGACGGCGATTTTGTTCCGCGAAACGCAGAATATCTTAGCGTCAACAAGATTTACCTATGTAAAACAAACGTGAACAAATCTGAAATAGGACAAAGAATGTCAGCTAAGCCTGCCGATCAAATTAAACGTCATTTTCTAGTAGTGGACGACTTTGGCACAATGCGGCGAATAGTGTCAGGCCTGCTTAAGCAGCTAGATTACCTCCATGTCACAGAAGCGGATGACGGAAGTACTGCATTAAAAATTCTTGAAGCAGGTACGCATGATATCAATTTCGTCTTAACAGATTGGAACATGCCCGTTATGGACGGACTCAGCTTGCTGCGGCATATAAGGGGACACGATAGCCTTAAGCATCTCCCGGTATTGATGATCACCGCTGAAGGGAAAAAAGAAAACATTATCGAAGCTGCCACCGCGGGCGCAGACGGGTATATCGTGAAGCCGTTTAACGCGGCGACTCTGAAAGAGAAGATCGACAAGGTCATCACTCGCCGCCATTTCTTAGCAAATGCCACACATAGTCTTTAATCTGTGGATGAGGTCCAGTGATGAAAATTCTTAATCAATACGAGGTTCCTGCGTGGATTAACAAGCAACGATATATTGTCGAGTGCCGCGTGATCAAATCGGACAAAAAAATTGAACATCAGTACCGTGTTTGGTTACACGGAAATATTATGAAGAATTGGTGTACTGGTGACTTGACGCAACTATTTAAGGTGAAAAATATAAATAGCGATCTGGCACCATAGTCTGACTCCGTCAGCAGGGTGATCGAATAGGTCTGGTTAGCTTAATCCCAATATATGCTGATTTTGCACCACCCTTTTTGTCATTTTCTTCTCTCACTGCGGCGAATCAAGGACCAAGACAGGACACCGTTTTAAGCAAGTGTTAGCTGGTATCTTATCGACACTGTTGAGACAATGCTCTCTCGATGACATCTATATGTATTTGGAGTGCCTGTAGCTCCGCCAGATTCACTTTTTTCTACTTTGATTCGGCTATACCCAGCAACATGCTGTCGACCTGAGCATTGGTCAGTTGCTTGACATTGCTGCTGGATATCCGCCCACCTGTTTGTTGCGCCAGACAGTTCTCGATCGAGACGACTTGGATGATCCATTGCTGAATCAGCTGCATGCATTCGCTTGCAGATCGCGCACTAACCGTAGAGACTTGGGCATGATATGGTCTTCCGATAGCAGGCGGGCTCTCATTTTGAAGCGTCGCTTGAATTTTCTAATTTCGGCTTACCGGAGGTGAAATGAAAACCGACGAATTCTTCGGGGTGCCTGAAGAAAACATTGAAGCCGCACAATATCATCAAAGAAATGCACGGCGTCGATTAAGTGCCAATGTACCCAGTCGTAACCAAATTGCTACACTGCCGAGAAAGGAGTTATGTCAAGTGCTGCTCGACTGGATGACGCGTAGTGCCACAGAGATCATCCCCAGCAAGCGTCAAATTTATGAGGTGCAACAAGTTCTAGTTAGCCGAGCAGACCGTAAAGAGATTCTTGATGTTGTAGAGATCTGCACTAGATATATTCAAGGTGAGCAAATTTCGTCATGCCTAACGTTGAGAAAAAAAAATAACTCGATAAAATACTGTTGTAGCAGGTCTTGTTCCTAAAGATGCCCTGGTCTTGAAGGCCTGACCTGAAACGAATTTTATAGCCACCGGATAGGCGAGTTCTTTATGCTAACGCCAAGGAGAACTCAATGAAGAGGCAATTCACGGACGAACAGATCATTCAGCATCTTGCGAGAGGCAGAGAACAAAGAGATCGCGACGGTAGATCTGTGCAAGCGCCACAACATTACTGAGCAGACCTTTTACCGCTGCAGAAACAAGTTTGGCGGTATGGATGTCTCTGATGCCCGGCGGCTCAGAGAGCTTGAATCCGAGAACGACAAGCTCAAACGCATGGTGGTGGAACAGCTGTTGGTGATTGATGGCTTGAAGGAGCTAAGCCGAAAGAAATGATGACTTCCGCGGCCGGCGCCTAGCACTGGAAGTCCTTACTCGTCGGAGACTGCCGCGACGCAGGGCATGTCGTTATCTGGAACTGAGCCGGCGGGTAGCGGATTATCAGTTGCGACAACCTGAAAATGATCGGAGCCTGACGCAGCAGCTCATCGCGGCATCGCAAGAAGTCCCTCGATTCGGCTATCGGCGCATGTCTGTCTGGCTGGCCTTGGGCGAGTCCCGAGTGCGGCGACTGTGGAGCGCGCTCAAACTAGGCATTCCACGAAAGCGGCCTCGCAGGCGTCAATGCGGCAACGACATTCGGTTACCTGGAGCAACCAAGCCAAATTCGGTCTGGAGCTGGGACTTTGTTCGTGACCAGATGGTGGATGGACGCTCGTTAAAGATGCTGTGCGTGATCGACGAAAACACCCGGGAATGCCTGGCCATCGAAGTTGCCGCCAGTTTGCGTTCTCAGGATGTCATCCTGACGCTATCGCGATTGATGCGGTTACATGGAAAGTCGGCCTACGTTCGGTCGGACAACGGTGCCGAGTTCACAGCGGCCAAGGTTATGCGACGGCTGCGCGATGCCTCAGTTGATCCCGCCTTCATTGCGCCAGGCAGTCCATGGCAGAACGGATTCGTGGAAGGCTTCAATGGCAATCTGCGTGACGAACTGATTAACCGGGAGTGGTTCCGCAGCCGGACAGAGGCAAAAGTGCTGATTGAAAGATGGTGTCAGTTCTACAACGAGCGCAGGCCGCATAGCGCACATCAGTACTAACCTCCAGCCACGGTCCGTCGAGCCTGGATGGAATCGAATATGATCGACAACCGACTCATTGCCTAACTGGCTACAAATTACCGACGCAGGTCATATCCACTCTGCTCTGGTGCTAGCGCAGCCCAGCATTACGGTGCACGGCACCATCGGCCCTCATCATCAGCTTGGCTACGTTGTACATCTCCCTTCGTCCCAAGCGCCAATCGGATCGCCGAACTCCGCTCTTGCACATCCACATTACGAATCTGCCGCGCGCCGAGCCAGGGCTGCAGTGACACTGGCGCTGGTTTGGCCGTGTGGAACCGCGCGCCCGCATTGGTGTGGCCCGCCTGTTCACCCATCCTGATGTGGTCGAGACAACTCGGCTTTGTAATAGCGGCGCGCGACATAGATCGTGGTCTCTCCAAAGAGCAACCCGCCCAACGCTGCCCCAATCAGCATGGCGACGTAGCTCGTGTCGAGCAGGTTATCAAAGTAGCTTCCCAGCGCCGTAAAGGCCGGGCATAAAAGCAGGCTTAGCCATGTCTGCCAGTGGTGGTAAGTCTTTCTGTAGACGCGCCGCCAGGCAGCCGCTCGTTCGCCCGGCGACAGTGCCGCAAGTTCTGGAATCTGTTTCGTCGCCCAAAAGATGCGCATCGTTTTCCCTTTTGATTCAATGTGTGATGCGACCCATTATCTCAATAGCAGTTCATCTCTAATCCGATGCCAAAGCAGTCCTTGAACCTACTGGCGAATTAACTCTAGCAAGTTCGCCTGACAATTCCCTGTCTGACGTTAGGAATTTTTGTGATCTCCTGAACGGTCATGCACGAGCATTCGAAGCGCATCAATACCGAATCTTGACGGAAGTATCGAGCAATGGTGATAGGGATAAGAAAAAAATGATGTTCTGGGAATTCTCCTTCCGTTTATATCAATGTATTTCTCCGCCGGCCTTTATAAAGAAGACTTCTGAAGGGTATTTTCATGCTGAGGAAAAAAGAGAAAGACCTGACTTTTTCGTATGCACTTAGCTGTCATCGAGTAAACATTATTAGTAAGTCCAGCGTCACAAAACAAGTGCCCTGTGTTCAGTTCTTGTGGTCGTAAAAATTTTTTCGAAATAAATTTTGCATCGTCAGCATCTTGTATGTTTTTTGTCAGCGCTACGTCACTTAGTGATTTTCTTTTTGTGTGAGAATCTTTTCGACTGCTGGGCTTGGAAATCAGGGAAGCAAGTGTCCATGCATCGTCAGTCAGTGATGAACTTACCTACACGGAGAAAATCATGCGTCTTTTAACCAGTAAAGAACTTGAAGCAGTCAGTGGTGGGGCTGGTGGCGTAGCGGGTGCCATCGGTGGTGCAGGACCTGGCGCGACGGCGGGTGCGTCGGCGGGAGCGCAGTCGGGCGCGTCTGCATCGACGGCTGCCGGCGGTAGCGCGTCTTGCGGCGCAGCCGTCGGAGGCGTAGCCGGTGGCGTAGCTGGTGCGGCAGCTGGTGCAGCAGTAGGTGCTGCCGGTGCTTCTTCGGCAGCATCGTCGGCAGCAGGGGCTACCGCAGGGGCCGCTGCAGGCGCAGCAGCTGCTGGCGCGGTATGTGGTTCGGACAGCAGTAGCGATAGCGATAGCAGTAATGACGGCAGCAGTGACGGCGGAAGCGGTGACGGAAGCGGTGACGGAAGTGGTGGTGATGGCGGTGGCGACGGCGGTGATGGCGGCTAAGTCAGTAGCCTGGGTCTGACGATCACATTCGGGAAGTATCCTGAATGTGATCGTTATGGCGGTAGTTCATACAAATGCGTGTCGGGGCATGAGCAAGTGCTTCGTTTTCCAATGTATCGGTTGCGAGGTGGCTCTCCGTGGCCAAAAGGCAGAACATGAAAAAACTCTGGCCGCTGTTCGTTCTGGCGTGCGCCATCCTCATTATGAATAACAGTGCAATGGGACAGTCAACAGATAGCTGCCCGCCGCCGGGAATTGCAGCTGCAGATGAGCTTCAACGGCTTTCCCATAGTGTGCAGCCTGACCGCGGACCGCTGTGGGAGATCACCCGAGATGGAACACGGTCGTATCTGTACGGAACCATCCACGTGGCCAAGCTGGAGTGGGACTTTCCAGGCCCCACGATCCGTAAGGCGCTCAGCACCTCCAAGAAGCTGATCGTCGAAATCGACGTGACCAAGCCAGGGCTGGGCGCGGCAATGAATGCACCTATGGCCGCAGAAGCGGCGGAGCGCTCATCTTCTTTGTATCAGTCACTCGTGAGCCGCATTGATGCACAGTTCCGAAAGGCTTGCATCAATCAGGATCGATTTAAAGGAGCGACGCTGGCCTCCATGGTCTCTTCGCTCACGCTGCTCTCCGCGCGCAAGCAGGGGCTCTATCCGGAGTTTTCTATCGATGCCTCTCTGATCGGATTTGCCCGTTACACCAAGAAAGAGATTGTGGAACTTGAGACGCCCGAGGATCAGCGCACTGCCATCGGTGCGTCCGATCTAGCGGATCTGGAACGCGATGTGATCGAGCTTGAGAGCGGCAAGGCCAGGGAAAACCTGGAGAATCTGGCGCGGGTATGGGCAAGCGGAAATCTGGGCGACATGGAGCGCTATTGCCAGAGCATCCAATGTACGCAGGATCGAAATTACTTTGATACGCGCAACAGGGTATTTGCAGCGGGAATTGATAAATTGGCCAATGAAAAGGAGCCAGTGTTCATTGCGGTCGGTTTCCTCCACATGATCGGTCCTGACAACGTGCTTGATAAGCTCAAGGAATTGGGATTCCAGGTGCGGCAGATTCCCACGCGTGACGAGAAATAAAAAACGAGATAACCAGCTTAATTGATTGCTCGATCTTTTCCCTGAAAAAGATGGCTTCCTTGAATTTCAGTTTCCGGCGCGGCATCCAGTTGCAGTTGCAAACCGAAGCTGCTGAATGCGGCCTCGCGTGCCTAGCGATGATCGCCACTGCGCACGGACACGAAGTCGACCTGCGGACCCTGCGTCAGCGGTTCAGCACTTCACTGATGGGTATCACGCTGGCGCAGCTGGCGCGCAACGCCCAGGAGACTGGCTTCGTTACCCGGCCATTGAAGCTCGATATCGATGAGCTGAAAGACGTACAACTTCCCTGCATTATGCACATGGACATGAACCACTTCGTGGTCCTCAGCCGCTGCCATAACGGCAGGTTTGAGATCTTCGATCCGGCCAGTGGACATCGCTACTGTCAGGTCTCTGAGTTGAACAGGCGATTCACGGGCGTGGTCCTTGAGCTGATCCCAGACGTCAACTTCAAGCGTCAGCGCAAGCCACGTGGCCAGATCACGGTCTTCAAATTGCTAGGTCGGGTGCTGGGCCTGGAAAGCGCATTGGCCAAGATATTTCTGTTGTCCGCTGTCATTGAGGTGTTTGCGCTGATCGGTCCTTTCTTAAACCAATGGGCCATCGACGAAGCGCTTGTCAGCGGCGACGCCAAGCTGCTTTACACGATCATCGTGGGCTTTGTGATGGTGGTGGTAATGCAGACAATCACGGAGGCCGTCCGGGAGTTCGCCCTTATCCATTTGAGCGCATCGCTGAGCGTGCAATGGTATACGCGGGTGCTGGCAAGATTGATCCGTCTGCCGCTGGGGTATTTCGAAAAGCGGCAACTGGGCGCCATCATTGTGCGGCTTGATACGGTTGCGACCATCCAGACCTCACTCAGCAATGGCTTTATCGATGGGCTTATCGATGGAGTCATGGCCATTGGTACCTTCCTGATGATGGCGCTCTACAGCATGAGATTGGCGCTGATTAGCGCGGGAATTCTTTCGCTATACGTCCTCTTGAGGTTAATCATCTACCGGATCATCCGCTCTTCCAGTGAGAGCTATTTTGTCTTTGCTTCACGTTTTCAGACCTATCTAATGGAGTCTATCCGCGGTATTCAGACCATCAAGCTGTTCTGCGGCGAAGGGGATCGCTTGACTTCGCTGACTAACAGATCGATTCGCGCAAAGAACGCGACTCTTCGGATCGTAAAATACTCTGCCTTGTTCCGCCTGGCCAATTCCATGCTATTCAGGATCGAAACCGTAACGGTGCTCGCGCTGGGCGGCTTGGCCGTCATGGATAAGAGCTTCACGGTCGGCATGCTGGTGGCCTTTACGTCCTTTCGCGAGCAGTTCGCAAGACGCATCAGCAGTCTGGTGGACCGCATCTTCGATTTCCGTATGTTGAGTGTACAAACCGAGCGGCTCGCAGACATCATGTTGGAAAAGCCAGAGAGTCTTCATTCAAACTTCTCGGTGCAGGCGGATGAAAGCCATAGTCCGCTGATCAACGTTGATGGTATCTCCTATCGCTACGGCGACGGCTTGCCGGAGGTTATATCCAACATCAGCTTTTCGATCGATGCCGGCGAGCATGTGGTCATCATTGGTCCGAGCGGCTGCGGGAAGACTACCTTGCTCAAACTGCTGACCGGGCTCTTTGAACCAACTAAAGGAACAGTGTCCTACGGCGGTGTCCCTATTTCCCTCCTGGGGAAGCAGTATCGGAGCCTCTGTGCCACGGTGACGCAGGACGACGTTCTGTTTGCAGGGTCGATTGCTGAAAATATCACCTTCTTCGACGAGCATCCCGATCACGAGCTGACTCGAAAATGCGCGGCGATGGCCGGAATCGAAAAGGAAATACTGGCCATGCCGATGGGATTCGATACCCTGATCGGCGACATGGGATCTGCGCTCTCGGGTGGGCAGAAACAACGTGTGCTTTTGGCTAGGGCGTTCTATAAGAAACCGAAAGTTCTGTTTCTGGACGAGGCGACCAGTCACCTCGATTCGGGGAAAGAGTTTGAGATATTAAAAGAACTGTCCAGCCTGAAGATCACACGGATCGTTATTGCCCATCGGAAGGAAACCATCAACTCCGCCGAGCGAATCATCAATCTGCCGAAACTTCAAAGCAATGAATAGGTAGTCAAGATTGAAGAACGAACCTGCCGAAAGAGAGCACCTCTTTCGTCCTGAAGCCAACTCTTCCGGAAATCAAGATATGGGAGAGGCTTTGCCACTGGTATCACCTTCACTGACAGTGATTGTGTTTCTTCTTTCATTTTTTTGCCTGGCGGTTCTCGTCTTTCTGTTTTCGTACGATTATGTCCGGCGTGTGCGCGTGCAGGGAAGATTGGTTTACGACGAGGGTGTGGTCAGGGTCTATGCGCCGGTAGACGGAATCATTACTAAAAAGTTTGTGACGGAAGGCCATCATGTCAAGGAAGGTGAAAAACTGTTCCTTGTCTCTCTGGATCGGCTGTCGTCGAATTCGGGCAGCACCGCTGAAGGCGTGACGGCGCAATTGCAGTTGCGAGCCCATGCATTTCAACGCGAAAAGAAGCTGCTGGAGGGTATTCAGATGCGCGACCGCACGACGCTGCTGCAGAAGATCGTCTTGCTCAAAAATGAATTGAGCCAGGCGGAAAAGCAGGTCCGCTCGCAGCAGGATTCCGTGCGTCTCAGCGATGACAATCTAAAACGGTATCAGGGTCTGGAGCAAAGCGGATTCATTTCGCAGTCCGCCTATCAGGAGAAATTGCAGTCCAACGTCGATGTTCACACCAGACTGTTCGCACTATTGCGGGAAAAAAGCAACTCCGAACGTTTATTGCGCGATGCGCAGAATGAATTGGCCGACTTCGACGACAAGTCGGAAAACAGTATCACCGCGTTGAATCGGGAAATGTCGATACTACAACAGGATTTGGTCGAGAACGACGCCAAGCGCGAAGTCGTCGTCTACGCCAAGACAGCGGGGATGGTGACAGCAGCATTGGCCGAGCTTGGCCAGAACGTGACACCTGCGCAGGTGCTGGCCAGCATCGTTCCGGAAAACGTCCATATGTACATTCAGCTCAATGTGCCGACTTCTGCCGCTGGCCTGATTGCGACGGGACAGACCGTATTGTTGAGATATGCCAGCTTTCCCTATGAGCGTTTTGGGCAATTCAAGGCAACCATTTCATGGATTCCGCAAACTGCACTGAATTCCGCCGAGCTGAAAATCGCTGATGAATCGAAGGATCTGTTCTATCCAGTCAAGGCAAATATCGAGTCACAAGAGATCCGGTTTGGTAACCAGTCATTCCCGTTGCGCGAAGGTATGTCGGTGGACGCAGATATCTTGTTGGAAAGCAGAAGTATCGCAGAATGGATGATCGCCCCGGCGCTGGAGATGACTGAGCGCTACTCCAACCGTCTGCCGAATCGGTGAACGGTCTTTCATAAAAATGACGGTAGATGATCATGAGCGATGAGTGCGAAGCTGCACATGAGGCGGTGACGTCTTTCTTCCGAATCAAAGTTTTTTCGCTCTATTAGCTATGCGTAAAGGCCTGCTTGTTGTGGCACTGTTTTGCGGCGAGATTCATGCTCAAGATATCGTGGAGGTCTATCGCAGCGCGCAGGTCATGGACGCGTCGTTTCAGCGTGCTCGCGACACTCTGACGGCAAGCCAGGAGAAATTGCCTCAGGCGCGAGCGGCCTTACTGCCGTTGATTTCGCTGGGTGGTGCCTATTCTTTAAATAACGGGCGCGCGGACCTGACCGAGACCGACCAGCCCTATCGATGGAAAACCAAGAAGTATGCACTGGTTCTTTCTCAGCCGATCTTTGATTACAGTAGCTGGAAGTCCTATGAGCAGAGCAAGAAGGCGTTGGTGGCCGATGAGATCACTTTCCTGCTCGCACAGCAAGATCTTATTCTGCGCATATGCGACGGCTATTTTTCTGTCTTGAATGCGCAGGATCGCATCGACGCCATCCGCGCCACCAAGCGCTCTATCGAGGAGGAATTGATGGCAGCGCGAGAGGGCTTCCGAAAGGGGACTTCCACGATCATTGATCAGCGCGAAGCAGAAGCCCAGTTCGATCTTTCCTCTGTTGACGAACTGGCTGAGATCAATAATCTCGAGCTGAAGAAAGAGGCGTTGCGGAAGATAACTCAGAAGCCAATCAGTAATCTGATGAAGTTGCCGAATGACGTGAATATCGTTCCGCCGGTCGAGGGCAACATCGAGTACTGGTTCGAAGCCTCGCAGAAGGGAAACCTGAATGCAAATCTGCAGGCTGCCAGGCTGGAAGTGGCACGCGTGGAGGTGGAGAAGGTCAAGGCAGGTTATCTTCCCACCGTCAGCCTGTCGGCCAGCGCGGGAGCCAGCAATCAACTAGGGCGAAGTCCTACGCTGGAGAGCGGCAGAATCAAGACGAATGCCGTGGAGATACAGATCAATATCCCGATCTTTTCAGGTTACTCGACCGAAAGCAAAGTGAGAGAAGCGGTCGCTCTTCGCAGCCAGGCGGAAGATGATCTGGAACTCGCGATACGCAACGGACAACAGGATATCCAGGCAGCTTATCTCGACGTTAAAAGTGGTATCGCGAGAATCAATGCGTTGGAAACGGTCAAGGTCAGTAGCGCCTCGGTGCTGGAGTCGATGAGGCTCGGATACAAGCTGGGCGTCAAGACCTATATTGACGTGCTAAAGGCACAACGCCAATTGAGTCAGGCAGAGCTCAATTTATCGAAATCCCGCTATGACACGATCTTGGCCTATCTCCGCTTGCGGGCTTCCGCAGGCATGTTGACGGAGGAGGATATCGTTCAGGTCAACAGCCTCTTGTCGGTGGCAGAGCCTGAATGAGGCTGCCCTGATTTTTCTATGTGACTGATCTACCCTAATTGCTGAGGCCAACCATGTCTGAAAAGAAGCAAGCTCTATTGTCCGCGATACGCAGCGAGGCTGTGTTGACCTCCGATGGGCAGCGCCTGATCTCTCCGACAGGAACCAGCAATCGCTGGCTGATCGACATGCGCCGCATCTTCATGAAGGCGGTATTGCTTGATCTGCTGGCCGAATTTTTCTGGGACGAGTATTCAGAAAAGCTGCCTTTTCAGGTCGGGGGAATGGAAACCGCGGCCATCCCTTTGCTGTCAGCGATATTGCTCAAGTCGGCAGCGCGGGGAACTCCGGTCAATGGCTTCATCGTGCGCAAGGAGAGAAAGACCTACGGCACCGGCAACCTGATCGAGGGCGTGCTCACCGAGGAACCCATCATCATTGTCGATGATGTGCTCAACTCGGGAAAAAGTCTGGAAAAGGTGCGCGTCATTCTGGAGCGGGAGCGCCGGGAGATCTCTTCCATTTTTGTCCTGATCGACTATAGAAGTACGCAGGGCTTGGCATGGCGCGTGGCGCACGATCTGCAAGTGCACTCACTCTTTGCACTGAACGAGCTCAATCTGTCGCTAAAGAAAGAAGCGCTGCCTGCGTCTTCCACTATCTTCCAGAATCTATGGTCGTTCCGCTCTCCGGACCCCAACTTCTTTCACCGGGTCCCCAAGTCCTTTCCAGTTGTTGATAACGGGCGCCTCTACTTTGGCGGGGACTGCGGGATTTTCTGGTGCCTGGATGCCTTCAATGGAAAGCCGATCTGGGCCGTCAAGGTTGAGTCGGTGGGGCACAAGAATATTTGGTCTACCGCCGCCGTCCACCGTGGTAGGGTCTACTTCGGCAGCTACGATGGAAATGTCTATTGCCTGGATGCGGCCACTGGACAAGAGATATGGTGCTTCATCGGGGCGGACTGGGTCGGTTCATCGCCAGCGCTGGGGGCTGATGTCGGTCTGCTGTTCATTGGCTTGGAGTTTGGCGTCGAGGGGAAGCGCGGCAGCGTTGTCGCCCTTGATATGGAGACAGGAGAGAAGGTCTGGGAACATATGACCGCGCGCTATACCCACGCTTCTCCGATCTATTGGGCCGAGCGAGGAATAGTCGCATGCGGAAGCAACGATGATGAACTCTTGCTACTTGATGCCAGATCAGGTAACCGTTACTGGCGCTTTCGGACCAACAAGAATGGAGCATCGCAAAAAGGCTCCATTCGTCACGCCGCGGCCTTCGACAAAATCCGCGGACATGTGGTCACGGGATGCGCAGATGGATGCATCTATATTGTCGATGTCGCCTCTGGCGAGGAGGTGTGGTCAGTCATCACTAGCAATACGATCTATACCATCCCGCTGATCGTTGGCGATCTGGCTTTCGTGCCTTCTAGCGATAAGCATCTGTACATTCTTGATCTTGAAAAGAAGGAATTGAAGAAAAAAATATTCTGCGGCTCCAAGCTTTTCTCTCCCCCCAGTCTGATTAACGGAAAAATCTATTTCGGCTCCTGCGGTGGACTGCTATACGAGCTGTCTTTGGAGAGTCTGAGTGTCACGGGGACGCATCAGTTGCCAGACGCCATTACCAACATGGTGTCGTATAGTCAGGAAACCAAGTTCTTCTATGTCCTGACGTATGTTAACGAGCTCTTTGCGATTGATGTAGGCAGCGCCACCTGAACCGCTGCCGCCAAGCGGCCTCTGCCTGTAAGCTCAGAAGGTAAGAAGCTATGTCCTAATCCTTTCAATATAGCATCGAACCTTTCCATAAAAATTGATTGATTAGGGCTGTAGAGGCGAAAGCGCCGGGAGCTGGACCGGCCTCGCCCTATCGCATAGGTGATTTTCTCTTCGCTAAATCTCCACGGTTTCCTGACTACTCTTTTCCTTGAAGCCGCCCGGCAAAGGAGTAAATACATGCGTAGCTTTTGGACGAAGAAAGAAATTCCAGAGTTGGCGACACTGTTGCCAGCAGAACGCGCTGCGTCTTGGAAGCGGATATATCGAAAGACCTTCCGCCACTGGGAGACATGGATGAGCCTGCTTTTTTGCGCAGGGCTTGTAGCGGCGGGATATTACATCGGGAGAGTCTTCGCCATTCCTTATGTTCCAATGATCATTCGTGCGGCTCTTGGTGGATTGGTCTCTTGGGAAGTTAGGATTTATGTGGCGCGTCGCTACTACAAAGACGATATCTCAAGGAAACTTGATTGAAGCTCTACTTCCCTGAGAGCTACACCATAAGATTCGTCCCAGAGTTTCTTGCCCCACGGCCAATCCTTGGCCTTGGCGCGAACTCGGGACGGCACTGGTGCGTGAAGAACTCTGCCCCGTCTACTACCTGCTGGTCTAGTATCTCGCACGGCCAGCGGAAAACGCTCATACAGCGCTCCGTCATGTCGCGTTTAACGAGCACAGCGGCCGCGTAGTGTTTCCTCGAGTTTAATGACTTATCCGAGAGGAGCCATGCTACGGGTAGGCAGGAATTGGGAGGACGCATTGCTGCCGTGCATGCGCACCTAGCTTGCTGTAGAGGTATCCAGCTTGAATGTGGAGACCAAGCCCGCTAGGGCGCTGGCCTGTTCCATCATCGAATTGGCCGCGGCGGCTGCTTCCTCTACCAGAGCGGAGTTTTGCTGGGTAGCTTCGTCCATATGAGTAACTGCCAGATTGACCTGGGTAATTCCATGGCTCTGTTCCTGGCTTGCGTGAGAAATCTCGGCGACGACATCTGTTACCCTCTGTACACTGGAAACCACGTTCGCCATGGTCATCCCCGCTTGTTCGACCATGCTACTCCCCCGTCCAATCTGAGCAACTGAGTCATTGATCAACTCCGCAATCTCTTTTGCCGCCGTCGCGCTACGTTGAGCAAGGCTACGGACCTCAGAAGCAACAACGGCAAATCCTCTCCCTTGCTCACCGGCTCTTGCCGCTTCCACTGCAGCATTCAATGCCAGAATGTTCGTCTGGAAGGCGATTCCGTCAATGACGCTGATGATGTCGACAATCTTCCTTGAACAGGCGTTGATGCCCTCCATGGTCGTGACTACCACACCAACTACTTCTCCGCCTTTGGCTGCAACCTCAGAAGCCGAAACTGCGAGCAGACTCGCTTGCTTGGCATTGTCCGCATTCTGCTTAACCGTTGACATTAGCTCTTCCATCGCCGACGCTGTTTCTTCTAATGCGCCCGCTTGCTGCTCTGTACGAGAGGACAAATCCAGGTTTCCAGACGCAATTTCACTAGAGGCTTGCTCAATTGTATGAGTTCCTTCGCGGACCTTTCCTACAATTGATACTAGGCTGTCTCGCATCTGCTTAATTGCGAAAACCAAGCTGGTGCTATCGCCAATCTTAGTTTGCACTTGAGAAGTCAGATCACCAGCTGCGATCTGTTGCGCAATCTCAGCGGCATATGACGGCTCCCCGCCGAGTTGCTTCAGGAGCCCCCGTGTAATAACGATCGCGACGATCGCGGAGATTACGGCTACTACCAAGGTCAGTACGGCGACGACGATAGAAGCTCTCTCCGCCATCCCAATTGTGGCCTCGTGTGCTTTATCATTTTCACTGTCGACGTCAGCGATGACGTCATTGATATCAAGCACAATTTGCCGACGCAGCGGACTACATTCGTTGACTAAAAAGTCGCGATACTCTTCCATCCTTCCGCTTTCCCGATAAGCGCGCGGGCGCTTTAGTTCCTCGGCCATTTGTAGCAAGCCAGTGCGCACCTTCTGAAATTTCTTATCATTGGAGAAATATGGGTCCAGATCTTTTAGCGCCTTCAAATACAGTTGACGCTGTTCATCAACAATAGCTAACTCCTTCTGGGCATCTGTGTCACTTTTGAAAACGTAGGCATTGCGGGCGGCAATGCCGGTCTGATCCAGCGCCTCCCGTGCGAGATAGAGCGGTACCAGCTTTTGATCTTGAACTGCGTCCGCCGCCTTGATGGAAGTAGTGAGAGAGCGGATGCTGCTCAACGAAATGGCGGCAAGTAAAATGGTGAGCACCAGCAAAATAGAAAACGCCAGCGCAAGTTTGCTACCAATTCTCATAGTACGGAAATAGTTCATATCCAATCCCCTTTGATTAAATGCGAGTAGATTCTTCAGATCAATCAAAGAATGACCGATCCCTCTGCCTAAAGTAACTATAGACCAGTCTACCCAATATGGATTTAGGGATTTTCCTCATGCCGCAAAGCCGCAGGATGAGAATGAAAATTTTCGCGAGTACTTTCACTGGCTTCTGTCAGTGCCGCGTATCCTCTGGGCTCTATCTACGTCAGAATGTTGATTTGCTCGCAGAATTATCAATCTCCGTTTGCCCCACCTTCTATTGACGCCAGAATGCTGCCACGCGATCGCACGCCCCTCATAGCCCAGCTCTCTTTAGCCCAGGTTCGTCTCTGCTTATGAGATTCGGATGGCTCTGCGCTACGCTAGGCGGAAAGTCTGGGTGCGAATTCGTCAAGGCACAGGATCATTGCGTTGAGGTAGGCTGTCTTGATCGCTCCTGATCGGATATCGCGAGGAACCCTATTTCGAGAGATGTCCAGCCTACGGTAGATTTTTCTGATCGAGATGCGATCGCAGATTTACCAGCGTCGAATAATTCCAGTAAGGCCACGTACGTCTGTCACTCTGTCGTCCCGCTCGCTGTGATGAGCAGGATTGGGGAATAATCATGGGGCAACTTAAGATGCAAATTTCTGGGAAATTGAGTGACCCCTTCGGGTTGGTCAAAGGCAAGCCGCAGTGACGCTCCGTTGACTGCCTAATATTAAGGCATCCTAGATCGCATCCATTGCTGATGGGCAGAAGCGAAGCACACCGTGGGTTTATCCACAAACTTACAAACAGAAGCGGTGGATAAATTGCACCAGGAAAATTTCCTAGATGACAAGGTTGGGCGCCAGGCTGTATGTCTTTATGGTGTAGCCGGGTTACTTGGAGTGCATCGCGATATTCGGCACATTTATTTGAAAGAAACAATGGTCTGATGGAGATTCCTGCTGGTGGGGAAAGGCTTACTTCTCGGATTGGTGGTGGCAGCCCCGCTAGGGTCAATCGGTACTTCGTCCCTCGCACTCTCGAACGTGGTTTTGGGGCCGGCATGACGGGAGGGCTGGGAAAAGCAGCTGCGGATGCTTTCTATGCTGGTCTGGCGGCGATTGTTTTTTCGTCTTTTGCGCAGTATTGGCAATGATCGACATGCCTCTCAATCTGATTGGTGGCCGGTTCATTCTTTGTGTTGAATTGCACTGAAATCTGTCACACTTTTGGAGTGAACCCCTCGGGCTGGACCAAGGCCCGAAGATGAAGTGAAAAGGATTATGGCCGCGTCTAGATACGGTCTATCTAGAGAGATAATGACTTGATTGGAGCTTTTTTCTGCCTATACTGAAGTCTTGCTTTCCGAAAGGAGGTCATGGTGATCAACCCCGAATTGCGCGACAGGATGGATCTTTCGATCGCTCTTGAGACGATGGAGCGCCTTCAGCAAGAAGGCGGCGATCTTGGGGGCATCTACTGGCACAAAATTTCGCTCCTTTTAAAAAGCGCCGAAACTTACCGTGAACGAGCCGCAGTAGCTGAAGACAAGTTGGAACAGATTGCAGCGGTCTTACGTTTTCAATGAAGGCGCGAGATACGAAGCTTTCGCATACTGCTTCTAAGACCATAAGTTGAACCGGCTCAAATCAATGGTGAATGTTCGAATATTTTTTAGTTCACCAATTTAAGCTAGCGATACAGTCACACAAGAATACTGAAACCCGAACAGCTCAAATCTCGTTCAAAACTACGTTCCACATCTATCGCCAAAGTGCGCATACATATGGCCTCTATCAGTCTTTTGGATGTGCCTGACGATTTCCCCAAATCTCGTCATCTGTATTCCGTTGGGGGCGCTCAGCCTAAACTACTACTGCGGCAAATCCAAGGCCGGTACCGAGAAGGCTGGAGCGATTCCGAGCTAATTGAGAGGTTTGAAGTTTGTCGCAGGTTTGCGAAATATCTAACGCCTTACTGCAGCGAGAAGTTAGATGAGCTCCGCGGGATGACTGTCGAGAATCTTCTGCTTACCGTTCGTGCGAGGATAATCAACAAAAGATGGGGCTACAGCGAAGCAGAGTTGGACTGGATTCTTGGGCAGGTTAAAGCAACGTTATCGAAGGAGCAAAACTAACGGTGCCTCTCCCTATTGATCAATCCTTATTCCATAACTGACTAGGTTAAACTAGCTAGACCGGGCTCGGCGAGATCGTGGGGGTGCAATAATCTGGAGACGCTCTATCGATGAAAGGAGAAATAGTGGTCATCGATACTAAGTCAATCCAGGTGAATCCGGCGGAAGGCAATGTGTTTGCCAAGTTAGGATTTACGCCAGAAGTAGCGGCCAGCTGAAGGCCGACTCTCTTCGATTTAATCGATGAGTGTTGAATTGCATCGAAAACTGACCCACTTATGGAGTGAACCCCTCGGGCTGGACCAAGGTTGGTCGAGAAACTAAGCCGCTTTCCGAGCAAGTTGTGCTTCGAACTGGTTAGGTGATTGATAGCC
>NZ_JAFICQ010000010.1:0-2880 GCF_017833835.1 Herbaspirillum sp. 1130
GGCTCCTACTGTTTGTATGCACACGGTTTCAGGATCTATTTCACTCCCCTTCCGGGGTTCTTTTCGCCTTTCCCTCACGGTACTGGTTCACTATCGGTCGATTACGAGTATTTAGCCTTGGAGGATGGTCCCCCCATGTTCAGACAGGATTTCACGTGTCCCGCCCTACTTGTCGCAAGCCTAGTTCCACACCATCGATTTCGCATACGGGGCTATCACCCACTATGGCCGGACTTTCCATTCCGTTTTGCTATCGTTGATGCTAAATCTTGCAGGCTGATCCCATTTCGCTCGCCACTACTTTGGGAATCTCGGTTGATTTCTTTTCCTGTAGCTACTTAGATGTTTCAGTTCGCCACGTTCGCTTCGTTACCCTATGTATTCAGATAACGATGACCTTACGGCCGGGTTTCCCCATTCGGAAATCTGCGGATCAAAGCTTGTTTGCCAGCTCCCCGCAGCTTATCGCAAGCTACTACGTCCTTCATCGCCTGTAATCGCCAAGGCATCCACCATGTGCACTTATTCGCTTGTTCCTATAACGTTAGCCTCTTTTACAAGAGCGTTATATGAAGCGTTGAGTTTTAGCGTTTGCCGTATTCCAAAGTAAGTCTTCTAATTGCTAAGATCACTTCGTAATACTTTGATTGATACAATCACACCCATTTTTTTGATTCACACAAGGACCGCAGTCCTGGTATTCATCATCAAATGAATCTTTACTTCTTCCAGATTGTTAAAGAACAAAAACAGCCATTGATCGTAAAAGATCAAACCTAAATCACTACGCCAACTTGAACGCTGACTTAGGTTTGACATTTCTTGGTGGAGGTTGACGGGATCGAACCGACGACCCCCTGCTTGCAAAGCAGGTGCTCTCCCAGCTGAGCTAAACCCCCGAAACCTTGGTGGGTCTGGTTGGGCTCGAACCAACGACCCCCGCGTTATCAACACGGTGCTCTAACCAGCTGAGCTACAGACCCGCTTGGATCAGTATCAGTAGCCAGTCAGTGACTTGTGTCACGGACCGTGCTTCACCAAATAACTGTTCTTGATTTACAGCCGATAAGTGTGGACGCTTAACTTCGTGCGCACTCTAGAAAGGAGGTGATCCAGCCGCACCTTCCGATACGGCTACCTTGTTACGACTTCACCCCAGTCACGAATCCTACCGTGGTGAGCGCCCTCCTTGCGGTTAGGCTACCCACTTCTGGTAAAACCCGCTCCCATGGTGTGACGGGCGGTGTGTACAAGACCCGGGAACGTATTCACCGCGACATGCTGATCCGCGATTACTAGCGATTCCAACTTCATGGAGTCGAGTTGCAGACTCCAATCCGGACTACGATACACTTTCTGGGATTAGCTCCCCCTCGCGGGTTGGCGGCCCTCTGTATGTACCATTGTATGACGTGTGAAGCCCTACCCATAAGGGCCATGAGGACTTGACGTCATCCCCACCTTCCTCCGGTTTGTCACCGGCAGTCTCATTAGAGTGCCCTTTCGTAGCAACTAATGACAAGGGTTGCGCTCGTTGCGGGACTTAACCCAACATCTCACGACACGAGCTGACGACAGCCATGCAGCACCTGTGTGATGGTTCTCTTTCGAGCACTCCCAAATCTCTTCAGGATTCCATCCATGTCAAGGGTAGGTAAGGTTTTTCGCGTTGCATCGAATTAATCCACATCATCCACCGCTTGTGCGGGTCCCCGTCAATTCCTTTGAGTTTTAATCTTGCGACCGTACTCCCCAGGCGGTCTACTTCACGCGTTAGCTGCGTTACCAAGTCAATTAAGACCCGACAACTAGTAGACATCGTTTAGGGCGTGGACTACCAGGGTATCTAATCCTGTTTGCTCCCCACGCTTTCGTGCATGAGCGTCAGTGTTATCCCAGGGGGCTGCCTTCGCCATCGGTATTCCTCCACATATCTACGCATTTCACTGCTACACGTGGAATTCTACCCCCCTCTGACACACTCTAGCCGTGCAGTCTCAAATGCAATTCCCAGGTTGAGCCCGGGGATTTCACATCTGACTTACACAACCGCCTGCGCACGCTTTACGCCCAGTAATTCCGATTAACGCTTGCACCCTACGTATTACCGCGGCTGCTGGCACGTAGTTAGCCGGTGCTTATTCTTCAGGTACCGTCATTAGTAGTAGATATTAGCTACTACCGTTTCTTCCCTGACAAAAGAGCTTTACAACCCGAAGGCCTTCTTCACTCACGCGGCATTGCTGGATCAGGGTTGCCCCCATTGTCCAAAATTCCCCACTGCTGCCTCCCGTAGGAGTCTGGGCCGTGTCTCAGTCCCAGTGTGGCTGGTCGTCCTCTCAGACCAGCTACTGATCGTCGCCTTGGTAGGCTTTTACCCCACCAACTAGCTAATCAGATATCGGCCGCTCCAGGAGCATGAGGTCTTGCGATCCCCCACTTTCATCCGTAGATCGTATGCGGTATTAGCTAGTCTTTCGACTAGTTATCCCCCACTCTAGGGCACGTTCCGATATATTACTCACCCGTTCGCCACTCGCCATCAGGAGCAAGCTCCTATGCTGCCGTTCGACTTGCATGTGTAAGGCATGCCGCCAGCGTTCAATCTGAGCCAGGATCAAACTCTTTAGTTTAATCTCTGTTTTGTGCCATTTCTGGCTACCCCGAAGGGCATCGCTCTCTCAAAATACTGACAGGTAATTTCTTGCGAACTTACCTATATTTCTTGTGAGCATTTAATATTTAAAGTTTCCAGAACCGAAGTTCTGTCGCACTTCATTAAACGCCCACGCTTATCGGCTGTTAATTTTTAAAGATCTGTCTGTCGCAAACGCGCTTGGCGCTGTTTGCATCGCTGCGAATCGTTTTGTTCGTCAGCAG
>NZ_JAFICQ010000011.1:0-1968 GCF_017833835.1 Herbaspirillum sp. 1130
TAACAAGCCTGACGATGACCTACTTTCACACTGGTTGCAGCACTATCATCGGCGCGAAGTCGTTTCACGGTCCTGTTCGGGATGGGAAGGGGTGGTACCAACTTGCTATAGTCATCAGGCATAACTTGTAAAGCCAGTTGCTCTCAATGGAGCAGCAACTAACCCAAACTGGAAGAAGTATTTAGTAGATTCTTGGGTGTGATGCACTAGGGCAAACACAATATATGCTCAACTTGTCTATAACAGAGCTAATGTTATAGGAACAAGCCGCACGGGCAATTAGTATCAGTTAGCTTAACGCATTACTGCGCTTCCACACCTGACCTATCAACGTCCTGGTCTCGAACGACCCTTTAGGGGAATCTAGTTCCCGGGAAGTCTCATCTCAAGGCGAGTTTCCCGCTTAGATGCTTTCAGCGGTTATCTCTTCCGAACTTAGCTACTCGGCAATGCCACTGGCGTGACAACCGATACACCAGAGGTTCGTCCACTCCGGTCCTCTCGTACTAGGAGCAGCCCCCTTCAAACTTCCAACGCCCACGGCAGATAGGGACCAAACTGTCTCACGACGTTTTAAACCCAGCTCACGTACCACTTTAAATGGCGAACAGCCATACCCTTGGGACCGGCTACAGCCCCAGGATGTGATGAGCCGACATCGAGGTGCCAAACTCCCCCGTCGATATGAACTCTTGGGAGGAATCAGCCTGTTATCCCCAGAGTACCTTTTATCCGTTGAGCGATGGCCCTTCCATACAGAACCACCGGATCACTATGTCCTACTTTCGTACCTGCTCGACTTGTCAGTCTCGCAGTTAAGCACGCTTATGCCATTGCACTATTAGCACGATGTCCGACCGTACCTAGCGTACCTTCGAACTCCTCCGTTACACTTTGGGAGGAGACCGCCCCAGTCAAACTGCCTACCATGCACTGTCCCCGATCCGGATAACGGACCAAGGTTAGAACCTCAAACAAACCAGGGTGGTATTTCAAGGTCGGCTCCACGCAGACTAGCGTCCACGCTTCAAAGCCTCCCACCTATCCTACACAGATTGGTTCAAAGTCCAATGCAAAGCTACAGTAAAGGTTCATGGGGTCTTTCCGTCTAGCCGCGGGTAGATTGCATCATCACAAACATTTCAACTTCGCTGAGTCTCGGGAGGAGACAGTGTGGCCATCGTTACGCCATTCGTGCAGGTCGGAACTTACCCGACAAGGAATTTCGCTACCTTAGGACCGTTATAGTTACGGCCGCCGTTTACTGGGACTTCAATCAAGAGCTTGCACCCCATCATTTAATCTTCCAGCACCGGGCAGGCGTCACACCCTATACGTCCACTTTCGTGTTTGCAGAGTGCTGTGTTTTTATTAAACAGTCGCAGCCACCATTTTATTGCAACCCTTTTGTCCTTCTGGCGCAGGCCAGTTAAACTACTTGGGCGTACCTTATCCCGAAGTTACGGTACCAATTTGCCGAGTTCCTTCTCCCGAGTTCTCTCAAGCGCCTTAGAATACTCATCTCGCCCACCTGTGTCGGTTTGCGGTACGGTCTCGTTAGACTGAAGCTTAGAGGCTTTTCTTGGAACCACTTCCGATTGCTTCGCGAACAAGTTCGCTCGTCTCACACCCTTGAATTACGCTGCCGGATTTGCCTAACAGCCTTCTTCGATGCAAAAACCGACTATTCCAACAGTCGGACAACCTTCCGCGATCCGTCCCCCCATCGCATCTAACGACGGTGCAGGAATATTAACCTGCTTCCCATCAGCTACGCATCTCTGCCTCGCCTTAGGGGCCGACTCACCCTGCTCCGATGAACGTTGAACAGGAAACCTTGGGCTTACGGCGTGCGGGCTTTTCACCCGCATTATCGCTACTCATGTCAGCATTCGCACTTCTGATACCTCCAGCATCCTTTACAAGACACCTTCACAGGCTTACAGAACGCTCTCCTACCATATCCTT
>NZ_JAFICQ010000012.1:0-1292 GCF_017833835.1 Herbaspirillum sp. 1130
GCCGGTTACATCGGAGACCTGACTGGCAACTTCCTGGGCAGCAATTATCAGGACATCTTCGCCTTCATCGTGCTGATCATCGTGTTGACCTTGCGTCCGTCCGGGATCATGGGTGAGCGTGTGGCGGATCGGGCCTGAGTTTTTAAGATTTAAAACCTTAAAAACTTAAAAACAGAAACTTAGAAACTTAAGAAATCGGAAGAGAACACTATGGCTCTCATGACCTTCGACATGAAGCGCAACCCCCAGCAGGCGCGGTTCAGCCTGCTGGCGCTGTTGGCGCTGATGATCATCTTCCCCATGATCGCCCAGCATTTCGGCAATTCGTGGGTGCGCATCATGGATATGGCGCTGCTCTACATCATGCTGGCCTTGGGCCTGAACGTGGTGGTGGGTTTTGCCGGCCTGCTGGACCTGGGCTACATCGCCTTCTATGCCATCGGTGCGTACACCGCCGGCCTGCTGGCTTCGCCGCAGTTCGCCGCGGTGATCGAGTCCTTCATCAATACCTATCCGGCCATCGGCAATTTCCTGGTCTGGCTGTGCGGTCCGCAGATCGTGCAGAACGGCATCCATTTGTCGCTCTGGCTGATCGTGCCGATCTCGGGCGTGCTGGCGGCGCTCTTCGGTGCGCTGCTGGGTGCGCCGACCCTGAAGCTGCGCGGTGACTACCTGGCCATCGTGACGCTGGGCTTCGGCGAGATCATCCGTATCTTCATGAACAACCTGAACGCGCCGGTGAACATCACCAATGGTCCGCAGGGCATCAACCTGATCGACCCGATCCGCGTGTTCGGCGTCTCACTGGCCGGTGAACCGGGTTCGGGTTCGATGCTGAAGATCTTCGGCATGAACCTGCCGTCGGTGAACGCGTACTACTACCTGTTCCTGGTGCTGTGCATCTTCGTGATCTTCTTCTCGAGCCGTCTGCAGGATTCGCGCCTGGGCCGTGCCTGGGTGGCGATCCGTGAAGATGAAATCGCCGCCAAGGCGATGGGCATCAACACCCGCAACGTCAAGCTGCTGGCCTTCGCCATGGGTGCGTCCTTCGGTGGCGTGGCCGGTGCCATGTTCGGTGCCTTCCAGGGCTTCGTCTCGCCGGAATCCTTCTCCCTGACCGAATCCATCGCCGTGCTGGCCATGGTGGTGCTGGGCGGCATTGGCCACATTCCGGGCGTGGTGCTGGGTGGCGTGATCCTGGCCGCGCTGCCGGAAGTGTTGCGCCACGTGGTGGAGCCGCTGCAGATGGCCATCTTCGGCAAGGTGTGGATCGATGCGGAAGTGCTGCGCCA